>NZ_CP029425.2:2548192-3756384 GCF_002278135.3 Bradyrhizobium ottawaense | reverse complement strand
GCGCCGAGGTCGATCTCGGCGATCAATAACCCCTCCTGATCCGGCGCCAGCTTCTCGCCGATCTGGCTGCCGTCGGGACCGTAGATCGCGGCAAAGCCACCGCCGGCATGCAGCAGCGCGTGCTTGTCCGGCCGGTCGCAAAGTTCGTCGATCATCGCTTGCGAGACCGTCGCGCAAGGCGCGAGCACGAAGCAAGAGCCCTCCACCGCATAGACGCGCGAAGCGGCGTTGTTGACCTCGGCGCCGAGCGCCGGCGCGAAGGGATCATAAAGCGAGAAGCTCGGCCAGGCCGCGACATGCACCTGCTCGTTCTGGGCGTACATCGCGTATTTGGACAGCGGCTGGAGATGCTCCCAGCAGCACAGCGCGCCGAGACGGCCGATGTCGGCCCTCGCATGCACGGCGAGATCGCTGCCGTCGCCCTCGCCGTAGACGGTACGCTCGGCATGGGTCGGCCGCAGCTTGCGGCGTTTGGCGATGGTCTCGCCATCGGGCCCGATCAGCCATTGCGCCAGATAGAGGCTGCCGCCGTCGCGTTCGGACAGGCCGATCACGGCGGTGAGCCTGGCCTTGCGTACGGCATCGCGCAAGCGCTCGGCCTGCGGGCTGTCATAGGACAGCGAGTTGTCGAAATAGCGCTGCACGAAGCCGCGGCCGATCGCCCAGGCCGGCGAGTCCATCCAGATATGCCAGGGGTAACCGGGGATGAAGGCCTCGGGAAAGGCGATCAGCCTGGCGCCCTTCTCCGCGGCCTCCCTGATCAGCGCGATCGACTTGTCGATGGAGGCGTCGAGATCGAGCCAAGCCGGCGCCGCCTGCACCACCGCCACCTTGTATTTCGGATGTTCGATGCCCATTGCCGCCTCCATTGCCGGTTGATCGGAAGCCATCTCCGATGCAGTCTATTGGGCCAAAGCGGGCAACCAGCCGCTCGACCGCGGCGGAACAAAAACTCGACCGGCCGGGATTTCGGCCCGGTACGGGATTTGCCTCGGATCGGGCTGGATCTGCGCCAACATGCGATTTCGCTGGATGTGAAAGGGAGGCCTGCCGATGCCAATCCAGTTCACGACGGACGGCAGCCCGGGCTACCGGCGGCTCGCCCTCTGGCAGGACATCGTCTGCGACGTCTTCGTCGGGCTCGACTGCAAATCCGATCTCGGCAGCGCCTTTCGCGGCTCGGTCACGCAAATCCCGCTCGGCAAGGCCGTATGCTCCGAGGTCTGCTCCGATCGCCAGCACGTATTCCGTACGCCCTCCCGCATCGCGCGCTCGGATCAGGATTTCGTCCTGGTCGCGCTCGGCCATCGCGGCGACGGCGGCGTGGTGCAGGACGGCCGCGAGACTGTAGTTCATCCCGGCGAGTTCGCGCTCTACGACACCACGCGCCCCTATGAGCTGAAGTTCAACGACGCCTTCACGCAGACCATCTTCAAGGTGCCGCGCGAGATGTTGCAGCGCCGGCTCGGCGGCACGGAGACGCTGACCGCGATGTCGTTTGGCACTGAGGCACCGCTCGAGCGGCTCGCCTATGATTTCATCTTCCGGCTTTGCCAGAGTGCCGACCGGCTCGCCCCTGGCAACGCCGCTGTTCTGTCCGAACAGGCCGTCGATCTGCTCGCGATGGCGCTGAGCGAGCGGCTCGGCAAGACGTCGCTGCCATCCTCGACCCACCGCTCTGCGCTGATCTACCGGCTCAAGGCGCATGTCCGCGCCCATCTCGCCGACCCCGACCTTTCATTGCCGGAGACCGCGGCTGCGCTCGGCATTTCGCCGCGCTACGTGAACGACCTTCTCGCCGACGAGGAGACCTCGTTCCAACGTTACGTCCTCGCCGAACGCCTTGCGCGGTGCCGTCGCGACCTCGCCTCGCCCATGCTCGTCCATCGCCACATCAGCGAGATCGCCTTTGCCTGGGGTTTCAACGACCTCTCGCATTTCGGCCGCGTCTTCCGCGAGCATTTTGGCATGTCGCCGCGCGATTTCAGGCAGAGCCAGCTGCGGCACTGAGCAGCCATCTTCGCAAGCCTTCGTCCTGGACGAAGGCAACGCTCGCCAATTCCAGATTGTCTTGCGTTGCGGCGTGGATCAGGCTGCCACGCATGAGGACTCAGACGACGATAAGCGGAAGCGAGCTGTTGCTGAGCGTCATCGCGATCCGTCTCGCCGTGCTGGTCGTGGTGGGATGGGGTTTGACTCTGCTGCCGCAGCAGACGCGCAATCGAGAGCTCGGCTGCGCTCCCCCATCCCAGGCAAGGGACGAGCCGAAACTTTCGGCGAAGCTTGTCGGCCCGCGCATCGTTGACGCCGCGTTCGACGATATGCTTCGGCACGATTAGGGCGTCCGAGCAAGGCCGGTATGTGAGCGCGTGATAGGACAAGGCACCCGCTTGCGCTAACCTCGATGCCGAGGCCGCAACGATCAATCAGCGGCAGCCGAGGAGCATTTCGATGGAATACCGACGCTTGGGCCGGTCAGGCCTCATGGTGCCCGCCTTGAGCCTTGGCACCGGCACCTTCGGCGGCGTCGGCCGCCTTGCCGCGTGGGGCACGACGGACGCGACCGAGGCGCGGCGCCTGCTGGACGTCTGCCTCGAGGCCGGCGTGTCGATGTTCGACACCGCGGACGTCTATTCGCTCGGCGAGTCCGAACGCGTTCTCGGCGAGGCCATCAAGGGCCGCCGCGACAAGGTGCTGGTCTCGACCAAGGCCACGTTTCGCTTCGGCGACGGCCCGAACGACATCGGCTCGTCACGGCAGCATCTGCTCGCAGCCATCGACGGTTCGCTGAGCCGGCTCGGCACCGACTACATCGACTTGTTCCAGCTCCACGGCTTCGACGCCTTCACCCCGCCCGAGGAGGTGCTCGCGACCCTCGATACGCTCGTCCGCGCCGGCAAGATCCGCTATGTCGGCGTTTCGAATTTTTCCGGCTGGCACCTGATGAAGTCGCTCTCTGTTGCCGACAAGCACGGTTTTCCGCGCTACGTCGCCAACCAGACCTATTATTCGCTGATCGGGCGCGATTACGAATGGGAGTTGATGCCGCTCGGCCTCGACCAGGGGTTAGGTGCCGTGGTCTGGTCGCCGCTCGGATGGGGACGCCTCACGGGCAAGCTTCGCCGAGGTCAGCCGAAGCCCGAGGTGAGCCGCCTGCCCAAGACCGCCGAGTTCGGCCCGCCGGTGCCGGACGAGCATGTCTATCGTGTCGTCGATGCCATCGACGAGGTCGCGAAGGAAACCGGCAAGAGCGTGTCGCAGATCGCGCTGAACTGGCTGCTGCAGCGCCCGACCGTATCGACGCTGATCATCGGCGCGCGCAACGAGACGCAGCTGCGCGAAAATCTCGGCGCGGTCGGCTGGTCCTTGACCAAGGACCAGGTCGCAAAACTCGACGCGGCGAGCAAGGTGACGCTACCCTATCCCTACTGGCACCAGCGCACGACCTTCACCGACCGGAACCCGCCGGCGGTCTAGGCCTCGTTGAGCTGCATCAAGCCCGCTCGCGCCGGCCGTGGCACAATGCGGCCGCGAGGCCGCGATGCGCCGATTTGCCATGAAGGCTCTGTTCACGGTCCTCAATCTCACCCGCACCGAGCGGACGCGGATCGACCGGGACCGCGCCGTCCTGGTCGTCTCGACGGTGGTGACGCTCGGCCTCATTGCGCTCTACGTGTTCGGGAAATCGACAGCACGCTGGTAGGGTGCGCGGCCGTTCCGGTCGATGCCGACCGCCTGCGGCACAGGAACCGTCCGTGTCCTGCCGGGTTGCGATCCATCCTGCAATTTCCTAATCGGGAGACGGAACACGGCTCGAATCAAGCGCGCCTCCATCATGTCGTCCGCCCCCATCGAGCACGCCGACGGCCTACCGCAGCCACAGCGCAACCAGGCGGTGCTGACCATTGCGCTGGGCATCATCATGGCGGTGGTCGACAGCGCCATCGCCAATGTCGCGCTGCCGACGATCGCGGCCGACCTCGACGCCAGTCCGGCCTTCTCGATCTGGATCGTCAACGGCTACCAGCTTGCGATCACGATCTCGCTGCTGCCGCTGGCTTCGCTCGGCGAGATCGTCGGCTATCGCCGCGTCTATCTGGTCGGGCTGGTGCTGTTCACGCTGGCATCCGCCTTCTGCGCGCTGGCGCATACGCTGCCGCTGCTCACGATCGCGCGCATCATCCAGGGCTTTGGCGCGGCCGGCATCATGAGCGTCAACGCGGCGCTGGTGCGCTTCACTTACCCGCGCAGCCAGCTCGGCCGCGGCATCGGGCTCAACGCGCTCGTCGTCGCCTTCTCGGCCGCCATCGGCCCGACGCTCGCCGCAGGCATCCTGGCGGTCGGAAGCTGGCCGTGGCTGTTCGCCATCAACGTGCCGCTCGGCGCGGTGACGCTGGTGCTGGGCCTGCGCAGCCTGCCGCACACAAAGCCCGCCAGCCATTCGTTCGACTGGCAGAGCGCGGGGCTTTCAGCGATCACCTTCGGCGTCGGGATCGCAGCCGTCGACAGCGTCGGTCATGGCGAGGCCGCCATCACCTGCCTGATCCAGTTCGCCATCGCTCTGGTCGCAGGCGCGCTGCTGATCTGGCGCGAAACCCACATGACCTCGCCGCTGCTGCCGGTCGACCTGTTGCGCATCCCCGTGTTCGCGCTGTCGATCGCGACCTCGATCGCCTCGTTCTGCGGGCAGATGCTGGCCTTCGTCGCGATCCCCTTCTACCTCCAGAGCCGCTTCGGCTATTCGGCGGTGCATATGGGCCTCCTGATCACGCCATGGCCGATCGCGGTGGCGTTCGCAGCGCCGCTGGCCGGCCGCCTGGTCGAGCGTTATCCGGCCGGCCTGCTCGGCGGCATCGGGCTCACGCTGTTCGCCTGCGGCCTCGCCGCGCTCGCCTTCCTGCCCGCGGACCCCACACCGTTCGACGTGATCTGGCGCATGGCGCTGGCAGGTGCCGGATTCGGTCTGTTCCAGACCCCCAACAACCGCACCATGATCGCAGCCGCCCCGCGCGAGCGCGCCGGCGGCGCCAGCGGCATGCTTGGCACGGCGCGTCTGCTCGGCCAGACCACTGGCGCTGCGCTGGTGGCGTTGTTGCTCGGACGGTATCCGGTTGAGGGGACCAGGCTGGCACTGCTCGCAGGCGTCGGGTTTGCACTCTGCGGCGCGGTGCTGAGCATGTTGCGGCTGTCTCCGGCTGGCGCGCGCGGCGCCGAACACGTCCGCGTGCAGGACGATCAGCGCCTGCGGGGCGACTGACAGAGCCCACCTTCCGGTGCCTGCTATTCCCGTGCACAACCCCTGCGTGGCTTAACTATCAGGACCAATGACCTATTGCCCTCGCGCTCCGGTTGCGCTTGATTGGCGCGGGGAATAAGGGGCACTTCATGCGTTCATTGGGAATTGTGGCGCTCAGCGTCATGCTGGGCGGTTGCGCGTCTGTGACGCGCGGCACGACCGAAAACATCAGCATCTCATCGACACCGTCAGGCGTGGAGGCTGTGGTCAGCGGGCTTGAGGTGCCGACAACCTGCACAACACCTTGCGCCATCGTCGCCAAGCGTAGCGCCGACATCACGATCACCTTCGAAAAGGAAGGCTATCAACCCCAGACGGTGCAACTCACCAAGGAAGTGTCGGGCACGGGCGCCGCCGGCTTCGCCGGCAATCTCCTCGCCGGCGGCGTCATCGGCATGGGCGTTGATGCCGCGACCGGGGCGGCCACCGATCACAAGCCCAATCCGGTCATCGTGACGATGCAGCCGACCGCCCCCGCCCGCAGCGCGCGGCCGGCCGCGCCGCGCAAGCCGCGTCCGCCAGCGGCCGCGCCCGAAGCCGGGACGTAAGGGTCACACACAGCCTCGGAAACAAAAAAGGCCGGCTTCGCAGCCGGCCTCTTTCTGTTCATGATGAGCGCTGGATCAAGCCTTGACCAGCGGGCCCTTGGAGGTCGGCCCCTTCGAGCCGCCGGGACCGCCCGGCTTGGACTTGCCCGGCGGCCGCTTGCGGGCCCCCGGCAGCTTCTCCTGCTTCGGCGTGACCGGGCCCTCGACGAATTCGAACCCGATCTTCTCCTTGGTCTCGTCAGCCTCGTCCTTGACCAGGACGACGCGGACGTGGCCGCCGCCCTTCAGCTTGCCGAACAGCACCTCGTCGGCGAGCGGCTTCTTGATGTGCTCCTGGATCACGCGGGCCATGGGACGTGCGCCCATCTGCTCGTCGTAACCATGCTGGACCAGCCAGGCCTTGGCGGGCTCGGACAGCTCGATGGTGACGTCGCGGTCGCCGAGTTGGGCTTCGAGCTGAAGCACGAACTTCTCGACCACGGTGCCGATCACCTCGACGCTGAGATGGCCGAACGAGACGATGGCATCGAGACGGTTGCGGAATTCCGGCGCGAATTGCCGGTTGATCGCCTCGTGGTCGTCGCCTTCCCGCTTGGAGCGCGTGAAGCCGAACGCCTGCTTGGCGAGATCGGAAGCCCCCGCGTTCGTGGTCATGATCAGGATCACGTTGCGGAAATTGACCTGCTTGCCGTTGTGGTCGGTGAGCCGGCCGTGATCCATGATCTGCAGCAGCACGTTGTAGAGATCAGGATGCGCCTTCTCGATTTCGTCGAGCAGCACCACGCAATGCGGATGCTGGTCGACGCCGTCGGTGAGCAGGCCGCCCTGGTCGAAGCCGACATAGCCGGGAGGCGCACCGATCAGGCGAGATACGGTGTGCCGCTCCATGTATTCGGACATGTCGAAGCGCAACAGCTCGACGCCGAGGCTTGCCGCGAGCTGCTTTGCAACCTCGGTCTTGCCGACGCCGGTCGGACCCGAGAACAGGTAGCAACCGATCGGCTTCTCCGGCTCACGCAAGCCGGCGCGCGCCAGCTTGATCGATGCCGCAAGCGACTCGATCGCCTTGTCCTGACCGAACACGGTGCGCTTCAGCGTCTGCTCAAGATGCTTGAGCACCTCGGCATCGTCCTTCGACACGCTCTTCGGTGGAATCCGCGCCATCGAGGCGATCGTGGTCTCGATCTCCTTGATGCCGATGGTCTTCTTGCGCTTGTTCTCGGCGACCAGCATCTGCGCCGCACCGGACTCGTCGATCACGTCGATCGCCTTGTCCGGCAGCTTGCGGTCGTGGATGTAGCGCGAGGAGAGCTGCACCGCGGCCTCGATCGCCTCGTTGGTGTACTTCAGCCGGTGGTAGTCCTCGAAGTACGGCTTCAGTCCCTTGAGGATCGCAATGGCGTCCTCGACCGTCGGCTCGTTGATGTCGATCTTCTGGAAGCGCCGCACCAGCGCGCGGTCCTTCTCGAAGTGCTGGCGGTATTCCTTGTAGGTGGTCGAGCCCATGCAGCGGATGGTGCCCGAGGCCAGCGCGGGCTTGAGCAGGTTCGAGGCATCCATCGCCCCGCCCGACGTCGCGCCCGCACCGATCACGGTGTGGATCTCGTCGATGAACAGGATGGCGTTGGGATGCGCCTCGAGTTCCTTCAGCACTTGCTTCAGGCGCTCTTCGAAGTCGCCGCGATAGCGCGTGCCCGCGAGCAGTGTGCCCATGTCGAGCGAGAACACCGTGGCAGCCGCCAGAACTTCCGGCACCTCGCTGTCGACGATGCGCTTGGCGAGGCCCTCCGCGATCGCGGTCTTGCCGACGCCGGCTTCGCCGACGAACAACGGGTTGTTCTTCTGCCGGCGGCACAGCACCTGGATCGCACGGTTGATTTCGGAATTGCGTCCGATCACCGGATCGATCTTGCCGTCGCGCGCCTTCTTGTTGAGGTTGACGCAATAGGTCTCGAGCGCCTCGCCCTTCTTCTTGGCGTCCTCGGCGCCCTTGGTCTCGGTCTCCTCGTCGACGCCGCGCACCGGCCGCGCCTCGGAGACGCCAGGCCGCTTGGCGATGCCGTGGCTGATGTAGTTGACCGCGTCATAGCGCGTCATGTCCTGCTCCTGCAGGAAATACGCGGCATGGCTCTCGCGCTCGGCGAAGATCGCGATCAGCACGTTGGCGCCGGTCACCTCTTCACGACCGGAGGATTGCACGTGGATCACGGCACGCTGGATCACCCGCTGGAAGCCGGCTGTCGGCTTGGCGTCGTCCGCGCCGTCGGTGACCAGATTCTCGAACTCGGTCTCTAGATAATTAACCAGGCTCGTGCGGAGCTTGTCGAGATCGACACTACAGGCGCGCATGACGGCGGCTGCATCGGAGTCGTCGATCAGGGAGAGCAACAGATGCTCGAGCGTCGCGTATTGGTGATGACGCTCGTTTGCGATCGCCAGCGCACGATGCAGGGATTGTTCAAGGCTTTGGGAAAAAGTCGGCATTCGCGTCCTCTATGGCCCCCACCATCATGATCGTCATCGCCCGGTCAGGCAACAACAACCTTTGTCACATATAGTTATACAAGACCGCGGCGAAAGACCGGTTCCGCGACTCTGGCAGCGACACACCCGCGGTATTTTCGATGCAAAACCCGTTCCGATTTGGGCGGACTACCCATTTGGGCAGGGTTGACGCCGGCGCCGAAGTTCACCGGATCATGCAGCAGGATGCGCTGCCATCACACACCACACGAGCAGAACCACTCTAAGGAACGGGACCGGCGACTACTTCTTTTCCATCACGCATTGCAGCGGATGCTGGTGCTTGCGGGCGAAATCCATCACCTGTGTCACCTTGGTCTCGGCGATCTCGTAAGTGAACACGCCGCACTCCCCGATACCATGATGATGGACGTGCAGCATGATCTTGGTCGCGGCCTCGATGTCCTTGTTGAAGAACTTCTCCAGCACGTGGACGACGAACTCCATCGGCGTGTAGTCGTCGTTCAGGATCAGCACGCGGTAGAGGTTCGGCCGTTTGGTCTTCGGCTTGACCTTGGTAATGACCGAAGTGTTCGGACCCGAGGGGTTGCCCGAACGGTTCTCGTCATTGCTCATGCGAGGAGCGTAGGCAGCGGCTGGCGCGGACAGGTCGAGTCTGGAAGTCAATTGCGGCATGGCTCAGGCGTTCAAATTCCCCATGGAAGCGAATGGCGGTCGCCGCGCGACCCCGCCCTTCGGAGCCTGGCGCAGGCGCGCCGCCTTGTTGGATCGCCGCTCCCGACAATCCGGTCCAAACCGGATCGTTCGCCAGCAATATGGGCCTGCCCCCGGCCCGCCGCAAGCGTGCAGAGGTCCGGCCGATGCGGCCACGGCAGTCCCGATTCCCGTTCCGGGCGATCAGGAGCGAGGTTAAACAATCCGGACCGATTTGACAAAAATTTCGCCCCCGCGCGTTTAGAACATGTTGACCAGGAACCCCGGCTATTAACCCGGCTGCGGCGGTTTCACGCGGGTCGCTCCGGTTTTCTACGGTCCAATTTACCTGCCGTTCAATGGCATGGCGCGAAATCGGGCAAAACACAGATTTCGGGGATTGTCATGTCTCGCCCGCCGCTCGTCAGCCGCCTTGGTCGACTATGCGCCCGCTTTGCAACGGCCGAGCAAGGCAATATCGCCGTGATCTTCGCCATCGCGCTGGTCCCGGTGCTGAGCTTCGTCGGTGCCGCGATCGATTATAGCCGCGCCGCCCAGGCCCGCGCCTCCATGCAGTCGGCCCTCGACTCCACCGCGCTGATGCTCTCCAGGGACCTGTCGTCCGGCACGATCACGACGTCCCAGATCAGCAGCAAGGCGCAAACCTATTTCAATGCCCTGTTCACCAACACCACGACCCTGCCATCGGTCACCGTTGGGGCCACTTATACCGCGAGCACCAGCATCGGCTCGACGATCCAGCTCACCGGAACCGGCGCCTACACGACCAGCTTCATGAAGATCGCCGGCTTCCCGACACTCGGCATCGACACCACCTCCACCAGCGCCTGGGGCCTGACGCGCATGCGCGTGGCCCTGGTGCTCGACGTCACGGGATCGATGGCCGACGACGGTAAGATGCCGGCCATGCAGACGGCCGCGAAGAACCTGGTCGACCAGCTCAGCACGCTCGCCAAGACCAACGGCGACGTCTACATCTCGGTCGTTCCGTTTTCCAAGGACGTCAACGTCGGCAGCAGCAACTATGACAAGTCCTGGATCGACTGGAGCGACTGGGAAGCGGTGAATGGCAGCTGCAGCGACAATTGGTACAAGCAACAGTCGAGCTGCGTCAGCGCGGGCAAGACGTGGACGCCGAAAAACCACAACAAATGGACGGGATGCGTCACCGACCGCGATCAGGACTACGACACCAAGAATACTGCTCCGGTGAGCAGCAACTCGTCGACGCTGTTCCCGGCGGAGCAGTATTCGTACTGCAATTCCAGCAATTCGGCCTACATCCAACCGATCATGCCGCTGAGCTACGACTGGTCGGCGCTCAAGACGCTGATCGGCAATCTGGTCCCGACCGGCAACACCAACCAGGGCATCGGCCTCGCCTGGGGCTGGATGACGCTCTCGACCGGCGATCCCATGAACGCGCCGGCCAAGGACACCAACTACACCTACAAGGACGCAATCGTCCTGCTCTCCGACGGCATGAACACGCAGAACCGCTGGTACAGCGACTCCTCGCAGATCGACGCGCGGGAGAAGAAGCTGTGCGACAATGCCAAGGCCCAGCCCAACAACATCACGATCTACACCGTGCAGGTGAACACCGGCAGCGATCCGACCTCGAGCGTGCTGCAATATTGCGCCAGCAGCTCCGACAAGTTCTATCTCGTCACGTCGGCCAGCCAGACCGTTTCGGTGTTCAAGGACATCGGCACCTCGCTGTCGAAGCTGCGCGTGGCGCGCTGACGGATCGACCGCGTGCCAACAAAAAGCCCGGCTGGTTCAGCCGGGCTTTTCGATTCCAGGACGTCCTGAAAAATTTACTGAGCAGCCGGGGTGAACTTCGACACGATGGTCTCGACCGGCTTGAACGCCTGCTTGGCGAGGTCGCTGTAGAGGCCGGCGATCTTCTGCGATTCCGCAACGAAGGTCTCGTAGGAGGAACGGGCGAAATCGGTCTGCGCTTCCATGGCCTTGTCCAGCGACTTCACGCCGGAAAGCTTCTCGACGAAGGACTTGGTGTCTTCGAACGACTTCTTCGTATAGTCGCCATAGGCGCTGGCGATCGCCTGAAGGCCGTGCTGCACCGAGGTCGCGGAGGCGACGTACTGCTCGAAGTGCTCTTTCCCGTAGTTCTGAAAGTCTTCAACCTTGAACATTTCGGAATCCTTTTCCCTGGCTCTCGTCGGGAAGCCCCGGCTCCCTGACTCTGCCCACAATTAGTGCAACGCACAAAAAAGTCAAGAATTTTGTGCGACGCACAAAATTGGACTCATTTCGCGAAGATTCCCGGGGTTTCCCGCAAGGGTTCTTTAAGCATTTGGAAACCGCGGGCCCCTACCCTGATTCCCTGGACGTGTTCAACTTCCGCAGACGGTCAAAAGCCGTTTGAGACCATCACCTTAGCCAGAATAGCGGTTCAGGTCCAACGTCCCCCGCGGCGAGCACCAGCGGAGGGACAGCCTGAGCAGGTAATGATCCCGGGTCCATTGGGCACAATTTCGCCTCACGAGCCGGTGATCAAGTCAGAAACGGGGACGGGGTTCCATGCTTCGTAAAAACTTGTCTTCCTCGCGCTTGGCGCGGGTTGGCGTTTTCGGGCTTCTTACGGTCACCACCGCGGTCATCTTCACCACCGATGCCGCCGAGGCGCGGCGTCATCGCCGCCATTACGCGCACCACCGGGTGCAGCGCGACGTGTCCGAGAGCTCCAGCCCGAAATTCGCGTCCATCATCGTCGACGGCAATTCCGGCGCAGTGCTCCAGGCGACCAGCCCCGACGGGATCCGCCACCCCGCCTCGCTCACCAAGATCATGACGCTCTACCTGCTGTTCGAGCGTCTCGAGTCCGGGAAGATGAAGCTCGACACCGAGATGCCGGTGTCCCAGCACGCCGCCGATCAGGATCCGACCAAGCTGAATTTGCGCGCCGGCCAGACCATCCGTGTCGAGGACGCGATCAAGGGTCTCGTCACCCGCTCCGCCAACGACGCAGCCGTGGTGATCGCCGAAGCGATCGGCGGCGACGAGGACGACTTCGCCCAGATGATGACGCGCAAGGCGCGCTCGCTCGGCATGTCCAAGACGGTGTACCGCAACGCCAACGGCCTTCCCAACGACGAGCAGGTCACGACCGCGCGCGACCAGGCCACGCTCGGCCGCGCCATCCAGGAGCGCTTCCCGCGCTACTATCGCTATTTCGCGACGGCGACCTTCAACTGGCGCGGACAGTCGATCCGCAACCACAATCACCTGCTCGGCAATGTCGAGGGCGTGGACGGCATCAAGACCGGCTACACCCGCGCCTCCGGCTTCAATCTCGTGACCTCGATGCGCCGCGGCAACCGTCATCTGATCGGTGTCGTGCTCGGCGGCCGCAGCGGCGGTTCGCGCGATGCCATCATGCGCAACCTGCTCGCGGAGAATCTCGAGAAGGGTGCGACCACCCACACCGTCGCCGCGGTCACGGAGCGCAACGGCGCGGACGCCAGCACCGAGGTCGCCGACGCGTCGCCTACCCCGGCCCGCGCCGTTCCGCAGGTTCAGGCCGCTCCTGCCCCTGCTCCTGAAGCCGCTCCGTCGCGTCTGGCCGCACGCCTGTCGACGCTCGCGGCTGCGACTGCCGCGGTGCCGCCGGCCCAGCCCAGATCCGAAGCCAAGCCTGAAGTTCGGCCGACGGAATCCAAGATCGAGCCGGCGCCGCTCACCAATGGCGTGATCTCGAGCCAGCCGCTCTCCATCATCCCCGGCTCGTCCGAGCCGATGAAGCCGGTCCGGGTCAAGACGGTTCAGGTCAAGGCCGGCGCCGTGAAGGTCGCCTCCGCCGCCCCCGCTCAGGTCGCACCGCCGGTCACCAACGCCATTTCGTCCCGTTCCGACGTCGCGGAAACCTCCACCGCCGTCGTCGCCCGGGCCGATCTCATCAACAAGCCCGAGGTCGTCAGCCAGCCGGAAGCGCCGAAGGCCGAGATCGCCCGCGCCGAGCTGCCGCGGCAGCCGGCGGGCTTCGGCACCGGCAACGGCATCCTCGGGGTGCTGCCGGCCGCAACGGCTGCTGCGCCCGCCCCGGCCGCTCCGAAGCTGGCCTCCGCCGACCCGATGCCGATCCAGATGAGCGCCACCACCAAGCCGGTCGCCACCCACAGCGGCTGGATCGTCCAGGTCGGCGCGCTCGAGAGCGAGAACGAAGCCCAGCAGCGCATCGATGCCGCGCGCAGCTCGGCCCGCGGCCTGCTCAGCAAGGCCGATCCGTTCACCGAGGTCGTCGCCAAGGACAATCGCAAGCTCTATCGCGCCCGCTTCGCCGGGCTCGAGCGCGACCAGGCCGAAGCCGTCTGCCGTACCCTGAAGCGCGCCGACATCTCCTGCATCACCGTCCGCAACTGATCTTTCGCAACGCTCCGCTCAAAATGCCCGCGCCTTGCGCGGGCATTTTTGTTTTTGGCGGATCTCAATGCCAGTTCCGCGACAACTTCTCGTCAAGGATTTACGGTTAAAACTTTACTCAAGAGATCAATCACGCCGACAATGGCGGGTGTCAGGGCGACGGCAAACAGAGCAAGCGGAGCTCACGCGGTACGGGCGTTTGTAGCGTAGTGCCGGAGTTAGCCGTTATGCGTACGAAGCAGAGTATCCTTGGCCTCGTTTACACGGGCAGCGAGATAGTTCGACCCCCCTTGGTCGGGATGGAGTTTCTTCATCAGGGTCTTGTGGGCCCGACTGATGTCGTCACGCCCCGCCCCCGGCTGCAAGCCAAGGATCTGATAGGCCTCCTCCGCCGTCATTTTGCCGCTCGCCGCCGTGCGGCGCTGCCCCCCTGCCGCATCGCTCTGCGCGTTCTGACGCCAGGCGGGAAACCGGCGGTCCAGATAGCTTTCAAGTAAGGCCACGCTCTCGGCGTCGAATGTCGGAACCATGGCCAGCAGGCTAGCGAGATCGAACTCGCCGAGATCGCGCCCGGCGTGAGGCCCGGCGACGATCTGCCCGCCGAGCTGGCCAGAGCCGTGGTCGAGCCGCATATCCAGGAATTGCGAACGCACGCGTGAAGACTGCCCTGACGCGGGCGCAGCACCACCGCCGCCGAACAGCCCGCCGACATTGCCGAAGCCGGCGTTTGCCAGCGGTGTCCAGCCCAGCAGCCCGGCGCCGAAAATCCCGAGCGGGATCGCCACCACCAGCTCGCCCCGCAAGCCCGTGAAGGCTGCGACCGCCAGCGCCACCACGCCGCCACCGAACCTGATGGCCCTCGCCAGCACCGCCGGATTGGCAGCGCGAAACATCTGGAGCAGCAGATAAAGCGTGATAATTGCGACAGCGCCGGCGATCAGGGTCATGACCGGAATATAGTCGCCCTCGCGGCAAAATGCATGGCATACGCCTCGCCGCGACGCCTGAGCGCTACTTCATTTGGCCGATCAGCCTGGCCGCGCCGCTCGCGGTCTTCGCCAGCTTCAATAGCGCCTCGCGACCGCCGGCGGCATAGGCCGCAGCCGCCCGCAACAGCTCGCGCAACTGCGCCGCCGCACCCGGATCGAACCGGCACCAGGCGCCACCCGTCAGGCGCGCGATCTCGCGAAAGGCCTGCTCGGCGACGGCGTCATGACCTTCCTGAAACAGGAACACGGGCACTTTGAGCATGCCGAGCTCGCCGGCCTTGGCGCAGAGCTCGTCGACCTTCTCCTCCATGGCATCGCCGACGAAGACGACGGCACGCACGCCCGATGCGACCGCTTCGCGCCGCGCCTCGGTCAGCACCTTGCCGATCTGGGTGTCGCCGCCGCGGCAATCGATCTTGGTCATCAACGCCGCAAGCCTGTTGCTGTCGGAAATCCATCCCGTGGCGCGGCACTCGTTGAAGCCGCGATAATAGACCAGCCGGATGTCGAGACTGCCGAGCGCGGCGGTCTCGCGAAACATGTCGGCCTGCAGCGCGCAGGCCATGTCCCAGGTCGGCTGCCGGCTCATCGTCGCGTCCAGCGCGAAGATCAGCCGCCCCTTCGCGCCCGGCGCATGCGGTGACATCGCCTGCGCCTTGGCGACGAAGGCGGCGATGTCTTCCGCAGTCGACGTTCCGGCCTGCGGCACCGCACCGCCTGCTTGCGCCGAGACGGCATCGCCGCTGCGGGGTTTGATGGGTTCGCCCGACATGCCTTGACCCTGCGTGGGCGGCTAATGTGGTTAGCGCAAGCAGCCCGGTCAATGTGCAAAGCCCCCGCCGGCAGAGGCTGGCGGGGGCTTTGCAGATCGTGACTGACGATGTGGGCGCCGTCAGGGCGAAGAGGTCAGCTCTTGGCAGGCCCCATCAAGGCGACCGGACCGGGCTCGAGGATATTGGGCGGCGAGGATTGCGTGTCGACCGGCGCGATCTCGCTGTCGGCGGCGCTCAGGAATTTGTCGAGCATGCCCTGGATCGAGTTCTTGGCGACATCCGGACCGGTGTCGCGCATGTCGTTGTGCTGGAATTCAGTCTTCACGACCTGGATACCCGCCTTCTCGCATTCCTCGTCCGTCGGGATCACGCCCGCATCGGCCTTGAACTGCGGATCGGTGGAGCGGAACGACAGGATCTTGAACTTGCCGGCGGTGACGAAGGGCACGCGCAAATTGTCGAGCGTGACGACCTTTTTGACTTCATCCGGATACTGTTTGGCGAAATACATCGTGATGTCGCCGCCCATGGAATGGCCGACCATGGTGACCTTGTCGTAGTCGGCGTTCGGCTGAAGCTTCCTCATTTCCTGCACGGCGAGATGGATGTTGGCGACACCGCGCAGGATCTGCGGCAGCCGGCCGACATAGAGCTCGCCGGGCTTGGTCACCATCGGAGGATCGGTCGGCAAGTCGTGCTGCGGGCTCAGGACCATGTAGCCGCGCGCAGCGAAGATGTTGGCGAGGAAGCCGTATTCGGTGTTCTTGACGGTGTTGCCGTGATTGATCACTGCGACCGGCAGCGTGATCATGCCGGCGGTGGCCTGCATTTCCTTGTCACGACGCACCGCGATGTCGACGGGCACCGGGCGATTGTCGCGCGAGGCGTCGTAGAAGGTAATGGTCTCGTGCTTGATCGCCCACTTGCTCGCCGTGAAATAGGCGATGCCGCAGAGAGCACTGACCGAAACCAGAACGGCAATTCCACGCTTCATTTTCGTCCTCAGCCTCAGGCTCTTGCGGCCTGAATCCCTGTTGAAAATCGTGTTCTTCCGGGGCTCTTCGACCCCTTGTCGCCTATTCGCTAATATATGTCACAGGCGCGTGACAGGAAGGCCAAATATTGTGAACCGGCAGCCCTTTCATTGTGCGCCGCACACGTTTTGTAGGCATCCCGTCCTCGCCAAGCTACGTCAGCGTGCACGTCACCATCCGACGCAACCGGTCCCGCTTGGGTTCAATTTCACGGTCAACGTAAGGTGAAAACGGCGGAGCGCGGCCACAGTTCCCGCGGAAACCGGCCCCTCAGATCGATCGGAAGTAGCGATATACCGCCGCTCAGGCGCCGAGGATGTCGTGAACCTCGAGCGGCTTGTCGACCTGGTTGAACCACTCGGCCCGGTTGGCGGCGCGGCGGCGGCCGCGCTCGTCGAGCGGCAGCTTGAGCTGCCGGAGCAGGCTCGTCACCTCCTCTCGTGCGGTCAGATGGCCGAGATTGGGCCGCATGCCGAGCGTGGTTTCGTCGATCTCGTCGAGGGCGGTCAGGCCGCGCGGGAAAAATTCGCGATAGACGACGCGTTCGGCGAAGCCGTCGACGTAGCGGAAGCCGAGCCGCAGCGACAGATCCTTCAGCCCCTCGGCGACGAGTTGCTTGTTGCGCGAGCCGAGCATCGACAGGCGGTTGCGCACGACGATCCAGTCGGTGGTCGAGCCGTCGAGCTGGCGGCGCTTGCGCCTGACGTCGCGCACCATCTCGGCGTAGTGGCTCTCGCCCGTCACCGCGTAATTGGCGGGATCGACGGTGCCGAGCACGTCGAAATCGAGGAAGCTGTCGTTGATCGGCGTGACCAGCGTGTCGGCCATCGAGTGCGCCAGCCGCATCAGATAACTGTCGGTGCCCGGCGTATCGATGACGATGAAGTCGAAGCTGCTCTCGACCGCCGAGACCGCCTCCATGAACTGCTGGAACTCGGAATTCTCGTTCTCGGCGATCTGCATGGTCTCGCCGAGCTTGATGCAGCGATGCACCGGCAGTTCGAGGTCGAGCTTGGTGCGGCGCGCCCAGGCGGCACGGTTGCCGATGTAGCGCGTGAAGCTCTGCTGACGGCAGTCGAGGTCGATGGTGGCGACGCGCTGGCCGGCCTTCAGGAGCGCAACCGCGATGTGCAGGGCGGTGGTCGACTTGCCGGAGCCGCCCTTCTCGTTACCGAGCACGACCACATGCGCCGAGCCGGATTGGCCTTGGCTAGCCTGCACAAGCATGGCGATCCTCAACACCCCTGATGAATATCTTCGAGTTGGCCGCGTCTGCGGTCAAGTGAAATGCGTGACAGGTAATGCAAATCGCAGCGCGCCTGCTTCATCATGAATCGCGGCGCCGTCTTTCTTTCTGTAATCCAGCCCACAATGTCGCGACATCCTGCGCGACCTTGCGCGGGATGCTGTGCCGCATCCGGATGCATGGCGTCCACGATCGCCGCTTGTTAAGGTTAGTCGCCCCTGGCGCCAGGTCATGCCGCGCCGATTCCCAACCCTGTCGAGTCCTGATGTCAGCAAGCCCTTTGATCGCCCGCACGGTCCCAACCTTGCGCCGCGCCGTCGACAATCTCCGCAAGCGAAAGGCCACGATCGCGCTGGTCCCGACCATGGGGGCCCTCCATGACGGGCATGTGTCTCTCGTCCGCCTCGCCAAGCGGCGCGCCAGCCGCGTCGTGGTCTCGATCTTCGTCAACCCGACCCAGTTCGCCCCCACCGAGGATTTCGGCGCCTATCCGCGCACCTGGAAGGCCGACATCGCCAAGCTCGCAGCCGAGGATGTCGATATCGTCTGGCATCCCGGCGTCGATGCCATGTATCCGGACGGCTTTGCCACCCGCATCGTGCCGGAGGGACCGGCGATCGCCGGCCTCGAGGACCGCTTCCGCCCGCATTTCTTCGGCGGCGTCGCCACCGTCGTCGGCAAGCTGTTCACGCAGTGCCGGCCGGACTTCGCGATCTTCGGCGAAAAGGATTTTCAGCAGTTGCGGGTGGTGTCGCAGATGGCGCGCGACCTCGACCTCGGCGTCAAGATCGTCGGCTCCCGCACCGTGCGCGAGCGCGACGGGCTCGCGATGTCCTCGCGCAACGTCTATCTGTCGCCCGAGGAGCGGCGGACCGCCCCCATCCTCTACCGTGCCATGAAGGACAGCGCCGGCCGCATCCGTGCCGGCGAAGCCGTTGCGTCGGCCATGAAGCGTGGCGCCGCAACGATCGAGGCGGCCGGCTTTGCGCTCGACTATTACGAAGCGCGCCATGCCGAGACGCTGGCGCCCCTCGCCTCGCGCAAGGACGGACCGTTGCGGATCCTGGTCGCGGCCAAGCTCGGCACGACTCGGCTGATCGACAATATCGCGGTTTAGAGCAGCCCGAGATCGCGTAATTCGCGCCGCATCGGCTCCGGCATCGCCGCGATCGAGCCGGCGGCGGACTTGCCGAGATCGGGCGGCACGGAATCGTCGGCGAGATAGCGCCAGCCCTGGAATGGGCGCATCGGCCGTGGCGACACCGAGACCACTTTCGGCTGCATCACGATCCGGCAGCGACCGATACCGTCCTTGTCGCGGAACGGCTCGATGCCGATGATCTTTTCCCGTGCGGCGATCTCGCCCTTGATCACCCAGTAGAGCGACCCGCCCGAGAGGATCTCGGCATCGCGCTTGGGGACCATGCGAGTGATGTGGATGTGATGTTGCGGCAGACCCTTCTTCTTGGCGGTCTGCATCCGTTCGGCGATCCACTCCTTCAATTCCTTGACGGAGTCGCAACCGACGGCGAGCTTGATCAGATGTAGCGGCATGCCCAAGCATTAGCCGGGCGGCACCGCATTTGGAATGCCGATCTATTCGTTATCCGCAGCCGCGGGCGCGGCCGCCGAGGTTGGCGGCGGAGCGAGCGGAACCGGCGCTGCAGGAGCACGCGCAGCCTTCGGGGCCGGCGGCTTCTTCGCGGCCGGTGGTGCGGCGGCTTGTGCCGACGTCGCGGCGGGCGCGCGCGGTGCCGGCGCTGCGTTCGCGGCGGCGGGCGCCGCCTGGCGCGTCGTCGCCGTGGGCTCCGGATTCATGATGCTGACCGGCGGCGTCGACGAGGCGCTAGGGAACTCAGCGCTGGTCGGCTTGCCCGTCGGCATCGCGGGCGGCAGCCCGGCAAGCGCGGCCGTGGCCGGCATCGCCGACGCCGTTGCAGGCGCGTTCCAGGTTGGCGCATGGCGCGCGACCAGCATGTCGTAGAGATGGGCGTCCATGTTGGCGGCAACCCGCTGCTGGTCGGTCAGCGAGCGGAACGCGGCGCAGTCGAACTGCGTGCAACCGTCGCGCACGACCAGCACCTGCGCCACGAGGCCGTAGCGATCGTGCTCCAGCGCCTTGCGCAGCACCTTCATGTCCGTCGTCAGGCTCTTCTCGGCGGTCGCGGCATCACCGAGCGCGGTCAGCCGGTCGATTCGGACCGCGGTATAGGAGACGGCGGCAGCCGCGGCATCCGGCGAGCCGAACAGCGCCTTCTCGCAGCCAATGGCGACCGCATCGCCGGCGAGATCGTCGAGACAGGACAGCGCCGGCAGGCTCGCGATGACGGCACCTTGCGCGCGCGCTTCGGTCGGAGCGTCCTGCCCCGCCGGTCCATAGACGCGCACGGTGGCAGCTCCGGCGATCGCGATGGACAGCAGCGTGATCACGGTCAGCGCGCCGTTGGCGACCGACCTGTCGGCGCGCAGCAGCGTGATCAGCAGGATCAATCCGAAGAATCCGGCAGCCGCCAGCGTCATCCACATCGGAAAGGCCGGCGAGCGCCAGATTTGGTCGAGCGAAGTGGCCCATGCCCAGTTCATGCGCGACGTCCCCTCACGCGAGCAGAGAGCGAATGGTCAAGCGAGCACCGCGAGTCGGCAACTGGCCCCAGCCCACCTTGGGAAGGTGAAGCGGGCCTTTTGACGGCGGCAGGACACAATTCCGCAGGGGGCGCGAATGCGCGGGAGCGTCGGTTTTCAGGACAGCGCGAGCTGGCTTTCCTTGGCGACGCGTTCGAAGGCTTCGGTCGAGCTTTTGATCCGGTACTGGCAGTCGTCGCCGTCGGTCGGCAGCAGGCGGATGACCTCGTACGAGCCGCTGGCAGCAGGGCGCGCGACGTTGCTGGCCGTGAACAATACGCGCGTTCCAATCGGGAATTTGTGCTTCAACACCCTCTCCATCACTCAAACAACGCCTGCCTCGCCCATGGTCCCACTGCGACGGCCGGCCAGAAACCCAGCGCTGTATAGCACGCGGCCAGCCGTTTTGGCCAGCGCCATGCCACCATGGCAAACGTGTAAATCCTGCAATCTTTTCAGAATGATAGGGATGGAACCGACAGGTCGATGATACCGCCGGGGCCGCATGTTCAGGCGGCATGTCGCAGGGCCGGTCGCAGCCCGATTGGCATATGGCCCCGGTCAATGTCCGGAACGTGAGCGCCGCCGGCCGGCACACAGCCAGCGGCCTCGCTCGGACCGACCGGTCAGGCGTCCTCGAACTTCTCGATGACAAGGGTTTCGGCCAGCCCGTCGCGGGTCCATTCCTGGAACGCCGGCAGCGCCATCATCGTCTCCATGTAGGCCTTGGTGTCCGGCGCGACGTCGATCGCGTAGGTGCGCAGGCGATGCACCACCGGCGCGTACATCGCATCGGCCGCACCGAAGCGGCCGAACAGGAACGGACCCTTGGCACCATAGCGCGTGCGGCACTCGCGCCAGATCTCCTCGATGCGCGCGACGTTGGCCTTGGCGTCGGCCGACAGCGCCAAGGGCCGGACCGGCCGGTGCAGGTTCATGCCGCATTCGTTGCGCAGGGGCACGAAGCCGGAATGCATCTCGGCGCACACCGATCGGGCATGCGCGCGCGCGGCGACGTCGTCGGGCCACAGCTTCACTTCCGGATAGCGCTCGGCGACGTATTCGATGATGGCGAGCGAATCCCACACCGTGACATCGCCGTCGACCAGCACCGGCACCTTGCCGGCACGGCTGAAGGACAGGATCTGCTCCTTGTCCGCGGGATTGTCGGTGTAGAGCGGGATCAGCGTCTCCACGAACGGGATGTCGTTGGCGCGAAGCGCGAGCCATGGCCGCATCGACCATGACGAGTAGTTCTTGTTACCGATCGCGAGTTTCAGCGCAGCCATGTCATCAGTCCTTCCCGAGACGTCCTAGGGCGAGCCGCTTTTAACGCCATCCCCTGCCGCCAATCAATCGTTGCTGCGCCCCGTCATGCGTGGCAATCGTTGCGGTCCTCGCCAAGAGACGGACAAGAGACGGACAAGAGACGGACATGAGACAGACATGAGCAGGCACTGGGTCGACATCACCGCGGTCGGCTTCTTCATCATCGAATGGCTGGTCTATGCCCTGACGCTGGAGCATTCGGCCTACGGCCGCGACAGCCTGTCGGCGCGCATGAACCGCTATCGCGAGGTCTGGGTGCGCCGGCTGCTCGACCGCGAGACGCGCATGGTCGACATGCAGATCATGGCCTCGCTGCAGAACGGAACCGCTTTCTTCGCCTCGACCAGCCTGATCGCGCTCGGCGGCGCGCTGGCGCTGCTGCACGCCACCAACGACGCGATCACGATTTTGAGCAAGCTGCCGATCGACCTCAGCACGTCGCCGGCGATGTGGGAGTTGAAATGCGTCGGCCTCGTGCTGATCTGCGTCTACGCCTTCTTCAAATTCGCCTGGTCCTATCGCCTGTTCAACTATGTCGCGATCCTGTTCGGCGGCATGCCCCCGGCCGAGCGGCGCGACACGCCGGAGGCGGAGGCCCATGTCATCCGCACCACGCGCCTGTTCGAATCTGCCGGCCGCCACTTCAACCGCGGCCAGCGCGCCTTCTTCTTCGCGCTCGGCTATCTCGGCTGGTTCGTCAGCCCCTGGCTGCTGTTCGTGACCACGGCGGCCGTGGTGGTCGTGACCTGGCGCCGGCAATTCGCATCGAGCGCGTGGGCCGCGATGGCGCCGGAGGTGGCGGATGGCGATGAGGCGATGAAGCGCGGTCATTGAGGCGCTCCCGTGTCCCGGACAAGCTGCAACGCGCGAGTGTTGCGGCGCAGAGCCGGGACCCAGGGCAACACGGCGCGATGCGGATGGATGGGCCCCGGCTCTGCAGCGCACCACTTCGTGCTGCGCCGCGTCCGGGGCACGAGAGCGGTGAGTGGCGCGCGCGCTCTCCACCGTCATTACAATGCGCCAGTGCGCATCCCAGCGGCAGTGCCGTAGAGTGGGCAAAGGCGCATAGCGCCGTGCCCACGATCTCTCTCCATAAGCAACAAGGCGTGGGCACGCTTCCGCTTTGCCCACCCTGCGAGATCGAGTTTGTGGCACGCAGCTCAGCTCGCAGACACGCCTTCGCATTCTCGCGGCGCGTTTCGCCCGAGCTTTGCTTCATCTCGTACCCTCATTAGCCAAGAGGGCGCAGGGAAGGCCGGGTGCCAGCTCGCACCCGCGGTCCGCTGCGCGAAAAGCACACGCAGAAAGAACCGCACAGCAGCATACAGGTGGTGCCGATCACTCGGCCTTCCCTGCGCGATGGTCGGACGGCTTATGCCGTGATCTCCCGGGAGCCGACCATTCCTTCTGGCCTCCCTCGCCCCGCGAATTGGATGATGCAGTCTGCCCGGTTGGGCTCGCTCGCACCTTCGCAAGGACTTGACCGTGGCAACGACGGCCAGGACCACACGGTTTTGCCGTACGCACGGCCCGCCATTTCGCCGCAGTTTTTCCTGGCCCTGTCGACGAAGCCGGAAACTTACAGACGAGACGAAGCCTAGCAGCGCCGCTCGTCGCACGAAGCCTCGGGCTCACAGGGACTACCCGCCCTGCCCGCGCCTCTCGTGCCGACGCTGCCGCGTCCACCGCAAGCCCGGCTCGCGATGCGTGACGACACATGATCGCCCCTCTTGGTGAGCCGGGATGGACGACACATACGCCGAAACCGAATTTCGGTAAAGTGGAATATTTTTGGCGGGATGGATTGACAGAGCGCGACACAGGCACGATCGCGTAGCCCCGATGGAGCCAACGGGCTACAAGAGCTACGATCCGAAATCCCGCGGGCTGAACGGCAGGTCCATGATCTTCCATTCCCCGTACAGATTTGCCGGCAGCATCTTGTAAGGTTGGCAGTTCTGGAGCGCGCTCATGGCGGACTTCACGAGCGCCACGCCTTTCGCGGACGGCGGAGCCTCGATCAGGATCGGCTCGCGCGCCAGCGTGCCGTCGGTCGCAAACACCGTGCGCAGCTTGATGCGAACGGCGTCGGTGGGGCTGAGTCCGGCCGGCAATTTCGCACAGCTGCGCAAATGGCGACGAAGCGCGGCGATGACTTCCTGCGGCAGCTTGGCTGCGATCGAATCCTTGGCATCGCCGCCATCGTCCTTGGGGGTGTCTTTCGGCAGCTCCGGCGGCAATTCCGGCGGCAGGCCCAGCATGACGCCGTACTTGACGGTGACGTCAGGCTGCGGAGCCTGATAGGCCGGCGGCGGCGCGGCCTCCGGCTGCTGCATCGCTTGAGGCGGCGGCTGCATCGGTGGCTGGGGCGGCGGTTGTTGCTGCGATTGGGGCGGCGGCTGTTGCGACGGCTGTGGCTGTTGAGGTTGAGGCTGCACGTTGGCCTCACGCTGCTTCGGCGCCGGCGAGGGTTGCGGCTGCGGCTGCTTCTGCTGCGGTTCAGGTGGCGTCTGCTGCGACGACGGTGCCGCGTCCTGCTGCTTGGCCGCGGGCTTGCCCGCCGCTTCGGACTGGTCGGTGAAATCAAGCTTCGGCAGTTTCAGATCGGGCGTTGGCTCCGGCGGCTTCTCCTTGGCCGCCTCCTTCGTCTCCTGCTCCTTGATCTCTTCCTTCACCTGCTCCGGCGTGACGATGTCGACGGTCACGGTCTCCGGCGGCTGGCTGCGAAACGGATGGACCTCGCTGATCACGATGATCAGCGCCACCAGCGTCAGATGCGCGATTGCTGACGCCGCAATGTCCGTCCGTATGATCTTCCGCAGTTCCATCGACCGATCTTGGGTTGCCGTCGCGGTCCTAGCATACCCCAGCCCCCTCTCAATCCCATTTCGGGGCGAAGCCGAAGTCGGTCAGGCGACCCTTCGGACTGGCGAGTGCGGCGATCCGGCTCATCTCGTCCTCCGACAGCTCGAAATCGAAGATCTCGATGTTTTCAGACAGGCGTTCGATGCGCGAGGTGCGCGGGATCGCAGCGACATTCTGTTGCACCAGCCAGCGCAGGCAGACCTGCGCCGGCGTCTTGCGGTGGACGCGTCCGATCTCGGCCAGCCTCTGGTCGGACTTGATGCGTCCCTTGGCGATCGGGCTGTAGGCGACGAGCGCAAGGCCATGCTGGTCGCAGGCCGCCCTCACCTTCGCCTGATCGAGATAAGGGTGGTATTCGACCTGGTTGCAGACCAGCGGCTCAGGCGACAGCGCGACCGCCTGCTCGATCAGCGCCACCGTGAAATTGGAGACGCCGATGTGGCGGGTCAGGCCCATGGTCTTCGCATGCGACAGCGCGCCGAGCGTCTCCGCCAGCGGCACATGCGAATTGGGCCAGTGCAGCAGCAGCAGATCGACGGAGGGAAGCCGCAACCGAGCCAGGCTCTCCTTGACCGAGCGCTCGAGATCGTGGGGCGCGAAATGGTTGGTCCAGACCTTGGTGGTGAGGAAGATGTCGTCCCGGCGCACGCCCGAGGCGCGCAAGCCGTCGCCGACCTCGCGTTCATTCTCGTAGACCTGCGCGGTGTCGATGTGGCGATAGCCGAACCGCAGCGCCTGCTCGACCACGCGCGCGGCAGGTCTTCCGCTCAGCTCCCAGGTCCCGAGTCCGATCGCCGGGATTTTTGCGCCATTGGCCTCGACGAACAGCATGAGGACTCCTCTTCCGTTGCGGCAGCCCCTGACGTCATCAGGCCTCATTATGGACCCGGCCCATGACGCTGCCAACGGAAGGCCGCGGCAGTTCAGCGGGATATTTGGCGCAATGCTAACAGGAGGTTCGCGTCAGGGCCCGGCCGCCCTCGACGTCGGGCTTTGGCGTCAGGCTTTGGCGAGCGCCTGGAACACCGTATCCGGGGCGTGCGCGATCACCGCGAGCAGCGCGCGGGCCGGTCCCCGCGGCGCCCGCTTGCCCTGCTCCCAGTTGCGGATGGTCTCGACGGGAACGCCGAGCTTGGCGGCGAACTCCATCTGGGTCAGGCAGGCGCGGCGACGCAAATCGCGCACCGCGAGCGGGTTGGCGTCGGCCGGCGCGGCATTGGCCGTGGGCTCGACCGGAGACGGCTGGACCGGAAATTCCTGTCCATCCCGCAACTCAACGACCCGTCCGTCCGCCTTCAGCCGCAACCGCATGCTCATTCCCCCAAGCGAGGCGATGATGCGGCAGGTCGCTTAAGTTCGGATTAAAGATGATTGTCATTCCGGGGCGCGCGAAGCGCGAGCCCGGAATCCATCAGGCTGCAAGCGATGCGGAAAAATGGATTCCGGGCTCGCGCCAAGAGGCGCGCCCCGGAATGACGTTGGGGTGAAACCTACCTCAGCCCGAACCAGAGCGTCGCGATGCCGAGGAACGAGAAGAACCCGACCACATCCGTCACCGTGGTGACGAACGTGCCCGACGCCACCGCGGGGTCGGCCCTGACGCGTTCGAGCGCCATCGGGATCAGGATGCCGCCGAGCGCACCGGCGATGAGGTTGCACACCATCGCCAGGCCGATGACGATGCCGAGGCCGGGGATCTTGAACCAGGCCACCGCCGCAATCCCCGTGATCACGGCGAAGGCGAGCCCGTTGACGAGACCGACCAGCGCCTCGCGCATCACCACGCGCCAGGCATTGGAGGAGCCCAGCTCGCGCGTCGCCAGCGCCCGCACCGCCACCGTCATGGTCTGGGTCGCGGCGTTCCCGCCCTGGCTCGCCACGATCGGCGCCAGCACGGCGAGCGCGACCATCTTCTCCAGCTGGCCCTCGAACAGGCCGAGCACCGAGGACGCCAGGAAGGCGGTGGCGAGATTGACCAGCAGCCAGTTGAACCGCGCGCGCGCAATCGTCAGGAACGTATCCGACAGCTCTTCGTCGCTGGTGACGCCGCCGAGCGCCTTGAGGTCCTCGTCCGCCTCCTCCTCGATGACGTCGACGACGTCGTCGACCGTGATGACGCCGACCAGGCGGTCCTGGGTGTCGAGCACGGGAGCTGCGACGAGATTATACTTGCCGAACATGCGCGCGACCTCTTCCTGGTCCTCCAGGACGGAGACGCGGCGGCGGTCCTCGTCGGTGAGCTCGGTGAGCGGCACCGGCCGGCGCGCGCGCAGCAGCACGTCGAGGGGGACTGCGCCCTGCCAGTGCTGGTCCTTGTCGACGACGTAGATCTCGTAGAAGCGGTCGGGCAGATCCGGCGTCTCGCGCATGTAGTCGATCGCCTGCCCGACGGTGAAATCCTGGGGCACCGCGATGAACTCGGTCTGCATCCGGCGGCCCGCGGAATTCTCGGGATACAGCAGGCTGCGTTCGAGCGCGACGCGCTCCTTGAGCGGCAGCTTCTCGAGGATCTCCTCCTGCTCGGCCTGGTCGAGGGTCTCGAGCAGCTCGACGGCGTCGTCGGATTCGAGTTCGCGAACACCTTCCGCGACGGTCTCCGGCGGCAGTTCCTCGAGGATCTCCTCGCGCACGCCCTCGTCGAGCTCGTTCAGCGCGGAGAAGTCGAAATCGCGCCCGGTCAGCTCGACCAGGCGGACGCGGTCGTCGGGCTCCAGAGCGCCGATGAGATCGCCGAGATCGGCCTCGTGCAGCTCGGCGACGCAGGCGCGCAGCGAGGCGCTGTCGCCGGCCTCGATCGCATGGGCGACCTCCTCGACGAATTCGTGCCTGATATCGCCGTCTTCATTGCGCATCGGCACGTGGTCGAGTACCGAGTCCGCGGCGGATCGGGCAACGTCCATATGTTCATCCATGGCGCGCCTCGCCGTTTGACAGGTTGGAACGAATGGTCTGGGCTGACGGTCAGGCAATACCCACAAGGCAACTCCGAGCGCAATGACAAAGATGCTTCGACTGAGGTGGACCTCGATGTCATCGGGCGCGGCCCTCGCGGCCTTGATCGGCGTCGCTTCGGCCGTGGCCGCTGAGTGTCCGCGCAAGGACGCGCTCGGCACTTCGCGCGTGCTGAGCGTCGATGCCAAGACCACGCCGCGCGTGGGCTTGAAGAGCTTTCCGCAGACGCTTGCGCTGGCCGATCACGAGGTCGTGCTGACCTTCGACGACGGGCCGAACCCGCCGACGACGTCGAAGGTGCTGGCGGCGCTGGCGCAGGAATGCGTGCGCGCGACCTTCTTCCTGATCGGCCTCCACGCCAGCCAGCATCCCGACATGGTCAAGCGCATCGCCCGCGAGGGCCACACCATCGGCCACCACACTTTCTCGCATCCGTTCATGGCGCGGATCCCGTTCGACAAGGCCAAGAGCGAGGTCGACCGCGGCGTCGCGGCCGTCGAGATGGCGCTGCACGGCAGCTCGACGGCGACGCCTTCGACGCCGTTCTTCCGCTTTCCCTATTTCCAGGGGACGCAAGCGCAGCTCGACCTGCTCCAATCCCGTGGCATCGTCGTGTTCGGCGCGGACCTCTGGGCCAGCGACTGGAACGAGATGACGCCGGAGCAGGAATTGAAGCTGGTCACGGAGCGCCTCGCAGCTAGCGGCAAGGGCATCGTCCTCTTCCACGACCCCAAGGCGCGCACCGCGGCGATCATGCCGGCCTTCCTGCGGTATCTGAGGGAGAACGGCTATCGGGTGGTCCACATCGCGCCGGCAGGCCCGCAGAAGAATGCCGATGCGCGCTGATGCCGGAATGTCACGCCGGCGCAAAATGGGGTGATTTGGGCCCTATTAACACTCTGTTCATGATACCCCATGCAAATGGATGGGGACTTTGTGACGGGAAAGGTTCTTTGGCCTGAACCGTTTCCTGATGTCTCCGACCTACTATGGCGGCAATCGCACATGAGGGCAGACGGGGTTCATGATCGGAAGTAGCGTTGTCTTGCGGACGCGATCGTGGATCGTCCTTTGCCTCGGCGGATTCCTTGGATGTTCGACCATCGGATCGCCGGCGGCGCTTGCAGCCGACTGCCCGGGCCATCCCGACGCGCTCGGGACGTCCCGCACCCTGGTGGTCGATCCGCGCGAGCATCCGCTGATCGGCACCATGCAGTACCGCGAGACGCTGCCGCTCAGGGATCATGAGGTCGTCCTGACCTTCGACGACGGTCCGCTGCCGAAATATTCCAACCAGGTCCTCAAGATGCTCGACGACGAGTGCATCAAGGCGACCTTCTTCATCATCGGCAGCCAGGCCAAGGCGAACCCCGAAGGCGTGCGCAAGCTGGTGGCGGCGGGCCACACGGTCGGCACCCACAGCATGAACCATCCGCTGACCTTCGACCGGATGCCGATCGAGAAGGCCGAGGCCGAGATCAATGGCGGCATCGAGTGGACCTCGGCCGCGATGACCGATCCGTCCAAGCTGGCGCCGTTCTTCCGCATTCCCGGCCTGATGCGCGCCGAAGGCGTCGAGCACCATCTGATCTCGCGCGGCATCCAGGTGTGGAGCGCTGACTTCCCGGCCGACGACTGGCGCCATGTGTCGTCCGACCGCGTCTATCAGCTCGCGATCCAGCGGCTGGAGGCCAAGGGCAAGGGCATCCTGTTGCTGCACGACATCCAGGCGCGGACGGTGGCGGCGCTGCCAAAAATCATCCGCGACCTCAAAGCGCGCGGCTATCGCATCGTGCATGTTGTGCCCGCGACCGCCGACCGGCCAGCGACGCCGACCACGCCGGTGGAATGGCTGCTGCATCCGCCGACCGAGACCGTGCCGATCGCGCGCTGGCCTTCCGTTCCGAGCTTCGTGTTCACGCAGACCAGGACGCTGCCGGCGCCCTCGCTCGCCGACCTCAATGCGCGGACCGAGCATCAGCCGCTGCTGCCGCGCCGGACCAAGGGTCAGATGGACGTCGCGTCCGCCCTGCCCGTGCCCGGCCGCGCGCTGTTTGCGATCCCGGAAGGCTCGGTCGAGGTGCTGCTGTCGACGACATTGTCGCGGCGTGCCGCGACCCGGCTGGCAATGGCGGCCGAGACGCCGCATGCGGCCAGGGGCAAGGCGGCAAAGGGCAAGACGGCCAAGTCCCAGGTTCGGCACACCGCGCATGCGGCACCGGCCGCACCCAAGCCTGCCGCGCAGGCCAAGAGCGCCACGCCGCGCTCGACCCGCATCGCCAGTCTGAAGAAGCGCGCTTAGTCCCTACCTATTGCCGCATGATGGCGGCGACGCAGAGCAGCACGATCAGCGCCAGGAAGAACAGGTCCATATAGGACTTGAGCTCGCCGTCGCGGCGCAGCCGGGCCACGTCGGCGACCACCTGCTTGCGCGCATTCGTTCCCCCGGAGCCGTCATTGATCGGGCCCTGAAGCCGCCGCGTCTCGGCTTCCAGCTTCTCGATCTTCTGGAAGAAGTAGAACGCGCGCAGCGTCGAGACCGCACGCATCGCCGCATAGATCAGCACCAGGATCGCCAGGATCGCCCGGTTCGGATATTTCTCCATGAAGTTCAGGCTGAAATAGACCACCGCCATGAACGCGAAGTTGGTGATGAAGCGGTAGACGAAGCTGAGAAAAACCATGCTGGCTCGAGCCTTGAGGGGTGCGCAGCCGGATCGTGCTGCGAGATTCGGGATCGGGACCCAGACCGGGAGCTGGGTTGTGACGGCCCGTCTACGCCAACTTTGTTTCAACAAGGATACTGCAAGTCGCCGCCTTTTAGCCACACGCCGCCATAATGCAAGCCGGACGATGGCGGTGGGCCTGCCCTGACGCAGCGCACCCGCTATGGCTCAATGGCGATTTGGCGAAAGTCGCGATAGACTGGACGCTGCCGCCACATCTGAGGTCTGCCGATGCCGAAGAAGGGAATCACCGGCCACGACGACTGGGTTCTGACCGAGGCCCTCGCGACCGCCCTGGTCGCGCTGGAGCAGCTCGAACCGAAGCACCAGCCGAACGCGCATATGGACGACATCCGCAAGATATTGGCGAACGGCAAGGAGCCGGCGGCGGTGAGCCTGCACCTCGCCCAGGCCAAATGCCGCCTGTTTCCCGACCTCGACCCACTGGAGATCTACCGGGAATACGGCATCGGCGAGGAATATGGCTGAAGCGGCCGGCCGCCGCTTTCTTTGACGCAAATGCTAGTTTCGTGACGTCTTGAGCAACGGGCATTCGCTGTCGCTGAGGGGCAGAAAGGCGTCCTCGGCAGGTATCTTCTCGACGACGTTGTAATAGTCCCAGGGCGTCTTCACGTCCGACGGCTTCTTGACCTCGACGAGATAAAAATCGTGCACCAGCTTGTTGTCGGCGCGCAGCCGCGCGCCGCGCGCATAGAAATCGTCGACCGGCATCGCGCGCATCTGCTCCAGCACGGCGTTGGTCTCGTCCGTTCCCGCCGCAGAAGCGGCTTTCAGATATTGCGACACGGCGGAGTAGACGGCGGCCTGCGGCGCGGTCGGCATGGCGTTGTGAAGCTTGTAGAACCTCTGGGCGAACGCGCGCGTTTCCTCGTTGAGCGCCCAATACCAGGCAGTGACGGTCGTCAGGCCCTTGGCCGTTTCGGCCCCCATGGCGTGCACATCGGTCAGGAACATCAGCTCGGCGACGGCCTTCTGCGGCCCCGCATTCATTCCGAACTCGTTCCATTGCTTCATCGAGGTCACGAGCTGCTCGCCGGCATTGGCGAACGCAACCACCTTGGCTTTGGAAGCCTGGGCTTGCAGCAGGAAGGAGCCGTAATCGGCATTTCCGAGCGGATGAAAGACCGCGCCGAGCGACTTGGCCCCTGCCGCCGCCAGCACGCGCTGGGACACCTCGACCATATTGCGTCCGAACGCGTAGTCTGACGCGATGAAGAACCAGCTGTCATAGCCTTGCGACACCAGCTTTCGGACCGATCCGGCGACTAGATTGTAATTGTCGTGCAGCCACATCAGGCCGGTGCGCGAGCATTGCTTGCCGCCGATATCGGTGGTGCCGACCGCCGAATAGATCACGATCCTGTTCTTGTCGCGTGCGATCGACTGGATGGCGAGCGCGACCGCGGAGTTTCCGACGTCGGCGACCATGTCGACGCCATCCACGTCGAACCATTTGCGGACGATCTGGGCGCCGATATCCGGCTTGTTCTGATGGTCGGCGACGACGATCTCGGCCTTCAGCCCCGGCGTTGCGCGCTGAAAATCGTCCACGGCCATCCGCGCGGCGACGACGGAGCCGGGCCCGGCCAGGTCCGACAACGGTCCGGCCTGGTCATTGATGATGCCGATCCTGACCACGCCACCGGAGAAATCGGCAGCCGCGCTCCGTTCGGCGAGCGCTGCCTGACCCAGCGCCAGGATGAGGCCGAAGGTCAAGCGGCAAAGCCGGCTGCGCGACGATAGCAATTCTCCAACACGACAAGGCGCCATTGCCCCCTCCGCTTCAGCATCGCGACGGCATGTCGCGATGATCGATCGATGTGCCCTCGCTCACAGCGCATGCGCCGGTCCACGCGGCGCGCGGCCGGTCGAAGCTGGCTCGCTATCCCTGCCGCTGGACGGCCTTCCTGACGAACTCCAGCCGCCGCGCCTGCGCAGGCGCAACCCGCTCCTTCATGGCAGCGACGATCGCCGCCGGCGCCGTGTCCGGCGAGCCGGCCGCGAAGGGCGGCGCGGGATTGTACTCCATGCGCAGCTGGATCATCTCCGCAGCGGCGCGGCCGCGCAACATCGACACCAAAGTGAGCGCGAAGTCGATGCCGGCGGTGATGCCGCCGCCCGTCATGCGATTGCGGTCGATGCAGACCCTCTCCTGCGACAGCTCGGCTCCGAAGTACGGCAATGCATCCCTCGCGGTCCAGTGCGTGGCCGCGCGATATCCCTTCAACAAGCCGGCGGCGCCAAGCACCAGCGAGCCGGTGCAGACCGAGGTCACGTATGTCGCCCCCTTCTCCTGCTTTCGCAGAAAGGCGAGAACGTCCTCGTCCAGCATCAGCTCGTCGGTGCCGTAGCCGCCGGGGACGCAGATCACGTCGAGCTGCGGACAATCGGCGAAGGTGACAGTCGGCATCAGCGCGATCACGGAATCGCTCGGCACGGGCTCGATGCGTTTCCAGATCAGATGCACCGTCACGTCAGGCAGGCTGGAGAAGACCTGGGCGGGACCGGTGAGATCGAGCTGGGTGACGCGCGGAAAAACCAGAAGACCGATCTGCAACAGGCCCGACATGTCCAACCTCGACAACGCGCTTGACGGTTGCAGCCTGCCATGTTGGCCTTGTGGTCGAAATGGCTTAATTCCCTCAATTTTGGACACGCCCATGATCGGCTTCCTGATCTTTCCCGAATTCCAGTTGCTGGACGCGGCCGGTCCGATCTCGGTGTTCGAGATCGCCAGGCGGCACACGCCGAATGCGCCGCGCGTGATCACGGTCGCAACGAAGGCGGGCGCCGTGCGCAGCTCGTCGGGCATCGAGATGCTGGCGCGCAATCTGCGATCGGCAAGCTCGGTCACGACGCTGTTCGTGGCCGGTGGCGAGGGCGTGGAAGCCGCGGCGCGCTGCAAGACGACGATCGCTTTCATTCAGCGACTGGCGAGCCGCGGCGTGCGCATCGCCAGCGTTTGCAACGGCGCCTATCTTCTCGCGCAGGCGGGACTGCTGGACGGCCGCTGCGCCACCACGCACTGGTCCTGCACCCGCGATTTCATCGGACGCTATCCGAAGGTGAGGCTCGAACCGGACCAGATCTTCATCCGCGACGATCGGGTATGGACGTCGGCCGGCATCACGGCCGGGATTGATCTCGCGCTCGCCATGATCGCGCAGGACCATGCGAGGAGGTCTCGCAAGCGACCGCGCGGCAGCTGGTGCTCTATCATCGCCGCAGCGGCGGACAATCGCAGTTCTCGAGCTTGCTCGAGCTCAAGACGCCGAACGGCCGCTTCGGCAGCCTTCTTTCATGGGTGCGCGAGAATCTGGATGCGCATCTCACGGTCGAGGCGCTCGCCGAACGCGCCGGATTGAGCGCACGGCATTTCGTCCGCTCCTTCACCGCCGAGACCGGATCCACGCCGACCAAGGCGGTCGAGCGCTTGCGGGTCGAGGTGGCGCGCGAGCGGGTGCAGTCCTCCGGAGAGGCCATCGAGCGCGTCGCCCAATCCACCGGCTTTCGCGACCCCGAGCGGATGCGCAGAGCCTTCATCCGCGCCTTCGGTCAGCCGCCGCAGTCGCTGCGACGCGCGGCGCGAAGCGCATGACGGCCGGTCGAACCTAAGGCCCGCCGGCGACTGATCCCGCGATCACCATGACGAGGGCGCCAAGGTCGATCTTGCCGTTGACGATCAGCTCCTCCGAGCTTTTCATCTCTCCCGCGCCCTGGACCTTGAGCGATTGCGGCCGGTCGGCGGCCTGCCGCTGCAACTCGCCGACGATGGCGTCCTTCAGTTTCTCTTCCAGCATGATCGCTTCCTTCAGGCCGTCCTTGCGCGTCGAGGTCGCGCGTCCCGCTCAACCAAGGCGAAGCCGCGCCCTTCGTTCCCGGTCACGCCAGGCGCCGGGGCAGGCTGTGGTGAATCGTGCAGGCGGCAAGCGCGGCGTGGCCGAATGCGACCGAGATCTGATGCAGGTCGGTGACGACGTCGCCGATGCCATAAAGGCCGTCGACCGAGGTGCGCTGATGGTCGTCGACCTTCAGATAGCCCTCCCCGGTATGCTGGGCGCCCAGCGAGACCGCGAGCTGCGAACGCACCTCGGCACCCATCGCCGGGTAGACCGTGTCGAACTGCATCGTCCGGCCATCGGCGAAGACGGCCTCGAGGCCCCCCACCCTCCGCCGCAAGCGCAGGTCGGGCGCCAACACGATGTCGACGCCGGCCTCTTCCAGCTCCGCTGTCGCGCTCTCCTCGTCATCCTGTCCGGTTGCGAGCAGCGTCACCTCGCGCGAATAGCCGCGCAGGAACAGCGCCTTGCCGGCGGCCCGGCCAAGCGGGCCGACGACGCCGACGCGGCGGCCGATCACCTCGAAGGCGTCGCAGACGGGACAATAGCGCAGCAGCCCGTCCGCGACCGCGGCGCGCCATTGCTCGAACGGCGGATGGCTGTCGACGATGCCGCTGGCGAGGATGACGGTGGTGGCCTCAAGCGCGCCGCCGTTCCAGACCGCCTGAAAGCCGTTGTCGCGCCGCTGCAAGGCGGTGATCTCGGCTTCCACGCGCTCGACGGCGAGCTCGCCCAACTGCGCCGACATGCGCGCGATCAAGTCAGAACCTGATAGCCCGTGGACAAAGCCGGGAACGTTGTGGCTGCGGGGGATCAGCGCGGCACGGCTGGCGCCAGTGTCCACGACGCAGACGCTGCGGCGGAAGCGCGCCAGATAGATCGCGGCCATCAGCCCGGCGGGGCCGCCGCCGACGACCAGGCAATCAAACCGCGCGCCGGTCATTTGGGATTCGGGTCCTGCAACCCGGTCCCGGGCTCCTGGAGGCACCCGCTCCTGGCCAGCCGGACTGCGTTGCCGAGCGCGCGCGCCGCGTTCTGCACCTCCTGCTGGAATTCCCCGTCGTCATCGAGCTCGCGATGCGAAACGGCATATGGCTCCATGTAGCCGACATAGCCGTCGAGCTCGGCGAAGCGGCCCGCCGAGATCAGCTGCATGTCGGTCAGCCAGTCCGACAAGGCGCGGCGCACGCCCTCGGCACCGACGGCATCGCCATGAACGACCACGCCGAAATGGCGGCCGGCGAGATGGCGCGGATAGGGCCAGCCCTTCAGCTCCATCGCCTTGGCCGCGTCGGCCTTCTTGCCATGCGTCGAGGTCGGATCGGGATTGCCGCCGTCGGCGCAGACCATGCGGTCCATCATCGCCTTGAGCCCGGAAGGCACGTGGTACCAATTCACCGGGGTCACGATCAGGATGCCGTGGGCCGCGACCCACAGCGGATAGATCTCGTTCATCCAGTCGCCGGTCTGCCCCAGCGAATAGTTCGGATAGCAGCTGCACGGCCAGTGGCAGAGCGGCATCGCGGTCGAGACGCAGGATTTGCAGGGATGAATGGTCTTGCCGAATTCTGAAGCCAGACGGGACAGATCGAGGATGTCCACGGCAAATCCCATCTCGACGAAGACAGGTTCAGCCAGCTTGACCAGACGCCAGGTCTTGGACATCTCGCCGGGACAGGTGTGCTCGCTGCGGGCGGAGCCGTTGATGACGAGAATGCGCGGCGTCTCCTGCGCGTCGTCATGCCGACGCTGCGCGGACAGGATTTTCGCCCGCGCATCGAGCCAATCGACGGCAATGTCGTAGTCGGGATCGGAGAAACCTGCGCCCGCGTTCCGCGTCAACGGCACCTTGCGCGAATGGCTATAGGCCTCCCAGGCGGCACCGACGACGGCATCGAGCTCGCGCTGCAGCGGGGCAAAGGCGGGATCGACGAACTGACGCTTGTAGCGCCGTTCGAACTCCTCGCGCGACAACTTGACGGGCGGCATCCCTTTGCGAATTTCAGCGTCCGTCATGCAGGCTCCCGGCGAAGTCGGTATCATCCGACCAACCCGGGGGGCAGCACCCGGTTCCTTGCCGCTACTGGCGCGCCACGTCCTGCGGCGCATCAAATTTCGCGATCCGCTGGTCCAGCCGCCACAGCTCGATGCGGTGGCCGAGCACGAGCGAAGCGGCCTCGCGCTTGGCCTCCTCGTCATTGACGCAGACGAGATTGATGCATCCGAACACATGCCCATCCGGGTCGATCTGGAACGCGCGGTAGTGCTTGAAGCTGCGCATCGTCATTCTCCTCGTCTCGTGCAGACCGGTGCGCTCAGCCAGTCGGTCAGGTTCGAGGTCACTTCGTTCTGCTTGGCGCGCCGCAGCAGCATCTCGCGCTCCCTGCCAGGCGGCAGGCTGCGCGCGCGCTCGCGGGCGTTTTCGGCAAATGCGGCCAATCGCTCCTGGAGCGATCGGGTCTGCTTGTTGCGGTTGCGTTTGGCGGTCATTGGACTCACGGCTATTCGGTTGGACGGAAATCGGCCCCGGCTGGGATCGGGCGCCGGGGCCCAGGTTCTCTTGTCACTCGAGTGGCTTGCCGGTTGGGGGCGGCCCGGCCGGGCAATGGTTTTCAGCTTCGGCCGCGACGGCGGGTTCCGGCATTTCAAAAAGTTAACGCTGCGCGATTTTGCGCGAGGACGGCCGCACGGCATCGTCCCTCGCTCTCGCGTGCCGTTCGTCACGACAATCGACTGCGCCGGAACCGAATTGCTGATTCGCTTGTTCAAGAAGGACTTGAAGGAGGATCGTCATGGCAAAAGCAGCATGGAAGCGGCCGGGCTCACCGATCGGCCGCAAGGGACCGCGCAAGGCAAATCCCGCGTATAAGCGCCGCGCGCGCCAGCCCTGGACAGCCTCGGATGTGAGCAAGCTGAAGCAGCTCGCGAAGGGAAACACGCCGACCGGCGTGATGAGCATCAAGCTTCAGCGCCCGGTCGCGGCCATTCGCAGCAAGGCGCAGCGCGAAGGGATTTCGCTGCGACCCGTCAATCGCTCACCCTACAACCGGCGAACCAAAGCCGCGAAGCGGCGTTGACGAAGGCACCGCCGGGTGACAACCGGACACAACGGGGACGATGGACGTGGCGCTCATTTTTCCGGTTTCTGCCCACGACACCAGCGCATCGGTACGCGCCGACATCTAACCCGTTCCCGGCGGTGCAGCCTGACCTGCGGCACGCTTCGCTCCGTTCACACGGACAGGGCAAGCCGGCGTCAATCCGGCGGCTGCAACCCCGGCGACCGCAGCCACTCGCTCATCTGGGACCCGGTCTCCGCCTGGCGCGCCTTGCGCAACATCTCGTCGCGAGCCGCTCCGGGCGGAAGCGATCTGGCTTCCGCGCGCAGCCGCTCCGCTTCGACGGCCAGACGTATCTCCAGCGGATCCGTCAGCTTCACTCGACGCCGCGTCAACATGGGCGTTCTCCCTGATCACTGGGTCGGAGCGCTCCGTTGCGTTCTCACCGATTGAGGTCATCGCGCATAGGCGACGCCTCCCACAACGTTCCAGAAGCGGAACGGTTGCTTGCCGGGGTCAGAAGGAGGAAGAGACTGCTGCAAGACAAGCTCGCTTGCGTAACATGGGTTAAATTAGTCGGTGGCCAAATCTGCTAATTTAGGAACGTGGTAGGACCGCCTGGGATTGGCGCAGATGGACAACTATCGCCGACTGCAGAAAACCTGCGAGAGCCAGGCCGCTCTCAGCTCCTCACCCGAAACGCGAACTGCGCTGCTGGAAATGGCGGAGGAGTATCGCAAGCGAGCCGAATCCAACGCGTTTCAGGGGCCCGAGCCGGTCAATCCCGGGCGCATCGAAAGCCTCGGCCAAACCAGCCGTCCCACTCTGATCAAGTGAGTCGATAGAGTTGCAGATAGTTCGGCGCGAACAACGCCGCTGCCTTGAGCGCGTCGAGATCGTTGATGGTCAGGGTCCGATCGCGCAGCACGATCAAGCCCGACGCACGCAGCTCCTGCACGGTCCGGTTAAGGTGCACCACCGACAGCCCGGTAGCGTCGGCAAGGTCCATCTGCGTGACCGGCATGACGCAGGAATTGCCGTCGACCATCCCGACGGGCCGAAGCCGCTCGAATATCTCGCAAAACAGATGCGCCACCCGCTCCAGGGCCGTGCGGCGACCGAGGTTGATGGCCCATTCGCGCTGGATGGCGTTGTTGACGAGGGTCTCGCACCAGAACGCTTCGGCGAGCGAGCGATCGCCCATCGTCAGACTCTCGAAACGCGCGCGCTTGATCTCGGCGTAGACCACTGGCGTCATTGTCGCGATGGAATGGTCCATCACGGGGAGCAAGAACGCGTGCGCGTCGCAGCTCTCGCCCGGAAAGATGAAATTGACGATCTGGCGCCGGCCGTCCTCGAGCGTCTTGTAGCGGCAGAGCCAGCCCGATAGCACCACCCGGACGCTATCGACGGGATCGCCCTCCGAGATCAGGTCTTCACTCGCCCCGACGCGCTCGAGACCTTCGAGCAACGCATATTCGAGCGACGCACGGGCCTCCGTCGACAACGGCCGCAGCACGGTCAGCCGGCGAATGACCAGCTCCACGAGGCTGCGATCGGAGGTCGACAAGGGCATCAATCAGCCACCGCCGGTGTGTGGAACGTGCGCTTGCTCGGCGGAATGGCGATCGTGCATTGCAGCCCCGCGGGGTCGAATGCCAGGGTGGTCTGCCCCTTGAACTCGAACGCGAGCGTACGCTCCAGAAGCTCCGTGCCAAAACCCTTTCGAAGCGGCGGCTTGACCTGTGGCCCTCCGCACTCGCGCCATTTGAACACCAGCTCCGCGGGCTGGGTGCCTTCATCGAGGCGCCAGGAGATTTCAACATGTCCGCTCGGCTGGCTCAAGGCGCCATATTTCAGCGCGTTCGTCGCTAGCTCGTGGATCGCGAGCGCGAACGTTTCGGCGGCCTTGGGCTGGAAGCGCACCTTGGGACCTGAGACCCGCATCTGCTCGCCCTCGCGGGCATTATAGGCGAGAAGCTCCTCGACCACGAGATATTCCAGGTCGACACCGCCCTCCGGATCGCGTGTCACCAGCGCCTGGGTGCGGGCAAATGCGTTGAGCCGTCCGTCGAGATGAGAAGCATATTCCTCGACAGTGGTGGCGGATTCGGCCGAACGGCGGGCGATGGAGCGCACCACGCCAAGCGTATTACGGACGCGGTGCTGCAGCTCGGCCAGCAGCAGGCGCTGGCGCTCCTCGGCGCGGGTGATCGCCGGAACGTCGATGAAAGTGATGACGACGCCGGCGATGACATCGTCGGTGCTGCGATAAGGCAGGATGCGCACGATGTAGCGCGTGCCGCTGTCCGACGCGCTCAGCTCGCGCTCGGCGCTCGCAAGCGTACGCAGCACGCGGCGAATGTCGTCGTAGAGATCCTCGATCGGGATGCGCGCCTTGATGTGACCGATGGGGCGGCCCGTGTCGGTCTCGACGAGATGCAGCACCTGGGTAATCGCCGGTGTGAAGTTCATCACGCGAAGATCATTGTCGAGAAAGACGGTCGCGATGCGCGTGCTCTCCAGGAAATTCCTGAGATCGCGGGTGGCGCGCGTCAACTCCTCGACACGGTGCGTCAGCTCGCCGTTGATGGAGGTCAACTCCTCGTTGACCGACTGCAACTCCTCAGGCGAGGTTCCGATCTCCTCGTGGGCCAAATGTAACTCCTCGTTGAGAGACTGGTCTTCCTCGTGGACGGTTTCAGCTGCTCAGGGCTGCTCTCGAACTCCTCGAAAGTAGCCTGGAAGTTCGTCTGGGGCGTGCAGTTCGCTCGGGACGCTCGACATGCCCGGCGTGCACCGGCTCCTACCAATAGCAGAAATCGATATTCTCCCAACGGATCAAAGGCAAATGACGAAGGAGTCGCGTTTGCCCTTGGAACCCGCCTTGGCCTCCCTCGTTGGTAAACGCCGGCCCCGACCCTTGGTTTTCCCATCGGTCGGCAGGCTCGCCGGAGGGATCATGTCCGTATTACCCTCGTCGTCTCGTCAACGCGCGCCGCTGACGGGACGCCGCATCCTCGTCGTGGAGGACGAATATTTTCTTGCCGATGACATCGGCAAGGCGCTGCGCGCGTTCGGCGCGGAGATCGCCGGTCCGGTCGGCCATATCGAGGATGCAATCGAGATGCTGCACGATGGCGGCGTTCTGGATGCCGCGGTGCTCGACGTGAACATCCGTGCAAAGCCGATCTTTCCGATCGCCCGGGAGCTCAGGGCACGCCAGGTGCCCTTCGTGTTCACCACGGGCTACGACAGGATCAGCATCGAGCCGGAATTCCAGGACGTGCCGATCTGGGAGAAGCCGATCGATGTCGTAGCCATGGTCCAGAATTTGGCGAGCCTCCTCGACGGTCAACCGGCGTGGCCGCAGCAATCATCGCCTGAACCGGCTGCGCTGAGCGAGCCCGCAACCAGGCGCGGATCAGAGCAGATGCGCGAAGGCGAGCCAGACGGTCACTGCCAGGCACAGGACGACGGCGGCGTAAGGTAGCGCGACGCGCAAGACGGCAAGCCCTTCCCGCGTCAGCTCATCATCATCCAGGCAACGGCCACCGTCATCACGAGAAAACCCGTGATCGCAGTCGCGACAAAGGCCCGTTCGATGCGGTCCATCGCCATCGCAGCCCCTTTCCAGCCCACACAATGTGACCGCTTCGGGGCCGCCGCGCATTAGGCTATGTGAATCGAGGCTATGTGAATCGGCTTGCCTCCTTTTGCCGGTCCGCCCGTTCAGCCGCGCAGCGCCGCAGAAATTGCGACGACCTCGCTCTACGACTTCGCCGTGCCCGGCTCGGCCATCTTGCGATGCTGCCTGGCCAGCATCTCGTTCGGCGTGACGTTGGCAACCGTGGTCTGGATCTTGTTCTTCAGCCCCGTGACGACATCGGACTCGCCGCGCAGCATCGCATCGAAGCCGGCCTTGGCGACGTCGTACGCGCCGTCCTTCTTCTCGGTGCCGACCTTGGTGTCCATCATGTCGGCGCGGCGGAAGAACTCGGTCTCGGTGGCGCCCGGCATCAGGCAGGTGACGGTGACGCCGCTGTCGCGCAGCTCCTCGCGTAGCGCGAAGGAGAATGAGTCCAGGAACGCCTTGCTGGCGTTATAGGCCGCCTGGAAACTTCCGGGCGTGAAGCCGGCGATGGAGCCCGTGATCAGGATGCGCCCCGACTTGCGCCGCAGCATCTCGTTGCCGGCGCGATGGATCAGATAGAGCGTGCCGGTGATGTTGGTGTCGACGAGATGCTTGATCCTGGCAAAGTCCTGATCGAGGAACGCCTTGCCGAGGCCGACGCCGGCATTGGCCAGCAGCGCATCGATCGGCCGGTCGCCGACCGCGGCGCAGAGCCTGTCGACGCCATCGGTGGTGGCGAGATCGGCTTCAACGGCCTCCACGCTGACGCCGAGCCTGCGCAGATCGACCGCCACCCGCTCGATCATCGGCTCGTCAGCCGCGATGACGAGGTTGAAACCCGCCTGGGCACAGCACCTTGCGAGTTCCAGGCCGATACCGGTGGAAGCGCCGGTGACGATTGCGAGTTGATTGGCGGGCATGAGCGTGTCCTCGCTTGACGTTGATCACGCCCAATCACTGCCCTGCGCTCTCGTTCCTATCCGCGTTGCGATTTGCGCCAGCCGGTGCAGTGCGAAGAATTTGCGCGGCGTAGCAACCATCGTTCACCCCTCGACTTAGATGCCAACTGGTTCAGCCGGGAGGACGGACGATGAAGGCGCTGGTTTGGCACGGCAAGGAGGACATCCGCTGCGACACCGTCACCGATCCGGAGATCCAGGACCCGCGCGACGCCATCATCAAGGTCACGAGTTGCGCCATCTGCGGCTCCGACCTGCACCTCTTCCACAATTTCATTCCGGGCATGCTGCCCGGTGACATCATGGGCCACGAGACCATGGGCGAAGTGGTCGAGGTCGGCTCCGGCGTCGACGGCAAGCTGAAGAAGGGCGACCGCATCGTCGTGCCCTTCACGATCATCTGCGGCGAATGCGACCAGTGCAAGCGCGGCAATTTTTCCGTGTGCGAGACCACCAACCGCAAGCGCCATCTGGCCGACAAGGTGTTCGGACACACGACGGCCGGCCTGTTCGGCTACACGCATCTGACCGGTGGCTATCCAGGCGGCCAGGCCGAATATCTCCGCGTGCCCTATGCCGATGCCACCCACATCAAGGTGCCACCGGGCATTCCCGACGAGCAGCTGCTATTCCTCAGCGACATCTTCCCGACCGGCTGGCAGGCCGCCGTGCAATGCGACATCGAGCCCACCGACACCGTCGCGATCTGGGGCTGCGGTCCCGTGGGGCAGATGGCGATCCGCAGCGCCATCCTGCTCGGCGCCAACCAGGTGATCGCGATCGACTGCCTGCCCGAGCGGCTCAGCATGGCGGAAGCCGGCGGCGCCACCACCATCAACTTCGAAACCGAGAGCGTGGTGGAGCGGCTGAACGATCTCACCGACGGCAGGGGACCGGAAAAGTGCATCGACTGCGTCGGCATGGAATCGCACGTGATGGCCTCCCTGCCCGACACACTGCTCGACCGCGCCAAGCAGATGGTGATGGCGGAAAGCGACCGGCCCCACGTGCTGCGCGAGATGATCTATGTCTGCCGGCCCGGCGGCATCATCTCGGTGCCTGGCGTGTACAGCGGCCTGTCCGACATGCTGCCGATGGGCGCATTCATGAACAAGGGCCTGACGATGCGGACCGGCCAGACCCACGTCAACCGCTGGACCGACGATCTGCTCCGCCGCATCGAGGAGGGCGAGATCGATCCCTCCTTCGTCATCACCCACACCGTGCCGCTCGAACAAGGACCGGAGATGTACCAGGTGTTTCGCGACAAGCGCGACTCCTGCGTCAAGGTCGTGCTGAGGCCCTGAAGGAGCAAGCCATGTTTCATTTCTCCAACATCGTCCGCACCAAGGGCGACCCGAAGATTGTCGAGGGCGGGCCGAGCCTGAAGCGGCCGGAAGACCAGCTCGCCCGCGCGCTCGGCTGGTTCAGCATCGGACTTGGCGTCGTCGAATTCTTCGCGCCGAGACGCGTCACGGAAACGCTGGGCATGGAAGGCCATGAGACCATGGTCCGCGCCTTCGGCGTGCGCGAGATCCTGGCCGGGATCATGTCGCTGTCGGTCGACAAGAACGCCGGCCTGTGGGCCCGCGTCGGCGGCGACGGTCTCGATGCCGCCGCACTGCTGTCGGGGCTGACAGTCGACAATCCCAAGAAGGGCAACATCGCGCTGGCGCTCTTGATGGTCGGCGGCATCGCCATGCTCGACTACCGCGCCGCGCAGGACACCAAGCCGAGGCGGCCGCCGCGCGAGGCACGGCGCAAGCTTTATCCGAACCGCAGCGGCTTCCCCAAGGGCATCGAGAGCGTCAGAACAGCGGCCAGGCAGATTGCAGCGCCCGCCAAAGCATGACCAAGGCACGGCCAAGGCCTGACGAGGTGAAGCACGGCTCCGGGGCAATGAAGGCGTGAACATCGTGCTCGATCCGCGCTGAGGGCCGCGAGGAACCATCCGCGAGCCAGAGAGTCTGATCAACGCCTCCGACGTCCCCCCTGCCGGAGGCAGACTGCACGAAACCGCGACCCCGGCGCTCACCGCCCCTTCAGGCGCCGGGGTTAGCGGCGTGGGTCTGGAGGCAGGTCACCTCGGAGACAAGCCATGGGCAAGACGAAGGCACTCCAGCAACGCATCGTCGGCAAGACCAGACAAGCCGTCGGCGAGATCATCGGCGACCAGGATCTGCACGACGCCGGCAAGGCCGAGGCCGAGCGCGGCCGTGACGAACAGGACAGGCCGAGCAAGCTCAACCCGCTGAAGAAGCTCAAGCAGCTGACGTGAACGCAGAGCCGCGACCAGCACTTGCCAATGCAGTGCGGCGCACCGACGAAGGCCTGTCGCGGGTCAAGGGGCGACGACGACGTTCGCGCTGGATTGCCGCCGTCGCGCTCGGCCTGATCAGCAGCACCTTCTCGACCATCGTCAGCCAGCTCTTCGCCGCCCGGATCGGCCGCGATGCCGCGGTCGACTGGATGACGGTCGCTGCCATTCCCGCGCGCGACTGGGCGATCAGCGCAGAGCCGTCATGGAGCGCGATCCTGACCGGGATCGCCTTTCATCAATGGGCGGATTTTTCCTGGGCGCTGGTGTTCTTCGGTGTGCTCGGACGCTGGACCGCCGACTTGCGGCCGGCGACCATCCTGCTGCTCGCGCTGCCCTGGGCCGCGTTCTCGTCAGCCACGGAGTGGTTCGTGCTGGTGCCGCTGTTTCCGTTCTGGCAGCCGCTGTTCACGCTGCAGCAGCCCTATTGGATCGGTCTGCTCGTTCATGGCACCTCGGCCCTGATGTATCCTCTGTTCGCCCGGTTGCGCTGGAGGCGCGGCGCTGCAGCCGAGCGCGACATCCGTTTCACCAATGCCTGGATCACCGGTGCGCTGGTCGTGGTGGCGCTGCTCGGCGCGATCGCGTTGTTCGGCAGCCACGGCTACGAGCCGCCCTGGATGGGCCGCGACAGGGATGCGGACCAGACCTATATCCGTCACATGACGGCGCATCATGCCCAGGGTATCGAGCTGGCCCGGATCGCCGTGGAGCGCGCCCAGGGCCCGCATCTGCGCAAGCTCGCGATGCTGATGGTCGCGAGCCAGGCCGGCGAGATCAGGATTTTCGAGAACTGGTGGCTGAGCTGGTTCGACACGGAGATGCCCGACTGCAGCACCGAAGAGCGTGCCGCCATGCCGGGCTTCCTGGCTCAGGCCGAGATGCGACAGGTCAAGGCCGCGCCGGCGGACCGGTTCGATGCGGTGTTCGTCGAGAGCATGAGCAAGCATCACATGGGCGCGGCCAGGATGGCCGACCGGATGTGGCGCAGTGGCGGAGACCCACGGCTACGCGTCATGGCGCATGCCATTCGCCACGCCCAGCAGGGCGAGATCGCGCTGATGCACGATGCGAGCGGCATTTCGGCCGTCGCCACGGCCGTCCGCAACATGCTCGCCGACAACGTCAATTGAGCGGATCGCCCCCTACTCCCGCCAGAACTCGGCCAGTTCTTCCGTTGTCACCAGGTCGACCTGGCCGTGAAAGCGGGTGCGGTACATCGTCATGAGCGCGTCGTGCCCGACGTCGGACGAACTGCACAAGGCGTCCTCGACGATGACGACCCTGAAGCCGAGATCGACCGCGCTCAGGACCGTCGAGAGCACGCAGACGTCCGTCTCGGCGCCCGAGATCACGACCGTGCCGACGTTCTTGTCGGTCAGCCGGCCTGCGAGGGCGGGATTGCTGAATGCGGAATAGGCCGGCTTGTCGATCATTGCAGCCGGCGGAACGAACTTGCTCAGTGCGGGCACGAGCTCGAGCGCGGATGGCGGCAGATGCTTGCGCGTGGCCTGGCTCCAGCGATGAAAATAGCTCTGCCACTGGCCCGGGCGATCTTCCGGATCCTGCGGCGTGATGAAGCGCGTGAAGATGGTTCTGGCCTGGTGGCGCGCAACGATCGAGGCGATCGTCGGCAGAACACGATCCATCCACGGCGTCGCCCACAGACCGCCGGGGGCGAAAATGTTCTGCATGTCGATGCAGAGGTGAACGGCCTCCCTGATCTCGGCCACTTCCGACGTGCTGTCCCTCATCGTCCTCCACCATCAAGCGCATTCGGCGATCCATTGCGAATGCGAAGGCGAAGGCTTTGGTTCCGAACCGCCGCGGTGCAGAGGCAGACTTGGAACCCGCGACGCGCGGTTACGCCGGCGTTGCGGTCGGCGCCACGTCGAGGCGAACCGCAATCCCATTCAGCTCCGGGCCTGGCGCCGGGTAGAGCTTCATGACGAGCGGATCATGGCCGGGGACGATGTGGTCCGCGTCAGGCGCCGCGGCGCGCAGCTTGTCGAAGCCGACAAGCATGTCGCCGACATGAAACGCCGTCGTGAACGGACGCTCGCTGGTCATGTTCTCGTAGAAATGACTGACGTCGGAGGCGAGCACGACAGGGCCGCGGCGTGTGTTGACGCGGACGAATTGAAGACCGGCGGAATGGCCGCCGGCCACATGCACCGTCAGGCCGGGCGCAATCTCGGCATCGCCGTCGTAGAACAGCACCCGGCGCGCGTAATTCAGCCGCACGATCCCGCAGACGTCCTCGACCTCGAACGAATGCGACAGCCGCGGATATTGCATATAGCGCCCGGTGGCGTAGGCGAGCTCGCGCTCCTGCAGATGAAATCGCGCGTTCGGAAACCGGTCGAAATTACCGACATGGTCGTAGTGCAGATGCGTGAGGATCACATCCCCGACGTCGGCAGGGTCGATATCGAACGCGGCAAGCGTCTCGACCGGGCAACGCAGGAAATTCCGCCGGCGCTGCCTGGCCACTTCCGCGTTGAAGCCGGTGTCGATGACGAAGCTGCGCCCGCCTCCCCGCGCCAGCCACACGAAATAGTCCATCGGCATCGGTCCGTCATGCGGATCGCCGCCGATGAAGTGCTCGCTCCGCTGCGCATCCCGTGTCGCGTAGCGGATCGCAAACAGCTCGTAGTCCGGGTCTGCCATGGGAGTTGCTCAGGAACCCGCCGCGTCAACCTCGTTGAAGGCCTCGCGCGCATTGCGGAAGGCGTCGATGCCGGCGGGAACGCCGCAATAGACCGCGACCTGGAGCAGGATCTCCTTGATCTCCTCCTTGGTCAGCCCGTTCTTCAGGGCGCCCTTGACGTGCAGCTTCAGCTCGTGCGGCCGGTTCAGTGCGCCGAGCATCGCCAGATTGACGATCGAGCGCGTGCGCCGGTCGACGCCGGGCCGCGTCCACAGGGCACCCCAGCAGAATTCGGTCGACCATTCCGCCATGGTGCGCGTGAACTCGTCGGCCCCGGCAATCGACTTGTTGACGTAGTCCTCGCCGAGCACCTCTTTACGAACTTTGAGGCCCTTTTCGAACAGTTCGGTCTTGCTCATGATCGTCCCTTTCAGGTCTTGAGAGAGTTGAGTTGGAAGTTGATTAGCGCGATGCCGGTCGCAGCGATTGCAGGAGATTGCCGACGTCGTCGACCGAATCGAGCCGCCAGATTGCGTCGATGACGCGGTCCGCATCCCAATCGCTTCGACCTGTCCGCATGGCCTCGCGCAGCTTGGCCTCGAGGTCGCGATCTGTGAGCGGCGCGGCGAGACTGCCACGCGGCGCGATCACGGTCTCGGTGAGGACCTCACCGGACGACAGGCGCAACGTCACGCGTGCGGCGCCATCCGGCATCGCGCCATCGAGCACCGCCCTCACCTTCTGCCGCAGCTGCGCGATGTCGGGCCGGACCACCGTCTCATGCGTGAATTCGGCGACCCCGGCCGTGCCGAGCAATAATCCGCAAGCCACGCAATGATGGATGCTGACGCGCGCATCGCGCTCGTTATTGACCGGGCGATCGCCGCGCGCCAGCAGCAGCGCCGAGCCCTGCACCGTCACCAACTCGATCTGGTCGACCCGCCCGCCGATGCGCTGGCGCAATGAGAGGCAGGCGTCGATCACCGCGTGAAAGACAATGCCGGCGGGATACGGCTTGTAGGTGTTCTTCGCAATCTCCCAGGTCTTGCCGAGACCGTCGAGCAGGCGAGCAATATCGGGCTCGTCACCCATGGTGCGCGCCCAGCCCAGCGGACCCTCGATGGCGCGGGGCGATGCCTCGTAGCCCTGCTGCGCCAGCAGTGCCGCGAACAATCCGTTCCGAGCCGCATTGCCCACGCTGACATTCTTGGCGGCACTGGGCAGGTTCTCGACATTGCCCGCCGACTGGCTGGCCGCAAGCCCGATCGCGTTTGCGATTCCCGCAGCGGGCAGGCCCAATAGTTTCGCGCACGCCGCCGCCGCGCCAAAAATCCCGCAGGTCGAGGTGATGTGCCAGCCGCGCGCGTAGTGGCGCGGCGAGACTGCATTGCCGATGCGGCACTCCACATCCACGCCGAGAATAAACGCGGTCAAGACATCCCGCCCCGACAGTTTGCGCATCTCCGAAAGCGCCAATATCGGCGCGGCAACCGGCGCGGCCGGATGAATGATTGTCTCGGGATGGGTGTCGTCGAAGTCGAGCAGATTGGCCGAGATGGCATTGAGAAATGATGCACACAACGCATCCATCGGCTGCGAGTGACCGATGACCGTCGATGTCGCGGCCCCGGTGAACGGCGACAGCGTGCGCATCGCCGCGATCACGACAGGATCGCGCGCGGAGCCGAGCGCCGTCGCGAAGAAATTGAGAATCGATCGCCGCGCCTCAAGGCTCTGCGCCTCGACGTCCGTCCATGACGAGGCAGCGACGAAATCGGCGAGCGTCTTGCTCACACTCGGAATTGGGACTGGCGGCACGCGGGGCGTCTTCCTCGTTTTGTTCGAACCTTATGCCGATCCGCGGCAAACTGTCGACCCCAGATGTTATGCTTGACAGCTTGTCTGACAATCATAACAATCCGGCCCGTTGGCGCGGGACCCCGCTGCCACGACGACGGCGGCCGAGACGGCCGGCCGGCGATGACGATCGACCAACGAGATCAAGAAGGCGCGCCCGTCACGGGATCGCGCGACAGGGAGCAGACGATGGCGGGAGAGATTCTCGGCGTAATCGGCACGGGCCGCATGGGCGGTCCGATGGCGGGACGATTGATGGACGCGGGCTATTCGCTCGTCGTCTATGACACGCAGGCCGAGGCGACTCAGCCGCTGGTCAAGCGTGGCGCGCTCCTCGCCAGCTCGCCGGCCGACGTCGCCTCACGCTCCGACATCGTGCTCGCCAGCCTGCCGACGCCCGACATCGTCAAGGCCGTTGCGCTCGGCCAGGACGGCATCGGCAGCGGCAACCGTGCGAAGATCGTCATCGATCTCTCGACGTCGGGTCCAGGCGCTGCGAAGCTCGTTGCGGAAGGCTTGAAGGCCAAGGGGATGACCCTGGTCGATGCGCCCGTGAGCGGCGGCATCAAGGGCGCCGTCAACGGCACGCTGGCGGTGATGGTCTCGTGCCCGCAGGCGACTTACGACATCGTGCAGCCGATCCTGAAGAACTTTGGCAAGCTGTTCTACACCGGCGACAAGCCCGGCGTGGCGCAGACGGCTAAGCTCGCCAACAACCTGATGGCGGCCGCAGCCCTCGTGATCACCTCGGAAGCCGTCGCGATGGGCGTCAAGGGCGGCGTCAATGCCAAGGTGCTGATCGACATCATCAACGCCAGCAGCGGCCGCAACAGCGCCTCCGAAGACAAATTCCCCCGCGCGGTGCTGCCCGGTACCTTCGATTTCGGCTTCGCCACCGGCCTCTCCTACAAGGACGTTCGTCTCTGCGTGGACGAGGCCGAGGCCATGGGCGTGCCGATGGTCTGCGGCGCGGTGGTGCGGCAGATGCTCGCGATCACCAACGCCAAATACGGCGCCTCATCCGACTTCACCTCGATCGCCAAGGTGCTCGAGGAGTGGGCCGGGGTCGAGATGCGCGGCTGATCGCGCAAGCCAGGGAGAGCGACCCGCGATGACGATCGGTCCGACCGCATCAGGCAAGGTCCCGCTCGCGCGTCAGATGGCGCGGAGCGTGCTTGCGCTGGATATTGGCTATTTCGGGCAGGACGTCATTGCCAAGGCAAAGCTCTGCCTGCTCGACTTCCTGTCCTGCGCCTTCGAGGCCGGCCATCATCCCTGGAGCCGCCAGGCGGTTGCGATTGCGCAGGCCGGCGGCAGCGCAACGATCATCGGGACGTCGCAGCTTTCCTCGCCGGCCGACGCAGCCTTCGCCAATGCCGTCATGGGGCACGGCCTCGTGCGGGAAGACATGCATGCGGCCAGCATCGCGCACCACGGCGTCGTGATCTGGCCGGCCCTGCTCGCGCTGTCGGAACAGACGCCGCTGCGCGGGGACAGGCTGCTCGCGGCCGCCATCATCGGCTATGAGACCGGCGCGCGGATCGGCCGCGCGCTGCTGACCTCGGACCTCGCACGCCTCTATCGCCCGACGGGCCTCGTGGCCCCTCTGGGCGCAGCGCTCGCGGGAAGTTTCGCGCTCGGCCTCTCCGAGGCCCAGGCGACCAGCGCCATCGCGATCGCGGCCAATACCTCCAGCGGTCTCAACGAGTGGCCGCATGCCGGCGGCTCCGACATGTATTTCCATCCCGGCTTTGCCGCCGGCAATGCGATCAAGGCAATTGGCCTTGCCGCGGCCGGCGCCTTCGGCTCGGAAACCATACTGGAGGGTGAAGCCGGCCTGTTCGCCGCCTATCGCCGCCAGCCCGCGCCGGAGAGCATCGCGCTCTTCCCCAATGGCGAGTGCGAGATCATGGCCGTCTACAACAAGCCGGTCCCCGCCTGCAATTTCGCGCAGACAGCGGCACAGGCCGCGCTTCGCGTCTCACACGAGCTCGCCAGCGTCGACGAGATCGACCACGTCGTCATCCGCGCGCCCGACGCTGCGGTGCGCTATCCCGGCTGCGATTCCATGGGGCCCTACCGCAACGCGCTCCAGGCCAAGATGAGCATTCCCTTCAGCGTCGCGGCGACGCTGGCGCGGGGCGAGATCGAGGAAGAGAACTACGCCGAGCTCGATGATGCCGACATCATCCGCCTCGTGGCGGTCACCGATCTCAAGGCAGATCCCGCCTTCACCGCCGCCTTCCCCGGCAAGCAGGGTGCGGAGGTCACCGTGCAGCTGCGCGGCGGCCGGACCATCCGGCACGCTCTGCCCGACGTCATCGCCGCAACACCTGCCGATATTCGCGCACGCTTTCGCAGCTCGGCAGCCGGAGGCCTCGGCGAGGATCGCGTGCGGCGGCTCGAGCAACTCATCGACGATTGCGAGCAGCTCGGCCATGCAGGCGACATCGCCGCGCAGTGCCGCCTGAATGCAACGGAACGGGCTTTACGACCGGCATCATGAGAAGTGCCGGAGAGTACGGGGGAAACATGGTCGATTTCGAGACCAGCTTAGTAATGCCATCGGCGCATGGCTGCCGGCAAGCCGATACTCGGAGGCCAGGCTGATGGAAGGCTTTCTGCAAGCGCTCGCCGCGGGGCTTTTGATCGGCGCCGTCTATGGCCTGATGTGCGTCGGGCTCGGCCTGATCTTCGGCGTCATGCGCGTCATCAACTTCGCCCATGGCGATTTCATGATGCTCGGCATGTACACCGCCTTCTATCTCTTCACCGCCGCCGGCATCCAGACGCTGTTCGGCAATGCCGTGGGGCCGTTCGTCGCCATCCTGCTGGCCGGGCCGGTGCTCGCCGTGTTCGGCTATTTCGTGCATCTGGCTTTGATTTCGCACGTCTCCGGGACACGTACTGCCTCGCTCGAAGGCGAAGGCCATTACGCCCAGCTCATCCTCACGCTCGGCATCGCGCTGATCCTGCAGAACGGCGGCCTCATCGTGTTCGGCTCGGTGCTGGCCTCGATCCGTACGCCGCTGTCGAGCTCGGCGTGGGAGCTCGGGCCCTTCTTCGACATGAGCATCTTCCTCAACAAGGCCCGCAGCATCGATATGATCGTCTCGCTGGCGATCATGATCCTGCTCTCGTTGCTGATCACGCGCACGCGGATCGGCAAGTCGCTCCGCGCCGCCGCGGACAATCCGACGGCAGCGACCTATATGGGCATCGACGTCGACCGCGCGCATCGCACCGCCTTCGCACTCGGCTGCGGCATCACCGCGATTGCCGGCGGCCTGCTCGCCACCAACTACCCGTTCCACCCCTTCGTCGGTCTTGAATACGTCATCGTCATGTATGCCGGCGTCGTGCTCGGCGGCATGGGCAGCATCATCGGCGCCTTCTGGGGCGGCATGACGATCGGCCTCGTGCAGCAGATGTCGACGCTGATCCTGCCGACACAATTGCAGAACGCCGCGATCTTCGCCGTCTTCCTCCTCATCATCTTCTTCCGCCCGCAAGGCTTCTTCGGGCGCATGGTGGAGAGGACGTGACCATGCTCCGGATGCGTTCCTTTCTGCCTCCCCTGCTCTTCACGCTCGCCTATGCGGTCGTGTCGCTCGGCGTCACCAACTCCTACTACCAGCTGATCCTGACGCTGGTGCCGGTGTGGGCGGTGTTCGGGCTGTCGTGGAATCTGCTCAGCGGCTACACCGGCCTGATCTCGTTCGGCCACGCCGCCTTCTTCGGGATCGGCGCCTACGCGACCGCGCTCGGGCAGATCTATTTCGACATCTCGCCCTGGCTGCTGATTCCGGTCGCCGCCATGCTCGGCGGTATCGCCGGCCTCCTGATCGGCTTTCCGACCTTCCGGCTGCAAGGCCACTACTTCGCGCTGGCCATGCTCGCCTATCCGCTCGCCATTCTCTACGTGTTCGAGTGGCTCGGCTTCCAGGAGGTGACGCTTCCGATCAAGCGCGAGGCTCCGATCGCCTATATGCAATTCGCCGATCCGCACCTCTACACGCTGCTGGGGCTGGCGCTCATGCTCGCCACCATTGTGCTGACGCAGGTGATCGAGCGATCGCGCTTCGGCATGGCGCTGCTCGCGATCAAGCAGAACGAGGCTGCGGCCGAGGCGGCCGGTATCAATACGCTCGCCTGGAAGCTGCGCGCGATCACGCTGAGCGGGGCGATCGCCGCCGCCATCGGCGGATTTTACGCGCAGGTGCTGCTGGTCGTGACCCCGGCATCGGTGTTCGGCATGCTGGTGTCGGCGCAGGCGCTGACGGTCGCGATGTTCGGCGGCGTCGGCACGGTCTGGGGCCCGGTGATCGGCTCGGTGATCCTGATCCCGCTCGCCGAGATCCTGCACGCCGAGGCCGGCGCGCGCATCCCCGGCATTCAGGGCGTCATCTTCGGTATTGCCATCGTCTGCGTCATCCTGCTGGCGCCGGAAGGCCTGTTCTGGAAGCTGCGCGATCTCCTGCGCAAGCGGAGCGCGCCCAAGGCGGCGGTCAGTGATACCGCGGAAGCAGCAGCTGCCAACGTGACGGCCCTGAAGCCCGCCTCCCGGCAGCGTGCCGCCACCGGCGAGGTCGTCCTCGAAGTGAAGAACCTCTCGCGCTCCTTCGGCGGCCTGAAGGCGGTGCAAGATGTCAGCTTCAAGCTGCACAAGAACGAGATCCTCGGCATCATCGGCCCCAACGGCGCCGGCAAGACCACGCTGTTCAATCTCCTCAACGGCTTCCTCAAGCCCAGCCAGGGCGAGGTGCTGATCGACGGCCGCAACATGTCGGGCCAGCGGCCGCACGTGATCTGCGAGGCCGGCATCGGCCGCACCTTCCAGGTGATGCGGCCGTTCCTGCGCATGTCGATCCTCGACAACGTCGTGGTCGGGGCCTATGTGCGCGCCCGCACCGACGATGAAGCCCGCAAGCTGGCCGCTGACGCGGTCGCCTGCGTCGGGCTGTCTGCCGTGGCTGACCGTGTCGCCGGCGAGCTCTCGACCAAGGAACTGCGGCTGATGGAGCTGGCCCGCGCGATCGCCGGCCAGCCGCGCATCCTGCTGCTCGACGAGACGCTCGCGGGCCTCGGCCACGGCGAGGCGGACGAGGTCGTGGCCGTGATCCAGCAGCTCGCGCGCGATGGCATCACCATCGCCATCATCGAGCACACCATGCAGGCGATGGTCCGGCTGGTCGACAGATTCCTCGTGCTCGACCACGGCGCCGTCATCACCGAAGGCCTGCCGGAAGTGGTGACGCGCGACAACCGCGTGATCGAGGCCTATCTCGGCAAAAAGTGGGTGGGCCATGCTGCGAATTGAGGGATTGAGCGCGGGCTATTCGGCCAAGCCCGTCCTGAACGACGTCTCGATCAATGTCGGCGCGGGCCAGTTCGTCGCGATCGTCGGACCCAACGGCGCCGGCAAGACCACGCTGTTCAAGACGATCTCCGGCATCGTCAAGCCCAGCGGCGGCGCGATCACGTTCGACGGCGTCGACCTGCTCGCAGTGCCGCCGCCGCAGCGCGCCCATCTCGGCATCGCCCACGTCCCGGAGGGACGCCAGGTTTTCCCGTCGCTGACCGTGATGGAGAATCTGGAAATGGGCGCGATGACCGAGAGCGGCCGCCGCGACTGGCAAGCCAATATCGAGCGCATCTTCGAATGGCTGCCGGTGCTGAAGGAGCGCCGCGATCAATTCGCGGGTACGATGTCCGGCGGCCAGCAGCAGATGCTCGCGATCGGCCGCGGCCTCGCCTCCTCCCCGAAGCTTCTGATGCTGGACGAGCCCTCGATGGGGCTCGCGCCCTCGACCGCGGACTTCATCTTCGAGCGGCTGATCGAGATCCGCCGCCAGTCCGGGCTGACCATGCTGCTGGTCGAGCAGCGCGTCGCGGAAGCGCTGGAATCCGCCGACCACGGCTATGTCCTCGAAGCCGGACACGTCGTGCTCGAAGGCAACAACGCTACGCTGCGCGCCGATGACCGCGTGCGCAAAGCCTATCTCGGCATGTGACCAACACAAAAAACAAAGATCAGGGAGAAACAAAATGAACAAGACTTCAAAAGGACTGAGTCGCCGCACCGTGCTCTCCGGCGCCGCCGCCGTCGGCCTCGCCGGCGTTGCGCGCGCGCAGGCACCTGGCGAGATCAAGGTCGGACTGATCGTGCCGCTGTCGGGCATCTACACCCGCCCCGGCCAGGTGATGAAGATGGGTGCCGAGATGGGCATCGAACACATCAACGCGCAGGGCGGCATCAAGGCGCTCGGCGGCGCCAAGCTGAAGCTGGTCGTGATCGACTGCGGCGACACCACCGAGAAAGCCAAGAACGCGGCACAGCGCATGGTGGCGCAGGAGCCAGATCTGGTCGCCGCGACCGGCTCCTATCTGTCCTCCTTCACGCTGGCGGTCACCGAGGTGACCGAGCGCGCCGAGCTGCCTGTGCTGACGCTGTCCTATTCGGACCTGCTGACTGACCGCGGCTTCAAATACATTTTCCAGACCGCAGCGACCGCGAGCCGCCAGTCAGAGCTCGGCCTGCCGACGCTGATGAAGCTGGCCGAGAATGCCTCGGGCAAGAAGCCGAAGACCGTGGCGATGCTCATGGACAACACCGCAACGTCGGTGGCCACCGCCAAGGCGCTCAAGGAGAGGCTGTTCGCGCAGGAGGGCCTCCAGCTCGTGGTCGAGGAAGTCTGGACGCCGCCGCTGTCGGATGCGACGCCGCTGATCCAGAAAGTTCGCTCGGCCAAGCCCGATCTGCTGCTGTTCATGCCCAATGCAGTGTCGGACGCCAAGCTTGGCCTCGAGAAGATCAGCGAGTTCGGCCTCGGCCAGGGCAAGATCCCGACCGTGTCCTTCAGCATCACCATCGCCGAGCCCGACATGCTGCAGAGCGTGAGCCCGGAGACCGTGCAGGGCATCATGACCATCGTCGCCAATTGGGGCTCGAAGGGCCACGAGGCGCTGATCGCGGAGCTCAAGGCCAAATACAAGGAGCCCTGGATGACCCAGAACGTCATCTCGACCTATGGCGACATGTGGCTGATGAAGGAAGCGCTGGAGAAGGCCGGCAAGGCCGACCGCAACGCGGTCGCGCAGGCCTTCCGCACCATGGATGCCGGCCCGTCGAAATATTACCCGGGCGGCCAGCTCAAATTCGACGAGAGGGGCCGCCGCGTCGGCGCCGGCGTCGTCATCGTGCAATGGCAATCGGGCGTGCCTGTCACCGTTTATCCGCCCGAGCTCGCGCAGGCGCAGCCGTTCTGGCCGAAGAAATCCTAGGCGTCGCGCAAATCCTGGGGAGGAGACTGTCATGACTGCAAAGAGCAAGATCACGATATCGCGGCGAACCCTGCTGGCCGGCGCCTCCGGCACGCTGATCGCGTCCCGCGCCGGCTGGGCGCAGCAACCTTCTGAAGTGAAGGTCGGCCTGCTGGTGCCGATCTCGGGGCTCTATGCCCGCCCGGGAACGGTGATGCGCGAAGGCGCCGAGATGGCGATTGATCACATCAACGCGCAAGGCGGCGTCAAGGCGCTCGGCGGCGCCAAGCTGAAGCTCGTCGTGCTCGATTCCGGCGATACCACGGAGAAGGCCAAGAACGCGGCACAGCGCATGGTGGCGCAGGAGACCGATCTGGTCGCGGCCAGCGGCGCCTATCTGTCCTCGTTCACCCTCGCGGTGACCGAGGTGACCGAGCGCGCCAACCTGCCGATGCTCACCCTCTCCTATTCGGATCTCATCACCGAGCGCGGATTCAAATACGTGTTCCAGACCGCGGCCACCGCGGGGTCGCAGGCACGGCAGGCGTTGCCCCAGCTCATCAAGCTGGCGGAGACGGCCTCAGGCAAGCGGCCGAAGACGGTCGCGATCCTCACCGACAACACGGGCGCCTCGATCGCCTCCGCCAAGGCAATGCGCGAGGGCCTGCTGGCGGAGAACCAGTTGCAGCTGATCGTCGACGAGACGTTCACCCCGCCGCTCGCTGACGCAACCTCACTGGTGCAGAAGATCCGTTCGGCCAAGCCCGACCTGCTGTTCTTCCTGCCGACGGTGATCTCGGATGCAAAACTGCTGCTCGAGAAGATGAACGAATTTGGCCTCGGCCAGGGCAAGGTGCCGACGATCTCGTTCGGCATCGCGATCGCCGAGCCGGACATGCTGCAGACCGTCAGCCCCGAGCTGCTCCAGGGCGTGTTGACGTGCGTCGCCAGTTGGGGCGCCAAGGGCCATGAGGCGCTGATCGCCGAGTTGAAGACGCGCTACAAGGAGCCGTGGATGACGCAGAACGCGATCTCCACCTATGGCGACATGTGGGTGATCAAGGACGCGCTGGAGAAGGCCGGCAAGGCCGATCGCGTCGCCGTCGGCGAAGCGCTGCGCACCATGGATGGCGGCCCCTCCAAATATTACCCGCTGGGCGAGATCAAATTCGACGAGAAGGGCCGCCGCGTCGGCGCCGGCATGACCATCGTGCAGTGGCAAGCCGGCGTGCCGGTGACGGTGTTCCCGCCCGAACTCGCGCGGGCAAAACCGTTCTGGCCCAAGAGTTGACCTGAGAGCTGAGGGCGCCAAACCAAGAAACGGAGACCACAATGGACAAAGCGACCTACGACCGCGGCCTCGAAATCCGCAAGAGCGTGCTCGGCAACGAATTCGTCGACAAGGCGATCGCATCCGCCGACGAGTTCAACCGGCCGATGCAGGACCTCACCACGGAATATTGCTGGGGTTACGTCTGGGGCCGCGAGGGCCTCACACGAAAGACGCGCAGCTTCCTCAATCTGGCGATGCTCTGCGCACTCAACCGTCCTCATGAGCTGAAGACCCATGTCCGCGGCGCGCTCGCCAATGGCGCGACCAAGGAGGAAATCCGCGAGGTCTTCATGCAGGTCGCAATCTATTGCGGCGTGCCGGCCGGCGTGGATGCATTTCGGAATGCGAAGGAAGTCTTCGCCGAGCTCGACAAGAAGTAGCGGAGCGTGGCTGCGATGAAGGGCAAATGGGCACTCGTGACCGGCGCGACCGCGGGCCTCGGCCTCGCTATCGCCGAAGGCCTTGCCGGCGCGGGCGCCAATATCGTCCTTCACGATCTCGACACGCCGAAGCAGGCCGCGGATGACCTCCGCGCCCGCTTCGGCGTGGAGGTCATCGCCGCCGGCGCCGATCTGTCCCGGCGCGAGGGGATCGAGGCCATGATGGCGGACCTGCTCGACCGCTGCGGCGCCATCGACATCCTCGTCAACAATGCCGTCGTGCGGCATTTCTCTGCCATCGAACAGTTTCCGCCCGAGCGCTGGGATGAGGCCCTCGCCGTCAATTTGTCGGCGCCGTTCCACCTCATCCGCCTGGCGCTGCCTGCGATGAAGCATCGCGGCTGGGGCCGGATCGTCAACATGGGCTCGATCTATTCCAGCCGCGCGGTCGAGGACCGCATCGACTACGTCACCACCAAGACCGCAATTGCAGGCATGACCCGCGCCGTCGCCATCGAGACGGCACGCAGCGGCATCACCTGCAACACGCTCTGCCCAGGCACGCTGCCGACGCCCGCGATCCTGAACAAGATCGCGACGATGGCATCGAGCAGCGATCGTCCGGTCGAGGACGTGACGCGCGACTATCTCGGCGAGCGCCAGCCGACGCAGCGCTTCGTCGAAATGGACGCCGTCGCCGCCATGGTCGTCTTCCTCTGCGGTCCGGCCGCGAACGACATCACCGGCGCCAGCCTGCCGATCGACGGCGGCTGGTCGGTGGCATGAGAACTGGAATGGGAGTGCAGCGATGACTGAACAATCAGGCCAGACCGTGGTGCTGACGGGTGCCGCCGGCGGCATGGGACGCGCCATCACCAAGGCACTGCTGGATAGCGGCCGCCGCGTCGTGCTGGTCGATCGCGACGCCAAGGCGCTTGAAGAGCTGGCGGCGACGGCGGGCGATGCGGTGTTTCCGATCCAGCTCGACGTCAGCGATGCAACGGCCGTCGATCGCCTGCCGGATGCCATTCCCGGTCATTTCAAGCCGGTCGACGTTCTCATCAACAATGCCGGCCACGACATCGGCGGCCGGACGCGCTTCGACATCGGTTCTGCGGACGACTGGTCCAGCATCATCCAGACCAACCTGATCGGCCTGATGCGCGTCACGCGCGCGATCCTTCCCGGCATGGTCCAGCGCAACGCCGGCCACATCGTCAACATCAGCTCCATCAACGCGGTGCGGATCGTGCCCGACATGGCGGCGTACAGCACCAGCAAGGCGGGCGTGCACATGTTCACCGAGACCCTCCGGGGCGAGCTGGCGGAAACCGCGATCCGGGTGACCGAGCTGCAGCCCGGCCTGACCCGGACCAACATCATCCTGACCCGCTACCGCGGCGATCAGCAGAAGGAAAAGGACTATTTCGACCAGTTCAGGATGGCGCTCGATCCGGCCGATATCGCCCGCTCGATCGTCTTCGCGCTCGACCAGCCCGCCCACGTTCAAATTGCCGAAATGATGATTCTGCCTGTAAACCGGTACTGAGTTTTCCCGAACAGGACCCGGACATGGAAAGACGCAACGAATTGCAGTCGACACTCCGCATCGAGGACGTCCCGACCGTCCGGGCGATGGTGGCGCAGAAGCTGCGTGAGGCGATCATGTCGGGAACGCTGAAGCCGGGCCAGCGCCTGGTCGAGCGCGAGCTCTGCGAGATGATGGGCGTCAGCCGCCCCTCGATCCGCGAAGCGCTGCGTGCGCTCGAAGCCGACGGGCTGGTCAATACGGTTCCGCACCGCGGCCCCGTGGTGTCCACGATCAGCCTCGAAGAGGCCCGGCAGCTCTACGCGGCGCGCGCAGTGCTCGAAGGATTCGCCGGCCGCGAATGCGCCAGGCTTCACGACCCCGAAGTGGCACGCCGGATCGGCGACGCCCTGACACGGCTGAAGGCGGCCGCGGCCAAGCAAGACCTCGTCGGATGCCTCGAAGCCAAGACCGATTTCTACGCGGCGCTGATCGGCGGCTGCCGCAATGCGTTTATCCAGCGCATGCTCAAGCCGCTGCACGATCGCATCCAGCTGCTGCGGATCACCTCGATGTCGCAACCGAAGCGGATCAACAAGAGTCTGCGCGAGGTCACCGCGATCTGGCGTGCGATCCAGAACGGCGATCCGGATCTCGCCGAGCGTTGCTGCGTCGACCACATCAACGCGGCCGCGGTGGCCGCGCTCGACATGATCGAAAAATCGTCGGCGGCCAAGGAGGCGGCGCCTTCCGACGACTAGAATAATGCCGCCAGGGAGTGTTCGATGAAGTTTCTCGTACGATCGCTGATCCTGTTCCTCCTACTTCATCCCTGCGGCGCAGCGCTCGCTGACGACTTTCCCAATCGCCCGGTCACGATGATCGTGCCGTTCTCCGCCGGCGGTCCCGGCGACGTCATCGCACGTATCCTCGGCAGCGCCATGAGCGCGACGCTGAAACAGTCCATCGTCATCGAGAATGTCGTCGGTGCCGGCGGCACGCTCGGCACCAACCGCGTCGCCAAGGCGGCCGCGGATGGCTACACGCTGCTGCTGATGCATGTCGGCCAGGCCACCGCGCCTGCCCTCTACGCCAAGCTGCCGTTCGACCCGGTCGGCGATTTCGCCCCGATCGGGCTCGTCACCGACGTCCCGATGATCCTGGTGGCGCGACCGAATTTTCCAGCCAAGGATCTCGGCGAGCTGGTCGCGCATATCCGCAACGCCGGTGACAAGGTCACTTTCGGCAATGTCGGTCTCGGCTCGGCCTCGCAGCTCTGCGGCCTGATGTTCATGAGCGCCACCGATACCAAGCTCACCCCGATCTACTACAAGGGCGGCGGACCGGCGCTGAACGACGTCATCGCAGGCCACATCGACGTCTATTGCGATCCCGCGACAGGGCCGACGCCGTACATCCAGTCGAAGACGATCAAGGGCTATGCCATCACCAGCAAGACGCGTGTCGCGACGCTGCCTGATGTGCCGACCTCGACCGAAGCCGGCGTTCCCGAGTTCAATGTCACGACCTGGTACGGCCTCTACGCGCCGCGCGGCACGCCCAAGCCCGTCGTCGACCATCTCGTGGGCGCACTGCAGACGGCGCTGAAGGATCCCGCGCTGATCAGCCGCTTTGCCGAGCTCAGCATGGCGCCGGTCGAGATCGAGCGCGCGACGCCGGAAGCCCTCGAAGCTTTTCTGAAAGCCGAGATCGGCAAATGGGGACGGATCATCGAAGCGGCCGGAATCGAGCCGCAGTAGGCTCGGCCATCTCCGGAACACGTCCAAAATATCCGTGATCTCAAAGGGAAAATTGGCTTCGGTACGCTCGGAGGACGGTCGCGTTTGGAGTTCAGGTGCAATTCCAGCTGATCGGTGCACTTTTCCGTAAATCGGCCGAGCCCCATTGCGGGGCTCCGCCGCGCGGCGTAACTTTCAACCAAGCGTAGCTCATTCGAAAGCATCTATCGGGTTCGGCCTAGCGGGAGACAGCGATGGCAGATGTCCCATGGCACCTTTCCGGTGACTATTTCGAGAATTGCAGTTGCAGCATCGTGTGTCCCTGCCTGGTGTCGGCGGCGCCCCCGTTGACCGCACGACCGACCGAAGGCTTCTGCAACGTACCGCTGATCTTCCACATCGAGAGCGGCCGCTACGGTGACATCGAGCTGGATGGACTTAATGTCCTCGTCGTCCTCCACGCACCTGGGGTCATGGCAGACGGAGATTGGTCAATCGCCGCCTATATCGATCAGCGCGCCAGCGATGAGCAGACCGAGGCCCTGGCTGCGATCTTCACCGGCGGTGCCGGCGGTCCGATGGCCGCGTTCACGCCGCTGATCAGCAAGAACCTGGGGGTGCGCAAGGTCCCGATCACGTTCCGGATCGACGGCAAGACGCGGTCCGCGGAAATCCCCGGCATCCTGCACATGTCCGTCGATCCCCTGCCAACCATGCATCCGAGCGGGGAGATGTGGGTGAACATCGGCCATCCGGTCAGCCCCGATGCCATGGTGATGGCCGTCGGCGCCGCCGGCAATACCTTCAGCGATCATGGCATGCGCTGGGATAATTCCGGCAGGAACGGCCTCTATGCGCCGATCCGCTGGTCGAACCAGGCGTGATGTAAACTTCCGATACCGGCCGGCGTCAGGGCCGGGCAATTTCGATCGCCAATGACGGACAGCCCACTGGAAACCGTGCTGCGTCGCGATCGCTGGATCGTCGGCGGCGCGATCGGCCTCATTGTCGTGCTGGCATGGAGCTATGTGCTCTGGCTCGCCAACGACATGGACATGGGCGGCATGGACATGGCCGGATTCCGCATGATCCCGGCCGGGATCGGAATCATGCTGCCGACGAGCGAACCGTGGCGAACGTTCGAGTTCGCCTACGTGCTGCTGATGTGGGCGGTGATGATGATCGGAATGATGGCCCCTTCGGCCGCGCCGATGATCCTGATGTACGCCCGCGTAGGCCGACAGGGCAAAGCACAGGGCAAGCCGTTCGCCGCGACCGGCTGGTTTGCCGCCGGTTATCTCCTCGCCTGGTGCGGCTTTTCGCTGGCGGCCACCCTTCTTCAATGGGCGGTCGAGCGCGCCACCTTGCTGGATTCCCGAATGGCGCTCGCAAGCAACCTGCTCGGCGCCATCGTGCTGGTCGCGGCTGGTGTCTATCAATGGACACCGCTGAAGGACGTCTGTCTCGCCCAATGCCAGTCGCCGTTTCTGTTCCTGATGCGCCATGGCGGCTTTCGCGGCGACCTGCGCGGCTGCCTGCTGCTGGGACTTCGGCACGGAGGCTATTGTGTCGGCTGCTGCTGGGTTTTGATGGCGCTGTTGTTCGTCGGCGGAGTGATGAACGTGCTCTGGATCGCGGTTTTGGCGCTGCTTGTCCTCCTGGAGAAAGTTACGCCGGTCGGACGATGGATCGCGCGCGCTGCCGGCATCGCATGTGTGGCCGCGGGCGCCTGGCTGCTGGTGCACTTGCCGCAGTGATGCAATCTGCTTGACGTTCAGTTCGATTTCTACGCTGGGCTGCGTCGCCCGTTCTCCGGCGCACCGCTGTCCGGCATTTTGCCTGCCCCGACCGCTCCCACGGGGCAAAGAACAATCACTTGAACGTTCGCAACTTCAGTTGAACCGCAAAACGGCTTGACGACGACGCCGACAATGAATGTAATGTTATAACATTACATATCCGGTCCCAATGCCCCCGCGTCACTCTATCCCCTTGAAAAGACTGTTCGATCTCCATGCAAAAACTCCCCGTCACCGTCTTGTCCGGCTTCCTCGGGGCTGGAAAGACCACTTTGATGAACCACGTCCTGAACAACCGGCACGGCCTGAAAGTGGCGGTGATCGTCAACGACATGAGCGAGGTGAACATCGATGCGGATCTGGTCCGTGGTGGCGGTGCGAACCTGTCCAGGACTGACGAGAAGCTCGTCGAGATGACCAACGGGTGCATCTGTTGCACGCTGCGCGACGACCTGCTGAAGGAGGTGCGCGCCCTCGCCGAAAACGACCGGTTCGATTATCTGCTGATCGAATCCACCGGCATCTCCGAGCCGCTGCCGGTTGCTGCGACCTTCGACTTCCGTTCCGAGGACGGCGAAAGCCTCTCCGACGTGGCACGCCTCGACACCATGGTCACCGTGGTCGACGCGGTGAATCTGCTGAGGGATTATTCATCGACGGATTTCCTGGAGCAGCGCGGCGAAGCGCTGGCGCACGACAAGCGCACGCTGGTCGATCTGCTCGTCGAGCAGATCGAATTTGCCGACGTGATCGTGCTCAACAAGGTCGATGACGCCTCGCCGGCACAACGCGAAGCAGCGCGAAAGATCATCCGCGCGCTCAATCCGGAAGCGGAGTTGATCGAAGCCAACTACAGCCGGGTCGCCTTCGATCGCATTCTCGACACCGGCCGGTTCGACTTCGAAAAGGCGCAAGCGCATCCACTCTGGTTCAAGGAACTCTACGGCTTTGCCGATCACGTGCCGGAGACGGAGGAATACGGCGTGAGCAGCTTCGTCTATCGGGCGCGCCGGCCGTTCGATCCCGAAAAATTCGACAAGTTCGTGCGAGAGCCCTGGCCCGGTGTCATTCGCGCCAAAGGACATTTCTGGCTGGCGACGCGGCCGCAATGGCTGGGCGAGATCAGCCAGGCCGGCGCGATCACGCGCACCGAGGCCCTTGGATTCTGGTGGGCGAGCGTGCCTGCGGAACGCTGGCCGGACGACCCGTTTTGGCGCAAGCGGTTGCGTGCGAACTGGAACGACATCTATGGCGATCGCCGCCAGGAAATCGTGTTCATCGGCGCGGGCATGGACGAGAGCGCGCTCCGCGCACGCCTGGATGCCTGCCTTGTCCCGGGCAAGCCGGCCATGAACGTCACGGAATGGGCGAAGCTTGCAGACCCGTTTCCAGTCTGGCGGCGCGCGAACGAAGTTTTGGAGCGCGAATGACGAACGTCGTCCGCTTCGCCTCGAAATCCGAACTCGAGCGGCAGCGCCTCATCCGCGAGGCGCGTGCGATCTACGACAGCATCTTCCCACCGGACGCCCCTGCCGGCGGCGGCGCGCATGACCCGCCAGATCAATGGGCGGCACGCGAAGCGGCCGCCGAAATCCAGCCCAAACAACGATAAGGGATGAAGGTGGTGCGCTCGGAGGGACTCGAACCCCCACGATTTTACTCACTGCCACCTCAAGGCAGCGCGTCTACCAGTTCCGCCACGAGCGCTTTGGGGATGCCGGCTTGAGGCTTGAAGGCCAGCCGGATCAACGGCGCCGATCTAACAAATCCATCAGAGGGGTACAAGCCTGCAAAGGCCCTGAATTCCACAGCTTTGCAGGAAAGTTCCTGGCCTTCCACCCGAATCGGCCTTTACCGCCGGCCCAGTGCCCCTACCGTGTGCCGGGCCGCGACTGCGTGCTCCCGACCCTATCGGGTCCCCGGGCCGCTACCGCGTGCCCGGCGTGCGCGGCAGCATCTGCTTGACCTCGACCGCGATCCGGTTGCGGTCGACCAGCACGACGCCGGAGGCGACCGGCAGATTATTGGCCAAAACCTTGACCTCGTCGGCCTCGGTTGCGTCCAGCTCGATGATGGCGCCGCGGGAAAGACGTAATACTTGATGGATCGGCATCGTAGTCGTCCCGAGGACGACCATGAGATCCACGGTGACTTTATCGAGAGTGGGCACTGTCAGGACCGCCGCAACCAGGGACGAAGGACCAAGGACTTCGGACAAGGACTTGGCATTTGCGCCTGCAATGATCACCACGTTATGGTTAGCCAATGGTTAATTTGCCCCAAAACCCGCGCCAAGAGCTGGATTTGACGTCGTTTTCGGCGTCCCACGGCCAGCCCGTGGAGTGGCGAATCTCGGACGCGGCGGTGCCCTATCCGGAGGCGGTGGCCGAGATGGAAGCCCGGGTCGCCGCCATTGCGGCGGGCGAGGCCGCGGAGCTGGTCTGGCTGCTCGAACACCCCCCGCTCTACACCTCCGGCACCTCGGGCAAGGACAGCGACCTGCGCGATCCCCGATTCCCGATCTTCGCCACCGGACGCGGCGGGCAGCTCACCTATCACGGGCCCGGCCAGCGGGTGGCCTATGTCATGCTCGATCTCAAGCGCCGCCGGCCGGACGTCCGGGCCTATGTCGCGAGCCTGGAGGAGCTGATTCTGCGCACGCTCGCCGCCTTCAACGTCCGCGGCGAGCGGCGTGAGGATCGGGTCGGCGTCTGGGTCAGGCGACCCGACAAGGGCGAAGGTTACGAGGACAAGATCGCGGCGATCGGCGTGCGGCTGAAACGCTGGGTCTCGTTCCACGGCATCGCCATCAATGTCGAGCCGGAGCTGTCGCATTTCACCGGCATCGTGCCGTGCGGCGTCACTGACGCCCGCTACGGCGTCACCTCGCTGGTCGACCTCGGCCAGCTCGTGACCATGGCTGACGTCGACATCGCGCTTCGGCAGGCGTTCGAGGAGCTGTTCGGGCCGACCAAAGCGTTGGTGCCGGAAGCGGCCGCCTAGCATTTTTGTGGCGCCCAACCGCCCGCAGTCCCCGCTCGTCGCGGAATCGGCTATGCTCGCGTCAGGTGTCGCCCACGCCTCCCCCCTCCGCCGGGAAAGCAGACTTCATGCCGGGCGATGAGATCATCGGCCGACTGTTCGAGCGCCAGGCATAAGGAGGGATTGCGCTTTCTGCTCGCAATGGGAGGTTTTGACGATGAGATTGTCTGCACCGATCTATCATCTGAAGCGCAAGGCGAAGCGCCTGTCCCGCGAGGAAGGCATTCCGCTGCACGATGCACTTGATCGCATCGCGACGACGGAAGGGTTTTCCGCCTGGAGCATGCTCGCAGCGAAAGCCGCGGCCATCACGCCGGCGGGCAGGCTGTTTCCGCAATTCCGGCCCGGCGATCTGGTGCTGGTCGGCGCGCGCCCCGGCCAGGGCAAGACTCTGATGAGCCTCGAACTTGCCGTGGAAGCCATGCGGTCGGGCCATCGCGCTGCGTTCTTCTGGCTCGAATACACCGAGAAGGATGTTCTGGAGCGCTTCCAGGCGATCGGCGCGGACCCCGCGCAATTCCGCGAGCTCTTCGATGTCGATTGCTCCGACGCCATCAGCGCCGATTACATCGTCAAGGAGATGGCCGCGGCACCATGCGGCACGTTCGTGGTGATCGACTATCTGCAACTGCTTGACCAGAGGCGGGAAAACCCCGACCTCTCCGTTCAGGTTCGCGCGCTGAAATCGTTCGCACGCGACAAGGGGCTGATCGTCGCCTTCATCTCGCAGATCGATCGTTGCTACGATCCCGCAGTCAAGCCCTGCCCCGACCTCGACGATGTCCGCTTGCCAAATCCGCTGGATCTGAAGCTGTTCGACAAGACGTGCTTCCTGAACAATTCCGAAGTTCAGTTCCGGGCAGCAAGCTGACGCTCAGGCCGCGGGTGAGATGGCTCTACCCGCGGCTTGCAGCCTCACGCCGCCTGCAGCGACACGTCGAGCTTGCCGGCGATGTAGCGGCGCTCCTGGGTGAGGCCGCCGAAACCGTAGGCATCGCCCTTGACCTCGTCGACATGCAGATAGGTCTCGGGATGCAACGGCCCCAGAATCTCGGCCATGCGCTTGAACATGGCGGCAAGATAAGCGGCCTTCTCGTCCTTGGTGTTGGTGCCTTCGCTGACGTGGATGTCGATCCAGTAGCTGGCAAGCTTCTGCTCGGCGAGCGACTTGCCGCCGGCGAACCAGTCGTCGGCCTCGACCGACTTGACGATGATGGCAGTCACCTTGGGATCCTTGTGCAGGATCTTTGCGGTGAGCTCGGACACGGCGTTGGCGATCTCGGCCTTCAGCGAGGGCGACTGGCGGGACGAGGTGTAGGACACGGTGATCAGCGGCATGGTGCTCTCCTCAAGATGCAGCGCCGGATTTGCCCGGCGTTGGTGAGAAGCTAGACCTCCCCTCGTCATTTTGATATCTTATCTCTGTTGATACCAGTGATAACGATCCATAATGACAGCCACCCTCGACATCGCCACGATCAAGGCCTTCCTGCTGGTCGCCGACCTCCAGAGTTTTACGCGTGCTGCCGAGGCGCTGGGCACGACACAAGCCGCTGTCAGTCTCAAGCTGCAGCGGCTGGAGACGTTGCTGGCAAGACGCCTCGTCGAGCGCTCGCCACGCGCGGTCCGGCTCACTGCCGACGGCGCCAGCTTCCTCGATCGCGCCCGCGCGCTGATGGCGGCGCATGACCGCGCGCTGTCGGGCGAGGCCCCGGCCGCACAATCGCTCTCGCTCGGCATCTCCGATCACGCCGCCGGCCCCGAGCTGGTGCCCCTGCTGGAACGCCTGCACGCGATGTCGTCAAATCTCACCCTCGCCGTCACCATCGGCTTCTCGCGCGAGATGCAGGATGCCTATGACGCCGGCGAGCTGGACGCTGTGATCGTCCGCCAGGAAGGCAGCCGCCGCGGCGGCGAGAGGTTGACCGAGGACGAATTCGGCTGGTTCGCGTCACGGCGCTTCACCCTGCCGAAGGGCGAAGCGCTGCCGCTCGCAACCCTCGCTCCGCCCTGCGGCGTCCGCGCCATCGCCGTGCGCGCGCTCGACAAGGCCGGCCTCGCCTGGCGCGAGCGCTTTGTCGGCGGCGGCGTCACGGCGGTGGTCGCAGCTGCGCTCGCGGGACTTGCGATCGCGCCACTGGCGCGGCGGATCGCGCCTCCCGGGCTGGTCGATATTGGACCCGCGCACAGGCTGCCGAAACTCGGCAGCTCGAAGGTGATGCTACATTCGAAGGTCAGCGATCCCGCCAAGCTTGCGGCGCTACGCGCGGTGGCGGCGACGTTTCGGAGCGTCGCGGCCACCTGATGTCTCACAAAATCGCATCGAACGCGCTGCGCAGCGTCTCGTGCCTGAACACAAAGCCGCGGCTCAGCGCCTTGTTGGGCAGCACGCGCTGACCGCCGAGCAGCAGCTCGTCGGCGAAGCCGCCGCCGATCCGGCGCAACAAGCCGCCGGGAATGCGGAAAATCGCCGGCCGATGCAGGCGGCGGCCAAGCTCCTCGGTGAATTTTGCATTGGTCACCGGGATCGGCGCGGTGGCATTGACGGGGCCCGACAGATCCGGCGTTGCCATCACATAGGCGATCAGGCGAATGAGATCGTCGCGCTCGATCCAGGACATCCACTGCCGCCCGGTGCCGATGGGACCACCGAGGCCGAACTCGAACGGCGTCAGCATGCGCGTGACGAAGCCGCCTTCGGTGCCGAGCACGAGGCCGATGCGCAAACAGACGACGCGCACGCCAAGCTCCTCCGCGGGCCGCGCCGCCTTCTCCCAGGCCGCGCAGAGCTCGTGGCTGAAACAGGCGTGCGACTTGGCCGACTCCGTCAGCACCTGGTCGGCCCACAATCCGTACCAGCCGATCGCGGAGCCGCTGACCAGCACCTCGGGCTTGCGATCGAGCCGCGCGATCAGTTTGACGATTTCGCCGGTCATGTCGATGCGGGAGCCAAGAATCTTCGCGCGCTTCGCCTCGGTCCACAAGCCGTTGCCGATCGGCTCGCCGGCGAGATTGACGATGGCGTCGATTGGCGTGTCCGCGGCGAGCTGATCGAGGCTGGTGATCAGCGTGATCGGCGGCGGCAGCATCTCCGCCTTCGCGGGATTGCGGATCAGCGCGATGACCTGATGCCCGGCGCCGCTGAGGCTCGCCGCGAGGCGACTGCCGATGAAGCCGGTGGCACCCGTTATCAGCACGGTCTTGCGGCCCGGGAGCTTTTCGACAAGCCCCTCGGCGGGAACGCTGCGCATCCGGCCGAGCCGGCGCATTGCGGCAAAATCCCTGAGGCCACAGAGCGAGGCGCCAACCGCGCAGGCGGTCGCGGCGATGCTGAGCAGGCCCTGGTTCATGACGGTCACGCCAAAGGGCTGCATCGCCCAATCGGTCAGCACCGGTAGCAGCAGCACGAGAATGGCGCCGTAATTGATCGCGAGCAGCGTGTGGTTGATGCGCTCGCTCGGCGGCAGTTTCCGGCTCAGATCCTCCTCGACGAAATCCATCAGCGTGATGACGATCTCGGCGACCAGCACCGCGACGATCAGCAGCGCCAGCAATCCATAAACCTCGAGCCAGCCGAGCACGAGGAACAGCAAGGCATAGAGCATGTTGCGGATGCCATGCAGCTTGAGTTCGAAACGCTGCGACACCCGCCAGGCCAGGCGCTCGGTGAATTCGTGGTGATAGAAGGTGTCGAACACGCCCATCACGATCTGGATGGCGATGAGCGTCCACAATAGCGGCGTCATGATACGGCCTCCCTGAAGGTGGCGGACTGGTGGATCAGCGCGCCGTAACGAGGATGAATGACATCGAGGGTGAAGCGGAATGCGCCGTTGCCGAGGTCGCGGTGCGTCACCGTGAGATCGCCCGGGGTGAACCAGCGCGGCAACGGGATCCACAGGCGTCCGAGCTGGAGCCCATAACCGGCACTGCGGAAGGTCAGTGTCTGGTCCTCGACCGCGGTGCGGAGCGCCATCGAGACGCCGAAGCCGACATATTCCTCGAGCCCCGTCGGACCGGCAAAACGCTTGGCGGAATGGATCACGTGCGGAAAGCCGCGCTTGCGCGCGCAGATGCGGGTCCAGGTCTGACCGCCGGTCGTGCCGTCCTCGGTCACGGTGACGATCATGGGAACACCGGTGTCGCGGCCGGTCGGCAGCGGCCCGCCGATCAGGCGCGCAGCCTGGGCGAACCACCAGCCGATGTCGCTGAAGGAGACCTCGTCGACCACGCCGACATAGACGACGCTCTCGCCGTCCGCGACGCGTTTGGAGAAACGCCGCCACGTCGCCAGCGGCAGCCGGCCCCAATCCTCGTTCGACAGCAAAGTGCGGAAGCGGCGATCGTCGAGCAGTCGGGTGTGAGCGGAGGTCGATGCGTTGCAGCCTAACAATCTTGCCGACGTCATCGTACCCTCCTCAATACTATTTGGCCTTGCCCAGCGGCAGCAGGTTGGCGATCTTCTCGCCAAGCCGCATCAAGGCGACCAGCCGCGGCCGCGGCACCTTCAGCATCTGCATGAACCAGTGATCGGCGAGCTCGGTGAAGGCGAGCATCTCCTTCAGCCGCTTGCTCGCGACCGGATTGATGGTCGGATCGCCGGCGGCATCGGACACGCACGCCCTGAGCGCCGCGATCGCCGGATCGAGCTCCCGCTCCTTGCGCCGCGCCGCTATTCTGGCGGCGACCTCCCAGATGTCGGTCTCGGCCTCGTAATGGTCGCGGCGGTCACCGAGGATCGGCACCCGCCGGATCAGGTTCCAGGCGAGCAGCTCCTTGAGCGAGTTGGAGACGTTCGAGCGAGCCATGCCGAGCGTGTCGGCGATGTCCTCGGCGGTCATCGGCGCCTCGGCAAGATAGAGCAGCCCGTGAATCTGGCTGACCGAGCGATTGACGCCCCACTCGTCCCCCATGTCGCCCCAATGCAGGATGAAGCGCTCGACGGCGGCGGGAAGTTTCTTCTTTCCGGTCATTTCTGTCATGACAGAAATATCTGACGATAATGTCCCCTTGTCAAGCGGGCTTCATCCCGTATACGGGTGCCGGATATCTGCCTAAAAATGTCCCAACTTCAGGGAACCATCCGCCTCCTGTGGCGTTTGCTCCCGTCGAGGCAGGGTCCCGGAATGATCGGAAAGTTCAGTCAACAGCGAGACTTGTTCGAGAGCGAGCGCAGTTTCCGGCTGTTGGTTGAGGGAGTTGCGGACTACGCCCTCTACATGCTCGATCCCAGAGGGATCATCACCAGCTGGAATATCGGCGGCGAGCGCATCAAAGGCTATTCGCCCGGGGAGATCCTCGGCCAGCATTTCTCCCGCTTCTACACCGAGACTGACCGTGCCAACGGCAGGCCGGCCCGCGCGCTCGGCATCGCGCGGGAAAAGGGCCGCTATGAGGAGGAAGGCTGGCGCGTCCGCAAGGACGGCACCTTCTTCTGGGCAAGCGTCGTGATCGACCCGATCTACGAGGACGGCGAGCTGGTCGGTTTCGCCAAGATCACGCGCGACATCACAGAACGCCGCAATACGCAGCTCAAGCTCGAGGCGATGCAGAAGCAGCTCGCCGAGTCCCAGAAGTTCGATGCGCTGGGGCAGCTCACCGGCGGGGTCGCGCACGACTTCAACAATCTCCTGATGATCATCAGTGGCAGCCTGCACATGCTGAAGCGGGGCCCCGACGACGCGGCCAAGGTTCAGCGCGCGATCTCGGCGATCGAGACCGCCACCAAGCGCGGCGCGGCGTTGACCAACCAGCTCCTCACCTTCGCGCGGCGGCAGAGCGTCAATCCGCAGGCGATCGATTTCGCCGAACGCATCGCGGCGATCCGCGAGGTGCTCGATGCCGGCGTCGGCAGTTCCGTACGCCTGGCCTTCGACATCGGCCCCGACGTTTGGCCGGTCAAGACCGATGCCTCCGAGCTCGAGACCGCGCTGCTCAACCTCGTCATCAATGCCCGCGACGCGATGCCCGACGGCGGCACGGTGACGATCGGTGCGCACAATGTCGTGCTGGACGAGGCGCCGCTTGCCGGCGACTTCGTCGCAATCGACGTCACCGATACCGGGCTCGGCATTCCCTCCGACGTTCTCGACAAGATCTTCGAGCCGTTCTTCACCACCAAGCCGATCGGAAAGGGAACCGGCCTCGGCCTTTCCCAGGTGCACGGCTTCGCCCATCAGGCCGGCGGCACCGTCAAGGTCGCAAGCGCGCTCGGCAAGGGCACGACGTTCACCATCCTGCTGCCGCGCGGAGAAGACACGCCGTTGCGAGAAGCGGCTGAAGGACCATCCTTCCAAGGCAGCGGCACGGTGCTGCTGGTCGAGGACAATCCCGACGTTGCGCTCGTCAGCATCGGTCTTCTGGAGCAGCTGGGCTACCACGTCCACCGGGTCGCCGACGCCGAAGCCGCCTTGCGCGAGATCGAGAATAGCGGCGTCGACTTCGTGTTCTCGGACATTGTCATGCCCGGCAAGATGGACGGGCTCAGCCTCGCCCATCGCCTCCGTCAGATCCGTCCTGGCCTGCCGATCCTGCTCGCCACCGGCTACAGCGACGTCGCCGCCGGCGTGCGCGGCGATTTCCCGATCCTGCGCAAGCCGTACGAAATCCACGAGCTGAGCGAAGCGATCGCCAAGCTGCCGCGGTGAGGTTCTCGAGAGGTGAACACTTCGTAGGGTGGGCAAAGCGAAGCGTGCCCACCATCTCACGACGATCGCGAAAGTCGTGGTGGGCACGGCGCAAGAGCGCCTTTGCCCACCCTACGAGACCAACTTAGCCGCTCGGCATTTACCTTTCCATGCGGCCGGCGCGCAGACAGCACCTACACCGTCGGCAACACCGAGAACGCTTCCCCTGCCCTGCGCAGGTTCAGCTCATCCGCGCTCGCGGTCTCGCTCGTCACGCTGTCCACGCGCGAGGATGGCGGGCCGTGGCGGCACAGCGCGACCATGTCGGCGACATGCTTCGGTGCGCCCGCGAACAGCGCTTCGACGCAACCGTCGCGGCGGTTGCGGACCCAGCCTTCGAGGCCGCTCGCAGTTGCCTGGTACTCGACCCAGGCCCGGTAGCCGACGCCCTGGACGCGGCCGCGGATCATCACCTGGAGGATCGCCCGGCTCATTTTTTCAGCCCGAGAAAGTCGGCGCTGCGCGCCTTGACGTCGGCCTCGCGCATGACGCGGGTGGTCAGGTCCGATGATGCCAGACCTCTCAGCGCCTTCGGCGCCGTGCCTTCGCGCAGTGCCTTCTGCGTTTCATACACGGCTTGCGTCGCAGCCGCGATCGGCGCGTGGCCCTGAAGCGCGATACGCACGCGCTGACTGGCGAGATAGTCGAGCGCGCTCAGCTCCTCCGGGGCACCGCCAAGCACGATCGGCAGGCGCGTGGCGGCTGCGACGGCCTCGAGCTCCGCGCGCGACTTGATGCCGGTGAAGAACAGCGCATCGACCCCGGTCGCCTCATAGGCCTGCGCACGGCGGATCGCGTCCTCGATCGAGGTGATCGAGGCTGCTCCCGTGCGGCCCATGATGACCAGCGAGGCATCGCTGCGGCCATCGAGCGCCGCCTTCATCTTGCCGACGCCTTCCTCGAGCGAGATCAGCTGCGTCTTCGCCTCACCGAAGGCGGCCGGCAGCAGCGTATCCTCGATGGTGAGGCCGGCGGCGCCAGCGGTCTCCAGCTCCTGCACCGTGCGGCGGACATTGAGCGCATTGCCATAGCCGTGATCGGCATCGACCAGCACCGGCAGGCTAGCTGCGCGCGACATCCGCCGCATCTGCTCCGCAAGCTCGGTGAGCGTGATCAGCGTGATATCAGGATCGCCGAGCACCGCGAGCGAGGCGACCGAACCGCCGAACATGCCAAGCGGAAAGCCGAGGTCCTCGGCGATGCGGATCGAGATCGCGTCATAGACCGAGCCGGGATGGATGCAGGCCGAGCCCGACAGGATGAGGCGCAGTTTCTCGCGGCGGGAACGAAAGGCCATGGGTGCCTCACTCTCAATTCCGCATCCTGAGGAGCGCGCTCTTGCGCGCGTCTCGAAGGATGCAGGCCCGGCTGTGGCCTCGCCCTTCGAGACGCCGCGCAAGCGCGGCTCCTCAGGGTGAGGGTCGACTGTCGTACTCCGGAGCGCCTTACGCAAACTCCAGGATCAGCGCGTCCACCGCCAGCGTCGCACCGGCGCTGGCGTGAACCTTCTTCACGGTGCCGTCCTGCTCGGCGCGCAGCACGTTCTGCATCTTCATGGCTTCGACCACCGCGAGCGTCTCGCCGGCCTTGACCTCCTGCCCTTCGGTCACCGCGATCGAGACGATGAGCCCGGGCATCGGGCACAGCAGCTTCTTGCCGGTGTCGGAGGCCGTCGTCACCGGCATCAGCCGCGCCGAGGTCGCTTCCGTCTCGGTCCAGACATAGACGGGGACCTCGACGCCCTGATGCGCGAGGCGGATGCCGTTCGGGATCGGCCGCGCCTGCACCGCGACGAAGTGGCCGTCGATGCTGCCCTGCCAGACCGGATCGCCCGGCTTCCACGGCGAGGCCAGCAGATGCGAATTGCCGGCCTTGCCCTCGGCGTCGATGAAGCGCACGGCGATCGCCTCGCCTTCGCGTCCGACCTCGAGCTGGATCTCCTGGCGGTCGAGCCAGACCGCGCGGCGCCGCTCGCGCTGCACGACGCGGCCGCCCATCTGCCCCGAGATCTGGCGCTTGCGCTCCCCCAACACGTGATCGATGGCGGCGCCGACCGCGGCGATGCGCCGGGCGACCTCGCCTTCCGGCACGCGCACCGCAAAGCCTTTGGGGAATTCCTCGGCGATGAAGCCGGTCGAGAGCCGCCCCTCGCGCCAGCGCGGATGATGCATCAGCGCCGACAGGAACGGGATGTTGTGCCTGATGCCGTCGACATAGAACGAGTCGAGCGCGGTCGCCTGCGCCTCGATCGCGGCCGCGCGCGAGGGCGCATGGGTGACGAGCTTGGCGATCATCGGATCGTAATGGATCGAGATCTCGCCGCCCTCCTGGACGCCGGTATCGTTGCGGATGGTGATGCCGTCCTTGCTGGCTTCCGCCGGCGGACGATACTTCACGAGCCGCCCGATCGAGGGCAGGAAGTTGCGGAACGGGTCTTCGGCGTAGAGGCGCGATTCCACCGCCCAGCCCGTCAGCGTGACGTCCTTCTGCGCGATGGCGAGCTTCTCGCCGGCGGCAACGCGGATCATCTGCTCGACGAGGTCGATGCCGGTGACGAGCTCGGTGACGGGATGCTCAACCTGGAGGCGCGTGTTCATCTCCAGGAAGTAGAAGCTCTTGTCCTGCCCCGCGACGAACTCGACGGTGCCGGCGGAGTCGTAATTCACGGCCTTGGCCAGCGCGACGGCCTGCTCGCCCATCTTGCGGCGCGTGGCCTCGTCGAGCAGCGGCGACGGCGCCTCCTCGATGACCTTCTGGTTGCGGCGCTGGATCGAGCACTCGCGCTCGCCGAGATAGACGACATTGCCGTGCTTGTCGCCCAGCACCTGGATCTCGATGTGGCGGGGATCGACGATGAACTTTTCGACGAAGACGCGATCGTCGCCGAACGAGGCCTTGGCCTCGGCCTTGGCGAGGTTGAAACCTTCCGCAACCTCGGAGGTCGAATGCGCGATGCGCATGCCCTTGCCGCCGCCGCCGGCGGACGCCTTGATCATCACGGGATAGCCGATCTCGTCGGCGATCCTGACCGCGTGCTTGTCGTCCTCGATGACGCCGAGATAGCCGGGCACGGTCGAGACCCTGGCCTTGGCGGCCGCCTTCTTCGACTCGATCTTGTCGCCCATCGCCGCGATCGCGCCCGGGTTCGGGCCGATGAAGACGATGCCTGCGGCCTCCAGCGCGCGCGGAAACGCCTCGCGCTCGGACAGGAAGCCGTAACCGGGATGCACGGCCTCGGCGCCTGTCTTGCGGCAGGCCTCCACGATCTTCTCGATCACCAGATAGCTCTCGGCTGCCGCCGGCGGGCCGATCAGCACGGCCTCGTCGGCCATCTCGACATGGAGGGCGTCGCGGTCGGCCTCGGAATAGACGGCAACCGTCTCGATTCCCATCTTGCGGGCAGTCTTGATGACCCGGCAGGCGATTTCGCCGCGATTGGCGATCAGAATGCGTTTGAACATGCTTTTCTTGAGTCTCGACCTTGGGCGGGACCCTTCCCTGGCCGTTGGGGCCTATGGGACGGGCCGTGTGGCTCCCGTGGTACATCAAAATCGGCCGGAGGCAACGGTCTAAATCCGGGCCATCTGGCGTACCAGCGCAAGACCGAAACCGGGCTGACAAGCCGTCGGACGACCTACGGCTTGCCGGGCCTCGACGCGGACCTGGTGACGTCCCGGAGCAGGCCATGAACAAAGCCCAGCTTGCCGACCACGGCGGGCGACAGGATGAAGGGATAGAGGTCACGCAGGCCCATGGCGCGGTTGACGCTGTTCATGGCGAAGGTGAAGGGCAGCCATGCGTTGACCAGCGCCTCGACGTCCCTCGCCTCATAGGGGTTGAAGCGGATACGCGCCGTCAACTCCCCGTCGCGGTCGACCTTGGGACGCACCTCCATGCCGAACTCGGCGGCCATCTCCAGGGTGTCGACGATGTGAAGATAATGCGCCCAGGTCTCGGCGAAATCTTCCCAGGGGTGCATCGTGGCATAGGCCGAGACATAGTTCTGCTGCCAGTCCGGCGGCGCGCCTTCGGCATAGTGACGCCGCAGGGCCTGGCCGTAATCGGTGGAATCGTCACCGAATACCGCGCGGCATTCCTCGAGCTTGCCGCCGCCCTGCACCAGCACATCCCAGAAATAGTGCCCGACTTCGTGCCGGAAATGCCCGAGCAGCGTACGATAGGGTTCTCCCATCTCGAGCCTGCGGCGCTCGCGCTCGATGTCGTCGGTCTCGGTGAGCGCGATCGTGATCAGGCCGTTGTCGTGGCCGGTCATGACCCTCTCTGCGCTGTTCGGATCGTCGGCGAGGAAATTGAAGATCAGACCATGCTCGGGATCGTCTTGCCGGGCCTGGAGCGGCAGCTTCCAGCGGATCAGGGAATAGAACAGGCGGTGTTTCGCCACCTCCAGCTCGCGCCAGCCGGCAAGCTGGCGGGGGTCGGACAAATCCGGCACGATGCCGTTGTGGCGGCATGCGCGGCAATAGCCGTTGCCCTCGCCTGGATCCGTCAGCCAGTTGCAGGCATCGTACTCGGCATTCCGGCACAGCATCCGGCTTTCGCCCTTGTCGGCCAGGATCCGCCAGGCCTCTCCGTCGGGCTCGATCGCCGACATCGTCTCCTTCTCCGGCAGGAAGGCGACCCGATGGCCGCAGCGTTCGCAGGCACGGTTCTCGAAATAGAGAACGTTGCCGCAGGCCTGGCAGACAAAGAGCTTCAAGATTTATCCTCTTCGGAAAGGGAGCCTTATCAAAGACATTCGCGACGCCTCGCGAAGACGCGTCCGCCGGCCGATCGTTCCAGTCTCCGGAACAAATTGCCAGACCCGGCGTTCGTTCATGCGCACCGCCATCCGTTTAATGGCGCCTTTCCCAGCCTAATTCCTCTAAACAATGGCCTTCACGCTCCGTCTGTGTGAATATCGGTCCGGCACGTGCGCTCCCGCATGACAACGGCCGATGCCTTGAACGATCCCTTGCCCGAGACCATCGCCGCCGAAAGGCTGCGTCAACACCTCGAAGACGTCGCGCGCGAGCGCGACAACGCCTATCGCGCGCTCCAGGAGCGCGAGGCCGAGTTGGCGCGCATCCAGCGCATCGGCAAGGTCGGCGGCGTCGAGGTCGATTTTCGCGAAGGCTTCAAGAACCGCCGCTCGCCCGAATACCTCATGATCCACGGCCTGCCGCCGGAGGCGGCGGAGGAGTCGCACGAGGACTGGGTCAATCGCATCCATCCCGAGGACCGCGACGCCACCGTCAAGCACTTCGTCGATGCACTCGCTGGTACGAGCGAAGACTACACCGCCGAATACCGCATCGTCCGTCCCAATGACGGTGAGACCCGCTGGATCCGGGTCGTCGCCAAGATCGAGCGCGACAAGGACGGCCGCGCCATCCGGCTCGTCGGCGCCCATATCGACATCACCGACCAGATGCTCGCGCGCGAGACCCTGCGGGAGAGCGAGGAGCGCTTCCGGCTGATCGCCGACAGCGCGCCGGTGCCGATCTGGGTGACCAAGCTCGATCGCAAGCGCTCCTTCGCCAACCAGGCCTATGTCGATTTCGTCGGCCTGCCCTACGATGAGGCCATCGACTTCGACTGGCGCAAGGTGCTGCACCCCGACGACCTGCCGCACGTGCTGCAGCAATCGGTCCAGGGTGAAGCGTCGCTCAAGCCCTTCGTGCTGGAAGCGCGTTACAAGAACGCCAGCGGCGAATGGCGCTGGCTGCGCTCGGAATCGCAGCCGCGCTGGGACCCGACCGGCAAGCACATCGGCTTCATCGGCGTCGCCCACGACATCACCGTCGCCAAGCAGGCCGAGATCGAGCTGCGGCAGCTCAACGAGACGCTGGAAGAGCGCATCGCCGAGCGCACGGCCCAGCTCGAATCCAACGAGGCGCGGCTGCGCGCGATCCTGGAGACCAGCAACCAGTATCAAGGCCTGGTCAATCTCAGGGGCGAGCTGCTTTACGCCAACAACACCGCACTCGATGGCATCGGGGCGAGCTCGTCGGATGTGATCGGAAAGCCGTTGTGGGAGACGCCCTGGTTCAGCGCGACGGAGGGCATGAGCGCGCAGGTGCGCGAGGCCTTCCACACCGTGCTCAAGGGCGAAGCCGTGCGGCTGGAGATGCGGCTGCGCCTTCCCATCGGCGAGCGCGATTTCGACTTCGGCATGCGCCCCGTGCTCGACCGCCACGGCAACATCACCGGCGCCGTCCCTGAAGCCGTCGACATCACCGAACGCCGGCGCGGCGAGGAAGCCCTGCGGCAATCGCAGAAGATGGAGGCGATCGGCCAGCTCACCGGCGGCGTCGCCCACGACTTCAACAATCTCCTCACAATCATCCGCTCGGCCACCGACTTCCTGCGCCGCCGCGAGCTGCCGGAAGAGCGCCGCCGCCGCTATGTCGATGCCATCTCCGAGACCGTCGAGCGCGCCTCCAAATTGACCGCCCAGCTTCTGGCGTTCGCGCGCCGGCAGCCGCTGAAGCCGCAGATCTTCAACGTCGGCAGCCAGGTCGAGGGCGTCGCGCAGCTGGTCCGACCGCTGGTCGGCGGCCGTATCGACATCGCGGTGGAGATTCACGATGCCGACTGCTTTACCGTCGCCGACATCGCCCAGTTCGAGGCCGCTCTGATCAACCTCGCCATCAACGCCCGAGATGCCATGAACGGCGAAGGTCGCCTGATCATCGCCGTGCGCAAGGTCTCCGGGATTCCCAGCCTGCGCGCACAATCGGCGCGCGGCGGCGACTACGTCGCCATCTCCGTCAGCGACACCGGCAGCGGCATCGCGCCGGAACATCTCGACTCGATCTTCGAGCCGTTCTTCACCACCAAGGAGGTCGGCAAGGGCACCGGCCTCGGCCTCAGCCAGGCTTTTGGTTTCGCCAAGCAGTCCGAGGGCGACGTCGCGGTGACGAGCACCCAGGGCAAAGGCGCGACCTTCACCATCTATCTGCCGCAGGCACAAAGCCCCGCGACCGACAAGGAAGCCGCGGCACTGACCCATGAGGCCGCGGCCACCGGGCGCGGCTATCGCGTGCTCGTGGTCGAGGACGACGACGAAGTCGGCCGCTTCTCCACCGAGCTTCTGGAAGATCTCGGCTACGTCGTTCGCCGCGTCGCCAACGCCAACGCCGCGCTGGCGATCCTCGGCGAGAACGAATTCGCCGTCGACCTCGTCTTCTCCGACGTCATCATGCCCGGCATGAACGGCGTCGAGCTCGCCGGCATCATCCGCGAGCGCTATCCGGGCCTGCCCGTGGTGCTCACCTCCGGCTACAGCAACGTGCTCGCAGAAAACGCCCATCGCGGTTTCGAATTGATCCAGAAGCCGTATTCGGTGGAATCGCTGTCGCGCATCCTGCGCAAGGCGATCACGGAGAAACTGTCGGTGGCAAGGTGAAAGTGAATTGCGCGGGACGCTGTCGCAAGCTCCGACATTGCGAGTGTAGCGCAGCAATCCAGACTGCCTTCGCGGGGAGACTCGGGATTGCTTCGTCGCTCCGCTCCTCGCTATGACGGAGCTCTTGCGCCGTTCCAACCCGCGGTTGTGAGGTCTTGAGGCGGGAACAAAGCTATCGTGAGATCGGTTTTTGCCGAAGCGATTCCCAGCCTCGATCGAGTAACCGATGCCCAGCGAAGATCCCGATCAGGACAGGCGCGCCGGCCGCGCACTGGACGCGGCCAATTTCTTCCTCGCCGATGTTCGCGACGGGCTCGGGCCCTATCTCGCCGTCTATCTCCTCACCGAGCAACACTGGAATGAGGCGCGCATCGGCCTCGTGATGTCGATTGCGACCATCGCCGGAATCGTGGCGCAGACACCGGCCGGTGCGCTGGTGGACGCCACGCGGGCAAAGCGGCTCGCGATGATGATTGCCGCCATTCTGGTGACCCTGGCCTCGCTCTCGCTGCCGCTGTTTCCGGGCTTCCTCCCTGTCGCGATCTCGCAAGGGGTCGCCCAGGCCGCCGCGGTGATCTTCCCGCCGGCGATCGCCGCCATCTCGCTCGGCATCTTCGGCCATGCCGCCTTCACCCGGCGGATCGGCCGTAACGAGACTTTCAATCACGCCGGCAACGCTGTGGCGGCGGGGCTGGCCGGTCTGTCCGCCTATTGGTTCGGACCGACCGTCGTGTTCTACCTGCTCGGCGCGATGGCAATCGCGAGTCTCGTCAGCATCCTGGCGATCCCCGAACGGGCCATCGATCACGATCTCGCGCGCGGTCTGCACGACGCTGATACCAACGGCGCAGCCGAGCGGCCTTCGGGCCTTTCCGTGCTGCTGACCTGTCGTCCCCTGCTCGTCTTCGCGATCTGCGTGGTGCTGTTTCACCTGTCCAATGCGGCCATGCTGCCGCTGGTCGGACAAAAACTCGCGCTGCAGGACAAGAACATGGGCACCAGCCTGATGTCGGCCTGCATCGTCGCGGCGCAAATGGTGATGGTGCCGTTTGCAATGCTGGTCGGCGCCCGGGCCGATCGCTGGGGCCACAAGCGCTTCTTCCTCGCCGCGCTGCTGATCCTGCCGATCCGCGGCGCCCTCTACACGCTCTCGGACAATCCATTCTGGCTGGTCGGCGTGCAGTTGCTGGATGGCGTCGGCGCCGGCATCTTCGGCGCGATCTTTCCCGTCATCGTCGCCGACCTCATGCGCAACACCGGCCGCTTCAACGTCGCGCAAGGCGCCGTCATCACCGCCCAGAGCATCGGCGCTGCGCTGTCGACGACGCTGGCCGGCTTCGTCGTGGTCGGCGCGGGCTACAGCGCAGCGTTCATCACCCTCGGCATCGTCGCTGCGATCGGCGCCGTCATCTGCATGCTCGCGCTGCCCGAGACACGACAGGGCGGCCCACGCCCACGGGGGGAGACAGCGGCGCCGGCATCCGCTATCGCTGCGGAATGAACTCATTTCACGTCAAGGATTGACCGTGCCGTCTGACGCCATCTTGGCCTGGAGCATCATCGTCGCTGCGACCGCAGGCGTCATCATCCGTCCGTTCCGCCTGCCCGAGGCGATCTGGGCCGTGATCGGTGCCGGCGCCCTGGTACTATCAGGCCTGCTGCCGTGGCAGGATGCGCTTGTCGGCATCGAGAAGGGCGTCGACGTCTATCTCTTCCTGATCGGCATGATGCTGATCGCCGAGCTCGCGCGCCTCGAGGGCCTGTTCGACTACCTCGCCGCGCTCGCGGTCGAATACGCGGCCGGCTCGCCGCAGCGGCTGTTCCTGCTGATCTATCTCGTCGGCACGCTCGTCACGGTGCTGCTCTCCAACGATGCCACCGCGATCGTGCTGACGCCCGCCGTCTATGCCGCGACGCGCGCGGCCGGCGCCAAGCCACTGCCCTATCTCTTCGTCTGTGCCTTCATCGCCAACGCCGCGAGCTTCGTGCTACCGATCTCCAATCCCGCCAATCTCGTCGTGTTCGGCGCGCGCATGCCCGAGCTCACCGAATGGCTGCGTATGTTCGCCCTGCCCTCGGCGGCGTCGATCCTGCTGACCTACATCGTGCTGCGCCTGACCCAGCACCGGGCCCTGAAGGAGGAGACGATTGCGCGCCGCGTGCCGCATCCAAAACTCGGCCGCGGCGGCAAGCTGACGGCGATCGGCATCGTCGCGATCGGCGCCGTGCTGGTCACGGCGTCTGCGCTGGACAAGCAACTGGGGCTGCCGACGTTCATCTGCGGCGGCGTGACGGCCGCGATCGTGCTGCTGCTCAGCCGGCAATCGCCATTGCCCGTGCTGCGCGGCGTGTCCTGGAGCGTGCTGCCGCTCGTGGGCGGGCTCTTCGTCATGGTGGAGGCGCTGATCAAGACCGGCGTGATCGCGCAGCTCAGCGCGCTGTTGCACCAGGCGGTGGCGCAATCGGTACCGAAGGCGGCCTGGAGCGTCGGCATTGCCACCGCGCTGGCCGACAATATCGCCAACAACCTGCCGGTCGGCCTCGTCGCCGGCTCGGTTGCCGCCAGCGACCATCTGCCCGCCCCAGTCGTCAGCGCCATCCTGATCGGCGTCGACCTCGGCCCCAATCTGTCGGTGACGGGGTCGCTCGCCACCATCCTCTGGCTGGTCGCGCTCAGGCGGGAGAAGATCGAGGTCGGCGCCTGGCCGTTCCTCAAGCTTGGCCTGCTGGTGACGCCGCCCGCCTTGATCGCGGCGCTGGCAGCGGCGATCAGGTAACGCAGGCCTCGGCCCTCGAAATTCAGTGGAAGCTATTTGCGGTGCGTCAATGCCGGCGGCGACGCTGCGGCTAGAATTCCATTGTCGCGCCAATCAGACGAATATGACGCGGCAAGGAAGGTTCATCATGCAGATCCAATCGAAAGCGTTGCCGCAGAGCTCCTTTCTGCGTCGCGCGATCCGGAGCCTCACCGCAGCGAGCGAGAGCGGTGTCGAGACGGCCCATCCCCTGCTGGTCTTCTCCGCAGTGGCGTTGTTCACACTGTTCGTCATCGTGGAGGTCGACCTCCACTCCGCCCAGCTTCAGGCGCTCGGCCTGCTCGGCCATGGGATGGGAATCGATCCGGTCTTCCTGAGCCCGTAGTCGCCGGCCGCAGCGTCCCGAAATCAGTCCCGATCGCGGCGACGACGCCGCGACCGGGTGGCGCATCGTCAGTCGTTCTCGTAGCCGTAGACTTCCGGCAGGATGAAGATCGCGGCGAGCAATCCGATCAGCGGGAAGATCGCGACCATCAGCGTGGCATTCGCCTGCCCGATCGCGGCGAACACCGTCGGGAACAGGAAAATCGCCAGGAACGACGGCAGCTTCACGAACATGTAGGCGAAGCCGCTGGCGGTGCCGCGATATTTCGGCTTGGCGACCATGGTCGGGATCGTCATGCAGTTCGACGCGTCCCAATAATGGCCCCACAGCATCGCGGCGGCCGCGAACGGCAGCAGGATCTTGTTGTCGGTGTAGAGCGCGAAGGCCGCGACCAGCAGCGAGGCCAGCACGATCGAGAAGCCGGCGATCGCGATGCCGCGGTGGCCGATCTTCGGCGTCAGCAGCGGCCCGACCCAGCCGGACAGTGCGGCGAAGGAGAACAGCGCCATCGTCACCAGGTTGATGCCGAGCACGCTCGACACGCCGACCATCACGAACAGCACCGGCAAATAGAACGCGAAGGTCGAGAACTCGCTCGCCTGGGTGAAACAGGCGATCCAGCCGTAGACCGTGGCGCGCCAGCGGATCGGATCCTTCTTGAGGTCGGCGAGGAACGCACGCGTGCTGGTCTTCGGAACAACCACATCCTGATCCGGCAGCATGTCGAGATTGTCGTTGAACATCTCGCGCGCGACCCGCTTGGCCTCGCGATAGCGCCCCTTCTGCACCAGCCACACCGCCGTCTCCGGCACGTCGTGGCGCATCAGAAGGATGATCAGCGCCGGCACCGCGCCGAGGCCGAGCGTCACGCGCCACAGCATCTCGTGCTGCATGTCGATCAAGAGGAAGATCACGATGACGCCGATGGTGAGGACCTCGCCGACCGCGAACATGAACTGCCAGCGGTTGCCCATGACCTCGCGCTCGCCCTTGGCCATGGATTCCATGATGTAGGTGTAGCCGGTCGAGATGTCCGAGCCGAGCGGGATGCCAAGCAGGAAGCGGATCACGATGAGCCAGGTGACGTCAGGCACGAAGGCCTGCGCCAGCGCCAGCACGATGAACATCACCATCGTCACCAGGAACATGACGCGGCGGCCGATCTTGTCGGACAGCCAGCCGCCCAGCAGCGCGCCGATCAGGGCCCCGCCCTGCGTGCCCGCCGCGGCAAGGCCCAGCATCAGCGCCGTGGGATTGTACTGCTCCTTGATGAAGATCAGCACGAAGGCGATCGAATAGAGGTCCCAGGCTTCGACCAGGATCGAGGCCATCATCAGCCAGCCGACCTTGTTGCCCTTGGGACTGTAGTTCGTGATGAGGTAGCGGACCGCGGCTTCGTTCGCGGTCGGTTGTGGCATCACCATCGTTGTCATGCTTGGTCCTCTTTTCAAAACTCGCTACGTGCCGAGCAGCGGCTCGATGCTGCAATCGAGCAGGCGCGGGTCGATCCCCGCTTCCATGCCCGTGAATATCTCGCCCATGTAGTCGATCAGCCCATCGCTCGCCTTCACAGCGTCGTCGACGCGGCGGCTGGCCACCGCGGCGAGAATGGCGAGATGACGATCGATCGTGCCCGACAGGTCGGCCTGCCCCGGCATGAAGCGGTGGTGGATGTAGCCGATGCGCCGGTACAGCGTGTGCAGTGGCCGCAGCGTGTGCACCAGGAACGGCTCGCCGGCGGCTTCCAGCACCAGCGCGTCGATGCGGCGGTCGATGTGATTGAATTCGTCGAGGGTGAGGCTGGCACGGCGCTCGCGCAGGAGACGTTCGATGTGCAGTGCCTGATTGCGATGCGAGAGGCTGGCGCGATCGGCCGCAAGGCGGATCACGAAACGCTCCATGTCGCGGCGCAAGGCCAGCAGCATGCGTTCGCGCGCAAGATCGATCGGCGCAATGTGCAGTCCGTGGCGCGGACGGATGATGATGAGCGTATCGGCGGAGAGACGATTGACGGCATGGTGCACCGGCGTGCGCCCGAAGCCGGTGATCTGCTGCAATTCCAGCATGGTCATGAACTGACCGGGCTTGAGCTCGCAATGAACGAGCAGCTCCTCGATCCTTTGATAGGCCAGCTCGAAGAAGTTGAGACGGTTGCGCCGGGAGGGCCTGCTCTCGCCGTCCTGGTCGCTTCTCACCACTTCGAGCGCGCGCTTGCGCCGTGCCATGTTGTCCTCCCTGCCACCCTGCTCGCGCGATCGAGCGGCGGCATATTTGTGACATCCTTAAAACATGTTGTGATATATTACAAGCGGGCGTATGACTGCCCACCGAGATCGCCGGTTTTGACCGGCACAGACACGAACAACAAGACGGGCGCGAGGCGCCTTATCATGGGAGGACTGTTGCAGTGAAGATCACGTCGATCGAGACCCTGCGCACCGAGGAATTCTCCAACGTCATCTGGGTGCGAATCCACACCGACACCGGCGTGATCGGGCTCGGCGAGACCTTCTACGGCGCGGGCGCGGTCGAGGCGCAGATCCACGATACCTTTGCGGGCCGCCTGCTCGGCCGCAATCCCCTGCACATCGAAGCGATCCACCGCGACATGCTGAACCTGCCGATGGCGCAGTCCTCCACTGGCGTCGAGTATCGCGCGGCCTCCGCGATCGACATCGCGCTGTGGGACCTGTTCGGCAAGGTCTGCAATCAGCCGGTGCACCAGATGCTCGGCGGCCTCTGCCGCGACAAGCAGCGCATCTACAACACCTGCGCCGGCACGCAATATGTCCGCTCGACCAACATCAGCCCGGTCTCGAACTGGAATCTCGGCGCCGCCAAGGGCCCCTATGAAGATCTCGACGGCTTCATGAACCGCGCCGATGCGCTGGCCGAAAGCCTTTTGGAGAGCGGCATCTCCGCGATGAAGATCTGGCCGTTCGATCCGGCGGCGCAGGAAAACAAGGGCCTCTACATCACGGCAGCCCAGATGAAGCAGGCGATCGAGCCGTTCGAGAAGATCCGCAAAGCGGTCGGCGACAAGATGGAGATCATGGTCGAGCTCCACTCGCTGTGGAACCTGCCGACCGCCAAGCAGATCGCGCGCGCGCTCGAGCCGTACAAGCCGACCTGGTACGAAGACCCGATCCGCATGAACTCGCCGCAGGCGCTGGCCGAATACGCCCGCTCGACCGACGTCTGGGTCTGCGCCAGCGAGACGCTGGGCTCGCGCTTTCCCTACAAGGACATGCTCGACCGCGACGCCATGCATGTGGTCATGGCGGATCTGTGCTGGACCGGCGGTCTCACCGAGGGCCGCAAGATCGCGGCGATGGCCGAGACCTATCACCGGCCCTTCGCGCCGCACGATTGCATCGGCCCGATCGGCTTCATCGCCGCCATCCACATGTCGTTCAGCCAGCCCAACACGCTGATCCAGGAATCGGTGCGCGCCTTCTACAAAGGCTGGTACAATGAGCTCGTCACCACGATGCCCGTGATCAAGGACGGTTTTGTCTATCCGATGGAAGGCCCCGGTCTCGGCGTGGACCTCCTGCCCGCCGTATTCGACCGCTCCGATCTCACCGTGCGTCGCTCCAACGCCTAAGGACTTTCTGACATGAGCACCTCTCTTTTCGATCTTTCCGGCCGCACCGCGCTCGTGACCGGCTCCTCCCGCGGCCTCGGCCGCGCCATCGCCGAGGGCATGGCCAAGGCCGGCGCGAAGATCATCGTCAACGGCGTCGATCCCAAGCGAGTCGAGCAGGCCGTCGCCGAGTTTCGCGCCGCCGGGCATCAGGCCGAAGGCGCAGCCTTCAACGTCACCGACGAGCCCGCCATCGTCGCGGCGTTCAACGACTTCGACAAGAAGAACATCGCGGTCGACATCGTCGTCAACAATGCCGGCATCCAGCACCGCAAGCCGCTGGTGGAGTTCACCACCGACGAATGGCGCAAGGTGATCGAGACCAACCTGACCAGCGCCTTCGTGATCGGCCGCGAGGCGGCCAAGCGCATGATCCCGCGCAAGCACGGCAAGATCATCAATATCGGCTCGCTCGGCAGCGAGCTCGCGCGCCCGACCATCGCGCCCTACACCGCGGCCAAGGGCGGCATCAAGAATCTCACCCGCTCGATGGCGGTGGAATGGGCCCAGCACGGCATCACGGCCAATGCGATCGGTCCCGGCTACATGCTGACCGACATGAACGAGGCGCTGGTCAACAACACCGATTTCAACAACTGGCTGATGGGCCGCATCCCCTCCAAGCGCTGGGGCAAGCCGGACGAGCTGGTCGGTGCCGCGATCTTCCTGGCGTCGGACGCCTCGACCTACGTCAACGGCCAGATCATCTATGTCGATGGCGGCATGATCGCCGCGATGTGATCCGCGAACCAGGAGCAAGCCATGCGCGCCGTCGTCATCCACGCCCCGAAAGATCTGCGGATCGACAACTATCCCGATCCGGCGCCCGGCCCGGGCGAAGTCCGCGTCAAGATCGCCAATGGCGGCATCTGTGGCTCCGACCTGCACTATTACCATCACGGCGGCTTCGGCGTCGTCCGCATCCAGCAACCGATGGCGCTAGGGCACGAGATCGCCGGCGTGGTCGCGGCCGTCGGTGACGGCGTCACCAGCGTGAAAACAGGCACGCGCGTTGCCGTCAATCCGAGCAGACCGTGCGGCCAATGCCTGCATTGCCAGGAAGGCATGCGCAACCAATGCCTCGACATGCGCTTCCTCGGCAGCGCGATGCGCTTTCCTCACGTGCAAGGCGGCTTTCGCGAGTTCATCACGGTCGATGCCACGCAAGCGGTGCCGATCGCCGACAAGCTCTCGTTGGCGGAAGCTGCGGTCGCCGAACCGCTCGCGGTGTGCCTGCATGCCGGCAAGCAGGCCGGCCCCCTGCTCGGCAAGCGCGTGCTGATCACGGGCTGCGGCCCGATCGGCGCGCTGATGATTTTGGTCTCGCGCTTCGGCGGCGCGTCCGAGATCGTGGTGACCGATGTGGCCGAGGCGCCGCTCGCGGTCGCGAGAAAACTCGGCGCGACGCATGCCATCAATGTCGCGGCCGATGCCACGGCGCTCGATCCCTGGCGCGCCGGCAAGGGCGTGTTCGACACGCTGTTCGAAGCCTCCGGCAATCAGGCGGCGCTGCGCACTGCGCTCGACGTGCTCCGCCCGGGTGCGACGCTGGTGCAGCTCGGTCTCGGCGGCGAGATGACGCTGCCGATCAATTCCATCGTCGCCAAGGAATTGCAGCTCCGCGGCACCTTCCGCTTCGATCCCGAGTTCGAGCTGGCGGTGCGGCTGATGGGCGAAGGCCTGATCGACGTGAAGCCGCTGATCACGGCCACCATGCCGTTCGAGAACGCGGTCGCCGCCTTCGAGCTTGCCAGCGACCGCTCACAGTCGATGAAGGTGCAGCTTACTTTCTAATTGCGTCGGCGGCCTGCTGGCCCTCGATCAGCCGGTCGCTGACCAGCCGCACGGCGCCCCGTTTCCACGAATAGTCCGCGCCGAGGCGCAGGCCGCTGTCGCCGCGCGCCAGCACCGCGCCGGTGCGGGCATCACGCAGCTGGAAGCCGAGCGTGTATTCGGTGCGGCTGACCCGCCGCACCACGCCGATCAGCGATTGATCCGCGCCGAGCTCTTTCGCAATCGCCGCCTCGCAGCCGCCGCAGTCGCGTAACGCGCGCGCCTTCACCGCCTCGCCGCTCGCGCTGCCGATTTCGACGATGCGGTAGCGGCCGGACTGGCCGAGCACGTCACGCACGCCGCCGGTGGTCTCGGCGAGGTACGATGCGTCTGAACCGGCCAAGGTGCTCCCAGATGCGGCCGTCATGTCCTCGAGCTCGAAATCGAACACGGCGAGCGCGACCGGCGCGGGCGTGCCGAGCGCCGCGATGACCTCGCGGGCGAGGAACGCCTCGGCACGGTCCCAGGCTTCGTCGTTGTCGCCGCGGAACGTGTAGAGCTTCTCGAACAGGACCTTCTTGGCCGCGGTATCGATCACGGCGACCCGCGCCCATTGCACCAGCGTGCTCGTCTTCTGGACGCCGCCGACGACCTTGAATTTTGCATCGGCTTGCCCGGCGGGCGTGAGCTGATAGCGCTTGTCCGCCCCGACATCCCGTCGCAGCGCGACCATGAACGCGCCCAGCCGCTTCTCGTGGACGGCGGTCTGGTCGACCGGCTCGCCGGACGTATCCAGATACTGGAAATCCTCGATCGACACGCCGGCCGGTGCCGCGGTGGCCGCCTCGGTGCCCGCGCCGGCAGGCCGGACACCCACGAGGACAGCAAGGAGAAAAGCAGGGAGGATCAACCGGGAGAGGTACATGAGCGGAGCCTCGCAGATGGAGCGATCGGCAAATCTCGGCAGCAGCCCTACACCCTGCAACGGGGCCCGTCCCGGCGAGCGCCGGGAAAATTTCACGTCGTTGCACTGCGGTAACGCGTAGCGCTTTGCGCGGCTGGCGTTCTGCCGTTTAATGCGGCGGCGACAAACCTGTTCGCGCTAGGTGCTGCCCGATGTGGAACCGCCCGAGATTCGATCTCAAGGTCCGTCTGACGTTGCGCGTGGCCGCCATAACGGCCGCCTGCTTCGCCGCAATCTCCGCCTATTTCCTGATCGCGGCCGACCGCGCGGTGCACACGCGCATCGACGGCATCGCCGCGATCGTGGCGAAGTCGCTGGAGCTGCAGCAGGGCAAGATCCAGTGGGTGGCCGGCCCGCGCGACTTTCCGAACCTCGATCCCGTCGCCGCCTATGTGATGACGCCCGGCCTGTGTCTGGCATTCCGTGGACCGAGCGGCGAGATGCTGCAGCGGTTCTGCAGCGGTGCGCCTGCCCCGGAGAGCCCGTCGCCGCAGGTCTTCGCGGCCTTCTATCGCAGCCTGTTCGACCCCGGCCGCGAAGCGGCACGGCCCGTGATCGTGCGCGGCGCCAAGCTCGGCGAGACCGTGGTCTCGGTCGATCCGGCCGTGCAGACGGCGGAGGCCTGGCACGAGGCCGGCCGCCTGATGATTGCGCTTGCGATCGCGCTGCCGCTGCTGTGCTTGCTGGTCTACGCCGCGCTGGCGCGCGCGCTGCGCCCGACCCGCCTGATCCGCAACGGCCTCGAGCGGATCGCCGCCAACGACCTCTCGGCGCGGCTGCCGCCGTTCGATCTGGCCGAACTCTCCGCGATCCGCGACGGCTTCAACCATCTCGCCGAAAGCCTCGACAATGCGCTCGCCGAGCGCAGCGAGCTGACGCGCAAGCTGATCGCGCTCCAGGACGACGAGCGCCGCCATCTGGCGCGTGAGCTGCACGACGAGTTCGGCCAGTCGCTGGCCGCCATCCGCGCGCTCGCCTCCTCCGCCCGCCAGACCGCCGCGCAGGACTGCCCCGCTTTGCTCGGCGAATGCGACGGTATCGCGCGGACCGCGACCAGCATGATGGAGACGCTGCGCGGCGCGCTGTTCCGGCTGCGCCCGCCCGACGTCGAGGAGCTCGGGCTGGTGGCGAGCCTGGAAGGCCTCGTCGCGGGCTGGAACGGACGCAGCCGCGGCGAGACGCGCTTTTCGATCCATTTCGACGGCGCGGTCGAGACCCTGCCCGCCGCGATCAGCGCCAACCTCTACCGCATCGTGCAGGAGGCGCTGACCAACGCCGCCAAGCACGCCGGCGCCACCAAGGTGGACCTGCATCTGACGATGGCGGCAGACGAGATCGCGCTTGCCATCGACGACGATGGCCGGCCGAACGATGCCTCCAGCAAATCCGGCATGGGCCTGCTCGGCATGCGCGAGCGCGTTGCGGCCTTGCGCGGCCGGATGAGCTTCGAAGTCGGTGCCAACGGCGGCTCGGCGCTGCGCGTCGTCATTCCGCTCACAGCCGCCGAGCGGCAGGCGCTGGAGCATGCGGCATGAGCGCGGCCGATGCCTCCATCCTGCTGGTCGACGACCATTCCGTGGTCCGCGAGGGCTATCGCTCCGTGCTCCAGAAGCAGCCGGGCCTGCGCGTCATCGCCGAGGCGTCCGACGGCGCGGAGGCCTACCGGCTGTACAAATCCGAGGCGCCCGACCTCGTCATCATGGATCTGAGCATGCCCGGCATCGGCGGCATCGAGGCCGTCAGGCGGATCAGGCAATGGGACAAGGGCGCCAGGATCCTCATCTTCACCATGCATCAGAATGCGGGCTTCGCCGTGCAGGCGATCCGCGCCGGCGCCAGGGGTTACGTCACCAAGACCAGCCCGCCGGAAACGCTGGTACGGGCCGTGATGGACGTGCTCGCCGGCAAGATCGCCATCAGCCCCGACATCGACCACGAGCTGGCGCTGAGCCGGCTCGGCGGCGAAAGCTCGGCCGCCGACGTCCTCACCGCGCGCGAGTTCGAGGTGATGCGGCTGCTGCTCGCGGAGCGGACGACGGAGGAGATTGCAGAAACGCTGCATGTCAGCCCGAAGACGGTGGCGAACCTGCATTCCCTGATCAAGGACAAGCTCGGCGTCGGCTCCGACATCGAGCTGGTCCGCCTCGCCTTGCGCCAGGGACTGTTGACCGAGCCGGATCTCGGCGAAGCGTGATAGACCCCGAGAAGCGGTCGATTATTCGCGCGCGACCACCTGGTCCAGCCACGCGCAGTTGAGCGGCGGCACGCGGGGATCAGCGACGCGAACGCCGCGCGCTGCCGCATCGAGCCGCATGTCGCGCAGGCGCTTGCGCTGCTCCTCCGGCATATGCAGCCGCTCGTGGCCCCACAGCGACGGGCCGTCGAAGGTCTCGTGCGGTTGCCAGGTCTCGGGATCGATGACGCGCGCACCCCAGCCATATTCGATGAAGAACCCGGACGGCGTATTCACGTAGAACGAGGTCATGTGGTCGTTGGTGTGCCGGCCCAGCGTATAGGCGATACGGCCCTCGTCCAGCTGCGCGAGGTCGTAGCCCTGACCGACATCGTCGAGGCTGCCGAGCTCGACCATGAAATGATGCATCGCCTTGCGCCCCGAGCCGACCATCGCAAAGCTGTGGTGGCGGCCGTTGACGTGGAAGAAATACAGCCCATAGGGCTTCAGCCCGAAATCCGAGACGTGGAAGCCGAGCAGGTCGCGGTAGAACGGCAAAAGCGGCTCGACATCCTCCACGTTGAGCACGACATGCCCCATGCCGAGCGCGCCGGTACGGAAGCCCGAGATCGGTCGGCTCGGCTTGAACGGCTCGCTCGCAAGCTCCGGCTTGCAGAAGGCCTCGAGCCGGTTGCCGGCGGGATCGACGAACGCGATCAGTTCGGCGACATGCCGCTCGTCGGCCAGCGCGCGCGAGCCGCGCGTCACCTTGACGCCGTGGGTTTCGAGCCGTCCCGCCAATTGATCCAGCTCTGCCATGGATGGAACTTCCCAGCCCATCACTGCAAGGCCGGCGTCGCTACTGCCGTCGACGATCAGCCGCTGCTTGCGATCGTCCATGCGGAACGCGCGCATCTTGCCGCCGCGATCGACCTGCTGCATGCCGAGCAGCCCCGTCGCCATCCGGCCCCACTGATCGAGCTGCGATGAGTTGATCCCGATATAACCGAGCGCGGTGATTTCCATCGAATTCCTCCCGAAGGCATCGCGTGTGCCGCAATGCGGCGAACTTGATACCGGCTGCGCACGATTCTACGGTGGCGTTCCGCAATCGCTTCGCGTTCGCAACGATAATCGCGGGACCGTGCGCCACAAGGGAGGAAATGCGAAGTGTCCAAGGAGCGGACGGGGACGGGCGCACCACGGCAGTCGGAAGGCGTCCGCGCCTTTAAGCGCGGACTTGACGTGCTGCGAGAGGTCAATCGCTCGGGCGGCATCCGTGCCGGCGACGTTGCTCGCGCGCTCGACCTGCCCCGCCCGACCGTCTATCGCCTGCTCGAAACCCTGGAGGAACTTGGCTATATCGCGCGCAGCGCCAGCGACGACCGTTTTCGCGTCACCCGGCGCGCGCTGAGCCTCGGCGATGGCTACGACCCCGGCGTGGTGATCTGCCAGGCGGCAGCGCCTTATCTTGCCGAACTCAGCAAGACCCTGGTCTGGCCCGTCGATCTCTCGACTTATGAGAACGCCGCGATGGTGGTGCAGGAAACCACCCATTCGCGCAGCCCGCTCTCGATCGACCGCGGCATGATCGGCAAGCGTCTGCCGATGCTGCGAACCTCTGCCGGGCGCGCGTATCTCGCCGCCTGCCCGGCGCGCGAGCGCGACCTCATCGTCAATCATCTGCGCCGGATCGACGAGTCCGACGACCGCCCCTTTCTCGACGAAGCCCGCCTCGACCGCATGATTGCCGAGACTGCCCGGCGCGGTTACGCGATCCGCAGCGAGGGCGAGTATAATCCCAAGACGGCTTCGATCGCCGTACCCATCGTCCGAGGCGGCGTCGTGTTCGGTTGCATCTCCATCATCTGGATTCGCTCGGCACTGGGGATCGAGGAGGCAATTGCGCAATTTGCAGCGCAGCTTCAGGAGACGGCCGCGGCCATCCCGGTCGAGGTCTAGACTCCGTCCGTCCGCTGGGCGGACACTTGGCGCGGCGGCGTTGATGCTGCGGCGCGGCTTGGGGAAGAGATAGCCCCATGCAAGATAAATCCGCCCCCGAAGAATTTGATGTCGTGATCGTCGGCCGCGGGCCGGTTGGTGCGACACTTGCCAATCTGCTCGGCCTCCGCGGCGTGCGGACACTGGTGCTGGAGCGCGAGACGCAGACCTATCATCTGCCGCGCGCGGTGCATTTCGACGACGAATGCATGCGCGTATTCCAGACCGTCGGCCTTGCCGACGCGATCCTGCCGCATGTCATCCTGAGCCCCGGCATGCTCTTCCTCGACGCCAACGGCAAAATGTTGCTGGATTGGTCGCGCCCGCAGACGCTGACGCCGATGGGCTGGCATCTCAGCTACCGCTTTCACCAACCTGATCTTGAGGACGTACTGATCAGCGGCCTCGCCCGCTGGCCGCACGTCACCTTGCGCAGCCGCTGCGACGTGTTCGCGCTGGACCAGGACGAAGACGGCGTGCGCGTCCGCTACGAGGACCTCTCGAACGGGAAGCTCAGCGAGGTCCGCGCCGGCTATGTGATCGGCTGCGACGGCGCCCGCTCGCTGGTCCGCCGCTTCATCGGCTCCAGCATGGACGATCTCGGCTTCCACGAGCGCTGGTTGGTGATCGACGTGCTGCTCAAGCGCGCGCGCGACGATCTCGGCGACTACAGTCTCCAGCATTGCGATCCAAGGCGGCCGGCGACCTATGTGCGCGGCACCGGCACGCGGCGCCGCTGGGAGATCACGATCCTCCCGGACGAGGATTCTCAGGAGATCGCGCAACCGGCAAAGGTCTGGGACCTGCTGTCGCGCTGGATCACGCCTGATGATGCCGAGCTCGAACGCGCCGCGGTCTACACGTTTCATTCGGTCATCGCACGGCAATGGCGGAGCGGCCGATTGTTTCTTGCGGGCGATTCCGCGCACCAGACCCCGCCCTTCCTCGGCCAGGGCATGTGCGCCGGCATCCGCGATGCCGCCAACCTCGCCTGGAAGCTCGCCGCAATCATCCAGGGCGGCGCCGCACCCGATCTGCTCGACACCTACCAGAGCGAGCGCCAGCCGCATGTGCGCGAGTTCATCGAGCTCGCCATCCGTCTCGGCGGCGTGATCAACACCAAGGCGATCGAGGCCGGCCTTGCTGCCGGCGAAGCGCGCGAGAACGCGCCGGTCAAGCTGGACGTGAAGAAGCCCCTGCTCGGCCCCGGGCTCACGTTCAGCGACCTGCCGCTCGCCGGCCATCTCGCACCGCAATTCATGCTGCGCGACGGAGGCCGCAGCGACGACCGGGCCGGCTATCATCATGTGCTGCTCGTCGAGGCTGCGGCCGTACTGCCGTCGCGCCCCGCGCTGGCGCAGGCCGGGATCGAGATCCTCGCCGGCGACGACGCCGAAGGCGTCCGAGACTGGCTGCGCAAGCACGGCATCATCGCCGCACTGGTTCGTCCCGACCGTTACATCCGCGGCACCGCCCGCGACAAGCCCGAGCTCGAGCGACTCGTCGCCGCCGCCATTCCTGCAACCCAGATTCCCTTAACCCAAGCGCCGTCCGCGGCCTGATCGAACCCACTTTCAAGGACATCTCATGAAGCTGCTCTCATTCGTCGCCGGCGGACGCGCCTCTTTCGGCGCCGTCAAGGACAACGGCGTCGTCGATCTCGGCGCGCGCATGGCGCCCTGCGCCACGCTGCGGCAGTTGCTCGAAGCCGGTCGCCTTGGCGAGGCGGCAAAGATCGTCGCGTCCGCTGCGCCCGATCATCCGCTCGACAAAGTCACCTTCGCACCGGTGATCCCCGATCCCGGCAAGATCATCTGCGTCGGCCTGAACTACCGCGACCACGTCGCCGAGACCGGGCGCACCGTCACCGAGAAGCCGGCGCTGTTCGTGCGCTTTCCCTGCAGCCAGGTCGGCCATCTCCAGCCGATCGTGAAGCCCAAAGTGAGCGACGATTTCGATTATGAAGGCGAGCTCGCGCTGGTGATCGGCAAGCAAGGCCGGCACATCCCGGCTGGCCACGCGCTCGATCACATCGCCGGTTATTCCTGCTACAATGAGGGCAGCATCCGCGACTGGCAGCGCCACACCAGCCAGTTCCTTTCCGGAAAGACCTTTGCGGATAGCGGCAGCTTCGGTCCGTGGCTGGTGACGACGGACGAGATTCCAGATCCGTCGAAGCTCACCTTGCGGACGCGCCTGAACGGCGCCGTCGTGCAGGACACTACCACCGACCTCCTGATCACGGGCATTCCCGAGCTGATCGCCTACATCTCCACGATCTGCCCGCTCGTTCCCGGCGACGTCATCGTCACCGGCACGCCCGGCGGCGTCGGCGCCAAGCGCACGCCGCCGCTGTGGATGCGCCCGGGCGACACCGTCGAGGTCGAGATCTCGGGCATCGGAACCTTGCGCAACACGGTCGTCGCCGAACCGGCCTGACCACGCCTTCGAGCAATCAAAAACGACAAGTCAGGAAACGCCATGGCCAACCTCCGTACGACGTCCGCCTCCACCTTGCTCATCACGCTGGCGCTCGCAGGCCCGCCTGCGCGCGCCGAGATCAAGGCCGATGCCATCCGCATCGGCGTGCTCACCGACATGAACGGCGTGTTCGCGACCGCGATGGGCCCGGGCTCGGTCGAGGCGGCACGGATGGCCGCGGAGGAGTTCGGCGGCAAGATCAACGGCAAGCCGATCGAGATCCTGCAGGCCGATCACCAGAACAAGCCGGATCTGGCGGCATCGCTCGCCCGCAAATGGTTCAGCGAAGGTGTCCAGGCGGTCGCCGACGGCGGCAGCTCCGGCGCGGCTCTCGCCGTGCAGGAGCTGGTGCGCGGCAACGGCAAGATCTTCCTCGTCTCCGGCGCCGGTGCCAACCAGCTCACCGATGAGGCCTGCGCGCCGACCAGCGTGCAGTGGACCCAGGACGCCTATTCCACGGCGACGGCCGTGGTCTCCGGCATCATGCAGACCAGCAAGGAGCCATGGTTCTTCATCACCGGCGACTATGCCTTCGGGCATTCGATCGAAGCGACCGCACGCGCCCGCATCGGCGAGCTCGGCGGCAAGGTCGCCGGCAGCGTCAAGGCGCAGCTCGGCACGCCCGATTTCAGCTCATTCCTGCTGCAGGCACAGTCGTCGGGCGCCAAGATCCTCGCCATCAACGTCGCCGGCGACAACGCCACCGCCATCAAGCAGGCCGAGGAGTTCGGCCTCGCCGATCAGGGCATCAAGATCGTGCCGATGTCGTTCCAGAACGTCGACATCGAGTCGGTCGGGCTGAAGGCAACCCGCGGCGACCTCATCGTCACCTCGTTCTTCGAGGACGTCTCGCCGGCCGCGCGAAAATTCTCCGACGCCTTCTATGCGCGACGCAAGGCCATGCCCTCGCAGATCCAGGCAGGCGTCTATTCCGCCGTGCGTCACTATCTGCAGGCGATCAAGGACACCGACACCGACGACAGCGCCGCCGTGATGGCGAAGATGAAGGCGACACCGGTGTCGGATGCCTACACCCCCCACGGCCGCATCCGCGAGGACCAGCGCATGGTGCATGATCTCTATCTGGTGCAGGTCAAGACACCCGAGGAGTCCAAGGGCCCGTGGGATTTCGTCAAGCTCGTCGCGACGATCCCGCCCGACCAGGCCTTCCGTCCGCTCGACCGCAGCAAGTGCAGCCTGGTGGGAAAGTAGTGCCGAGGCGTGGACTCGTGACTCCAGATCACACGCATTCGATGTCCGCCATGCTGAGAGGTATGACGTTTGCTTCTGACAATAGCGGACAATTCGGCGGGCGCCGCGGTAGGTCTGCGATGGGCCAAAAAGCGACTGTCGCATACCGTCTCTTGAACTGGAAGGAGAGGCCGCCTTGCAAACGGCATCTCCTTCGTGCGGGAAGGCGATAATGGATGAGAGATGTCGTCAAGACTTGATGAACGAGAGCAGGTCGGGGTTGATGACATCCGCATGCGTGGTTAGCATGCCATGGGGGTAGCCGGGATAGGTCTTCAGCGATCCGTTCTTAAGCAAGTCGACCGCACGCGGCACGGAACTTGCGAACGGGACGACTTGATCAGCCTCGCCATGCATCACCAGCACCGGCACGGTGATCTTCTTGAGGTCTTCGGTATAATCTTCGAGCCAAGAGTCGACAGTCGCGTAGTGAGCGAGAGCACCGCCGGCCATGCCTTGGCGCCACCAGTTCGCAATGATTGCCTCCGAAGGCTTGGCCCCATCGAGGTTGTACCCGTAGAACGGATTCTCAGGGACGAAACGGTAAAATTCCGCCCGGTTGCCCAACACGCCTGCCCGGATCGCTTCGAACCACGCCGGGGGTTGGCCGGACGCGTTGTTCTCGCTTCTGTACATGTTCGGCGTCAGTGAAGCGACCAGAACCGCCTTCGCGACGCGCTTCTGGTGGCGAGCGACATAGCGAGCCACCTCACCGCCACCTGTCGAGTGCCCAATGTGGATTGCGTCGCGCAGGTTGAGGTGTTCAGTCAGGGCCGCGAGGTCGTCAACCCAATGGTCCATGTCGTTGCCGGTGCTGGGCTGGTCGGACCGGCCGTGGCCGCGCCGGTCGTGGGCGATCACACGATACCCGTGATGAAGGAAGAACATCATCTGGGCATCCCAGTCGTCCGCTGTCAGCGGCCAGCCGTGGCTGAACACGATCGGCTGACCTGATCCCCAATCCTTGTAGAAGATGCTTACGCCGTCTGTAGTCGTGATCGTCGACATCGAGTCGCTCCATCTGCGCTGTTAGATCTTTGTTGAAAAGTTTGCGGACGGGGGTCTGAAAAAGCAGGCAGGCCCAAGCTGATCAGGCCACAGATCGCGCCCTTTGGCTTCCTGAAAGACACGATGTTCAGCGGCCTCGCCGGCAAGCCCTTGCCGTGCCAACACCCGATCGCCGACGCGTTATCGCCGGATCCGGCGCGGCGCTATTCGTCGCTCCTGCGCATTCGCGCGCGCTTCCCGCTAAATGAGGGTCGCCACTCTCGATCGCGCTGCAGAATTGTCGAGGCCGCACTGAATTGCGATCACGCCGTTCCTGTCGGCCTTGAGTGCTGGGATCACTTTGCTGAAGACGATACTATGCTTCGGCGAAGACATTGTTCGTTGTCCTTTTTTGGTTGAAGACTGCGTGACGGTAAATCTCCCTTTTGCCGATGACTAAGACCTTGTACGCTTGGAGCTATGCCTCAGAGATATACGAGGAACCATGGAACTCCGGCATCTGCGCTATTTCGTTGCCGTCGCTGAAGAAGGCAGCCTGCTGACTGCCGCCCAGCGCCGGCTGAACACCTCGCAGCCATCGCTGAGCCGGCAGATCCGCGATCTCGAATCCGAAGTCGGCGTTCAGTTGTTGGAGCGCCAGCCGCGCGGCGTAACGCTGACCGCAGCCGGACGAGTGTTTCTTGATCACGCGAGGCTGGCGCTGCTGCAGGTTCAGGCGGCTACGGAGGGAGCCCGGCAGACGGCGCAACCGCAAAAGCCCACCCTCTCCATGGGATTTCTCGTCGGGTTGGAGGTCATGTGGCTCCCCCAGCTTCTGCGTATCCTCCGCGAGGAAGCCCCCGATCTCCAGGTGACGCTCAGCACGCAATCGTCACCGGAACTTGCGCTCGCATTGATGCAGGGGAAGTTGGACATCGCTTTCCTCCGTCCTGAGAAAGACAATGAGGGCGTCGTCTTCAAGCAGTTGGCGAAGGAGCCTTTGATCGCCGTGCTGCCGGCCGAACATCACCTGGCATCGCGCAAAAAGATTCGTCCCCAGGATCTCGCCCGCGAAATCTATGTCAGCTCGGCAAGAACGTCTCCGGTCTTGCAAGAGGTCATCCAGAACTACGCAGCTCGGGTCGGGATTACTCTGAACGCGAAGTACGAAGGCGAGAACATATCATCGGCCATGTCACTCGTGGCTTCCACGGGCGGAATCAGCCTCGTACCCCTCTATGCGCAGAACATGCTGGCACCAAACGTCGTCGCTAGAGCACTTGACGGCGGCACGCCAACAGTCGAGTTGGCCCTGGGATACAATCGGGAAAATCCGTCGCCCTTGCTGCGTCGGCTGCTATCCCGTGCGGATGAATTGGTCGCAAACGTGCAAAATCAGAGCATCATTCGCTATGTTGAAGCCCAATAGGTGGCGGCACGAAGCCTGATCCGGAAAAGTGCGCAACCCTACGCCAGATACTGCGCCAGATAGCCTTCCATCGCATACAGCGCGCAGAGCGCGAGGCTCGACCACACCGCGGCGCTGAAATACAGGAACATCCAGGTCAGCTCGCCCTTCCAATGCGCGATGTCGTGGGTCACCACCCAGCGCGTCGAGACGTCATGCAGGCCTTCGAGGAAGCCCAGGAACGTGTTGCCCTCGGCGTGCCCTGCGCGCCAGCGGCTGAGATACATCGGCACGTCGACGGTGACGAGGAAGGCGAGGAAGCAGGCGATACCGACGATGCCTGACATCAGCGCCCAGCGCACCACGCCCTGGAATTCCGGCATCAGGCGGCACAGCGCGATGCCGGCGAGGAAGAAGGTCACCGCCCACAGCGAGTTCTCGATCGCGTTGTAGAGGAAGTTGGTCGTCACCACCGCGTACCAGGAGAAACACTCCGCGATGATGATGATCGGCACGATGACGAGCGCGATGTTCACCGCGGTCTCGGCGCCCGTCATCTTGCCGAGCTGATGCAGGATGATGGCCCATTGCGCGACGAAGCAGAGCTCGGCCACGGTCGCGACCGTGCGGCCGACGACGACGCTCGACAGCCAGGTGTCGAACAGGCAGATGCGCTGCACGTCGGCGCGCGGCAGGAACGAGCGGAACGCGCAGCCGAACACGTAGCCGGCGCACAGCAGGAACATCAGCCCGATGTCCGAGCCGCCGCTGAGGCTGCCCGCAGGCGTCGGGTAGAATTCGCGGTACAGCATGAACCACACCAGGATGTTGGCGCCGCTCACGAGCGTGAGGGATCCCCACCACCACGCGAGGGGATTTGACCGCGCCTGCCACTGCAACATGAACCGCTCCGCAAATTATCGATCTGACATGTCGTCGTAATAATCCTGTCACAACACGACATGCAATCACGACAAAAATCTGTGTGTGCGGCCCGGTCCGGCGCGTCCTTCAACGAAAACGTCGACGCGATATCGGTGTCCACATATCGGACAATTTCGCCGATGTTGTCGAATTTATTGGACAGAAATAATTTGACCGTCTGATATTCGTGGATGGCCCCGAGAGATTCATCCAAACCGCGACATCCGCTCTCCTCCGCCGCCGCAGTGCTGGCGGACAGTGTCGATGACGCCGCCTTCGCAACGACACTGGCAAAGGGACTCGTCGTGCTCGAGGCGTTCAAGGCCGGGAGCACGCTGCTGGGTAACATGGAGCTGTCGGCGTTGACGGGCATCCCGCGGCCGACGGTGGCGCGGCTGACGCACACGCTGGCCGAGCTCGGCTACCTCCGCTACGACGCCGAGCGCGCCAAGTACCGCGTCGCTGCGCGGGCACTGCGGATCGCGCATCCTCTGCTTGCCGGGATGCAATTCCGCCAGATGGCGCGGCCCATGATGCAGGAGCTGGCGCTCAGCGTCCGCGGCACGGTCTCGATCGGCCTGCTCGACGCCACCTCGATGATCTATGTCGAGACCGCGCGCTCCGGCGATGTCGGACCGCACGCGCCGGACATCGGCATGCCGATTCCCGTGGTGATGACCGCCATGGGACGCGCCGCGGCGGCGACCTTGCCGCCAGCCGATGCAGACCGGCTCGAGCGGAACATCGGTGCTGAAGACCCCGAGCTGTGGTCGGCCTTTCGCGACAAATACCGGGCCGGGATCGCGCAATGCAAAAGCCGCGGCTTCTGCACCTGCTGGGGCGAGTACATGGCCTCCATCCATGCCGTCGCCGCGCCGCTATTTCACGCGAGCGAATCGAAGCAGTCGTTCTCGATCAATTGCGGGATCCCCGCGTTCCGGCTCCAGCCGGGCCAGTTGGAGGGCGAGATCGGTCCGCGCATCGCGGCGCTCGCCGACAGCATCCGCGCCATCGTCGGGCAGGCAGAGTCCGCGCCGCCGCGCAAGACCAAGAAGATCACAAGCGCCGGAAAATGACATGGCTGGACCGCTCGAGGGACTGAAAGTTCTCGACATCGCGACGATCATTGCAGCGCCGTTCGCAGCAACGCTGCTGGCCGACTACGGCGCCGAGGTGCTCAAGATCGAGATGCCCGGAAACGGCGACGGCGTAAGGTCGTTTCCGCCGTTCAAGGACGGCAAGCCGCTGTGGTGGAAGGCCGCCAATCGCAACAAGAAGTTTGCCACGCTCGATCTGCGCACTGGGGAAGGACTTGCGCTGTTCAAGCAGCTGCTTCCGCGCTTCGACGTGCTGATCGAGAATTTCCGTCCCGGAACGCTCGATCGCTGGGGCTTGCCTAAGGAGGTGCTGTGGGCGATCCAGCCGCGCCTCGTGATCCTGCGCGCCACCGCCTTCGGGCAGGATGGGCCCTATCGTGAGCGGCCCGGCTTTGCCCGCATCTTCGAGGCCATGGGCGGGCTTACCTACATCACGGGGGAAAGCGACGGCGAACCGACCCATCCGGGATACCCGATCGGGGATTCGATCGGCGGCCTGTTCGGCGCCGTCGGCGTGCTCGCGGCGCTGTGGAAACGGGCGCGCGATCCCGATGCGCCCGGCGAGGAGATCGATCTTTCGCTGACTGAGGCAACCTTCCGCCTGCTCGACGTCCTCGCCATCGAGCACGACCAGCTCGGCACTGTTCGCAGCCGGATCGGCAATTCCAACGGCTATTCGGCGCCGGCCGCCGTGTTTCGCACCAGCGACGATCACTGGGTGACGCTGGCAGGTTCGACCAACGCGCTGTTCGCCGCGAACTGCCGGGCAATCGAGCGCCCCGACCTGATCACTGATCCGCGCTTCGCCAGCAACGACCGGCGCGTCAAGCACGCCGCCGAGCTCAACGACATCTTCGCCGGCTGGTGCGCCGCCCATCCCCTCGAGGAGGTCCTCGCGCGATTCAATGCAGCGCAAGGCACCCTCGCCCCGATCTATTCGATCGACCAGATCGCCGACGACCCGCAAGTGAAGGCGCGCGAGGTGATCACCCGCGTTGCCGACAAGCATTTCGGCACCGTCGCCATGACCAATGTCGTTCCGCGTTTCACCAACGATCCCGCGCGATTGCGTCACGCCGCCGGCGACGTCGGCGAGGACAATGACGAGGTGTTTCGAAACTGGCTCGGCCTTTCGGACCAGGAGATCGAAAGGCTCACCGCGCGAAAGGTGATCTGAAACTAACAAGACCAACAATAAAAAGGGAGGAAGAAAACAGTGACATCATTCAAGGTCACACGCCGAACCCTGCTGGGCACGCTCGCGAGCGGGCTCGCCGCCGGCTCGTGCCTGACGGCCCAGGCCGAGGATGCCTGGCCCTCGCGCATGGTGCGGCTGATCTCGCCCTACGGGCCCGGTGGCTCCAACGACATCTCGTTGCGACTGCTCGCCGAAGAGTTCGGCCGCAGTCTCCGTCAGCAGTTCATCGTCGAGAACAAGCCCGGTGCCGGCACCCGCATCGCCAATGACATGGTCGCCCATGCATCGGGCGACGGCTACACCATTCTCTATGTCGCGGCTCCCTACGCAACCGCCGAGGCGCTGTTCGGCAAGCTGACTTATGACCGCGGGGATCTGCAGCCGGTGGCGATGGTCGTGGTCGCGCCGCTCTTCCTCATCATCAGCGCCGACGCGCCGTTCAAGACGCTCCCCGAACTGATCGCCTACGGCAAGTCGAAACCGGACGGGCTGACCTTCGCGTCTCCCGGCGCCGGCTCGCAGCCGCACCTTGCCGGAGAGCTCCTGTTTCGCGACGCCGGTGTCAAGGGTCTCAACATTCCGTTCCGGGGCGATGCCGCGTCCTACACCGAGCTGCTTGCCGGCCGCGTCGATGCCACGCTGACGGCGCTGCCGACCGCCCTGCCCTACATCCAGAGCGGCAAGTTCACCGTGCTCGGCGTCGCCTCGCCCGAGCGCAGCGCGCTCTACCCGCAGGCGCCTACACTGCGCGAGCAGGGTTTTCCCAACGTCGCTGCCGCCGGCTGGTACGGCTTCATGGCGCCCGCCACGACGCCGCGCGCGATCGTCGACAGGTTTCAGGCCGAAGTCCTGCGCGCGCTCGCCGAGCCCGCGATCAAGGACAAGCTGACCGCCCAGGGCCTCGAAGTGCGTGCCGGCACCGCGGCCGAGTTCGGCCAGTTCATCGACGCCGAGACGCAGAAATGGACCAAGCTGATCCGCGACGCCGGTCTCAAGGGCGAATAGCAATCGGGAAGGACCGGACATGACGAGCACTCTTCTCAAACAGATCGCGGCCTCCGCACTGCTTCTCGTGCTGTCGAGCGCGGCAGCGCAGGCGCAGAAGACATACGATTCCGGCGCGTCCGACACGGCGATCAAGGTCGGTCAGACCGTGCCGCTCAGCGGCCCGGCCTCCGCCTATGCCGTGATCGGCAAGACCCAGGCCGCCTACATGAAGATGATCAACGACCAGGGCGGCGTGAACGGCCGCAAGGTCGAGCTGATCCAGTATGACGATGCCTATTCGCCGCCGAAGACCGTGGAGCAGACCCGCAGGCTGGTCGAAAGCGACGAGGTGCTGCTGACGTTCCAGATCATCGGCACCGCGCCGAACGTCGCCGTGCAGAAATATCTCAACGCCAGGAAGATCCCGCAGCTGTTTGCCGCGACTGGCGCGGCGCGCTTCACCGATCCCAAGAACTTTCCCTGGACTATGGGATTCAACCCCTCCTACCTCGTCGAAGGCCGCATCTACGCGCAATATCTGCTGAAGAACCATCCGAACGCGAAGATCGGCGTGCTCTACCAGAACGACGACCTCGGCAAGGATTATCTCGCCGGACTCAAGGCCGGCCTCGGCGACAAGGCGAAGATGATCGTGGCCGAGACATCCTATGAGATCACCGAGCCGACGATCGACTCGCAGATCCTGCGGCTGAAGGATGCCGGCGCCGACGTGCTGTTCAGCGCCACCACGCCGAAACAGGCGGCGCAGGCCATCAAGAAGGTCGCCGAGATCGGCTGGAAGCCGTTGCACATCATCGACATCAACGCCTCCTCGCTCAGCGCCGTGCTGAAGCCGGCAGGTCTGGACAATTCCAAGGGTGTCGTCAGCGTCGGTTACGTCAAGGATGCCGCCGATCCAGAATGGAAGGACGATCCCGGCATGAAGCGCTACCTCGCCTTCATGGCGAAATACTATCCCGACGGCGACAAGGATTCGAACCTGAACGTCTATGGGTACATCACCGCCCAGCTGCTGGTTCAGGTGCTGAAGCAATGCGGCGACGACCTCACTCGCGACAACGTGATGCGGCAGGCCGCCAGCCTCAAGAACGTCGAGCTCGACCTGACGCTGCCGGGGATCTCGGTCACGACCACCCCGACCGACTATCGCGTCAACAAGCAGTTCCAGATGGTGCAGTTCGACGGCCAGCGCTGGCAGAAGCTCGGCGACATCGTGACAGACGAAGCGAAAGAGTGAGGCGGCGACAGGCGCAATTCCGCTGCGGCGCTCATTGCCCTCCAGCGAGGCGGCTGCCGCTGCGGATGACATCGTCGCGTTGGCCGACATGGCGCTGATATTCGGAGATCGCGCGGTTGGCCATCCGGATCCGGTTCATCTGCCCCTCCTCGACCATCATGGTGATGCGCTGTGCCAGGAACACGCAGGCCTCGAACTCGTCGCCGATGGCGCCCGTCCGCGTGAGAAAGTTCCAGGCGATATCATAGGCCTGCTCGGCGGCGGGGTTGCGGTAGTCGCTGAAGATAATGTGCGCCATCACCGGCAAAGCCGCAGGCGCGCGATCGTTCCTGTGGCGAGCGCACTGCCGAGCTGAGGCCATAGAAAAACCACCGGCCGCTCTGGCGTGCCGGTGGTCCATATCGGCAGGGATTGCGTGGGGCTACGCCGCCTGGCGCTGATGCGACAGGAACTCCATGGTCACCTTATCGACATTGGAGTCGATCCAGGCGGCCATGCACCGAAGTTGACCTGCGATAGCACCGCCAACACCTTCGCCGACGCAGCTCCTCCACATCGACGCGCGTAGGAACGGTTGGCCGCGCGCGTGATTGGTCCGCCGTAACCTCAGGGAGAAGCAACATGCGTAAGACAATTCTGACGATCTTCACAGCAGCCGTGCTGGCTGGTGCTTCAGTCGGCGCAGCGGTCGCACAAGGTGCCGGCGGTGGTGCAGGTGGTGCCGGTGGTGCGGGAGGTGCAGGCGCCGGTGGCGCGGGTGCCGGAGCGGGAGCAGGTGCTGGCGGCAGCGGCGCTGCCGGAGGAAGCGGAAGCGCTGGCGACGGCTCCGGCGGCGGCAGTGGCGGAAGCACTCATACGCAACGCGGCGGGCAAGGCGCCTCCAGCGCTCCAGGCATGCGCAACGAGACCACTCCGCCGTCGAGCGGCACCACACCGCGCCGCTAGAGCATGATCCGGAAAAGTATGCGGCGGTTTTCCGGAAGGATCATGCTCAAACGATAAGCTAAAGCGCGATGAGGATTCATCCTGCTCTCATCGCGCTTTAGTTGCCTCGTCGATCGCGCTCCTGGGAAACCGATCCTTCGAGATGTACGAAAGCGCTCCCGGCGAATCCTTCGCCGGGAGCGCTTCTGTCTTCACCGCTTCATGCCCGCCACATAGGCCGCGAGCTTGTCCAGCGTCTGATAGCCATATTCGACGGCGCCGAAGCCAATCATGCCATCGCGCTGCGCGGTGCTCGAGGCCAGCTGGCGCATCATCAGCACGGTCTTGCCATTGCTCTGCTCGGCAAAGGTGACTGTGAAGCGGAACATGCCGGGATCCTCGTCCTGGTCGACGCCGTGATCCATCTCCATCAGCTGCGGCCGCTCGATGCGGCGGAAACGCATGCGGTTCGGATAGACCGTGCCGTCGGGGCCGATCATGTTGAAGCGCCAGACGCCGCCGACGCGTACGTCGATCTCGAAGGTCTCGATCTTGAATCCCTTCGGCCCGAACCATTGCGGCAGATGCTTCGGGTCGGACCACGCCTCGAACACCAGATCGCGCGGCGCGTCGATCACGCGTGACATCACGATCTCACGGTCGAGCGACCATTGCGATAGAGCGGGATTGGCAGAATTCGTCATCACTCGGAACCTTTCCGTTTGGTTGTTCGGGACGGCCGCCTGGCGGCCGCCCTCTCCTTCTCTTTCTTGAGCTTCATCACGTAGGCTTCGAACCGGTCGAGCCGCGCCTCCCAGATCGCGCGCTGTTGCTGGAACCAGTCCTCCGCACCGAGCAGCGCATCCGGGCTGAGGCGGCAGGTGCGCACGCGGCCGGATTTCTCCGACAGCACGAGCCCGCTCGTCTCCAGCACATGGATGTGTTTCATGAAGCTCGGCAGCGCCATGGCGAAGGGATCGGCGAGCTCGCCGACGGAGGCCTCGCCGGCACACAGCCGCATCACGATCGCCCGTCTGGTGGGATCGGCGAGCGCTGCGAAGACCTGATCGAGGCGGGGCGATTGGTTAGCCATGAAGCTAACTATAGAGCCGCCGGGTCGGATGTCAATAATTGTTAGCTCATAGGCTAAGTAATTTGATCGCTGGCCGCGAAGCGGAACCTGAAACGCGCAATTGTGAATTGGGCCGCCGGGCGCTTCCCGCTAAATGAGACCGGGGGCACCATTGCATCGTTCGTCAGGGCACGTGCCGTCTGTTGTCACATCATCATCGTTCACCCGGCGGGCGCTCGCCCGGGCCGCGCTTGTTCCCCTCGCGATCGCGTTTCGCCCACGCCGCGCCTCCGCGGATTCCGACATGATCGCGCAGATGCGCGACATCGTCGCGAGCGAGCTGGCGCCGACCGTGACGCCGGGCCATGCGGGCGGCCTCGCCGTCGCCCTCTATGCCGGGCGCCATGCCGAATTCTTCAACTACGGTCTTGCCGATGACGCCGCCAAACGGAAGGTGACGCCGGACACGCTGTTCAACCTCGCGTCTCTAAGAAAACCGTTCGAAGCGACGCTGGTCGCACTCGGCACGCTGCGCGGCGAGCTGCGGCTCGACGACCGCGTCCCTAAATATCTTCCCGAGCTCGACGGCGATTACATCCGCCGCGTCAGCGTCGGCGAGCTGGTCACGCACACCTCGGGGCTGTTGCTGCCGACCGACCATCCGCCCTGGCCGAACGATCAGTTCACGCGCGAGCAGTTCATCGCCATGCTGAACGCCTTCGCGCCGGCGCCCGGCGTCGCACCCGGCCGGCAGCGCATCTACACCCATGCCGGCTACGTGCTGCTTCAGCTCGTGCTCGAGCGCTGCTACGGCATGCCGATCGGCGCGTTGATCCAGCACCGCATTCTGCGCCCCCTCGCCATGGACGCCAGCTTCATCCCCGAGCGCGGCGCGGACAATCGCGCCGTCATGGACGGGGCCTGGATGCGGCGCGTGGTCCAGGGCTATTCCGACCAGGGCGCGGCGGTCGGCCCAATCGGCGACCAGCAGAGCTATTTTGACTTTCCCGGCACCGGCCAGATGTTCTCCTCCGCCCGGGATCTTGCCACCTTCGCGGCGGCCTGCGTTGACGGCCGGGCGATCGATCCGAATCTGCGCGAGGCGCTGCGGATGACGCAGCGTGAGGTCTTCCGCGTCGACGACAAGTTCGGACAGGGCATGGCCTGGGAGACCGTGCGTCTGCCGGGCGTCACCGTCATCGACAAGCCCGGCGGCCTCAACAATGCGTCCGGCTATATCGGCCTCGTGCCGGCGCGGCGGATCGCCATCGTCCTGCTCGCCAACCGCGGCGAATATCCGCACGAGATCGCGCGCTACAAGATCCTGCCCGCGCTGGCGCATCTGCTGACATCGCACGCAGGCTGAGCTTCACAACAGAAAGCCTTTTCACAACAGAAAACCCCGGCCAGGCCGGGGCTTTCCACGTCAGGATCGGAACGGGATGCTCAGTATCTGGCGACGACCGGTCCGCCGAACTTGTAGTTCACGCCGACGCGCACGATGTTGGACTTGAGATCGACCGAATGGGTGAAGGTCTGGGCCGGCAACGCCACACCGACGTTGAAATTGTTGCTGGTCATGCTGCTGCGGCCAAGATCGACGTAAAGATATTCGGCCTTCAGCGACCAGCCGTTGCCCACGGCGTACTCACCGCCGACGCCTGCTGTCCAGCCGACGCGGGTGTCGCGGATCGCTCCGGACTCGGTCGCGCCAGCAAAGGTGTCGGTGAAGCTGAAGTTGCCCCTCACCTCGGCGATGGCGGCGCCGCCGGTGGCGTAAATCAGCCAGCTCGGCGTCGCGAGGAAGCCGATGCGGCCGCGAATGGTGGCGAGCCAATCGGCCGAGACCGACGAATTGACCGTGAAGGTGGTCGGCGCGCAGCAGGGATACACGGCCGTGCTGCTCGCGCTGCCCTTGAAGCCGAAATAGTTGATGTCACCCTCGAGGCCGAGCACGGCGTTGTTGACCTGCCAGTTGTAGCCGGCGGTGAAGCCGCCGGTCACACCGGAGCTGTTGATGTGTTGGGCGCCGACCGTCCCGATGGCGGTCACGCTCGAATCGGCGAAATAGGCGGCCACCGGAAACAGCGTGGTGGTGGCGGGGTTCGCGCTGCCCCACTGCCCGCCGACATTGCCGCCGACGTAGAAGCCGGTCCAGTTATAGACTGGCGCCATCACCGGCGCCTTGGTGTAATGCGCCGCGAGGTCGGCCGCCTGAACGGATGCGGTACCCAGGACAACCGAGGCGGCCGCCAGCAAAAACTTGTTCATTCCAGTCTCCTTGCCCCACGCGATTGACCTCGCGTTTCGAATGCGCGCGGGTAAGAGGCAACCGGCGCAGTTAGGGCATAGGGCGTGCGCCACTGCTCGTCTTGGGCTGCGGCGAAGTTCGCAAGGACTGTGACGTAGTGTGCGCCTCGGATCGTGCGAACGGATGACGGGTGTGGCCGAGGAGCCACGCATCAACCACGACCGCCGGCGCGCAGCACACGCCCGTGTCGCACCACGACAAGCTCGCCAGACCGCGATTCGAGACCGCGCGCTTCAGACCGAGCGCGTCAGCCCGCCGTCGACGCGGATGTTCTGGCCGGTGATGTAGGCCGCGCCGTCCGAGGCCAGGAACGAGACCGTCGCGGCGATCTCCTCGACCTTGCCGTAGCGCTTCATCGGCACGCTGTCGCGGCGCGCGTCCAGCTGCGGCAGGCTGTCGATCCAGCCGGGCAGGACGTTGTTCATGCGGATGTTGTCGGCGGCATGGGTGTCGGTGAAGATCTTGGTGAAAGCGGCAAGGCCGGCGCGGAACACCGCCGAGGTCGGGAACATCGCACTGGGCTCGAACGCCCAGGCGGTCGAGATGTTGATGATGGCGCCACCCTTTTGCGCCTGCATGATCGGCGTCACCAGCCGGGTCGGACGGATCACGTTGAGCAGATAGGTGTCGAGGCCGGTGTGCCACTGCTCGTCGGTAATCTCGGTGATCGGCGCACGCGGCCCGTGGCCGGCGCTGTTGACGAGCACGTCGATGCGTCCCCACTTCGCCATGGCGCCGTCGACGAGGCGCTTCAAATCGTCGTTCTCCTTGTTGGAGCCGGTGACGCCGAGCCCGCCGAGCTCGGCCGCCAGCGCCTCGCCCTTGCCGGAGGACGACAGGATTGCGACGCGAAACCCGTCGGCCGCCAGCCGCCGCGCAGCCCCTGCCCCCATGCCGCTGCCGCCGGCGGTAACGAGCGCAACCTTCTCTGCTGCCATGACCGATCATCCCTTCAGTTGAGGCGAGCCGCAGGCTCGGCCTATCATGAGGCCTTCTACAGCCAGACCTGTCGGCAGGTCCATGGTCGAAGGCATCCGTCATGAGCAACCCGAGATGAGTGATTTGCTGATCCGCAATCTGCGCCCCGAGGAGATCTCCCTCGCCATCGACTGGGCCGCGGCCGAGGGCTGGAATCCGGGCCACGGCGATGCCGCCTGCTTCGCGGTTCCCGACGCGCAAGGTTTCTTCGTCGGCGAGATCGATGGCGAGCCGGTCGCGACCGTCTCCTGCGTCAATTACGATGATCGCTTCGCCTTCCTCGGCTTCTACATCGTGCGCGATAGTTTTCGCGGCGCGGGCCATGGCCTGCGCATCTGGAACGCGGCGATCGCCCATGCGGGCGCACGCGTCATCGGGCTCGACGGCGTCGTGGCGCAACAGGACAATTACAGGAAATCCGGCTTCCAGCTGGCCTATGCCAACATCCGCTATGGCGGCGGCGTCGCCGCGTGCTCGAGGCCGCCCACTGACGTCGTTGCGCTGAACACGATTCCGTTTGCGCTCGTGGAAGCCGACGACGCCACCGTCTTCCCCGCCCGGCGCAGCGCCTTCCTGCGCACCTGGATCGATACATCAGGCCATGTCGGCCGCGCCCTCGTGCGCGACGGCAAGCTCAAAGCATGGGGCGTGATCCGTCCCTGCCGGACCGGCTGCAAGATCGGCCCGCTCGTCGCCGACGACCGCGCGGCGGCGGAAGCGATCGTGCAGGCTTTGCTTGCGAGCGTCGATGTCGGCGAGATCTTCCTCGACGTCCCCGCCGTCAATCGCGAGGCGATCGCGCTCGCGGAAGCGCTTGGCCTCGAGCCGGTGTTCGAGACGGCGCGGATGTACACGGGAGCGATCCCGCCGCTGCGCGTCGACCGCGTCTTCGGCGTGACCAGCTTCGAGCTAGGCTAGAACTCAGTAGCAGCGCGTGATGTTGACGGTATGCTCGCTGCCGCCGCGGCCGGGCACCGTCACCTGCTCCGTCGGGCAGCTCGGCACATAAGGCCGGTCGGACGGCACCACGTTCGGCGGGAAGCGATGCGACCAGTCCCACGGAACATCATAGGTGTAGGTGTAGCGCACGTCGGTGGAGACCGGTTGCCCGGCATCCACGAAGGGCTGGCTGTAGCCGGCGCCGTCGTAGAAGAACCCGCCGCCGCCCGGCCAGTACACGAAGGGGTTATTCCGCCGGTGGAACCGGGCTCCCGGCCCCATCGGCGCACGCGCCATCGCGCCGGAAGGCGCCGCGGTCACCCCATGCGGCGCGGCGCCGCCGGGTCTGGCAAAACTGTCAATGGGGCTAAGGAGCAGCGCGGCTGCGCTGAGCGAGGCGAATAGCGCCGCATGGGATCTGGACATCATGATACGCACCAACTCGTTTGGCTTAAGCGATAGCGGCTCCCCGCCGCTACGCTAGGCCGGGCCGTCGCCCACCCGCAAACGTATAATTAATTATTGGTTAAGACACCGGCGTAACCTGGGAACAGGTGCGGCAAGACGCCCGGGATCCCCGGCTCATTTCAAGCACTTCGTTCCGCGGCCCGCGCTTCATAACCAGTTGATCGGAGTTGATCGCTCCCGCTGGACGCATCCCGGAACGCTCCCGCAGTGCAACCGTTGGCCCCCGACACCAGCAAGGAGCATCTCCAATGCAGAACAAGTCAAAACTCCTGTGCCTGATCACGGCATCACTCGTCGCCGGCACTGCGGCTGCCTCGGCGCAGGGCTATGATTGGAACGGACCGCGCGTGGGCTGGGACCGCACCGCGCCCGCCTACGAGCCGGTCCAGCCGCGCGCGTATTATCCTGATGTCGGGGGGCCCTATGGCGCGCTCAACGGCACCAACCATCCGACCCCGAGTTCGACACAGGGTGACGTCGGCCCTGACGGCAACAACAACGGCACGCTGACCGGCGGATATCGCTGGTAAGGCCCGCTCGCGGCGAGGCCCACCGTCCTTCGCGGACGGTGGGCCTTCGTGCGTCAACGGCCCTGCTGCTTGCGCAGCCAATCCAGCATGTCCTGTATGTTTTCCTGCGCGTTGCCGGTGCCCTGCGTCACGATCGCGGTGTTGCCGCCGCTGCGCCGGTAGACCGTCGTGCGCCCGGGCTCCTTCTCGATTTTGACCTCGGCCTGCGCGGGATCGCCGCTCTGCGTGATCACCGAGGTGCCGTTCTCGTCCTGGACCACAGTGGTGTGACCGTCGGCAGCGCCGGCCGGCGCCGTTGCGACCACGCTCATGAGTCCTATTCCGGATGCGAGCAGGAGCAATCTCATGTCACACCTCCATCATCGGCTGAACTGAAAGATCGCCAGCCAGTTGAAACGCCCGAACTGCCTTACCGCTCCCGTATTCATGTCTCCGATCTGGAGCAGGAGCGCGTTGGTGGAATTGCCGATCTGGGTGATCTCGGCGGTGTTGCTCGCACCGGATTGACCGATGATCGCATTGGTGGTGCCGCCCACCTGGATCACATTGGCATAGTTGCGCGTGCCGCTCTGGATGATGGTCGCGTCCACCGTCCCGGTGCCGCCGATCTGGATCACCCGCGCGATATTGATGCGGCTGTTCTCTTCGATCGTCACGGGCTGAACGTTGTCGCCGAACTGCACGACCGTTTCGATGCTCACGTTCCGGTTGGTCACGCTGCGCTGGATCGACCCGGCGCTCGCCTGGGTTGCCGTGCCGATGGCGGCGAGCATCGCCGCCACGGCCAACACGTGCCTCAAGATCTGTCCGCATCGCATCGCGCTTCCCCGTTCGTTCCTGGCACCGGCGCGTTGGCTCGCGCCTTACGGGCCGGTCTGCACGATCGTCGAGGCGTTGATCGTGCCGAATTGCGCCACCGTGCCCGCATTCATCGTGCCGAGCTGCGATATCAGGCTCGTCGCCGACTGGCCGGTCTGACCGACGAAGGCGAGATTGTTCGTTCCGGCCTGCCCGATCGATGCGGAATTCGTTCCGCCGAATTGCAGGACGCCCGTGGCGTTGTTGGTGCCGTTCTGCGTCACTGTCGCGCTGGTGCTGCCGCCGATCATGAACACGCCCGCCATGTTGAGCTGACTGTTCTGGTTCAGCACCACGGGCGGCCCGCCGACAGAGACAATGGTCTTGATGTCGGCGGTCTGGGCACCGGCTGATCCGGTGCCCGCCGAGCACAGAGCGAGCAAGACGGCGCCCGCGCGTCCCAAATGATGTTTCATGACATGCCTCGTCAGTTCGGGTCGGCTCACGGAGCCTGCTGGATGATCGTCGAGCCGTTCAGGATTCCGAGCTGACCAACTCCGGCGGCATTGTTCGCTCCGATCTGGCCGATCAGGCTCGAATTGGAGCCGCCGACCTGGCCGGCCAGCGCGGTGTTCGACGCCGTCGCGGTCGTGCCGCCCTGCCCGATCACCGAATTGTTGACGGTCAGGAGCGAGCCCATCTGCAAGGTGGTCGCCGTATTGGTGGCGCCGAACTGCATCGTGGTCGCGTTGTTGCTGGTGCCGCCGCTCTGCGAAATGAACGAAGTGTTGGTCGTGCCGAATTGCAGCACGCTGGCGGTGTTGCCGGCGTTTGCGTCGGCGGCCGTCAGCGCACCGAGCGCCACGAAAGTTGCAATGAAATAGGTGATCCGCATGTCATTTCCTCCGCGACAATGGGCGGGCCATCGCAATTGATCGGCCGGCCGGATTGCGGTGCATTCGAGAATGGCGCGGACGCAACCGCAACTGGATGCGTCCGGCCAAACGGGGCTGTGTGTCAGTGCGCCGTCTGCGAGACGGTGCTGCCGTTGACGCCGAACACGCTGAGCTGGCCGACGGCGGCGGCGTTGTTCTGCAGCGCGGGAGGACCGAACGAGTTCTGGGTGATCGCGCTGGTGTTGTTGCCGAACGCCACCTGGCCGGTGGTCGCCGAGTTCTGCACGCCGACCTGGTTCACCGTGCTGCCGTTGTTGAGCGAGGCAGCGCCGGTCCCCTGCATCGTGGACGCAGTGTTCACGATGCCGAGCTGGCTGGTCGACGAGCTGTCATTGGTGAGGCCGTTCTGCGTGACGGACGAGCCGTTCACGACGCCGACTTGCACCGTGGTCGAGGTGTTGGCGGCCTGCGCCGCGGAGGACAGGGCGAACAATGCAACGGAAGCAAAAAACAATTTACGCATGGAGTATCCCTTTCTGGCCAAGTTGTCTGACTGAATTTGGATGCCGTCTTGGAAGAGGCCGACATCGTAGGGATACTGTGAACCGATCGTGGCCTGCGCGACAGACTGCAGTTCATGCTAATCGGTACGGACTAGACGTTGCGCGAGATGTCGGCACATCGAAGCGCAGAAACAGCTGCTATCCCGCGCCGGCGCGAATCGTCTCGGCTTCGCGCCCCATGCTGTCGATCAGCCGCACCACTTCGATCGGCGTACGCAGCTCCAGCTTTCGCATCATCCTGGCGCGATGGACCTTCGCCGTCACTTCGCTCACGCCGAGCCTCGCCGCGATCTGCTTGGCCACCAGCCCTTCGGCCATCAGCAGCATGATCTCGCGCTCTCTCGCCGTCAGCGTCTCGACGCGCTGGCGGGCTTCACGCACGATATCCTCGCGTTCCAGCCGCCTGCGGTCGCGCTCGATGCCGTGCCTGATCGCATCGAGGATCTCCTGCTCGCGAAACGGTTTTGGCAGAAACTCGACCGCGCCGCGCTTCATGGCCTCGACCGAGACGCGGACGTCGGAATGGCCGCTGATGAAGACGATCGGGATCGGCACGCCCGTCTCGGCGAGCCGGCGCTGAAGCTCGAGGCCGGTCGGCGACGTCCCGGGAAAGCGGACGTCGAGCACGAGGCACGACGGACTGCTGGAAAGATTCTCGGTGAGGAACTCTTCCGTCGAGGCGAACAACTTCACCCGGTGTCCGGTCTCCTCGCAGAGATTTCCGATCGCAGTTCGAATCTGAATCTCGTCGTCAACGACATAAACTATGGCTTGACCTGAAACCATTGCAACGGACTCCCCGGCTTGGGGCTCGATGAGCAGGCATCGAGCCATCCATTCTTCTTGCAAGCGCAGACAAGGTGCTTGGGTGAATTCGCGGGGTCCGGGCGAAGCGCATCGGTCCACCGGTTCGACGTCTTAGAGCCAACACCCGCTCGTGGCGAGTGAAGGCGTTCACATATCGGGCTTCGTGATCGGAGGGAATTGAGCGCGGCTCCGTCGGCATCGCGGCGGAGTGCGATATCGAGAATGCGGCAAGCCGGTGCCGTGGAGTCCGGTAGCGTGGAGTCCGGTCGCGTGATCGCGGTATTGCCAACTGCATCATGGCATCGCCACTCATGTGCCGAGTCGAACGCCGGGCGCCGGCCGCTTTCGGCCGGAGCAGACGGGACGTTCAGTCAGCTAATCGAGTTCGATACCGCGCGCGTCATATCGATACGCTTCGTATGCATCTCCAGCAAATCACGAAAAGTCGCACCCCGCGCCTTTACTACTGGATCATCTGGCGCACCCGACCGTCGCCCCGACGAGAACGACATACTGACGATCGATACTACCTTAGATGATTTACAACCATAGCGAGCTTGCCATTTTTTCCTGCCGCAACGAAGCCATTTCAACCAGGCGGGTTTTGATATGCGATTTGTGCCAGTTATTGCCTTGCTTGGAACTGCATGCAGCCTCGCCGCGGTCACCACCGTGGGGCCGGCCGTCATCACCGGCGCGGCCGGGAGGGCTACGGACAAGGCGGCGCACGCCTTGGAATCGACCAGGCGCCTGCTCGTCCCCGTCGGACGCGAAGCTCCGACATTCGGGTCCGATTCGCCCGTGTTCCGCTACGCCTCGATCCAGCGCGGCAGCATCGAGCAGACCGTCACGGTCACCGGTGCCCTGCAGCCGGTCAAGACAATCGAGGTCGGTTCCCAGCTGTCCGGGCAGCTCGCCCGGGTCTATGTCGATTTCAACGACACCGTCACCAAGGATCAACCGCTCGCCTTGATCGATCCGCGCAGCTTCGCGGCCAAGGTCGACGAAGCCAAAGCTGCGCTTGCCGTCTCCAATTCGCTCGTCGACATCGCCAGGGCCAAGCTGGATCGCGCCCGGATCGACCTGCAAAACGCCAGAGGCAGCCGCGACGTGCTCGCCGCCAAGCTCGAAAGCGCTCAGGCGGTCAAGACCTCGGCGCAGAAGACCTTGCAACGGAAGCTGGCGCTGCAATCGCAGAACGTGGTGGCGACGACGACAGTCGACGACGCACAGACCGAGTTCACCGCACGCCTCGCCCAGGAGCGCGAGGCCGAGATCCTGATGTCCCTCAACTCCTATTCGGTGGAGGGGGCACAGGCCGACGTCCGCCGCATCGAGGCGGAGCTGCAACAGGCACGCATGGCCGTGCCGGAGAAGGCAGCCGTTCTCGCCGCAGCCCAGGCCGATCTCGACCGCACCGTGATCCGCTCGCCGATCAACGGCGTCGTCGTCGGCAGGTTCGTCAACGAGGGCCAGACGCTCGCGGTCGGACTGGAATCGCGCACCACCTTCGTGGTGGCCCACCGCCTGGAGGACATGGAGATTCACGCGCAGGTCGACGAAGCCGATATCGGCCGCATCGCCCCCGGCCAGCGCGCCCATTTCACGGTGGATGCCTACCCCGACCGCCGCTTCGAGGCGGTGGTGCGGCAGGTGCGCAAGGCGCCGCAGACCCAGCAGCACGTCGTCACCTACACCGTGGTCCTTGCGACCTCCAATCTCGACGGCGCGCTGCTCCCTGGAATGACCGCCCTGGTGAAGATCGTGATCGAGCGGCAGGACGACGTTCTGAAGGTGCCGCTCGCCGCGTTGCGCTTCCAGCCCTCCGGCACGCGGCAGGATCCTGCCGCCCGCAGCGGGGTGTGGGTGCGCACCGCAAGCGGCTCGCTCCAGCGCATCGCCGTAACAGTGGGCGCTGCCGGCACCGAACAGGTCGCCCTCAAGAGCGGAGATCTCGACGAGGGCAGCCAGGTTGCCGTCGGCCAGGCCATCCGTCCGGCGGGCATGGAATTTCTCGGAATCAGGTTCGGATCATGACCGCCTCCCCGCCGCTCATCAGCCTCCAGTCGGTCGGCAGGACCTATCGCACCGACGGAGTCGCGGTCACCGCGGTCCGCAATGTCAGCTTCGACATCGCGCAAGGCGAGATCGTCGCCGTGATGGGTCCGTCCGGCTCCGGCAAGTCGACGCTGATGAACATGATCGGGCTGCTCGACCTGCCGAGCGAGGGCGCGGTCTATCTCGAAGGGGCCGATGTCGCCGATCTCTCGGAAGATCGCCGGTCGTCCTTGCGCGCCCGTAGCATCGGCTTCGTGTTCCAGTCCTACAATCTGCTCGCGCGCCACGATGCGATCGAGAACGTCGCGCTGCCGCTGGTCTATTGCGGTGTCGGCCGCAGGGAACGTTTGGCGCGCGCGGAAGCGAGCCTTCAGGCCGTCGGCATGCTGCACCGCGCCCATCATTTTCCGCGGCAGCTCTCCGGCGGCGAGCAGCAGCGCGTCGCGATTGCACGCGCCCTGATCGCCTCCCCGCTGATCGTGCTCGCCGACGAGCCGACCGGCGCGCTCGACAGCCGTACCGGCGCCGAGATACTGGCGCTGTTCGCCGCGCTCAACCGGACCGGCCAGACCATCGTGATGATCACGCACGATCCCGGCATCGCGGCGCAGTGCCGCCGCACGATCCACCTGCATGACGGCGAGCTCGTCGCTGACGAGACGCCGGCGCCGGCCCTGCCGAAACGGAGCGCGGCGCCATGACGATGCTCCAGGGATTCCAGATCGCCCTGCACGCCCTCAGGCTCAATCCGCTGCGCAGCTTCCTCACCATGCTCGGCATCGTGATCGGCGTCGCCTCCATCGTGACGGTGTTTGCGATCGGTTCCGGCGCGCAGCTGCGCCTGCAGGAACAGATCCGCTCGATCGGCGCCAACGTGCTGATGATCACCCCCGGCGCAGTCTACCAGGGCGGCGTGCGTCTCAAGGACGGCAGCAAGCTGACGATGACGGAGAGTGACGTGCAGGCCATCCTCGAGCAGATTCCGGAAGTCCAGGCCGCGGCCGGCTCGATCGCCGGAACGGCGCAGGTCATCCACGAGGGCAAGAACTGGAATACGACGATCAACGGCACGACGACGGGGCACTTCATGGTACGCGACTGGCAGCTCGCGACCGGCCGCTATTTTTCCGGCACCGAGGAGGCCGGAGCCGGCAAGGTCGTGATCCTCGGCAGCACCGTTGCACGCGAGCTGTTCGCGCCGGGCGACGATCCCATCGGTGCGCAGATCCGGATCATGAAGGTCCCGCTCGAGGTGGTCGGCGTTCTCGATCGCAAGGGACCCGCACAGGACGACGTCGCCTTCGTGCCGCTCGCCACCGCCAAGCTGCGCTTCCTCGGCAGCGCCAGCAACATCAACCGGGATTCGGTTGCCTACATCATCGCCAAGGTCGCCGGGGACGGGCAGATGGCGGGGGCACGATCGGAGATCGAGAACCTGCTGCGGCAGCGCCACCGCGTCCCCGCCGGCCAGGAGGACGATTTCAAGGTCCAGGATCCGGCCGCCGCCATGGAAGCGCAGCAGGGAGCGATCCGCACCGTCGCGCTCCTGCTCGTCGCCATCGCCTCGGTCTCGCTGCTCGTGGGCGGCATCAGCATCATGAATGTCATGATCGTGTCGGTCACCGAGCGCACGCGGGAGATCGGCATCCGCCGCGCGCTGGGCGGGCGGATGCGGGACATCCGTCTGCAGTTCCTCTGCGAGGCGCTCGTGCTCTGCCTGCTCGGCGGAGCCATCGGCGTCGCCGGCGGCGTCACGCTCTCGATGACGGTCGCCCGCATGGCAGGATGGGTCACCTCGATCGACGGGCAGGCGATCGGCCTTGCCCTCGCCTTCTCGATCGCGACCGGCCTCATCTTCGGTTTCTATCCCGCGCACAAGGCATCCAAGCTCAGCCCGATCGAGGCGCTCAAGACGGAGTGACAGCATGCTGGGAGTGGCCACATCAACCCGCAGTCCAGGGAGCAACCAGCCATGAGCCGAGATCCGCAGGACTCGATTACACCGACGCCGCGCGAGCGCGAGCTGATGATGTTGATCGCACGGGGAATGCAGAACAAGAATATCGCCTACGAGCTCAAGATCTCGGAGAATACGGTGCGGGCGCATATCGGCAACATCATGCGCAAATACCGGCTTTCGAACCGAACGCAGATCGCGATCGTGTTTACCCTGCACGCAGCGCCATCCTCGCTACGCCGCGATCTCGCCAGGGTCGGCCATCCTCCGACGGCGACGAAGCCCTCGCAAGCCCCTGCACCACGGGTGCAGACCGCGACGGATTGAATGTCCCGGCCACAATCCCTTGCGTTGCCCGACGGGCAAAACACCCAAGGTATCGGTCAACCCGCGGCGGCGAAAATATTCCACTTTACCGAATTTCGGAAACGGCGTATGCATCGCTCAACCCGGCCCGAGGAAGAGGGGCGTATCGCGATCGTCACGAACGCGGGCCGGGCGGCGGTGGACGCTAGTTGCATCGGCGCGAAGTGCTTTCGCAGGGCGGAGAGCCGTGAGCGAAAGTATCGCGCACACGACCGGTGTGATCGGCGTACGGCAAAATCGTGTGGTCCTGGCGCCCGGGGTCTGTGCGCCAAGTCTTGTGGTGATGGATGTCGTCCAACCGGACGCATCCGCCAGCCATCCGCAAGGCGACGGGGGCAATAGTGCAACGCTCCCCGGGGAGAGCACGACATAAGCCGTAAAGCCACTGCGCAGGGAAGGCCGGGATGCTCCGGTTGCCCTGTTACCCGCTGTGCATGAAGCATACGCAATCTGCTCTTGGCATGGCGGTCAATGGGAGCCAACCGGCTCCCGGCCTTCCCTGCGCCCTCTTTCAATTGAGGGTGAGGCGATGAAGCAAAGCTCGGGCGAAATGCGCTGCGAGGATGCGATCCCATGTCAGTCATTCAACAACGGTCTCGTGCCCCGGACAGCGCAGCGCTCTCCCGGCGATGCGAAGCATCGTCCGGTTCAGCGGTGCGCTGCAGAGCCGGGGCCCATGTAGCAGCACGTGCTGTGGCTTCCTGGGTCCCGGCTCTGCGCGGCAGCGTAGGAACGCTGCAGCGCAGCCGGGACACGAGCTTGGCGGATGCTGTACTTCACACTCGCGTGGGGGCCGCTCCCCTCCCCAACCCTCTTGCATCGGCGACGGGCCTTGTAACAAGGCCGTCATGCAGCGAAACTAAACGAAGCTGGGGGGCCGCGGATTGCGGCCATGCCGCCTCACCGCAGGGAGAGATTTGATGCGCCGTTCACTGGTGTTGCTGTCCGCCGGACTGACAGTGCTATCCACCGGATTTGCGTCCGCCCAGAACAACACGCCCCGCAATCTGATCCTGTTCATTCCGGACGGTCTGCGCGCGCTGAAGGTCAACCCCGACACGGCACCTGCCATGGCCGAAATCCGCGACAAGGGCGTCAATTTCAAGAATTCGCACTCGCTGTTCCCGACCTTCACCATGGCCAATGGCTCGGCGATGTCGACCGGCCATTATCTCGGCGATACCGGCGTGTTCTCCAACACGATCTGGACCAACTACACCTCCGTCCCCGCCGGCGACACCGTGGTCCCCTTCATCGAGAACGACGCCGTGCTCGGCGACATCGACGAGCATTTCAGGGGCAACTACCTCAACGAGGACACCATCCTGAAGCTGGCCCGCGACAAGGGGTACAGCACCGCAGCGCTAGGCAAGCACGGTCCGACCTATCAGTTCGATCACACCGACAAGCCTGAAAAAGCCGGCCTGCATTCGATCGTGTTCGACGACGCCACCGGCGGCAAGAACGGCGTGGCGCTGTCGGACGAGGTAAAGGACGCCCTGACCAAGGCCGGCCTGCCCACCACCACGCCGCCGCGCGGCGACAATTCCAAGGCGGGCGATGCCAAGACGCCGGGCACGACCGCCGCCAACGTGGCGCAGCAGGCCTATTTCGCCGACGTCGCCGCCAAGGTGGTGCTGCCGATGTTCAAGGCGCGCAACAAGCCGTTCGTGCTGGTGTTCTGGTCGCGCGACCCCGATGGCAGCCAGCACAACACCGGCGACAGCCTCAACCAGATCCTGCCCGGCATCAACGGTCCGACCTCGATGGCCGGCATCAAGAACGCCGACACCAACCTCGCCCAGCTCCGCAAGGCGCTGGACGAGCTCGGGCTTGCGGCCTCGACCAACATCATCGTCTCGGCTGACCACGGCTTCTCGACCATCTCCAAGGAAAGCAAGACCAGCCCCTCGGCCAAGGTCAGCTATGACGACACGCCGAAAGACTTCCTGCCGATGGGCTTCCTGGCGCTCGACCTCGCCAAGGCGCTCGACCTGCCGCTGTTCGACCCCAACGACAAGAACGCGAAGATCGAGGGCAACAAGCATCCCAAGGCCGGCAACGGCGTGCTCGGCAAGGATCCGGAAAAGCCCGACCTCGTCGTCGCCACCAATGGCGGCTCGGACCTCGTCTATCTCCCGAACAAGGACAAGAAGCTGGCTGCCAAGACCATCAAGGCGCTGCTCGCGCAGGACTACGTCTCCGGCCTGTTCGTCGAGGACTCGCTCGGCCGCTTCCCCGGCACCCTGCCGCTGTCGAGCATCAATCTGCGCGGCAGGGCAGCGACGCCGACGCCGTCGATCGTCGTCAACTTTCGCTCCTATGCCAGCGATTGCGGCGAGGCGCCGACCAACTGCTCGGTGCAGGTCGCCGACACCGTGCTGCGCCAGGGCCAGGGCATGCATGGCAGCTTCAGCCGCGGCGACACCATGAACTTCATGGCGGCGATCGGCCCGGACTTCAAAGCCGGCTTCGTCGACGAGCTGCCGGTCAGCAACGCCGACGTTGGCATGACGGCCGCCCGGCTGATGGGCCTAAGCGCGACACAGAAAGGAGACCTGGCCGGCCGCGTGATGTCGGAAGCCATGCCCAACGGCACCGTGCCGAAGGCTTATGCCGGCACAATGAAGTCCAGGCCCGCGGAGGGCGGCCTGACCACCGTGCTGAACTTCCAGCGCGTCGGCAGCCAGCGCTATTTCGACGCCGCCGGCTTCCCGGGCCGCACGCTCGGCCTCGAGCCGGACGGCGGCAAACAAAAAACGGCGGGGAAATAACCCCGCCGCTTTCGCTCGCGCCCCGCACGTGGGCGCGAGAATATCTCGGTTGTTACATGCCCAGATCTTTTACATGCCGATGTCGAACACGTTCGGCAATTGGCCAGCCAGGGGCAGCGCGGTGGCGCCGAGGAAGGTCGCCACCATCGCCATCAGGCGGCGGTTGTTGTGGCGCTTGCCGCGCATCTGGCCGGCGATCCACTCCAGCATCTCGCTGTTGACCTTGGAGGCATAGGACGGCGCCCAGCTCTCGATCTCGGTGTCGGCCGACAGCGCGACGCTGCGCGGCGGCACTTTCAGGCCCGAGGCGCTTGCGGCATAGTGGGCTACCGCCTTGGCGAGCAAATCATCGAAGCGGCCGCCATCGGTGCGTTCGGTCGCGGCCCCGTTGATCTCGAACAGGATCTCGGCCTCAGCGCGGCTGACCGGCTGGTCGTTGACGGCGGTGGCGGTGAGGATGCGCGTGCACCAGGCGGTGTCGTCGGCATCGAGCGAGCGGGAGAAATGGACCCGGCCCTTGGTGGTCGGGCCTTCGCCCGTGATCACGCCGTCGCGCACGATGGAGAGTGCATGGGCCGCGGTATCGCGGCAGGACGGTTCAAGGGACGACGAGTCAGCAGATTTAGGCGCAGCGGCAGACATAGTTCACTTCCAGATTTCTTCTGATCGGCCAGCATTTTCATGCCGGCGTAAAGGGGTGGTTAACGATTCGATACGGGGATCGCGACTTTTCTAGATGGTTGCCAATTGGTCGCTGTCAGGACCATTTTGGTTCTAGGACGCGCCGGGCGAGCGTGATGGAAGTCATAAAAGGCATTATCGGGGCGAGCGAGACCGTGTGACCCCGGGTGGAGCTGTTTCGCCGCAGGTGCCGGTGTAACAATAAGTTGCTAGAAAATCGGCCCTTCAAGGAAGGAATTCACATTTTACTTTAACCGGTTCAGTTGGCGTTCACTTGGCGTTGTAAGACCCCTATAATGAGGGGGACGGCCAGAGACAAATTCTCCAGTATATTCAATGTGATGAGGTAGAACCATGACACTTCCGATCGGCACCACCGCACCCGACTTCGAAGCCGAGACCACCGAAGGGAAGATCAAGTTCCACGACTGGATCGGCAACAGCTGGGCGCTGTTGTTCTCGCACCCCAAGGACTTCACGCCGGTTTGCACGACCGAGCTCGGCGCGCTCGCCAAGCTGAAGCCGGAATTCGACAAGCGCGGCGTCAAGCTGATGGGCCTCTCGGTCGATCCGGTCGACCGCCATGCCAAATGGTCGGAAGACATCAAGGAGACGCAAGGCGCGGCCCCGAACTATCCGATGATCGGCGACACCGATTACAACGTCTCGAAGCTGTACGGCATGTTGCCGGCCGCGATCTCGGGCGATCCCCTCACCCGCACCGCCGCCGACAACCAGACGGTCCGCAACGTCTTCATCATCGGGCCGGACAAGAAGATCAAGCTGGTGCTGGTCTATCCGATGACGACGGGTCGGAACTTCCAGGAGATCCTGCGCGTGATCGACTCGCTGCAGCTCACCGCCAAGCATCGCGTCGCGACGCCGGCCGACTGGAACCAGGGCGAGGACGTGATCATCGCAGGCTCGGTCTCCAACGACGAGGCCAAGACGATCTACCCGCAGGGCTGGAAAGAGCCGAAGCCCTACATCCGCATCGTGCCGCAGCCCAAATAACAACGAACTGTCATTCCGGGGCGGTGCGAAGCACCGAACTATGGTGCGCACTTGCGCACCTGAGAATCTCGAGATTCCGGGTTCGGCTCTGCGAGCCGCCCCGGAATGACGCTGTGAATTTCGAGCCCTGCTTTACGCCGCCCGCACACGATCCAGAAAACCGTCGACCTCGGCTTTCAGATGCAGGCTCTCGCCCGACAGCGCCTGGGCTGAGGCAAACATCCGGCTCGAGGTCTCGCCGGTCTCGCTGGCGCCCTTGGCGGCGTGGCGGACATTGACGGCGACGTCGGCCGTGCCCGAGACCGCCGCGCGAACGCTTGCGACGATGTTGTGGGTCGCGCTTTTCTGCTGCTCGACCGCAGCCGAGATCGAGCCGGCGATGCCGCTGATGCGCTCGATGGTCTGGCCGATCGCCTTGATGGCGACGACCGATTCCTCGGTCGCAAGCTGCATGCTGGCGATCTGGTTCGAGATTTCGTCGGTCGCCTTGGCGGTCTGGCCGGCCAGCGTCTTGACCTCCTGGGCCACCACCGCGAAGCCGCGACCGGCATCGCCCGCACGCGCGGCCTCGATGGTGGCGTTCAGCGCCAACAGGTTGGTCTGCTCGGCGATCGAGGTGATCAGCTTGACGACGTCGCCGATGCGCGCGCCCGCTTCGGAGAGCTGCGCGATGCGCTGATCGGTCGCCTCGGCCTGCTGCACCGCCTCGGCTGAAATCTGGTTGGATTCCTGCACGCGCCGGGTGATCTCGGAGATCGATTGAGACAGCTCGTCCGAGGCCGACGCCGCCGAACGCACGTGCTCGGAGGCGTTTTCGGACGCGCCCGCCGACTGCGCCGACAGATCTGCGGTGGAGCGCGCGACGTCGGTCAGCTGCCGCGCCGCACGCTCGAACTCGCCTGACGAGGCCAGCACCTTGTCGAGGATGCCGCCGACGCTGCCGCGGAACTCCTCGACGAAGCTGCGCAGGTCGGATTTGCGCTGCTCGACGGCTGCGGCTGTGGCTGCCGCCTGCTCGCTGCGCATGCGCGCCCGTTCCAGCGAATTGCTCTTGAACACCGCGACCGTGCGGGCGATCTCGCCGATCTCGTCGGCGCGATCCTCGCATTCGATCGCGACGTCGCTCTGGCCGTTGGCAAGCGCGGTGAGCGAGTGCGTGACCGAGGTGAGCGGCCGGGTGATGCGGCGGACGACCAGCAGGGTCAGGACCAGCACCAGAAGCGCGGCGAGGCCCGCGGCCGCCGCCATGCTCTCGATCGCCTGGGCCAGCATGCTCTCGTACTGGATCATGGGGATGCCGACATAGAGGATGCCGACGACCTTGCCGGCCGCATCCGCGATCGGGAAATAGGCCGTCATGAACGATTTGCCGAACAGCGTGGCCGGCCCCTTATAGGCCTCGCCACGGCGCAGCGGCGCCTGCCCCGGATGATCGGCGGCAAGCTGGGTGCCGACGGCGCGGTCGCCGTTTTCCTTTTTCACATTGGTGGAGCGGCGCACGAACTGCCCGCTCGCATCGTCGAACACGAACAGGGTCGCATTGCCGCCGACATAGGACACCGCGCGATCGACGATGGCGTGATCCCCGAAGTCAGGCATCTTGGGGATCTCGGCGCGCGCCACCGTGCCATCCTTCATCGTGATCTTGGCGGCGGGAACGGTCTCCGTGAAGGCCAGTGCCAGCGTGCGCAGATTGACCTCGATGTCGCGCAAGGCGCGATCGTTGAAGGCGGATGTCAGCGACCAATAGCCGGCGCCGACCACAAGCGCCGTATTCACGCCGATCAGCAGCACGGCACACAGAACCGCCTTCGTGCCGAGCTTGAACTGCGGCAAGAACTTCCCGGTCGAAACCTTGGACATGAATGGAACAACCCCCGTAATTCCTGCATAATGGTGCAGTCGGCTTACGGCCGCATTAACGACAGTTCACATCGCCGCGCGCGGCATGGTTTCCAAATCGTAAATGAGGACGCCCCTGACCACGCCGAGCGCGCCTGTCATCGTCTGGTTTCGCGATGACCTTCGTCTGTCCGACCATCCCGCCCTCCATGCTGCCGTGAAAGCCGGTGCGCCGGTGGTCTGCCTCTATGTGCTCGACGAGGCCGCCGGGCGCCCGCCGGGCAGCGCAGCGCGCTGGTGGCTGGCGCAGTCGTTGCGGGCGCTTGGCGCCGAGATTGCCACGCGCGGCGGATCGCTCGTCCTGCGCAGGGGACCGGCGGCCAAGGTCGTCGCCGAATTGGCCCGCGAAAGCGGTGCCCGCGCCGTCCACTGGAATGGAATTGCGCAGGCGCCGCATCAGGCAGTTGAGAGGCAGCTCGAAGCTGCACTGGCAAAGCTCGGCATCGACTCGCAAAGCTTCCCCGGCGACCTCCTCGTCCAGCCCTCGGCGATCCGCAACAAGGAAGGCCGGGGCTTGCGCGTATTCACGCCGTTCTGGCGGCGGGTGCTGTCGCTCGGCGATCCGCCAAAGCCCTTGCCCGCGCCGAAGCAGCTGCGCCCTGGTCAAAAGATCGCCAGCGATCGACTTGAAAGCTGGAAGCTCGAGCCGACCAGGCCCGATTGGGCGGGCGGCCTGCGCGGGACATGGACCCCGGGCGAAGCCTCCGCGCGGACACGCCTGCGCGACTTCCTCAAGCACACCGCGCGCCGCTATGTCGGCGACCGCGACCGGCCGGATCGGGAGGGCACCTCAAGCCTGTCGCCGCATCTGCGCTTCGGCGAGCTCAGCCCGCGCCAAGTCTGGCATGCCGCGCGGTTTGCCGCGGACGAAGATCCGGTACTCGGGCCCGGCATCGAAAAGTTCCTGAGCGAGCTCGGCTGGCGCGAATTCTGCCGTCACCTGCTCCACGACCATCCCGACCTCGCCACCGACAACCTGCAAACGAGCTTCGACGGCTTCCCCTGGAAGGGCGACAAGAAGGCGCTTGCGGCCTGGCAGCGCGGGCACACCGGATACCCCATCGTCGACGCCGGCCTCCGCGAGCTCTGGCACACCGGCGTGATGCACAACCGGGTGCGGATGGTGGTGGCGTCGTTCCTGGTCAAGCACCTCTTGATCGACTGGCGCGAGGGCGAAGCCTGGTTCTGGGACACGCTGGTCGACGCGGATGCCGGCAGCAATCCCGCCAACTGGCAATGGGTCGCCGGCTGCGGCGCCGACGCCGCGCCCTATTTCCGCGTGTTCAACCCGCAGCTCCAGGGCGAGAAGTTCGATCCGGATGGAACCTACGTTCGGCGCTGGGTACCGGAGTTGAAGGACATGCCAACCAAGCTGATTCATCGGCCCTGGCAGGCCACGCCGATCGAGCTTGCGAGCGCGGGCATCACGCTCGGCAAGACCTATCCGCAGCCGATCGTCGATCATGCCAAAGGGCGCGAGCGTGCACTCGCCGCCTACGCAAAGATCCGCAGAAGTTGAGCGCCGCTTTGACACAATTTCGAAACCCGCTATCGTCATCGCGCCAATCAAACCGCGGGGGACGATATGGACGACGATAAGCCGATCACCGAACAGGCGATGGAGACGATCACCACAGCCGTGGAAGCGACCAAGGACGCGGCGGTCATCGCCGTCAAGAAGGTCAGGAAAGCCGCCAAGAAGGTCGCGAAGAAAGTAGCGCCGAAGAAGGCTTCCAAGAAGAAGGCCAAGAAAGCCTCGAAGAAGAGTTCGAAGAAGGCTGCAAAGAAGTCGTCGAAGAAAGCGGCCAAGAAAGCGGTCAAGAAAGCGACCAAAAAAACTGCAAAGAAGGCCGCCAAGAAAGCGGCCAAGAAAACCACCAAGTCGAAAAAGAAGACTCGGAAGGCCAAGCGCTGATCAGGGAGCAGGTCTCCGGGTGTGTGCGCGCCCGGAGACAAAGCTCCAGGGATACCCTACCCTCGCGGCTTGGATGCGCGCCGGCCCGGGTGATGCTCTCCCTTCGGATCACGGAATTCGCTGCGATGACCGCGGCGGTCCTCGGCCTTGAAGCGCCGCCGCTTTTCCGGTGAGCCGAACTGCTTGATCATCCGCCTGCCGTTGACCTTCTTGATGACGTAGCCACCCTCGGTCATCGAGAACGGCGCCTTGAGCGATCCCATATGGTCGAATTTGGTGCCGCGGGGATGCTCGAAGGGCTCGAACCAGGACGGATAGACGAAGTTCGACATCGGGAAGCCGTTGACGAGGAAAGAGTCCTCCTCCACGGCGTCGCAGACCTCGTAGGCATATTGGGTGTGGCGGGTCCTGTCGGCCCACAGATTGGCCATGGGATCCAGCACCATCTCGAACAGCTCGTGCGACGCCGCCAGGCTGACGGGATCGTCCTCACCCAGCGCCTTCAGGAATATCTTCGAGATCGGCTGTCCCCGATGCGTCAGCTCGTGCCGTCCGAGGAAGTTCTTGTGGCTGGCGTCGTCGAAATAGACGAGCTGCCAGTCCGTCGGCTTCGGCTTGCGGGTGACGTCGAGATCGACCGGGTAGCCCCAGACGGGGAGGAAATGCTCGTCGTAGCATTTCTGGAGCGCGGCTGTGAGCTTGGCCATCATCCGGTCGCTCATCATCTCCTCCGCGTAGTTGATGCAGGCAATGCGGACCGGCTTCAACGATCTGCCGAGCAGCGCGCGCCTCGCCTTCTTCATGGAAATCACCGTATGAATGTGAAACTGAAATGCGTTCAGCCTAACACGAACCTGCCGCGCACGTCAGGGATGTATCCCGTCGCCCGCTCCATCCGCCTAGAAGCGCCTGTTGACGACGAACACGGCGGCCGCACACATCCCCATGCCGGCAATCGCCAGCGCGTCGAGCTTCTCTCCGAACAGCAGATAAGCCATCAGCGCGGTCACGGCGGGCACCAGATAGAACAGGCTCGCGACCGAGGTCGCCGCAGCGTGGCGGATCAGCCAGTACAATAGCCCGATCGATCCGATCGAGAGCGCGACCGCGAGCCAGCCGAGCGCGATCACGAACTCCCGCGTCCAGTGCACCACGCGGTCTTCGAACAGGAAGGCCCCGATCGCGAAGAAGATGGTGACGGACACATATTGCACGAGATTGCCTGAGCGCCAGTCGATCTGGTTGCAGTAGCGGCGCTGATAGAGCGTGCCGAGCGTGATGCTGATCAGGGAGACGACCGAGGCAAGCCAGCCGAGACCGGCTTCACCGGTCATGGGACGGTTGTGCAGGATCATCACCACGCCGCCGAGGCCGAGCACGAGCCCGGCCCATTGCACCGGCGTCACCTTCTCGCCGAGCCAGCGGTTGGCGATGGTCGAGGTCAGGATCGGCTGCAGGCCCGGAATCAGCGCGGAGAGCCCGGCCGGAATCGAATGCGCGATCGCGATCGCGGTGCCGCCGAGATAGAAGCCGTGGACGAGAATGCCGGCGACCGCGCTGTGCGCGATGCCGGTGCTGTCAGGCCATTTCGGCCGCGCGATCGCCGCGATGATCGCCATCAGGCCGACCACGATCGCCATGCGGATGGCGAGATAGGTCAAGGGATCGGCATTGTTGACGACGTATTTGGTGCCGATGAATCCGGTGCTCCAGAGCAGGACGAACAGGATCGGCGCGGTGCGGGCGGTCAGGGCTTCTTGATTATGGTTCATTGCCGCCCTCATTGCCCCACCGGGGGCTATGCGGCAATGCGAATTTCGTGCGGACGATGCTGCGCTGCGACGGACGATGGCGGCTCAGTTCAGCCGCTCACCATTCTTCCGGACAGGGGTCGATGATCTTCCAGAGCTCGACGCCGTTCTTGATCTTCTTCATGTCGGTGGTGAGCCCGCCATTGCGGCGGATCCAGTCCTTCACCTTGTCGGGGTAGTAGGACATCAGGTCGGACGTGCCCTCGGAGCTGGTGACCTTGATGCCGAAGGTGAAGGCCTTGTCGTAATAGGCCTGGTGGAAGCCGAGGCTTGCCCGCGGCGTCACGCAGATCTTGTTCATCGGCACCATACCGAGCACCAGCGTGCAGGCCGAGTTGCAGATGCCGTCGATGATGACGCGCTCGCCCTTCTCGCGGACGCGCTTGTACTTGGTCTTGTATTCCTCGACATAGCCGCCGTGGTCGCGGGTGATATGCAGTTCGGCCCGCGCCGGCGTGGCGGCGGCGATGGAGAGCAACAGCAGGCTCAGAAGCGTGATGCGCATGGCGGCGTGACGGCGAAAGCCTTCAGGAATGAACCGGCTTCGAAGGACCCGCGAAATGAGCCCCTAGGCCGGCAACAGGATTCTTAACCGAATAGTCTTTGGTCATACTTGTGTGGGGAATTCGTTAAGCATCCCGAAAAGGCCAAAAATGGGCAGCCTTCGACCGCATGTCGGGCAATTCTGTCACACCCACCCGGGAATCTGAGGGATTAGCCCCGATTTCCGGGCGCCGGGCGGGTGCCCTGGAGGTGCGAAGTGGCTATAGATGGCTGACCACTTCGTGCGGGTTCCGGAGAATCGAGATGAGCAAGTTGACGCTTGTAGCCGCGGTTGCTGCCCTGTCGGCCGCAATCCTAGCCCCTGGCCTCGCGGAGGCGCGGGGACATCACCGGCACCACCGCCATTACGCCAATCCGCTGCCCTACCCGATCAGCTATCTGCACAATTACGGCCCCGGCATCACCCCCGGTACCTTCGCCTTTTACGACGGCCCCTCGACCAACCATTGCTACCGGAGCGCGGCCGCCTATGTCGGCCAGGACCGCCGCCGGCACCCCTGCTACTGAGGGGCGCTACGCGTCCCCGGGGCGCTGGCGCGGCCTCTGCGGGCGCCTCTATTTGGCGGCGCCCGACAGCAGCAATTGCTTCTCGATCTCGTAGACCGGCAGCTTGACGAGGTCCTTGCCGACCTCGCCCCGCAGCGCCTTGCGCATGACGTCCGAATAATCGGCGCGGATCATCCCGAGCGCGCGCGGTGAGGCCACCATGGTCAGGGCCGTGGTCTCGCCGGAGCTGACGGCGGCATCGAGCCGGCCGGCAAGGCTGCGCAGGAAGGCGCGCTCGGCCTCATCGTGCCAATCGGTCTGCTCGGCCGAGCTGCGCAGGCCGCCGGCAGCGGCATGCAGGCGACCCGGCGCGTCGCTCCCTTGCGCGCTGGTCATGGGATTGGGCTGCTCGTGCACCTCCCTGGTGTGAAGGTTCGGAAACATCTCGTCGCCGAGGTTTTCCAGAATGAGCGCCTTGCGCCCATCGCACACGACCAGCCAGCCGCCCTTGTCTAATCTCATCTTGTCCATTGCACAGCTCCAAGCAACCTGTGAGCCGGCTCTCCGAATTGGTCGAAGGACTGCCCACGCGACAAGACTACGAACGAAGCCCCGACGGCGAATTGCGCAGGATCAAGAACCGCATCGATGTCCTGCGTGGCCATCGCAGCGCAGGCGCAGCATTGGTCACTCGCGCGAACCTGGGATAGTCTGGCGGGGTTGAGGTCAGGCCTGCGGCGGACCGGCTGAAGATTTGTTCATCAGCATTACATTTCGGTTCCGCCACAATTTGATCAGAACAACTTCGATATCCTGGATCGCGTCAGCGGAGGAAGACATCATGAATCTCAAGATCGGCCTCGTCGCCGCAGCCCTGTTCGGCGCCATGTTTGGCGCTTTGGCGACATCGCCGGCGGCGTCTGCCATGCCCATCGCGCCCGCGCCTGCGACGCCGCAGGCCTCCGGCGTCGAGCAGGTCCGCATGGTCTGCGACGCCTGGGGGCGCTGCTTCTGGCGTCCGAACTACTATGGGTATTACGGGCCCCGGCCGTATTACGGCCCCCGGTATTATGGGCCGCGCTATTACGGTTACGGTCCACGCTATTATGGCCCACGCTATCGCCGCTGGTGACATCTGAAGGGGCCCTCGGGGCCCCTTCGCTTTTGAGATCAATCCTTGCGCGGTCATCACCAGCCTGGATCGATTCCAAAACTGATCTAGATCAAGGATGAAATCGGCACGCACCGTCATTCTACGGTGATGGCGGACTTGATCGTTTTTCGATGCCCCCAGACGGGCATGAACGTACAGACGGATCTTGAGAAGCAGCTGAGGCAGGAGAGACGGAGCTTTGCATCCTTCGCCTGTCCCGCCTGCACGCGGCTGCATTTCATCGACCTCGCCTCCGGCCAGCCGATGAGCCGGGAACGTTGACGGTGACATTGATCTGACGGACGTCATGGCATGATGTCCGCAATACTACGGCCTGAAATTCGGTTTACTGAAACGCGATGTTTCGCCATTGATGGCGGTGTATCGACGTTCATTTGATTGTCACATTTCAGCAGCCGGCCAGACCATGTTGTTCGACGCCCTCGCTCCGTCCTCAGCTCTTCAACTGATCGGCTTTGCCGACGTCGATGCGTTTCGGCCGATCGAGACGATGGAGGACGCCAGGAGCATTCCGCTCGACATTCCGAACTTCGCCGCGGCCCGCGCCGTCGTCTCCCTGCCGGCATGCCGCATCATCATGATGAGATCGTTCGCGCGCATCCTTGACACCGCCTATCGGATGCCGGACGGGATGGTGATCCTGTCCATGACCGACGACCTCCAGGTCAACTTCAAGGGCCTGGATCTCGACGCGCGCTTCTTCGTGACGCTCCGCGGCAACGATGAATGCCACTTCGTCGAGCCTCAGACTAATCATCATGCAATGATCATCTTCTCCCCCGAGCTCAAAGACCGGGGCTGGTTCGATCACGCCGACGGTTTGCGGGCTCATGTCGCGAACCGGCCCGCCCTGCTGCACACGCGGCAACTCCTGCTCGACATCCTGCGAACCGCGTCAATGCAGCCGCTCCTGTTCGAGACCACCGAGGCGGCGGCCCATCTGCAGGAGGGCCTGCTGCTCGCACTCGACGATCTGTTTCGGATCGATTCGATGTCGGATCGGAGCGCCTCGGTCCAAGGCGAGCGTTCGATCAAGCTCGTGCAGCGGATCGACGATTACGTCGCAGCCCATCCGACCGTGCCGATCTATACCGCCGATCTCGCCGGTGAGTTCGGCGTCTCGATCCGCACCCTCGGCGGCGCAGTCAGCAAGGTGCGTGGCATGAGCCTGCATCAGTACATTCGCCTCAAGCGGCTGTGGGCGACCCGCGCCCGTCTGCTCAAGGGCGGCGGCGCCACCGTCGCCACGTGTGCGCGCGCGCAGGGCTTCCATCATCTCGGTGAATTTGCCGCAGCCTACCGCGCGACGTTCCACGAGGCCCCGTCCGACACGCTGGCACGCGGCCGGCACAGCCGTACCCCGCCAGCCTGACCGACGCAGCAAGCCCTTACGACGGTGCGCGGCATCAGCGCCGTTCTGGAACATATCTGGAACGCCAAGGAGGAGTGGCGCGCTCGGAGAGATTCGAACTCCCGACCCTCGGAATCGAAATCCGATGCTCTATCCAGCTGAGCTACGAGCGCCCTGGCCCGGAGGTACCGGACCACAAACCGAGCCTTGCCGGACCGGCGGCTGACGAGCCAGCACATCGGACGGCGGTTCGGATGGGTTCGAATTAGCAGAGAGGCCGACCAATAAAAAGCCCCCGCCTCGTTTCGAGACGGATCGAAGGCGGCTGTCACCAGGTCGTGTTGAAGAGCCCGAAATGCGGCTGCTGGGCAACCAGCATCACCGGTCGTCCCTGCTGCGGCGCCGGATGGGCCCTGGCGACCTTGCGCTTGGGCTGAACCGGAGCCTTGGCGGCAGTATCGGTCTTCGCGGCCGGCGTGAACTGGGCGAAGGTCTCGCGCACCCGCGCCTTGGCTGACAGCTCGGCCAAGGCCGCCGACTGGGCCTCCTGCACGGGCGGCTGGGGAGCCACAACCGCGGCGGTCTTCACCGCGGGCGCAGCAATCGTCGGCTGACTGGTGTCGAGGACGACGCGCTCAGGCAGGTGCCGATCGGACCGGATTCGGATCAGGGGCTGATCGTTGCTCGCGGTCGCAACGGCTTGTGCCACAGGCGCCGCCGGGAAAGCGAAATTCACCGCGAACAGCAGAGCGAGCAAAGCTCCACCGACAAAGACGAAATACCGAAAGATGGGCATTGGCCGCGCTCCGCCCCCCGCATCCCCGCGTGGGCTCTCCGCCTCAACAGGCGATCTCTTATTTGGTTCCTGGCCCAGCCGTTCGGTTCAAATGGCGATGCGAGGTTTTTTCGCCAAGGGCCAGCAAGGACCAAGGAGGGTAACTTTTCCGCTACCGGAACATGCCGCCGTTAAGCACGGTGTGCTGCAACAAGCGAGCATTTCGCCTGATCGGCATTCACGTTGATGAAGCCGACCGGGATATGCGCAAAGGTCTTGCGGCTCTTCATGCTGACCGAATCCGCCAGCACGCGGCTGCGGTTGGTGAGATGACTGCCGTCGCGCCGCGTAAAGGCGCAGACGATCTCGACATCCTTTACGGCATAGTCATTGTCGTTTCGCAGCGTGAACGTCACCAGGGCTCTCGAGCCAAGGCCGCCGCGGCGCCAGGTCTGCGATGAAATCCTGAGACGACCGAGTTCTGCCACGGCAGGTGACTTGGCCGGTGCTTGGGCTTCCGAGACCGGCGACACCGCTACGGCCGTATCGCTCGGAGGAGCCGGCTCGACGGCCGCCAGCTCCGCCTTCAACGGCTCAGCACTATTGCCCTTGGACGGAGGCAGCAGCATCCAGACGCCGCAGCCGACAATGATGGCCGCCAGCAGCCACAGAAGGCTGCGGCCAAATGAGACGCTCGCGATCGTCACGGCCCGCGCCACTCGTTCGCCGGTCCCGGCGAAGCGCCCCAATCCGATCCGGTCGAGCCTGGCGTTCATGGTTGCATCACCGATCGCGGCCAAAGCCCATGCAACGACGGACCGGCCACTGCTTACCTTAATCCGGAAGAGGAACTAAGGTTCCCGCGCAGCTGCGAATCGGCAGGGACGGTGGCGATCACCGCCCACGGCCGCTAACATGCGCAGCAACATCGCGAAGGCCCGTTGGGAGAATTGAAATGCCAGTCGTCACTTGGGATCACGTCCATCTGCGCAGCCCCGATCCGGAGGCCACGGCGGCCTGGCTGCGGGACATCCTCGGTGGCGAGATCGTGCACGCGCCGGGACGGATCGACGTGAATCTGGGCGGCGCCAGGATCTTCATCGCGCCGCTCGAGGGCGACAACGCCGTCAACCCGCCGCCTCCGCACCCGCATCAGGGTCTCGACCATTTTGGCCTGACGGTGAAGGACATCGATGCCGTTGCAGCCGAGATCAAGGCCAAGGGCGTCACGTTCACGCGCGAGCCGACCACGATCCGGCCCGGCGTGCGCATCTGCTTCATCCGCGGCCCCGAAGGCATCTCCATCGAGCTGCTTGAGCGCGACAAGAAATATACCTGATCCGGCGCAAGCTCCAGCACTCCGCGTCCAGTGCAACGTTTGTCATGCATTTCGCGGGCCAACCCTGATTCGCAGGCGGCCGGCCTCGCCCCGTCATCAGACCGTCATGACGACGTCACTCACAAGCCGGAACAACTACGGCTCGCGGCGGCAACTTCCCGTGGCCGGCCGGCAAACTGCCGCGTTGCGCGAGAGAATGCGCTTTGGCATAAAAGCGGGACCGGTTACGCCATTGGGCGATGGCGGCCGGCCTGCGGGACGTTATGAAAAACGGTCTCTATTCGATTCACGTGACCCTGCTCGATGGTCGAGCCGGCAAGGGCAGCGGCGTGATCCTTTTTCGCGACGGCAAGATCCTTGGCGGCGATGCCTACCTCTATTACACCGGCAGCTACGTGGTGAAGGACAACAACACCTTCAAGGGCGAAGTGCTGGTGCAACGACACACCTCGCCGCGGGGCGACGACAATCCGCTGTTCGGCGGCCCTGCCCCCGTCGGCATCGGCCTCAGCGGCACCTTCACTGACACGCGCGCGGAGATGACGGGCACGGCTCTCGTCGGCAAGGCCAGCCAGATTTTTGGCGCGACGCTGCACAAGCTCGCCGACTTCGACTAGACGCACGAGCTATTCCGCAGCCTGCTCCAGCGGCGCCGTGCGCGGCAGGATGATCTGGATGCGGGTGCCACTGCCCGGTTCGGAATCGAGATCGAGCCGCCCGCCGAGCCGGTTGGTGACGATGCTGTAGACGATGTGCAATCCAAGACCGGTGCCGCCCTGGTCGCGCCGCGTCGTGAAGAACGGATCGAAGGCACGGCGTCGGACGTCGAGTGACATGCCGCAACCATTGTCCGAGAAGATGATCTCGACATTGTCCTTGCCGGACTCGCGGACCTGGATGTCGATGGTTCCCGGCCGGCCGTCCGGGAAGGCGTGCGCCACCGAATTGAGAAACAGATTGGTCAGCACCTGGCCGTACGGGCCCGGATAGCTATTCATGGTGAGATCGGGCTGGCACTCGACATTGAGCGTCAGATTGTGCTTGCGCAGGCCCGGCCTCAGACTCATCACCACCTGCTCGGTGAGGTCGCCGAGATCGAAGCTGCGCTGATCCGAATAGTTGCGGTCGGCGGCGACCTGCTTGAACGACTGGATCAGCTCGGCGGCGCGATTGAGATTGGAGACGAGCTGCGAGGATGCATCGCGGCTGGTGTTGAGGAAGTCGTTGAGCGTGGAGCGGCGCAGCTCGCCGCGCTCGACCTCGGAGGTGAACATCGCGGTCTTGCGCTCCAGCGCGGAGGCGACCGTGAGGCTGATGCCGACGGGATTGTTGACCTCGTGGGCGACGCCGGCGACGAGGCGTCCGAGCGCGGCGAGCTTCTCGGCCTCGATCAGCGAGGCCTGGGTCTCGCGCAGATTGCGCAGCGCGGTCTCGGCGGACTCCTTGGCCTTGCGCATCTCCTGCTCACCGCGCTTGCGCTCGCCGATGTCGAGCGCGACGGTGACGATCCGCTCGATCTCGCCCTCGGCATCGAGCAGCGGCAGCTTGTTGACCAGCCATTGCCGCATGTTGCCCGAGGAGTCCTTGTACTCCTCCTCATAGAAGCCGAGCCCCTTGCGGATGCTGAGCACGCGCTTGTCGTTCTCGTCGGTCTTGGCCGCGCCGTAGCGCGACATCAGGTCCGCCGTGGTGCGCCCGAGCGCGTCGCCGGGTTCGATGCCGAAGATGCCGGCCATATAGCGGTTCATCAGCACATAGCGCAGGTCGCGGTCCTTGACGTTGATCACCGCCGGCACGGTGTCGATGACCTGCTGGAGCAGGCGCCGGCCTTCGGCGATGGCGTCTTCCGCCCGCTTCTGGTCGGTGATGTCGCGCAGCGTGCCCTCGTAACGGACGATGTTGCCCGCTTCGTCCCGCACGCCGGTGGCGCTGTCCGAGAGCCACAGGATGTCGCCGCTGCGCTGGCGCACCTGGTACTCGAACTCACGCACCATGCCGTCGCGTGCCATCAGCCGCTGGTATTCGACGCGTGCCTCGGGATGGACGTAGATGGTGTGGGCGATGTCGTTGATGCTGTCGATGAGGTGCTGCGGGCTGTCATAGCCCATCATCCGCGCCAGCGCCGGATTGGCGTTGAGCAGATCGCCGGCCGGCGTCGTCACATAGATGCCGTCGACCGAGCCCTCGAACAGCTTTCGGTAGCTCTCTTCGGCGAGGCGCTGCTCGGTGAGCGCGCGCACCGCTGCCTCGCGCGCCGTGTCGGCCTCCTCCAGCGCGCGGCGGAACACTTCGGCTGCACGCGCGATGTCGCCGATCTCGTTGTCGAGGTCGGCCGACGGAATCGAGGTGTCTTTCCGGCCCGCCGCAAGCGCGCGGATGGAGCGGGCGATCTGGGCGAGCGGACGCACCGTCCTGCGCACCACGAACAAGGCAGCGCCGATGCCGATCAGCACGCCGATGGTGCCGAGCACGATGCTCTGCCATCGCGCTTCCGTCAGCGTCCGGGCGAAGTCGCGCGACAGCACGTGGCCGCGTCGGTCGCTGACCTCGCGCAGCAATTCGGTGACGCGGCCGATCAGCCGGCCCTCGGTTCCCAGCACCTCGCGGTCGATGTCGGCGATCTGCCGCTCGCGAACGGCCACGGCCATGATGGCCTCGGCATAATCGTTCACCGCCGATTTCAGCCGGGCATCGACAATGTTCAGGGCCCGCATGTTCTGCGCGGCCTGCTCGGCCGCGGACGGGTTGCGCGCGAGCAGCCCGAGCGCGATCCGGCTCTGCGCCTCCGACAGGCGCGATGCCAGATCACGGTCGGCCGCACCGGAGACAGCCACATCGAACTGTTCGCGCAGCGGCGGCAGGCCGGCGAGCAGCTGGGCGCGGCGATCGATCAGGGTCGATATCCGCTCGAGGCCGTTGCGATAAGTCGCGAGCCGCTCGGTGACCCCGTCGATCATGTCCTGCTGCTCGGGCGCGAGCTCGATGCGGGTCTTCTTCAGGATGTCGCTGAGCGTCGAGGCCGCCTCTCCGACCTGCTTGAACTGGATGCCGGCGCCGGGATCGGTGACGAAGTCGCGCGCGGCAAGCCGCAACTCGTTCATGCGGCGATCGATGTCCTCGGCGAGGTCACCGACGCTCTGGAGCCTCTGCAGCTCGGCGAAGGTGGTGTCGATGTGTCGGATCGCGATCACGCTCGCGGTCGACGTGACGATGATCACCGCCAGCACCAACAGGAAGCTGCCGAAAGTGAGCTGGCCGATGGAGAGCGAGAATGTTCGCTTTTTCTCAGGGGTCGGCGTCAATTCGGCGGACATTGGGCTTTGAGGGACCGGGATATTGGAGGCCCAATATACGACGTATTGCGGCCCCGGGGAAACATGCCTCGGGCCGCCGATTATCCTTAATATTGGGGGCGTCGAAGCCCCCTTGCCCGATCTATGACGGTTTGACGCTTGCCTGCCGCCGGGCCGGGATCGTCATGGCGGCTACGCCGAGGACGACGCAGGCAAGCCCGATCCAGGCGGTCTGGCTCAGGCTCTCACCGAGGAAGGCGACGCTGATGGCGACCCCGATCGGCACCCGCAGATAGGCCTGCGCGGTGGTGCCGACCGAGCCCAGGGTCTGGATCAGGCGGAAATAGATCGCAAACGCCGCGGCCGTCGAGAACACGGCGAGCGCGAGCAGCGCCAGCACCGAGCTCGGCGACGGCGACAGCGTCCAGGGCTGCTCGACCACGAGCGAGGCCGGAATCAGGACCGCCGCCCCCGCCAGCAGCGAGCCGGCAGCGGGTGCCATGGGGTCGAGGCCCTTGAAGCTGCGGCCGAAGATCGCGGCGCAGGCGTAGCAGATGGTGGCGGCGACGATGGCCGCCTCCGCGAGGAGACCGCTGCCGATGTCGTGGAAGGCATCGACGCCGACGATCAGCAGGATGCCGGCCATGCCCGCGATCACGCCGAACAGCTTTCGCGGGCTTGTCGCCTCGTGGCGGGTGACGACCGCCGTGAGCAGGAAGGTGAAGATCGGTCCGGCCGAGTTGAGGATGGTGGCGAGCGCGGCATCGACATGGCGCTCGCCCCAGGCGATCAGCGTCCAGGGAATGACGCTGTTGAGCACGGCCTGGAAGGCGAAGCGCTGCCAAGCCGCTGCGTCCATCGGCATCCTGATGCCGCGCGCCCACATCACGACGAGCAGCAGGAGGCCCGCGATCGTGGTCCGCGCCGCGATCAAGGTAATCGGGGGAATGGTGGCGACGCCGAGCTTGATGAAGGTGTAGGAGCCGCCCCAGAGCGTCGCGAGCGCGACCAGGAGCGCCAGCTCGACGGCGATGTTGGTGTCCTGCCGGCTGTCCATTTCGCGCGCTCCGTCCCGTTGTCAGGGACGGAACCTAGCGCGTCTGCGGTCGCAGATAGTTCGTTACGTGTCGAAGTGTATTAGCCCACCGCCCCGACCTCGAACACCTCACCGTCATAGCCGGCTTCGCGGGGGATACGGAGCTGGCGGCCGGTTTCGGTCTTGGTCATCACGGGCATCACCGTGACGATCGACATGCCCTTGGCATGGTCGAGCGCGTCTTTCACGCTGCCCTGCTTCGCCAGCCGGATCAGATTGCGCGTGGTCGGAAACGGCAGCTTGAAGCGGCCACTCTCGCCGCCTTCCACCGCCTCGCGCGGCGAGACCCAGATCGAATCGGTCGACTCCCTTCCGTCATGGGCGCCGAGCTGGTCGGGTGGCGCCGCGGCAAGGAAGAACCATGTGTCGAAGCGCTTGGGCATGCCCTCCGGCGTGATCCAGTGCGCGTAAGGCACGAGCGTGTCGAGTGCGAGCTGAAGGTCGTTGTCGACCAGGATGCTCAGGAAGCTGACCTTGTGCTCGTTGAGCGCGACGCGGTGCTTGTCGGCGATCTCGCCGGCACGCCTGGCATCGACAGGCGCGCCCGTCCCCTTTGACCGCGCCAGCAGGATGCCGCTCTCTTCGAAGGTCTCGCGGATCGCCGCGATGCGAAAACCGCGATCCGCCTCGCTGAGGCCTTCACCGCCCGAATACAGGTCGGAGCGCGCGACGATCTCGTTGTCGCCGGCATCGACGCTGCCGCCGGGAAACACCAGCGCGCCCGAGTTGAACTCGATCTGATGATGGCGGACCATCATGAAGACCTCGATTTCGTCGCGGCTCTTGCCGTCGACCGTGGGGCCGTCGCGCAGCAGGAGGATCGTCGACGCCGGGCGTGATGCTGATGTTTCGGCCATCCAACTAACCTGCCGCGCTGGATTGCGGGCCGAGATTGGCGCGCTTGTCGACGCGGGCGACGCGCGACAGCAGATACTCGACCTCCGCCTTCGCCGTCGCCGTGATGGTCGCACCGGGCTTGCGCTGGGCGCTGGAGGCGATGATGCCGCGCTTCTGGAGCACGTATTTGCGGATGGTCAGGCCGACGCCGGGCTGCTGCTCGTAGCGGATCAGCGGCAGATGCGCGTCGAACAGATCATGCGCGGCATCGCGCTTGCCGGCCTTGGAGAGGTTCACGACGTCGATCAGAAGCTCCGGGAAGGCGTAGCCGGTCATGGCGCCGTCGGCACCGCGCTCCATCTCGAAGTCCAGGAACGTGCCGCCATTGCCGCAGAGAATCGAGAGCGGACGGAGCGAGCCGTCCTTCTGGAAGCCGCGCAGGGTCGTGATCTTCTCCAGCCCCGGCCAGTCCTCGTGCTTGAGCATCACGCAGTTCGGATTGTCCATGACGATCTTGCGGATCACGGCGGGGGTGAACACCACCGACAGGGTCAGCGGATAATCCTGGAGCACCCAGGGCACATCCGGCCCGATCGCCTCGGCCGCCTGCTTGAAATAGCCGACGATCTGGTCGTCGGTACGCAGGCTCGGCGGCGGCGCGATCATGACGCCGGCCGCGCCGGCGTCCATCGAGGCCATGGCCAGCGAGCGCATGGTGGCAAAGCCGGGCGCGGAGACGCCGACGATCACCTGCATCTTCCTGGCACGCTTGACGAAGCGCACCGCCACCTGCTCGGCCTCGGCGGCATCGAGCTTCGGCGCCTCACCGAGGATGCCCAGCACCGTGACGCCGTCGCAGCCGACCTCCTCGTAGAAATCGGTCAGGCGATCGATCGAGCGCTCGTCGATCCGGCCGTCGTCGTGGAACGGCGTCGGCGCAATTGCGAAAGTGCCCTTGGCGTCGGCGGTCAGTTTCATCTAGTCCTCGTCTCTCTCTGTTGTCATTCCGGGGCGCGACGCAGTCGCGAGCCCGGAATCCATAACCACGATCCGGAGTATGGATCCCGGGCTCACGCTTCGCGTGCCCCGGGATGACGGCTCCTAAAACCGCCGCGCGCCCATCTTGATCTGCTCCTCGGAGAAGAAGATCTCCTTGGCGTGATCGGCGATGTCCTGGGCCTTCCAGCCCGTGTGCGGCGGTTTCCAGCCTTCCATTTCCATCATCCGCATCTCGCGCACGCCGCGGGGCCCGGACACGCCCAGCACCTTGCCGGTCTGGTCGCCCGACAAGTCGCTGACCATGTATAGCACGGCCGGCGCGATGCCGTCCGGCCCCAGCGCCGCCGAGGGGTTCTCCTTATAGCGGGGCAGGTCTGCGGTCATGCGGGTCAGCGCGCCCGGGGCCAGCGTCCAGATCCGGATGTTGTATTTGCGGCCCTCGATCGCCAGCACGTTGGACAGGCCCCAGATGCCGCCCTTGGCCGCGCCGTAATTGGTCTGGCCGAAATTGCCGATCAGCCCTGATGTCGAGGAGGTGTTGACGATGACACCGCCGCCATTTTCCCGCATCCAGCGAAACACCGGCATGGTGCAACAAAAGGTGCCCTTCAGATGCACCTTGATGACCTTGTCCCAGTCGGATTCGCTGGCCTTTGCGAAGGTCTGGTCGCGCAAAATGCCGGCATTGTTGACGAGGATGTCGGCGCGGCCGAAATGCTTGATGGCGTCGTCGAACACCGACTGGCCGCCCTCCATGGTGGAGATATCGGCGCCGTTGGCGACCGCCTTGCCGCCCTCGGCCGTGATCGCGTCCACCACGAGCTGCGCCATCGACTTGTCGGCGCCGGAGCCGTCACGGGGACCGCCGAGGTCATTGACGACGACCGAGGCCCCTTCCCGCGCAAACAGCTTCGCGTAGGCCTCACCGAGCCCGCCGCCAGCGCCGGTGATCAGCGCGACCTTGCCGTCGAGTAGTCCCATGGTGGCCTCTCCCTTGCTCTTATTGTTTCGCGTCCCGGACGCGATGCAGCGTGAAACGCTGCTTCGCAGAGCCGGGACCAGCTCTTTGCGACCGCCTCTGGGCCCCGGCTCTGCAGCGCATCACTGCGTGCTGCGTTGCGTCCGGGGCACGAGACCGCCCTAACCTAAGACCGTCTTGCCGTTCTTGATCACGGTGACGCCGCGCGACTTCACCTTCGCTTCGAACGAGATCGTGTTGCCGTCCCTCCAGAGGTCCATGGTCACGGTCTCGCCGGGATAGACCGGCGAGGAGAACCGCGCGACGTGCTGGCGGAATGCGCTTGCGTCGTAATCGGCGTAGGTCTGAAGCACGCCGCGGCAGGTGATGCCGTAGGTGCACATGCCGTGCAGGATCGGACGCGGGAAGCCGGCCTTCTTGGCGAACTCGGGATCGCTGTGCAACGGATTGCGGTCGCCGCAGAGGCGATAGACCAGCGCCTGGTCGGGACGCGTGGTGATGTCGATGGTCTTGTCGGGCGTGCGCGAGGGGATCTTGTGCGGATCTGGCTGGGTCAGGCTCGGCCCGCCGAAGCCGCCGTCGCCGCGGGCAAAGCGCGAAGCGACGAGTGTCGCGAGCTTCTCGCCCTTCTCGTTCTTGAGCACCGTCTGGTGCGCGATGACGACGCCCTTGTCCTTGCCCTTGTCGTAGACCTCAACGACGGAGGAGTCGGCCGTGATGTGCGCGGCCACCGGCAGCGGCTGGTGGAAGGTGATGTCGCGCTCACCGTCGACGACCATGACGCGGTTGAGGTTCATCTCGCCCGGGCCCGCGCCCCAGGCTGCGACGGACGCAAACGTCGGTACCACCTTCAGCGGCCGCGGCGTCAGCGTGCCCTCATTGACGAAGGCGAGCTCCTTCTCGTCCATGGGATCGGCGCCGAGGCCGATGCCATAGGCGTAGAGCATCACCTCGCGGTCGGTGTAGGCGTATTTCTGGCCGAGGTTTTTCAGGCCTTTGAGCTCTTCGTATCTGGCGGACATTTTTTGGTTTCCTCTGGTTCTCATCCTCATGGTGAGGAGGCGCTCTTGCGCCGTCTCGAACCATGAGGATGCCCGAAACGCTTCTTTGCCGCGGCCATCCTTCGAGACGCTTGCTTCGCAAGCTCCTCAGGATGAGGACCGCCCTAGGCCGGTGTGAAGAACGGCAGCGGTGCGCCGTCGGTCGGCTTGAACACCACCTTCACCTTCTGACCGATCTTCAGCTTCTCGAGATCGCAGTCGACGAAATTGGTCTGTACCGACGGCCCCTCCTTCAGCGTGACGTAGCCGATGGCATAGGGCCCGGTCGGCGATTTCCGCATCAGGCTCCAGGTGTAGATCGTGCCCTCGCCCGACGCTTCCTCCCACACCGTCTTGTCGGAGTAGCAGAACGGGCAGATCGAGCGCGGGAAGTAATGCGCTTCGCCGCACGCCGTGCAGCGCTTGATCATGAACTTGCCTTGCTTGGCTGCGTCCCAGAACGCTGCGGTCTCGGGGTTCGTCACCGGAGCCGGATATTTCTTTGCATCTAACATCACACGCGCTCCAGAATGGCCGTCGAGGCGGCGTGGCGGACGCCCAGGAGGCCGCCGGTGCCGTGGGCAATGGCGAGATCGCAATTCCTGACCTGCACCTTCGGATGCGCCTCGCCGCGCAGCTGCCTGACGGCCTCGATGATCTTGGTCATGCCGCCGCGGTTGACGGGATGGTTGCTGCAGAGGCCGCCGCCGTCGGTGTTGAACGGCAGCTTGCCGACGCCCGAGATCAGATTGCCGTCGGCGACGAACTTGCCGCCCTCGCCCTTCTTGCAGAACCCGAGATCCTCGAGCTGCATCAGCACCGTGATGGTGAAGCTGTCGTAGATCGAGGCGTATTTGATGTCCTTCGGCGTGATGCCGGCTTCCTCGAACGCGCGCGGGCCGGACCAGATGCCGGCGGAGTACGTGAGATCGAGATCCTTGCCGCCGCGCGGGCCCTTCATGGCTTCGCCATGGCCGATCAGCTTGACCAGCGGCTTCTTCAGGCTCTTGGCAATCTCCGGCGTCGTCACGATCAGCGCGCCGCCGCCGTCGGAGACGACACAGCAATCCATGCGGTGCAGGGGATCGGAGATCATCGGCGAGTTCAGGACGTCCTCGACGGTGACGACGTCCTTGAGCATGGCATGCGGATTGTATTGCGCGTGATGGGAGGCTGCGACCTTGATCCAGGCCAGTTGCTCCGAGGTGGTGCCATAGTCGTGCATATGGCGCATGGCACACATGCCGTAGGCATTGTGCGTGGTCGCGCCGTAAGCGGATTCGAAATCGACCTCGGCGCCGGCCGCACGGGGCGGCATCGCGCCGGTGCGCGGCTTGCCGGCGAGCGTGATCAGCGCGATCGAGCACTTGCCTGCCGCGATCGCCTCAGCGGCGTGGCCGAGATGGATGATGTAGGAACAGCCGCCGGTCTCGGTGGAATCGACGTGGCGGAGCTTTTTGGTGTTGAGGCCGAGATAATCGACCATCGGCCAGGCGCCGCCCGGAGCATCGCCCGCGCAGAAATAGCCGTCGACGTCGTCCTTGCTGATCCCGGCATCCTCGATCGCGCCCTTGGCGACCTCGGCATGGAGCTGGGCGGTGGATTTGTCCGGCGCATGCCGGGTCGGGTGTTCGTAGATCCCGGCAATGTAGGCCTTGCCCTTGATGGTCAAACTTCAGGTCTCCGCTGGCTTTTCTTATTTGCCCCGTTTTTCTGAACCGCACTGGGCAGATTGGCAAGCGCGGAAATATTCCGCCCCGCGAGAGGGCCGCGGACTGGCGCAAGTGGGGTATGTTCTGGTGTCCCGGACGCGCTGCAACGCTTCAGCGTTGCTGCGCAGAGCCGGGACCCATGCGGCCGCGTTTTCGTTGCGAGATGGGCCCCGGCTCAGCAGCGCATCACTTCGTGCTGCGCAGCGTCCGGGGCACGAGACCTTGTCCTGCAGACACGCCCCCGCATCCTCGCGGCATGTTTCGCCCGAGCTTTGCTTCCGTCTCGCTCCCTCCTTGAACAGAGGGCGCAGGGAAGACCGGGTGCCGGCTGGGCACCCACGGTCCGCTGTGCGCGATTGCGCGAAGAACAGATGCACAGCGGCATACAGGTGCGGCCAAACATCCGGCCTTCCCTGCGCAGTGGCTTTACGGCTTATGTCGCGCTCTCCCCGGGGAGCGATGCACTATTGCCCCCGTCGCCTTGCGAGCGAAGCGCAAGACTTGACGCCAGCCTGCGGGCGTCAGGACCACACGATTTTGCCGAAACTGATATGGGTCGGTCCGTAGGCCTGCTGTCGTCCGCTCTTGTCGATCCACGCCAGCGTCACGAGATAGCTCGGGGCCTCACCGGCCTTGTTCACCTCACCGTAGGCGCGGGTAACATCGGCGGTAGCTTCATCGCCATGGGCGAGGATCTCATTCAACGTGCTTTGCTCAATGTAGGAGTTCACCAGCATGTAGCCGCCGAACGGAAGCATCACAGCAGTCAGGGTCCCGAGGATGTAAGGAAAGGGGCGCCTTGCTCCGCGGCGATCGTCGCACTCCCCGGCCCGCCTCGACGCGCCGACCATGCCTGCCATCCGATCACGAGCATCACGAGCACGGCGCAAACGCCCGCTCCCGCCGCCATGAACCTGGACGTGGACCGGATATGGCTCAGATGGTCGTCGAGATCTTCGACAATGACCGGAAGCGATGAATCGTCGTCAACGGCCTGGATTGGGATCGTCAGGAGCTTGAGCTGATTGCCAACCATGATCCGCGCCGCATAGGCAGCACTGACCGCTATGCCCGTGCGCTCGCGCTGGACGCCATCCCTGCCGGTCCACTGCAATCCGATCGACAGATTTTCGTCGACATAGCGCGGCCAGCCGCCGTCAAACACGAACGGAAACCGCGGCGAGACGACTTTGGCCGAAATGATCTTTCCGGTGGTGCCATAGCCATCGCGCATGACGCGTTCGATGGCATGCTGATTCCAGAACATCCCCAACGCCGCCAACACACCGACGGCCAGAAACAGAATCAACACAGTGCGCAATGACATCGATCATCGCCCCGCATAGCGCACGGCCGCATCGCCCGGCGCGCTTCACTATCGCAAGTTGCTGATATCGCGCGGCCACAACTCTTGTCAAACGGATGAATTTAGTCCGTAGGGAAAAAGCGACTTGTCCGCTGTAGCTCGAAGGGCGACGGCGGAAGCGTGCCCACGTCTTCTGGTGCAGTCGTGGCGAGATGGTGGGCACGGCGCTTTGCGCCTTTGCCCACCCTACGAGAGCGCCTTATTCCTGGAAGGAGTGCCGTAGGGCGGATTAGCCGAAGGCGTAATCCGCCGTATTGATCTCCACGGCAACGGACGTGGCGGATTACGCTTCGCTAATCCGCCCTACAGCACCTACGGAACCGCCCTACTCCGCCGCGATCTGCCTTGGCGCGGGCGGCGGGCTCGCGAGATCGGCGGCGAGCTGGGCGTAACGCATCTTTGCGTCCGCGACAGCTTTCTCCTTCACCGGGCCGTAGCCGCGGATGCGGTCGGGGAGTGAGAGCAATTCCACGGCGGTGTCGATCGTGACCGGCGACAACAGGCCGAGCACGGTGGCGACGTCCTTTTCGTAGCCGGCGATCAAATCACGCTCGAGCTTGCGGTCGGCGCTGCGGCCGAAGATGTCGAGCGGCGTTCCGCGCAGGTATTTGAGTTTCGCCAGCACGCCGAAGACGTTCAGCATCCAGGGGCCGAAGGCTCGCTTCTTCGGGCGTCCCAGCGCGTCGAGGCCGCCGCCGAGGATCGGCGGCGCAAGGTTGAAGTTGAACTTGTAGTCGCCCTCGAACTGATCGCGGAGCTGCTGGGCGAAGGCGCCGTCGGTGTAGAGGCGCGCGACTTCGTATTCGTCCTTGTAGGCCAGCAGCTTGGCGTAGTTCACTGCGACCGCGCGTGGCAACGCATCGCCATAACCGCCCTTCACCGCGGCGTCGCGCACCTGGTCGATCAGCCTGCGATAACGCTTGGCGAGACGGCTGTTCTGATAGGCCGTGAGGTGCTTGGCGCGGTGCTCGATGACTTCATCGAGCGTCATGGCCTCCAGCGACTTGGGCGCTGCGACCTGGTCCGTGCCCTTCAGCATGTCGGCAAGACGCGCGGGATCGGCGACCGCGAGGCGACCAAGGCGGAAGGCCTCCTTGTTCATCTTGATCGAGACGCCGTTGACCTCGATCGCCCGCTCGATCGATTCCGCCGAGAGCGGGAACAGGCCCTTCTGATAGGCATAGCCCATCATCATCATGTTGGTGGCGATGCTGTCGCCGAGCAGCTGCTCGGCCGGCTTGGTGAAATCGAAGAAGACCGAGTCCTTGTGCAGCGCCGTTTCCAAGAGCCCATTCAGCTTGCGGGTCTGGAAATTGAAGTCGCGGTTGAGGACGAAATCGGCGGTCGGAATGACGTGGCTGTTGATGATGCCGCGGGTCCGGGTGGAGTCGCAGAGCGAGATCGTGTCCTTGGCGACCGCGACCACCTCGTCGGCGGCGAGCACGAGATCGGCCGTGCCGGTGACGATGCGCGAGCAGGTCACTTCCGCGGGATGATCCGACAGGCGGACATGGCTGAGCACCGCCCCGCCCTTCTGTGCAAGGCCCGACATGTCGAGGATCATCGAGGCCTTGCCCTCGATATGGGCGGCCATGCCGAGCAGCGCCCCAATGGTGAGAACGCCGGTGCCGCCGACGCCGCCGACCGCGATGTTATAGGGCTTGTCGAGTGTCGGCCGCGACGCCGGCTCGGCAATCGCACCGATGTCGGAGAGGTCGGCCGGCGCGCGGTGGCGTGGCTTGCCGCCATCGACGGTGACGAAGGACGGGCAAAAGCCCTTCAGGCACGAATAGTCCTTGTTGCAGGAGGACTGGTTGATGGCGCGCTTGCGACCGAACTCGGTCTCCAGCGGCTCGACCGAGATGCAGTTCGATTGCACCGAGCAGTCGCCGCAGCCTTCGCAGACGGCCGGATTGATCATGACGCGGCGCGCCGGATCCTCCATCAGGCCGCGCTTGCGGCGGCGGCGTTTTTCCGCGGCGCAGGTCTGCACGAACACGATCGCCGATGTGCCCTTGTGTTCCCGGCACATCTTCATGACGTTTTGCAGCTCGTCGCGATGATAGAGCTTCACGCCCGGCGCGATGGTGCTGGCCGGATAGGCATCGGGCGCCTCCGAGACAAGATAGATCTCGCGGATGCCTTCGGCGTGGAGTTGATGGGTGATCTGCTGCGGCGAGAGATCGCCGTCATGGCGCTGGCCGCCGGTCATGGCCACCGCGTCGTTGTAGAGGATCTTGTAGGTGATGTTGGTCTTGGACGCCACCGCCTGGCGGATGGCGAGAAGGCCCGAGTGGAAATAGGTGCCGTCGCCGAGATTGGCGAAGATGTGGTTCTCGTTGGTGAAGGGTGCGATGCCGACCCACGGCACGCCCTCGCCGCCCATATGCGTAAAGGTCTCGGTCGAGCGGTCCATCCACAGCGCCATGAAATGGCAGCCGATGCCGGCGAGCGCCCGGCTGCCTTCGGGGACCTTCGTCGAGGTGTTGTGGGGACAGCCGGAGCAGAAATACGGGGTGCGGGAGACAGGTGCGACCGCTTGCATCTGGGTGGCCTGACGGCCGTTGAACCAGTCGGCCTTGGCGCGGAGCATCGAAGCAATCTCAGGGTTGAGATCGAGCTTGAGAAGTCGCTCGGTAAGCGAGGTCGCAAGCGAGGCAACGCTGAGCTCGGCGGCGAAGGTCAGGAAGCGCTTGTCGTGCTCGTCCATCTTGCCGACGATGCGCGGGCGCACGTCATCGCGCCAGTTGAACAACACCTGCTTGACCTGGTTCTCGACGATCTCGCGGCGCTCCTCGACGATGAATATCTCTTCGAGGCCGATGGCGAATTGATGCACGCCTTCCGGCTCCAGCGGCCAGGGCATGCCGATCTTGTAGAGGCGAAGGCCGATCTTGGCGGCGACCTCTTCGGTGACGCCGAGCTCGCGCAGCGCCTGACGGACGTCCTCGTAGCTTTTGCCCGACGCCATGATGCCGAAACGGGCGTTGGGCGAATCCATGGTGATGCGGTTGACCTTGTTGGCGCGCGCAAAGGCGATCGCGGCAAAGCCCTTGTAGTCCTGCAGCCGACGGTCCTGCTCGAAGCGATCGTCGGGCCAGCGCAGATTGAGTCCGCCTTGCGGCATCTCGAAATCGGCGGGGATGATGAACGGCTTCATCTCGTCGGTGAGATCGATCTCGGCGGTGGTCTCCACCGTCTCCGTGATCACCTTCATGCCGACCCAGCAGCCCGAATAGCGTGACATGGCGATGCCGAGCAGCCCCATCTCGATCATCTCGTGGATGCTCGAGGGATAGAGATACGGCATCAAGGCCGACATGAAGGCGTGGTCGGATTGATGCGGGACGGTCGAGGATTTTGCGCCATGGTCGTCGCCGGCAAGGCACAGCACGCCGCCGTTCTTGGCGGAGCCTGCGGCATTGCCGTGACGGAACACGTCGCCGCAGCGATCGACGCCGGGGCCCTTGCCGTACCAGATGCCGACCACCCCGTCGTATTTCGCGCCGGGCGAGAGGTTAAGCTGCTGCGAGCCCCAGATGGCGGTGGCCGCCAGATCCTCGTTCACGCCGGGCTGGAACTTGATGTTGTACTGTTCGAGATGCTTGCGGGCGGCAAACAGCTGCTGGTCGTAGCCGCCGAGCGGCGAGCCGCGATAACCGGAGATGAAGCCCGCGGTGTTGAGGCCGCTGGCGCGGTCGCGCCGGATCTGGGCCATGGGCAGGCGGACCAGGGCCTGGATGCCCGTGGTGAAGACATGCCCGGTTTCCTGGGTGTATTTTTGATCGAGACTGATCGGACCCTGGTTGATGCCCATGCTGTCCTCTTTTTGCGCCCTGTTCAGGTCTTGCTGACTTAAGCCGTTGCCTTCCCGTTGTTTTTAGCTAGGGCGCGCCGACCAGTTTCGCCACTCTATGTCGGATATTTCACGATCCGCATCACAAATCTGGACCAAAGGGAGCGCCGGGTAAAAATCGCAACTTCGTGGCCTGAAACACGCTGGGCATTTTCAATTTGTGTCACCATACCCCCACTGTGGCGAAACGAACTGATGCCCCTGTCGTGCCCGATGCGGGCGATTGGTCGCAGGAGAGGCTTCGATGCGGACGATTCTGACTGGCTCGGCTCTCGTCGGCCTGGCGTTGTGCAGTGCGGTTGCAAGCGCAGCCCGCGCCGCCGAGCCGTCGCCGGAGCTGATCGCCTACGGCAAGACGCTGGTCGAGGCCGGCGACTGCGCGGGCTGCCACACCGCCGATCCGGCAAAACCGTTCGCGGGCGGCAAGCGCATCGACACGCCATTCGGCGCGATCTATGCGCCGAACCTGACCCCGGACCGCGACACCGGGATCGGCGCCTGGCTGGATGCCGATTTCACCCGCGCCTTGCGCACTGGCGTCGCGCCCGACGGGTCGAACTACTATCCGGCCTTCCCCTATCCCTACTTCACGAAGATGACGAAGGACGACACGCTGGCGATCCGCGCCTATCTCGGCACGCTTGCGCCCGTCGTCAGCCGCAACAAGCCGCCGGAGCTGCGCTGGCCGTTCGGCTATCGCGGCCTGATGCGGGTCTGGAACGCGATGTATTTCAAGCCCGGCCTGTACGAGCCGGACCAGAGCCAGAGCGCGGCGTGGAATCGCGGCGGCTATCTCGTCACCGGGCTCGGTCATTGCGGCGCCTGCCACACACCGAAGAACTATTTTGGCGCGGACAAGCAGGCGCAGGCGCTCTCGGGCAACGAGGTCGGTGGCTGGTACGCGCCAAGGCTCGACGGCGCTTCCCGCACGGGCCTGAAGTCGTGGAGCGAGGCGGACATCGCCGAATATCTGCAGAGCGGGCGCAATGTCAGGAGCCATGCCGGCGGGCTGATGGCGGAGGTCGTCGTCAACTCGACCTCGAAGATGAGCGATGCCGATGTGCGCGCGATCGCGGTGTACCTGAAGAGCCTGCCGCCGTCGCGGCGCGAGACGATCGTGGCGCCGCCTGATGATGCCGAGATGAAGGCGGGCCAGGCGGTCTACGCAAAGCTCTGCATCGCCTGCCATGAAGCCGACGGCTCGGGGGCGCCGCGCATCTATCCACCGCTGCCGGGCAATGCGCTGCTGCAATCGATCAATCCGTCCTCGACGTTGCGCATCATTCTCGACGGCGCCCACACCGTGACCACACCGCGCGCGCCCAACACCGGCGAGATGCCGCCCTATGCCAGGCTGTCCAATGAGGAGATCACGGCGGTGACGAACTACATCCGCAACTCCTGGGGCAATGCGGCCCCGCTGGTGACGCCGGCGCAGGTGGCGAAGGCCAGGAAGCAGGAGTAGCTCCATCCCCGTCATCGCTGTAACGACGATGTGGATGGAGTGAGGTCACGTAACCTCTACCTCTCCTCCTCCCCGGTGAACACGAATTTCGGCATCTCCCATTTGTAGCGCACCGCGAGCAGGCGCAAGCTGAGACCGAGCACGAAGGTCAGGATCGTCCAGAGCTCGGCGTTGAGGTTGAGGCCGAAGGCGGTGGCGTAGAACAGTCCCGTCACGACCGAGACGCTGGCGTAGAGCTCGGACCGAAACAGCAGCGGCACGTCGTTGCAGAGCACGTCGCGCAACACGCCGCCGGCGCACCCGGTCACCATGCCCGAGACGATCACGATCGGCAGCGAAGCATCCATCTGCCAGGCGACGTCGCAGCCGGCCATGGTGAAGACGACGAGCCCGATCGCGTCGAGCACGATGAAAGCGACCTTCAGCCGGTGCACGAGGCGCGCGAACAGAATGGTGAGGAAGGCCGCACCACCGGCCAGCGCCAGATAGATCGGATTGGCGACCCAAACCAACGGATAGTGCCCGAGGAAGAGATCGCGCAACGTGCCGCCGCCAAGCGCGGTGATGCAGCCGAGGAAGCACACACCTAACCAGTCCATGCTGCGGCGTCCGGCAGCAAGTGCAGCCGTCATGCCCTGGGCGGCTATCGCAACCAGGGACAGGAAATGCAGCACGGTATCGCTTGGCGGCAAACTCCACATTGGCTTGTTCCCTCGCGATTGTCCTCGTCGCAGCCATGGAACTCGCGTCCAGTTCCCGAATGAACAGGTTCCCGATTCCCGGTGGCGGGGCAACATGCGACGAAAGCATAAGGAGGCGCGGAACAGAATCTCGCATCCACGGGTTGTCCGGGCGTCACAACCGAGGAGACAATCGATGGCTGACGACCGTTTTCCCAACGATCCGTACCGCCCGAACCTCGCCGACGATGAGTATCTTCGCGCGGCGCGCCGGGATGGCGACCTTCAGGCCGATCCCGAGCTGGGCGAAGGCCCCGCCTCCAGCGGCAAGGTTGCGTTATTCGCCGTTGCGATTGCACTGGTGCTGGGTGCCGTGTTCTACGGCCTGAACAATACGACGACTGGCAACCAGGCCAGCAACGCGCCGGCGACTCAGACCGCACAGCAGGCGCCTCCTGCCAATCCGGCCGCGCCTCCCGGTATGCGCGACGTGACGCCGCGCAACAACACCGAGCCGGGCGTGACGACGGGTGCGGCGCCGACCAAGCCGGCCCCGGACACGCAGAAGCCGTCTGACGGCGCGAAGTAACACTTCGCAATAGCGCGTGAAGCGGCGGGACTCAAAAAGTCCCGCCGCTTTTTCGTTGTGTTCCTAGCTGAACATCTTGTTGAGTTCGCCGCCGGGATAGCCGCTGCCGAGCTCGGTGAATGTCCCCTTCTCCGCCATCTCCTTTGCCGCACGCATGAAGCCGCCCCAGGCGGCGCGGGCGAGCGAGCCGCCGACGCTGATCCGGCGCACGCCGAGATCTTCGGCCTGCTGCAACGACAGGCCGGAGGCGCCGATCAAGAGGTTGAACGGCTTTGGTGCGACAGCCTTCACCACAGCAGAGATGTCCTCGCGGGTCTTCAGGCCCGGCGCATAGAGGCAGTCGGCGCCGGCATCGGCGTAAGCGGTGAGCCGGTCGATGACGAGCTTCAAATCGGTCACGCCCCACAGATAGGCTTCGCAGCGGCCGACCAGCAGCGTGCCGCTGTCGCCGATCGCCTTGCGCGAGGCCTTGATGCGCTCGACCGCGAGTGCGCGATCGTAGAGCGGCTTGTCCTTGTCGCCGGTGGAATCCTCGATCGACAGGCCGGCGACGCCGGTGCGCACGCAGCGCTCGACATTGTCCGCGACCCTGTCCGGCTCGACCGCAAAGCCGCCCTCGAAATCGGCGTTGACGGGGATGTCGACGGCCGAGCTCAATGCTGCCAGATGCTGACAGACGTCCTCGACGTTGACGTGGTTGTCGGCCTTGCCGATGGTCCAGGCAAAGCCCGCGCTCGACGACGCAATCGCCTTGAAACCGAGATGCTGCAATGCCTTGGCACTGCCGTTATCGACCGGATTGGGCAGGATGAAGCAGCCGCTTTCGTGCATCTTCTTGAAGGTGGCGCGCTTGTCCGCGGTCGTGACGTGCATGTTTCTTCTCCCTTTGTTGGCCGCGCAGACATAGGCGCCCTAACCTGGCAGCGCCAGTGCGCGCCTGGCAGCGCCAGTGCGCACCCGGCAGCGCCAGTGCGCGCCTGGCAGCGCCAGTGCGCGCCCGGCAGCGTTAGTGGGCGTCGTGCACCGCCCGGCTGTCCTTCGGCGCCTGCTCGCGATCATTCATGCCGTAGTCTCTGACCACGCTGGCGATGCGCAGATGATAATCGGCAAAGATCTGCGCCCGGCCCTTGGCCTGGGTGCGGCGGTGCTCCATCGTGTTGCGCCAGGCCTGCACCGCCGCCTCGTCCCGCCAGAACGACACCGACAGGATCTTGCCCTTCTCGGTCAGGCTCTCGAAGCGCTCGACCGAGATGAAGCCGTCGATGGTTTGCAGGATCGGCTTCAGATCGGCTGCGAGGTCGAAATAGTCCTGGCGGTGTTCCGGCTTCGGCCAGACCTCGAAGATCACGGCGATCATGGGCATCTCCTGCTGCTATCGGACCTACAATACCACCTTGCGCAGGAAGGTGCGCTCTTCCGCGAGGATGAATTTGTGTTCCTCGGCGAAATGGAAATTCGCCATTCCTTCCGCGTCCTGCCGCAGCCGCGCGCGATAGGCCTCGTATGCGGCCAGACTCTCGAAGCTGATCAGACCGAAGGCGATGTTGTTGGTGCCTTCATGCGGCATGAAATAACCGATCAGGTCACCGCCGCATTTCGGGATGATGGTGAGCCAGCGCTTCGAATATTCCTCGAACTGCGCGCGCTTGAACGGGTCGATCTGATAGCGGATGAAGACGGTGACGGACATGATGGGCTCCTGGGTTTCCGTCGTCACTGCAAGCCGCGAAGTCTCGTAGGGTGGGCAAAGCGACTTGTCCGCCGTAGCTCGAAGAGCGAAGGCGGAAGCGTGCCCACGTCGTTTCCCCGCAACGACGAATGGTGGGCACGTCGCTACGCTCCTTTGCCCACCCTACGGCTTCGCTGCGCGCGCAATGACGACTTGGTGAGAAGCTACGCCCTTGCCCGACCACAATGCTTCGGCTACCATCGAAGCATGAAATCAGGACCCGACATCGCCCTGGTCGCTTCGCTGGTCGGCGATCCCGCGCGCGCCAACATGCTCACCGCGCTGATGAACGGCCGCGCGCTCACGGCGAGCGAGCTGGCGCAGGAGGCCGGCATCACGCCGCAGACTGCGAGCTCGCATCTGGCCAAGCTCGAGGCCGGCGGGCTGGTCGAGCCGGAGAAGCAGGGCCGCCACCGCTACTATCGCCTCACCGACGACGACGTCGCCGGCGTACTCGAGGGCCTCGCAGGCCTGGCCGCGCGGACCGGCCACATGCGGGTGCGCACCGGGCCGAAGGACCCGGCGCTGCGGCGCGCGCGGATCTGCTACGACCACCTCGCCGGCGATCTCGGCGTGCAGATGCTGGATTCCCTGCGCGAGCGGAATCTGGTCAGGCAGAAAAAGCAGGACATCGAGCTGACGGCTGAGGGCGAACGCTTCCTCGCCAAGCATCTGCAGATCTCGACCGGCATGCTCACCCATCCGCGCCGCCCGGTGTGCAAGGCCTGCCTCGACTGGAGTGAGCGGCGGCATCACCTCGCCGGCACGCTGGGGGCCGCCATGATGCAGCGCTTCGCCGAGCTGAAATGGGCGGCGCGCGACGCCACGCCCGGCAGCCGCGTCGTCAACTTCACCCGCACCGGCGAGAAGCAGTTTGCCGCGCTTTTCGGCGACGGGAAGGACTGACCCGCGCGCCGCGGCACCGGCAGTGCGCGCCTGAATGCTCCCGGGCCGGCGTCCTGGAGGATTTCTGCCGAGCCGGCCGCCAACACCAGTTTCTGTCGCGCCAAGCCGCATGCGGGGAACGTTCATGCCGCATTCAGGTCATGATTGGCAGATTTGGATCGCACCGTGTCGGCGTGTTGCAAAATTTAACATGTCGAATCGTGTCTTTTGATTCATTGTGCGCCGCGAGCGCCAAGCCGCTAAAGACTTACTCCAAAGACTTGCCCCAAAGACCCGCCCCCGAAAGACCTGCCCCCGAAAGACCTGCCCCAAGGACGAGAAGGAAGATCACATGAAATACCTGTTCGCCGCCGCCATGCTCGCCAGCGCGGTTGTCGGTTTCAGCGAGGCCGCCAGCGCCGCGCAGGGTTGCGGCCCGGGTTGGTATCGTGGCGCCTACGGCGGCTGTCGCCCGATGCGCGGCGCGGTCGTTGTGCGCCCCGCCCCTGTAGTGGTCGCTCCGCCCGTCGTCGTCGTGCCGCGCGCGCGTGTTTGCCCCTATGGCTTCCGCTGGTACGCCGGCCGCTGCCGCCCGTTCTGATCTCTTTGCATCGCAAGATGGCCGCGCAGGTTCAGCCTGCGCGGCCATTTTCGTTTTCAGGCTCGTTCGCTTTCAGGCTTGCCGCCGACGATTCGTCCGCCGTGGAATTTGAGCGGCCTGGAATCGAAACGGGGACCGCGGCTGCGATCCCCGTCCAATTCGCGGCTTGCCGCGGCTTACCAGTGACGGCGATGCCAACGGCGGCGACGCCAGCCCCAATGACGGCGGCCCCAGCCCCGGTGGCGGCCATGCCAGTGAACCTGTTCGGGCGTCAGCTTGGCGGCTTCCTCGCTGGTGGTGACGGCCGGATGAGCGTCGGGATTGCCTTGCGGCGTGCGCGCGGGATCACTGAGCGGCTGCGGCGACAGCGGCGCGGCCTGCGCGGTCGCGGCGAAGGCGGCGGCGCCCGCCGTCACCCCCAGTGCAAGTTTCAAAAAGTTTCGACGCTCCATGACATATCCTCCAGGCTACCGAGCAAGTGATGCAGAGGGAGTGTCGCGGTCACGACATGAACCGAGGCTGAATCAACCAAGGCTGAATCGTGTGTTCAGAGCCGTTGCGAGGCAGACATTCGGTGCGCCCTATTGCGCAAACTCCTGCGCCAGCACCAGCGTCTCGCGCGAACGCTTGACGTCGGGCCAGTCGCGCTTGAAATCGGCGACCAGTTGCTTGAGCGCATCGCCCTTCAGCACCGCCGCAAGCTTGGCCTCGTCATCGAACTGATACATCGCCTGATGCAGCGAGGGATCGTCCAGGCTCCAGAACCGCCAGGCTTTGCTCACGCCGAATGCCTTCACCGCGTCGGGCACATGTTCCGTCTCGTACCATTTGTCGAAAGCAGCGCGCTGGGCGGGATCGGAGACGGTGGCGCGGACGACGAAGAAAGCTGATGGCATCGAGTTTCCTCCTGTTGTTTGGCGCGAGCCTAGCCGGATACGCCGCCGCCGACAAAAAGACTTGGCGCGGGTGTCGGAACGGGCGCCCTTCGCTCGTCCTTTGTTTCGAACCAGGACACGGAGACAGCAAATGGCCGACCTCACCCTGACCACCTTCAATTGGGTTCCCGAACCACCGCGAGGATTCGTGCGCGACCTTCGCGTGCGCTGGGCGCTCGAAGAGGCCGCGCTGCCCTATCGCGTCGCGAGCGCCCCGTTCGACGATCGCGGCGCCGCACATTTCGCGCACCAGCCGTTCGGCCAGGTGCCGTGGCTGACCGACGGCGACCTCTCGATCTTCGAGACCGGCGCGATCCTGCTGCATCTCGGCGGGCTCAGTGCGAAGCTGATGCCGACCGATCCGCGCGGCCGCGCCGAGACGACGGAATGGGTGTTCGCGGCACTCAATTCGGTGGAGATGGCGAGCCTGCCCTGGGGAATGTCGAAATTCATGGGCCATCCCACCGACACGGCTGCGTGGAAATTCGTCGACGACTTCCTCAAGCTTCGGCTCAAGCATCTCGAGCCGGTGCTGGCCGGCCGCGAATGGCTAGCCGGCTCCTTCTCCGTCGCCGACATCCTGATCGCGGACGTGCTGCGCGTCATCGGTGGTTTCGACGGGCTGGCGGACAGTCCTGCCTGCCGCGCTTACGTCGCGCGTGCGACGGCCCGACCGGCTTTCGCCAAGGCCCACGCGGATCAAATGGCGCATTTCGCCGCCGCGGATAAGGCACGCACCGGTGCGTAGGGCGGATTAGCGGAGCGTAATCCGCCAACGCCTCCATCCGGCGAGGCGGACGTTGGTGGGTTACGCTAGCGGACTGCGCTTCGCGCAGCCGCAAGCTAACCCACCCTACGGCACCGCGTCACACCAGCTTCAGCGGTGCATCAGCGACGACGCGCAGGTCGATGCTGGCGATCAACGCCGCACGGCGTGCCTCCGCTGCGCTGATGGCGTCGTCCGTCTGTCGCAATGTGCTGACGTTCGAGCCGAGCGACACGATCCCGCCGAGCACCAACGCGATCGATCCGAGGGCTGCGGTCTGACCGAAGCCGAACACACCGAGGATCGTCACCAACAGCAGCGCCGCCCCGCCCCCGATCGCGATCTTGGACGCCAGAATGTACTTCCGGCACCGCTCCGCGATCTCGGCCAGCCGCTCGATGCGATCTTCGATGTCGGAGATTTCGTCGGTCGGATCGGATGCGGTCATTGGATTCGAAATTTTAAGGTGGCTCGATTGCAAATAGAACCTAGCAACGAAGGCTCACGTTCAGCCAGGTAGCTTACCTCCAACCGACTTGTAGAATTCCGCAAGTTGGTTCGCTAACAGTGAGGCCAATAAATCTTCCATCTGCGAGACGTCGATCCGATCTCCATCGCGAAAGGCTAAATCGGCCGCATCCAACGCGTCGAAATAGGGCTTTCGGTTGTCGACAATTTGATCCGGTATCGTCGGTGTGCCCGGCAGAAGCGCACCAGCACGAATTGAAAGGACGACATACGAGACAATCCGGGAGGTACGACCATTCCCGTCCGCGAACGGATGAATCCAATTCAGCCGCCACATGAGATAGGCGCCGAGATGGATCGGCGTGCTAGCCTCCCACCGATCATTGACGTAGTCGCACATGTCCTCAACGAGTTCGGGGACCAGATTTGCACCAACGGGCTCATGCTTGCTTCCCTCGATGGCAACGCCGCCGGGGCGATAGTTGCCAGCGTAAGAGCTGATGCCCGATAAAGCTTCTCGCTGCAAACCGAGGATGAGTGACGGACGGAGCTTGAATGAGCCTCGCTCAAGAGCCGTCTGTATCACGCCAATTGCTGCGTCGTACTGACGGAACCCGTTCCGAGCTTCGGCCGCAGCCTTTTCCTGAGGATCGGTAATCAACTCAGGTTCGAGCGCACGGCTATCGCGCCGTTCACGCTCTTCGCTTATCATTTTTTATCCTTGGCCAGCTTTTCGGCCTCACGATCCACCATTTCGCGCGTGATGAGCGAATTTTCGAAATGGGTATTGCCATACACGAAGCTCCGCCGCTGCTCCTCCCGATGTTCCGGGGATGGATTGGCCGTTTTGGCAGCTTCGATCAACTTCTTGAGTGCGTCGGTCATGACACCAATATAGACGAGTCCGTTCAGGGGCACCATGCGATTTTATACGTAGTGCCCCCGGTAGGTTCATCTCACAACGGCAAATTGTCGTGCTTCTTCGCGGGCGTTTCGACCTTCTTGTCCTTCAGCATCGCCAGCGCGCGGGCGATCCGCTTGCGCGTCGAGTGGGGCATGATGACGTCGTCGATGTAGCCGCGCTCGGCGGCGATGAAGGGTGACAGGAAGCGGTCTTCGTATTCCTTGGTGCGGGCGGCGATCTTGTCGGGGTCGCCGATGTCGGAGCGGAAGATGATCTCGACCGCGCCCTTGGCACCCATCACCGCGATCTGGGCGGTCGGCCAGGCGTAGTTCATGTCGGCGCCGATCTCCTTGGACGCCATGACGTCGAAGGCGCCGCCATAGGCCTTGCGGGTGATGATGGTGACCAGCGGCACGGTGCACTGCGAATAGGCGAACAGCAGCTTTGCGCCGTGCTTGATCAGGCCGCCATATTCCTGCGCGGTGCCCGGCAGGAAGCCCGGCACGTCCACGAAAGTGACGATCGGGATGTTGAAGGCGTCGCAGAAGCGGACGAAGCGCGCGGCTTTCCGTGAGGCGTCGCTGTCGAGCACGCCGGCCAGCACCATCGGCTGGTTGGCGACGAAGCCGACGGTGCGGCCCGCGATGCGGCCAAAGCCGGTGACGATGTTCTTGGCGAACATGTCCGCGATCTCGAAGAAGTCGCCCTCGTCCACGACCTTCAGAATCAGCTCCTTCATGTCGTAGGGCTTGTTCGGATTGTCGGGGATCAGCGTGTCGAGCGACATGTCGACGCGGCCGATGTCGTCGAAGCTCGGCCATTCCGGCACGCCGTCGCTGTTGTTGGATGGCAGGAAGTCGATCAGGCGACGCATCTGCAGCAGCGTCTCGACGTCGTTCTCGAAGGCGCCGTCGGCGATCGAGGAGCGCGTGGCGTGCACCGAGGCACCGCCCAGCTCTTCGGCGGTGACGACCTCGTTGGTCACGGTCTTCACCACGTCGGGGCCGGTGACGAACATGTAGCTGGTGTTCTTCACCATGAAGATGAAGTCCGTCATCGCAGGCGAGTAGACGTCGCCGCCGGCGCAGGGGCCCATGATGACGGAGATCTGCGGGATCACGCCGGAGGCGAGCACGTTGCGGCGGAACACGTAGGAATAGCCGGCGAGCGCGGCGACGCCTTCCTGGATGCGGGCGCCGCCCGCGTCATAGAGGCCGATGATGGGCGCCCGCGCCTTCATCGCCATGTCCTGGAGTTTCGTGATCTTCAGCGCGTGCGTCTCCGAGAGAGAACCGCCGAACACCGTGAAGTCCTTCGCGAACACGAACGTCTTGCGGCCATTGACGGTGCCCCACCCGGTAACGACGCCGTCGCCGGGCACCTTGTTCTTCTCCATGCCGAACTCGGTGGAGCGGTGCTCGACGAACATGTCGAATTCCTCGAACGACCCCTTGTCGAGCAGCAGCTCGATTCGCTCACGCGCGGTCAGCTTGCCGCGGGCGTGCTGCGCCTCGATGCGCTTCTCCCCGCCGCCGAGCTTTGCGCCGGCGCGACGATCTTCAAGGGCGTCCAGGATGTGTTTCATTTGCTCCCGCCAGTTCTTAAGTGATGCGGGGTTCTAACACGGCATTTTGCGGACCGGAAAGCGCCTTTCCGCGCCGCAGGGCTGCCCTGTCCGGGCTAAAAGCGTGAGAGATTACAAAGTTTTGTCCGGGAGGCGAGCATGGATGAGAGAATGGCCGAGACCGGTGCGGCGACGGGCGGCGTCAACATCCTGTTGCGATTGGAGGGCCTCACCCTGTTTATCGGGATGGTGATGCTTTACTGGGCCTGGGACGGCTCCTGGCTGGTCTTTGCCCTGCTCTTCTTCGTCCCCGATCTCAGCTTCCTGGCATACCTGTCCGACGCCAAATTCGGCGCGCTGGTCTACAACGCTGCCCATAGCTACATGGCGCCGGTGTCGCTGCTGACGCTGGGCTTCGGCCTCGGCTCGCCGCTCACCTTGTCCATCGCCCTGATCTGGCTCGCCCATATCGGCATCGACCGGGCACTCGGCTATGGCCTGAAATATTCCGCAGGGTTCGGCTTCACCCATCTGGGCCGGATCGGGCGGCAAAAGGACGCCTGACACCGGCAAATTTGGTGGCCCGGCCCGGTTGACCGGGCCTGCCGATTCAGGCTTGCTTCGACCTCGCGATCAGGCGCCGAATGTTGCGTGAGCCCAGTTGGTACGGCGGCGGTCGTTACGCCTTGGCTCGAGCATCACGCAAGCATCACTGAGATGTCCGCGACGGTCGTCCCCCTGCCGCCGAACTCGTCATCCCAAACCATCGACTTCCTGCGGCGGATGGCCAGCATGGTGTCGGGGCGGAACGGCGAGATGCTGCTGCGTGCCGCAAGCCTCATCGAGTCACTGGCACAGCGGGCAATGTCGGCCGAGCGGCTCTATCATGAGCAGCTGGATGCGAGCACGCGTAACGCCGAGCTGCGCAAGGCCGCCGATCTCGCCTCCGATGCCATGGTCGGCCAGATCGAGGTGCTGCGCGTACAACTCGCCGAGGTCACCGCGGCCGCCGCCGCCGAGCGCGCCGCCTTCGATGCCGAGCGCGGCAAGCTGATCGGCGTGATGCAGAATGCCGAGAGCCATATCGGCAAGCTCACGACCGAGCTGGACAGCTTGCGCGCCTCCGTCGACAGCTTCAACGCGACCGCGGTCTCGGTGCCGATCGAGGTGCTGCGGCTGGCGCGGACGCAGTTCGATTTCCTCTCCGCCGGCTTTGCCCGCAACGGCGACGTGATCTCGCAGGCGATGAGCGAGATCGGCGGCTTTGCGATCGACCAGGCGCTGACGGCGAAGAAGGCGGACACCGCGTGAGGCGGTGCCCAAGGAGGTCGTCATGCCCGGGCTTGTCCCGGGCATCCACGTTCTTAGCAGCAGTCGATAGACAAGATCGTGGATGGCCGGGACAAGCCCGGCCATGACGCTGTGGAAGCGTCGAGGTCTCGAACTCTCACCTCATATGCGGTTGCGCTGAATCTGCCTGCGTCAAATTGACAGCGCGCAGGACGGTTGATCTACTGCCCGAAAATATCAGGGAGGGATCGCGATGGCCACCAACTGGCGCGCTACAGCAGTGCTCATGGCGCTGTGCATTTCGAGTTCGTTAGCGGCCTGCGAAGCCGTCGCGCAATCCCTGCCCAAGGAAGTCGCCACCCGGGCCGAGATCTATCCGATCCCCTCGCTCACTCTCTCCGACCAGCAATTTCTCAGCGGTGATGCGGCGGCCGGCAAGCCAGTGACGGTGGCGGCCGAATTCCGCGTCGCGCAAGGCAGCGGAAAGCTCCCCGTCGTGGTGCTGATGCACGGCTCCAGCGGCGTCGGCGCCACCACGGAGGCCTGGGTGCACGCGTTCAACGCCATGGGCATCTCGACCTTCGTGATCGACGGATTCACCGGCCGCGGGCTGACGGTGGTGGGACCAAATCAGGCGCTGCTCGGCCGGCTCAATTTGATCGTCGACATCTACCGCTCGCTGGAAATTCTGGCAAAGCACCCGCGCGTCGATCCTGACCGCATCGTGCTGATGGGCTTTTCGCGCGGCGGACAGGCGACGCTCTATGCGAGCCTCGACCGCTTCAACAAGCTCTGGAACAAGTCCGGCATCCAGTTCGCCGCCTATATCCCGTTCTATCCGGATTGCTCGACGACGTATCGGAGCGACGACGAGATCGCCCCGCGTCCGATCCGCATCTTCCACGGCACGCCGGATGACTACAATCCCGTCAAGAGCTGCAAGGCTTTGGTCGAGCGGCTCAAAGTCGCGGGGCGCGACGTGGTGCTGACGGAATATCCTGATAGCGCGCACGGGTTCGACAGCGGTCTGCTCGGTGCCAACACGGTAGCCGTATCAGCCAATTCGCAGACCGTGCGCAATTGCCGGATCAAGGAAAGCGACGGCGGCGTGCTGATGAACGGCGATACCAATGCGCCCTTCACCTACAAGGATGCCTGCGTCGAGCTGAACCCGCATGTCGGCGGCAATCCGAAGACGGCCGCCGAGTCGCGCAAGGCGGTGGAGGAGTTTTTGCAGGTGTTGTTCAAATTGGGTTGAGAAGGCCCTCGGCTTGCACCGGTGCCGTAGGGTGGGCAAAGCGTAGCGTGCCCACCATTTGCCGATAATTAGAGAGATGGTGGGCACGGCGCTACGCGCCTTTGCCCACCCTACGGCGGCTGCGCTCGACGAGAACGATTGCACGACTCACAGGCTAGATCGCGCCGATCTCGGCAAGGCAGGCTTGCGTCAGCGTCATGCGCTCGCCGACGAGTCGCGGCTCCTTGCAATCCATGTTGAGCGCGAACACCGTGTGCGCCTCGCCCTTCTCGGCCCAGCCCACCATCCAGCCGAGCGACGGCTCGCCGCGTTCGGCCCCCAGCAGTCCGGACTTGGCGCGAATGACGCTGTCGCCGACCTTGGTCACCGGCAGAATATCGGCGACGAGATCCTGGCTGCGCTTGCTGACCGGCAACGTGCGGCGCCGCAGCCGGTCGACGAAATCGACCTGCTCGACCGGATCGATGCGTAAATTCCCGGTGAGCCAGAACTGGTCGATGCCGCCGCCGATGTCGCGGTTGCCATAGTCGAACTCGTCGACATATTTCTGCATCCGCTCCTGCCCGATCCGTCGCGCGATCTCCTGATAGACCGGCACCGCGCTCACGGCGATCGCACTGCGCAGCGTGTGATCCTTGTTCCAGGCTTCGATCGGACGCTTGACACCGTCCCAGGGGAACACGTCCTTGTCGGGGTCAGTGACGACGCCAGTCTCCAGCGCGATCAGCGAGTTCGGGATCTTGAAGGTCGAGGCCGGCAGCTTGCCCTCGCCCGAACGCTCCTTGTCACTGGCGACGATCAGATAGTCCTCGACCTTGTAGCCGACAAAGGTGCCTGATGTGCCGAGGTCGGTGAAGCGCTTTGCGAGGCTATCACGGATCTCATTGCGCGGCGGCGCGACATGGGCGAGCGCGCGCTGCGGCAGGATGGCAGATGCGGCGAGAAGGCCGAGGGTGGAACGGCGGGTGAGCAAGAGCGATGTCCATTGAGTCATGAAAGCGGCGCGACCATGCAGCCGCTCCATGGTCAAACGATGACAGGTCACTTCTTGAGCATGATCTATTCGGAAAACCGCTGCACACTTTTCCGGATCATGCTCTACCGCCCCCGGCCCGACAGCCGCAGCACGAACACCAGCACTTCGGCGACGGCCTTGTAGAGGTCCGGCGGAATCTCCTCGCCGAGCTCGACCTTGGACAGCGCGCCGGCCAGAACCTCGTTTTCCTCGATCGGGATGTCGTGGGCCTTGGCGATCTCCACGATCTTTTCGCCGATCGTGCCCTTGCCCTTGGCGACGACGACGGGCGCGTTGGTACCCTTTTCGTAATGCAGCGCGATGGCGAGCTTGGACGGATCGCTCATGTCGCCCGATCCAGAAAGTGGCCGGCCCGGGCTGGTGCCGGCTGCGGCGGGGTGCCCTCGCGGACCAGAATGTCACCGGGATTGAGCTCGGCTCGTGTCAGCGCCTGATTGAGCTCACCGATGCCGGCGCGGAGCTGCTGGACCGTCGCCGGCCGCTCCGCCCACATCCGCACGAAAGTCTTGTCGCCGTTCAGCGTGATCAGCGCGTGCACGGGGCCGGCCGGCTCGACGTTGAGCGAGAAGCGCGCGCGCCAGGCGCGCTTGGCGGCATCGGCGGATTCGCCAGCGCCATCGCGCGAGATCTCGAACTGCGCCATCGCGGTGCCCTGCGGCGTTGCGAAGGGAATCTCGAAATTCCACTGCGGCACGGCCGGGTCGATGCGGTGGCCACTGGCGTCGGTGCGATCCGGGAGCGAAGCGATTTGCAGCAATGTCTGCCGCGCAATCGCCGCATCAGTGTCGTCGATCAGGCGATGCACGGTTGCAGAGAGCGGCGTGTCCGGCGCGAGCGAGGGCGAGGCGATCGCCTGCGGCGAGGGCAATGCGCCGCGGAACGGCGGTGGCGTCGCACGTGCGGCTGCTTCGAAGATATGGCCGTCGGGCACGGCCTTGTTCGAGCCGGGCACGTTGCCGGTCAGGCGCGGCAGGTTTTCCGTGACCTCCTGCAGGAGGCTCGCGGCAAGCCCTGCGGACATGGTGCGCGGCATCGCGGCTTGCTGAGCGTTGCCGGCAACGTCCGCCAGCACGGCGGCCGCGAGATTGGCGTTGCGCGGCGTCTGCGCGAATTCGGGGTCGGAAGCCGACGCGGATTGCGCCGCCTCACCTGCTGCCTGAGCAGGCGCGGTGGCGACCTGCGGTGTCCCCGTCGTCGCAGCCGCAATTGCCGCGCCCTGTGGCGCGGCGGTTTCGAGCGTGGTCAGCGTCTGGCGCAGCACCAGCAGCGCCGCCTTCAGGTCGGGCGTCGTGCCGGCGGGCGGCCTCGCGCCGGCGGCCAGCGAAGCCTCGAAGAACAAGCCGGATTTCTGGAACGCGGTTTCGACATCGGCGCCATCGAGCCCGGGACTGAGCGGCGTCTGCTGCGCCAGCACGTCTAGCACCGCCTGCTTCAAGCCCGCAGGCAAATCGCTGGCGGTGACGACGGATGCCAGATTGGCGAACAGCGGCGCCTGGCTGCCCTGTTTTGTGGCGGCCTCGGCCGAGGCCGCGGTGACGGCGACCTGCTCCAATGGCGTCAGCGTGTTGCGCGTCGTGGTCGCGGATGGCGCCAGCGGCGGGCTTTCCACCAGCGAAGCCGCACGCGGCGTCAGCGTGATCTGATCGGGAGCTGCCCCCCCTGCCCCGTTCATCACGGCGAGCCTGATGGTGCCGTCGTTCTGCGAGACCGCCAGCTGGAGATTCTGCCCCGGCGTCAGCGCCACCTCCGACATCACGTCCATCGAAAGGTTGGCGATCGCGATCCGCACCAGATTGTCGGCCATCACACTGACGACCCTGGCATCGACGACGCTGCCGGCCTGCAGCACGAGGTCCGGCGTCGTCGCATCAGCCACGGGGCTGGCGGCACTGACGGGGAGGATGGAAGTGACCGGCGTCGGCATCTCAGGGGGCCCATGGAGCGCTGGCCACACCCTAAGGCCGCCGTCGTAAACCTCTCGTTAAGGACCTTCGACTGCGGACGCCTTTGCCGCCGCCAGAACCGCCACGGCGGCCTCGAAATCCCTGAGACGGGTGGCCCGGCGGCTGGCGGCCTCCTCGTCCACGCCCCATTGGTCGATGTTCCAGTCCTCATCGACATGGGCGGCGGCCCAGACCTGGCCGGCATCGCGCACGCCATGAGCGAGCGCCAGCGCCAGCAGCGCCGAGCCGGTCAGGGTCGTCACCACGTGGAGTGCGGCGACCGACCAGGCGTCCCCCGGCAGCGCCGCGCGCGCGGCCTCGACCGCCTCGTCGGGCTGCTTCACATGCATGACGCCCTCGGACAGGATGAAATGCGCGCCCAGCGCGTCCGCGGCCCAGAACAGCACGGGATCCCAATGCGCGGCCTCGCGGGCGACCAGCCCTTCGGGATGGCCGGCACGATAGAACAGCAAATCGGACTCGAGATATTTCGCGAGGTCGTCGCTGACCAGCTCGACCTTATCGACCACGCCCTCGACCACGCTGTTGGCGATCCGCGTCAACGGCATGGTCACGGGGTCGATGCTCTCGCCCTGAGCCGCCCATTCCGCGGCCACCGCATCGGCGAGCGCGCGCGACGGAATCACCACCTGGCGGCCGGAGGGCGTGCGGATCGGCTTGCCGTCGAGCGTGATGGCGAAACCACCCTCGGCTTCGGTCGCGCTCGCCTCCTTGTAGAAGCGCTTGCGCTGCGGCGTGCGCGCGGACGCGCGCGCAGATTCCCGCGGATCCGGCGGGGGCTGCCCTGCTGCTTCTTCGAACAATTCGCGCATGTGAGTTTTCGGTCCCGGTCGCTGGATGCTAGGCTTTTAAGATAAAAGCGGCGGCCGATAAAGCGAGCGCGGGCATGAGGGAACTTGCGGGCATTGCGGCCCTGTTCGCCGGGCTATGGCCAGCTGCGGCGGAGGCGGGCTTTCGCACCCCGGAATCGCTGGTCCGCAACGTCTACGCCCATTACGGCGACGGCGCGCCGGAGCTGTCCAAAGGCCTGCCGCGGGATGCGGTGACCGCCCGGCAATTTTTCGATGCGCCCCTGCGCAGGGCCTGGAGCGCGCCGCGGGTCGCGCCCTACGACTTCCTGGTGCAGAGCCCGAGCTGGCAGCTCGGCCCTGTTACGATCGCGGTCGTGCGCAGGCAATACGACAAGACCTATGTCGCGGCGAATTTCGACAATCGCGGTCGGAAGGTCGCGCTGAACTTCGTCCTGGTCAACGGCCCCGATGGCTGGCTGATCACGGACATCGAGAGCGCGCATGACAGCTTGCGGATGTTTCTGGAGCAGTTTCGGAAGTGAGCAAACGTTAGCCAGCCAAATCCTCGGTGTCGTCCCGGCGAAAGCCGGGACCCATAATCACAGGGAGAAGTTTGGCGAAGACCGCAGTTGAACTTCTTCGTCGGTACGAAGACTGCGCGTCACAGATAGATTCCGCGGTATGGGTCCCGGCTTTCGCCGGGACGACACCGGGGAAACTCGCGCCCTCCGCCCCCTACTCCTCCGGCGCGTTCTCGATTGGATCAAACCGGCTTGCATCGAGCCCGAGCAGATTCCACGACTGCTGCATGTGCGGCGGCAACGGCGCCGTGGCGTCGATCACGCCGCCGCGCGGATGCGGAATGACGATGCGGCGTGCCAGCAGATGCAGCCGGTTTTGCAGGCCCCCCGGCAGCTGCCAGTTCTCGATGTTGAAATATTTGGGATCGCCGACGATGGGATGGCCGATATGCTCCATGTGGGCGCGCAGCTGATGGGTGCGCCCCGTCACCGGCTTCAGCGACACCCAGGTCAGCTTGTTGCCGGCGGTCTCGACCACCGCGTAATATGTCACCGCGTGGCTGGCGCCCTCGTCGCCATGCTGGGCGATGCGCATGATGGTGTCGTCCTCGCTCTCTTCCTTGGCGAGGAAGGTCGAGATGCGGCCCTGCTTCGGCTTCGGCAGGCCCGGCACCAGCGCCCAATAGACTTTTCGCGCCGAGCGCGAGCGGAACGCGCCGGTCAGATGCGAAGCGGCGAAGCGCGTCTTGGCGACCAGCAGACAGCCTGACGTCTCCCGGTCGATACGATGCACCAGGCGTGGCTTCTGGCCCTTGGAATCGCGCATCACCTCCAGCATCTGGTCGATGTGCCGCGTCATGCCCGAGCCGCCCTGCACCGCAAGGCCGGCCGGCTTGTTCAGCACGAGGACGTCGTCGTCCTCAAAGATCGTCATCTCCTTCAGCGCCTTGAGCGTCTTCTGGGCAGCTTCCGAGAGCTCGCCGACGGCCTTCGGCGTGTCGAGCTTGAGCGGCGGAATGCGGACGCTCTGGCCCTCCTCCAGGCGGTCCTTGCTGTCGACACGCTTGCCGTCGACGCGCAACTCGCCTTTGCGGACGACACGCTGGATGTGGGAGAACGACAGGCCGGGAAAGCGCGCCTCGAGGAAACGATCGACGCGCATGTTGTTCTCGTCGGCGGTCACCTTGACGGTCTGCACCTTGGTCGGCAGCAGCGCCTCCACGGGCTTCTCGGGCGCGGCCCTTTCCAGCTCAGCCTTCTCCAGCCTGGCCTTGGGCGCGCGCCGCTCGGCACGCTCGCCGGCAAAGCGCGGCGGCTTGCTGCCGCCGGGCTTGCCACCCGGCCGCGGTCCCGCGGTCTTCGCGCTACGCGCCTTGAACGGGCGGGATTCCTTGCGCTCGTCGCGCGAGCGGGGCTTTGGATCGGTTCTTTTGATGCGGCGGCTCATGGTTGCCTGCGTACCCTAAAAGCCGGGTCCCGTCACGGCGAAATGGCCGTTTTTAGCGCGAGCCGCCCCGCTCCTTCCGCAGCTTGGCCCAGTAATCCAGCCGCTTCCGGATCTCGCGCTCGAAGCCGCGCTCGGGTGGGTCGTAGAAGGTCTGGCGGCCCAGGGCTTCCGGAAAGTAGTCCTGGCCGGAAAAGGCATCGGGGGCGTCGTGGTCGTATTCGTAAGACGCGCCGTATCCTTCCGACTTCATCAGCTTGGTCGGCGAATTGAGGATGTGCTTGGGCGGCAGCAGCGAGCCGGCTTGCTTTGCGACCTGCATCGCGGTGCCGAAGGCGGTGTAGACTGCGTTCGATTTCGGCGCGGTGGCGAGATAGACGACGGCCTGCGCGATGGCGAGTTCGCCTTCGGGATGGCCGAGGAAGTCGAACGCGTCCTTGGCCGCATTGGCGATGACGAGCGCCTGCGGATCGGCAAGGCCGATGTCCTCCACCGCCATGCGCACGACGCGGCGTGCCAGGAACAGCGGGTCCTCGCCGGCATCCAACATGCGCGCGAGATAATACAGCGCAGCATCGGGATCGGAGCCGCGCACGGACTTATGCAGCGCCGAGATCAAATTGTAATGGCCATCGGCCGATTTGTCGTAGATCGGCGCGCGACGCTGCAAAATCTCCTGCAACTGCGCAGCATTGAAAATCTCGTCCGCCCGCGCCGAGCGCCAGACCTCTTCGGCGAGCGTCAGCGAAGCGCGGCCATCGCCATCGGCCATGCGCACCAGCACCGCGCGCGCCTCGGCATCGAGCGGCAGCTTCTTGCCTTCGACCTCCTCGGCATGCGCGAACAGTTTTTCGATCGCGGCGGCATCGAGCGAGCGAAACACCAAGACGCGCGCGCGCGAGAGCAACGCCGCGTTGAGCTCGAAGGACGGATTCTCGGTGGTGGCACCGACCATCACCACCGTGCCGTCCTCCATCACGGGCAGAAACGAATCCTGCTGGGCACGGTTGAATCTGTGCACCTCGTCGACGAACAAGAGCGTGCCCTTGCCCATCTCGCGGCGGGCGCGCGCGGCGTCGAACGCCTTTTTCAGATCGGCGACGCCGGAGAACACCGCGGAGATCTGCTCGAAATGCAAATCCGTCGCATCCGCGAGCAGCCGCGCCACCGTGGTCTTGCCGGTGCCGGGCGGGCCCCAGAACACCAGGGAGCCGAGCGTGCGCGTCTCCAGCATGCGCGTCAGCGCGCCGTCAGGGCCGAGGATGTGATCCTGGCCGACGACCTCCGACAGCGCGCGCGGGCGCAGCCGGTCCGGCAGCGGATGCGGAGCCTCGTGGTCGAGCCCCGCCGCGGCAAAGAGCGTTGGCGTTTGTGGTCGCTTCGGACTCATCCGCCCAGCGTGACGTTGATCTGCTGGCCGCCGCGCACCAGCGTGATACGCCAGATGCGCGGGCGCTCTCCGGCCGCCTTTTCGAGGTCACCGGTCCTGCTGATCTTCTGGTTGTTGACCGCCAGAATGATATCGCCCTTCTGGAAGCCGACATTTGCGGCCGCACTGTCGCCGCCGAGATCGGTGATCACGACACCCTCGGTATCTGCATCCAGATGCAGCTCGTCGGCCACCGCCGGCGTGATGGTCGAAACCTTCGCGCCCTGGAACGGCGATCGCGCGGTGACGACGAGCTCGTTACGTCCCGTATCGGGCGCGGTCTCCAGCGCCACCGTCAGCTTGAGCGGCTTGCCGCTGCGCTGCACGTCGATCTGCGCGCTGCCGCCGAGCGGACGGGTAGCGAAGCGATAGTCGAAGGCATTGGGATCATCCACGGTCTGGCCATCGATCCCGGTGATGAGATCGGAGGACTTCAGGCCGGCCTTCGCGGCGGGGCCGTTCGACACCACGCTCGCGACCAGCGCGCCGGTCGGCGATCGCAGGCCGAGGCTCTCGGCGATCTCGGGCGTCACCGCCTGCAATCTTGCCCCGAGCCACGGCCGCTTCACCGCCTTGCCACCGCTCTTGGCGGAGGCGACGACGACACGCACCATGTTCGCAGGGATCGCAAATCCGATGCCTTGCGAGCCGCCGGAGCGCGAATAGATCGCGGTGTTGATGCCCGCCAGCTTGCCGGCCATGTCGACCAGCGCGCCGCCGGAATTGCCGGGATTGATCGCCGCATCGGTCTGGATGAAAAACTGATAATCGGTGATGCCGACCTGCGTGCGCGCCAGCGCCGAGATGATGCCGTGAGTCACGGTCTGGCCGACGCCGAAGGGATTGCCGATCGCGAGCACGACGTCGCCGACCAGCAATTCGTCGGAATTGGTGAAATCGAGGGTCGGGAATTTCTCCTTGGTGTCCTTCAGGCGCAGCACGGCAAGATCGGTGCGCGTATCCTTCAGCAGGATCTCCGCCTCGAACTCGCGCTTGTCCGACAGCGACACCTTCACCTGGTCCGCGCCCTCGATGACATGGACGTTGGTGACGACGAGGCCGGACGCATCGACGATGACGCCGGAGCCGAGCGAGCGCTGCATCTGCTCGGGCTGCTGGCCCGGCACGCCGAAGAAGCGGCGGAAGATCGGATCGTCCAGCAGCGGATTGCGGTTCTGCACCACCTTGGCGGCATAGACGTTGACCACGGCCGGCTGCACCCGCTGCACGATCGGCGCATAGGACAGCCGCAGCTCGGCCGGCGACGACGGGACCCGACGGTCCTGCGCCGCGGCCGGGTTGAAGTGGGCGGAAAAGCCTATGCACAGTGCCGTGACGACGGCGGTCCGGATCGATCGAAACATTCCTACCTCTTGGAAAAGACGCCGGAATATAGGCGCGTTCGCCCCCCAATAGAAGGGTGCCGGGCGGCAATTCGCCCCCCTTTCCGCTGTGTCCGGAATGCAAGCTCGGCGTGCGAATCGGCAATTTGCCTGAGGGCTCGATTGGCATGATGTGCATCATCCCGCATTGTGGAGCCGAGGGGATTCGGTTGCGGCGAATTTGCATCAGCAGGAACCCGCTTAACGGGGCGCAGCGTCGCGGGGCAGTCATCTATCATACCTAGGCTCTTCCGCCGGCGGCTTAGAATTTTCGTCAAACGATGGAGTCATGACGTGAGCAGGACAAGGATTGCAGCCACGGCGATCGGCCTCGCCGGCGCGTTGGCGGCCTCGCAGGCCCAGGCCCAATCAGCAAGCAGCAGCGAGCAGGAGATCGCACTGCTCAAACAACAGTTGAAGATGCTGGAGCAGAAGCTCGACAAGCTCCAGAGCCAGACCGCCGCGAACACGGCGGCCACGGCAAAAGCCAAAGCCGAAGCAAAGGCCGAGGCCAAAGCCGAAGCGCGCTCGGAGGCGAAGGCGGCGGTGGCCAACGCGAACGCGGCGATCCCCGTCAAGGGACCGGCGCCTGCGTCCGGCGTGGTCGTGACCATGCCGAACAACCGGCCGACCATCTGCACCGCGGACCAGGCCAATTGCGTCGCCATCACCAGCCGCCTGCACTGGGATGTCGGCGGCTATGACTATCGTCCCAACACGGCGGCGACCGTGCCGCAGAAGCTCGACAGCGGCCAGAACGTCCGCCGCGCGCGCATCGGCGTCACCGGCAAATTCTTCAACGACTGGAACTTCGCGCTGGTCTACGATTTTGGCGGCTCGTCCGACGGTTTTGGCGGCACGGCTCCTGGATCACTGCCGGGCGGCGGCGTCTCCGGCGTCGAAAATGCCTATCTCAGCTACACCGGCTTGAAGCCGTTCGGCGGCAAGATGGCGATCGAAGCCGGCATCATGGACCTGCCCTACACGCTCGATGAGGCCACGAGCTCCAATGACATCATGTTCATGGAGCGCGCCTCGGCCGGCATCATCGCCACCAATATCGCTGCCGGCGACTTCCGCTCCGCGGCCGGTACGCGCTGGTACAACGACCAGCTCTGGATCGGCGGCTATGTCACGGGGCCGTCGACCGGCGCGATCCACTCGGCTTCAAGCGCGGCGCCGGCAGGCACGAGCGAGCAATACGGCGCTGTGGCGCGCATTGCCGGCAACCCGATCAGCGGCAAGGACTATTCGGTGCATATCGGTGCCGACGCCCAATGGCTGATCCAGCCGCCGCGCAATCTCATCGCCAACACGCAAACCGTCACGCTCAGCGATCGTCCGGAATTGCGTCTCGACCCGACCACGCTGATCTCGACCGGCGCGATCGCCAATGTCTCGGGCGCGCAAGTCTATAGTGTCGAAGCGGCCGCAACCTACGGTCCGCTCATCGTTCAGGGCGAATATTTCTGGTACAATGTCGACCGGACCGCCAACACCGGCGTGCCGCTGGTCGGCGCATCCAGCCTGAAATTCCAGGGCGGCTACGCGCAGGCCGGCTACGTGCTGACGGGCGAAGGCCGCAGCTACAACGCGGCGAACGCGGCCTATAGCGGCGTCAAGCCGGCGCATCCGTTCTCGCTCGAAGGCGGCGGCTGGGGTGCGTGGGAGATCGCGGGGCGCTTCTCGACCGTCGACCTCAACAATCAGTTGGGCACAGCGACCGGCATCGCCGGCGGCCGGCAGACCGTCTACACGCTGGCGCTCAACTGGTACGTCAACGGCAACGTCCGCTTCATGCTCGACTATCTGCATGGCACGGTGTCGAGGCAAGCCTCGCCGATCTCGACCGCAGACGTCGGCTCGAAGTTCGACGCGGTCGCGATGCGCACGCAATTCGCGTTCTGAGGCCATGGACGTCGTCGCGGGGCGCGCGACAGCGGGAACCCGGGACCCATAACCACAGGGAGTAGTTTGGCGAAGGCTCGGAGTTGGCAGCTCGTGCTGAAACTTCTTCCTGGGGTTATGGATCCCCGCGTTCGCGGGGATGACACCGAGAGTGCGGCGCCACCTTGGACAAACTCACGCCGCGCGCTTCGGCTTCTTCACCACGGCCGGCGCCGGCGCGCAGGACAGGCGCTGCTGATGGCTCTCGCCCCAGGCCTTCAGGATATCGATCACGGGCTTGAGGCTCTCGCCGAGGTCGGAGAGGCAATATTCGACGCGCGGTGGCACCTCGGCATAGACCTTGCGGATGACGAGCTTGTCCTCCTCCAGCGCACGCAGCTGCTTTGTCAGCATGCGCTGGGTGATGCCGGGCATCCGGCGGCGCAATTCGCCGAAGCGCTGGGTGCCGCTCTGCAGATGGTAGAGGATCACGCCCTTCCACTTGCCGTCGATCAGATCCAGCGTCGCTTCGACCGAGCAGCCCGGGCGCCGGGCAAAATTGCGCCGTTTCATGCGTGTTTTCCCAATAGTATCCAAACAGGGACTATATCCCCGAATTTACAGTACTTGCCAAATTGGAGCTAGCGGGACAGTTAGCAGGCCAGGCGCGCCCATGCCAAGCTGCGCGCATCTGATGGAGACAAGCCATGAAAGCCGTCGGCTACAAGAAATCGCTTCCGATCGAGGATCAGGATGCGCTGATCGATTTCGAAACCGCAAAGCCCGAGCCCGGAGGGCGCGACATCCGCGTCGCCGTGAAGGCGATCTCGGCCAATCCGGTCGATTACAAGGTGCGCAAGCGCGCAGCGCCGCCCGAGGGCGAGACCAAGATCCTGGGTTATGACGCGGCCGGCGTGGTCGATGCCGTCGGGCCCGAGGTCACGCTGTTCAAGCCGGGCGACGAGGTGTTCTACGCAGGCTCGATCCTGCGCCAGGGGACCAATTCCGAATTCCATCTGGTCGACGAGCGCATCGTCGGCAACAAGCCGAAGAGCCTCTCGTTCGCGCAAGCCGCTGCCCTTCCCCTCACCTCCATCACCGCCTGGGAATTGCTGTTCGATCGGCTCGGCGCGGTGCCCGGCAAGAGCGTCGATCCGCGTACGCTATTGATCACGGGCGGCGCCGGCGGCGTCGGCTCGATACTGATCCAGCTCGCCCGCCGCCTCACCGGATTGACGGTGGTTGCGACCGCGACGCGGCCGGACTCGCAGAAATGGTGCCTCGATCTCGGCGCGCATGCGGTGATCGACCACGGAAAACCGATGAAGGAGCAGATCGAGAAGCTCAAGCTGCCGCCGGTCGCGCTGGTGGCGAGCCTCACCTTCACCGATCAGCACTACAAGGCGATCGCCGAGTTCATGGCGCCGCAGGGCCGGTTCGGCCTGATCGACGATCCCCCGGAATTCACCATGGGCACGTTCAAGGGCAAGGCGATCTCGGTGCACTGGGAATCGATGTTCACGCGCTCCTCGTTCCAGACATCAGACATGATCGCGCAGCATCATCTGCTGAACGACGTCGCCGACCTCATCGACAAGGGCGTGCTGCGTACCACGCTCGACCAGACTTTCGGCACGATCAACGCTGCCAACCTCAAGCGCGCGCATGCGCTGCTCGAGAGCGGCAAGTCGCGCGGCAAGATCGTGCTGGAGGGGTGGTAGGCGAAGGCCTCGTAGGGTGGGTTAGCGCAGCGTAACCCACCTCTTCTGCGTCCGCGGATAGTACCAGTGGTGGGTTACGCCGAGCAGATGCGCTTCGCGCATCTGCTCGGCTAACCCACCCTACCGCCTCACCTAGGCGATGGTATTGACGATGCCGCCCTCGGCCCGCAGCGCCGCACCGTTGGTCGCGGACGCTTGCTTCGACGCAACATAGACCACCATGTTGGCGATCTCGTCGACACTGGCGAAGCGTTGCAACAGCGAGCTCGGGCGATGCTGCTTGACGAAATTGGCGGCGGCCTCGTCCACGGACTGACCGTTCTGCTTCGCGAGATCTTTCACAAAAGTCTCGACGCCCTCCGACATGGTCGGGCCCGGCAGCACGGAATTGACGGTGACGCCGGTGCCGCGGGTAAGCTGCGCAAGACCGCGCGCGACCGAGAGCTGGGCCGTCTTGCTCATGCCGTAGTGGATCATCTCGACGGGAATGTTGAGCCCGGACTCCGATGAGATGAAGACGATGCGGCCCCAGTTGCGCTTGAGCATGCCCTTCAGATAAGCGCGCGACAGCCGCACGCCGCTCATGACGTTGACTTCGAAGAAGCGGCTCCAGTCCTCGTCCGGAATCTCGAAGAAATCCTTGGGCTCGAAGATGCCGGCGTTGTTGATGAGGATGTCGACCTCTGGCAGCGCCGCAACGAGCGCCTTGCAGCCCGCCGCGGTCGAGACGTCGGCAGCGATACCGCGCACCTTCGCGCCCGTCCCTTCCAGCTTGCGCACGGCGGCATCGACCTTGTCCTGGCCGCGCCCGTTGATCACGACACTCGCGCCGGAGGCCGCGAGGCCTTTGGCGATGGCGTGGCCGATGCCGGCCGTCGAGCCGGTTACGAGGGCGGTCTTTCCGGAAAGGTCGATGTTCATGTCTCATCTCCATCAATGTCGGTGGAGATATCGGGCGCTCGACATGAGACCGCAATTGGCGCTCACTCAGGCGTGAGGAAGGCATGGACTCGTCGTCACGGCGAAAGCCGGGACGATACCGCAAGCACCGATAAGGTACGGCGCCGGCCAAAAAAAAGCGGCGCCCGAAGGCGCCGCTCTCGAATTCAATGCCGATCGGCTTACGCCGCCTCGGCTTCCTTCTCCTGCACCGGACCGGAATCCTGGCCCTTGGCATCGACGTCGCGATCGACGAACTCTATCACGGCCATCGCGGCATTGTCGCCGTAGCGGAAGCCGGCCTTGATGATGCGGGTGTAGCCGCCCTGACGGTCCTTGTAGCGAGGCGCCAGCACGTCGAACAGCTTCTTGACCTGGTCCTTGTCGCGCATCTCGGAGATGGCCTGGCGGCGCATGGCCAGCCCACCCTTCTTGCCGAGGGTGACGAGCTTCTCGACGATCGGACGCAATTCCTTCGCCTTCGGCAGCGTGGTGACGATCTGCTCGTGCTTGATCAGCGCGGCGCACATATTGGCGAACATCGCGCGGCGATGCTCGGCAGTGCGATTGAGCTTCCGATGAACCTTGCCGTGACGCATGTGACTATTCCTTACGTAAAAACTGCCGCGACGGTTCGTCGGACATGTTGCTCAGGTGGGCTGCCTGCGTTCGCCCGCTAAAGCGCGATGAACTCGCGCTTTAGCCTGTCGTAGCTCGGATCAGTAGTGATCCTCGAAGCGCTTGGCGAGCTCGTCGATGTTCTCCGGCGGCCAGCCCGGCACTTCCATGCCGAGATGCAGACCCATCTGGGCCAGCACTTCCTTGATCTCGTTCAGCGACTTGCGGCCGAAGTTCGGAGTGCGGAGCATTTCCGCCTCGCTCTTCTGCACGAGGTCGCCGATGTAGACGATGTTGTCGTTCTTCAAGCAGTTGGCCGAACGCACCGACAGCTCGAGCTCGTCCACCTTCTTGAGGAAGGCCGGGTTGAAGGCGAGGTCCGGGATGATCTCCTGGGCAACTTCCTTGCGCGGCTCTTCGAAGTTGACGAACACGTTGAGCTGATCCTGCAGGATGCGCGCGGCGTAAGCCACGGAGTCATCCGGCGAGATCGCGCCGTTGGTCTCGATCGTCATGGTCAGCTTGTCGTAGTCGAGGATCTGGCCCTCGCGGGTGTTCTCGACCTTGTAGGAGACCTTGCGGACCGGCGAGTACAGGCTGTCGACAGGGATCAGGCCGATCGGCGCGTCCTCGGGGCGGTTGCGCTCGGCGGGCACGTAGCCCTTGCCGGTGGCGACCGTGAACTCCATGCGGATCTCCGCGCCCTCGTCGAGGGTGCAGATCTGCAGATCGGGGTTCAGCACCACGACGTCGCCGACGGTCTGGATGTCGCCGGCGGTGACGACGCCCGGGCCCTGCTTCTTCACGACCATGCGCTTGGGGCCTTCGCCCTGCATCTTGATCGAGATGTCCTTGATGTTGAGCACGATGTCGGTGACGTCCTCACGAACGCCAGCGATCGAGGAGAACTCGTGCAGCACGCCGTCGATGTGCACCGACTGCACTGCCGCGCCCTGGAGCGAGGAGAGCAGGATGCGGCGCAGCGCGTTGCCGAGCGTCTGGCCGAAGCCGCGCTCGAGCGGCTCGGCGACGATGGTCGCGAAACGGTTCGAATCGCTGCCGGACGTGACCTGGAGCTTGTTCGGTCGAATCAGTTCTTGCCAATTTTTCTGGATCGTCACTGTTTCACCCATACAGGCCAGTCAATTTGAAAGCTCAAATACTGGCGTTGGAGAAAGGCCGCGGATCATTCCCGCGGCTTCTTAGAAAAGTCATTGCGGGCGCCAATGCGCCCGCAACTCGAAATCAAACGCGCCGACGCTTGCGGGGACGGCAACCGTTGTGCGGGATCGTGGTCACGTCACGGATCGAGGTGACGGTGAAGCCCGCGGCCTGAAGCGCGCGGAGCGCCGACTCGCGGCCCGAACCGGGACCTGCGACTTCGACTTCCAGCGTGCGCATGCCGTGCTCCTGCGCCTTCTTGGACACGTCCTCGGCGGCAACCTGCGCGGCGTACGGGGTCGACTTGCGCGAGCCCTTGAAGCCCATCGTGCCGGCGGAAGACCAGGCAATCGTGTTGCCCTGCGCGTCGGTGATGGTGATGGTCGTGTTGTTGAACGACGAGTTCACGTGCGCGACGCCGGAGGCGATGTTCTTGCGCTCACGACGACGAACGCGGGTGGCTTCCTTGCCCATAGAGTACCTTTCCTGAAGATCTCAAACGCCGCCGTAATGCCAGCGGCTACACCTGTGGAACGAAAGGCGCGTGGCGAACGGGTCATCCCTGTTCGCCACACGCCGCGATTGGATTCGAAAACTTACTTCTTCTTGCCGGCGATGGCCTTGGCCGGACCCTTGCGCGTGCGCGCATTGGTGTGGGTGCGCTGGCCGCGTACCGGCAGGCCGCGACGATGACGCAGGCCGCGATAGCAGCCGAGGTCCATCAGACGCTTGATGTTGATGCCGACCTCACGACGCAGGTCGCCCTCGACGAGATAGTCGCGGTCGATCACTTCGCGGATCTGGAGCACTTCGGCGTCGCTCAGCTGATTGACGCGACGATCCACGGGGATCTTCACCTTCTCCAGGATCTCACCGGCGATCTTCTGACCGATGCCATGGATATACTGGAGCGCGATCAGCACGCGCTTGTTGGTCGGGATGTTCACGCCGGCAATACGGGCCACGGCCTTCTCTCCTGTTGCCGATCCCTCGTCAGGAACCGGTCTTTAAGTGCTTGGTTTCTCGGGCAGGTGTTCACAAACGCGAACACGACGCCCACCCCTGGTCTTCCTGGGGCCCGGCATCGTTTGAAACTATCCGACTTGGATGCGGGGCTTATTAGGGGATTCCAGGGGCTTTCGTCAACCGCTGCTAGCGCTTAGCTCGCTTTTTCGTGACCTTTTTTGCGGCCTTTTTGGCACCCTTTTTGACAGCCTTCTTGGCGGTCTTTTGGGCTGCCTTTTTCGCCGCTTTCTTGCCGGCTTTCTTGGCCGTCTTCTTGGGGCCCCTCACCGCCGTCTTGGCGGCCTTTTTGGCCGATTTGGCGGGTTTTTTGGTCGTTTTGGAGGGCTGTTTGGCTGTTTTCCTGGCTTTCTTGCTCGCCTTCTTGCTGGCCTTGGCCTTCTTGGCCGGGCCCGCCTTGGCTGCGCTTTTGGCGTGGGTCTTGGGCTCGACTGCCCCTAACGCCAGGAGCTGGCGATGAATGGCGCGGGTGACCTCGTCGATGGCCATCATACCGTCGATGGTCGAGAGCTTGCGCCGCTCGGAATAGTAGTGAATCAGCGGTTCCGTCTGGTTGCGGTAGCTGGCTAAGCGCTTGGTCAGGACCTCCGGCGTGTCGTCGAGTCGGACCTCCTCCCCGCGCTCACGCATCTGGGCAACGCGGGTCTCGACACGGTTCAGCAGCGCGCTCTCGTTGACGCGGAGCTCGATCACGGCGTCGAGCTTGAGGTGCTTGTGCTTGAGCAGTTCGTCCAGCGCCTCGGCCTGCGGCACGGTGCGCGGGAAACCGTCGAGGATGAAACCGTTCTTGGCGTCCGGCTGGTCGATCCGATCGGAGATGATTCCGACCACGACCTCGTCGGGTACGAGACCACCGCTGGCCATGATCTCCTTGGCCTTCAGCCCGACCGGCGTACCGGCCGCAACCGCAGCACGCAGCATCTCGCCGGTCGAGAGCTGGACGATGCCATAGCGTTGCACCAGCAACTGCGCCTGGGTCCCCTTGCCCGACCCCGGCGGTCCCAGAAGTATAATTCTCATCGGCGTACGCCCCCCGGATTGGTGAGCGATACGTCGCGCACCTGTGTTTTGATATCAAGAGCGGTGCAAACCACAACCAGCGCCCCACCGCCATTGATCATCATACTATAAGGCAGCCCGATCCCGTAAAGCTCGAAGACCTCCGGAATCAACTGCAACACAGTCAGGTAGACGGCTCCGACGACTGTCGTCAATGACACGACGCGGTCGAGATAGTCGGCGGTCGCCTCGCCCGGCGCGACACCGGGAATCGTGCCGTCGCGCGCGGCCAGGGATTTGGCCGCGTGCTCGGGATCGACGACGTAGGCCGTGTAGATGAAGGCCAGCACAAAGATCGCAACCGATCCAAGCACCAGATGGGCCAGCATGCCAAAACCAAGGTGCCGGTAGGCGGCGGCGACCCACGGCGTATCGGCACCAAAGACGTAGGCCAAACCGGCCACCGGCAGAAACAGGATCCAGGGCGCCACCGTGGCCGGCACCAGAAAACCTGCACTGTTGATCTTGATCGGGAGAATCGCTGCTCGCGCGGGCAGCAGGCGATCTCCGAGTCTGCGCTCGGCGAACTCGACGCCGACATTGCGTCGCGCACCTTCGACGAAGACGATCAGGGCGACGACCCCGATCCAGACGAGCGCGTGGACCAGCACGACAATGCCGGATACCTGGCCGTCCTGCAGAAGGCGTGCGATGCCGGCGATGTCGACCGGGACATGAACGAGAATATTGACGCTGAGCAGCAGCGCCAGGCCATTGCCGATGCCGTGGCGGGTGATCTGTTCGCTGAGCCAGACCAGGACGAACACGCCACCCACGATCGAGGCCGTGGCCGCGAGCACGGGCCATTCGTCGGGATCGGGGACCAGCGCCGGAATTGTCCGGATGGTCGAGGCGTAGCCGTAGGCCTGGAAGGTGGTGAAGACCAGAGTCACGATCAGCGTGTAGCCGGAGATCCTGCGCCGGCCGCGCTCGCCCGATCTCTCGAGCGAGCTCAAGCGCCGCGATACCAGCGAAACAAGCCGGACGACGATCGCGGCCGTCAGATAGGGAAGGATACCGAGCGCGAAGATCGAAAAGCGAACCACATGTTCGCCTGAGAACGACGGGCCCGGCGCCCCCATCCCGACGAACGGAACCTGGGTGCCGAGCCTGAAGAGGAGCAGCGCGCCAATCGTGAAAGCGATCCGGCGCGCGAGCTCCCTTCTCATCTACGGCGGCCGCGCAGCTTCGACTTGCGGATCAGGCCTTCGTACTGATGCGCCAGCAGATAACCCTGCACCTGTGCCACCGTGTCCATGGTGACGCTGACCACGATCAGCAGCGAGGTGCCGCCGAAGTAGAACGGCACCGACGCGTAGGAGATCAGGATCTCCGGGATCAAGCAGACGATCGCCAGATAGACCGCGCCGAGCACGGTGATGCGCGACAGCACGTAGTCGATATATTCCGCGGTACGCTCGCCGGGACGGATGCCCGGAATGAAGCCGCCGTGCTTCTTCAGATTGTCCGCGGTCTCGGTCGGGTTGAATACGATCGCGGTGTAGAAGAAGGCGAAGAACACGATCAGCGCCAGATACATGATCAGGAACAGCGGACGGCCATGGCCGAGCTGGGTCGTGATCCACTGGAACCATTCCGGCCCGCTGCCCGCGTTGAAGTTCGCAACCGTAGTCGGCAGCAGCAGCAGCGAGGACGCGAAGATCGGCGGGATCACGCCGGAGGTGTTGAGCTTGAGCGGCAGATGCGAGGACTGGCCCTCGAACATCTTGTTGCCGACCTGGCGCTTCGGATACTGGATCAGGAGGCGGCGCTGCGCGCGCTCCATGAACACGATGAAGGCGATCACGGCGACCGCCATGATGATGACGACCAGGATCAGGCCGGTCGACATCGCGCCCTGACGGCCGAGCTCGAGCATGTTGGCGAGCGCGGCGGGCAGCTCGGCGACGATGCCGGCGAGAATGATCAGCGAGATGCCGTTGCCGATGCCGCGCGAGGTGATCTGCTCGCCCAGCCACATCAGGAACATGGTGCCGCCGGTCAGCGTGATCGCGGTGGACAGGCGGAAGAACAGGCCGGGGTCGCTGACGACGTTGCCGGCGCCCTCGAGGCCCACCGCGATGCCGTAGGACTGGAACGCGGCCAGGATCACCGTGAGATAGCGGGTGTACTGGTTCAGCAGCTTGCGGCCGGACTCGCCTTCCTTCTTCAGCGCCTCGAGTTGCGGCGAGACGGTGGTGAGGAGCTGGATGATGATCGAGGCCGAGATATACGGCATGATGTTCAAGGCGAAGATCGCCATGCGGTGGATGCCGCCGCCGGCGAACATGTTGAACATGCCGAGGATGCCGCCCGCCTGGGAGCGGAACACCTGCTCCCAGATATTGGGATCGATGCCGGGGAGCGGGATGTAGGTCCCGAGCCGATAAACGAGCAGCGCACCCAGGGTGAACCAGATGCGCTTCTTCAGTTCGTCAGCCTTGGCAAACGCACCGAAATTGAGATTGGCTGCCAGTTGTTCCGCTGCAGAGGCCATCTTGGACTTTCTCCCGCCGCCTATTGCGCCGTCATGCCCGCGGCCGGGCTACATTATACCGGACACCGGACATTATCTGGGGCTCGGCTTCGATAAGTCCACGTCCCGCACGCGTAAAGGCCCGCGAGCCGCGGGCCAATGACGCAGTTGTTACGCCGCCTCGCCTTCTTCCTTGGCAGGGGCGAGGATCTTCACCGAGCCGCCGGCCTTCTCGACCGCGGCGATCGCGGTCTTGGTGGCGCCGTGGACTTCGATGTTGAGCTTGGACTTGAGCTCGCCGCGGCCGAGCAGCCGCAGACCACCCTTCGGCCGGCGCAGCACGCCGCCCTTCACCAGGGCCTCGACGTTCACGACGCTGCCGGCGTCGATCTTCTTGGCATCGACCGCTTCCTGGAGCCGGTCGAGATTGATCTCGGCGAACTCGACACGGAAGATGTTGTTGAAGCCGCGCTTGGGCAGACGGCGATGCATCGGCATCTGGCCGCCTTCGAAACCCTTGATGCGCACGCCCGAACGCGCGGTCTGACCCTTGCCGCCGCGGCCGGACTGCTTGCCCTTGCCCGAACCGATGCCACGGCCGACGCGCATGCGCTTCTTGCGCGAGCCGGCGTTGTCGGCGATATCGCTGAGCTTCATCGCCCTTCTCCTTATTTACTTCTCGTCGACGATGCGGACGAGATGGTGAACCTTCTCGATCATGCCACGGACTGCCGGGGTGTCCTGCAGTTCGCTGGTGCGACCGATCTTGTTGAGCTTGAGCCCGATCAGCGTCGAGCGCTGCGAGTGATGGCGCCGGATCGCGCTGCCGGTCTGCTCGAGCTTGATCGTCTTGCTGGCCTTGGCCATGGGAGTCTACTCCAGAGCTTCCGTTAGTCGGCAGCCGCCTCGGCATCACCACCGATACGGCGGGACTGCAGAGTGGATACCTTGATGTTGCGGCGGGCTGCGACCGAACGCGGCGAATCCTGATGCTTCAGCGCGTCGAAGGTCGCGCGAACCATGTTGTAGGGGTTCGACGAGCCGATCGACTTGGCGACCACGTCCTGGACGCCGAGCGTCTCGAACACGGCGCGCATCGGGCCGCCGGCGATGATGCCGGTACCGGCGGGAGCTGCACGCAGGTAGACACGGCCCGCGCCATGACGGCCGGCGATGTCGTGATGGAGCGTGCGGCCCTCACGCAGCGAGACGCGGGTCAGGTTGCGCTTGGCGGACTCGGTGGCCTTGCGGATCGCCTCCGGCACTTCGCGTGCCTTGCCGTGACCGAAGCCGGCGCGGCCCTTCTGGTCGCCGATCACGACCAGCGCTGCGAAACCGAAGCGCTTGCCGCCCTTGACGACCTTGGCCACGCGGTTGATGTGGACGAGCTTGTCGACGAACTCGCTGTCGCGCTCCTCGCGCTCCCTGCGTTCACGTCCGCCGCCGCCGCGTTGATCGCGTCCACCACGTTGTTCGCGTTCTGCCATTTTTCCAATCCTTCAGAGGCTTGCGCCTCAATCCTCAAATTCTGTTAGAAGCTCAGCCCGCTCTCACGCGCTGCGTCGGCAAGAGCCTTGACGCGCCCGTGGTAGAGGTAGCTGCCGCGATCGAACACGACTTCCTTGACGCCCTTCTCGGCGGCGCGCTCGGCCAGCAGCTTGCCGACCGCCTTCGCCGCATCGATGTCGGCGCCGGTCTTGCCGCCGTCGCGCATCGACTTCTCGAGCGAAGAGGCAGAGGCCAGCGTCTCGCCCTTCAGGTCGTCGATGACCTGGGCGTAGATGTGCTTGGACGAGCGGAACACCGACAGACGCGGACGACCACCACCGGAGCGGCGCAGCTTCAGCCGCACACTCCGCTTGCGCCGGGCATTGGTAACCTTGGCTTTGGACATGACCGGCTCCGTTACTTCTTCTTGCCTTCCTTGCGGAAGATGAATTCGCCAACATACTTCACGCCCTTGCCCTTGTAGGGCTCCGGCGGGCGATAACCGCGGATCTCGGCCGCAACCTGGCCGACGCGCTGGATGTCGCTGCCCGTCACCGTGATCTCGGTCGGCTTCGGCACGGTGATCGTGATCCCCTCGGGGATCGTGTAGATCACGTCGTGGCTGTAGCCGAGCGCGAGCTGCAGGTTCTTGCCCTGCATCGCGGCGCGGTAACCGACGCCGGTGATCTCGAGCTTCTTCTCGAAGCCCTTGGTGACGCCTTCGACCAGATTCGCGACCTGGGCGCGAGCGGTACCGTAGAGCGCGCGGGCGCGATTGGTCTCGAGCCGCGGCTTGACCATGATCTGGCCGCTCTCGAGCTTCACCTCGACGTCGTCATGAACGACGAACTGAAGCTGGCCCTTCGGCCCCTTCATCTTGACGGTCTGCCCATCGACGGTCGCGGTCACACCCGACGGAACCGCCACAGGCCTTTTGCCAACACGTGACATGGATCAAAAATCCTTCTCAGAACACCGTGAAGAGGACTTCACCGCCCACATTCGCGTCGCGCGCGCTGTGGTCGGCCATGATCCCCTTCGGCGTCGACAACACCGAAATGCCGAGCCCGTTGTTGACCCGCGGCAGGTTCTTCACCGAGGCGTAGACGCGACGCCCGGGCTTGGAAACACGTTCGATCTCGCGGATGACGGGCTCGCCGTCGAAATACTTCAGCTCGATCTCGATCTCGCTGCGGCCCGAGGAGTGCTCGAGCGTGGCGTAACCGCGGATGTAGCCCTCGGACTTGAGGACCTCGAGCACGTTCTCGCGCATCTTCGAGCCAGGCGTGGAGACCTTGGTCTTGGAGCGCATCTGCGCGTTGCGGATACGGGTGATCAGATCGCTGATTGGATCGTGCGTAGACATCTAAACGACCCTCCTTACCAGCTGGACTTCACGAGGCCCGGGACCATGCCCTTGGAGCCAAGTTCGCGCAGCGCGATACGGGACAGCTTGTTCTTGCGGTAGTTCGAGCGCGGGCGGCCCGACAGCTCGCAGCGCAGGCGGATGCGGGTTGCCGACGAGTTGCGCGGCATTTCCGCCAGCTTCAACGTCGCAGCGAAACGCTCCTCCATCGGCAGCTTCTTGTCGGCGATGATCGCCTTCAACCGCTCGCGCTTGGCGGCGGCGTTCTTCACCATCCGCTTGCGCCGGTTGTTCTTCTCGACTGAACTCTTCTTTGCCATGCTTGGCTCCTGGGTATCCGCGTTTGAGAGGCTTTAGGTCAGCGTCTCACTGCCGGAACGGGAAATTGAAAGCGGTCAACAAGGCCCTCGCCTCTTCGTCGGTCTTGGCCGTGGTGCAGACGGTGATGTCCATGCCGCGGGCTTCCGTGACCTTGTCGAAGTCGATCTCGGGGAAAATGATGTGCTCCTTGATGCCGAGCGAGTAGTTGCCGCGGCCGTCGAAGCTCTTCGGGTTCAGGCCGCGGAAGTCGCGGACGCGCGGCAGCGCGACCGTCACCAGGCGATCGATGAACTCGTACATGTGGGCCTTGCGCAGCGTGACCTTGCAGCCGATCGGCTGGTTCTCACGCAGCTTGAAGGTCGCGATCGCGATACGCGAATAGGTCACGATCGCCTTCTGGCCGGCGATCTGGGTCAGCTCGGCAGCGGCGGTCTCGGCCTTCTTGCGATCGTTGACGGAATCGCCAACGCCCATGTTCAGCACGACCTTGTCCAGACGCGGAACCTGCATGACGTTCTCATAACCGAACTTCTCGGTCATGGCCGTGCGGATCTTCGCATCGTATTCCGCGCGCAGGCGCGGCGTGTAAGCGGCCTCAGCCATCGATCTCAGCTCCCGAGCTCTTGGCGATGCGGACCTTCTTGCCGTCCGCCAGAATCTTGAATCCGACGCGGGTCGGCTTTCCGTCCTTGCCGACATACGCGATGTTGGACAGTTGGATCGGCGACTCCTTCGAGATGATGCCGCCCTCCTGGGCCTGCGTCTGCTTCTGATGACGCTTGACCATGTTGATGCCGCGCACGAGCGCCGTGCCGGCGTCGGGACGCACTTCGAACACTTCGCCGGTGCGGCCCTTGTCGCGGCCGGTCAGCACGACGACCTTGTCGCCCTTGCGGATCTTGGCAGCCATCACAGCACCTCCGGCGCGAGCGAGATGATCTTCATGTGGTTCTTCGCGCGCAGCTCGCGCGGCACGGGCCCGAAGATACGGGTGCCGACCGGCTCGGACTGGTTGTTGATCAGAACGGCGGCGTTGCGGTCGAAGCGGATGACCGAACCGTCGGCGCGGCGGATGTCCTTGCGGACGCGCACCACGACGGCCTTCATCACGTCGCCCTTCTTCACCTTGCCACGCGGAATTGCTTCCTTGATCGAAACGACGATGATGTCGCCGATCGTGGCGTAGCGGCGCTTGGAGCCCCCGAGCACCTTGATACACATGACACGGCGTGCGCCAGAATTGTCGGCCACGTCGAGGTTGGTCTGCATCTGAATCATTGATGCACCTCGTCCTCTTCTCTTTGCGCCAGCCCAGCCGGCGCTCAACATTTCCCTGAAGTCAGTCGGCTAAAGCCAACAGATCAGGCGCTTTTCTTGTGCTCGCCCCGGATCACGACCCAGCGCTTCAACTTCGAAATCGGCTTCGATTCCTCGATCCACACCATGTCGCCCGGCTTGAACTCGTTGCTCTCGTCGTGCGCGTGGTAGTTCTTCGAACGGCGGATCGTCTTCTTGTAGATCGGGTGCGTGAAGCGGCGATCGACGCGCACCACGATGGTCTTGGCTTGCTTGTCGCTGACGACCACGCCCTGCAAAGTACGTTTCGGCATCTTCGTAAGCCTCTTACTTCTTCTTCGCGCGCGTCTGCGCGGCGACGGTCTTGATCCGGGCGATGTCACGGCGGGCCTCGCGCAGGCGCGAGGTGTTCTCGAGCTGCCCGGTGGCGCGCTGGAAGCGCAGGTTGAAGCGCTCCTTCTTCAGGTTCAGGACGGCGTCGTCCTGCTGGTCGGGGCTCATCGCGCGGATGTCTTCGATCTTCATCTGGGCCATGGCCATTACTCCGCAATGCGCTCGACGAAGCGCGTCTTGATCGGCAGCTTGGCGGCCGCCAGGGTCAGCGCCTCACGCGCCGTCTGGGTGTTGACGCCGTCGATCTCGAACAGCACCCGGCCCGGCTTGACGCGGGCGACCCACAATTCCGGCGAACCCTTGCCGGAGCCCATGCGGACTTCGGCCGGCTTCTTCGACACCGGAACGTCGGGGAACACGCGGATCCAGACGCGGCCGGCGCGCTTCATGTGGCGGGTCAGCGCGCGGCGAGCGGCTTCGATCTGGCGCGCGGTGACGCGCTCAGGCTCGGTCGCCTTCAGGCCGAACTGGCCGAACGCCAACGTCGCGCCCGAAGACGCAACGCCGTGGATGCGGCCCTTATGCGCCTTCCGGAACTTCGTTTTCTTAGGTTGCATCATGGCTTTAAGCCCTCAAATTCCTGTGCGGCTTTAGGCTGCAGCCGTATCGCGGCGCTGACGGCCACCACGATCACCACTGCCACCCGTCTCGCCTTCGGCCATTCTCTTGTCCTGGGCCATCGGATCGTGCTCGAGGATCTCGCCCTTGAAGATCCAGACCTTGACGCCGCAGGTGCCGAAGGTCGTGAACGCGGTCGCAACGCCGTAGTCGATGTCGGCGCGCAGCGTGTGCAACGGCACGCGACCTTCGCGGTACCACTCCATGCGCGCGATTTCCGCACCGCCCAGACGTCCCGAGCAGTTGATGCGGATGCCTTCCGCGCCGAGACGCATCGCCGACTGAACCGCGCGCTTCATGGCACGGCGGAACGCCACGCGGCGCTCGAGCTGCTGCGCGATCGACTCGGCCACCAGCGTCGCATCGAGCTCCGGCTTGCGGATCTCGACGATGTTGATGACGACGTCGGACGAGGTGATGTCCGCGACTTTCTTGCGCAGCTTGTCGATGTCGGCGCCCTTCTTGCCGATCACCACGCCCGGACGAGCCGAGTGGATGGTGACGCGGCACTTCTTGTGCGGACGCTCGATCACGATGCGGGCGACGGCCGCCTGCTTGAGCTCCTTGTGCAGGATCTCACGGATCTTGACGTCCTCGTGCAGCAGCTTGCCGTATTCCTGCTTGCCGGCGAACCAGCGGGAATCCCAGGTGCGGTTGATGCCGAGACGCAGACCGATCGGATTGATCTTTTGACCCATCGTGTTCTCCTGCGCCCTTAAGCGGCTGCTTCGGCTTCGACCTGACGAACGATGATCGTCAGCTGCGAAAATGGTTTGTAGACACGGCCCGAACGGCCACGGCCGCGAGCGGCGAAGCGCTTCATCACGAGGCCGTTGCCGACGAAGGCCTGAGCCACGACGAGATCGTCGACGTCGAGATCGTGGTTGTTCTCGGCATTGGCGATAGCCGATTCCAGGCACTTCTTCACGTCGACCGCGATCCGCTTGCGCGAAAACTGCAGATCGGCGAGCGCAGCAGCTGCCTTCCGGCCGCGAATGAGCTGGGCGACCAGGTTGAGCTTCTGCGGGCTCACCCGCAGCATCCGGGCGACCGCCTTGGCCTCGTTCTCGGCGAGGCTCCGTTCGCGCTTAGGTTTGCTCATCGTTTAATCCTCAAGCCTTCTTGGCTTTCTTGTCGCCGGAGTGGCCATGGAAGGTCCGGGTCGGCGAGAACTCGCCGAACTTGTGACCAACCATTTCCTCGTTGACGGCCACCGGCACGTGCTTCTGACCGTTGTAGACGCCGAAGGTCAGGCCGACGAACTGCGGCAGGATCGTCGAGCGACGGCTCCAGATCTTGATGACGTCGTGACGGCCGGACGCGCGGGCGGCATCTGCCTTCTTGAGCAGAGAACCCTCGACGAACGGGCCTTTCCAGACTGAACGAACCATGTCCGGCGTTCCTTACTTCTTCCGCTTGTGGCGGCTTAGGAGAATGAATTTGTTGGTCGACTTGTTGGTGCGGGTCTTCTTGCCCTTGGTCGGCTTGCCCCACGGGGTGACCGGGTGGCGGCCGCCCGAGGTACGACCTTCACCACCGCCGTGCGGATGGTCGATCGGGTTCATCGAAACACCGCGGTTATGCGGCTTGCGGCCCAGCCAACGGTTGCGGCCGGCCTTGCCGATCGAGGTGTTCATGTGATCCGGGTTCGACACCGCGCCGATCGTGCCGCGGCAACGGCCGTGCACCAGGCGCTGCTCGCCCGAGTTCAGGCGGATGATCACGTAGTCCTGGTCGCGGCCGACGAGCTGGGCATAGGTGCCCGCGGAACGGGCGAGCTGGCCACCCTTCCCGATCTTGACCTCGATGTTGTGGATGATCGTGCCGACCGGCATGTTGCCGAGCGGCATGACGTTGCCCGGCTTCACGTCGACGTAGTTGCCGGCGATGATGGTGTCACCCACGGCCAGGCGCTGCGGCGCCAGGATGTAGGCCTGCTCGCCGTCCTGATACTTGATCAGCGCGATGAAGCCGGTGCGGTTCGGATCATACTCGAGACGCTCGACGGTCGCGGGGACGTCGATCTTCTCGCGCTTGAAATCCACGGTGCGCAGCGTCTTCTTGTGGCCACCGCCACGGAAGCGCACGGTGATGCGACCGGTGTTGTTGCGGCCGCCCGAGGAGTGCTTGCCCTCGGTGAGCGCCTTGACCGGCTTGCCCTTGTAGAGGGCCGAACGATCGACCATGACCAGCTGGCGCTGACCCGGCGTCGTAGGATTGAATGTCTTCAGTGCCATCGTCGTACGACCTTACAGACCGGTGGTGACGTCGATCCGGTGGCCCTCTTCGAGGGTCACGATCGCGCGCTTGGTGTTCGACTGCGAGCCGAGATTGCCGCGGAAGATCTTGGTCTTGCCCTTGCGGACCAGCGTGTTGACGCTCTTGACCTTGACGTCGAACAGCTTCTCGATCGCTTCCTTGATCTGCGGCTTGGTCGCCTTGGCGGCCACCTTGAATAGCACCTTGTTGTGCTCCGAGGCGATCGTGGCCTTTTCGGTCACGACCGGCGACAGGATCACGTCGTAGTGGCGAGCCTCGATGTTCTTCGTCATTTGAAGCGCGCCTCCAGCGCATCGATGGCGGCCTTGGTCAGAACGAGCTTCTGACGGCGCAGGATGTCGTAGACGTTGATGCCCTGGATCGGCAGCACGTCCATGTTCGGGATGTTGCGGGCCGCAGCGGCGAAGCCGTTGTTGAGCTCGGCGCCGTCGATGATCAGCGCGTTGGTCAGACCCAGACCCGAGAAGTGACCGAGCAGCGCCTTGGTCTTGGCGGCTTCCAGCGCGGCCTTCTCGATCACGACGAGATCGCCGTCCTTGGCCTTGGCCGAGAGCGCATGCTTCAGCGCCAGCGCGCGGACCTTCTTCGGCAGGTCGGTGGCGTGCGAACGCACCACCGGACCGAAGGCACGGCCGCCGCCGCGGAACTGCGGCACGCGGGCCGAGCCGTGACGAGCACCGCCGGTGCCCTTCTGCTTGTACATCTTCTTGCCGGTGCGCCAGATCTCGGCGCGGCCCTTGGCCTTGTGCGTGCCGGCCTGACGCTTGTTGAGCTGCCACTGCACGCAACGCGCAATGATGTCCTGGCGCGGCTCGAGGCCGAAAATGGTGTCGGACAGCTGGACCGAGCCGGCTTCCTTACCTTCGAGGGTGGTGACCTTCAATTCCATCTCACGCACCCTCCTGCTGGGCCGCAGCCTCGGCTTCGCCACCGGCAACCTTGAACTTGCCGGGCTTCGGAGCTTCCTTCGGCAGCGGCTTCTTGACGGCGTCGCGCACGCGGATCCAGCCGCCCTTGGAGCCGGGAACGGCGCCTTCGACGAGGATCAGGCCGCGCTCGACATCGAGCTGAACGACGCGAAGGTTGAGCGTGGTGATGCGGTCGACACCCATGTGGCCGGGCATCTTCTTGTTCTTCCAGGTCTTGCCGGGGTCCTGACGGCCACCGGTCGAACCGATCGAGCGGTGCGAGACCGAGACGCCGTGGGTGGCCCGCAGACCGCCGAAGTTCCAGCGCTTCATGCCGCCGGCGAAGCCCTTACCGACCGAGGTGCCGGTGACGTCGACGAACTGGCCGACGACGAAGTGGTCGGCCAGGATCTCGGCGCCGACCGGGATCATGGCATCCGCGGTGACGCGGAATTCCTCGACCTGCCGCTTCGGCTCGACTTTGGCGACCGCGAACTGGCCGCGCTCCGCCTTGGGCATGTAAACGGTCTTGCGGCTGCCAGAACCAAGCTGGAGCGCGACGTAACCGTTCTTCTCTTCGGTACGGTGGCCCACGACCTGGCAATTGCCGAGCTTCAGCACGGTCACGGGGATATGTTCGCCGGCCTCAGTAAAGACCCGCGTCATCCCGACCTTTTGTGCGATCACTCCGGAGCGCATCGGCTTGCTTCCTGTTCTTTCTGTCCGCTTGCGCGAACGGGATCCAAAAATCTTAGAGCTTGATCTCGACGTCGACACCGGCGGCCAGGTCGAGCTTCATCAAAGCATCGACGGTCTGCGGGGTCGGATCGACGATATCGAGCAAGCGCTTGTGAGTGCGCATCTCGAACTGCTCGCGGCTCTTCTTGTCGACGTGGGGCGAACGGTTGACGGTGAACTTCTCGATGCGGGTGGGCAGCGGAATGGGTCCGCGGACCTGCGCGCCGGTGCGCTTCGCCGTGTTCACGATCTCGCGGGTCGACGTATCGAGGATACGATGGTCGAACGCCTTGAGACGGATACGAATGTTTTGGCCGTTCATTGCCGTGGTCTCTCTTCAGTGGGGTGGCGAATAGCGAATAGCGAATGTCACCATTCGCTACTCGCCGATCCCTGTTCTCGTAATTACTCGATGATCGAGGCGACGACGCCGGCGCCGACGGTGCGGCCGCCTTCGCGGATCGCGAAGCGGAGCTTCTCTTCCATCGCGATCGGCACGATCAGATGCACTTCCATCGCGATGTTGTCGCCCGGCATCACCATCTCGGTGCCTTCCGGCAGGTGCACGACACCGGTCACGTCGGTGGTGCGGAAGTAGAACTGCGGACGGTAGTTGGTGAAGAACGGGGTGTGGCGACCGCCCTCTTCCTTGGTGAGGATGTAAGCCTCAGCCTTGAACTTGGTGTGCGGCTTGACCGAACCCGGCTTGCACAGCACCTGGCCGCGCTCGACGTCTTCGCGCTTGGTACCGCGGAGCAGCGCACCGATGTTGTCGCCGGCCTGGCCCTGATCGAGCAGCTTGCGGAACATTTCGACGCCGGTGACGGTGGTCTTCTGGGTCGCACGGAGACCGACGATCTCGATTTCCTCGCCGACCTTGACGATGCCGCGCTCGACACGGCCGGTCACGACGGTGCCGCGGCCCGAGATCGAGAACACGTCTTCAACCGGCATCAGGAACGGCTGGTCGATCGGACGCTCCGGCTGCGGGATGTACTCGTCGACGTTCTTCATCAACTCGAGGATGGCGTCGTGGCCGAGCTTCTTGTCGGAATCTTCGAGAGCGGCGAGCGCCGAACCCTTGATGATCGGGATCTTGTCGCCCGGGAAGTCGTACTTCGAGAGCAGCTCGCGGACTTCGAGCTCGACGAGCTCGAGCAGTTCCGGATCGTCGACCATGTCGCACTTGTTGAGGAACACGACGAGTGCGGGCACGCCGACCTGGCGGGCGAGCAGGATGTGCTCGCGGGTCTGCGGCATCGGGCCGTCAGCGGCCGACACGACCAGGATCGCACCGTCCATCTGGGCGGCGCCGGTGATCATGTTCTTGACATAGTCGGCGTGGCCGGGGCAGTCGACGTGGGCGTAGTGGCGGTTCGGCGTCTCGTACTCGACGTGCGCGGTCGAGATGGTGATGCCACGCGCCTTCTCTTCCGGCGCCTTGTCGATCTGATCGTACGCGGTGAACGTTGCACCGCCGGCTTCGGCGAGAACCTTGGTGATCGCCGCGGTCAGCGACGTCTTGCCATGGTCGACGTGACCGATGGTGCCGATGTTGCAGTGCGGCTTGTTACGTTCAAACTTTGCTTTGGCCATTTGACTCTCCGTTCAATCGTCAGTTCGTGACCGACGACAATCAGGCAAACTTCTTCTGGACTTCTGCCGACACGTTGGCCGGCGCTTCTGCGTAGTGGTCGAACTGCATGGTGAAGGTTGCGCGCCCCTGGCTCATCGAGCGCAGGTTATTCACGTAACCGAACATGTTCATGAGCGGCACCATCGCATTGATGACGTTGGCGTTGCCGCGCATGTCCTGACCCTGGATCTGACCGCGCCGCGAATTCAGGTCGCCGATGACCGAGCCGGTGTAGTCTTCCGGGGTCACCACTTCGACCTTCATGATCGGCTCGAGCAGGACGGACTTGCCCTTCTGCAAGGCTTCGCGGAATGCCGCGCGCGATGCGATTTCGAAGGCGAGCGCCGACGAGTCGACGTCGTGATACTTGCCGTCGACGAGCTGAACCTTGACGTCGACCACGGGGAAGCCCGCGACGACACCAGAGCTCATCACGCTGTTGAGGCCCTTTTCAACGCCGGGGATGTATTCCTTCGGAACCGCACCACCGACGATCTTGGATTCGAACTCGTAGCCCTTGCCGGGCTCGTTCGGCTCGACCACGATCGACACTTCCGCGAACTGACCGGTACCGCCGGTCTGCTTCTTGTGAGTGTACTTGACCTCGGCCTTCTTGGTGACGCGCTCACGGAACGCAACCTGGGGCGCGCCGATGTTGGCGTCGACCTTGTAGGTGCGGCGGAGAATGTCGACCTTGATGTCGAGGTGGAGTTCGCCCATGCCCTTGAGAATGGTCTGGCCGGACTCCTGGTCGGTCGACACGCGGAAGGACGGATCCTCCGCAGCGAGCTTGGCCAGAGCCACGCCCAGCTTTTCCTGGTCGGCCTTGGACTTCGGCTCGATCGCGATCTCGATGACCGGCTCGGGGAATTCCATCTTCTCGAGGATCACCTGCTTGTCGGGATCGCACAGCGTGTCACCGGTGCGCGCTTCCTTCAGGCCGGCCAGTGCGACGATGTCGCCGGCATAGGCTTCCTTGATGTCTTCGCGATTGTTCGCATGCATCAAGAGCATGCGCCCGATGCGCTCCTTCTTCTCACGGGTCGAGTTCACGACGCCGGTGCCGCTCTGCAGAACGCCGGAGTAGATGCGGCAGAAGGTGATGGTACCGACGAACGGGTCGTCCATGATCTTGAACGCGAGCAGCGCGAGCGGCTCCTTGTCGTCCGCCTTGCGCACGACTTCGTTGCCGCGATCGTCGGTGCCCTTGATCGCGGGCACGTCGATCGGCGACGGCAGATAGTCGACGACGGCGTCGAGCAGCGGCTGAACGCCCTTGTTCTTGAAGGCCGAGCCGCACAGCACGGGATAGAACGCGCCGGTCAGGACCGCCTTGCGGATCAGCCGCTTCAGCGTCTCTTCGTCCGGTTCCTTGCCGTCGAGATAGGCGGCCATGGCGTCGTCGTCGAGCTCGACGGCGGCTTCCACCATCTTCTCGCGGTATTCCTTGGCCTGCTCGACCAGATCTTCCGGGATGTCGACATAGTCGAACTTCGCGCCGAGCGATTCATCGTTCCAGATGATGCCCTGCATCTTCACGAGGTCGACGAGACCCTTGAAGTTGTTCTCGGCACCGATCGGAAGCTGGATCGCGATCGGCTTGGCGCCGAGGCGGTCGACGATGTCGGCCAGGCACTTGAAGAAGTCGGCGCCGGTCTTGTCCATCTTGTTGGCGAAGACGATGCGCGGAACCTTGTACTTGTCGCCCTGGCGCCAGACGGTCTCGGTCTGGGGCTCGACGCCCTGGTTCGAGTCGAGCACGCAGACGGCGCCGTCGAGCACGCGCAGCGAACGCTCGACTTCGATGGTGAAGTCGACGTGGCCGGGGGTGTCGATGATGTTCAGGCGCTTGCCGGCCCAGAATGCAGTGGTCGCAGCCGAGGTGATCGTGATGCCACGCTCCTGCTCCTGCTCCATCCAGTCCATCGTCGCGGCACCTTCGTGCACTTCGCCGATCTTGTGGCTCTTGCCGGTGTAATAGAGGATGCGCTCGGTGGTCGTCGTCTTACCGGCATCGATATGCGCCATGATACCGAAGTTGCGGTAATTCTCTATGGCATGAACGCGGGGCATAGGGTGTTCCTTAGATTCCGTGTGTCGCCGTTACCAGCGATAGTGCGAGAAGGCGCGATTGGCTTCCGCCATCCGGTGCACGTCTTCACGCTTCTTGACGGCATTCCCGCGGTTGTTCGACGCGTCCAGGAGCTCGGCCGAGAGCCGCTCGGTCATGGTCTTCTCGTTGCGATCACGCGCAGCGGAGATCAGCCAGCGGATGCCCAGCGCCTGACGGCGGGTCGAACGAACTTCGACCGGAACCTGGTAGGTCGCGCCGCCGACGCGGCGGGAGCGCACTTCGATCGTCGGCATGACGTTCTCGAGTGCCTGCTCGAACACGCCGAGCGGGTTCTGCTTGGTCTTGGTTTCGATGATACCGAACGCACCGTAGACGATGCCTTCGGCGACCGACTTCTTGCCGGCGTACATCACCGAGTTCATGAACTTCGTGACGATGATGTTCCCGAACTTCGGATCGGGAAGGACTTCGCGCTTTTCCGCTGAGTGGCGACGAGACATGGAGCTGGTTCCCGCTTACTTCGGACGCTTCGCGCCGTACTTCGAACGACGCTGCTTACGGTTCTTGACGCCCTGGGTATCCAGAACGCCGCGGAGGATGTGGTAGCGCACGCCGGGCAAGTCCTTGACGCGACCGCCGCGGATCATGACCACCGAGTGCTCCTGGAGGTTATGGCCTTCACCGGGGATGTAGCCGATCACCTCGAAGCCGTTGGTCAGGCGCACCTTGGCGACCTTACGAAGCGCCGAGTTCGGCTTCTTCGGGGTCGTGGTGTAGACGCGGGTGCAAACACCACGCTTCTGCGGCGACTGCTGCAGCGCCGGCACCTTCTTGCGCGACTTCTGCACTTCACGCGGTTGAGCGATCAGCTGGTTGATCGTCGGCATCCTGGCCTTACCCTTTGTTCTGTCGCAGACCCTTTTCGGATCCGCTGTCTTGCCGCAGCCCGTCGCCGGGACTGCAAATTCTTTCGAGCTACCCGCCCGACGAGGTCGCCTTCCGCGGAACAATCCGCACAAAGCGAAATCGCGCCAACCGCCCCATCAACGGGCGGAAAGCGCTTCGACGCCACAGAGGACCGCAGTATTGAGGCCGATCAGCATAAAGCCGCGGCCCGCGCACTGAGGTCATGCATCCGAATTCGATCTCAAGAGAATAAGCTCAAGAGAACTAGAATCGCACTGGCATTGCCTAGCTATGATCGACAGCGTTTGAGCGGCATTCGTCGAGGTTGGTGCCCGCCTTTTAGCGATCCCTGGTGGCTTTAGTCCTTGGGGATCTAACGGGTGGCCCGTTCCGACGCTGGCGATGCTCACCGCCTGTCGTTAAGTGAGGCGCTTTCTATGCGTGAGAATCGATCAAGTCAAGGCGAAACGACAGCCACGAAGCGCTTCAGGAGCCTGTCAAAATCGCGGTTTGCCGCCCTCGCCGCACCACTCCGATATGGGAACGGACTCTCGGTTCCGCCAGCTTGAGAATTATTATACCCGGGCGAAAAGTACTTTTATAACCAGGGCTAAGGCTTTTTTTCCTGTTGATGCGTCAATCTGGGCCCTTCGGCAGGAAATGGGCGCCATGCGGTACACCGACATTGCCATTATCGGCGGCGGATTGGCGGGCTCGACCGCCGCCGCGATGCTCGGCCGGGCCGGCATTTCGACCGTCCTGATCGATCCGCATGAGAGCTATCCGACGGACTTTCGCGTCGAGAAACTCAGTGGTCAGGAGCAGGTTGGGCGATTCCTGAAGACCGGAATCGCAGAATCAGTGCTGCGCCGCGCGACCTTTACCGGCGAGAACTGGATCGCCCGCTTCGGCCGCCTGCTCGACAAGGCACCGAGCCGGCAGTTCAACATCCTCTACGATTCCCTGGTCAACGCGGTCCGCGACGAAATCCCCGCTTCCGTCGAGCGCATCTGCGCCAAGGCCATCGCCGTCGAGACGAGCGAGGAGCGGCAGCGGGTCGTGCTCTCCAATGACGAGACGATCTCGGCCCGCCTGGTGGTGCTCGCCAATGGCCTGAATGTCGGCCTGCGCCACCAGCTCGGCATCGCCCGAAAAGTCATCAGCGCCTGCCATTCGATCTCGATCGGGTTCGACATCGTCCCGGTCGGGCGCTCAGCATTCGCCTTCCCGGCTCTGACCTACTTCTCCGAACGTCCGAGCGACCGCATCCCGTACATCACGCTGTTTCCGGTCGGCACGCGGATGCGCGCCAATCTGTTCGTCTATCGCGCCTGCGACGACCCCTGGCTGCGCGAGCTGCGCCGCGCCCCGACCGAGACGCTGGATGCGGCCCTGCCCCGGCTCGAGGCCGTCACCGGCCCGTTCGAGATCCCGGGCGAGATCAAGATCCGCCCGGTCGATCTCTACGTGAACGATTGCCGCGGCCAGCCCGGCCTCGTGCTGGTGGGCGATGCCTTCGCGACCTCCTGCCCGGTCGCCGGCACCGGCTGCGACAAGGTCTTCACCGACGTCGAGCGGCTCTGCAACGTCCACATCCCGGCCTGGCTCGCCTGCGACGGGATGAGTGCGGCCAAGATCGCTGCCTTCTACGCAGATCCGGTCAAGCGGGCCTGTGACGAATGGTCGGCGGCGAAGGCGTTCGACTTCCGCTCAGTCTCGATCGGTACGAGCCCCTACTGGACGGCGCAGCGCTGGGCCCGCTTCATCGCCTGGTCGGCTCAAGGCCTGCTGCGGCCGCTTGGAGGCGCCTTCGAGCTGGAGCCGAACTTGCTCGGTCATTCCTCCTCGTCGTCCTCGTCCTCGGCATCCTCGAGGTCGTCTTCGTCCTCATCGTCCCTGCCGTCGTCGGCGTGAGCCGCCGCGCCGTGCGGCTGATGGATCTGGTCGTTCCACAGCTTGCGATAGGTCCCGTTCTTGGCGAGCAGCTGGGCATGCGAGCCGCGCTCGATCGCCCTGCCCCCTGAGATCACGATGATCTCGTCCATCTCCACCACCGAGGTCAGGCGGTGGGTCGACCAGATCATGGTGCGGCCCTTGGCGACCTTGAGCAGCGTGCGGTTGATTGCGGCTTCCGTGGTCTGGTCCAGCGCCGAGGTGGCTTCGTCCAGCAGCAGCACCGAGGGGTTGCGGATGACCGCGCGCGCGATCGCGATGCGCTGGCGCTGACCGCCCGACAGGGTGTCGCCGCGCTCGCCGACCGGCGTGTCGTATCGCTGCGGCAGGCTCATGATATAGCGGTGGATCTCGGCCTTCTTGGCGGCCTCCTCCACCTCCTCGTCGGTCGCGCCCTCCTTGCCGAGCCGGATGTTCTCGCGGATCGACATGTTGAACAGCATGTTCTCCTGGAACACCACCGCCATGCTCCGGCGCAGCGAATCCAGCGTCACCTTGCGGACGTCGACGCCGTCGATGGTGACCCGCCCCTCGTCGGGCACGTAGAGCCGCAGGATCAAATTGAGCAACGTGCTCTTGCCGGAGCCGCTGGGGCCCACGATCGCGATGCGCTTGCCCGCGTTGAGCTTGAGACTGAGATTGTCCAGCACCGGGGTCTGACTGCCCTCGTACTGGAAGGTGACGTGATCGAACGTGATGTCGTTGGTGATGCGCGGCAAATCGGGCGCGCCGGGGCGGTCGGCAGCGCGGGTCGGCTCGTCCAGCAGCTCCTGCATGTGCCGGATCGCCGCCGCCGAGGAGATCGACACCGGGATGAAATGCATCACATGGGCGATGTTGTAGGAGACCTCCCAGAAGGCGCTCTCGAAGGTGACGAAGGTGCCGATGGTGATCTGGCCCTTGGTGGCAAGATAAGCGCCGATCGCGAGCACCACGAGGTGCAGCATCAGCACCGAGATGGTGACCGTCCGCTCCACCATGGTCGACAGGAACGCGGCTGAGGCGATCTTGTCGCGCGCCTCGTGGTTGCGGAAGGTGAAGAAGCCGAACATCTTGCGCTGCAGGCTGAACGCCTTGATCACGGCCTGCGCCGCCACGTTCTCCTGCACCATGCCGAGCAGCGCGCTCTCGTTGAGCTTCTGCTCGTAATTGGCCTGCACCGCCTTGGGCGTCAGGATCCGCGGGCCGATCAGTGTGATCGGGAACACGAGCAGCGCGACCGCCGCGAGCTGCCAGTTCAGGAACACCATCAGGATGATGCCGGCGATCAGCTCCAGAAACGGCAGCGCGGCACTGTTGGCAAACGTCTTGACCGAGCCTTCGAAGGCCGACAGGTCGACGGAGAAGCGCGACAGGATCTCACCGCGCTTGGTGCGGCCGAAATAGGCCGCCGGCAGGTCCTGAACGTGCTCGAACAGGCGCTTGCGGACGTCGGAGATGATGCAGGCGGCCAGCCGCGCGTCCCAGCGCTCGTACCAGACCGCGACGATCGAGGTGAAGATGCCGGCGACGGCGAGCACGCCGAGGATCTTGTACAGCGCCTGGAAGTCCTCCTCCCCGAGCGCGTCGTCGATCAGGAACTTGAGGCTGAGCGGCATGATGACGTTGAACAGCGTCTCGACGCAGACGCCAAACGCCACGAAGGACAGCATCCGCTTGTAGTTCGCCAGGAACGGCTTGACGAACCCGACGATGGTCGCGAGCGCGCCCGCGGCCTCGCGCGCGGTAAAGACGACGAGGTCCTCGTCCTCATCATCGTCGTCGAGCTCCAGCTCGTCATCCGCCTCGTCTTCGGCATCCTCGTCGTCTTCGAGGTCCGGCTTGGCAGTCGACGCGAGCTTGTCGTCGAGCTCGGCCGCCTCTTCGGCGGCGAGCTTCTGTTTGTCGGGCGAGAAAGGCTTGGATGCCATGAAACCAACCGATGCTGACGGCCGGCATGACCGCAGAGAAAGCAGGACATAGCGGAAAGCCGCTATTGCACCGATTCTATGCGATCAGGATGAATTCGGCAAAACAATTGGCGAATTCGACACGCGCCCCGCGGCTAATCCTCGTCCTCGTCCTCGACCTTGTCGAAGAAGGAATAGCGCAGGCTGTCGGCGTCGGCGTACCACTGCCCCGGCCCCTTGTTGGCGGCGAGCGTCGCCTCCCAGAGCGCATCGGTGCAATCCTTGCGGTGCATCGAGAGGTCGAAACCGTTGCCGAAGAACAGTTCGGACCATTCCCACCACGTGCCGAGTTTCTTGACCCCGCGCAGGAGGTCGTAGCGGTCGATCAGCGCGGGCGCCATGTCCGAGGTAATCGAGCCGAACACGAGGCCGGTCTTGACCACGCGGTTCAGTTCCTTGATTGCGCGGACCACCTGCTTCGGGGAAACGTGGCAAAGGCTGGTCTCGAACACGAAGTCGAACGCGCCGTCCTTGAACGGCATGTCGGTGATCGAGCCGAGCTTGTTGTACTTCTTCAGCGCCTTCGGCGTCCTGGCGTGGATGGCGCGGTTGCTCTCGATGCCGAAGGCATCGATGCCGCGCTCGCGCAGCGCGCCGACCAATTCGCCGCTGGCCGAGCCCGCGACGAGCAGCTTGGCACCCTTGGTCTTGCCCCAGACGATGCCGAGCAGCCGGGTGAGGTAATCGGGATCGGTGAAGTGGCGCCATGCCTCGTGATAGGGGCCGAGGCCGCGATAGTTCTCGAAATAGTCCCGATCGATCTTGTCGGAGAGCGGCTTGTCGTCCTGCGCGCGCTCGCGGCGCAGGCGCATCATCTCGGTCAGGATGATGTCGGTTGCCGCATCCGAGGAGTCGAGCAGGCCGTTCAGCGTCGAGTCGAACAGATAGTCGCCGACCACCACGATGCCGGGATGCTCCTTCGGCTCGGGCCGGTGATTGGTCATGACATCGCGCACCGGCAGGCCGCCCGGAATCGCGTTCACCGACGACAACCAGCGATGGATCTTGCCTTCCATGAAATGCAGGCGCGCATCGCCGAGCGAGGCCGGCAGCGATTTCAGCGCGGCATCGATCAGCTCCTGGTCGGACAGATTGGCGAAGGCCAGCGCGTCGGAGCCGGGAATCAGCCAGTTCAACACGCCGTGCTTGCCGACGTCGTGGCGCGCACCCTCGTTGTAGACGCAGCAGCCGCCGAAGGCTTCCGACATGAACCAGGCGCCTGGAATCTTCTCGCCCCAGAACGGCGTGTCGAACAGGATCGAGACGCGCAAATAGTGCGCGGGACGGTCGAAGTAAGAAACGTGCTTGACCATCGACTTGCGGAGCTGTTCGCCTTCCCACCCCATGGTGGCGAGCCAGGAATGCGGCAGGCAGACCAGCACGAGATCGAAGTCGCGCGTCTCCGGTCCCTTGCCGTTCATCATCTTGAGCTGGTAGCGGCCGGTCGGCGCCTTGCCGACGGTTAGCACGCGGTGATTGAGCTGGATGTCGGCGTTGACCTCCGACTGCAGGCATTCGATCAACTGCTCGTTGCCGTTCTGGATGGAATAGAGGCCGATATAGCCGTCGACATCCATCAGATAGTTCTTGAGCGCGTTGAGGCCGTTGGTGTTGTGGCTCTCGGTGGCGATGTCGGAGCGTGCCATCACCTTGAAGAACCGCTTTGCGGTTTCGTCCTCGACCTCCTCGTCGAGCACCTGCTCGGCGGTCTTGTAGGCCCAGGGATTCTCATTGTCGTGCGCGCCGACGCCCTCGTAATATTCGATCGGTGACATCGCCTCAGCACAACGCTTGCGGAACGCCTCGATCGCCGCGGCGGTCTTGGCGCCATACTTGCGGCGCATGCCCGGCACGTCGTCGAGAAGCTCGCCGCCGAACTGCACCTGCTCGGCATCCATCGGAATCGTCTGCAGCCCGAAATGCTGGATCAGCTCGCGCAGCGGATCCGGCCCGGTCATCGAGTAGTCGTAGATCTCGGCAACGCCGGCCTCGTACATCGCGGGCGCGGAATCGAATTTGCGGGTGACGATCTTGCCGCCGAGCCGATCGGAGGCCTCGTAGATGGTGACGCGACAGAGGTCGCCGAGCTTGCGCTTCAGATACCAAGCGCTCATCAGCCCGCCGGGGCCGCCGCCTACGATTGCAAGATCAAGCATGTGAGTTCCGTGGTCTCCGGCCCGCCCCCTTCACGGGACCACCGGTCTAAACTCTCCTAGCAGAAGCGCTTTTGCGGCTGAAGGAAAGATGAACAAAGGTTGATCTCGCATCGCAACAGACAAGCAAAGCAACAAAAAGGCCGGCTTTCGCCGGCCTTTTCATTGTCCTCGGTAGTCCTACGGATGAACGATCATTCCGCGGGCGGCAGCGCAGGAAGCTCCGCTTCCGGCGCGGGCGACACGACCGCCGCCTGCTTCTCGCGCTCGTCCAGGATCAGCTTGTCGCGCTTCATGGCGACTTCGCGAATCTTGGCCATGGAGGCGCCGGTGCCTGCCGGAATTAGCCGGCCGACGATGACGTTCTCCTTGAGGCCTTCGAGCGGATCGACCTTGCCGTTGACCGCCGCTTCCGTGAGGACGCGGGTGGTCTCCTGGAACGAGGCCGCCGAGAAGAAGGAGCGGGTCTGGAGGCTCGCCTTGGTGATGCCGAGCAGAACCGGCGTCCCCGTAGCGATCTTCTTGCCCTCTTCCTTCGCCTTCTCGTTCAGCGCGTCGAACTCGATCTTGTCGACCTGCTCGCCGGAGATCATGTCCGTGTCGCCCTGGTCGGTGACTTCCACCTTCTGGAGCATCTGACGGACAATCACCTCGATGTGCTTGTCGTTGATGAGCACGCCCTGGAGCCGGTAGACCTCCTGGATCTCGTTGACCAGGTAGGCCGCGAGTTCCTCGATGCCCTTGACCGCCAGGATGTCGTGCGGCGCCGGGTTGCCTTCCACGATGAAGTCGCCCTTTTCGACGACGTCGCCGTCCTGAAGGTGGATGTGCTTGCCCTTCGGGATCAGGTACTCGCGCGGCTCGTCGGTCTTGTCCATCGGCTCGATCGAGATGCGACGCTTGTTCTTGTAGTCGCGTCCGAACCGGATGGTGCCCGAGATTTCGGCAATGATCGCCGCATCCTTCGGACGCCGTGCCTCGAACAGTTCCGCCACCCGCGGCAGACCGCCGGTGATGTCACGCGTCTTGGCGCTTTCGGTCGAGACACGGGCGAGGATATCGCCCGGATTGACCTTGGCGCCGACGTCGACCGAGAGAATGGCGTCGACCGACAGCATGTAGCGGGCATCGCCGCCACGGGCGAGCTTGAGCACCTTGCCGTCCTTGCCCTTGACCACGATGGCCGGACGCAGGTCCGCGCCGCCGCGGGTCGAGCGCCAGTCGATGACCACGCGCTTGGCGATACCGGTGGCTTCGTCGAGCGTTTCCGAGATCGACTGCCCCTCGACCAGATCCTCGAAGCCGATGGTACCTTCGACCTCGGTGAGGAGCGGACGGGTGTAGGGATCCCACTCGACGATGCGCTGGCCACGCTTGACCATGTCGCCTTCGTCGACGTGCAGGCGCGAACCGTACTGAACGCGGTGCGTCGCACGCTCGGTGCCGTCGGCATCGACGATCGCCACCACCATGTTGCGCACCATCGCGACCAGGTGGCCTTCGCTGTTGCGGGCGATGGCCTTGTTCCGGATCACGATCTTGCCGTCGAAGTTGGCTTCGACGAACGACTGCTCGTTGAGCTGCGCCGCACCACCGATATGGAAGGTGCGCATGGTGAGCTGGGTGCCCGGCTCGCCGATCGACTGCGCCGCGATGACGCCGACCGCTTCGCCGTGGTTGACCGGCGTGCCGCGGGCGAGGTCGCGGCCATAGCACTTGCCGCAGATGCCGTTGACGAGTTCGCAGGTCAGCGCCGAGCGGATCTTCACCTCCTGCACACCACCCTGCTGGATGGCGTCCAGATGGCTTTCTTCCATCAGCGTATCGCGCTTGATGATCACCTTGCCGGAGCTGTCACGGATATCTTCGCAGGCCGTGCGTCCGAGGATGCGCGAGCCGAGCGAAGCCACCACGGTGCCGGCATCGACGATGGCGCGCATCTTGATGCCGAGCTTGGTGCCGCAGTCGCTCTGCGTGATGATGCAGTCCTGCGCGACGTCGACGAGACGACGGGTCAGGTAGCCCGAGTTCGCGGTCTTCAACGCGGTGTCCGCGAGGCCCTTGCGGGCGCCGTGGGTCGAGTTGAAGTACTCGAGAACCGAAAGGCCTTCCTTGAAGTTCGAGATGATCGGCGTCTCGATGATCTCGCCCGACGGCTTGGCCATCAGGCCGCGCATGCCGGCGAGCTGGCGCATCTGGGCCGGCGAACCGCGGGCGCCGGAGTGAGCCATCATGTAGATCGAGTTGATGTCGGCATCCGCTCCACTCGCCGTCTTCTTGGTGGAGGAGATCTCCTTCATCATCGCCTTGGCGATTTCTTCCGTGGCCTTCGACCAGGCGTCGACGACCTTGTTGTACTTCTCGCCATGGGTGATCAGGCCGTCGTTGTACTGCTGCTCGAAATCCTTCGCCAGCGTACGGGTGGTGTCGACGATCTTCCACTTGGAGTGCGGCACGACCATGTCGTCCTTGCCGAACGAGATGCCGGCCTTGAACGCGTTGTAGAAGCCGAGCGCCATGATGCGGTCGCAGAAGATCACCGTCTCCTTCTGGCCGCAGTGGCGGTAGACCTGGTCGATGACGCCCGAGATCTCGCGCTTGGTCATCAGCTTGTTGATGATCTCGTACGGGACGCGCGGGTTCTTCGGCAGCAGATTGCCGAGCATGACGCGGCCAGCGGTGGTCTCGATCCAGCGCTTCGAGATCTTGCCGGTCTCGTCGATGCCTTCCCACCGGTACTTGATCTTGGTGTGGAGGTGGATGACCTTCGCGTGCAGCGCGTGCTCGAGTTCGGCCATCTCGCCGAACACCTTGCCCTCGCCGGGCAGGCCTTCGCGCATGATCGAGACGTAGTAGAGACCGAGCACGATGTCCTGCGACGGCACGATGATCGGCTGTCCGTTCGCCGGGTGCAGGATGTTGTTGGTCGACATCATCAGGACGCGCGCTTCCAGCTGCGCTTCGAGCGACAGCGGGACGTGCACGGCCATCTGGTCGCCGTCGAAGTCGGCATTGAACGCGGAGCAGACCAGCGGGTGAAGCTGGATCGCCTTGCCCTCGATCAGCACGGGCTCGAACGCCTGGATGCCGAGACGATGCAGCGTCGGTGCGCGGTTGAGCAGCACCGGATGCTCGCGGATGACCTCATCCAGGATGTCCCAGACCTCGGGCCGCTCCTTCTCGACCAGCTTCTTGGCCTGCTTCACCGTGGTGGACAGGCCCTTGGCGTCGAGCCGCGAATAGATGAACGGCTTGAACAGCTCGAGCGCCATCTTCTTCGGCAGGCCGCACTGATGCAGGCGCAGCTCGGGACCGACCACGATCACCGAACGGCCCGAATAGTCGACACGCTTGCCCAGAAGGTTCTGACGGAAGCGGCCCTGCTTGCCCTTGAGCATGTCGGCGAGCGACTTCAGCGGGCGCTTGTTGGCGCCCGTGATGACGCGGCCGCGGCGGCCGTTGTCGAACAGCGCATCGACCGCTTCCTGAAGCATGCGCTTCTCGTTGCGGATGATGATGTCGGGCGCGCGGAGCTCCATCAGCCGCTTCAAGCGGTTGTTGCGGTTGATGACGCGGCGGTAGAGGTCGTTCAGATCCGACGTCGCGAAGCGGCCGCCGTCCAGCGGCACCAGCGGACGCAAATCCGGCGGAATCACCGGGACCACGGTCATGATCATCCATTCCGGCTTGTTGCCGGAGTGGCGGAACGCTTCCACGATCTTCAGGCGCTTGGCGAGCTTCTTGTGCTTGATGTCGGAGTCGGTCTCCTGCATCTCCAGGCGCAAGGTCGCCTCGAGCTTCTCGAGGTCCATGCCCTTGAGCAGCTCGCGGATCGCTTCCGCGCCGATCATGGCGGTGAAGCTGTCCTGGCCGTACTCGTCCTGCGCCTTCAGATACTCGTCTTCCGACAGCAGCTGGCGGTCCTTCAGCGCGGTGAGGCCCGGCTCGAGCACGACGTAGTATTCGAAGTAGAGGATCCGCTCGAGATCCTTCAGCGTCATGTCGAGCAGCAGGCCGATGCGCGAGGGCAGCGACTTCAGGAACCAGATGTGGGCGACGGGGGCTGCGAGCTCGATATGGCCCATGCGCTCGCGCCGGACGCGCGACAGCGTGACCTCAACCGAGCACTTCTCGCAGATGATGCCCTTGTACTTCATGCGCTTGTACTTGCCGCACAAGCACTCGTAATCCTTGATCGGCCCGAAGATGCGGGCGCAGAACAGGCCGTCGCGCTCGGGCTTGAAGGTGCGGTAGTTGATGGTCTCCGGCTTCTTGATCTCGCCGTAGGACCAGGACAGAATCTTCTCTGGAGACGCGATCGAGATCCGGATCTGGTCGAAGACCTGAGCCGGCGTCGTCGGGTTGAAGAGATTCATAATTTCTTGGTTCATCGTCTTCTCCTCGCGTGCCGGTCGCCTCCGGCCGCAAATTCGAAAATCACTCAAGCAGGGCGCCCTGCCCTCAAGGCATCGGGAGGGGCGCCAATGCCCGGCCGTGAAGGCCGGGCATGAAAGGTCGTGTTACTCGGCCGCTTCCGACGTCGGCGCCGGTCCAACCTTGGAGTTGTGCAGGTCGACGTTGAGGCCGAGCGAGCGCATTTCCTTGACCAGCACGTTGAACGATTCCGGAATACCGGCCTCGAACGTGTCGTCGCCGCGCACGATCGCCTCGTACACCTTGGTACGGCCGGCGACGTCGTCCGACTTCACCGTCAGCATTTCCTGGAGCGTGTACGCCGCGCCGTAAGCCTCGAGCGCCCACACCTCCATTTCGCCGAAGCGCTGGCCACCGAACTGCGCCTTGCCGCCCAGCGGCTGCTGGGTGACGAGCGAGTACGGACCGATCGAACGCGCGTGGATCTTGTCGTCCACGAGATGGTGCAGCTTGAGCATGTAGATGTAGCCCACTGTCACCTTGCGATCGAACGCATCGCCGGTACGGCCGTCATAGACGGTCGACTGACCCGAAGCGTCGAGACCGGCAAGCTTCAGCATCTCCTCGATGTCGGCTTCCTTGGCGCCGTCGAACACCGGCGTCGCGATCGGCACACCGCGGCTGAGGTTATGGCCGAGCTCGATCAACTCGTTGTCGTTGAGCGTCTTGATCGTCTCGTCCTCGCCGTAGACCTTCTTCAAGGTCTCCTTCAGCGGCTTGATGTCCTGCTTCGACAGGTACGCATCGACGGTCTGGCCGATACGCTTGCCGAGGCCGGCGCAGGCCCAGCCGAGATGGGTCTCGAGGATCTGTCCGACGTTCATGCGCGAAGGCACGCCGAGCGGGTTGAGCACGATGTCGGCGTGCGTACCGTCTTCGAGGAACGGCATGTCCTCGATCGGCACGATCTTCGACACCACGCCCTTGTTGCCGTGGCGGCCGGCCATCTTGTCGCCGGGCTGGATCTTGCGCTTCACCGCGACGAAGACCTTGACCATCTTCATCACGCCGGGCGGCAATTCGTCACCGCGCTGAAGCTTCTCGACCTTGTCGAGGAAGCGCTGTTCCAGCCCCTTCTTCGACTCGTCGTACTGCTTCCGCATGGCCTCGATCTCGGCCATCAGCTTGTCGTTCGGCGAGGCGAACAGCCACCACTGCGACTTCGGGTACTCCTCGAGCACCGCACGGGTGATCTTGGTGTCCTTCTTGAAGCCCTTCGGGCCGGCAATGCCCTGCCGCCCTTCGAGCAGCTCGGCAAGACGGTTGTAGACGTTGCGGTCCAGGATCGCCTGCTCGTCGTCGCGGTCCTTGGCCAGACGCTCGATCTCTTCCCGCTCGATCGCCAGCGCACGCTCGTCCTTGTCGACGCCGTGACGGTTGAACACGCGCACTTCCACGATCGTGCCCTGCACGCCCGGAGGAACGCGCAGCGAGGTATCGCGAACGTCGGAAGCCTTCTCGCCGAAGATGGCGCGCAGGAGCTTCTCTTCCGGCGTCATCGGGCTCTCGCCCTTCGGCGTGATCTTGCCGACCAGGATGTCGCCGGCGCGGACTTCCGCACCGATGTAGACGATACCGGCTTCGTCGAGGTTCTTCAGCGCTTCTTCCGAGACGTTCGGAATGTCGCGGGTGATTTCCTCGGGCCCGAGCTTGGTGTCGCGGGCCATCACCTCGAATTCCTCGATGTGGATCGAGGTGAAGACGTCTTCCTTCACGATCCGCTCGGAGAGCAGGATCGAGTCTTCGAAGTTGTAGCCGTTCCACGGCATGAACGCGACGAGCACGTTGCGGCCGAGCGCGAGCTCACCGAGATCGGTCGACGGACCGTCGGCGATGATGTCGCCCTTCTTGACGATGTCGCCGACCTTCACCAGCGGACGCTGGTTGATGCAGGTCGACTGGTTCGAGCGCTGGTACTTCATCAGACGGTAGATATCGACGCCCGACTTGGTCGGATCGAGATCTTCCGTGGCGCGGATGACGACGCGGGTGGCGTCGATCTGGTCGATCACGCCCGAACGGCGCGCCGCGATCGCGGCGCCCGAGTCACGCGCAACCACGCCTTCCATGCCGGTGCCGACGAACGGCGCCTCGGCGCGAACCAGCGGCACCGCCTGGCGCTGCATGTTCGAGCCCATCAGCGCGCGGTTGGCGTCGTCGTTCTCGAGGAACGGGATCAGCGCCGCGGCCACCGAAACGAGCTGCTTCGGCGACACGTCCATGTAGTCGACCTTGTCGGGCGTCACCGGCAAGACTTCGCCGGCATGACGGCAGACCACGAGGTCTTCGGTGAAGCGGCCCTTCGGGTCGAGCGGCACGTTGGCCTGCGCGACCGTGTAGCGGCCCTCTTCCATCGCCGAGAGATACACGACCTCGTCGGTGACGCGGCCATCCTTGACCTTGCGATAAGGCGTCTCGACGAAGCCGTACTTGTTCACGCGCGCGAAGGTCGCGAGCGAGTTGATCAGGCCGATGTTCGGACCTTCCGGCGTCTCGATCGGGCAGATGCGGCCGTAATGCGTCGGATGCACGTCGCGCACCTCGAAGCCGGCGCGCTCGCGGGTCAGACCACCCGGTCCAAGCGCCGAGAGACGACGCTTGTGGGTGATCTCGCTGAGCGGGTTGGTCTGGTCCATGAACTGCGAGAGCTGCGAGGAGCCGAAGAACTCGCGCACGGCGGCAGCCGCCGGCTTCGCGTTGATCAGGTCCTGCGGCATGACCGTGTCGATGTCGACCGAGGACATGCGCTCCTTGATCGCGCGCTCCATGCGCAGCAGGCCGATGCGGTACTGGTTCTCCATGAGCTCGCCGACCGAACGCACACGGCGGTTGCCGAGATGGTCGATGTCGTCGATCTCGCCCTTGCCGTCGCGCAGATCCACCAGCGTCTTGATGACGGAGAGGATGTCTTCCTTGCGCAGCGTACGCTGGGTGTCGGGCGCATCGAGGTCGAGGCGCATGTTCATCTTGACGCGGCCGACCGCGGAGAGGTCGTAGCGCTCGGCATCGAAGAACAGCGACTGGAACATGGCCTGCGCCGAATCCAGCGTCGGCGGCTCTCCCGGACGCATCACGCGGTAGATGTCGAACAGCGCGTCTTCACGCGTCATGTTCTTGTCGGCCGAGAGCGTGTTGCGGATGTAGGCGCCGACATTGACGTGGTCGATGTCGAGCAGCGGCAATTCCTTGTAGCCGTGCTCGTTGAGCACCTTCATCGACTTGTCGGTGATTTCCTCACCGGCTTCGGCGTGGATCTCACCGGTCTTCGGGTTGACGAGGTCCTCGGCGATGTAGTTGCCGACCAGCTCCTCATCGGCCATGCGCAGCGCCTTCAGCCCCTTCTCCTGGAGCTGGCGGGCGGCACGGACGGTGAGCTTCTTGCCGGCCTCGAGCACGACCTTGCCGGTGTCGGCATCGATCAGGTCGTTGATGGTCGAGTAGCCACGGAAACGATTGGCGTCGAACGGAACGCGCCAGCCTTCCTTGGTCCGCTTGTAGAGGATCTTCTTGTAGAACGTCGACAGGATCGCCTCGCCGTCGAGGCCGAGGGCGAACATCAGCGACGTCACCGGAATCTTGCGGCGGCGGTCGATACGCGCATAGACGATGTCCTTGGCGTCGAACTCGATGTCGAGCCAGGAGCCGCGATACGGGATGACGCGGGCGGCGAACAGCAGCTTGCCCGAGGAATGGGTCTTGCCCTTGTCGTGATCGAAGAACACGCCGGGCGAGCGGTGCATCTGCGAGACGATGACGCGCTCGGTGCCGTTGACGATGAAGGTGCCGTTCATCGTCATGAGCGGGATATCGCCCATGTAGACGTCCTGCTCCTTGATGTCCTTCACCGACTTCGCGCCGGTTTCCTCGTCGATATCGAACACGATGAGGCGCAGCGTCACCTTGAGGGGAGCCGCGAAGGTCATGCCGCGCTGGCGGCACTCGTCGACGTCGTATTTCGGCTGCTCGAACTCGTAGCGGACGAATTCCAGCATCGAGGTGCCCGAGAAATCGGAGATCGGAAACACCGAGCGGAACACCGCCTGCAGACCCTCGTCGAGACGGCCACCCTGGGGTTCATCGACCATCAGGAACTGGTCATAGGACGCCTTCTGAACCTCGATGAGGTTCGGCATCTCGGCGACTTCCTTGATGTGTCCGAAGAACTTGCGAACGCGTTTGCGACCGGTGAATGTCTGCTGCGCCATCGTGGCCTCTCATTTTCGTCGCCCGCTCTGGGCGAACCGTCCGAGACGCGGCTGCCACCGCTCCTCGGGTTGAATTTTTCGAACCCGCTTTGGGGGCCGGAGACTCAGCTTCAGGCCGGAATGTCCTGAATCTGTTCTTCAGACCTTCAAAACGCAAAACGACGCGCGGGGCGCTGGTGCGCGCCCGCCCGTCACAACGATCGTTTCACGGACTGCAAAAGCCCGAAATAGCTTGCTCTCCCAACGGCTTACAGGGAATCCGCTATCCCTGCCCACCGCGCTTTCGTGCTGCCGAACCGATATGGGGCGACAATAGTGGAGATTCGAGGGGCGAACCCTCAAATCCCCACACTTTTTCGTGTTCGGCCTACGTCGGGACGTTCCGTCGCACGCCTTTTGCATCAGGCTCGCTCCTTTTTGAGGGGCAAGCAGGATCTCGGACCAAGCTTACGCTCGCCCGAGACCTCGCCAGTAAGCGGTGCTTACTTGAGCTCGACCTTCGCGCCAGCCTTCTCGAGCTGGACCTTGATCTTGTCGGCTTCGTCCTTGTTCACGCCTTCCTTGACAGGCTTCGGCGCGCCCTCGACGAGATCCTTTGCTTCCTTCAGGCCCAGGCCGGTGATGGCGCGGACTTCCTTGATGACCTCGATCTTCTTGTCGCCGGCGCTGGCGAGAACGACCGTGAACTCGGTCTTCTCTTCCGCCGGAGCGGCGGCAGCGCCACCACCAGCCGGGCCGGCCACGGCGACAGCCGCGGCAGCCGAAACGCCCCACTTTTCTTCGAGGAGCTTCGCCAGTTCAGCGGCTTCGAGCACGGTGAGGCTCGAGAGGTCGTCAACGATCTTCTGCAAGTCAGCCATTGTTCAGTTTCCTTACGTGTAAGTCTGGTTCGGGTTTGAGTTTTGCGAAGGGCGTCAGGCCGCTTCGCCCTTTGAGGCATGAGCCTGGATGACGCGCGCGAGCTTGCCCGCGGGCGCATTGGCGAGCTGAGCGATCTTGGTCGCCGGGGCCACAAGCAGGCCGACGATCTTGGCGCGCAGTTCATCAAGCGACGGCAGCGAGGCAAGCGCCTTCACGCCGTCGACATTCAGGACGGTCTTCCCCATCGAGCCGCCGACGATGACGAACTTTTCGTTCGCCTTGGCGAATTCGATGGCGACCTTTGGCGCCGCTACCGGATCGTTCGAAGTGGCGATCACGGTCGGTCCCTTCAGCATGGGGCCGATGGCAACGACGTCAGTGCCTTCAAGAGCAATTTTGGCGAGACGGTTCTTCGAGACCTTCACCGCAGCGCCCGCCTGCTTCATCTGCTGGCGCAGCTTCTGCATCTGGGCGACGGTGAGGCCGGAATATTGAGCAACGACCGCGACGCTCGTGGTCTTGAAGACCCCGTTGAGCTGTTCGACCGCTTCCTTTTTTGCCGCTCGTTCCACAGCAAGCTCTTTCCGGTTGGCGGTCATCGCGAAAGCGGGACCGCCGGGTTGCACCCATCGCCCCACCCAAAACCTGAACCTCCGGGTCAAAACCCATCGGACACGCGCCGGGCGAGACGACGATTCAAAGCCTGCCCTCCGGGAGCTCTTGAGAGCCCACGGCGTGTCGAGGTCCGAACCAGACCCGTTTCGCAACCACCCTTAAGGTGGAAGGCGAAGTGAAATCCGGTCTTCACCCGTCTATGCAGGCCATGCGATTAAGCCGTTGAGAAGTCGAAACTTCCCGCGAGCGCCTGCAGTCTTGGACAGGACAAGGTCAGCCGGCGAACCGCCCGACCCCTGCCCGCACTCCACCAACCGACGGGTTTTTCTTCCTTTTCGGGCAAATCCTCACGGACGTCCTGAAAAGGAATTTCTCCTGTCTTCGGTTTTCGGAATGCGTGCACGAACGCGCCAGCCGAGGCCGGCACGTCCGGAAGCGGTTCTTTAACCGCTCCGGGCCTGCTTGCCAAGAGCAAAATTCACACCAGTTCCAATCCGTTGCCCTGGGCGCTTGATCCGGGCCGATAAGGACCGACTCAGGCCGATTTGACCTCATGAGGCAGCGGCCTGCCCTCGAAGAACGCGGTCAGATTGGCCAAGACGCAGCCTTGCATGGCGACGTGCGAGTCGAGGGTGTGGCCGCCGATATGGGGGGCGAACACGACGTTGGGGAGCGCGGTCAGGGCGTCGGGCGCGTGCGGTTCCTTCTCGAAGACGTCGAGGCCGGCACCCGCGATGGTCTTGTCGGTGAGCGCTGAGACCATGGCCTTCTCGTCGATCACCGAGCCACGGGAGATGTTGACGACATAGCCCTCCGCCCCGAGCCGCTTCAGGATGTCGGCGTTGACGGCATGCTGGGTCTCGGCCCCTGCCCGCACTGCGATCATCAGCACGCTGCACCAGTCGGCGAGCGCCTCGAGCGTCGGAAAATATTGATAGGGCAGATCGTATCTGGTCCGGCTGAAATAGCCGACCTCGCTCTCGAAGGCGGCGCAGCGCGCCGCGATCTTGCGGCCGATCTCGCCCATGCCGTAGACGCCGATACGGCGGCCGGGCATGCCCGCCTGCGGGCGCATCATCGGCGATTGCTTCGACGCCGCCCAGTCACCGCTGCGGACATATTGGTCGGCGACCAGGATCCGCCGGGTCGTCGCCAGCATCAGGGTCATCGCGATGTCGGCGACCGAAGCCGCATTGGCGCCCGGGCTGTGGCCGACTGCGATGTTGCGGCTGGCTGCCGCCTTCAGGTCGACACCGTCATAGCCGGTGCCGTAGCAGACGATGACGCCGAGCTTTGGAAACAGGTCCATCGCCTCCGCACTGAGCGGCGAGCCGCCCGCGGTGAGCAGTGCGCGGATGCCGCTGAGTTCCTCCGCCGAAAACACCTCCCCGGCGGGCTTGCCACCGGTGTCGAGCAATTCGAACCGCTCGGCGAAACGCGCCATCATCGTCTTGGGAAAGCGCGAATAGATCAGGACCTTGTCAGCCATTGTTCTTGTTTCCGGTGAGCCCTGCCACAAACGACGAGGGGCGGAATCGGTTGCCCAATTCCGCCCCTCGCCTCATGCAATTTTCAGACTTAGCCGAGAATGGTGCCCGGCTCGACCTTCACGCCGGGGCCCATGGTCGAGGACACCGCAACGCGCTGGATGTAGGTGCCCTTGGAACCGGCCGGCTTCGCCTTCGAGACAGCATCGGCGAGAGCCTTGATGTTCTCGACCAGCTTCTCCTCGGAGAACGAGGCCTTGCCGACGCCGGCCTGCAGGATGCCGGCCTTCTCGACGCGGAACTCGACCGAGCCGCCCTTGGCACCCTTCACCGCACCGGTGACGTCCATGGTCACGGTGCCGATCTTCGGGTTCGGCATCAGGCCGCGCGGGCCGAGCACCTTACCGAGACGGCCGACCAGCGGCATCATGTCGGGGGTGGCGATGCAGCGGTCGAAATCGATCGAGCCGTTCTGCACCTTCTCGACCAGGTCCTCGGCGCCGACGACGTCGGCACCCGCAGCCTTGGCCTCATCGGCCTTGGCACCGCGGGCGAACACGCCGACGCGGAGCGTACGGCCAGTGCCGTTCGGCAGGGTCACGACGCCGCGGACCATCTGGTCGGCGTGACGCGGATCGACGCCGAGATTGATCGCGACCTCGATGGTCTCGTCGAACTTCGCTTTCGCGCGTTCCTTGACCATCTTGATGGCGTCCGCGAGCGGATAAAGCTTTTCGCGGTCAACACCTTCGCGGGCTTTGTTCAAACGTTTTCCGATTGCCATGACCGCTTACCCCGCCACTTCCAGGCCCATCGAACGGGCAGAGCCCTCGACCATCTTCATGGCCGATTCGATGGAATCGCAATTGAGATCCTTCATCTTCTTCTCGGCGATCTCGCGCACCTGCGCCTTGGTCACCTTGCCGGCCTTGTCGCGGCCCGGCGCCTTCGAGCCGGACTGGATCTTGGCGGCCTGCTTGAGGAAGAACGACATCGGGGGCGTCTTCATCTCGAACGTGAACGAACGATCGGCGTAGATCGTGATCACGACGGGAATCGGGGTGTTCTTCTCTTCCTTCTGGGTCTGCGCGTTGAACGCCTTGCAGAACTCCATGATGTTGAGACCGCGCTGACCGAGCGCGGGACCGATCGGGGGCGAAGGATTCGCCGCACCGGCCGGGACCTGAAGCTTCAGGTATCCGGTCACTTTCTTTGCCATGTATCACTCCTGTTGTGCCGGCAGGCTGCCAGCGGTTTCAGGTTCGTGGTCTGGGTCGGATGCGGCTGGCAACCGCCCTCTCCCTCCCACGGCCTCTTGCTAACGCGAGACCGAAGTCTCACGCGCTCCCCGGTCAGACCTTCTCGACCTGACCGAATTCCAATTCGACCGGCGTGGCACGGCCGAAGATCGACACCGCGACCTTCACGCGCGAGCGCGCCTCGTCGATTTCCTCGACGACACCCGAGAACGAGGCGAACGGGCCATCGGCCACGCGCACGTTCTCGCCGATCTCGAACGACACCGACGCCTTCGGCCGTTCCACGCCTTCCTGCACCTGGTGCAGGATGCGCATGGCCTCGGATTCCGAGATCGGCATCGGCTTGTTTTCAGCGCCGAGGAAGCCCGTGACCTTCGGCGTGTTCTTGATGAGGTGAAATGCTTCGTCGGTCAGCTTCATCTTCACCAGCACATAGCCGGGGAAGAACTTGCGCTCGGCGTCGATCTTGCGGCCGCGGCGCACTTCCGTGACCTTCTCGGTCGGAACCAGCACCAGCTCAAACAGCTCCTCGAGCCCGCGCTGCTTGGCCTGCTCGCGGATCGATTCGGCGACCTTCTTCTCGAAGTTCGAGTAGGCGTGGACGATGTACCAGCGCTTGTCGGACAGTTGAGCGGTTGCGGTTGCCATCAGTGAATGCCCAGAAGGTAGGTGATGAGGACACGGATGATCTGGTCGGCGGCGAAGAAGAAGATCGAGGCCACGGCGACCATGACGAACACCATGATGGTGGTGATCGTGGTCTCGCGGCGGGTCGGCCAAGTGACCTTGGCGGTCTCCGAGCGCACTTCCTGCAAGAACTTGAAAGGGCTGACTGCCATCGTTTTGATGTCCAACGTCCGTCGACAGACGCGAATGAATTTCAGGGATCCGAACAGCCGCCGTTGGCCCAGCCCTCTGTCTCGAAGGATGAGCCGGAAACCGGGCTCGATTGTTCGGGGATTTCAAAGCCGCGCCGGAGATCCGCGTCTAACGGGCCGGCTGCGAGTGCGGGGTATCTACTGCGGATAGGACCAAAGGTCAAGATATAGAGGGCCCCGCTGGACCAGCCGACCTTGCCGGGCGCTAGAGCAGAGCCCAGCCGGATCAAAGGCTTATCCACCCACCCTTCAGGGCGCAATCGCAGCGCCCGACCGGTTCCTTCCGGACGCTCCCCCGGAGCGCCCGCCTCGGCGCCGTTGCGCGGTCAGTCGGCCCGCTCGACCATGGAAATGCCCGGCAGCGGCACCACGAACTTTCCGCCTTCGGCGAAATAGCGGGCGTGCTTGGCCCGGATCGGGTCGACATAACGCCAGGCGAAGACGACGACGAACGCCGGCTTGCGCTCGTAAAGGGCGGCAGGCGGCAGGATCGGGATGTCGTAACCCGGGCCGGCCATCACGTTCCCCTTCTTGGGATCGTCGTCGACCAGGAAGTCGATCTTGTTCTCCAGGCCGAACTGCGGCAGCAGCGTCGTGGTGCCGACCGAGACGCCGTAGCCGGCAACGAGCTGCCCGCGCGCATGGGCGGCATCAGCCATCGCGACCAGCTCGTCGCGGATCGCGGCGATCCGCTTCACATAGGGCGCATAATAGGCCGGCTGATCGACGCCCAGCCGTTCTTCCTCGGCGACGAAGCGCGCGACCTCAGCCGACGGCTTCTTGGCGCCACCGGCACGCTGCACGGTCACGCGGATCGAGCCACCCTTGGTCCAGATGTGCTGGACGTCGATCAGCTCCATGCCGAGCCGGGCAAAGAAGCGGATCAGCGGCTTGATGTTAAAATACGACAGATGCTCGTGATAGACGGTGTCGAGCAGGTTCTTCTCGGTGACGTCGACGCCGTATTGCGTTTCGAAGACGAACAATCCGTCCGGCGCGAGCACGTCGCGAACCCCGATCACCAGCGGATCGAGATTGTCGACATTGGCGATCATGTTGTTGGCGATCACGACGCTCGCCGCACCGTGGCTCTGCAGGATGCGGTGACCAATGGCATCGGTGAAGAAGTCGCCGATGGTCTCGATCCCCGCTTCCGTCGCGCGCTTCGCGATGTCCACAGCGGGATCGACACCCAACACCCGCATGCCGCGCTCTTTGAAGAAGCCGAGCAGCGATCCATCGTTGCTGCCGAGTTCGACGACCAGCGAGCCGGGCGCGACACCGAAGCGGCTGACGACGTCGTTGGCGTAGCCGGCGAAGTGCTCGCGCAGACCGAGCGAGAGCGAAGTGGTGTAGACGTAGTTGCGGTACTGGATCTCGGGATTACCAACATGGAGAATCTGGAGATGACCGCAATCCCTGCACAGATGCAGCGCCATCGGCACCGCGGCGCGGAACACGGGATCGTCGACGCTGGCGTCCGGGACCTGGAAGTTCGGCGTGCCGATCGGCATGCCTGCCATCGGGACGACAAGCTCCTGCTTGTCCGAATGACAGAGGCGGCAGGTGTGGCGGACGTAGAACAGATTTTTCATCGTGGAACCGAAAAATGAGATACGCGATCGGGTGAGGCAATCCCACCCCGTGAAGACCAGACCGCCAGCAACGGACTCAAGCGGGTCATGGGTGGCTCGAGACTTCCTTGCCCAGCCCGTCGTAGCTGGGGGCTTCCTCCGCCGCCTTGGCGGCCTTGTCCGCTGAATACGATCCGCGCTCCGGACTTGCCAGCCAGATCGCTCCGCCGACGAGCCCGATGATCACGCTGATGGCGCCCAGCAGCAGCGAAACCGACAGCGCCTCCTCGGAAGGGACACCCGCCAGACCGAGGCAGGCGACCATCGCCCCCTCGCGAACACCCCACCCGCTGATCGAGATCGGGACCGCCGTCAACAGCACCACGGGCGGAATCAGGATGCCGGCGTCCACCACCGAAAGCTGTGCTCCGACACCGCGCGCCAGGGCGAAGCAAGCCGCCGCGGTCACGAGATGGATGAGCAGCGCCGACCCGAACAGCAAAGCACGGCGCTCGGACTGCAGCAGGAGAAACCTGACCAGCGCTCCGAACCGGACGAAGCTTGCGATCGCCGGATGGGCGATGCGCTTGGGCAGACGGTCGAGCGTCAACAGAACCACGGTGCCGGCGACGCCGGCCAGCGTCAGCCCGCCGATGGCCAGGATCGCGGCCTGATCGGACACGCGCGACAACAGGAACGGCAATCCGGCCACCATCAGCGCGATCAGCCCGATCAATGCCGTGAAACGGTCGGCTGCAACGCCCTTGACCGCCTCCGGCCACTGCACGCCGCGCTGGCGCAGCAGCCACATCCGCACCGCATCACCGCCGACCGAGGACGGCAACACCTGATTGAACCAGAGGCTGATCATGAGGATCCGCCAGCCCGCGAGCCAGTCCAGCGACACGCCGAGCGCGCGCATGATCAGCTCCCACCGGCCGTTGAGCACGAAGGTCTGGAAGAAGATCAGCGCCAGCGCCAGGACGAACAGCAAAGGATCGACCGAGACGAGATGGCTGCGCAACCGCTGCAGATCGAGACCGCGCGCGATGTAGACCAGGACAGCAATCGACAGCAGCAGCTTTACCGAAAACAGGGCCGCCTGTTTGAACCGCGACTGCATCGGATGCCCGCCTCAGGATGCCGGATATTCCGCGCGACCGATCACGAGGTCGATCGCGGCCATCATCCAGAACTGGTGCGTGGTCTCGACAATGTTGTAGCTGCGGCTATCGACGAAGAAATTGACGTCGCCGAGATTGCGCAGCGGATTGTCCGCATTCATGCCCGACAGCGTGATCACGTCGAGCTTCATCGTCCGCGCCTGCGCAACCGCGTTGAGGATGTTCTTCGAGCGCCCCGAGGAGCTGATCGCGACGAGGCAGTCGCCGGCACGTGCGCTCAGCCGCACGGCGTGCGCGATCCAGTCCTCGAATCCGTAATCGTTGGCAAGGCACGACATCATGCTCGCGTCGCTGAAGCAGAGCGCAGGCACCGATGCGTTCTTCGCCAGATCGATCGCCAGATGCGAAGCGATGCCGGCCGAGCCGCCATTACCGATGAAGATGACGCGGCCGCCCTGCTCGCGCGCGCGCAACCATGTGGCGCGGGTGGCGGAGATTGCGGCGAAAGCGCCGTCGTCGATCGCCGTCGCGCGGTGGAGGCGCCCCACGTAATCGTCAAGGAAAGCCTTGTGATCGGGATCGACGGACACGGCGGGCATGGGCTGGCGGCTCGATTGCAACATGACCGGGTGATACCGGCTATTACCAAGGATTGCAAAGGTATAATACTTGCAAAGTCGGCGAGCGGCTGGTAGTCGGCTTTCGGGTTTCACTCAACATTGGCGGGCCTGTTTCGCTGGGCATTCGCGTCACGGATGTTCCTCATGAAATGCATCGTTACTGGCGGCGCCGGCTTCATTGGAAGTCACCTCGTCGATCGTCTCCTCGACGACGGCCACGAGGTCATCGCGCTCGATAATTTCGTGATCGGTCGCCCCGAAAATCTGGCCGCACGCGCCGGTTCGAGCCAGTTGAAAGTCGTGCGGGCCGACGTCACCGATCTCGAGTCGATCAAGCCGTATTTCCACGGTATCGACTGGGTCTTCCATCTGGCGGCGCTGGCCGACATCGTTCCCTCGATCGAGTCCCCGATCCCGTATCATCGCGCCAATGTCGACGGCACGGTCAACGTCCTCGAAGCGGCGCGGCACGCGGGCGTCAAGCGCTTCGTCTACGCCGCCTCGTCGTCCTGTTACGGCATTCCCGACGTCTATCCGACGCCGGAGAGCGCCGAGATTCGGCCGATGTATCCCTACGCGCTTACCAAGAATCTCGGCGAGCAGTGCGTCATGCACTGGTGCCAGGTCTACAAGCTGCCTGCGGTCGCGCTGCGCCTGTTCAACGTGTACGGGCCGCGCCATCGCACCACCGGCACCTACGGCGCCGTGTTCGGCGTCTTCATGGCGCAGAAGCTTGCCGGAAAGCCCTTCACGGTGGTCGGCGACGGCGAGCAGACGCGCGATTTCACCTTCGTCAGCGACGTCGCGGACGCCTTCGTCACCGCCGCGCGCTCCGATATCTCGCACGAAATATTCAACGTCGGCTCGGACAACACCTACAGCGTCAACCGGCTGGTCGAGCTTCTCGGCGGCGACAAGGTTCATATTCCCAAGCGTCCGGGCGAGCCCGATTGCACCTACGCCGACATCACCAAAATCAAACGGGTCCTGAACTGGACGCCGAAGGTGAAATTCGAGGACGGCGTCGCGACGATGCTGAAGTCGATGGATCAGTACAAGGACGCGCCCTTGTGGACGGTCGACAAGATCGCCGACGCCACCAAGGACTGGTTCAAATATCTCGGTGACGACGACGGCTCACCGCAGAAGGCAAGCTCTTGAACAGGCTCGCCGGATATCGTTGCTGCGAGTCGATCATTTCAGGCCGGCCATCTGAGACCTGCCGGCGCTTTGGGTAATCCACATGGGTAATGCTGCGACAGACAAGCCGACCGGCCATCCGGCACCGCACGACAAGATCAGGACGATCGAGGAGCTGGGCGAGATTGCGCGCGCCGCGCAGGCCAAGGGCCTGACCGTCGCGCTCTGCCACGGCGTGTTCGATCTGGTGCATCTCGGCCACGTCCGGCACATCCTGGCGGCGCGCAACGAGGCCGACGTGGTCATCGTGACCATTACCGCCGACCGTTTCGTCAACAAGGGCCCGGGACGGCCGATCTTTCCGGAGAACATGCGCGCCGAGATGCTGGCCGCGCTCGGCACGGTCGACTGGGTCGGCATCAACCGGACCTCCAGCGCCGAGCCGGTCCTCGATACCGTGCGCCCCGACACCTACGTGAAGGGCTCGGACTACGAGAATCCCGAGGATGACGTCACCGGCAAGATCGCCACCGAGCGCGAGGCCGTCGAACGTCATGGCGGACGGATCGTCTTCACGCGCGACGTCACCTTCAGCTCGTCGTCGCTGCTGAACCGCTATTTCGACATCTACGATCCCCCCCTGCGCGACTACCTCCAGAAGGTACGCGAAGGCGGCGGCGCCGAACGCCTGCTGAAGCTGATCGACAAGATCCAGGACATGCACGTCGTGCTGGTCGGCGATACCATCATCGACGAATACCAGTACGTCACGGCGCTCGGGAAGGCTTCGAAGGAGAACATCGTCGCCACTCTGCTCAAGAATGGCGAGCAATTTGCCGGCGGCGTCATTGCCGCGGCCAATCACGTGGCGAGCTTCTGCAAGTCGGTGGAGATCGTCACGACGCTGGGCGGCAACGACTACCCCGAGGAGTTCATTCGCGCGCATGTCCGCCCGAATGTCACGCTGACGCCGATCCGCATTCAGGGCCGACCGACGACCCGCAAATTGCGGTACGTCGAGATGGGCTATCTGCACAAGCTCTTCGAAGTCTACACCATGGACGACACGCCGCTCGACGAGGCCGAGCGCAAGGAGATCGACCGAATCACCGCCGAGCGCGTTCGTGGCGGAGACGTGGTGATCGTCACCGATTTCGGTCACGGCATGATCGCGTCCAGCACCATCGACACGCTCATCGCGAACTCCAAGTTCCTGGCGGTCAACGCCCAGAGCAACAGCGGAAACCACGGCTACAATCTGATCACGAAATATCCGCGAGCCGATTACGTCTGCATCGACGCGCCGGAAGCGCGGCTGGCCGCGACCGACAAGTTCAGCGACATCGCGTCGGTGATCGAGAATCGCCTGCACGGCAAGATCGATTGCGACAACATGATCATCACGCACGGCTCCTTCGGCTGCTACCCATTCTCGTCGAAGACCGGCGTCGCGCGCGTGCCCGCTTTCACCAAGACCGTCGTCGACACGGTCGGCGCCGGCGATGCCTTCCTGACGATCACGGCGCCGCTGGTGGCGGCCGGCGGCAATATCGAGGACGTCGCCTTCATCGGCAACGCGGCAGGCGCGATCAAGGTCGGCATCGTCGGTCACCGCAACTCGGTCGAAAAGGCGCCGCTGGTCAAATTCGTCACCGCGTTGTTGAAGTAACGCGAACCGGAAATCTGGAGAACGACAGTGATTGATCAGAAATGGAATGTGATGGTCACCGGCGGCGCCGGCTATGTCGGCAGCGTGCTGGTTCCCCAGTTGCTGGCAGCGGGCCACAAGGTCACGGTGCTCGACCTGTTCATGTATGGCGAATCCGTCTTCGACGCGGTTCGCAACAATCCGAACCTTCGCCTGATCAAGGGCGACATCCGCGATGAGGCCGCGATCAACGAGGCCCTGCGCGGCAACAATGCGGTGATCCACCTCGCCTGCATCTCCAACGATCCCTCGTTCGAGCTCGATCCGGGGCTCGGCAAGTCCATCAACTACGACTGCTTCCGTCCGATGGTGCGCGCCGCGAAGAAGGCCGGCATCAAGCGCTTCATCTACGCCTCCTCCTCGAGCGTCTACGGCATCAAGGACGAGGCCGAGGTGACCGAGGAACTGTCCTGCGAGCCGCTCACGGACTACTCCAAGTTCAAGGCGATGTGCGAGACCGACCTCGCCGAAGAGGCCGCGGCCGGCTTCGTCACCTGCACGGTTCGTCCCGCCACCGTCTGCGGCTATGCACCGCGGCAGCGGCTCGACGTCGTGGTCAACATCCTGACCAACCTCGCGGTCAACACCGGCCGCATCCGCGTGTTCGGCGGAACGCAGAAGCGGCCCAATCTGCACATCGAGGACATGTCGGCGGCCTATCTGTTCCTGCTGCAGCAGGATGACGCGAAGATCGACGGCAAGACCTACAATATCGGCTACGAGAACCACTCGCTGATGAAGATCGCCGACATCGTCAAATCGGTGGTCGGAAACAACGTCGAGGTCGCCGTCGAGCCGACCGACGATCTGCGCTCCTACCACGTCTCCTCGGAGAAGATCCGCCGCGAACTCGGATTTGCACCGACGCACACGATCGAGCAGGCCGTGTCCGGCCTCGTGGACGCCTTCAGGTCCGGCCGCCTGCCGAACTCGCTCAACGATCCCCGGTATTTCAACATCAAGATGATGCAGAACATCAGCCTGAAGTGAGCGGCGTGCGGATCGGCATCGATTTCGACAACACGATCATCTGCTACGACAAGGTCTTTGCCGCCGCGGCGCGTCAGCGCGACCTGGTGCCGGAGGGCTGGGAGGGGCTGAAGAACGATGTGCGGGATCTCTTGCGATCCCGCACGGGTGGCGAGCTCGCCTGGCAAGGCCTGCAAGGCTTCGTCTACGGCAAGGGCATTGGCGGCGCCGAAATTTATCCGGGCGTGCGCGAATTCCTCGCGGCGTGCAGACAGGCCGGCGCCAGGGTGTACATCGTCAGCCACAAGACCCGATTTGGTCATCAGGACCCCGACCATACCGACCTGCGCGAGGCCGCACGCGGCTGGCTGCGTGGCGCCGGCCTCATCGACGCTGCGGAGGCGGCAGTGGCCAGCGGCGATGTTTATTTCGAGGACACGATGGCAGCCAAGGTCGACAGGCTCGCGAGCCTGGAGCTGGACATCTTCATCGACGATCTCGTGGAGGTCTTCGAGCAGCCGCATTTCCCGAAGGACACGCGATCGATCCTGTTCACGCGTTCGCAGTCCCCGCACCCCGAACATTGCACGCCGATCGCGACATGGGCCGGCATCCGCGACGAGGTGTTTGCGGCATGAGCGAGCCCGACATCAGCGCAGCGGATGCGATCTCGATCGGCAGCCGCCTTGCCGGAGCAACGGTCGCGGCCGCCCACCCGGCGCGGTCCGGCGGCAACAACAGGGTGTTTCGGCTGGAGATGGCGGAGGGTCCACCCCTCGCCCTCAAGCATTATCCGTCCGACGGGCGCGACCGGCTGGGACAGGAATATGACGCGCTGACGTTTCTGTCGCGCCATGGGATTACATCGACGCCGCGGCCGATTGCAAAGGACGCGGATGCGTTCTGCGCGCTGTATCAATGGTTCGACGGTGACGCGGCGGTGCTGCGTCCCCGGGACGACGATGCCGACCAACTGGCCGATTTCCTGATCGAATTGCAGAAGCTGCGCGACGCCGAAGGTGCGCAGACCTTGCGCAATGCGTCAGCCAGCATCTTTTCACCCGAGGAAGCCATCGCCCAGTACGAGCAGCGCCTCGACGGGTTGACGCGCGAGTCGCAGGATCACCCCGAGCTGCGTACGTTCATCGACCGCAGCCTGGTTCCCAGCACGGCCGTCGCCATCCGAAGGCTCCGCCAACGTTATGCGGAACTGGGGCGGGATCCCGCAGCGGATCTTCTGCCCGCGCATCGCGCATTGAGCCCGTCCGATTTCGGACTGCACAACGCGCTGCGCGGCGAAGACGGCCGCCTGCGCTTCATCGACTTCGAATATTTCGGCTGGGACGATCCGGTCAAACTGCTGTCCGATACCGCGATCCACCCCGGCAGCGATCTGCCCGCAACAAGCGCGAATCGCCTCATCGAACGCCTCACGCAAGCCTTTGCGGCTAGGGATGACGCGTTTGCGATCCGCCGTGACGTACTGTATCCTGTGTTCGGGGCGATCTGGTGCCTGATTGTCCTGAATGCCTATTTGCCCGAAAGCCGCTCCCGGCGCGCCTTGGCTGCGCAAGGTGGCGATCTGACGGTCCGCCTTGCCGGTCAGCTCGACAAAGCACGCCGGCTTCATCAAACGATTTGCCAACGTGATCCAGATCTCACCCCACGCTGAAGCCGCCCTCACCTGCACGCTGGACGAGCGCAGTCTCTATTTGCGCCGCCTGGTCCTTGGTTCTGTTCGCTCCGCAGGACGCGGCCATGTCGGTCCGGCCCTGTCGCTGATCGAAATGGTCCGCGTGCTCTACGACGACATCCTGCGGATCGATCCGAACAACCCGCGCGATCCGGAACGCGACCGCGCGATCCTCAGCAAGGGGCACGGGTGCCTGGCGCTCTACGCGCTGCTCGCCGATCGCGGCTTCTTCCCGCTGTCGGAGCTCGACGGCTTTTGCGGCTCCGACAGTATCTTGGGCGGACATCCCGAATACGGCATGGTGCCGGGTGTCGAGGCGTCGACCGGCGCGCTCGGACACGGCCTGTCGATCGGCGTCGGCCTTGCGCTCGCCGCCCGCATGCGCGAGCGCAATTACCGGACCTTCGTGCTGCTCGGCGACGGCGAGATCAACGAAGGATCGGTGTGGGAGGCCGCCATGGGCGCGGCCAAGCACGGGCTCGACAAGCTGGTCGCGATGATCGACTACAACAAGCTTCAGAGCTACGGCCCCACCGACTACGTGCTGCCGCTGGAGCCGCTCGCGGACAAATGGCGCAGCTTCGGCTTTGCCGTGCAGGAGCTCAACGGCCACGACGTCGGCGCCCTGCGCACCGTCCTGAAGCAGGTCCCGGCCGTACCGGGCAAGCCCACCGCGATCATCTGCCATACCGTCAAGGGCAAGGGTCTGCCGCCCGCAGAATCCAACGCCGATTGGCATCACAAGAACAAGCTGTCCGACAGTGAGCTCGACGCCATCCGCGTCGCCGTCGGCGATTTTTGATCGGCTCCCCATGCGCAACACCGCGATGAACATGGTCCACAAGCTCGCCGCGCGCGACGAGCGTGTGCTTTACATCGGCTCCGATCCCGGCGCCGGCACGCTGCGTGCGATGAGCAAGGAGTTTCCCAAGCGCCATCTGATCGAGGGCATTTCGGAAGCGCACATCATCGGCATGTCGGCCGGCCTCGCGATGGAAGGCTTCGTGCCTTACGTCAATACCATCGCGACCTTCCTCACCCGCCGCTGCTACGAGCAGGTGGCCGTCGATCTCTGTTTGCACAATCTGCCGGTGCGGCTGATCGCCAATGGCGGCGGGCTCGTCTACGCGCCGCTCGGCCCCACCCACCAGGCGATCGAGGACATCGCCATCATGAGGGCGCTGCCGAACATGACGGTGGTCTGCCCATGCGACGCCGACGAGGCCGCGCGCATGATGGACAAGACGCTCGACTGGACCGGACCGATCTACATCCGGCTCGGCAAGGGCGGTGATGCCATCGTCTCGAAGGCCGAGCACGGCTTCGAGATCGGCAAGGCCATCCTGATGCGCCCGCCGGGCGACGTCCTCATGGTGACCACCGGCGTCATGCTCCAGCGCGCCATCGCCGCAGCCGACCTGCTGGCCGCGCAAGGCATTCGCGCCGGCATCCTGCATATGCATACGGTGAAGCCGCTCGACACCGAAGCGCTGCTGCAAGCGATCCGCGGCATCAAGCTCGTGGCAACGCTGGAGGAGCACGTGCCCTCCGGCGGCCTCGGCAGTGCGGTTGCGGAGACGCTGATCGACAAGCTCGGCTCCGGCCTGCCCGCGATGCTGCGGCTGTCGCTGCCGGACCGCTTCATGCACAATTACGGCTCGCAGGACTCGCTGCTGAAGAAGCACGGCCTCGCGCCCAACGCCATTGCGACCTCGATCGAGCACGCGCTCGCGGCGTCGCGCACCTCCGCTCCTCAACTCCATTCCACCTGACGGGTCACATGTACGACGTTCGATATTCCTATCTGCTCGAGCAATTCTCCGACCCCGCCCCGATCCTGGCCGAGATCGGCCGGCTGGTCGCGACCGGTGACTTCACCCTTGGCAAGCCCGTCGCCGAATTCGAGAAGCGCTTTGCCGAACTGATCGGCGTGCGTCACGCCATCGGCGTCGGATCAGGCACCGACGCACTCAAGCTGCCGCTCAAGGCGCTCGGCATCGGCCATGGCGACGAGGTCATCACCGCCGCCAACACCTTCATCGCCACCGTCGGCGCGATCGCGGAAACCGGCGCCACCCCGGTGCTGGTCGACTGCGACGATTCCTTCTGCATGAACGTCGACCAGGTCGAAGCCGCCATCACCAAGAAGACCAAGGCGATCATGCCGGTTCAATTGACCGGCGAGGTCACCGACATGGGCAAGCTGATGGCCATCGCGCAGCGCCATAACCTTCCCGTCGTCGAGGACGCCTGCCAGGGCATCCTGTCGGAGTTCGCCGGCAAGCGTTCCGGCACCCACGGCATCGCCGCCGGCTTCTCCCTGCATCCGCTCAAGAACCTCAACGTCTGGGGCGATGCCGGCGTCGTCGTCACCAATGACGACGGCATGAACGAGAAGCTCCGCCTGATCCGCAACCACGGCATGAAGAACCGCGACGAGATCGCGATCCTCGGCTGCAATTCGCGGCTCGATTCCCTGCAGGCCGTCGTCGGCAACTGGCTGATCGGCCAGACCAGCGAGATCACGCGGCGCCGGATCGAGAACGCGGCCTATTACGACGCGGGCCTTGCCGGCCTGCCCGGCCTGCGCGTTCCGCCGCGCCGGCCCAACGTGAAGCACGTCTACCATCTCTACATGGTGTTCGCCGAACGCCGCGACGAGCTCTACCAATACTGCCTGGACAACGGCATCGAGGCCAAGATCCACTATCCGATCCCGCTGTATCAGCAGGAAGGCCTCAAGCATCTCGGCTACGCGCCCGGCACCTTCCCGGTCACCGATCGCCACGCCAAGGAAGTCATCAGCTTCCCCGTCGACCAGCATCTGACGCGCGCACAGCAGGACCGCGTCATCGAGACCGTCAGGAAGTTCTGCCATGGACGCTGACACCGGCCGCCGGCGCATCGGTTACGTCAATCTTCCCGCCCAGTTCGAGGAAGAGCGCACCGAGATCATGCAGGCGGTGGAAGGCGTATTCCAGCGCGGCGATTTCATCGGCGGGGCGGCGGTCGGAAAGCTCGAGGAGGAATTGTCCGCCTATCTCGGCTCGCCCCATGTCGTGACGCTGAATTCCGGCACCGACGCGCTGATCCTCGCCTTGCGGGCGCTCGACATCGGTCCCGGCGACGAGGTGATCACCCCGCCGAATTCGTTCGTGGCCTCGACCGCCGCGATCATCGCGGTCGGCGCCACGCCTGTCTTTGCGGACGTGCTGCCGGACCAGAACATCGATCCGGCCGCGGTCGAGGCGGCCGTCACGCCGCGCACCAAGGCGATCATGCCGGTACACCTGACCGGGCGCATGGCCGACATGACCCCGCTGATGGCGATCGCGGACAAGCACGCGCTCGCCGTGATCGAGGACAGCGCCCAGGCGGTCGGCTCGACCTATGACGGGCGGATGAGCGGCACCATCGGCACGTTCGGTTGCTTCTCCGCCCACCCCTTGAAGAATCTCAACGCCGCGGGCGATGCCGGCTTCCTCGTCACTGCCGACGCCGAGCTCGCCGCAAGAATCCGCCGGCTGCGCAATCACGGCCTCATCAACCGCAGTGACGTCCAGGAGTGGGGCATCGTATCACGGCTCGACACGCTGCAGGCCGAGGTGCTGCGCATTCGCCTGCGTCACCTGCCCTCCGTGATCGAGCGTCGGCGGCGCAACGCCGCGCAATACCGCGCCGAGCTCGCAGGGCTTCCTCTGTTCATTCCGCCCTGCCGCAACATCGAGTTCAACACCTTCCACACCTTCGTGGTGCAGACCGACCGCCGCAACGACTTCCAGAAATATCTGGCCGACAAGGGCATCGAGACCGCGATCCATTATCCGGTCCCGATCCATTTGCAGCCGGCGGCGGCGCATCTGGGTCAAGGCCGCGGCGCGTTCCCGGTGACCGAGCGGCAGGCAGACCAGATCCTCACGCTTCCCATCAACCAGTTCCTGTCGGCCGCCGATATCAGCTATATCTGCGCGACCGCCCGGGAGTATTTTGCATGACGGATACGGACTTCCTTCAGGCCGATGAGCAGGCGCTGGCGCAGCGCTTCATCGACAACGGCTTCGTCACCACGCCTGCCGACGATCGTGCAGGCCTCGACCGCATCCAGCGGCGCGCCGCCGAGCTGGCGGCCGATTATCTCAAGCTGCCGCACAGCAACGATCCCTATGCGATGCTGGACAGCATCCACACACGAGTGAGCGTGGACGATCTCAACGGCCTGCGGCTGCACGTCTTCAACGGCCTCAACGCCGAGCCGTGGTTCCGGCCGACTTATTTCCGCCTGGCGCGTTCGACGATCGAGACCATCGTCGGCAACGAGCTCTGCATGCAGCGCCGCGTCAATCTCAGCATCCAGATGCCCGGCGACGATTCCTCGCTGCTCGCCACCCATTCCGATGTCTGGTCGGGCGACTCGCCGTTCGAGGTCGTGGTGTGGGTGCCGCTGGTGGACGTCCACCACACCAAGGCGATGTATCTGCTGCCGCCGTCGCTGAACGGCGATATGCAGGACCGGATGGCAAGCCTGCGCAGCGCCGAGGAGCTGTACAAGACGATCAAGCCGCACGCGACCTTCATCGAGATCCCCTACGGTCACGTGATGCTGTTCAACCAGACCCTGATGCACGGCAATCGCGTCAACGAGGAGCCCGGCACGCGCTGGAGCATGAACTGCCGCTTCAAGAGCATCATGTCGCCCTACGCGGATAAGCGCTTCGGCGAGTTCTTCGAACCGATCCTGTTGCGCCCGGCGACGCGGGTCGGCATGCAATACAAGCTCCCAGGGGGCTTCCATGGCTGAGCGAGCCGGCCATCGCGGCTATATCGGCGCGCGGCCGCTGAACGGCAGCCGCACCCCGCAGCACGTCCAGAACATCGTGATCCGCGACTACGCGCGGCGCAAGAACCTGCAATTTCTGCTCAGTGCCGTCGAGCACATCATGCCCGGCAGCTACATGGTGCTCGAGGACATCCTGGACGAGTTGCCCCGCCTGAATGGCCTGATCCTCTACAGCATCTTCATGCTGCCGCCCGACGAGGCACGGCGACGGGAGATCTACGACCGCGTGCTGCGCGAGGGCTGCGACCTCCACGCCGCCGTCGAGGAGATCACGCTGTCGTCGCAGAAGGACATCCAGGCCGTCGAGGACATCCTGCTGGTCAATAAATACGCCACCATCCTGTGACGATGCCGCGGACCGGTTGGGCCCCATGAGCGAGATCAACCTGCTCCAACCGATGCACGCATCGACCAGGCGGAACTACGTTCAGCGCGTGGTCGAGCACGACAAGGCAGAATCCGCCACCGTCGCGCGGCAATGGGGGCAGGACTACTGGGACGGCGACCGGCGCTACGGCTATGGCGGCTATCGTTATGACGGACGCTGGCGCCCGCTCGCCCAGACCCTGATCGATCGCTACGGCATCAAGCCCGGCATGAGCGTGCTCGACGTCGGCTGCGGCAAGGGCTACCTGCTCTACGAGTTCAGCCAGCTTGTCCCCGACCTCAGGATCGCCGGCATCGACATCTCCGACTACGGCATCGCCAACGCCAAGGAGGAGGTGCGGCCGCTGCTGAAGGTCGGCAGCGCCGTCGAGCTCCCCTACCCCGATCACAGCTTCGACCTCGTGGTGTCGCTCGGCGTGCTGCACAACCTTCCGCTCGAGGACGTGTTCCGCGCGGTGTCGGAGATCGAGCGCGTCGGGCGCGGCACCTCGAAATATCTGATGGTGGAATCGTTCCGCAACGAGCGCGAGAAGGCGAACCTCCTCTACTGGCAGCTCACCTGCCTGAGCTTCCACGGCCCGGAAACCTGGGCGTGGATCTACGACAAATGCGGCTATCGGGGCGACCATGGGTTCATCTTCTTCGAATGAAGCCGGCCTGCGCCGGCCGACGTCGCTACGCGCGCAAAATCCGGAAGTGTATTATTCGGACGACGCCATCGTCACGGCGGATGACGCCACGATCGTCGAGCTGAAACGCATCGCCGCCGGCAACCCGCGTCTGCGCAGCCGGCTGTGCACGCACCCCGATCCCGCGTCCAGCCTGCACGAGATGCTGATCGTGCATCATCGCGAGGCCTATGTCCGGCCCCACAAGCATTTTGGCAAACCTGAATCGTTTCACGTGATCGAGGGCACTGCGCAGGTCGTGATCTTCGAGGATGACGGCCGCATTCGCGACGTCCTCGAGATGGCGCCCTACGGCCAGGGCAAGCGCTGCTATTACCGGATGCCCGAAAAGGTCTTCCACTCGATCCTGATCACCTCGGAATGGCTGGTGTTCCACGAAACCACCGCCGGCCCGTTCGATCCCTCACGCACGGCATTTCCCGACTGGGCCCCGGATGGCGGCGACGCTGCCGAGGTCCACGACTACGTCACGCGGATTGGTGCGCTCGCCGTGGAGCATCTGGCGAGACGGTAAATTTCGACCCCTATCGCTGCTCGACGATCCCGCCGTGAATGATCGAGGACGAAACCAGACGATGAAGCCGCCTGCAAAAGCACTGGTTACCCTGGTCAAGTTCGCGGTGTCGATCGGGATCCTGGTATTGCTCTTGCGCAGCCAGGACTTGTCGTCCCTGAAAGCCGATCTTCTCGCCGTCAACTTGAACATGCTGGCGCTTGCTGTGTTGCTGCTGTTCGCCCAGACCTTCATTCTCTGCCACCGCTGGATCCTGATCCTCCGCGCCATGAGCGTGCCCCTGAGATGGCTGGCCGGCTGGCGCATTCTGATCATCAGCACCTTTTTCAATCAGGTGCTACCCGCGGGCGGTGACGCGGTCCGGATCTGGATGCTGCGGCGGAATGGCGTGCAATGGTCGCAGACGATCGGCAGCATCGTGGCCGATCGCTTCCTGGCGCTGCTGGCGCTCGGTCTCATCGTCCTGGCGGGAATGCCGTTCCTGCTGCCTCGTGTCCACGACAACTCACTCCTTTTCGCGATCGTGACCGTTCTGGCGGCTGCATGCCTCGGCGCAATCGCCCTGGCGACGCTGGACCGGTGGCCGCCGCGCCTGATCGCGGCCGTGCCGGCCAGGATCGTGCAATTCGCGATGCTGGTCAGGGCTCCGTTGCTGGGGGCCGGAGGGCGGGCAATGTTGATCGTATCAGCCATTATCGTCCACCTGATCACCGTTGCGACCTGCTATGTCCTCGCGATCGGACTGGAGGCGCCCCTCACCGCACTTGACGCCTTCGTGCTGGTCCCGCTCGTCATCCTGTCTTCCGCGGTCCCCATCTCGATCGGAGGCTGGGGCGTGCGCGAAGGCGCGATGGTCGCTGCGCTTGGCCTCGCCGGGATCGCATCCGACAAGGCGCTCGCGATATCGGTCCTGCTGGGTCTTGGCGGCCTGATCGTCGGGCTGTTCGGCGGGCTGGTATGGCTGATCGCGCCCGAGCGCACCGGCTTCAGCCCTGAGGAGGCGCGGGCCATCGCCGAACGAACCGATGCAGCGCCGGTCTAGCATGGGCAACGCCGGACAAGACCATGCGATGACATCTGCCGAGGTGCGTTTTCGTACCATCGTCGAGACATGGTCGTGGCGCGCGCTCATTTTCGCGCCGGCCGCTCTTTCCATGTGGTGCCTGAACCGCGACGGCACTTATCGAACGCTGCTATTTGACGGTGGCTGGACAACGCGATTTTACGTCCTCGCCTGGATCGTCCTGACGCCGTATCTCGGCTGGTTCATCATGGCGACCGGCCGCCTGACGTTCTCGCTCATCAGGCACGAACCCACTCAGCGCGTCGACGAGTTCTTCGTCGGCGCGGCCACGCTCGTCTTGACGGGATTTGGGCTAGGCGCTCTTTCCATCCTGTACCCACAAATCGTTCTCGGATTGGCGATCGCGGTTCTGCTGTGGGACAGCCGCAGCTTTCGGAAGCCGCGGAAGCTCGCGGTGACTTTGCCGCTGATCGCAACATCGCTGCTGGGTCTTTGGCTTCTGGCGACGGTGTTCCTCGACCGCGCCATCATACCCGATGTCATTTCGACCGACGTTCAACAGCTCTACGCCCCGTATCTGGCGGAGGTCGCGAGAAATCACAGCATCTGGCTTGCGGCCGACAATCCCATCTTCTCCGACTTCGAGATCGGTCACGGAAACGGGCTGCACCTGTTGCTGGCGACGTTCCTGCCGCCCCACGTCGCCCAGATCATTTCGTTTCTCTATTTCGTCGGGATCGGCGCTGTCATTTTCGAACTCGCCCGCCTCGTTCTTCCATTCCAGGCTTTCGGACGCCGGTGCGAAGAGGCTGCGATCCCGATCGCACTCGGCCTGGCAATTCTCGGGCTTGCTTGGCCGAGGACGGTGCCGACCGTTACACCCGGCCTCCACATCATGGAGTTTGGAAAGTACCACCTTCAGACAGCGGCATTCTTCGTCTATTTCCTGCTGGTCGTCATCCGCTCTTCCCAAAGTCGAGACAGGCTCGCCGCCGGCATTTGCGCCTTTGCAGTCGCGGCTTCCTATCCGCTCTACGCCGCGTTCGTCTTTTTGATCTCGGCGTTGGGAGTGCTCACCAAGGCGCTTCAGCGCGACCTGTCCGGCGTCATGACCGGCGTGCTGCTCGGGGGCGGAGCGATCGCCGGGTGCATGTTGGCCTTCTCCGTCAATTATCTCTACCTCGGAATCCCGGCCACCAACCCGTATTCGCTGTTCCGGGGCGCCGCATCGGTCGAGCGTTTCTCACAATTCGGAAGCCTCGATATTCTCGACTATTTCGTGCTGGCGCAGTCGCTGGAGGTCAGCGACTTCCTCAGCAAGGCGGGGTTGTTCGCCTTCTTCAAGCAGGTCAGGTCCGTTCTCCTCGTTGCCATTGCTCTCGCGGCGGCAACTTGCACCGTGGCTTACATCGACTCGAAGCTGTTTCCGGATCGCTCCGGCGCCTCGAAGTCGCGAATGTCGTTCAATGCTGCGGGGCTCTTGATCATCATCGCCTACGTAGCCAGCGTCCGACTTCTGGATATGACGCTGAATATTCCGAGCCTGATCAGGCTATCCGTTCATGTCACCGCGCTATTCCCGCTGGCGACCGTGGCCATCACCTGTTGGGCGCTGGTTGTCGTGCGGCGGTTGGCCTCAACCTGGTCCCCCGGGCGCTACGCGCCTCATGTGGCCCTTCTGGCGCTCCTGATCACCTGCGCCTGGACAACCCTTTCCTATCCCTGGCAGAGCTTCAGGGACGACGGGACCGTCGCTTTTGTGACCGGGCGCCCCCTTCGCCAGTTGCCCCGTGTCAGCCTGGACTGGCAGCGCTGTGACGAACTGCAGCAATCGACGGGGTCTGAGCGCATTCTGCCTCTCAACGGCTATCGCGCGTTGGTGCCATGCTATTTCTCGCCGCTCCTCACGCGAGGCAAGGTCATTCATACCTATCAGAGCGATGTCGCGCGCGATTTCAAGAAGGTCGCGCTGGGGACTGCCGATACGGCGCAAGCCACGCTTCGCGCGTTGGGGGTGAATCTTTTCTACGTCCAGAGGGAGAATTGCGATTTTTGGCTGAATGGGTTCTCAGACCTCTTCCAGAAAGAAGAACTGGCGAGACGTTTTGCGGTTCGCGCCGAGACTCCGCATTACTGGCTATTGACGTGGCGGGCTGGTGATCAGCCATTGACTCCGGAAACGGCAGCGGCAATCTCGACGCTGAGGACGAGATCGAAGGATATTTATCGAATGGCTTACGGTGTCGAGCCCTTTGAGGTGGTGAGGCACCAGTTGCCACCAGACGGCAAGCCAAGAGACCTCGCGATTCTCGATCAGTTGTCCAAATGCCGCTGAGGGTTGCTGATTTGACGGCGGAAAGCGATCCTCCGCGGAGACATCTACATGCATTCCGGTAAACGCTGGTCTTGGGGAGGCTGGCGAACAAGCGCGCGCGCCGGCTTGATGACGGCTCCATTCCTCATCGCGGCCTTAGGCCTACTGATCAAGGTTCCTCCCGAGGTCCAGTTCTTCAGCGGCGGCCCCTTGGTCGCCTGGAACAGCTTGTGTCTCGCTGTCCTCGCTCCCTACGTGGCTATCGCGTTTGTCGGAATGGGGGCCCTGCTCGTCAACCGCCTCGACGAAGGCAACGACCTCGACGCCGCGGATTTGCTCGTGCTGCAGTTCTTCGGCGGCGCTGCTCTGTGCGTCTTGATTGGCGTTTGCCTCGGTGCGGCGGGATTGCTCTTCCCGTGGATCACCATCCCATTCTTGACGGGCATTATCGCCTGGCACCTTGCGCGTCCATCCCGTGGCCGTTGGATACCATCTACGGCTGCGAAGTGGCTGCTGGTTGGACTAATCGGTTTGTCGGCCGTCGTGCTTCTGCTGGTGAAGGGCGTCGTGCTCGACGCGACGCGCGGTGATATCCCGCAACTTTATCTTCCGCTCCTCGCTGACCTGCAGAACCGCCACACCCTCTGGCTCGACCCCGAACAGCCAAAGCTGTTCTGGTTCTTGCTCGGCCGCGGCCACGGGGCCGACATGTTGCTCGTGAGCTTCGGTGGTCCGACGGCTCATCAAATCCTCTCGGTCGTCTACTTGCTGTCCATCGCGGCTCTGGTCCATCGCATGGCGGTGCGGCTGACAACGGGCTGGATACTGCCGGGATGCGCGGCCCTGATCGCAATGTGGTCGAGCTTCATCGGATTGGAGACGGGGCGCTTTCACTATGAGACCGGCGCCTTCCTCCTGTTCGTCTGTTGGGCAGGGCCGCTCTATGCCACCACCAAGGCCCGCGTGATCTTCCGCGCCTTGGTGCCAACCGTGATGTCCATCGCCATCATGGTCCCCCAGGCGGCGATCATCGCCACGGCCTTCTTGATGGCGGGAGCGGGCGCCGGCTGGTTCGCTCATGGCCCGCGCGGCATCGTGCGGCCACTCGGAGTGGCCGCAATCGGTCTTGGCACAGCGGCTCTCAGCCTTCTGGTCAACCAGATCTATCTCGGCATCGCCGAGGTCAATCCGATCGGCGTGTTCATGCCGCTCATCAACGTGGAGCGCTTTCGTCAAATCTCGAGCCTCGAGCTCATGGTCTACGTAAACAACGCGCAGGGCATCAAATATGCAGGATTCTCGATGCGCGACATCGTGGCTGCTTTCGGCCGCCTGCGGGAGGTGCTCTGGAGCCTATTCTTTGGCACGAACTTCTGGACATACCCGGCTTTCATTGTCGCGTGCGCAGCCGTGCTCAGAGTACGGCGCCCGCAAGGAAATGGCCCATTCGTCGTAGGTCTCGCTCTCTGCCTGCTCGCTGTCATCAGCCTGATCACACTCACCTCACATGGAAGTCTGGAGCGCATGCTGGCCTTCCGATCGGTCGCAACTCCGCTCATTGCCATTTCAATCATCGTGCCGCTCGCCGATCTCTTTCGGCGGCGTCAGTTGCAACTTCGCCTCGTCTCTCTGCCTTCTGCGATGGTGACGATCGCTTTGGCGGCCCTTGTCGCGACTGTGGTTGCGAGGTCGCAGGGCGAGATAACGCGCGTGCGCATGCAGGGCGCCTTGGCGTTTGTCACCGGTCGCATCGGCCTGGTTGGCACCTCCCCGTCCTTTGACGACCTCGATCCACGCCGCTGTCGGGAGGTTTCAAGTCACGTCCCTGCTGATTGGCACATCCTCCCCGTCAATTCCGCTTTGCGTTTTCTGCCGACCTGCGCCGAGTCCCCTCTCCTGCCATCTGGCCGGGTCGTGGATACCTTGCATCCGGTGTTTCTGCCCGATTATGGAGACGTCCTGCTTGGGCCCGCCCCAATCAGCATTGCCGCGCTACGCCGCCACAATGTGAATGCCTTTTACATAGAGAGCGACCGGCTGGATTTCTGGGCGCATGGGCAAAGCCCGCTTTTTGATTCAGACAGCATGCCGCGCAATCTGGACGTCCTCCACGTCGGAGCTGATTACATCTTGCTGACATGGAAGGGCTTGGGAGCGCCAATCAGCGACGAACAGGTTGCCGCGATCACCGCGCTACGGAACCGCAGCCGCGTGACCGGTCCAGGCAAAGACTATTGGGATGGTATCGCAACGCTTGCGGCGTGGCGGTCGCGGCAAGACTCTACCGAAAAGTGAGCGGCCGCGCGCTTCCGCCTCCACCGCGGCGCGGCAAAGAGGCTTCGCGCGAAGCCGGACCCCAACCTGAATAGTCACTGCAAAATCCTGCCGAATCGGCTCTGTTTTTCGCGAGTCCGACGATCGGATAAGATGCCGGCGGACAGCGTGGGGGATCTCAACTTATCAATTGAGGTGCACGCTGTGGCCCTATATAGCCGTACAATGGCTGCCAGCCGCGGGCCGTAATGGCTCGGAACGCCGATTCCAGACCTGCTCCTGCAAAGAGTTAAAGCCGTGACTGACCATTGCCGCCTTTGCCATTCGACCAACCTGCGTCCGGTCATCGACCTCGGACTGATGCCGATTGCGCATCGGCTTCGGCGCAGCCGAAACGAGCAGGATGAACGCTTTCCGTTCGAGGTGCTGGCCTGCGGCGATTGCGGCCTGCCCCAGATCGTCAAGCCGATCGATCCAGATATTCTGTACCGGCAGTTCAACTACAATTTCAGCAGCTGGAAGCCGGAGCCGCATCAGGCGGACGAGCTCGACACCATCGCGAAATTCTCCAAGCACCAGTCCGTGTTCGAGATCGGATGCAACGACGGGCTGTTCATGGACAAGCTGCGCGAGCGCGGCACCAAGGTCATGGTCGGCGTCGAGCCCAATCCGGTGTCGGGCAAGATCGCCCGCGAGCGCGGCATCAAGGTCTATGCCGACATGCTCAGCCCGGCGATGGCCCACGATGCTGTCGCTCAGTCCGGCAAGTTCGACCTCGTCATATCGCGCCAGGTGCTAGAGCACATCGTCGATTTCGAGAACTTCTTCGACTGCGTCAAGATCGCGCTCAGCGACGACGGTTTGCTGTTCATCGACGTGCCTGATTTCGCCCCGGGGTCAGCGGAGGGAGACCTCTCCGTCCTCTGGGAGGAGCACGTCAGCTATTTCACCGAACCGACCCTGCTCGCGCTGCTGGCGCGCCACGGCTTCGAGGCGGTGTCCGTGAAGAAATACAATTTCAGCGGCGGAAGCCTCGCGATCGCAGCCCGCCGTGCCAAGGGCGCCGTGACGGCGCCGCCCGCGCCGTCCGGCGTTGGCGAGAAATTCGGTCAGCGTGCGAGAGAGTATGGCGCGCGTCTCCGCCCGATTCTCGAAAAAGCCCGCGCCAACGGCGCCGAGATCGCCATCTACGGTGCCGGCTGCCGCGCCTGCACCTTCACCAACGCCCACGAGCTTGCGAATCTCGTCGACCTCTCGGTCGACGACCAGAAGGAGCGCCAGGGGCTGTTCCTGCCCGGCACCGGCATTCCGATCCGTTCGCCCGAGGATCTCGCCGCCAAGTCGGCGCCGCTCGTCTGTCTTCTCGCCGTGAACGAGGAGAACGAGGCCAAGGTCAGCAGCCGGCTGCGCGAGAGCGTGAAGCGTCCGCTCGAGATCGTTGCGATCTTCGCGCCGAACGACATCTGGAGCGAGCTCGATCGTCTCGAGGCGGCGCTAAGGTCGCGGCATGGCTGAGTACAAGCTCTTCAACTATTACGAACGTCAGGATGTTCTGCCGACGTTCGGGAATTTCAAATCGTCCACCGAGCTCGAGGCCTACGCCAGCCAGCGGCGCGAGCTGTTCTCGGACAAGCTGGTGCTGCCGCCGCGGCTGTTCCGCGATGCCGATGTGCTCGAATTCGGTCCCGATTCCGGCGAGAACGCCCTGGTGTTTGCCGGTTGGGGCGCGAACATGACGCTCGCCGAGCCGAACCGGCATGCACACCCGAAAATCCAGGCCTACTTTGCACATTTCGGCCTGACCCAACGTCTCCGCGAGCTCGCACTCGCCGACGTCGAGGGCTTCCGCAGCGAGCGCCGCTTCGACATCATCGATGCCGAGGGCTTCATCTACACGGTGCAGCCGAGCGAAAAATGGCTCGGCATCTTCCATCGGCTGCTCAATCCGGACGGTTATGCCGTCGTGTCCTATTACGAGCGCTATGGCGGCTTCTTCGAGCTCGCGCTCAAGGCGATCCATGCGGCCGGCAAGGCATTGGGCGGTCGCGCTCCGCTCGACACGGCAAAGATGCTGTTCGAGGCGAAGTGGGACAGCATTCCGCACACCCGCAGCTTCGAATCCTGGCTGATGGACGTGCTGGAAAATCCTTTCGTCCGGCATCGCTACTTCCTCGACGCGGCCACCTTGTGCGCGGCGGCGCATCAACAGGGCTTCGACGTCCATTCGGCGTGGCCCGCCTACCGCGACAGCCTCGACATCTACTGGCACAAGAAAGTCCTTGCCGGCGACGAGAAGCTGCATCGCGCCAGACGCCATCTCGACCGCAGCCGGCTGAGCTTCCTCGGCGGACGAAAGCTCTATCTGGTCGGCAAGGCCGATGCCGTGCAGGCGATCTCGGCCTCGATCGAGGCGCTGGTGCTCGACGTCGATGGCATGATCGACGATCCCTTCGGCGAGAGCCTGACGCGCGTGGTCGCCGGCCTCGCGTCGCTGCGCGAGACGATCCGGACCACCGACATTCTGGCCGACGATGCCGCCGACATCGACGCCATCATTGCGACGCTCGACAGCTTCCATCGCATCTTTGGCGCAATCGGGCGACGGGATGCGTCTGCGGTCGCCGCCCTCACCCAGTCGGATCCGGCCTTCATCAACATTTGGGGACAGCCGGCGCATTTCCTCGTGATCCGGAAGCGCTGAGGGATCGTAGCCAGTGAAGCCAGGCATTGGCATCATCGGAACGGGCATGGTCGGCCAGATGTGCCACCTCGCCAATTTTGCTGCCAATTCCGCCTGCCGCGTCGTCGCGATCGCCGATCTCCGGCCGGACCTCGCCGCCGCCGCGGCGCAGAAGTTCGGCATCCCCCGGGTTTACAGCACGCACCGGGAGCTCCTCGCGGACAGCGCGGTGTCCGGCGTCGTCGTCGTGACGAAGCGTCGTGCCACCGGCCCGATCGTCCTGGACGCGTTGAACAGCGGGCGGCACGTGCTGTCGGAAAAGCCGATGGCCTACACGACGGCCCAGGCCAGTTCGCTGGTCGAAGCCGCACGGCAGCAAAACCTCGTCTACAGCATCGGCTACATGAAGCGTCACGATGCCGGCGTGGCGCGGGCGCTGCAGGTGCTGACGCGCCTGCGCGAAGACCAGTCGCTCGGACGCATTGTCCGGGCCGAGGGCTGGTGCTTCGGCGGCGACACCGGCCGGTCGCACGACAATTTCGTGATGACCGGCGAAGCGCGACCGGACGGGATTGAACTCTGGCAGGATGGCCCCGACTGGATGCCGCGCGCGGCGCGTCCCGGCTACGATAATTTTCTGAACGTCTTCAGCCATATCATCAACCTGGCGCGCTACCTGCTCGGTTCGTCGCCGACGGTCGCCGAAAGCGCGATCGAGGCTTCGGGTGCCGGGCGCATCACGCTCGACTTCGACGGCATCGCCTGCGCACTGGATCTCGTGAACGGCTCCGAAGGCAGCTGGCGCGAAGGGCTGACGATCGATTTCGAGCGCGGTGCGGTGACCCTGGAATTGCCGCCACCTTTCGCCGAGCAAGAGGCGGAGGTCATCGTCGATCACGATGGTCAGAGCACGCGGCTGACGGGCGAAAAGAGCTGGGCATTCCGGCGCCAGGCCGACGCCTTCGTTTCCGACGTCGCCGCGCGAGGCGTACCCTTGGCCTCCGGCGCGGATTCAGTGACCGACATCGCGCTTGCGGAGACCGTCTGGAAACAGCGGGCTAGCGGCTAGGCGCGGCATCCTTGCTTGCGCCCTCGAGCGGCAGAATGCCCGCGATGGGCCCAAGCTTGATCGTGACCTGCGCAAGTTGAGCCAGGAACTCTGCAACATCGCAGCGCGCCAGGAACCGGCACGCATAGTACTTCCGCACCAAGGTCTGGTTCGGTGCGGCTCCCGGGCCCGGCTGGAACGAGATCGTCGCCTGCGGCCCCGTCGGATCGAAATGATGGAATGCACTTCCCGGAGCGGTCCGCGCCTCGTCCATTCCCCGCAGGATGTCGGGCCGCTCGGCGCGCAGCGCAAATCCGAAGAACGGCTGATTGCCCCAGGCAAGTCGCAGCATGCCGGTGACCTCGGCGAGGCCGAACGGCACGTGCCGTGAGGGGTAGTCGAAAAAGCCGTCATCGAGCGCATAGACCGTCGCCGCGGGCTGGGCGCGGCCGGCAAGGTTGCGCGTCAGGGCCTCCTGCTTCAGCGTTCTCGCCTGCATGAAGACGTAGTCGCTCCACAGCATGCCGATCGACATGATCAGGCCCGATCCGAATATGGCTGCAAAGGCGATGCTGGGACTGGTCCAACGTTCGGCCAGCCGCTTGATTGCGAGAAACGCCAGCGCCGACGGCACACCCAACATCAGCAGATGACGGCTCTCGTAGAAATGCGTCGACGACGGCCGCAGGCCGGCGATCAGATAGGGTGACGACAATGCGAGGAACAAGACCAGGGCGAGCACGAACGGCAAGGCGATCGCGGTTCCGGACGTGGTCGGCTTCGGGTCGGCGCGCAGCAGCAGCAAGACGATGCCGACGAGCACCGCCGCCAAAATGAACAGCCCCGGGACGGCAATCGCCGCGCGCAACGCGTGGGCCAGGACGTCCCTGTAGCCGGTGATGAAGAATGCCAACCATCCCTTCGCCAACTCGCCGAGCGTCGGGAAATGGGCATCATAGTGCTGCGCGTACACGCCGATCCGCTTGAACCAGATATTGAGCGTGCCCCAGTAGATCAGAGGAAGCAGGATCAATTCCGGATAACCCAGGGCGCAGCGCCAGGCTGCGAGCCATGTGCGGCGAACGAAACCGTCCGTCGCCTTCCCGCCCCGCCAAATCGCAACGAAGAGACCCAGCATCACGAAGGCATAGAGCACGATCGTCGAGTTGAGCGCGAAGCTCAGGAGGAACACGAGCGCACAGGCCACGCGAAGCAGCGTGCGCCGCAGGCCGCGGGCGCTGAAGGCCAGCGTCAACAGCCATGCGCCGACGAACAGCAATCCGAAGCTGAAGACGTAGACCGCGTTCGCCTTGCCCGCCCAAAGCTGATAGCCGGGATAGGTCCAGACGATCAGCGCGAAACCGACCGCCTCGGCGCGGTCGAGCAGACCGAGACGCGTTGCGGTGAGCGCGAGCGATGTTGCGCCAAAGACGATCCCGGCGAACGCCAGCGAGACCATCACGACAACCGGGGCGCTCGTCCAGTTCGCGAACGTGTCGTAGCTGTAAAAGATCGGATGACCGGCGCCGTTCAGCAGGAAATCGATGTTGATGAAATAGTCGGGACGCGGCTTGAGCACCAGCCAGTCGTCCATGAAGAGACCATCGTTCACGAGCATCGGCGCATGCGCAGCCAATAGCACGACGAGGAGGACGACTATCGCACGCAGCAATGGGGACATCTCGGACGGAGGAACGGCATCGCCGGCAGGATTCGCACGCCCACGTGACGTCCGCAAGGCGGGATGATGGGCTCCCTTGACCGGAAAAATGCGACCTTTTATAGACTTTTGCTCTGGCTGGGCCTCAGAGGCGTCCGGGACGATTTTCCGCAATGAACATGCTCCCGGGCCCGGCGCAAGCCGCTGCGATTGGTCTCAGTGTCGCGCTGCCGCTGCTGTTGCTGTGCTACGCGCGCATCGCCGCCACCGGCGGATCCGGCCGCCGCTTCCGGCTCGGCTGCATCAGCATCTTGGCCCTTTACGCGATCGCCTGTCTCGCGCTTCCCGGTCAACGCCATTATGACGACGTGCTTGGCGGCTTGTTCCTGCTCGCGACTGCGATGATGTTTTTCTACATCCTGTTCAGCCTGCTCGCCTGGGGCTTTACGCTGACGCTGCTCACGGCACTCGTTAAGGCCGGGCGTCCCCTCACCTGGGAGCAATGGGCCGTAGCCTACATGCAGGGCGGAGATCTCGGCACCTTCACGCACAACCGCCTGAAGCTCCTGGTCGGCGCGGGGATGTTGACCATTGCAGACGGCAGGCTGGCTCCGACGGCCAAGGGGGTGGCGGTCGCGCGTCTCGTCAAACTCGTTCGTCTGTCGACGGGCCTTGGGTAAGAGGCCGCGATGTCCTTCGTTGTCGGATTCCTCGCCGCCGTCAGCTTCGTCCTGCTGTCGCCTGCCTTGCAGCTCATGGCCCGCGCTCGCGGGTGGCCGGTTGGAGCCGTGACCCTGCTCGCGATCGCCGCGATCCTCACCCACGGTCTCGGCGTGATGCTCGGAATCCTCGTCGTCCCGGAATTCCAGTATTGGGACGCCGCGTCGATTTTCGGTTTTTGCGTCATGGGTTACGTGTTCGCTTTTGGCGCAGTGTACAAATCGGTTTCCCTGGAGATTCTGCTCGGCATCGTCGACCGGCCCGAGCGGAAGGCTCCGCTTTCCGAAATCGTCGAACGGCAGGTTCCAGATCTGTTCCAGGGACGAATTAGGAACCTGGTCGACGGCGGCCTTGTCGAACCGGTGGATTCACACTTCGCGGCGACGGCGGCGGGCCGAAATATGGCAGGCCGCGTCGGACAGCTGCGCCGCGCCTTCGGTATCGGCGATACCAGTCTCTATGATTTTTCCGAATAGTTGCCGGGAACACACACATCGCCGGTTTCGTGCCGGTTGTGCAGGGCATATCTGCGGGCCCCTTATTGTTCGGTCGGCGCAGATGACCTAGAGTTGCGCTGGGGTTCCACCAGTAAAGAGTGGCCGGCAACAGGCGGCATAAGATGACACCTTCCAGGGCGGCAAAGAGACTTACGATCGTCATCCCTGCACTGAACGAGCAGGACAAGATCGCCGACACCATTGACGGCGTGCTGCCGCTCGCCCGCGAGCTGCTCGACGATTTCGAGATCTTCCTGATCGACGACGGCAGCACCGACGCCACCGGCGCGATCATGGACGAGTTCGCGGCCGGCGAGCCGCGCATCGTCGTGCAACATAACGCCGAGCCGCGAGGTGTCGGTGCCGGCTTCGAATACGCGCTGTCGCGTGCGAAATTCGATGCCATCACGCTCATTCCCGGCGATCACGCCTTCCAGAACGAGGGTATTGCCCGGATGTTCAAGGCGGCGGGCGCCGCCGACCTCGTCATCACCTATCGCGACAACCAGTCGGACCGCTCGGTCAACCGCTCGCTGCAGTCGCATTCGCTGCGGTTCATCCTGAACTGCCTGTTCGGCTTCTGGCTGTCCGACTACCACAGCATGATCGTCTACCCCGTGAAATGGCTGCGCCAGATCGCGGTCAAGGCCGACGGCTACGGCTATCAGATCTGCGCGTTGATCTCCCTGCTCCAGCTCGGCCTCACCTATGTGCAGGTGCCCGTGAGCCTGAACGCGGAGCTGAAGGGCTCCTCCCGTGCGCTGCGGCTGCGCACCTATTTCGAGCTCGGCGGCACCATCGTCTCGCTGCTGCGCCGCGTTCCCATCCGGCACGTCGACCTCAGCCAGGTTCCTACCGACGCGGAACGGGCCCCGGCGCGCTAGTCGAGGGCCTCGTCGGGCTTGGGCTTGGGAAATCGAGCGGATGGGCAGGCGCGCGGTGATTCGCCCGCGGGACGCCCTCGTCCCTATCCTGCCAGCACCTGACTTAAGTGATTGATTTGACTGGCAGGAGTGGCAGGGCTCGAACCTGCGACCCCCGGTTTTGGAGACCGGTGCTCTACCAATTGAGCTACACTCCTACGGACCCTGCGTCGCCCCAGGATCAGGGCCGCTTTCAAGCACAGAGAGCGGCCGGATTGCAAGAGCGAAGCGAGTGCCATGCGCGTACTTCGCGCTAGGCCCCCCCATCTTTCAGCAGCCAGTTGCGGTAGATCTCCCCGTAGCGCACGCTCACCTTGTCCACCGGGGTTTGCGTCGCGTTATTGTCGATAGCAGCCTGCACCGCCGCCCCAACGATCCCCTGCCCGGTATAGAGCGCTGCGTTCAGCTCGGGATAGGCGACGATCAGCGCACCGGTTCGGGCATCGACGAGATTGGCGTCCGCGATCATGCCGCGATGGCCGCCGATCACGACACGCTGGATGGCTGACGGGAACAGCAAGCTCTTCACCCGGATGTCGAGCCGCACCGGCCGCGTGCCCGCCAGCCGAGCGGCCAAGACCTGCTCGACGCCGGCCTTGATCCGCGGCGTCAGCAGGCCTTGAACGAAAGCCTTTACCTCCGGAGCGTCGGCCATTGTTGCCGCCTGCTCCAGGCTGACCGCCTTCGAGTCCGCATAGGCGCGGAGACCGTCCTCCCACTGTATGCGTGCGTCGGGTGCAAAACTGACCGCAACGCCGGTCAGCTTCATGCCGGCTATGTCGCTCTGCGACAGCGAATTATTGGCGGCGGTTACGCAGCCCGCAAGCGCAAGCATTCCGCCCAGCGCGACAATCCGCGCCAGTCCCAGCAGCAATCTCAACAACGCCCCCTGTCCCCGTAACCCAATCTCAGCCCGGCCCAAAAATAGGGTGTTCCGCCCGCTGCTGTCTACCCCGAATTGTATTGCCGTGCATAAGACCCGATGCCGAGCGTCCGCTGCAGATGTCACCGCGCCGAATGCATCTGTTCTTCACGGGGCTTCTGAGCCACACTTTTCCGATCGACCAAAAACAAGAGCCCGGGAGCCTCCATGAACGCCCAAGCCGCCACGAAAGCCACCTCGACGCCGCTGACCCCGCCCTTGCCCGAGGCCCGCCCGGAGACGCTCGGGCTGTCGCGGCTGCGGCTCCAGGCCATGTCGGACGCCTTCAGGCGCGAGATCGACAAGGGAACCGTTCCCGGCCTCACCGTGCTGGTGGCGAGGCGCGGCCAGGTCGGCTGGTTCGAGGCGCTCGGCAGGCAGAGCCCGGCGGACGCCGCGCCAATGGCGCGGGATTCGATCTTCCGGATCTTCTCGATGACCAAGCCGATCGTCTCGGTCGCCATCATGGCGCTGGTCGAGGACGGCCACCTCCTGCTCAGCGACGCCGTCGCAAAATTCATCCCGGAATTTGCCAGCCAGCAGGTCGGCATCGTCAAGGACGGCAAGCTGGAGCTGGTGCCGCCGGCGCGGCCGATGACCGTGCAGGACCTGCTTCGCCACACCTCGGGCCTGACCTACGAGCACCAGGGCGACGGCCCCGTGCACAAGCTCTACCAGGAGTCCCGCGTCCGCAGCCGCAAGATCACCAACGCCGAGCACGCCGCCCTGGTGGCGAGCTTCCCGCTGGTCTGCCAGCCCGGCGCGGAATTCAACTACAGCCGCTCCACCGACATCCTCGGCCGCATCATCGAGGTCGTCAGCGGCAAGTCGCTCGGCACGTTCCTCACCGAACGCGTGCTCGCCCCGCTGCAGATGGCCGAGACCGGCTTCTCGACCTCCGAAGCCAATGCGGGCAGGCTCGCCGAGCCTTTCGCGGCCGATCCCTGGACTGGCGACAAGGTCGCGCTGTTCAACATGCACGAAGCACCGGTGATGGAGTCCGGCGGCGGCGGCCTGGTCTCGACCACGATGGACTATGCCCGCTTCTGCCTGATGCTGCGCAACGGCGGCACGCTCGACGGCCACAGGATCATCGGCCGCAAGACGCTGGAGCTGATGGCGTCCGATCACCTCGGGCCGCAGGTTCAGACCAACGGCACCCTGCTCTCGCCCGGCCACGGTTTTGGTCTCGGCTTCGCGGTGCGCCGAGAGGCCGGTATCGCCCCCTTCCCCGGCAGCGTCGGCCAGTATTTCTGGAGCGGCATTGCGGGGACGTTCTTCTGGATCGATCCGAAGGAGGATCTGTTCGCGGTGTTCATGAGCCAGGGCCCGGGCCAGCGCGATTTTACCCGCACGCTGGTGCGGGATCTGGTTTACGCGGCGGTGGAGTAATCTCCGCTCTCGTGCCCCGGACGCAACGCAGCGCGTAGCGGTGCGTTGCTGAGCTGGGGCCCACGTCTCCGCGATCTCGTTCTTGGCTTTCTGGGTCCCGGCTCTGCGGAGCAGCACTTCGTGCTGCGCCGCGTCCGGGACACGAGAAACTCAGCGCGTCGTCGACCTCAGCTGATCGTCGCGCCGCCGTCGATCACCATGGTCTGGCCGGTCATGAAGTCGCCGGCCCTGGACCCCAGGAACACCGCGGCGCCCGCGATCTCGTCGGGGATGCCGATGCGCAGGAGCGGCGAGCGCGCGGTCGAGGCCTTCAGGTTCTCCGGGTTGTCCCACAGCGCCTTGGCAAAATCGGTCTTGATCAGACCGGGCGCGATGCAGTTCACGCGGATGTTGTCCTTGCCGTATTCGCAGGCGAGGTTGCGCGCGAGCTGCATGTCGGCGGCCTTCGAGATGGCGTAGGCGCCGAGGATGGTCGAGCCTTTCAACCCGCCGATCGAGGAGACGATGATGATGGAGCCGTCCTTGCGCTCGATCATCTGCGGCACCACCATCGAGATCAGCCAGTTGTTGGCGACGATGTTGTTGTCGAGGATCTTCCTGAACTGATCGTCGGAGATGCCGGCGAGCGGACCATAATACGGGTTCGAGGCGGCGTTGCAGACCAGCACGTCGATCTTGCCGAAGGCGCGGTTGCTCTCGTCGACGAGGTTTTGCAGATTCTCCTTCGATGAGATGTTGGCGGCAACCGCGACCGCGGTGCCCTTGCCGTACTTGTCGTTGATGCCCTTGGCCACCTGCTCGCAGACATCGGCCTTGCGCGAGGAGATCACGACCTTGGCGCCGTGCTCGGCCATGCGCTCGGCGATCGCAAGCCCGATGCCGCGCGTCGAGCCGGTGATGACGGCGACTTTCCCCTTCATGTCGAACAAGGTCATGTTTCTCTCCCAGATTGATTTTGGTATTCACGTCGAGATTCCGGGCCTGGTCCTTCGGACCATCCCGGAATGACGCCTTACTCACGCCAGCTTCTTGACTTCCGGTCCCGCCGGCTGATGCATCGCCGCATGCGCAGCATCCGCGATCCACGGCTGCTGGTTCACCATCGGCAGCCGCCAGACCTTGCGCTCGGGAGTTGCGAAATAATCCAATCGCGTCACCGAGCAATTGTCGATGTCGAACGACAATCCCCGCTCCGGCTGGCCGTCGAGCGCGAGCCCCAGCGCCGCCTTGATGGTGCCGCCATGCGCGACCGCGATGATGTCCTGGCCTGCCGCCTCGGCGTTGATCCGCTCTATGGTGCGGCGCGTGCGGTTGTAGAGATCCATGAAGCTCTCGCCGCCGGGCGCGGGCTCGTTGATGTCGGCAAACCAGCTCGTGCCCACGGGGCGGCTGGCGATGAACTGGGCGCGGTTCATGCCCTGCCATCGGCCGAGATTTTGCTCGGCAAGGTCCGCTTCCCATTTCATCGACGCAGGCCTTGGGAAGCCGGCCGCCCAGATCGCTTCCGCGGTCTGGTGCGTGCGCACCAGATTGCTCGAATACCAGACCGCCGTGCGTGGCAGCACCTTGGCAACAGCGTTGAACACATAGGTATCGCTGGTGTCGCAGGCGATGTCGCTCTGCCCGTAGATGTTGCCGCCGTCGTTGCGCACCGGCGCGTGACGGACCCACCACCACCGTGTCATGACCACATTGGGCTTGTCTGCGCCTGCCATCGAAACCCTTCCATCCCGTTTGATGTCGCTGTACGTCAGGTGTGAACGTGTCTCAAGACACTTTACCGTTTGAAATCTTGTTTGAAATTCCGTCGCGCGGCAAGCGTCGCGCGAGGCACCACAGGGAGAAACGCATGGGCCGCCTGCAAGGCAAATCCGTCATCATCACCGGCGCCGGCAGCGGCATCGGTCGCGCCGCCGCGCTGCTGTTCACCCGGGAAGGCGCCAAGCTGATCGCGGTCGATCGCACCGAGGCGGTGAAGGAGACCGTCGACGAGGTGAAGAAGGCCGGCGGCATCGCGGAAGCCATGATCGCCGACGCGGGCTCTGAGACGGACGTCATCGCCGTGATCGACAACGCTGTGAAGACGCATGGCCGGCTCGACGTGATCTGGGCCAATGCCGGCGTCTCCGGCGGCCTCGTCCCGCTCGGCGAGCAAACCGTCGAGCATTGGCAGGAGGTGTTGCGCGTCAATCTGATCGGGCCGTTCCTCGCGGTGAAGCATGCGATGCCGCATATGGTGAAGCAGCAGTCCGGCGCGATCGTGCTGACCGCGTCCGTCGCAGGCCTCAAGGCCGGCGCCAGCGGGCATCCCTATGCCGCGAGCAAGGCCGGCGTGATCAGCCTGGTGCAGACCACGGCGTATTCGCTCACCGGAACCGGCGTGCGCATCAACGCGGTGTGCCCGGGCCTGATCGAGACCGGCATGACAAAACCGATCTTCGACCGCGCCAAGGAGCGCGGCACCCAGGACAAGATCGGCCAGCTCAATCCGCTCAAGCGCCCCGGCCAACCGCACGAGCTCGCGGCGATGGGCCTGTTCCTGGCCAGCGACGAAGCCTCGTATGTGAACGGCCAGGCGTTCCCGGTCGACGGCGGCCTCACCGCGTCGATGCCGTATACGGGCAAGCCGGTTTAACTCTCGCGTGTCCCGGACACGCTGCAACGCGAAGCGTTGCTGCGCAGCGTCCGGGGCACGAGAGCTTGGTTCAACGATAGACATAGTTCGTCATCCTCGCGGCTCATCTCGCCCGAGCTTTGCTTCGTCTCTTCACCCTCATAATTGAAAGAGGGCGCAGGGAAGACCGGGAGCCCGCTGGCACCCGAGGTCCACTGTGCGAAATTGGAGTAAGAAGTTTGCACAGCGGCATACAGGTGTAGCCAGGACATCCCGGCCTTCCCTGCGCAGTGGTTTTACGGCTTATGTCGTGCTCTCCCCGGGGAGCGTTGCACTATTGCCCCCGTCGCCTTGCGGATGGCTGACGTATGCGTCCGGTTGGACGACACCCATCACCGCAAGACTTGGCGCACAGACCCCGGGCGCCAGGACCACACGATTTTGCCGTACGCCGATCACACCGGTCGTGTGCGCGAGGTGTCTTTGCTCACGGCTCTCCGCCCTGCAAAACCCTTCGCGCCGATGTCACCCACGTCCACCGCCGCCCAGCCCGCATTCGTGACGATCGCGATACGCCCCTCTTCCTTGGGCCGGGTTGCGGCGACACATACGCCGTTTCCGAATTTCGGTAAAGTGGAATCTTTTCGCCGCCATGCGTTGACCGATACCTTGGGTGTTTTGCCCGTCAGGCAACGCAAGGGATTGTGGCTCCCCTCGTCATTCCGGGGCGCGACGAAGGCAAGAACCCGGAATTCATTTCGCAGCGCGTGATGCGGACCGATGGATTCCGGGCTCGATGCTGCACATCACCCCGGAATGACGGTTGCGATGTTGATTTGCCCGACGAGGCCTCACGTTGGTATGGTTCCTGCAAGCACTTCAGCCTCCATACTCCCTGACAGAACGAGACAATGCCAAGCCCAAGACCCGACCGTATTCGCAAACTCCTCGCCGACCTCGTCGGCTTCGACACCGTCAGCGACCGCACCAACCTGCCCCTGATTGCCCATATCGAGAGCTACCTCGCCGCGTTCGGCGTCAAGGGCGAGCGCATCGTCGACGTAACAGGGCAAAAGGCCTCGCTGTGGGTCACGATCGGCCCTGAAGATCGCCCCGGTTTCGTGCTGTCAGGCCATACCGACGTTGTGCCCGTCGTGGGGCAGGACTGGAGCCACGATCCGTTCAAGCTGATCGAGCGCGACGGCAAGCTCTATGGCCGCGGCACCACCGACATGAAGGGCTTTGTCGCGGTGTGCCTCGCCATGGTGCCGGAGATGCTGGAAGCAAGGCTCGCAACGCCGATTCATCTCGCGATCTCCTATGACGAGGAAATCGGCTGCGTCGGCGTGCGCCCGATGCTCGGCGAGGTCGCGAAGAAACGGATCATACCGCTCGGCGCCTTTATCGGCGAGCCGACCGAGATGAAAGTCATCATCGGCCACAAGGGCAAGCACGGCGTGCGCGCGACCTTTCGCGGCCTCGCCCGCCACTCCTCGATCGCGCCCGACGGCGTCAACGCGATCGAATATGCCGCCGAGTTGATCGTCGAGATCCGCCGCCGCGCCGTGGCGCTCGCAGCCGTGCGAGCGAGCGACAGCCTCTACGACGTTCCCCACTCGACGCTGCTCACCAGCATCGTGCACGGCGGCGCCGCGCTGAACATCGTGCCCGACACCTGCACGGTGGACTTCGAATGCCGCGGCATCGGCATCACCGAGTCCAGGGAGGTGACGGATGCGATCGTCGCCTGGGCCAAGGCCGAACTCGAACCGGCGATGAAGAAGCAGCATCCGGAGTGCGGCATCGATTTCGAGGAGATCCTCGACTACCCCGCCCTGGACACCGCCGCCGACGCCGCGATCGTCACGCTCGCCAAGAGCCTTGCCGGGCGCAACGACCACGCCAAGGTCGCTTTCGGCACCGAAGCGAGTTTGTTTGCCAGCATGGCCGACATCCCCTCGGTGGTGATCGGCCCCGGCTCGATCGCACAGGCGCACACGCCGGACGAATTCGTGGAGATGGCCGAGCTGGAGAAATGCGCGGTGTTTGTGGAGAGACTGATCGCGCATTGTGCGAAGGCGGCATCGTAGGTGCCGTAGGGTGGGCAAAGCGGAAGCGTGCCCACCACTCTGCCCGCGAACGCTGAAAGATGGTGGGCACAGCGCTACGCGCTTTTGCCCACCCTACGAAGACTGGATTTGCCCGCCTTCGAGGGGAATGGCAGCGGCTGTGTGGAAACACCGACGCGGCCCAAAGAAAAAAGGCGCGGCCACATCGGCCGCGCCTTCGTCATTTCTACACCGCGCCCGCCTTTTGCGCGTATTCCCATGAGGCCTGCGACAGCGGTACGGTGCGCTTGGCGGACTCCAGCGCCTTGGCGTTGGCGGCGGTGCCGTCGCGGACGCGGCCGGCGATGCCTTGCGTGATGCCGGCGAGACGGAACAGATTGTAGGCGAAGTACCAGTTGAGATCAGGCACCGTCATCTTGGTGACGTTGCAATAGATCTGCGCGGCTTCTTCCACGCTCGGGATGTTGAGCGCCTTGAGGTCCGCGCCCTGCAGACCCGGCATGATCCACTGCATCAACAGGTAGGTGAAGTCGGCCATGGGATCGCCGAGCGTCGACAGCTCCCAGTCCAGCACGGCCTGCACGCGCGGTTCCGTCGCGTGGAAAATCATGTTGTCGAGACGATAGTCGCCGTGGACGATCGAGACGCGCGCCTGCTCCGGCACGGTCTTGGGCAGCCATTCGGCGACCTTCTCGAACTCGGGAATGTGCTGGGTCTCGGACGCCCGGTACTGCTTGGTCCAGCGGTCGATCTGCCGCGCGAAATAATTGCCGGGCTTGCCGAACTCGCCGAGCCCGATCGCCGTGGGATCGTACATATGGAGCTTCGCCAGCGTCTCGATCTTGCTGGTGAAGATCTTGCGCCGCGCGTCGCCATCCTGGCTCGGCAGCGTCGGATCCCAGAACACCCGGCCCTCCTCCATCGACATGATGTAGAAGGCCGCACCGATGACGCTGTCGTCCTGGCACAGCGCATAGGCGTGCGCGACCGGGAAACCCTGCTTGCCGAGCGCTGCGATCACGCGATATTCGCGATCGACCGCATGCGCCGAGGGCAGCAATTTGCCGAACGGTTTTCGGCGCATCACGTAGGAACGGTTCGGCGTGTTCAGCCGGTAGGTCGGATTGGACTGGCCGCCCTTAAACTGGAGCACGACCAGCGGTCCCTCATAGCCTTCGACGTTGTCGCGCATCCAGGCTTCCAGGCGCAGTTCGTCGAAGCGATGACGCTCCTCGACCGGCTTGGTGCCCGAGAACTCTTCGTCTTTCCTGACGCCGTCAGCCACGATGACGCTCCCTCTTCAGTCCTGACCATTTCAGGTCGGAGCATGATCCTAATCGGTAACCGCTGACGCACTTGCGTCAAGCGGTCACCGCATCATGCCCTGTCGTTTCTTCAGATCGGGAGCGCCTCCCGGCTCTCCCTCCAGAGATTCCGTTCCGAAAAATCGGAACGGTATCCCTAGTTTCTTGTTTTGACGCGTTTTCTTAGCGCGAACCGGTGTCCACTTCGCTGGAAAACGCTCTCAATGATTGGGAGAATTTGCATACTTCCGAACCTCAAGTCTGGCAATGGCGCGATTGTGCACCTCGTCCGGACCGTCGGCGAGACGGAGCGTGCGGATGTGGGCGTAGTCCTTGGCGAGGCCCGCCTCGTCCGAGACACCGGCGCCGCCGAAAGCCTGGATCGCCTCGTCGATGATCTTCAGCGCCATGTTGGGCGCTGCGACCTTGATCATGGCGATCTCGGCCTGCGCGGTCTTGTTGCCGACCTTGTCCATCATGTCGGCAGCCTTGAGGCAGAGCAGGCGCGTCATCTCGATGTTGGTGCGGGCATCGCCGATGCGCTGCTCCCACACAGAGTGCTCGACGATCTTCTTGCCGAAGGCGCTGCGCGAGGACAGGCGCTTCACCATCTTCTCCAGCGCCTCCTCGGCCTTGCCGATGGTGCGCATGCAGTGATGGATACGGCCCGGACCGAGCCGGCCCTGCGCGATCTCGAAGCCGCGGCCTTCGCCGAGCAGGATGTTCTCCTTCGGCACCCGCACGTTGTCGAGCAGCACCTGGGCGTGGCCGTGCGGGGCGTCGTCGAAGCCGAACACCGGCAGCATCTTCTCGACCTTGATGCCGGGGGTATCGAGCGGAACCAGGATCTGCGACTGCTGCTGATGCTTGGCCGCCTTGAAATCGGTCTTGCCCATCAGGATCGCGATCTTGCAGCGGGGATCGCCGACGCCGGACGACCACCATTTGCGGCCGTTGATGACGTAGTGGTCACCGTCGCGCTCGATGCGGGTCTCGATGTTGGTGGCGTCCGACGAGGCCACCGCAGGTTCCGTCATCAGGAAGGCGGAGCGGATCTCGCCGTCCATCAGCGGACGCAGCCATTTGCGCTTCTGCTCCTTCGAGCCGTAGCGGATGAACACTTCCATGTTGCCGGTGTCGGGCGCGGAACAGTTGAACACTTCCGAGGCCCAGCTGATGCGGCCCATCTCCTCCGACAGCAGCGCGTATTCGAGATTGGTCAATCCCGCGCCGCGGAATTCGTCGTCCTCATGCTCGCTCGGCGGCATGAACATGTTCCAGAGGCCTTCGGCCTTCGCCTTCTTCTTGAGGTCCTCGAGGATGGGGATCACCTTCCAGCGCTCGCCGGCGTGATCCTGCTGATCATAAATCGGCACCGCCGGGCGCACGTGCTTGGCCATGAAAGACCGCACGCGGTCGAGCCATTCCTTCTGCTTGGGGGACAGATCGAAATCCATGGGACGCTCCTCGTCTCTCTTTGCGAACCTGTTTGCTTCGCGAGCCTGTTTTGCGCCGGACCGTCCTCCCGCTGCGCGGCCCGCAAGCGCGCGGCTTGCGGGCGCTTCGGAACCGGCTTCGCGAGTTGCGAACCAATCCCGATTGCGATTGACATCTCCGGCCTTCAAACGATAGTTTCATACAACTGTTTGAATTGCAACTCCCTCGCTCACGACGTCATTCCGGGGCGGCCCGCAGGGGCTGAACCCGGAATCTCGAAATGTGGGGCGAGATTCCGGGTTCTCGCTTCGCGAGCCCCGGAATGACGGGATGAAGGTCATGGCCAGCGATCATACGAGATCTGCCATTCTCGCCGCCGCCGAACGGCTCTATGCCGATCGCGGCTTTGGCGACGTGACGCTGCGCGACATCGTCGCGGAGGCGGGCGTCAACCTCGCCGCGGTGAACTATCATTTCGGCTCGAAGGACGAGCTGATCGCGGAATTGTTCGTCACCCGCTCGATCGCCACCAACCGCGAGCGCCTGCGCGAACTGAAGGCGGCAGAGGAAGAAGGCGGCGGCCGCGCGCCGATCGAGGTGATCTTGCATGCGCTGGTCGGACCGACGCTGCGCGGCTGCCTCGGCCCTGAGAACCAGCGCTCCACCGCGGCGCGCTTCATGATCCGCGCCTCGATCGAATCCGTGCCGCCGATCCGCCGCATCAAGAACCGCGAGATCGACCATTTGCGCAAATTCGCCGGCGCGATGCGCCGCGCCCTGCCCGACCGCAGCGACGTCGATATCTACTGGGGCCTCAACTTCGCGCTCGCGATGGCGCACCACACCATCCGCGAAAGCGAGCGGCTGACGAAACTGTGGGAAGGCAAATGCGACCTCGACGACGTCGAGGACGTGATCGCGCGCGTGGTCAGCGTGGCGACGATGGCGCTGACGGCGGGACGGAGCGAGGCAAAGGCGCCGTCGAGGGTGGCGGCGCGGTAGTCCATCACGCCATCGCGATGCAGTCGATCTCGACGTCGAAGGGACCGAACCATTCCGGCGTGCAGACGAAGATCCGCGCCGGCGGATCGATCGGGAAATAGCGCGCATAGATGGCGTTGAACGCGGCGAAATGTTTCGTCGAGGTGCAGTAGACGTTGCACTTCATGACGTTGTCGAGCGAGGCGCCGGCCGTCTGGAGGCACAGCTTCATCTGCTCCATGACGATCTCGCTCTGCCGCTCGATCGGCATTTGCGCGATCTCGCCCGTCTCTGGGTCGAACGGCGGCAGGCCGGCAACAAAGATCATGTTGCCGGCGCGCGTCACCGGCGAGACCGGTGCGTTGCGGCGGTCAAGAAAGGTCGAGATCGGTTCGACGCGGAGCGCTTCGCGTTTCATGGCAGCCACCTTCGGTTCGAGCGAAACTGACGCCTGACTACATTATCCTGCAGCCGGCATGCTTCGCTTTTCGTCGAAGAGTGGTTGTTGCGGCTCAGGCCCGCTGCGGCATCTCCTCGGCCTCTTCCTTGGCGAGCAGCAGCAGCATCTCGATGCCCATCTCGCCTTCCTGCGGCGAGCGGATGAACTTGATCTCCTCGGCACTCTGCCGCAGTGCGGCAATGATGGCGACGGCCTGATTGGCGGTGGCCGCCTCGGTCGCCAGAATTGCCTTCTGGTCCTTGGCCTGGAACCCGATCGTGTAGGACATCCATTTCCCTCCCGACATTACTGGAGAGATCGAATCAGAGTCGGGCGCAAAGCGGAAGCCTGTGCGACTACGGACCGGGATTATCTGGGGATGGCGGGCAAGCCTCAGGCAAGCCCCAGCATCGCGCGCGCGTCCGCGGCTGTCGCAACGCTCGCGCCCAGGCTTTTGAGGATGCCCGCGGCATGGGCGACCAGCTCGGCATTGGTCTTCGCCAGCACGCCCTTGGACATATAGAGATTGTCCTCCATGCCGACCCGGACATGGCCGCCGAGCAGATAGGCCTGCGCCACCATCGGGAATTCGGCGCGGCCGATGCCGAAGCCGGACCAGATCGCGCCCGGCGGCAGCAGGCTGCGGGCGTAGAACATGGTCTCGGGCGTCGCCGAGAAGCCGTATTTCACCCCGAGCACGAGCGAGAACAGGCCGGGTCCCTTCAGCGTGCCGTCGGCGAACAGGTCGCGCGCCAGATGGCAGTCGCCGCTATCGAACAGCTCGATCTCCGGCAGCACGCCGGCGGCCTTCATCCGCTCGGCCATGATGCGGACATTGCGCGGCGTGTTGATCACGACCTCGCCGCCGGAATTCATGGTGTTGAGGTCGAGCGTGCAGATGTCGGGCTTGAGCAGCTCGATATGCTCGACGCGCTTCTCAGGGACAAGCAGCGTGGTGCCGGGGCCGGCGACGCGGGGGTCTTCGACCGAGGGCACGAAGCGGCCGCCGGGGCCGGTCGTCAGGTTGATGACGAGCGAGGTGTTGCGGGCGCGGATGCGCGCCACCACGTCGCGGTAGAGATCGATCTCCATCGAGGGCCGCCCCGTCGCGGGATCGCGCACATGGATGTGGACGATGGCGGCACCGGCCTCGGCGGCTTCCAGCGCGGAGGTCGCGATCTGCTCGGGGGTGATTGGCAGATACGGCGATTGCTCGGGTTTTGTGAGGTTGCCCGTGATGGCGCAGGTGATGATGGTTTTGCCTGATGTCATGGAATTCCTCCGCTTCGCAACTCAATGAGTTTAACTGAACGCGTTGCCGCAGAGTAGCTGCGCCCCCTCGCCCCGCTTGCGGGGAGAGGGTTGGGGTGAGGGGGACTCTCCGCAAGGACGGTGCGAGTTGGACTCGTGGAGAGTCCCCCTCACCCGGATTCGATCTCCGCTCGAATCCGGCCTCTCCCCGCACGCGGGGAGTGGCGAAGACAAGCCTAGATGATCCCCTGCTGCTTCAGCGTCTCGATCTTGCCGGCGTCATAGCCGAGCTTGCCGCCGAGCACCTCCTGCGTGTGCTCCCCTAACAGCGGCGGCGCGCGATATTCGGTGATGGGGGTGCCCGACAGGGTCAGCGCGTTGCGGATCAGCGAGAGCTCGGGCTCGAACTTGTGCTCGGTCTTCACCCGCATGCCGCGCGACTGGACGTGCGGATCGGAAAACACCTGCTCGAAATTGTTGATCGGGCCCGAGGGCACGCCGGCCTCCTCCAGCTTGTCCAGCCAGTAGGCCACCGGCTGCTTCAGGAACAGGCCGGCGAAGATCGCCATGATCTCCTTGCCGTGCACGACGCGGTCGTTGTTCTTGAGGAAGCGCGGATCGGTCGCCAGCTCCGGCGCGCCGAGCACGGCGCAGGTGCGCTGGAACTGGCCGTCATTGCCGACCACCAGCATCAGCTCGCCGTCGGTGCAGCGGAACACGCCGGCCGGCATGCCGCCATTGCCCCAGGTGCCGCGGCGCGGCGGCGTCTTGCCGTTCACGAGGTAGATCTGCAGCCAGTGCGACAGCGAGGCGATGACGGTGTCGAACAGGCAGACGTCGATATGCTGCCCCTCGCCGCCGTTGACGTCGCGATGATAGAGCGCCGAGAGAATCCCGATCGAGGTGTTCATGCCGGTCATGTAGTCGACGATCGACGGGCCGACCTTCATCGGGCCCTCGCCGGGCTCGCCGTCGATATGACCGGTGACGCTCATCAGGCCGCCCATCGCCTGCAGGATCGCGTCATAGCCGGCGCGCGGCGCATACGGTCCAGTCTGACCGAAGCCGGTCACCGAACAATAGATGATGCCGGGGTTGATCGCCTTGATCGTCTCGTAGTCGAGGCCGTAGCGCTTGAGATCGCCGACCTTGTAATTCTCCATGAAGACGTCGACGTCCTTGGCGAGCTCGCGGATGATCGCCTGCCCCTCGGGCTTGGCGATGTTGACGGTGACCGACTTCTTGTTGCGGTTGGCGCAGAGATAGAAGGAATTGTTGTTGTTGGCCTTGCCTTCCGGATCGGTCAGGTAAGGCGGGCCGAAGGCGCGCGCGTCGTCGCCGGTGCCCGGCCGCTCGATCTTGATCACCTCCGCGCCCAAATCGCCCAGCATCTGGGCCGACAAGGGTCCGGCAAGCACGCGCGTGAGGTCAAGGATCTTGATGCCTGAGAGCGGCAAGGCCGACATGTCGATTTCCTCCGGGGAACTGGATCTTGGCGCGGCGGCTCTGAGCGGCCGCGCTCCCCAGCGGATACACTATTTTGGCGCCTTGAGCACTGCACTGGCGGCATACGGCTATCCCCGGCTCCGGCAGCAAGCGAATTCCTGTCCGCAACTTTCCACGCCGCGAATATTGCCTGATCGGCTCAGGTCACGGCTGCCGCCGCAACCCGCGGCCGCCGCCGGCCGAGCAGGACCAGGATCAGCACCGTCGCGCAGGAGAACACCAGCGTGAGCCCAAGCGCGCCGCGGCTGCCGAATTGGGTGAGCAGGCCGACCAGAAGCGGCGGCGAGATCGCGGACGCCAGATTGAGCGGCAGCGCGATCATCGACATCGCCTTGGCGAACTCGGCCTGGTCGTAGAACACGAGCGGGATGGTCGCCCGCGCCACCGCCATGGCGCCGCTGCCGGCGCCATAGAGCAGGATGAAGACCGCGACCGCCCAGGTCGCGCCCTCGCTCAGCATCAGCAGCAGCATCGCGACGGGCAGTGCCGTGCCCGCGACGAGCCCGGTCGTGATCCCGTCCCACCGCCCGCCGCCGAGGAGATCGAGCCCGCGGGCGCTGACCTGGATCACGCCCAGTATGGAGCCGAAGAGGAGTGCCTGCGCCGGCGCCAGCCCCTCCGCCCGCAACAGCTCGATCATGATGGCGCTGATGCCGAAATTGACGAAGGCGTTGAGCGTGATCGCGGCGACGACGAGGCCGAACGTGCTCCTCGGAATCGCGGGCACATCGGCAGACCTGGCCAGCGTGCCGCCATCGTCCTTCGCAAGTCTCCGGCGCGGCGCCACGAATGCATAGAGCGGAAGCGACACGAGGGTGAGCATGGCCGCGTAAACCAGGCACGTCCCCCGCCAGCCGAGGTGCCCGCTGAGGAACGAGGTCGTCGGCCAGAAGATGCTGCTGGACAGGCCCGTCACCAGCATCAAGGCCCCGATCGCGTTCTTGGCCTGCCGCCCCGCGACCTCGTTCAGCATGATATAGGCGCCGGTCGACAGCGTGGCGCTGCCGGCGATACCGAGGACGATCCAGGCGGCGAAATAGAGCATCGGCTCGCGCGCCAGCGACAGCAGCACGAAGCCCGGCGCGGTGACGACCGTGCCGACCATCATGACCGTCCGCGCGCCATGCCGCGCAAACGATCTGGCAAGCCACGGCGCACACAGCCCCATCGAGACGTAGAGAACGGATGTTCCGGCGAACACCGCCGGCAGGCTCATGCCGAGATCGGCGGCGAGATCGCGCCCGACGATGGCGGGAAGCCCGATCGTGCCCCATCCGACCAGCTGCGTGATGACGAGCACCAGCAGGACGCCGATCAGCCTGCTGTCAGATTTCAAGAACCGCATTCCAAACGTTCGCCTGCCTGCCAGGCGCAGATCGCGCCGGCGACCAATGTCTTACCTGCAGACCGAGGCCACGGGCATGCCGGTTCCGAATGGCACCGCGGCGCCAGCCGCAGAGCGGCGCAGGACCACGCTCATTCCGGCGGATTGAACGTCCGCACGAAATACACGGGCTCGCTGCCCTTCTTCAGGCGGTAGAGTTGCGCCGGGCGGTTCGGGCCGCGCCGCATCTTCGCGACCGGCTCGATCATGTCGGCCGCCAGGATCCGGGTCCGGAACGCGCTTTTCTCGAGCGGACGGTCGAGCACGATCTCGTAGACGCGCTGCAGATCCGGCAGCGTGAATTCCGCCGGCATCAGATAGGCCGGCAGCGAGGTGTACTCCACCTTGTTGCGCAGGCGCTGGATCGCGGTCGCCAGGATGTCGCCGTGATCGAAGGCGAGCTTGTCCTTGAGCCTTCCGCCTCGAATCGGAAACCACCGCGCATCGTTCGCCAGCACGCTTGCGTCCGCCGGGATCAGCGCGAAATAGGCGTGTGTCGCCGACCAGCCGCGCGGATCGCGCGTCGCGCTTCCCCAGCTTCCGAGTTGCTCCAGATAAGGGCTGGTGACCCCGGTCTTCTCCCTCAGCTTGCGGGCGGCGCAAGCCGCGAGGTCGCGGTCCTTCGTGACGTCCACGAAGCCGCCCGGCAGCGCCAAGCTGAGCGGAAACGGCTCGCCCTCGCCGGCCGGGCGCTGCATCAGCAGCACCTGAAGGCTGTCGTCGAGGATCGTAAAGATCACGACATCGACCGTGGTCAGGGGTCGTGGGAAGTCCAATTGCCCCGATTTACCAGACCCTTCAGCCCGACCTTCGCCCGCCATCGGCAGCCTCCCCCTGTTCGGACTTGACAGTAGCATAGTTAGTTGTACAGTCCAACTTACTTAGTTGCTCAGGCACACTTATAACGACCATCGGAGACGGACATGTTCGGCGTGAGGTTCATCAAGGCCCAGCCCACCACCTATCTGATGAAGTATCGCGCCGGCGCGATCGTCGCCGAGGGTGCTGGTCTTTCCGCGCTGTATTACGCGCCGGTGACCATGCTGGTCGCGGTGCCGATCGGCAGCCGCGACGCCTCGTTCATCTTCGAGCAGACCGCGCGCGACTTTCAGACGCTGACCGTGCAGGGTCAGGTGACTTATCGCGTCAGCGACCCGAAGAAGGCGGCATCAATGCTCGACTTCACCCTGAAGGCTGACGGCAAGACCTATGCGAGCGACGATCCGGAAAAGCTGCCGGAACGCATCCTCGGCACGGTCGAGGTCCTCGCCCAGCAAGCGGTGAAGGAACTGACGCTGAGGGACGCGTTGCAGGCGTCCGACCGCATCGCCGACATCATCGCGGGCGGCTTGAGGGCGCGCGCGGACATCGCCGCTCTCGGCCTCGAAATCCTCGGCGTGTCGATCCGCGGCATCAAGCCGACGCCGGACACCGCAAAGGCGCTGGAGGCGCAAGCGCGCGAAGCGATCCTGAAGAACGCGGACGAAGCCATCTTCGCCCGGCGCAACTTCGCCGTCGAGCAGGAGCGTGCCATTCGCGAGAGCGAACTCGACACCGAGATCGCGGTCGAGCAGAAGAAGCGGTCAATTCGCGAGACCCAGATGGATGCCGAGGCGAGCGTTGCCGCAAAGCGCAATGAGCTGCGCGAGGCCGGCATGGCCGCGGACATCGTGCTGGAAGGCAAGCGCAAGGATTTCGTCGGCCTCAATGCCGACAATACCAGGACCCTGGCCGACGCCGAGGCCTACCGCGTCGGCGCGCTGATGAAGATCTTCGAGGGCGTCGACACCCGCGTGATCCAGGCGCTTGCCGCCGCCGGCATGCAGCCGGGTCAGCTGATCGCGCAAGCCTTCTCTGGCATTGCCGAGAAGGCCGAGAAGATCGGCCAGCTCAACGTCTCGCCGGACCTGCTCAGCCAGTTGATGGAGAAGCCGAAGCCGACGGAGGCCGCCAATGCCCGCCGCCAATGACCGCAAGGTGGTGCTGGTGACGCGCAAGACCAGGTTAGAGGACCTGATCGCGCGCCACCTGACGGCGGCGCAGGCCCGCTTCTACGTCGAACATCTCGGCGCCGACTTCTCCGACTATGAGCGCGAGCACGAGGTCTATCGTGCGCAGCGTCACACGACGCTGCAAGTGCTGGAGCAATGGGGGCGCTATCAGGTCATCGACCGCGGCTTCCTGCCGAACTTCCTCTTCGGGCCTGATGACATCGTGGTCGCGCTCGGCCAGGACGGCGTCGTCGCCAACACGATGAAATATCTGAACGACCATCCGCTGATCGGGCTCAATCCGGATCCCGCGCGCCACGACGGCATCCTCCTGCCCTTTGCGCCGCACGACCTCGCCAAGCTCCTGCCGGAGGTCGCCACTGAGAAGCGCAGCAGCCAGGCCGTGACGATGGCGGAAGCACGGCTCAACGACGGCCAGGTGCTCCACGCCGTCAACGACCTCTTCATCGGCGCCCGCACGCATGTCTCCGCGATCTACGAGATTGCGGCCGGCGGGGCGACGGAACGGCAATCTTCGAGCGGACTGATCGTCTCGACCGGGCTCGGATCGACCGCCTGGTTCAAGAGCATTGTGACCGGCTCGCTGGCCATTGCCGGCAGCTTTGGGCAGCCTCCGCCGCTGAGCAGTTACGACGCCCTGCCCTGGGACGCAGCCGAGCTGCGTTTTGCGGTGCGCGAGCCCTTCCCCAGCCGCCATTCGCAGACCCATCTCGTCTGCGGCCGGCTCGCGTCGGCGGACCAATTGCGCATCCGCTCGCTGATGGCGGAGAACGGCGTCATCTTCAGCGACGGCATTGAAGCCGACCGCCTCGACTTCAACGCCGGTGCCGAGGTCACGATCGGGATTGCCGCGCGGCGCGGGCGGCTGATCGTCTGATCATGTTGCGCCAAGCCGCGTCACGCCGTGTGGCCGGGATCGATATGCTTCGGCGTCTTCTTCTCGCGCTGCGGCGTCATCTTGGCCGGATCAGGCGCACCGGGCACGCCGCGGGGACCAAGCTGTTCGCGCTGGATGTCGTCCTCGGAACGGGATGGCTCGACGCCGTTCGGCTCACGCGGCTTGGTCATCGCGGCCTCCTTCTCAAATGCTGCTTCGTGGTTCGGCTCTAGACGCCGAGCGCGTTGTCTCCGGCTTCGCGGCCGGGCACGCTGACCTGGACTTCATGTCCCTCACGAAGCGCGAGGGATGCGGCGGCGACCGCCGATTCGAATGCAGCCTCCTTGGTGGCGTAGGTGTTCTTGACGTCACCGTCGTGCAACACGCCCCATTCGTTCCGCACCGGCACGATGGCATATTGAGCAAGGCCCATTGTCCAACTCCTGGCTTGAGTTTCAGAATTTGGCTTTCACCGTCTGTCCGATAACGCGCCGGCGGGACTATCGTTGCGTCAGCTGCGGATGCGCGGCGGTGACGCGCCACACCGTGTTGCCGCTGTCGTCTGCGACCAGCAACGCCCCGGTCTTGTCGATGGCGACGCCCACCGGCCGGCCGCGCGCCTGGTTGTCGCTGTTGAGGAAGCCCGTCACGACGTCCTGCGCCGGTCCGCTCGGCTTACCGTCCTTGAACGGCACGAACACGACCTTGTAGCCGTTGAGCACCTGCCTGTTCCAGCTGCCATGCTCGCCGACGAAGGCGCCACCGCGATAGGCGGCCGGCAGGCTGGAGCCGGTGTTGAAGGCGAGCCCGAGCGCGGCGACATGCGAGCTCAGGGCATAGTCCGGCACGATCGCCTTGGCGACGAGATCCGGCCGCTGCGGCTTGACGCGGGGATCGACATGCTGGCCGTAATAGCTGTACGGCCAGCCGTAGAAGCCGCCGTCCTTCACCGAGGTCATGTAGTCAGGAACGAGATCGGGACCGAGCTCGTCGCGCTCGTTCACCACCGTCCACAGCGCGCCGGTCTGCGGCTCGAAGCTGAGCCCGTTCGGATTGCGCAGGCCGCTCGCGAACACGCGCCAGCGCCCGCTGGCACGGTCGACCTCGAGGATCGCCGCGCGATTGTGCTCGGCCTCCATGCCGTTCTCGGTGATGTTGCTGTTGGAGCCGACGCCGGCATAGAGTTTCGAGCCGTCGGGGCTGGCGACGAGACTCTTGGTCCAGTGATGGTTGATCGGCCCGCCCGGCAGCGGCGTCAGCACCGTGCCCGGCGCGGTGATCCTGGTGTCGCCTTCGGTGTAGGGATATCTGACGATCGCATCGGCGTTGGCGACGTAGAGATCGTTGCCCACCAGCGCGATGCCGAAGGGCGAGTTGAGATGGTCGAGGAAGACGCTTTGCGTATCCGGCACGCCGTCGCCATTGCTGTCACGCAGCAGCGTGATGCGATTACCCGGCCCGGTGTCGTTGCCGCCCGAGGTCGCCCAGGACTCGATATAGCCCATGACGATCTCCTTGGGCCGCTTGATCGCGCCCCCCTTTGGCGCCTTGGATTCCGCCACCAGCACGTCACCATTGGGCAGCACGTAGAGGAAACGCGGATGCTGCAGACCGGTCGCGAAAGCCTTGACCTGCAGGCCTTGCGCCACAGTCGGCGTCTCGTCCTTCTTCCAGCCGACGATGCGCGCGATGTGGACGGGCGGCAGCAGATATTGCTGGATGTCGGGAAGCTCAGGGTTGGCGCCGATCTGCGCCTTGGGGTCGCCGCTGCCGTCATCGCAAGCAGCCAGCAACGGCAGCGACGCGCACACCAGAGCGCGGGCGAGCTTCGATATCATCGCGCAACTCCCACGCCGTGGCGATAGACCATGGCCCAGCCGAGCCAGCCGGTGACGGGCAGGATCAGCACGGTGATCACGGACAGAACGAGCCCCGTCGGCCACACCGAGGTCCAGGCATCGCGGGTGTGGATCAGCGCGTTGACGATGGCCAGGATCAGCGCCACGGCATTGCCGATCAGATGCGGCCAGGCCGGCGTCTGCACACGCACCAGGCGGTTGCCGAGGAAATCAGTGAGGCCCGCGATCGCCGCCAGCACGCCGAAGACGACGCCAACGAGCAGAAGCCAAGCGGAAAAATTCGCCCACATGATCTCGGCGCTGGCGACATAGGCGATGTCGGTCAACAGCGCCCCGACGAAGCACGCGATCGGGATCGGCACCAGCATCGGATGAATGGGATGACCCGCGATCTGCGCGGTGGTGCGCACGCGCATGTCGTCTTGCACGGTTTGGCCTCGTGTGACTTTCCTCCAGCCCGACCGGCCAACTCGTGCGGGATGTGATGGTTCCTAGGGGATCCGCGCCGCCTCGTTACGACGCGCGCGGATGGCACTCATCGCCGTAGCGATATCAGCGATCTCACGGGCTACGATGGCCTTAGATGCGCGCCAGACCCAGCTTTTCGCGGACCTCGTCATCCTCGATCACCTGATCGAGGCGCACATTCTTGTCGGCCTCCTTGCCGGCTTCGAAATCTTCCGCGATCGTCTCGAGCGCCCGAAACGCCTCCCCGGCGCTCGGTGCCGCTTCGATGTGAGCAAGCGACTAACCGTTGACCGTGAGATCGGCCTCGCCCCAGGGCGTGGTGTCAATCTCCAGGCGGTCGCCGCCGGCATTTGCGATGAAGTGCTGGACGGTGGATTTGGAGGTCGGCAGCGTGAGATCCGGCGTCCAATCGATCGGCTTGTCGGTCATGTCATGGTTGTCCCGAAGTTGCGACCAACGAATAGACCATCCGGAGCGCGCGACATTGACCTGGATCAGGCCCGGTGCGGCCGGGCCGTCAGCGCAGGATTTATCCCACCTTCCTCTTCTGTCGCGTGGTTGCGAGCAATACCAGGAGGAACGAGGCCGCAGTCATCAGCGTCGATATCGCTCCAATCGTCGGGTCGATCTCGTCTCGAAGCGCGGTGAACATGCGCTTGGTCAGCGGCTGGTACTGGCCGCCGGAAATGAACAGCGCGACGATGGTCTCGTCCATTGCCGAGATGAAGGCAAAAATGCCGCCGGCGACCACGCTCGACTTGATCTGCGGCAGGGTCACCGCGAAGAAGCTGCGCAGCCGGTTCATGCCGAGGCTTCGCGCAACCATCTCCTGCGCCGGATCGAAGCTCTGCAGGCCCGCCAGCACCGATATGACGACATAAGGCAAGCCCAGCATGACATTGGCGAGCACGAGGCCGGGCATGGTCGCGACCAGGCCGACCTTGGCGTAGACGAAGAAGATGCCGACTGCGGTGATGATAATCGGCACCACCAGCGGCAGCAGCAGCGCCATATGAACGACGCGCATGATGCGCAGCTTGGACTGGCTGATGGCATAGGCGGCAGCCACCCCACACGGCGTTGCGATCACGACGGTGAAGAGCGCAACCGTCAGCGTCACGCGCGTTGCCTGCATCCAGGCCGGGTTTGTGAAATATTGCTGATACCAGCGCGTCGAGAACGACGGCGGCGGGAAGGTCAGGAAGCGCGCGCTGGAGAACGAGATCGGCGCGATGATGAGAACGGGCAGGATCAGATAGACCAGCACCAGCGCGCTGATCGCGTAGAGGGCAATCCGTGCGGGCGAGATGCGCATCATTTCTGCCCCAGCACGCGGTCGAGCGAGATGAAGCGGCTGACGACGAAGAAGATCGCGAGCACACTCATGAGCAGCACGACGGCGACGGCGCTGGCCGCACCGAACTGGTTGTAGAGCTCGACGTTGCGACTCACGAGCATCGATACCATCACGGTGCGGCCGCCGCCTAGCAGCTCCGGCGTGATATAGAAGCCGAGGCAGAGCACGAACACCATGGTGCAGCCGGCGAGCACGCCAGGCAGCGACAGCGGCAGGAACACGCGAAAGAATGTCAGCGACGGGCTCGCGCCGAGACTGGCGCCGGCTTGCATGAGATCGCCGGGGATCTTCTGCATCGTGGCATAGAGCGGCAGCACCATGAACGGCAGCAGGATGTGCACGGTCGCCACCACCGTACCAAAACTGTTGTGGACCAGCGCGAGTGGCTCGGAGATCACATCGAAATAGCGCAGGAATTGGTTGATCACACCGCTACGCTGGAGCAGCGCCAGCCAGGCATAGGCGCGGACCAGCACGCTGGTCCAGAACGGCAGCACGACCAGCGACAGGATCAGGATGCTCCAGGCCTTCGGCACCGAATTGGCGAGATAGGCCAAGGGATAGCCGAGCAGCAGAGCGATCAATGTGACCGCGAGGCTGATCTCGAAGGTCAGCGCGAAACTTCGCCAGTAGATGTCTTCGGTGAAGACTCGCCGGTAGTTCTCCAGCGTGAAGCCGTCATGGTAGATCGACTGCCAGGCCAGCCAGCCGACCGGCAGCACGATCAAGAGCAAAATCACGAGCAGCGCCGGCGACACCAGCGCCAGCATCAGCCCGTGCTCACGGCGCTGATGCTTTTGCGAAGGATCGGACACTGTCATCGTCAACGCTGCCTCGTCTCACTTCTGCATGAACGATGCCCAGCGCTTCTCGGCGGCTTCGCCGGCCGGCGATGACCACCAGGCGTAGGACATCAGCGCCTGCTTGGCCGCGTTCGCCGGCTCGCTCGGCAATTGCGCGGCACGTTCGGACTTGATCACGTTGGTTTCAAACGCCTTCGGATTGCCGGGGCCGTAGTCGATGTGGAGCGGCAGATTGGCCTGGTGCACGGGATCGACGGCCTCGTTGAGGAATTTCAACGCGGTGTCGAGATTCGGCGCGCCCTTGAGAATGCAGAGCGAGGTGCTCTGAAGGACGCCCTGATTGTAGGTGAAGGCAACCTTGGCGCCTTCCTTGGCGACCGCGCTGACTCGGCCGTTCCAGGCCATCTCCATGTCGACCTCGCCGTCGTTGAGCAGTTGCGCCGACTGCGCACCCGAAGTCCACCACACCGTAATGTGCGGCTTGATCTCCTCGAGCTTCTTGAAGGCGCGATCGACGTCGAGCGGATAGAGCTTGTCCGGCGCGACACCGTCAGCCATCAATGCGGCCTCAAGCGTGGCGAACGGGTGGTTGCGCAGGGCGCGGCGGCCGGGGAATTTCTTCACGTCCCAGAAATCTGCCCAGCTGTTCGGCGCGTCCTTCGGGAACGTCTTCTGGCTGTAGGACAGCACGCTGGAATAGAACTCGTAGGAGATCGAATAGGGACTGCGATAGGCTTCCGGCATCGCCGCGCCGTTGGGAATCTTCGAGAAGTCGAGCTTCTCGATCAGCCCCTGCTCGCCGCCACGCAGGCAGTTGCCGGTGGGCGTGTCGACGACATCCCAGATCGGCCTGCCGCTGCCGACCTGGGTTTTGATCGCGGGCCAGGCGTCGGGAATCGAGTCCTGGTTGATGGTGATGCCGAGCTTCTTGGCGGTGGGATCCAGGATCGCCACCGTCTGCGCCTGCTGGTAGGCGCCGCCTTGCGAGACGAAGGTGATTTGGTCGGCGGCATCGGCCGCACCGGCAAATCCGATTGCGCCGAGCAGCGCGCAGCCCAGTCCAAACTTCTGCTTCATCGTCATCCTCGCCTCCTCCAAAAGAATCTCACTGACCGATCGCATCGAGAAACTGATACCAGCCGGCGACCATGCGCACCGCGGGCTCGCGCAGCGGATAGAACGGAATGGGCCTCATGCCCCTGACATCGAGCAGCCCGACATCGGGGCTCTCGCCGCGCACGAGGGCTGCGAGATAGCGGCCCATCAGGCTCGACATCGCAACGCCCGCGCCATTGTAGCCCAGCGAGACCAGCGTGCGGTCGTCGATCCGGCCGATATGGGGCACCGAGTCCAGCGTCATCGCGACGAGGCCAGACCATTTGTATGCGAGCGGGACCTCGGCCAAATCCGGAAAGATTCCGACCATCGCCTTGCGCAGCGCGTCGAAGGCGGCTTGCGAGTCCTGCTTGCCGAAGGCGCCGCGGCCGCCGAAGATCACGCGGTTATCGACCATGCGGAACCAGCGCATCATGCGCTTGGTCTCGGTGTAGGTCCGCCCCGTCGGCATCAGCTTTCCAGCGAGATTGCGCGGCAGCTGTTCGGTCGCAACCATGGCGCTGCGGAACGGGATCAACGTGCGCTGCATATGTGCGGTGGCGCCAGTCAGATCGGAATAGCTGTTGGTGGCGATGATCGCCTGTTTGGCACGCACGGCGCCTTGCGGCGTCTCGGCGACAATACCGTTCTTCTCGCGCCGCAGCTTGACGACCGGGGATTCCTGGAAGATCGGAACACCACGGCGCGCCACGCCGTCGGCGAGGCCCCGCAGATAATTCAGCGGATGGATGCCGCCAGAGCCGGGATTGAGCACGCCGCCGACAAAGATGTCGGAGCCGGTCTCTTCGCGCACTTCGCGCTTGTTGAGGATGCGGACCTCGGCAGAACCCATCTCACGCGTCATCCAATTGGCCTCGTCGATCGCGGCCTTCAGCGTCGTCTGGTTATGCGCGGCCTTGACCTGTCCGGTGCGCGTCAGGTTCGCACTGGTGATGCCGAATTCGGACACCAGCTCCTCGACCATGTCGGTCGATTCATGCGCGATCTCGTACATGCGCTTCGCCATGGCGCGGCCATGCGCGGCATCGATCTCGCGGAACGACAGACGAAACTTTGCGGTGATCACGCCTCCGTTGCGTCCGCTGGCGCCCCAACCGGGGCGGTTGGCTTCGAGCACGATTGGCGATGCGCTGTCCTTGGCGATGTGGTGCGCGGCGGACAGGCCGGTGTAGCCCGCGCCGATGATCACCACATCCGCCTGGTGTTCGTCCGACAGCACGGGAAAGTCGCGTGCCGGCTCCGCGGTGGCTTCCCACAGCGAGTTGACCGATGGCAATGCGCTCCAGTCGCGTGTCATGCCGGCGCTCACGGATTTACGCCGCCGGCCCGATGGCGGCGTCGGCCAGTGCCTTCAAGGTCGGGAAATGGAAGTCCGGCTTGGTCAGCGTCTCCACCGCCGGCGTGCCGCCGAAACCAGCGACGCCCTGGCGGCGCTCGATCCAGCACACCTTGTAGCCGAGTTTCCGCGCGATCCCGATGTCGTGGTACTGGCTCTGGGCGACGTGCAGAATGTCGGACTGCTTGTAGCCGAACGCCGACTGACGCCCCCTGTTGTAGGCGAAGAATTCCGGATTGGGCTTTGCCACGCCGGTGTCGTCGGCACAGACGGTGTCGTCGAAGGGATCGCCGAGCGCGTGCGCGTAGGCGGACAGCGCGACACGGTCGGCATTGGTCATTGCGACCAGGCGGAATTTCGTGCGCAGGCGCTTAAGCGCCTCGGCCGAATCCGCGAACGGCCCCCAGCGTAGCACCGAGAGCTGGAAGGTGTCGCACGACGCGTCGTCGGACGGCAGTCCGACCTCCTTGGCCAGATGGCGGTAGACGTGGAACATCGCCTCGCTGGAGCGCTCGTAGTGCTTGTCGCGGCCGCGCTTGTAGGGCTCGAATATCTGCTCGTCGCTGAGCTCGGCCGGCGTCTTGCCCGAGATCTTGCGCACCGCTGCGAGCACGCCGGCCTCGAAATCGATCAAGGTGCCGACGACGTCGAAGGTGAGGACCTTGAAATTGCTGAACGCGGCTTGGGTCGACATATCGGTTTCTTCTTTCGGTTGGACAAGGCTTGAGTTCAGTCCTTCATCTTCGGCACGACGATGGTGTCCTGGGGATGAAGGGTGACGGTGAGGCTGCCGCCGAGCGGCGGGATGCGGCTGTAGGCCTGATGATAGCTCGGCTGGCGCAAGCTGAGCGCGATGCCGTCAGCGAGCGCCAGGAAGATGCGCAGGCTCTCGCCCTGATAGACGATATCGGTGACCGTGCCGGTGAGCCGGTTGCAGGCGGCATCCTGTGCGCCATCGTCGATCAGCAGCTTTTCGCTGTGCACGGCCAGCATCAGCGCATCGCCGTCGGGGATGGCGCGGGCGCTACGCAGCAGCGCGTTGCCGAGCGCGACGCTGGTGGCATCGACACGGCGCACCGACAGCATCGTGGCTTCACCGATGAAGCTCGCGACGAAGGAATCGGCGGGATGGTCGTGCAGCCGCGCGGGCTCGTCGATCTGGACCAGCCTGCCGTCCTTCATTACCGCGACACGGTCGCTCATGGTCAGCGCCTCGCGCTGGTCGTGGGTGACGTAGATGATGGTGGCGCCGATTCGCCGGTGCAGCGCGCGCAGTTCGATCTGCATGGATTCGCGCAGCTGCTTGTCGAGCGCGGAGAGCGGCTCGTCCATCAGGATCAGCCGCGGCTCGAAGATCATGGCGCGGGCGAGCGCGACGCGCTGGCGTTGGCCGCCGGAGAGCTGCGCGATGCCGCGCTCATCGTAGCCGGCGAGGCCGACCATCGCGAGCGCCGCGCGCACCTTGTCGGGCCAGCTTGCCTTCGGCAAGCGACGTGCACGCAAGGGAAAGGCGACATTCTCGCCGACGCTCATGTGCGGGAACAGCGCATAGTTCTGGAAGACGACGCCGATGTCGCGCTTGTGCGGCGGCATGTAAGTGACGTCGCGACCGCCGAACAGGATGGTGCCAGTCGTAGGCAGGATGAAGCCGCCCAAGATGCCAAGCAGCGTGGTTTTGCCGGAACCGGAGGGACCGAGAAGCGAGACGAACTCGCCGGCGCCGACATTGAGGGAGACGTCGTCGAGAGCGCGAACGGCGCCGTACGCCTTGCTCGCGGACCGGATCTCGACGCTTTCCGCTCGTCTGTCCAACGATCGCCCTCGCCTCGTTCCCTGTCATGACGTGCCTCACTGCGCGCCATAAGCCTGCTTTATAGACAGCATCCCGGAGCAATCGCGGGTACAGCGTGCGCCGCACCAAAACTGTCTCCCGAACACCCTGCCTTTAGGCTGTGATACGAATGACACCAGACTTGGCAAAACTCGGCAATTGCCAAATTCTCACTGCGCCCATAACATGACGTTATGCCCGAGCTGCGCAGGATGCTGCCCTCAAGTAACGCCCTGTTCGTCTTTGACGCAGCAGCGCGCAATGGCAGCTTCACGGCGGCTGCCGCCGAACTCAACGTCACGCAGCCGGCGGTAAGCCGGATGCTCGGACAATTCGAGGAGCATCTCGGCGTTCGCCTGTTCGACCGCAAGGCGGGCCGCGCGGTGCTCACCGAGGAAGGCGAGCAGCTCTATCGCCGCGTGCTCGAAGGCTTTCGCAGCATCGAGAGCGGCCTCGTCGAGATCGAGCGGCGCCGCAAGGGCACCGAGACCGTGACGCTGTCGGTCTCCTCTGCCTTTACCACGCACTGGCTGATGCCGCGCATCGACAAACTCCAGAAGCAGTTTCCCCAGGTCGATCTGCGCTTCCAGCTGATCTCCGGCGCATTACGCGGGCCGGTGGAGAACGTCGATCTCGGCATGCGCTTCCGCGATCGCGACGAGCCGTCGTCCGGCGGCACGCTGGTGATGAAGGAAGCGATGCTGCCGATGTGCAGCCCGACCTATCTCGGCGCGACCGATCCCACCGAGGGCAACACCATCATCCGCCTCGCCGAGACGCCGGGCGACTGGGCCGCGGATTACGCATCACTGCTCACCGGTCGTCGCGGTGCGGCCAAGGGGCTCAGCTTCACCGATTATGCCGTCGTGATGCAGGCCGCCCTGCTCGGCCAAGGCATCGCGCTCGGCTGGCTGACGGTCGCCTCGCATTGGCTCCTGACAGGCGCGCTGGTGCCGGCCTCCGATACACTCACCACCACGCGCCGTCTCTGCGAGTTCCTGCCGCCACGCAACCGGCCCATGCGGCCCATTGCCGCCGAGATCCGGGATTGGATCATCGCGCAAATGCGGATCGAGCTGGCTGCAATCGATCGGCAATATCCACGACTTGGCTTGATGCCTGCGTGCTACTGAGCTTTCAGGTGGATTTGCCTTCCTGACCGTCGGCTCGCCCGAGCGAATGAGCCGGCTGGCTCAGGTCGCTGTCCAAAGGTACGAACAAGCAGGCAACCGTCAGCTCCTATCGCAAAGCTCCGGCCATCTGGCGATCGACGTCAGCAAGCAGGCTTCAACTTTTCTGCGATCCACAATGAGCCCTCATTTCAAGCGGAGGGCTTGGGCGTTGGAGCGGGTGAAGGGAATCGAACCCTCGTATTCAGCTTGGAAGGCTGCTGCTCTACCATTGAGCTACACCCGCGTTACGGGCTCCCTAACACGGCCGGGCGGCGGTCTCAACTGTTCAGGAGGTCGCTTTCCGGCCGTCCTGAGCCTTGCGAATCGCGCCCGGTTCCTTCCGACCCGCCGCCTCTTAACAGCGGCGGCAATGCCGCCTATATTGAAATCTTCCGAAACCAACGAAAGGAGGTGATCCAGTGTCTCTTACCAAGCGCTGTCACCTCGCTGGGATCGCCCGCTAAGCTTTGAACAAGGCTTGGCATCGGGGCGCTCTCAGCCCTGGACCAGCGAGCAAGAAATCGGGCGCGACGGGGCTTCCCCGCCGCGCCTTTTTCGTCCGCCGGCGCCGCTCAGTCCGGCGGCTCGCCCGCAAGCACCTCGCGTATCTTCTGCGACAGCTCCGACTTCCGATAGGGCTTCCTGAGCAGCGCCACACCGGGATCGAGATGTCCTCCGTGGACGATGGCATCGTCGGTGTAGCCGGAGGTATAGAGCACCCTTGCTCCCGGCCGCCGGAGCCGGATCGCGTCGGCCAATTCCCGCCCGTTCATGCCGCCGGGCATGATGATGTCCGTGAACAGCAGATCGAATTTGGCGCCCTGGTCGACCAGCGCCAGTGCGGAGGCGCCGTCGCCTGCCACCAGCGTGCGATAGCCGAGGCTGCCGAGCCGGGCGATGACATAGCCCTGCACCAGCGGATCGTCCTCGACCACGAGGATCGTTTCGTGCCCGCGTGCCGTGTCGAGCGCCTGGACCGGCGCGGTCCTGGCCGGCGCCTCGCCCTTCGACCGCGGCAGGAACAGCCGCATCACCGTGCCGCGCCCCTCCTCGCTCTCGACCGCGACGGTGCCGCCGGTCTGCTTGGCAAAGCCGTAGACCATGCTGAGCCCGAGGCCGGTGCCGCGGCCGACGCCCTTGGTGGTGAAGAACGGCTCGAACACGTGCTCGCGGATGTCGGCGGGGATGCCGTGGCCGGTGTCGGCGACCGCGACCATCACGAAGGCGCCGCGCATGGCATCGCCGTCGCCCGCAGCGTCGGTGTCGTCGAGCTCGCGGTTCGCGGTCTCGATCGTGAGCTTGCCCCCGCCCGGCATCGCGTCGCGCGCGTTGACGGCGAGGTTGACGATCGCGGAGGAGAGCTGCGATGGATCGGCCATCGCGGACCACGCATCGTCGGCGAGCCGGGTCACGATCTCGATATGGGCGCCGAGGATCGGCCTCAGCAGTTTAGCGGTCTCGATCACGAGGGCGTTGACGTCGATCTCGCGCGGCTCCAGCGGCTGGCGGCGCGCGAAGGTCAGGAGCTGCGAGGTGATCTCCGCGCCGCGCGCGGCCGCATCGTCGATCAGCTGCGCGATCGCGGCGAATTCGGGCTTGTCCGCAAGCCCCTCCTGGATGATCTCGATGGTGCCGGTGATGACCGTGAGCACATTGTTGAAGTCGTGCGCGACGCCGCCGGTGAGCTGGCCGATCGCATCCATCTTCTGGGATTGGCGCAGCCGCTCCTCGGTCTCGTGCTGCTCGGTGAGATCGGTCGCGGAGCCGCGATAACCCATGAAGCTTCCGTCGGCAGCGAAGACCGGCTGGCCGTTGACGCTGAAATGATGCATCCGCCCCGTGGTGTCGCGGCCGCGATATTCGAACTTCCGGAACGGCTCATGGCGGTCCAGCATCGCCATGTGCGCGCGCCATTTCTCGGGCTCGGCGTCGCAGCCGGACGCGGCATCGGTGCGGCGCTTGCCGATCAGCGCCTTGTTGTCCATGCTGAAGGCACCGGCCCGGTCGGAAATGTAGGTGAACCGATGGTCCGGTCCGGTCTCCCAGAACCAGTCGGACGCGGTCTCGGCATAGTCGCGGAAACGCTCTTCACTCGCACGCGCGTCCTCTTCGGCGCGCCGGCGGACCTTGAGGTCGCGCTCGAGATTTGCATTGGCCTCGCGCAGCTCGCCATAGGCCCGCTGGAGGTTCGCGCACATCGCGTTGAAGGCGTCGATGACCTTGTCCAGCTCGTCGGCATCGTAGGGCGGCCGGCGCTCCAGGCGCAAAGGCGGCGGCGGCCGCGCAAGGCTGTATTTGCTGACGAAGTCTGCGATGGCGACCAGATGCCGCGTCACCAGCAGATGGAACATGTAGATGATGAACAGCGAGACGAGGAACGTCTTGGCCGCCTGGCTTGCCAGGATCACCAGCGCGCGGTTCAGCAGATGCTGGTAGACGTCGGTCAGCGTCGCCTCGACATGGAGCACGCCGATCTCGCGTGCGGTCCCCTGCACATTGGTGTTCAGCGGATAGTCGCGCGTCACGACCGAGCGGGTGCTCGGCTCGCCGATGGCGAGACGGATCGGATTGGGACGGTCGTCAACCTCGCGCACCTCGGCGGCGCGGATGTCGGGCAGCCGCAGGATACCGTCGAGCTGGAGCTTGAGCTGGTTCTGGTCGAGATTCCACAGGCTCTCGCCGAGACTGCCGGTGGTGCTGCGGCCGATCTCGTCGAGCCTGGTCTCGATGAGGCCGACCTCGCGATCATAATCGAGATAGAGCTGGAGCGCAGTCAACGTCAGCGTCACGACCGAAGAGAACAGCAGCACGGCGGCGAGCAGGCGCGGCCCGACGCCGCTGCGCGACCAGTTGAAGAGCCGGGACAGCAGCGCGGCGAACATCGAAGGCGCGAGCGCGGTGCCGATCAAATCCTGCTTCGCAGCCGCCGGTGCAACGGCGCGGCCGCGATTGGAGTCCTCGTCACCAGCCTTGGCCATGCACCACATCCCCGGAAACGGCGGCACGCTGCGGCCGAGCGGTCGCAGCCTCGAGCATTTCGATCGTCGAGACTTCCCCTTCCCGCGATGCGCGCGGCGATCCCGTCGGCCGATTTCCTGTCAACCCCTGGGCGGCTTGAGGTCGGCGGGGTCATATCTTGCGTCCGCTAGCAGGATTGTCGCGCAAACTACCACTTCGCGTGGTAGAATGACATCGGTGAAAGTCCGGACGTCGCCTGCACCTCGGGCGGGGCAGTGACCTCTATGGCCACGCGCAGGCGCCGTCTCCGGTAGATCGGCGGACATCGGAATCCAGCGGTAGCTTCGGGCAACGAGGAGGCGCGTCATGTGGCGGATTATCGTCGCCTGCCTGTCACTGCTTGCAAGCGGTCCATCGCCGGCGCAGGAGGTCATCCGGCTGGCGCGCATCGCAGACATCCCCGATCAATATGTCGGCGGCGAGATGTTGCGGGCCGTTTACGCCAGGCTGAACATCAGGCTGGAGTTCGAGGACGTCCCCGGCAAGCGCGCGCTCGCGCTGTCGAGCGCCGGCGCGGTCGACGGCGAGATCCAGCGCATCGGATCGCTCTCGCGCGACTACCCGACGCTGGTCCAGGTCACGCCGGCGATCAACTATATCGAGCCGGCGGTGTTTGCGACGAAATTCCGGTTCGACGTCGCCGGCTGGGACTCGATCAGGGACTACAGCATCGGCATCGTCCGCGGCGTCGGCTCCTCGGAGGCCGGCACGCGCGGCATGGCCCGCGTCACGGCGACCACTGGCCTCGACAACATGGTCAGGATGCTCGATGCCGATCGTTTCGACGTGATGGTCACCGACCTCTTCAGCGGGCTCGCCGCGGTGCGCAAACTCAATCTGCAGGCCAGGATCCACCCGCTCTCGCCGCCGCTCGAGCGCATCCACATCTACCATTACCTGCACGAACGCCATCGCGATCTCGTGCCGAAGGTAGGCAAGGCGATCGCCCAGATGGAGGCGAGCGGCGAATTGGCGGCGCTGCGCGAGGCCCTGGTCAAGCAGGTCTTGAACGCCCCGTAACGGGCCGCCGGCTCAGCCCGTGCGAAGCCTCTCGCGCAAGGCGACGGCGGCGATCAGCATGCCGACGCACCAGGCCACGACGGCGCGGTGGGGCTCCCCGCCGAGCAGCACCGTGAAGATGCTCGTCAGCAGGCACGGCACGATGACCTTGCCCGTCCGGCTCGTCAGTGCGAGCAGGAACGGCATCGCCGCGATCGATATTTGCAGGACGTCCATATGGGACATCGGGCGCGAGGCTTCAGAAGCCGCAAACACCGAGCGCGCGCGGCCGCTTGCCGCGCCGGCTTTCGACGATGCGCTCGCCGCCATTCTCGGCCGAGCTGCCGTAATAGCGGTGATGGCCGCTTTGGTCGTGCAGATCGGCCGTCTGAGATTGTCCGGCGCGACGTGCGTCGCAGATGATCTTGATGTGACCCGACATTGCCGCCTCCAGCAGAAATCTTGTTGTTGTGGTCATCAGTCGCGACCACTTCCGGCGGCGTTCACACGGCAATGCCGCAATCGGGTTTCAGGACGGTTTCGTCGCGGCCCGGCCACGCAATATCTTATGCTTGAATTTATGCTTGAATTTATTTTGGGGATTGTCGGCATCGCCTGCGGTGCTACGTCCTCTGGGATCGGTGCAGAAAAACAACGAGGTGACGATGCTTTACGCCATCCTGGCCTACCACGTGGAAGACGAGATCCTGTCCTGGACGCCTGAGCAGGACGCCGCGGTCGTGGCCAAGGTCATCGAGGTTCAGGCCCCCTTGCGGGCCAGCGGGCAGTTCGGGCCGGCCGCCCGTCTGGATGAGACCCGAAAGGCCCGCACCTTGCGTGGCCCCGGCGCGGGCATGGTGCTGGACGGCCCGTTCGCGGAGACCAAGGAGCAGCTTCTGGGCTTCCACCTGATGGAATGCGCCAGCGAGGAGGAGGCGATCGCGGCGGCACGGAAACTGCGTGCGGTCAACCCGACGGCGGTCTACGAAATCCGCCCGGTCAAGCTTTACGTGCCGGCCGATGGGTTCGGCGCGACGTCCGGGTGAGGCCTCACGCGCCCGGCCCGGCCCGCGCACCGTAGAAGCGCTGGATCGCGAGCCCGCCGAAGGCGATGAACCAGACGAAGGGCGCGATATGCGGGGCGAACGCCGCCACGATCGTGCCCGGGATGAACACCAGGAGCGGAAACAGCGAGGCCATGATCTCCTGGCGCCAGCCGCCGAGGATCGTCCACCACAGCCAGGCATTGAGGCCGGCGATCGCGATCAGGTGCAAGCCATAGAGCACTGCCACCGCACTGCTCATGCCGTAATTGGTGTAGAGGCCGTTGGTGACAGGCAGCAGCACGATCGAGAGCAGGAAGAACAGGTTGAGGATCACGGCGCCGCGGCTGCCGACCGGCTGGCGCGCCAGCCGCCGGTGATGGCTGATCCAGAACACGCCGGCGATGATGAAGCTGAGTGCGAAGCCGGCGAGCTTGCCGGAATAGACATGGGCAAGATCGCTCCAGTCGGGCGCGCTGGTGAACACCGCGGCCTTGGGCAGGTCGTAGGCCAAAAGCGTCATGGCGACACCGAAAATGGTGTTGCTGAGCGATTCCAGCCGCCGCATCTCGAACTGGTCGGATTTGAGCTCGGTCATGCCGGGTGCGCTTTTCGGACTGGAACCTGGGGGCGTCTTTCCCCCTAAATCCTAAACCCGGTCCCGTCCAGCCGCATTGCGATTCGCGACGGGATCGCCGACTCTCGCCCTTTCACCGGGGCGATTCGTGGCGACATATCTGGACACGCTCAATGCGGAGCAGCGCCGCGCCGTCGAGCATGGCGTGGCCGATGGCGCGACCGTGGGCGCTCCCCTGCTGGTGATTGCCGGCGCCGGCTCCGGCAAGACCAACACGCTGGCCCATCGCGTCGCGCATCTGATCGTCGCCGGCGCCGATCCGCGCCGCATCCTGTTGATGACGTTCTCCCGCCGCGCGGCGGCCGAAATGGCCGGCCGGGTCGAGCGCATCGCCCGCAAGGTGCTGGGCGAGAACAACGCCGCGATCATGCGCGATGCGCTCAGCTGGGCCGGCACCTTCCATGGCATCGGCGCGCGTCTGCTCCGCGAATATGCCGAACGGATCGGCGTCGATCCCGCCTTCACCATCCACGACCGCGAGGATTCCGCCGACCTGATGAACCTGGTCCGGCACGAGCGCGGCCTGTCGAAGACCGAGAGCCGCTTCCCCGCCAAGGGCACGTGCCTGTCGATCTACTCGCGCTGCGTCAACGCCGAGATGGAGATCGAGAAGGTGCTGGGGGTGCACTATCCCTGGTGCGCCGGCTGGGCCGCCGAGCTGAAGGGCCTGTTCGCGGCCTATGTCGAGGCCAAGCAGGCCCAGCACGTGCTCGATTACGACGATTTGTTGCTGTATTGGTCGCAGATGATGAGCGATGCGCTGATCGCCGAGGAGATCGGCGGCCGCTTCGATCACGTGCTGGTCGACGAATACCAGGACACCAACCGCCTGCAATCCTCAATCCTCCTGGCGCTCAAGCCCGACGGACGCGGGCTCACCGTGGTCGGCGACGACGCCCAGTCGATCTATTCGTTCCGCGCCGCCACCGTGCGCAACATCCTGGATTTCCCGCAGAGCTTCTCGCCCCGCGCCGAAATGATCACGCTCGACCGCAACTATCGCTCGACGCAGACCGTGCTGGCTGCGGCCAACGGCGTCATCGGGCTCGCGCGCGAGCGCTTCACCAAGAATCTCTGGACCGACCGCGCCGCCTCGCACAAGCCGCAGCTCGTCACCGTGCACAACGAGGCCGACCAGGCGCGCTACATCGTCGAAGAGGTGCTGGCGAACCGCGAGCAAGGCGCGCTGCTCAAGCACCAGGCGGCGCTGTTCCGGACGTCCTCGCATTCCGGCCCGCTCGAGATCGAGCTGACCCGTCGCAACATTCCGTTCGTCAAGTTCGGCGGGCTGAAATTCCTCGACGCCGCACATGTCAAGGACGTGCTGGCGCTGCTGCGCTTTGCCGAGAACCCGCGCGACCGCGTCGCCGGTTTCCGCATTTTGCATCTGTTGCCGGGCGTCGGCCCCGCGACCGCGCAGCGCGTGCTCGACCACATGGCGGAAAGCACCGATCCGCTCGCCGCACTCGGCCAGCTCCCGGTGCCCGCGCGCACCGGCGCCGACTGGACCGACTTCGTCCGCACCACCCAGAATTTGCGCTATTCGGAATGGCCGGTCGATCTCGAACGCGTGCGACTCTGGTACGAGCCGCATCTCGATCGCCTCCACGAGGATTCCGAGACGCGCCGCGCCGATCTGATGCAGCTCGAGCAGATCGCCAGCGGCTATGCCTCTCGCGAGAAATTTTTGACCGAGCTCACGCTCGACCCGCCGGACGCGACCAGCGACAAATCCGGCCCGCCCTTGCGCGACGAGGACTATCTGATCCTGTCCACCATCCACTCCGCCAAGGGCCAGGAATGGAAATCGGTGTTCGTGCTCAACGTCGTCGACGGCTGCATGCCGTCCGATCTCGGCGCCGGCACCAGCGCCGAGCTCGAGGAGGAGCGCCGCCTGCTCTATGTCGCGATGACCCGCGCCAAGGACGATCTACACCTCGTCGTTCCCCAGCGCTTCTTCGTCCACGCCCAGCAAGCCAAGGGCGACCGCCACGTCTATGCCTCGCGCACCCGCTTCATTCCGGAGCAGCTGGTCTATCTGTTCGAGCGCACCGCCTGGCCGAAGGCTGCAAGCGGCGCCGCCCGCACCGCGGCGCAGGGGCCGAAGATCGACATCGGGGCGCGGATGCGCGGGATGTGGCGGTAGACGCAAGAGGCTCGTGTCGGGACCTGTCAGGATAACCGGAACAACAGAGGTCCGACATGAAAGCCGTCGTCGTCGAGCAATACGCACCGATCGATCAGATCGAACTGAAGGACGTCCCGCCGCCGTCCATGGAACCGGGACAATTGCGCATCCGCGTGGAAGCTGCCGGGATCGGCTTCGTCGACGGCTTGAAGATCGAGGGACGCTATCAGACCAAAGATCCCCTGCCCTTCATTCCCGGGACGGAGTTCGCGGGCGTGGTGACGGACGCGCCCGGCGCACCCGGCGGCTATCAGCCCGGCATGCGCGTGATGGGGATGACGCGATCGGGCGCGCTTGCCGAGGAGATCGTCGTCAGACCCGAAGCGCTCCATCCCCTGCCCGACGGCGTCGCGGCCGAAGTCGCCGCCTCGTTTCGCGCCAATTATCTGACCGCGCTCTATGCGCTAAGCGCACGCGCCTCGCTCTGCGCAGGCGAACAGCTTCTGGTGCTGGGCGCAGCTGGCGGCACCGGAATTGCGGCAGTCCAGATCGGCAAGCTGCTTGGCGCCCGTGTGATCGCAGCAGCATCGACACCGGACAAGCGCGCGTTCGCGCTGGCGCACGGCGCCGACGCTGTGATCGACTACACGCAGGCGGGCTGGCGCGACACACTGAAGGAATTGACGGGAGGACACGGCGCTGACGTGATCTTCGACCCCGTCGGCGGCGAGATCTCGGTGCAGGCCTTTCGCTCCATCGCCTGGCGCGGCCGTCATCTCGTGGTCGGTTTTGCCGCCGGCGCGATCCCCGCACTGCCGTTCAACCTGCCCCTGCTGAAGGGCGGCGCCCTGCTCGGTGTCGACCTCGCACAGATCCCGTTGCGCGAGCCCGACGTGCAGAAACGCCTGATGTTGCAGTTGACGGGCTGGCTTGCCGACGGCCAGCTGAAGCCTGTGGTCGGTCGCGTCTTCGCGCTGGGCGATTTCCGGGAAGCGTTCAGGACCATGCAAACGCGCGGGGCGCTCGGCAAGATGGTCGTGCGCATCTCGACATAGGACGCACGAGCGGCGCGAGGGCGTCCGTGACGCGGCGGCAGCTACGTGTTCAGCCTGTCGAACTGGACCTTGCCCGCCTTCATCACCAGTGGAATATGCTCGCCCTGGCCGAGCAGGCAGGCGACGTCGCGCAGCGGATTGCCGTCGACCACCAGCAGGTCCGCGATCGACTCGGGCACGATGCGGCCGAGCTTGCCCTCCATGCCGAGCACCTCGGCGCCGATTACCGTGGCGCTGGCGATCACCGCGCGCGGACCGAGAATCTCGGCGCGAATGCGGAATTCGTCGCTCTGGAGGCGCTGCGACGGCCCGAGCAGATCGCTGCCGAACCCCATCTTCACGCCGGCGTCGCGATAGATCGCGAGCGAACGCAGGCCGGCGTCGCGGACATCGGCGATCTTGGCGACGCTCTCGGGCGGCAGGCCATATTGCGCGCCTTCATTGGCCAGCGCCTCGTAGGTGACGAGCGTCGGCACCACATAGGCGCCCTTCTCGGCCATCAGGCGCGCGGTCTGGGCATCGACCAGATTGCCGTGCTCGATGGTGCGCACGCCGCAGCGAACCGCGCGCTCGATCGCGGCAGCGGTATAGGCGTGGGCGAGCACATAGGTCTGGCGCCCGCGCGCCTCCTCGACGATGGCGCGGATCTCGTCCTCGGAGTAGCCGAAGGCGCCAACCGGATCGGTCGGTGACGCGACGCCGCCGGACGCCATGATCTTGATCTGGTCGGCGCCCATCTGCAGCTCCTCGCGCGCCGCCTTGCGCACGCCGTCGACGCCGTCGGCAACGCGCGCCAGCGCGCCGACGCGCACGCAGCAGGGGCACGGTGCGTCGCTGGCGAGGTAATCCGAACGTGCCCGCATGTCGCCATGCCCGCCGGTCTGGCTCAGCGCGCGGCCGGAGACGAAGAGCCGCGGGCCGTCGGTGAGACCGGTCTCGATCGCCTGCTTCAGCGCATGGCCGGCGCCGCCGGCGTCGCGAACGGTGGTGAAGCCACGCCGAAGCATGCCGCGCAGCAGCAGCGTCGAGCGCAGCGTCACCAGCACGTTCGGCATGTGCACCTGCTGCGACAGATTGAGCTCGACCGCCACCGCATGGACATGCAGGTCGATCAGGCCGGGCATCAGCGTCTTGCCGTTGAGGTCGATGGTGCGGTCGACTGAAGCCTGGAGCGGCCGGTCCGAGACCTCCCTGACCACATTGTCCTCGACCAGCACGTGATGGCCCTCCAGCAAATCCGGCTGAAGCGGATCAAGCAGAGCGGCGTTTTTGAAGAGGGTGCTGGGCATGGTCGTTTCCTGTCTGGTCAGGACTGTGTGAGCAGCGCGGGCAATGCGAGCTGGGCAAATGGAAGACACGCGGTGGCATCGTCCGCGCCGTACCAGCCCGCTTCATGGAGCAGGTTGAGCGAGCCGAGCGTGCGCCCGCGCCAGCGCACGGGCATGTTGAGCACGCTCTCGCAGCCGAGTGAAGCGATCAGCTCGTGATCGGCGAACACATTGCGCAGATCATCGAGAGTGCGGCCGATATAGGCCTCGCCGCGGTCGAGCACGGCCTCGGTCCAGGGGCCCGGCGCCAGCCGCTTGCGGCCGCCCGTCGGGTAAGGCCCGGGGAGATTGGAATAGATCCGCGCCGCTTCGCCCGTATCGTCGTCATAGGTCAGGATCGTGAACAGCTTGTGCCCGATCGCCGATTTCAAGGCTTGGTCCATCGCCGAGAACAGCGCCTCCGGCTGATCCGCCCTGCCCTGCGCCGCCGCCACGGCGTTGAGCAGCGGATCGGGCGGGCGCGTCGTTGCCCTCATGCGACTTCGCCCGCCGCAATGTCTTCCAGCGAACGGCCGCGCGTCGGCACGCCCATCACCACGACGGTGAGCGCACCGATCAGCAGAACGCTGGTGGTGATCCCGAACACGCCGGCAAAGCCGAAATTGGGATAGAGGTAGCCGACCAGGATCGGCGAGACGATCGCGCCGATGCGGCCGATCGCCGAGGCAAGGCCGGCGCCGGTGGTCCGCACCGGCGTCGGGAACACCTCCGCCGTATAGGCATAGACGCCGGCATAGGTGCCGTTCATGAAGAACGACAGCAGGATCCCCGCGACCATGATGTGCTGGTCGCTCTGCGCGAAAGCGAGTCCGAGCGCGCTGATACCGCCGAGCACCATGTAGGACGCAATGGTCGCCTGCCGGCCGATGCGCTCGTTGAAATACGCGGCGCTGAAATAGCCGGGGATCTGCGCGCAATAGATCGCGAGCGAATAGGCGAAGCTCTTGGTGATGCTCATGCCGTTCTGGACCAGGAGGCCGGGAATCCAGACGAAGAAGGAATAATAGCTGAAGGTGATCGCAAGCCACATGATCCAGGTCATGACGGTGATGCGCGCCTGCCGGGGCGCCAGAAGCGCCGCGAAATTGGCAAGCAACGTTCCCCCGGCGACGGGCGGGCTGACCGCGTCGACGACCGGCTGCGGCAGCACATGCCCCTGGCGCGCGAAGCCGGCTTCGATCCTGTCCAGCACCGCTTCGGCTTCCTTCGCCCTGCCCCGGCTTTCCAGCCAGCGCGGCGATTCCGGCAGCGCCCGGCGCCACCAGAGCAGCATGACGACCGGCACCGCGGTGATCACCAGCACGATGCGCCAGCCGTTCTCATAGGCGGGAACGATGAAGTAGCCGAGCAAGGCCGCCGCGACGAAGCCGAAGGAGAAGAACCCGGCCAGCGCGCCGGTGAAGCTGCCGCGGAAGCGCCGCGCCACGAACTCGGCGAGATAAGGCGCGATGATCGCGCTCTCGGCGCCGGTGCCCATGCCCGCGACAACGCGGGCGGCGAAGAAGGATGGCCAGCTGTCCACGGCGGCGCTGACGATCGATGCGGCACAATAGAGCGCCAGCGCCGACATCATCACCGCGCGGCGTCCGATCAGGTCGCCGAGCGTGCCCGCCAGCAACGCGCCGAACAGGAAGCCGATATAGGTGCTGCTGCCGAGCACGCCGATCTGCACGCTCGTCAGATTCCAGGCGGTGCGCAGCACCGGCAGGATGAACGCCAGAACGGCGGCGTCCATCGCGTCGAACATGTAGCCGAGCCCGCCCATCAACAACAGATGCGTGTGGAAGCGTGCGAATGGCAGGCGCTCGATGCGCGCCGAGATCATCGACATGTAAGTCCCCTCTGTCCGGCGGCCCGGCATCCGCAAGTCCCTGGGGGAACCATAGACAAAGAGATATTATCGTCATAATTTATAATCGTGATCCCATACATCACCACGGTGAATGTTCTGTCGTTTCGATCGCTCGACCTCAACCTGCTGAAGGTCTTCGAAGCCCTGATGACCGAGGGCAGCGTGACGCGCGCCGCCAACGCACTGCTGATGACGCAGCCGGCGGTCAGCAACGCGCTGGCGCGGCTGCGCGACGCGCTCGGCGATCCCCTGTTCGTCAGGTCCGGCACCGGCATCCGTCCGACCCAGCGCGCCGTGGTGCTGTGGGAGCCGATCGGCGAGGCACTCGAAACCGTCCGCGGCGCGCTCGACGAGCAGGTGTTCGATCCGCGCCGCGCGCAGACCGAGTTCAGCCTGTCGATGTCGGATTACGTCGCCTCGCTGGTGATGCCGAATCTCCTCGGCCATTTCGGCAAGGTCGCGCCCAAGGCGCGCGTGCACACCGTCCCCAACACCATTCTGGAGATCGCCGATCAGCTCGAAGACAATCGCGTCGATTGCGTGCTCAGCGTCTATGTCAACGAGGCGCAGCAGCCGGCCGCCATCCGCTCGCGCTCGCTGTGGACGGTCGACTATGCCTGCTTCATGCGGCGCGGCCATCCGCTCGCCGCCCAGAAGCGGCTCAGCACGCGCAGCTTCCTCGGCGCAGGCCATGTCGACGTCAGCCTCGCCGGCAAGACCCTGCCGTCCTACGACCTCTTCCTCGCTTCGCGCGGGCTGTCGCGCAATCTGGTCGCGACCGTCAATCACTACAGCGCCGCTTACGAGGTGGTGCGCCAGTCCGACCTGATCGCGGTGCTGCCGAGCGATCTGCGCTCGCAATCCCGGCACGCGCCGTTCCTGCACGCCATGCCGCTGCCGCTCAAGGCGCCGCCGCGCATCGTCAGCCTGTTCTGGCACCAGCGCAACGACACCGTGCCGGCGCAGCGCTGGCTGCGCGAGACCCTGGTCGAGATGTTCACCAGGTCCGACTGAGCGTACGGGCGCGGGCCTGGCACGATCCAAAGAGGAAACGGTGGGTTTCTCAAAGCAGCATTGTTGCACCGGCCGCCGCGGCCTAGCTCCATCGCAGACGATTCCCTCCCACAGCGACAAGCGCAAGCTGCGCCCGCAGAGACCTCACCGATGACCGCATCGCTTCAATTCGGACTGGATACTTTTGGCGACGTCACCGGGGATGCCGCAGGCGCCATGCTTCCGCACGCGCAGGTGATCCGCAACGTCGTCGACGAAGCGGTGCTGGCCGACGAACTCGGCCTCGACTTCATCGGCCTCGGCGAACACCACCGCGCCGATTTTGCGATCTCCTCGCCGGAGACCGTGCTCGCCGCGATCGCATCGCGGACCAAGCGCATCCATCTCGGCTCGGCCGTAACGGTGCTGTCTTCGGACGATCCCATCCGCGTCTTCCAGCGCTTTGCCACGCTGGACGCGCTCTCCAACGGACGCGCCGAGGTGATCCTCGGCCGCGGCTCGTTCACTGAATCCTTTCCGTTGTTCGGTTTCGACCTGCGCAAATACGAAGAGCTGTTCGAGGAGAAGCTGGACCTGTTTGCTGCCCTGCTGGCGCAGAAGCCGGTGAGCTGGGAGGGCAAGCTGCGTCCGCCGCTGCGGGATCAGCTGGTCTATCCCCCGGTCGAGGACGGCCGGCTTAAAACCTGGATCGGCGTCGGCGGCAGCCCGCAATCGGTGGTGCGCGCTGCGCATTACGACCTGCCTTTGATGCTCGCGATCATCGGCGGCGATCCCGCGCGCTTTGCGCCGTTCGTCGATCTCCATCACCGCGCCGCCAAGGAGTTCGGCCGCCCCGCGCAGCCGATCGGCGTGCACTCGCCCGGCTATGTCGCCGAGACGGATGAAGAGGCGCGCGAGGAGCTATGGCCCGACTACAAGGCCATGCGCGACCGCATCGGCAAGGAACGCGGCTGGCCGCCGATGGGCCGCGACGAGTTCGCGAGCGAGGTCGAGCACGGCTCGCTCTATGCCGGCTCGCCGGAAACGGTGGCGCGCAAGATCGCCAGGACGGCGAAGACGCTCGGCATTGCGCGGTTTCAGCTGAAGTACTCGGCGGGTCCCTTGCCGCATCAGAAGCTGATGAAGAGCATCGAGCTTTATGGGCGCAAGGTGGTGCCGATGGTGCGGGAGATGATGGGGTAGCGGCTTGAGGCCCCGCCTACTTCATCAGCCCGAGCCGGCTCGCGCCGACATAGAGCGAGAGCACGGCGGCGTTGGAGACGTTGAGGCTCTTGATCTCGCCGGGCATGTCGAGCCGCGCCACGACGCTGCAGGTCTCGCGGGTCAATTGCCGCAGGCCCTTGCCTTCGGCCCCTAACACCAGCGCGAGCGGCTCGCGCAGCGCGACGTCGCTGAGATCCGCGCTGCCTTCGCTGTCCAGCCCGACGGTCTGGAAGCCGATTTCATTCAGCGTGGTCAGGGCGCGCGCGAGGTTCTGCACGGTCACAACAGGCACCAGTTCCAGCGCGCCGGAGGCGGCCTTGGCGAGCACGCCGGTGGCTTCCGGGCTGTGGCGGGCAGTGGTGACGATCGCCTTCACCGCGAACGCTGCGGCAGAGCGCAGGATCGCGCCGACATTGTGCGGGTCGGTGATCTGGTCGAGCACCAGCACCATGCCTTCCTGCTTCAAGGTCTCGATATCAGGCGAAGGCAGAGGATCGGCTTCCGCAAGCAGGCCCTGATGCACGGCATCGGGCGAGAGCAGACGGTCGATCTCCTGGGGCCGGACGATCTCGGGCGTGACGCGGGTCTCGATATTCTCGTCCGCAAGTCGCTTCGCAGCGTTCTCGGTCAGCGTCAGCTTGCGGATCCGTCGCTCCGGGTTGGCCAGCGCCATGGTGACGGTGTGCCAGCCATAGAGGATGACCGGCCCGTCGGCGTGCGAATCGCGGTCGCGCCAGGCCGGCCGGCCGGCCGATTTCCCGGGTCTGTTGAAGGGCTTAGCCCCGCCGCGGGGGCCCCTGGGGGTGAATTTTCGATCCTTCATGGGCTCGCTTGTGTCACGGGTGCCGGAATATGGCAATTTGGGTGGCTTCGAAGGCGATTTTAGCTGTTCGCCTCGGTTGACTTTGCCCCACCGGATCGCCCATAACCGCGCCCGGTCGCGCCCCCATCCGGGCTGTCGCGGCCTTCACGTTCCATGGCCGTCTTCGGTCGCCGGCAAGGTCCGGCCCGATTGTGCTGCCGTCGAGCGGGGGAGTGTCCCGAGTGGCAAAGGGAGCTGACTGTAAATCAGCCGCCTCATGGCTTCGCAGGTTCGAGTCCTGCCTCCCCCACCAGCCTTCGCTCGCTTCGCGAGCTTCGGCTTGGCAAGCCAATCCAGATCATCATTCAGCGAAGCGAGCGAAGGCTGCCACGCCGTAGCCGTCAGGCGTAGGCGGGCTATCGACCTGATTGATCGCGCCCGCACATAATCAGAAAAGCAAAACGCCCGTCCGCATCGTGCGAACGGGCGTCTCGTCAGCTCAACCGATCGGGGATCAGTAATAGCGGCGCAGCACGCGGTGACCGCCATAGTACGGCGCCGGCGCGTGACGGTGGGCGTAGCCGTAGCGCGGACCATGGCCGTAGTGCACGCGCGGCAGATAGCCGTAGCGCGGGCCGTAGCCGTAGCGGTACGGACGGTAGTACGGGCGGTGATAGGGAGCCACGGCGGCGCGATAGCCGTAGCCGTAATTGGCGGGCGCGACGACCGCGTCTTCACGATAGGTCGGATACGGCGCGAAGGCGCCCGGGCCGGTATAGGTCGGGCCCTGGTTGACGTGATAATACTGCGTGGCCGGCTCGGCGAGACGCTCATAGGCGCCATAGCCATAGCCATAGCCGTAGCCGCCGCAACCGGTGTTGCAGCCGGAATAGACCGGCGCGACCGGCTGGCACGGGTTGAAGCCGCACGCCGCGGCGGGTGCCGTGGCGACGAACATCACGGCAGCCGCCGCAACCAGTCCCGAAATCATTTGACGCATTACTCTCTCCTGTTGATTTCTGTTTGTTGGATTTTGACGTTTCTTAACCCGGCGGTTTGCCGGGGACCTGGACATGCGGCCGCGGTCGCGGTGGCCGCGGACGATCGTTGATTTCAGGCGCGAGGATCACCGGCGGCGGATCGACGGGCACGTCCATCTGCGGCGGCAGCGGCGCCGATTGCGCGCCCCAGCTCTGGTGATAGCTCTCGGCGGGCTTCGGCAATTTTCGGTTCGCGGGCGGCTCGACCTCGAGCCGGCCGTAACCGGGCCGCAGGCCCAGCGTCGGATAATAATGGCCGACGTCGGCAGGCTGCCGCTCGGCGACATAGCGCCCGCCATAGATCGTGGGCTGCACCTGCTGGTTCTTGCCCAGGCCCCAGACACCCTCGACCACGGCATAGGACGCGTCGATGTTGTTGATGATGATCGGCACGCCGGGCCGGCCGGGCACGACGATATCGAAGCCGCTGCCGGCAAACGCCGTCGCGGGCAGTCCGATCAGAAAGGCAGCGAGCGCCACAATGCGCATGAGGGGGACCCCGGTTATGCGGCGGCAACCTATCCGATCGCGGCGCAGAGAGGGTTAAGGCCCGCTCACCAAATTCCGGTAAGCCTAATGTGTAAGGATTGCGGGCCGCTCAAATGCCGCAAAGCGAATGAGCGAAGCGTTAACGGCGTGTGACTTCGCCGCACGGAACCGCACCGTGCGCTCACATCCGTTTGACCGTTTGCTTGCAAAATCCACCGGTTTCATCGGAACGTCCGGCGCCGCAAGCGTTTAGCCCCCGTCAACAAAATGGGAGCCAACAACCATGAACATCAAGCTTCTTGGAGCGACGGCGATTGCGGCGACCATGCTGGCAGGCTCTGCCATGGCGCAGGCCGTCGTCACCAATCCCGGCCGCTGCTCGGCGCAATTCCCCAACGCCAATTGCCAGAATCTCGGCCCAGGAAATCCATACACCGATAGCGGATACCGTCAGCGCCGCGTGTCCTATCGTCAGACCAATGGCGATTGGAATAACGATTGGAACAGGAGCCGCACCGGCTTCTGGCCGACCGACGTCGCAGCCGGCGTAGCCGGCGCCGCGATCGGCACCGCGGGCGCGATTGCCAGCGCGCCGTTCCGCGCCTGGGACAATTCCTACGCCTACGACAATTCGTGGGACAACCGCGGCTGGGACAATCGTGGCTGGGACACCCGCAACTACGCCCAGCGTAACGGCTTCGTCTGTACGCCTGGCACCTGGTTCAAGGGCGCAGACGGCCGCCGGCACATCTGCCAGTAAGGCGAACTAAATCGATGAGAGAGATCAGGCGGCCTCCGGGCCGCCTGATTCATGTTCGCGGCGACGGCCTTTCCGGTTCTGGCACTTTCCGATCAAGTCTGGTATTGCGGCGCGCAACGGGTGGACACCCCGGCCCATGCCGGCCCTGCCCGCCTCCAGGCGTCGCCGGCTTAGCTCAGCGGTAGAGCAGCGGTTTTGTAAACCGAAGGTCGGGGGTTCAATCCCCTCAGCCGGCACCAGCATCTGGCGTACAGGTCTCAGCTCGAATGCTTCGGCGCGCTGCCTTGCTGGAAGTGCTCGGTACCTGACATCTCCACCCAGCCATGCTTGGACTGCTCGAACACCGATCTGATCGGCGGCGGAAAATCCGGATTTGCGATCGCGCCGACGGCAACGCCGATCATCGCGGGCAGATTCTCGGCTTGCCAATAGACGGTCGAACCGCAGTCGGGACAAAAATAGCTGCGGACCTTGCCGCCGCTCGCGGCTGTCCGAACGTACTCCTTTGACGGTCCCGCGATCGTGACAGCGCGCGCCGGATAGAACGCACCCACGCCGAACGGCGCGCCGGTTCGTCGCTGACAGTCGAGGCAATGACAGGCAACGACGAACTGCGATGGTCCCGGCAGCGACAGCGAAAGAGCACCGCAGCGGCATCTGGCATCGATCATCGAATTTGCTCTCCCTGCTGGACGGATGCGAATTGAAGTGGCGATGCGGCCGCATCTCTCCCGTCATTGCGAGCGAAGCGAAGCAATCCAGACTGCCTCCGCGGAAAGACTCTGGATTGCTTCGTCGCTCCGCTCCTCGCAATGACGAGGAGGCAGCCTCGGCCCGTATCCAAACGCGTTGCAGCGCGTCCGGGACACGAGAGCGAACGCGTGACGCTCACTCCGTCCCCACCTCGAACGCCAGCAGCACGTTGCCGGCGACGCCGCTCCATTGGCCGTAGCCGGAATTGGTGTAGAGCATGCCGCCGGCGATGACCGGCCCGGGGCCGTCGATCGCGCCGCCATGGGCGGGAACGCCGTTCACCGCCTTGAAATCCTGCGCGGTGTCGAACTCCCAGAGCAGCTTGCCATCGGTGGCATAGGCGCGCAGGAAGCCGCTGACGCCGCCGGAGAACACCACGCCCGGGATCAGGCTCACCGCCGCCGAGAGCGCGGGGCTGCATTTGGGGCGGTCGCCGCAGGCGACCGGCGGCACCTCCATCGCGATCTTGCCGCTGGCGAGGTCGAGGCCGAACAGGCCGCCGCCTTGCGTGGAATCGAGTTGCCGCGTGCCGTCACGCATGAAGCGGACGTCGGAGTTGGCCACATAGATGCGCTCGCCGTCCGCGGCCGAGCCCCACTCGCTGCCGCCGAGCGCACCGCCCTTCCCGATCCTTGTCTGCCACAGGATCTTGCCGCCGTCATCGGGATCGAGCGCATGCACGACACCGGACTTCTGCGCGATGACGAGCACGCGCCTGCCGTCACGCAAGGTCACGAGGATCGGCGACTGGCCGAAATCGTGATCGGGTCCGTGATCCTCCGGACAATTGGACTTGTCCGCGGTGAAGCACGCCACGACGAAGGCATCCTTGGGCGTGGCCTGCTGCTTCCAGAGCAGCTTCCCGGTCGCGAGCTCAAAAGCGAGGATCGCATCGGCGGTTGCCGCCGGCGGGTTCGAATATGAATTGCTGGTCGCCACATAGACGGCATTGCGCTTCGCATCGATCGTCGGCGCCGACCAGATCGCGGCGCCGGACGGACCGAACAGCTGCGTGCCCCTGGCATTCTTGCCGGTCGGATGCGGCACTTCCGGAATCGTATAGGCCTGCCAGACCAGCTTGCCGGTCGCCGCGTCCAGCGCCACGACGCTGCCGCGGAAGGTGCAGCATTCGTAACTGGCTTGCGAGCCTGCGGCTTCCTCGATCGAGGACACCGGCACGTAGAGCACGCCGGAATGCAGCGTCGGCGCACCGGTGATGCGCGCGGCGGCATGCTCCTCGACCTTCGTCTTCCACATCAGCGCGCCGGTCAGCGCGTTCACGGCATAGGCGTTGGCGCGCAAATCGCCGAAGAAGATCGCGAACTGGTCGGAGCCCGGAAGCGGCGCAAAGCTGATCGCGGCGCGCACCGCCGCATCGATCGCCAGCGTCCACAGCGTGCAGCCGCTGCGCGCGTCGAGCGCGTGCACCTTGCGATCGGTGCCGCCGATGAACAGGATTCCGCCCACGATGGTCGGCGGCGCAAACGACACCGAGGCGCCGGGGAACGCATAGGCCCATTTCAATCGCAGGCGCGGCACCTGCTCCGCGGTCAGCCCCGCCATGTCGGCGGGCTGGAATCGGCTGTTGTTGGTGTCGACGCCCCATCCGTTCCAGCGCGGACCGTCAAGGGCTTGCGGAAAACCGATGACCTGTTGCGCGCAGCGGCCTTCCGCGTCGGTTGCAACGCCGCCGGTCGCGATCTTGCCGGTGACGAAGGAAGCGATCGCGCGACGTTCCGCGTCGCTGCGATCCTTTGCCATCGCCGCCATGCTGCCGGAGGTCAACGCCGCCAGGACATGGTCGAACGACATCGCCTGCATGGCGCCGCGGCCCGGCACGCGGCTCTGCACATCGCCGTCGTGGCATTGCGCGCAATGCGCGGCGTAGAGCGCTGCCCCCTCCTGCTGCGCCAGCGCCGGCGCGCTGCACCAGATCAACAACGCGGCCAGGACAGCACATGCTCTCATGGTGGGCTCCGGCAGGTCACCGCGATACGAGATCGCTACACAACCCAAAGTCTATCGCCGGGGCGATCACGGACGCAATGGACGTTCCGCCCGCAGCTGTCACACATCCGTGGCCGTGCGGACGCGATCCGGCAACTCATCCAGCCGCCAGAGCCCGAGGCTCTTGTCGCGCCAGCCGCCATCGCCCTCGTCGCAGCGCTCGTCGATCAATTCGCGCGGCACCGGCCAGTCGAACGGCGCCTTCGTCATGTTGAGCGCGCGCCAGTCGCCATCCTCGCAATCGCAATTGTCCTCCCACTCCGGAAACGTCGTGACGAGCAGGAATTGCGCGCCGCTCTCGCGAAAGCGGCCGATCACGCGGGCGATGTTCTGAAAACTCAGATGCACCAGGCAGTCCCGGCACAGGATCAGATCGGCACGCGGCAGTGCATCGCGCGTGATATCGGCCACCAGGAATCGGCCGGCCAATTCGCCGCGCGCCGCACGCGCGTTGTTGGTCTCGATCAGCGACGGCACAATGTCGATGCCGATATAGTCGAGGTCGAGCTTGACGCGGCCGATCCAGCCGGCATCGCCGCAGGGCGCATCGAGCAGCGAGCGCGCGCCGAGCCGTTGCAGCAGCGAAGGAAGCGCCTCCCGGATCGCGGCGGTGGCCGTGTCCTCCGAGCCGAGGCCCGACACCGAGTTCGTGGCACCCCAAAGGTTCGTCCGCTCGATCCGCTCGAACCGCGCGGCGAGATCGAGCCCAACGAAATTGTCGCGGTCGGCGACGAAGCGTTCGTGGGCCAGCACGGGAGGACGATTGGAGATCATGGGATCGGACTCAAAGTCGAGATTCCGGTGCAAACACGCTATACTCGCGCCCCATGCGCTCGACCACCCCGACAGAGAAGGCCAGGATCGCCGCTGGCGCGGTGACGGCCGTCGTCATGACGGCCGTGCTGCTTGCTCTCGCGCTTGGTTTCCTGCTGGCGCTCTAATTTAAGGCGCGCGACGGGCGGATGCCGGCGGACTTACGCCGTGCGCACCGTCCGCAGGAATTTCCCGACCTCGTCCTTCAGCCGGTTGCTGTCGGTCGCCAGCATCTTGGCGGTCGAGAGCACCTGCGAGGAGGCCGAGCCGGTCTCGGCCGCTCCGCGCTGCACGTCGGTGATGTTCGAGGAGACCTGCTGGGTGCCGTGAGCGGCCTGCTGGACGTTGCGCGAGATCTCCTGGGTGGCGGCGCCCTGCTCCTCGACGGCCGCGGCAATGGTCGAAGACACCTCCGACAGCCGCTCGATGGTCACGGAGATATCGCGGATCGCGTTGACGGATTCCTGGGTCGCGGTCTGGATGCCGGAGATCTGCAGACTGATCTCGCCGGTCGCCTTCGCGGTCTGCTCGGCCAGCGTCTTCACTTCGGACGCGACGACCGCGAAACCGCGGCCGGCCTCGCCGGCACGCGCCGCTTCGATCGTGGCGTTCAGCGCCAAAAGGTTGGTCTGGCCGGCAATCGTGTTGATCAGCTCCACGACGTCGCCGATCCGCGTCGCGGCAACCGAGAGCTCGCTGACCCGTTCCGTCGTGGTGCGGGCCTGGGTGACGGCTTCGCCCGCCATCCGCGCGGATTCCTGCACCTGCCGGCTGATCTCGTTGACCGAGGAGGACAGCTCCTCCGTGGCGGTCGCGACCGATTGCACGTTGCCGGTGGCTTCGCCGGACGCGACTGCGACGACCGACGTCAGCTCCTGCGCGCGCTGCGCGGTGGTCGCCAGCGTCGAGGACGACGCTTCGAGCTCGGTGGAGGCGGATCCGACCGTCTCGATGATCTCGCCGACGGCGCGTTCAAAGCCGTCGGCGAGGTTGACCATGTCGCGACGGCGCTGATCGGCAGCCTGCTTCTCGACTTCGAGCTGCGCGGCCTTGAGGCGCTCGACTTCCAATGCATTGGTCTTGAACACTTCGACCGTCTTGGCCATGTCGCCGATCTCGTCGCGCCGGTCCTTCTCGGGCACCTCGGTCTTGAGATCGTTGCGGGCAAGCCCCTCCATGGCGAGCTTGAGCCGGGCGATCGGCTGCGACATCGCCTTGAGGCCGATGAACAGCGCGATCGCAATGCCCAGGATCAGACCGCCGGCGCTGACGCCGATCACGGTCCAGGTCGCGGCGTGAGCGTCGCGGCTGATGGTGTCCTTGCGCTTGGCCACGGCCTGGGTCGTCTCGGTCGTGAACTTGGCGATGCGTGCCAGGGCCGCATCGAGCAAGGGATCGCACTCCTTGTGCGCGCGTTCGGCTGCCCTGGCGTTCTCTTCCGTGCTGCTGGCCTGTGAGCCGGCCTGGAGCACCGGATCGCAGCCGGTGAACGCAGCTTTCAGCTGGTCGCCGATGCCCTTCAGCTCGCCGGCACGCGATGGGTCGTCCTGCTCGGCCGCATGGAGGAATTGACGAATTTCGTCGCGGTTCTGGGTCGCGGTCTTGAGGCGTCTGGCGTTGCCTGCTTCGGTTGCCTCGGTGAAGATCGCATAGAGCGCCGCGTGGTAGGTCTCGGCGCGGCGCTGGGCGCGGGTGAGGTTGAGAGCGGAAGATTGCGCGGCGGAGAGCTCGCCGAAACCGTCGACGGTCGCGGAGAGTTCGCGCACGCCAAAGGCCGCGACGGCGATCATCGCACAGCCCATCACGGTCACGATCAGCGCGACCTTCCAGACGATCTTCAGATTGTTCAAAAAGCTCATCGCAGCCGTCCCAATGATTTTCTGCGCCTATCCCGGCGTGCATTGGAACCGGCGGGCGTTAAGATTTAATGCAAATTGAGGGCGTCATCTTACGGAAAAATAACCCTTTTGAGCCCTCGCCGTAAGCTTCGCGTAAGCTTCGACCGGTTGCGCGGGCGATCCCGACATTCCAGACGGGAACCGAGCCTCGGCGTCGGCCGTTGTCGGCCCATGCGGATCAGGGAAGAAAACCGAAATATGTTTCTGCTGGCGACCGTGACGCTGTGCTGTGTCGCCGTGGCCGGGACATTGATGTTGTTCGAGCCGATGCTTGGGTCGGCCCCCGAAAAGCGGGTCGCCGAGACAGCCGTGATCGACGACACCCGGACACCGGTTCAGACACCGGTCCGGGTGGTTGGCGCACCGTTCGAGCCCAACGTCAATCCGCGCCAGCGATAGCGCTCACCTCGGCGACGCCTGCGTGCCCTCCTCGGGCCGGCCATGCGCACGCGCCAATTCCTCGACGAACGCGATCACCTCCGCCCGCTTGTCGGGCGGCAGCGACAAGAACGCGCGGATGAGCCTCAGGCCCTCCACTTCGTCCGACCGTTCTTTTCTGGAATCCATCTGCCTATTTTCGGGCGACCGGGAAAAATATGCAATCCTTTGTTTACCGCCTTGATTCGCCGCAGCCGCTTTGCTGGAATGGGACCGGCTGAGGTGGATCATGAAATGGATCGTGGAACGTGACGCGCTGATCGCGCCGACACTGGCCTTCGTCCAATCGGTGACCGGCAGGAAGGATGATGTCCTTCAGCCGGAAGAGACCCCGGTTGCCACGACAGCCGCGGTCGAGATCGTTGCCGTGGAGGCCGCCGCGGTCGAGATCGAGCTGACCCAAGCTCCGGTACCGCCCCCACCCACTCCTCCGCCGCCACCGCGGGCGATCGGTGATTTCCGCACCGAGATGCAGGCCCGCATCGCCAATTTCCGCAAGCATCAGGAGCGGTTCGAGCGCGAGCGCGGGGAATATTGTGCCGAAACCCTGACCAGATTGCGCGCCGCCATCCACGACGCCCCGGCCCCACCGGCCAGAAAATAACGCGCCACCCCCGTCGGAGGGGCCTACAGCCAGGACCACACCAGCCAAAGATTGGCCGCGCAGGCGCCGAATAACGCCAGCGTCAGCGGCAGGAGCATGTGCCCGCAGGAGGTCTTCAGGTCGCTCGTCATGGCGGAAAACATCCGCTGATTCCGCCAAACGAGTCCCAAGGATTCTTTTTTTCGCGATTCAGGAGTCGTTAAGGACTCAAGGCCCGGCTAAAGCGCGATGCGATGAGGATGAATCGTCATCGCGCTTTAAGCTGTTGTTTAATCATGATCTTTTCGGAAAACCGCTGCTCGCTTTCCGGATCATGCTTTAGCCTGGATCACGGGCCCGTGATCGCCAGCCCCCCGGAACCCGCGGCCCGTGAGGTCGTTAATGCGCTTTCCGGGAGCGGGAAGAATGCCCTACGCCTTGTTCTGCAACGACGCCCAGATCAGCAAGGCCTATCCGAGCGAATCCGACGTCTGGAAGCTCGCTTATCGGAGCGGTCTGGTCGTGGACATCAGCGCCGACGAGGAGCGTCCCGGGCCACGCCGGGTGCTCGACAACGACTACGAGATTAAGCCCTGCCGGGTCGTCCAGGGTGAGGACCCCGCCCAAAACAAGGCCGAGGCCGACCGCCAGTCGACGATGGAGCTCGAGCTGAATTCGTGAGGTCCGGCGGCGGAAGCCGCAAAGCGGTCAGGGCGTTGCGGTTGCCAGAGAGGCCTGCTCACCGGCCAGCGCCACGCAGGCCTTGCGGCGATGTAGCCCGCGGATCGCGCCGGTGACCTTGAGCACCTTGCCCGACGGGCAGGACGCGTCCTTGACGAAGGCCACCTCGTAAGGTGCCAGCATCAGAGGCTCGGATTTGAGGATTGTCTGTGCAGAGCACGGCAGGCAGACAAAGCACGAGAGCACCACCGCCGACACCAAGATACGCATGACCGTCGTCCCACCAGCCCGGTAATTCTCATATAACGCTTTCCGGAGCGCGAGTTCCGTAAGCGGCAAAAATTATTTTTGCTTTACCCAAGTCCCATGACGCGCGTGAGAAAGCGCCCGCCGGAATGTTTTCCTGCAAATGACGCGCCAGATGGTTCACGCAAAGCAAACATGGGGCCGACAGGCAAGAGGCTGACAAACGAAAGGCCGGCGGGAAGCCGGCCTTTGTCAGAGCGTGGTCGCGGTAGAGGGTCAGTAGCGCGAGGCTGCCGGACCGCCCCAGCCGAAGCGGTAGTTCACACCGACCTTGACGGTATGCTCGTCCTCCCGGCCGCGAACGCCGACGATGTCTGCCGGACCGGAGGTGAAGGTGGTGCTGCCGAAATTGTAGTACTGGTACTCGGCCTTGGCCGACCAGCTGGGCGCGAACATGTATTCGAGGCCGGCGCCGACGGTGTAGCCGTCCTTGCTGTTGCCGGTGGTGGTGAAGCCCTGCGGCACGCCTGCGACATTGACGCCCAGGCCGCCATTGCGCCAGGCGTAACCGCCCTTGGCATAGAGCAGCGCCGGACCCCAGGTGTAGCCGATGCGGCCGGTCACCGACCCGAGCTGGTCGGTATTGGAGGTCACCTGCGTGCCCAGCGGGAACGTGACGCCGTTGTTGTTGGTCGGCAGCCAGGAATACTGGGCCTCGATACCCACCACCCAATTGGGCGCGAACTGGTAGTCGAAGCCGCCCTGCACGCCGCCGAGGAAGCGGGCGTCGCTGGACTGGAAGCTGCTGTCGCCGGCGAACGCGCCGCCGACATGGCCGCCGATGTAGAAACCGGTCCAGTTATAAATCAGCTGCGGCGGCGTGTAGGCCGGGGCCTTGGCGTAGGTGCGCGGCTGCATGTCCGCGGCGGCGGCCGGCGCGGCCAGCGCAAGCAGAGCAGCTGCACCCAGCAAAATCGATTTCATGATCATCCCCGTTCTTTCATTTGCGACACTCAGGAAACAACGTGGCGTGAATTGGGTTGCTTCGCGGCGATGCCGGAACGTTGATCGCTCGTGACTGTGACGGTGGGGCAACAACGCGATTTTGTTCCGTCACGTCGTCCTGCACCGACTATTTTTGTCGTCTGCGCAGGGCCTGCCGTAACAATTTGTCGCGAGGTCGAACCACCCCGTTCAAAGCTCGCCGAAATGTGATCCGGCGGCTCCGGCAGTCATCGTTCTAACACCCGGCGATGAAGGCGGGCTTTGCGCTACCGCGTCATCTTTTCCAGTTCCGGAAAGGGTACGTAAACCGCGCCGGCGCAGAGCTCGCTCGTGCGGTCGACGACGCGGTCCGCCCGTCCGTTGACGAAGATCACAGCGCGTTCCCGCATGGCCTTGTAGCTGCCATCGGTCTCGCGCGGGGTGAAATGCAGACAGCTCACATAGAACTGCCGGCCGCCGACCTCGCGCTGGACCGGCTCGGCCATGCTGGCCTCGCGCACGCCGACCGGGTTGTTCAGATAGGTGCGCATCAGCGCCGGGATGTCGCCGCGGAAATTGTCGGGAAACGGCTGCGGCCCTCCGGCCTGGGTCCCCCCGATGATGGTCGGACGGTCACCGTCGCTGCCGAAACATGCCGCGAGCGCCAACGGCAATAGCAGGACCGATGCCAAGCTCGCCGCACGTTTCGCCAATCGCCCCACAGATCCCGCTCCCGCTCGAACAGACTAAGGGGACGTTCTAGCCGCAAGGTCGTGCAAAGGGAATTCGCGTCCCCGGGGCTTTGCGACGCACGCACCGTCCCGCCGCCGGCGTCTCGCGCTTTCGCGCAAGGCGCCGAGACGACGGGCCGGGTCTGAAGTCCTGACGCGGCGGCGGGGCAATGCTTGGGATGCCGCCGCGCAGGATCAGTCGTTAGCTGCGCTTCTCGGTGGTTGCCGGCTTGGTGAGGTCCGGCTGCGCCTTCAGCGACTTCTTCGCCGACAGATGCTTGTGGTGATGGCGATGCGTCCGCACGGTCTTGTGCTCGTCGGGCGTGACCGCTGCGTTGGCATTCAGCGCCTTCGACTTGGAATACACCTTGGCGTCCGCCTTGACGTCGGCGGGCTTCACGTCGCCGGCCTTCGCGTCGGTCTTGGCATCGGCCTTGATGCCGGTGTCCGGTTTTGCGGCGGTGGTCGAGGCCTTGGTCTGGCTCTGGTCCGCCTTGATCACCGGGGCCGTGGTGGTCTTGCCGGCCTCGGCAGCGAAGGCCGGGGCTGCGATCACGGAAGCGGCGAGCAAGGCTGCGGAAATGGTCTTCAACATGGTGGTCTCCTCTTGGAAGGATCTTGAGGCGGCGCCCTCTCGCCTCCCCTTCGATCGTGGGTGGGAGCCTAGGGGCGGCGCGCTGAACCCTGTCTGAAGCCCCCTGCAGGCTTCCGTTCATCTCGATGACAAGTTTGTCATCTGCGCCCGGGCGAATAGATCGTGCGAAGCGGGAATGTTTTCGCCAGACGGGTGTTCCGGTCTTCGGGCAATCGTGTAGGATCGCCACGTTCCATTCGGGAGAATTTAGATGCGCAAACTCTCAATGCTTGTCGTGCCGGGATTGGTCGCCATGTCGCTGGCGGCCGCGCCGGTGCTGTCCAGCGCCTATGCCGCCGGCAGTGACGAGCCCTCGCCGCCGCCGAAGTCGGACTCCTCGTCCAAGAAGGGCAAGAAGAAGAGCTCTTCCGTCAGCGATCCCAAATTCCTCGCCGCCTATCGCACCGCCTACACGGCGATCTACGACAACCACGACTACACCGGCGCGATCGATCAGCTGAAGTCGCTCAAGCGCGACGACGTCGCCGACGTCGCCAATCTGATCGGCTACTCCTATCGCAAGCTCGGCGACTACCAGTCGTCGAAGGTCTATTACGAGCTGGCGCTGAAGGACGATCCGAACCACGTCCGCACCTGGCAGTATTACGGCCTCTGGCAGCTTGAGCAGGGCAACCGCGAACAGGCGCAGTATCATCTGAACAAGATCGCCTCGCTCGCCGGCACCGACAGCTCCGAGTATCGCTCGCTTGCCACGGCGCTCGACAAGCCGACCGGCGCGACGCTCGTCTACTGAGACAATCGCATCTTCGACCTCGCGAACGGGCACAACCTTTCGGTTGTGCCCGTTCGGCTTTCTCGGCTAGCCTCTCGCATCGATTTTCCCAGCAAATTGGTGTGCAATGGACCCGTGGCTGCGATCCGCGATCGACTACATCGGCTCCTGGATCGAATTCCAACTGACGACCATCCAGCAGCCAGGCGTCATCGTCGCATTCGCCCATCGCGGCGAGATCGTCGCCGAGCATGCGTTTGGCCTCGCCAATCTCGACACCGGCGAGAAGCTCACCCCGCGCCACCGCTTCCGCATCGCCTCCCACTCCAAGAGCTTCACCTCGGCCGGCATCATGAAGCTGCGCGAACAGCGCAAGCTCCGGCTCGACGATCCGGTCGGCCAATATGTCGGTGGCCTGCATCCGCGCGTCGCCGAGACCACGATCGCGCAGGTGCTATCGCACAGCGCCGGGTTGACGCGCGACGGCGCCGATTCCGGCCAGTTCATCGACCGCCGTTCCTATCTCGACGCGAGAGAGTTGCTCGCGGAATTGAAGCTGCCGACCGCGATCGAGCCCGGCACGCGCTTCAAATATTCCAATCACGGCTTTGGCCTGCTCGGCCTCGTCATCGAAGCGGTGACCAAGCAGCCCTACTCCGCCTGGATCAAGCGCGAGATCATCGAGCCCGCGGGCCTGCGCGAGAGCGAGCCGGACGCGCCCCTTCCCAAAGGCGCATCGTTCGCGCGCGGCCATACGCGAAAGCTGCCGTTCGGCGAACGATGCGTGATCCCCGGCGACAATCCCGCGCACGCGATGGCGTCCGCTGCAGGCTTCGTTGCGACGGCCGGCGACACCGCACGCTTCTTCGCGCAGCTTGCGCCCAATGCAAAGAAGAGCGTGCTCTCGGTCGCAAGCCGCCGCGAGATGACGCGACACCATTGGCGTATCCCGCAGGGCTTCGAGGGCTATTACGGGCTCGGCGTCAATGCCGGCAAGACCGACGGCTGGGACTGGTTCGGCCATGGCGGCGGCTTTCAGGGCTACATCTCCCGCACCTGCGCCATTCCCGCTTGCGAGCTCACGATCAGCATCCTCAGCAACTCCATCGACGGCGCGGCACCGTTCTGGATGGACGGCGCGATGCAGATCTTGCGCGTGTTCAAGGCGCGCGGCACGGCCGACCGGCGCCTGCGCGACTGGACCGGCCGCTGGTGGACGATCTGGGGTGCGAGCGACCTCGTGCCGATGGGCAATCGCGTGGTCGTCGCCAATCCGCAGTTCAACAATCCGTTCATGGATGCCGCCGAGATCGAGGTCACCGGCCGCGACACCGGCAAGCTCGCCTGGGCTGCGGGCTATTCCAGCCATGGCGAGCCGGTGCGCCGTATCCGCGACAAGCGCGGCAGGATCAGCGAGGTCTGGATCGCCGGCGCCAACGTCAAGCCTGCGCGCGTCGTGGCGAAGGAGATCGCCCGTCGATATAAGCCGCGCAAACGGCGGCCTCTTTAATCGGAGCATGATCCTATCGGAAAACCGCTATACACTTTTCCGGATCATGCTCTACTCCCTGATCAGCGCCTCGACCTCGCTGCGAAACGCCTGCCGCGAGCCTCCTTGCGAATAGAACATGTGGCCGCCGGGGTAGACGACGAACTTCACGCGCTGCGTTGCGAAGGCCGGCATCTGATCGAGCACCCGCTTCGTTCCGAAATAGGGCGTGGCAAGGTCGAACAGGCCGTGCGCGACCAGCACGTTCAGCTTGGCATCAGTGGCGAGGATCTGGCGCAGCTCGGACACCGATTGCGGCGGGTTGATGCCACGGCCGAAATCCCAGTGACCTTCCACGGTGCCGTTCAGGACTTCATAGGAGCCGTCGGGCCGCCAGTTGAGCTTGCGCGAGAGCACGTCGACCGCGGCGCTCGTCAGCGGCGCCTGGAGCGCGTCGCCCGAGGGGTCGCCGAACCGCGAGCTGCTCGAATCCGGATAGGGATCGAAGCCGCGCACCGAGGCATCGTAACGTCCCGTCACCTTGCCGTTCTTGCGGTCGAATTCGCGGCGGAACTCACCGACGTCGAAGCGGCCGGCGAGCCGGCGGCTCACCGCCTGGTCGATGCCGGTGAGCGCGGCGACCTTGTCGGCAAGACGATTGGTGGCCTCCTTGTCCGCCTCGCCCTTGACGAGGTCGGCCAGGAATTCGCCGCGCGCGTAGGCCTCGACGTCTGCGAGATCGGCGCGCTTGACCGGCCCTTTGGCCTCGCGCGCCACCGCCACATAGCTCGGCAAGGTCGCGACATATTGCAGGAGGCTGGTGCCGGTGAACTCGCGGAAATCCAAGAGCGGCGACACCAGGATCAGGCCCTTGACGCCGACGCCGTGCTGGAGCTGCAACTGGCGCACCACCTTCGGCCCACGAATGCCGCCATAGCTCTCGCCCGCGACGTATTTCGGCGAGGTCAGCCGGTCGTGCTTCTCGAGCCAGCGGCGGATCACCAGCGCGATCGCGTTGACGTCGCCGTCGACGGAGTAGAACGATTTTCGTGCGTCCTCGCCGCTCGCAATGAAGCGGCTGTAGCCCGTGCTGACGGGATCGATGAAGACGAGATCGGTGAAATCGAGCCAGGTCTCCGCGTTCGGCTTCACCTCGGGCGAGGCTGACGGCGACAGCCCTTCGCCGTCGAGCGGCAGCCGCCATGGACCGGCCGCGCCGAACTGGAGCCACGCCGAGGACGCGCCGGGCCCGCCATTGAACAGGAACGTGACCGGGCGCGTGGCACGGTCGGCGCCGTCGAGCTGGTAGGACGTATAGGCGATGTCGGCCAACGGCTCGCCCTTGCCGTCGAACACCCGGATGGAGCCGGCGGTCGCGGCGAAATTGAGGGTGCGGCCGGGCAGATCCAGCGTCTGCTTCGTGGTGGAATCCGGGGGGAGACGGTGCGGCTCGGCCACGGACGGCGAGGCCTGCGTCGCGCTTTGCGGATTGGCGGCGCGCCCACCCTTCTGTGCCGCTGGCGATGCCGCCTCGGAGCGCGGCTGCGGCGGATCATCCGCGCGCGCGACACTCGCGAGCGCGGCCGCGGACACGGCCAGCACGAGCCCGGTTCGTCGCAGAGTCGGCAAGATCGTGAACATGATCGTTCTCCCTGCCCGGTTGTCACAGCCGGCGCGCTTCGAACTAGCGCGGAATTGCGACGCTTTGCGGGATCACCGGTCCGATGGGCAAGTAAGGCGCGCGGGCTGGCTCAAATCAACCCGTTTTGTTCTCTGGATCGACAATCGCCCGTTTGCCTTGAGAGGCGGTCATCCTCGACAATGGAGCCCCAGGTCGTATAGACGAGCCCGGCGGAACTTCCTCCAGCAAGCGGCCTGCCCGACAAGCCATGACCAAGCCCCAGCGATACGACCGCATCGCCTTCGTCGCCAGCCCGAGCAGCGAGGCGCAGGCCGCCTTCAGCCAGCTCACCAGGGACTATGGCAATTGCGACCCCAGGGAGGCCGACGTCGTGGTTGCGCTGGGGGGCGACGGGCTGATGCTGCAGACGCTGCACCAGAACATGCGCACGGGAAAGCCGATCTACGGCATGCATCGCGGCACCGTCGGCTTCCTGATGAACGAATACGCGACGCACGATCTGCGGGCGCGGCTCGAGACGGCGCATGAATCCGAGATCAATCCGCTCCTGATGCGCGCAACCGACGCCAACGACCGCGTCCACCTGCACCACGCCATCAACGAGGTCTACCTGTTCCGGCAGACCTCGCAGGCGGCGCGCCTGCGGATCCTGATCGACGAGCGCGAGCGCATGCCCGAGCTGATCGCCGACGGCATCATCGTGGCGACGCCGGCCGGCTCGACGGCCTACAATCTGTCGGCGCAGGGACCGATCCTGCCGATCAACGCCGCCCTTCTGGCACTGACCCCGATCAGCGCCTTCCGCCCGCGCCGCTGGCGCGGGGCGCTGCTGCCCAACACCGCCTATGTCGTGATCGAGGTGCTGGAGGACGACAAGCGTCCGGTCGCGGCCGTCGCCGACCATGAAGAGGTCCGCAGGGTCCGGCGCGTCGAGGTCCTGTCCGACAAGAGCATCTCGATGCGCATGCTGTTCGACCCCGGCCACAGCCTGGAAGAACGCATTTTGCGCGAGCAGTTCGGCTACTGAGCCCCCGCCCCCCCCCGCGCGCTGCGGGAGCCCGGTCGCAACCCTTCGTTAACCCTCGCCACGATATGGTTAACGAAGGTTGACCGCTTTGGCCTGGGCGTCATGTTCCGTATCGACTTCAACAAGCTGCGCTTCCTCGTCTGTGACGACAATCCGCACATGCGCCGCATCCTGCGCACGCTGCTGCATTCGTTCGGCGCGCGCGAGGTCTATGAGGCCGAGGACGGCGCCACCGCGCTGGAAATGTACAGCCACTACGTGCCTGACATCGTCATCACCGACTGGGCCATGCCGATCTTCGACGGGCTCGAGCTCGCGCAGATGATCCGGCAGCCGGAATCCAAGGGCAACCCCTACGCGCCGATCATCATGCTGACCGGCCATTCCGAGAAGCGCCGCGTCACCGTGGCGCGCGATGCCGGCGTCACCGAATTCCTGGCCAAGCCGATCTCGGCCAAGGGGCTCTATCAGCGCATCCTCAACGTGGTCGCCAATCCCCGCCCCTTCATCAAGACCAAGACCTATTTCGGGCCGGACCGGCGCCGCAACACCAACTCCGCCTATATGGGCCCCGAGCGCCGCGTCGGCGAAAAGCACGAGGTGCTGCAGCAGCCCTCGCTGCTCGACAAGGCCCGCTCATCCATCTAGCGCAACGTCTTCAGACGAGGCAGGCATCATGGCGAAGAACAGCGCAAAGGACATCGAGGTCACGGCCTTCGCCACGCATCAACTCATCACGCAGCCCAACCCGCTGCGGAAAGTTCTGCGCCGGGTCGAAGACAAGGACATGGACGATCCGATCGGCCGCGCCGAGCAGGCGCTGGCGGGCCTGTCCGGCGAGTTCAAGGATTGGATGACGACCGAGGTCAATCGTCTGTCGGCCGCCTATGTCGCCATCCGCAATGACGGCTTCACCAAGGAGCGGCGCGACGAGCTGTTCCGCGCCGCGCACGACATCAAGGGCGACGCCGCGACCTTCGGCTATCCGGCCGCGGCCGGAATCGCCGAGAGCCTGTGCCGCGTCATCGAGCACGCGCCTGATCTGGAAAAGGTGCCGGCCGAACTGTTCACGCACCACATCAACGCCATCCTCGCCATCGTGCACGAGAACACCAGGCTCGACAGCATCAGCGTCTCCGCCGAGCTCAGCCGCCGCCTGCGCAAGGTCGCCGACGACTATCTCGCCCACGTCAACCGCGACCGCCCCGAGCATCTCGAAGTGATCCTGGCGCCGAGCATCGCGCCGACGGAGTAAGGGTTCGGCTCTATCACCACGATCAGAATCGTAGGGTGGGTTAGCGTAGCGTAACCCACCACTTCTCTGTTTGCGTGGAAAGCAAAGAGGTGGGTTACGCCTGCGAGCTGCGCTTCGCGCAGCCGCAGGGCTAACCCACCCTACGGCAGCTCGCTACGCCGCGATCAGATCGCCATACACAGGATCGATCGCATCGTCCGCGACCAGCTCGTCGCAGAACAGCCTTGCCTCCTCCCGCGCGGATTCGGTGGCGAAGCGGCGCAGCAGGACCATCAGCGGCTCGGTGACGCCGCGGTCGGTCTCGCAATGGGTGAGCACGCGCTCGACCATGCGCCGGCGCAACCGCACCGCGCCGTCGTCGCTGTCGACGAAGCCCTGCTCGTGGCAGGCATCGAGCGCGACCTGGAACGCCGCGAACGTCGCCTCGGGTAGCCCGGCGCGGCGCAGCAGCGCGTGCAGGCTGTTGCCGCCGCGGTCGTGCAGCAGCGCGGTGACGCGCGCCAGCGGCAGGTCGGCAAGCTCGGCCAGCGCCGCGTCGAAGAGGTCGAGATTGCTCGACAACAGCGCGCGCAAGATGAGACCCGCCGTGAGCTGGCCGGTGATGCGCAGGTGTCGCACTAGGCCCTGCATATCCTCGCCGCGCGAGCGCGATGCGATATTCATGGTGGAGCGGTCGCGCGCCTCGAGCGCGATGCGTTCGGCACGGTCGGCGCTGAGCCAGTTCCGCGCCACGACGAACTGCGCCAGCGTCTCGGAGAGTTTCGCGACCAGCGCGGCGCGGGTTGCGGACGGCAGATCGTCCAGCACCAGCATCGCCTCGCGGATCGCGGCGAGATGGCCGTGGCGCTCGACGATGCGATCCCAGGAGAACGGCGCAAGCTCGGCGTTGGGATTTTCGATCAGCTCCAACGCGGCCGCCGCGCAGCCGACTTCGGCGATGGCGGCGCAGACCGAGACCGGCAGCGCGATGCGGCGTGCGACCGCGCATTGCACCTCGTCATTGCCGGTCGCGACGATGTCGACGAGATCGGCGTCGATCAGCAGCGGGGAATGTTCGAGCACGGGCAGCGCGACGGTCGGCTGGTCCGCCGACAGCGCCCGCACGATCGAGGCCGGCGCATCCGTGCTGCGCGCAAAGGCCTCGGCCATCGCCTGCCGCACCAGCGGCGAGGGATCGTCGAGCTGCATCAGAAGCGCGCCTTCGGCGGCGATGCGGTCGTCTGTCGAAAGGTCTGAGATCAGCCAGGCCCGGGCCAACGCCCGTGTGGCCTCGGCCCGCTCGCCGGCGGGCGCCGTCCTGATCCAATTGATGAACTGCCGAACAATCATGCTGCTTCCGGCTTACACAACAAACGAAATTGGTGACGGCTCGTCACCTGCAACACAAAATAAACCACGACGCTTAACAAAGCGTTCACCATAACTGGCTGGTTTTATTGACGTTTTGTTAAGGGAACAAAGGCGCTCGGCTTGCGTGCCCCGGACGCAGCGCAGCACGAAGTGATGCGAGCTGAGCCGGAGTCCATGTCCGACAGGATGATTTGCTGCGGCATGGGTCCCGGCTCTGCGCAGCAGCGTTTCACGCTGCGGCGCGTCCGGGACACGAGACCTCGATTAGCTCGAGAACGTGCCGCTGCGATCGCTGAACAGATCGAGCGGCTGCGGCGGCCGCACATCCGGCGTCGCGGATGCGACTGACGTGAGCGAGGCGTTGTTGCCCCACAGCTTCTGCACCGTGGTCGAAACCGGCTGCGTGGCATCGCCGGGCTGATAGATCGAACGAAACACCGGCGTGGTCGGGGCATTGTCCGCGACCGTCGTCGGCGATGTCGCACTGACGGGCGTCACCGCGCGTGTGTTCGGGAAGGTCTGGAGATAGGCGGCGTTGTCGATGACAGGTGCGGTCGGCTGCACGCCGCTCGCGCTCGCAACCTCCGTGGTCGACGGCGTGCCGCCATACATCGCCATCGCGCTGCGGGTCGTTTTCGAATTGGCCGCGCTGGCATAGCGCGAGTCCAGCACCGAATAGACTTCGGAGACGCTGCGGGCGCGGCCGTCCCTGGCATAAAAAATCGAACGGTTGGCGGATGCCGCATTGGGAAACAGCCGCGCGCCGACCGCTTGCGGATTGTCCTCGGCATTGGCAATCAGTTTCGCGGCCCCGCCGACGCCCATGAAATGCGCCATGTAGAGTTCGCTGTCGCTCGGCCTGCGCCCGAGCAGGCCCGTCAACTTGAAACTGTTCGACTGCGTCAGCGCCGCCGCCATGCTGGAGGCGGCCTCGGGATCGTCGCGCAGCTTCATGATCGACCGCTTCATCGCGGGATCGTCGACGGCGTAGCCGCCCGACGTGGTCCTGGAGATCGCGTTGGCATAATTGCCGTAGCCGAGCTGGGGGCCCGCCTCCTTCACCGTGCCGAGCCAGGTCTGGTCGATGAACTGGTAGAGCCCGTGCGCGGATGACGTCGTTGCACCCGCCGTCGGATCGAAATCCGATTCCATCTTGGCGGTGGTCAGCATGTACTGGAAGCTGACGCCGGAGACATTCGAGGCCTGCTTGATCGCACCGGCGACGCGCGCCCGCGACGGATCGAGAACCGCCGTCTGCGTGGCACTGGAATTGTCGACCGACATGATGAAGTGCCCGCCCCGCGCGGCGTTGAGCAGCGCCGGCAATTCGGCGCCTGTCGTCTCACCGTGGGACAGGTATGGTTAATGCGGGGTTAAATTGGCCCTCGCTGTCGTGCCGGGGGGCGCGTAGCGCGAGCCCGGAATCCATAAGGCATTGCGCGTAGCTGAAGGGATTCCGGGCTCGCACCTGCGGTGCGCCCCGGAATGACAGCGAGCTACTTCTTGTAGACCGCGTTCGGGTCGAACAGCCGCTCCGCATCGGCGAAGACCAGCTTCGCCCCGCCGCCTTCGGCCTCGACCTTGCGATAGAAGCAGGATCGCCGCCCGGTGTGGCAGGCCGCGCCGATCTGCTCGACACGGATCCAGACCGCGTCCTGGTCGCAATCGGTCCGCATCTCGATCACGCGCTGGGTCTGACCCGAGGTCTCACCTTTTCGCCACAAGGCATTGCGTGAGCGGCTGAAGTACCAGGCCTCGCCGGTCGCGATCGTCTTGCGCAGCGCCTCCTCGTTCATGTGCGCGACCATGAGCACATCACCGGTGGCGACGTCGGTCGCGACGCAAGTCACGAGGCCGCTCGCGTCGAAGCGCGGGAGGAAGGACAACCCTTCCTCGATCTCATGGGAGTGAGCGGACATAGCGACCCTCGCCGTTAACTTGCGAGGTCAGCGCTGCAGGCCTCGCACCAGGGACAGGAAACGGGCCTGCTCCGCAGGGTTGTCGCGGAACATGCCGGTGAAGCGGCTGGTGAAGGTGGAGGCGCCATGCTTGGCGACGCCGCGCACCGACATGCAGGTATGCTCGGCCTCGATCAGCACCGCGACGCCGCGCGGCTTGAGGACCTCGTCGATCGCAGCCGCGATCTGCGCCGTCAGATGCTCCTGGGTCTGGAGCCTGCGGGCGAAGATGTCGGTGAGGCGGGCGAGCTTGGACAGGCCGACGACGCGTTCCACCGGCGTATAGGCGATGTGCGCCCTGCCGTAGAACGGCATCATGTGATGCTCGCATTGCGAGGTGAACTCGATGTCGCGCACCAGGACGAAATCGTCATAGCCCGCGGTCTCGCCAAAGGTGCGGTCGAGCACCTCGGCCGGGCATTGGTGATAGCCCTGATAGAGCTCGTCGAAAGCCTCGACCACGCGGCGCGGCGTGTCGAGCAGGCCCTCGCGCTCGGTATTCTCGCCGATATAGGCGAGCAGCGTCTTCACCGCCTGTTCGGCCTCGGCGCGCGCCGGGCGCGGCTGATCGGCGCGGACGGCGGCCGCGAGGAATTCGGCGGGATCAAGCTCGGCCGGTCGGCTCTCGGGCTGCCGGTCGGAGGGCATGTTGGGGCGGATGGATTTGATGGTCGCGTCCATGTCTACTCCGTTCGACGGCCTTGCGGCCGGAGTGTCACCGGCAGACGGGGCGGCATGCCGCCGGACGCCTGAAGAGAACAGTTGAACCCGGCGAAATGGTCCTCATCTCTCCCGTCGGCCGCATGGCCTATCGCCACCGCCGCTGGACTGTTTTTCCGCCAGTTCCGACCCTATATAGGACCGTGGACGGCGCCCGCCAAGGCCGATCCGATGCGGAAGTGCTGGACTCCATCACATGCTGAACGACATCTACAACAAGCGGATCATCGAGTTGGCCGGGAATATTCCGCGCCTCGGACGGCTGCCGGACCCCGATGCCTCCGCCACCGCCCACTCCAAACTGTGCGGCTCGACCGTGAAGATCGATCTCAAGATGGAGGGCGACAGGGTCACCGACTTCGCCCATGACGTGAAGGCCTGCGCGCTCGGACAAGCCTCCTCATCCATCATGGCAAGTCGCATCGTCGGCTCGACTGCGAGCGAACTCCGTGAGTTACGCGAAACTGTTCGCAAGATGCTGAAGGAGAACGGTGCGCCTCCTGAAGGCAAATGGGAGGAGATCAAGTTCCTCGAGCCGGTCCGCGACTACAAGGCGCGGCACGCCTCGACGCTCCTGACCTTCGATGCGGTGGTCGACGCCATTGGCCAGATCGAAGCCAAGGCCAAGCAGCCGGCTGCGGCGCAGGGCTGAACTCCCCGGAACGACACGGGGCGTCGCAAAGCGACGAACCCGGAATCACTATCAAGATTTCAGAGCTTACTTCTGCGTCGCCGGAGCCGGCGCGGCCACGCCACCGGTCGGCACCAAGGCTTCGGCCGTCTTGGTCGACTTGGCAGGCTGCGACTGCTCCGGTTCCGCGCCGAACCTTGCCTGAGTCTTCGGCGCAAGCTCCGCCATTGCCGGCGCAGAGATGTCCACATGCGGCAGCACGTCGGCGACGAGGTCGGTCGTCACGAGATTGGTGAGCTTCAGCTCGCCGGCGTCCAGCTCATGCAGGTCTTCCCAGGGCGGCACGCTGAGCGCGAGCGACAGCAGGTCACCGGCTCCGCCCATGTCGAAGGTGTATTTGGCAAGCCGGCCGATGTCGCGTTCCACGATCATCAGGTCCTGCGCGCTGTAGCTCGCTGCCTTGGCATCGTCGGCGCGGTCGCCCATCCAGATCTGGTGGACGCGGACATGGGCAGCTTCGGGCACGTAGCGCTTCTTGCCGGCCAGCAGCAGGAACACACACATGGATTCGCAATAGGCCTCTGGCGCAACCGCCGGGCGTGCGGACTGCCCGCCGCGGAGACTTACGCCGACCGTGGTCAGGAGTCCGAGATTGCGGAAGCGTCGGCCGAGGGTGATCGCGTCGTTGACGGAACCGCCGCTGGAATCGAGCACCACGGTGGCGCCGCCGAGCTGCCGTCCGCGGGAAAACTCCTCGAAATCCTTCGGTGTGTCAGCGGTGATGATGCCGACCGCGCTGACCCAGCCGCGGCAGTTCGGCTCGCAGGCAATCCAGTTGAACTTCATCGGCAGCTTGCGCTCTTCGAGAGCAACACCCGCGCGGGCCGATGACCCGAGTGTCGCGACGGCGCCAGCCAGCACGACTCCACAGACGGCGGTTCCCACCAGCAACCAGCCGCGAAGATTAAGGGAGTTCAGAAGTCTCAATCTGGTTCCTTCCCCAAGCCCCTAAGGTCCCTAACAATCCTTGGTAGCGCCCTCTGAGTCCATCATACAGGCGTATGTTTCTACACATGGACGTCACAAAAATGGTATCCGTGGGAATACAGATCGTCCACAGGTACTTGCTGCACTGCTCCCAAAAAGCACGCAAAATATGGCGCGCAAACAACAGCTTACAGTTCCCTGCGCCGGAACCGTGCAACACCTCGCCTAACCTCGCAGCACATCGCACATGAAGCATTCAGCCTGCGGGCATTGTTCCAGTTCCGTCGAAGGGGCGTTTCGGCTCCCGCGCAGATTCGGCCGTGCGTTGATTTGGCTCTACCGGCACACGCTGTCGCCCTTGGTCGGTTACAATTGCCGGCATCTGCCGACTTGCTCCGTCTATGGCGACGAGGCGATCGAACGGTTCGGGCTCTGGGCCGGCGGCTGGATGACGCTTGCGCGCCTGCTGCGCTGCAATCCGTTCGGCACGTCGGGCATCGACAATGTACCGCTCACGGCACCGCCAGGCGCGCACTGGTATCTGCCATGGCGCTACGGCCGCTGGCGCGGCGTCAATGCATCCTGAGATTGCTGTGATGCTTTGCGCATCGGTGGCCTGAGGGGAACCGCAAGCTTTCTTCCCGCGTTGTTTCGATGCTCCCCCGGGAGGAAACAACAATGCGCTGGAAAATCAGCCCTCATCTTCACTTCAGGCTTTCTCACTTCAGGCTTTCTCACTTCAGGCCTGGGCCCACCCCCGGCTCCAGGCGGCACCACGACCCCAGAACCCTGGATCTGCTCGCGATCGTCGCCTTGCTCGCGCTCGTGCTTGGCTCCGGCTGGTATCTGGCGACGAGCTTAGCCACCGCGCCGAGCACGACGGCGTTCATCGTGCCAAGCCAGAGCGTGCACTGGTAGCTAAAGCGCAATGAGAATTGGATGAATCGTTGTCGCTTTAGCCTGTTGTTTGCGCATGATCATTTCGGAAAACCGCTTCGCACTTTTCCGAATCATGCTTAGCGGAACCAGTAGAAGCGCCCGGGCGGCGGCGGGATCGGCTCGGGCGGCCGCAGCCGTTTCGGCCGCGGCGGCTTCGGCGTCGGATCGGCCGACGAGGTGGCCTCCCCGCCCGGCGCCGTTTCGGTACCCGGCACCCTCACCGCCAGCAACAAATTGGACTCGTGCATCCGCCAGCGGTAGCCGACGCCGAAATCGATCGGCTGGGCCCGCGTGAACAACTCGGAATAGCGCTCCTGGTAGCGGCCGGGGAATTCGTCGATCGGCCCGAGATAGCGGCCGAACGGGAAGAACCGCCATTGCCGCGCGCCGTAGTTCGCAAGCGGAATACCGGAATCGTCCTGGATGATGGTGGCGCTGTTGGCGAGCAGCCAGTCGCGAACGACGGTGAAGTTTCCGGAGTGCATGAGATAGGACGCACTCTTGAGCAGGCTGTTGCCGGGCCCGAGCGTCTCGCAGAATTTCAGGAATCCGGTGTTGCGCGCGCCGGCATTGGAGAGGTCGGTCGAGAAATAATGCAGCGTGCGCGCCTCGCCATCGCTGCCGGCGAAGGCGATGCGAACGCCGCGCGTCGCGTTACGCCCCGGATTGTCGTCGCCGACATGCAAGCCCCCCTTGTCGTCGAGCGCGATCATCTCGACGTTGCGGATGGTCTTGCCGGAGCGCGCGAGGAAGACATAGAGGATCGGCAAGGTGCCGTTGACCTGGTTGGCGTGCAGGTCGACCTTCATCTGCTTGGTGATGAAGAAGGAAAAGCTCAGGATCGAGCCGAGCGAGCGCTCGACATTGTAGAGCGCCGCGCCGACCGCGCCGCGCGGCAGCCGCGTCAAATCGGGCACGGCGCCGACCGGCTCCAGCGCGCCGAGCACGTAGGTGCTGGCCTTGGAATGGAAAGCGTTGGCGTAGAGGAAATCGGGGCCGCTGAACATGTAGAACATGGTCGGCCGGGGCGCGGCGAGATTGACGTCGGCCCAATCGCGGATCTTGGAGAGCTGGCGCTGTTCGAGCTGGGCGAAGGCGCCGTCGAAGAATTTTGCGTGGCGCTGCCAGCCCGGATCCTTCGTGAGCGGCACCAGCGGCGAGTCCGCCGAAGGCTGCATGCCCGCGAGGAAGCGCGCGGTGTCGTCGAAGCTCACCTCGGCGGCGTGCGCGGACGAGACGGCCGCAGCCAGCAGGGCAAGAGCTGTGGCCGCAATTCTGAGGGGACGAAACATGTCTATGCGCGATCGTGTGAATTGCCAGCGGCGACCGGCCGCCTGCGGAAAACAGCATAAATCAACAGGCCCGAGAGCATGACGAGCATCCCCGCGAGCGACTGCAGCGGCCGCTCGGTCAGCAGGTAGTACATCATGAACGCGGTCACGAGCAGGAAAACCAGCGGCGTGAACGGGTATCCCCAGGCGCGATAGGGTCGCGGCAGATCGGGATCGGTGATGCGCAGCTTGACGACGCCGGCGACCGTGAAGAACGAGCAGAACAACAGTGCGAACTGGATGAAGTCGAGCACCGCCTCGAAGCTGCGCGTGAACAGCAGCAGATTGGCGACGGCGAGCTGGAACAGGATCGCATAGGCCGGCGCGCCGCTCGCCGATCGCTTCGAGAACACGCGCAAGGCGGGAATGTCCTCCCCCATCGTCATCATCACGCGCGGGCCGATCCACATCATGGCGCTGATCGAGGAGATCAGGCCAACGCAGATCATCGCGCCGACGATCCGGCCACCGAGGCTGCCGAAGATGGCGCTACCGGCGACGCTGGCGACATCGAGCTGGCCGGCAAGCGCACCGACCGGCGTCGAATGGAGAAACACCGCGTTCAGCGCGACGTACAGCACGAGCACGATCAGCGTCCCCGCCAGCAGCGCGCGCGGCAGATTCCGCTGCGGCATGTTCATCTCGCCGATGATGTAGGTCGCGGCGTTCCAGCCCGAGAACGAATACATCACGAAGACGAGCCCGATCGCGAACGGCGCGCTGACGATGTGGGCGAGATCGCCCGGCTGCGGCGTAAACGTGATCGGTTGCGGGGCAGCGATGACGAAGCCGGCGACCAGGAAGGCGACGATCAGCGCGACCTTGATGATCGTCGCGATCAGCTGGAAGGTCGAGGAGTGCCTGACGCCGGTCAGTTGCACGAGCGAGACCAGCCACACCACGGCGATGGCGAGCGGGATCGGGGGCAGATCGGGCACGACAGATTTGGCGTATTCGCCGAACGCCATCGCGGCGAGCGCAACGGGCGCGGCAAAGCCCACCGTCGCCGACACCCAGCCGGCGAGAAAGCCGAAGGCGGGATGATAGGCGCGACCGAGGAAATTGTACTCCCCGCTCGAGCGCGGAAACATCGCCCCGAGCTCGCTATAGGCGAACACGCCACACAGAGCGACGATGCCGCCGACGGTCCACAGCAGCAGGATCGAAAAGCCGGACGGGATGTCCTTGACCTGGAAGCCGAGGCTGGTGAAGACGCCGACCCCGATCATGTCGGCCACGACGATGGCGGTTGCGACCAGAACTGAGACCCCGGTCCCGCTTCCGGTCAGCCGGCCAGTCCAGGGCGCGGTTCCCGCATTTGATGCCGTCATCGGGGTCCTTAACCTCAGGCGTCGTGCCTCATGGGCGCATCGTGCAGGTTGGCCCAGTCAATTCAAGCAGGGTTAACAAGGGCTAAATGAGGCGACGGAAGCGGGTAATCGAGCACCGCTTATTCCGCCCCCGAGCGATAAAGCGGCGCCCGCCCCGGGAAATCCCGTTCCTCCTCCCCACAATCAGGACACGATTGCATGGTCCTTTTGAGCGTTCCGGATGTGGGGAAGTTTCTCCGGACACTTAACGTCACCTAAACGCCAGCGGCGCAATTGTCTTGAGATGCCGATGGACGTGACTTTGGGGTCATGGGTGGATGGTCGGGGCCGTTCCGAAATTGAGAGCTGACATGCGTGCCGACCGGACGACGTCCGGTGCGCGCGGTCATGCGCTCCGGATCGGCCTGATCTCAGCCTTGGTGCCGCTCTCCCTGACACTGGTTCAATGCGGCAAGGCGCCCAATCCGGCGGCGCTCGCCGCGAACTCGCAGGCCAATGTTCAGGTCGTTGCGAAGACAAATCAGCAAGTCGCGAGCGGCGACACGTTCGAGGATCGCTTCCCGGCCCCGCAATTCGGGGAGCGCTTTCCCTCGGCGAGCGAGAGTTTTCTGCAGCGGCAGATGTCGGACTTCTCGCCGAAGCGCGCCGTGCAGCAACCGTCGCCGGAGCAGGCTCCCTACAGGGTCGCTTCGCTCGAGCCGCAGGTCCCCTACAAGCGTTCGCCCCGCGACGACCTGACGACGCTCGTCAGCATGAAATCGTCGGCCTTTCCCTATTTCGGCAACAACCCCGCCTCCGACGCGCCGTTCCTCAACATTGCCAAGGGCGACCGCCGCGGCCATCGCAGCTATTCCGGTCGCGTGTTCTGGCAGGACGAGACCTACAATGACAGCCGCGTGCTGATGCACGTGCCCGAGCATTTCGACGTCCGCAAGCCGGGCGTGATCGTGGTGTTCTTCCATGGCAATGGCGCGACGCTCGAACGCGACGTGCGTGATCGCCAGCTGGTGCCGAAGCAGGTCACCGATTCCGGCGCCAATGCCGTGCTGCTTGCCCCACAGATGGCGGTCGATGCCGCCGATTCCAGCGCCGGCAAGTTCTGGCAACCGGGCGGCTTCAAGCGCTTCATGGCGGAATCGGCCGACCACCTCGCCCGCGTCACCGGCGATCCCAACAGCGCCCGCGCCTTCGCCAACATGCCGATCGTGATCGTCGGCTATAGCGGCGGCTTCCTGCCGACGGCCTGGAGCCTGGAGGTCGGCGGCATCAGCGACCGCGTCCGCGGCGTCGTGCTGCTCGACGCCGTCTATGGCGAAATGGACAAGTTCGCGTCCTGGATCGAGAGCCACCGTTCCGGCTTCTTCGTCAGCGCCTACACCCGCCACACCGCGCGGCGCGACCGCGAGCTGATGAGCATGCTCCGGCAGAAGGGCATCAGTGTCGCCGAGGACATGGACGGCCCCTTGCGTCCCGGCAGCGTGGTGTTCGTGGAGACTGGCGACGGCATCACCCATCGCGACTACGTCACCCGCGCCTGGACGCGGGATCCACTCAAGGACGTGCTGGTGAAGATGTCGGCGACGCCGGCGCTGGCGCTGACCCGCGTGGCGGCCACCAGTTCCGCCGCATCGAGCCGATAGGTTTGGATATTGGTGCAGCCGGTGTCCGGCTGCATTGCCTGCAATTCCCTCAGGCTCTGATCAAAATGTAATGTTGATGGTCGAAATCCCCGGAAGCCACCGGATTGCTTCCGCCAGCAAGGCTCATACTTTGCCGGCCAGTTTGTGATTGGAATTTCGCGGGGACAGGCAGTGCGTCAGGGATTGTACAAGGTCGACTTCCACACCGTTCATGGAACGGGCTGTGGCGTCGTCTACGTGATGGATGGCAAGATGCGCGGCGGCAATTCCGCTTTCGCCTTCATCGGCACCTATACGGGCGAAGGCGACAGCATCAAGGTCAAGATCTCGACCCAGCGCTACAACGACGACCCCTCCTTCAAGGCTCTGTTCGGCACCGACCGGATCACGCTGGCGCTCGCCGGCCGGGAGGACGGCGACAACGCGGAATTCGAAGGCAACGCGCTGCAGGCGCCGGGCGTTGCCTTCCGGGCCGTGCTGAGCCGGATCAGCGACTGAGCATCAGCTCATTCAAGATTAGCTCTTATAAGTATTAGCTCTTGGGCAGCTTCGGAATGCTCTCGGCAAAGCCGTTGAAGCAGGCCAGCCGCTCGTCCTCTTCCTTGAAGAAGCGGCAATCGGCGTAGCCCTTGGCCTTCGCCGGCTTCGGCTTCGGCGCTGGCGCGATCACCGCGTCGTAGCAGTTGAGGCGGTCCTTGGTGCCGTCGTCGAGTTCGAGGCAGGCCTGGAGCCGGGCCGCGATCGACTGCGGCTTGCCCTTCGGCGCTGCGGCCGGCTTGGCCGCCGCCTCTTTGGTCCCTTTGGGCTTGACCTGCACCAAGGGCTTGTCCCCCACCATCGGTGGCTTGTCGGCTTGCGCAAACGCGGAGGCTGAATAGAGCACCGCGGCAACCGCCAGAATCATCCTCATTTCAGTCAACTCTCTTTGGTCCCCATGACCGGCGTTCTAGCGCTCCCGCGCGCGGTTTGCCAAGCACATTGCGTACACGAAGCCGCGGGATTCAGGCCGTTGCAGCCGCAGGCCGGGGCCGGGTCAGGACCACCAGGATCAGCGCCAGCACGACGAAACCGACCGCGACGAAGCCGAGCGCATGCAGGAGTTCGCGGGCGAACAGCAGCCCGCCGACGGCGGAGCCGACCGCCTGGCCGATATAGAGAACGGACGTATTGAGCGCGACGGTTGCCGATGCCAGTGGCGGCGCGGCCGCGACCAATCGCACCTGCTGCATCGAATTGGTCGAGGCAAAGCCGAGGCCCCAGATCGCGACTCCGACCGTCATGAAGGCAAGCGTGCCCGCGCCGAGCGCCCAGCCCGTGATGCCCGCGAGCAGCAGGCAGGTGAACAGCAGCGAGGTCCGATAGGGGCCCGAGGTGTCGACGATGCGGGTGGCGATGACGACGCCGAGGAAGCCGCAGACGCCGTAAAGCGCGAACACCATGCCGATCGCATCGGGACCGGCGCCAGTGAGCTTCTTGAGCAGCGGGCCCATGAAGGTGAACACCACGAACTGCCCCGACATCTGCAGCATGGTGATCGCCAGCAGCAGCAGGATCGTCCTGTTGCGGCCGACCTCGCGCCAGGTCTTCAGGTCCACCGGCGCGCCCTTCAGGCCTGCCGGCAGCCGCAGCAGCAACAAGAGGAAGCTGATGCAACCGAGCACGCCGATCTCGCCATAGGCCGCGCGCCAGCCGTAGCGGCTCGCAATGAAGGTGATCAGCGGAAGGCCGACGGCGGCAGCCAGCGACCAGCCGAGGAAGATATAGGCGATGGTGCTGCCCCGCCGCTCCACCGGCACGATCAACGCCGCCGTGCCGGCGGCCTGCGGCGTGTAGAGCGCACCGACCGCGAGCATCACGAGACGGATGGCGAGAAGGCTGGTGTAATCGGGTGCAAAGGCCGAGGCGAGATTGCCGAAGGCGAGCACCGCCAGCGTCGTCGTGAGCAGCGTCCGCCGTTCGATGCGGCTCGTCAGCCAGGCCGTCAGCGGCGAGCCGATGCACAGCGTGATCGCGCCGAAGGTGATGAGGAGCCCGGCCGCGTGAATGCTGACGTCGAGCCCCGTCGCCAACTCCGGCAGCATGCCCGCCGGCGCCAGCACCGAGCAGCCGGTGACGAGATTGCCGAGCATCAAGGCGGTTGGCGCGAAACGCGGGGCGCGTGCATTTTCCATGCAATTGCATGTAGAGCAGCCACCGGGCCAGTTAAAGGGCCGGTGCGAAATAGTTCGTGCGCACGCCCGTTTTATGCGCCGATTTTCTTGGAATTGCCGGATTGCGCAGGCCGAATCGCCTGATATATCGCTCGTTCCCGCTTACCTGCGCTCGTTCGCAGGAGTGAGCCTCAGGAGAAAAGCAATGACCGACCAGTCCAAGGACCAGCCGAAGTCCGAATCCGGCTTCCAATATTCCCTCAGCAATCTGAAGCCCGTGACCCCCGCCGCCAAAGTTACCCTCACCTTCCCGGACGGCGCCCAGCGCCAATACGACCAGAGCATCACCGGCCTCGATATCGCCAAGGGCATCTCGCCGTCGCTGGCCAAGCGCACGGTCGCGATGGCGCTCGACGGCGTGGTCGCCGACCTCAACGATCCCATCGAGGCCGACGCCAAGCTCGAGCTGATCAGCCGCGAAGATCCGCGCGCGCTCGAACTGATCCGCCACGATTGCGCCCACGTGCTCGCTGAGGCCGTGCAGACGCTGTGGCCGGGCACGCAGGTCACCATCGGTCCCGTGATCGAGAACGGCTTCTATTACGACTTCTTCCGCAACGAGCCGTTCACGCCGGAAGACTTTGCCGCGATCGAGAAGAAGATGCGCGAGATCATCGCGCGCGACAAACCTTTCACCAAGGAAGTCTGGGACCGCGAGAAGACCAAGCAGGTGTTCCGCGACAAGGGCGAGGCCTTCAAGGTCGAGCTGGTCGACGCCATTCCCGGCACCGAGCCGATCAAGATCTACTACCAGGGCGACTGGTTCGACCTGTGCCGCGGCCCGCACATGACCTCGACCGGCAAGGTCGGTAACGCCTTCAAGCTGATGAAGGTGGCCGGCGCCTATTGGCGCGGCGACAGCAACAATCCGATGCTGACCCGCATCTACGGCACCGCCTTCGCCAAGCAGGAGGACCTCGACGCTTACCTGAAGCAGATCGAGGAAGCCGAGAAGCGCGACCATCGCAAGCTCGGGCGCGAGCTCGACCTCTTCCACTTCCAGGAGGAAGGTCCGGGCGTCGTGTTCTGGCACCCGAAGGGCTGGACCATCTTCCAGCAGCTGATCGCCTATATGCGCCGACGCCTGACCGGCGATTACAGCGAGGTCAACGCGCCGCAGATCCTCGACAAGGTGCTGTGGGAGACCTCGGGCCATTGGGGCTGGTATCGCGAGAACATGTTCGCGGCGCAGTCGGCCGGCGACGAGGCCGAGGACAAGCGCTGGTTTGCGCTCAAGCCGATGAACTGCCCGGGTCACGTGCAGATCTTCAAGCACGGCCTGAAGAGCTACCGCGACCTGCCCTTGCGCCTCGCCGAGTTCGGCGTGGTGCATCGCTATGAGCCCTCCGGCGCCATGCACGGCCTGATGCGCGTGCGCGGCTTCACCCAGGACGACGCGCACATCTTCTGCACCGAGGACCAACTCGCCGAAGAGTGCCTGAAGATCAACGAACTCATCCTGTCGACCTATGCGGACTTTGGCTTCACCGGCGATCTCACGGTGAAGCTGTCGACGCGGCCGGACAAGCGCGTCGGCACCGACGAGATGTGGGATCACGCCGAACGCGTGATGGCGACGGTTTTGCGCGAGATCCAGTCGCAGAACAATCACATCAAGACCGAGATCAACCCGGGCGAAGGCGCCTTCTACGGGCCGAAGTTCGAATATGTGCTGCGTGACGCCATCGGCCGCGACTGGCAGTGCGGCACCACGCAGGTCGACTTCAACCTGCCGGAGCGGTTCGGCGCGTTCTACATCGACCATGACGGCGGCAAGAAACCGCCTGTCATGGTGCACCGGGCGATCTGCGGCTCGATGGAGCGCTATATCGGCATCCTGATCGAGCACTATGCCGGCAACTTCCCGCTCTGGCTCTCGCCGGTGCAGGCGGTGGTCACGACCATCACCTCGGAAGGCGACGAGTACGCCAAGGTGGTGATGGAGCAGGCACGCCGCGCCGGGCTTCGGGTCGAGATCGACCTGCGCAACGAAAAAATCAACTACAAGGTCCGCGAGCATTCGCTGGCCAAGATCCCGGCGCTGCTCGTGGTCGGCAAGAAGGAGGCCGAGACGCATTCGGTGTCCGTCCGCCGCCTCGGCAGCGACGGCCAGAAGGTGCTGACGACCGAGGAGGCGATCGCCGCCCTGGTCGACGAGGCGACGCCGCCGGACGTCAAGCGGGCGCGGGGCGCGGTCTGACGGCGTTCAAGCGGCTCTATCTTGCCCGACTTTGATGAGGGACTCGGCCGGAATGCCGAGGCCCTCATGCAGCCGTCGGATCATGCTGAGTGTCAATTCGCGCCGCCGGTTGAGCACTTCGTGGACCCGGTTGCGGCTGCCAATAAAGGGGATCAGGTCCCTCGGCTGCAGACCGCCCTGTTCCATATGATACTTGATGGCTTCGACCGGGTCCGGAAGGTCCAGTCGGTAGTGCTTCCGCTCCCACGCCTCCACGAGCGTCACAAGCACGTCAAGCCGATCGCCCTCAGGCGAGTTCCGGCGCGCACTCATCAACGTCTCGATCTCCTTGAGCACGCGACGATAGTCTCGGTTAGACTTGATTGGCGCGATTTCCATCATCGACCTTCTAAATGGTTTGCGCATCGATTGCGTCGTCCTGCCGGTGTGTTCCAACAAAACGGATATAGACCACGCGGTATGGATAGTTGATCCAGACCACCACGCGATATTTGTTGCCGGCGACGTTGAACATGACGCGGCCATCCCTGAGGATACTGGCGGTTCGGATATCTCTCTTGACGTCCGCGGGCTTCGCCCAATCGGCCTGCTTTACCTGCCGAAACCAGGCCATCAGGGGATCGCGCGCATCGGAGGCCGCCTCGCCGGCCCGATCTAGAAAAGCCTTGATCGTGCTGAGCGCGATGATCCTCATTCAACTCATCTTAGCATAGTCCCATCTTGGGACCATAACCTTCTGGACGGGCGCAGCTGTCGAACTCATAATCACTCTAAAATCCCTTCCATTCGTCCCCTGCCGGGCCTATCTCCCGGCGAGAACAAAGCCATAAGGACGCCCCGTGCCCGACGCCATCGAACTCCTGAAGACCCGCCGCTCGGTCAAGCCGCGCGAAATGACCGGGCCTGGCCCCTCGGCGGCCGAGCTCGAGACCATCCTTACCATCGGCGCCCGCGTGCCCGACCACGGCAAGCTCGCGCCCTGGCGCTTCATCATCTTCGAGGGCGACGCCCGCCAGCGCGCCGGAGAGGTGATTGCCAAGGTGTTCGCCCGGAAGAATCCCGGTGCGCCCGCCGCCGACGTCGAGATCGAGCGCAAGCGCCTCACCGACGCGCCGCTGGTGATCGGCATCGTCAGTTTCACCAGGCCGCATCCGAAGGTGCCGGCGTTCGAGCAGGAATTGTCCGCCGGCGCCAGCGCCATGAACATCGTCACGGCCGCAACCGCGCTCGGCTATGGCGCCTGCTGGCTGACCGGCTGGTTCTCGTTCGATCGCGACGTGCTCGATGGCCTCGGCCTCAAGCCGGACGAAAAGCTCGCCGGCTTCATCCATATCGGCACGCCGACCAAGCCGAGCGAAGACCGTCCGCGACCGTTCCTTTCGGAAATCGTGACGCGTTTTTAATCGAACGCTTGTTGACGCCTCTGGCGTCTTGCGGCTTTCATCCCGGCCAGGGAGGAAGCCGGTATGAAGCGTCGTGATTTTCTGGTCGGGGCCGCGCTGCTCGCCGGCACGATGGCACGAAGCCGCGCCGCCGACATCCCCGCCCCGTCGTCCGAGGGGCTGGATCGCATCACTTCGTATTTCGACAACGAGGTGGGAAGCGGCCGGTTGCCGGGCGCCGTGATCCTGGTGCAGCAGCACGGCAAGCCGGTCTATCAGAAGACGTTTGGCGTGCGCGACGTCAGGACCAGTCTTGCGATGACGCCGGACACGATCTTCGCGATCCACTCGATGACCAAGCCGATCACCTGCCTTGGTGCGATGATGCTGATCGACGAGGGCAAGCTCGCCCTCACCGACCCCGTGTCGAAATACGTTCCCCTGTTTGCCGACACCAAGGTCGGCCTCGAAGTCACCCTGCCCGACGGCAAGCTGGAGCTCGATCTCGTGCCGCCGGTCCGCCCCGTCAACATCGAGGATTTGCTGCGGCACACCTCGGGCATCAGCTACGATTATATCGGCGGCAAATGGGTCGAGCAGGCCTACAAGGCCGCCAACATCTTCGAGGGCCAATTCAACAACCGCGAATTCGCCGACCGCATCGCCAAGCTGCCGCTGGCGCGGCAGCCGGGAACGCTGTGGCGCTACGGCCATTCCACCGACGTGCTCGGCAGCGTCATCGAGATCATCTCGGGCCAGACGCTGTATCAGTTCCTGAAGCAGCGCATCTTCGATCCGCTCGGCATGAGCAGCACCAAATTCGCGCTGGCGACCGAGGACGAGCTCGCCCGGATGGCGCGGCCGCTGCCGAACGATTTCATCCTGCTCGCCGCCGAGCGAGACCGCCTCGATCATCCCGAATGGCAGTCCGGCGGCGGCGGCCTGCTCTCGACCATCACCGACTATCAGCGCTTCTCGCAGATGCTGCTCAACGGCGGCGAGTTCGAGGGCAAGCGTTACCTGAGCCCTGCCGCGTTCAAGGCGATGACGACCGATCATATCGGGCCCGGCTCCGGCGTCGGACGCGACTATTTCTATTTTCCGGGCGACGGCTTCGGTTATGGCTATGGCCTTGCGGTGCGGACCGATCCGGGCAACGCCAAACCGCCGCCGCCGGGCTCGCTCGGCGAGCTGAAATGGGACTCAGGGAGCGGCACCTATTTCGGCGTCGATCCCAAGCTCGACATGGTCTACCTCATGATGCAGCAGACCCAGAACGAGCGCAGCCGCATCACGCCCGCCTTCAAGGCGCTGGTCTACGACTGCTACCCCGAGGGGCTACGCCGCCCGTGAGGCGCGCTGACCGAAATCGGCGAGCAGCTTTGCGATCTCGGCCGCAGGCCGCGCCGCGCTGAACAGAAAGCCCTGCACTTCGTTGCAGCCTTCGGCGCGGAGCCAGTCGAGCTGATCCTCGGTCTCGACGCCCTCCGCGGTCGTGGTGATGTTGAGGCTGCGGCCGAGCCCGGAGATCGCGCGCACGATCGCGCTGCAATCGGGCCGCTGCGCCAGATCCTTGACGAAGGAGCGGTCGATCTTGATCTTGTCGAACGGAAAGCTCCTGAGATAGCTCAGGCTGGAATAGCCGGTGCCGAAATCATCCATGGAGATGCCGACGCCGAGCTCGCGGAGCTGGTGCAGGATGGCAAGGTTGGCATCAGTCTCCGCCAGAAAGACCGACTCCGTGATTTCGAGCTCGAGCCGCCGCGGCGACAGGCCGGACTGCGCCAGCGCCGAGATCACGATTTGAACCAGGTTGCGGCTGCGGAATTGCGCCGGCGACAGATTGACCGCGACCTTGACGTCGGCAGGCCATTTGACGGCCTCGGCGCAGGCTTCGCGCAAGACCCACTCCCCTAACTGCGTGATGAGGCCGATGTCCTCGGCAACCGGGATGAACTCCGCCGGCGAGATCATGCCCTTGTCCGGATGGCGCCAGCGCAGCAGCGACTCGAAGCCCGAGATGCGGTCGGAGGCGATCGACACCAGCGGCTGATAGTGCAGCTCGAACTCGCCATTGGCGAACGCACGGCGCAGATCGAGCTCCATGTCGCGGCGCTTCTGCGCCTGCAGGTCCATCTCGCGCTCGAAGAAATGGTGCACGCCGCCGCCGTCGGACTTCGCCCGGTACAGCGCCATATCGGCATTGCGCATCAGCTCTTCCGGCGTCGTGCCGTCGCCGGGCGACAGCGCGATGCCGATGCTGGCGCCGATCACCATCTCCTGACCGTCGAGATCGTAGGGTGCCTTCAGCATGTCGATCAGCAGGCCAGCGCAGGCGCTGGCCTCGTTCGGCGAGACGTCGGCGGCAAGGATCACCGCGAATTCGTCGCCGCCGAGCCGGGCCGCCAGATTGCCGCCGCGGACGGCAAGGGTCAGGCGTTCGGCGACGTCCTTGAGCAGGCGATCGCCGACGGGATGACCGAAGGAATCGTTGATGTTCTTGAACAGGTCGAGATCGATGTAGAGCACGCCGACCCGTTTCCCCGCTGCCTGCTCCAGCGCCTGCTTCAGGCGCTCCCGGAAATATTCGCGGTTCGGCAGGTCGGTGAGCCCGTCATGGTGGGCCATGTGCGCGATGCGCGCCTCGGCCTTGCGGCGTTCGGTGATGTCGACCACTGCGACCAGATAGCCGTCGCGATCGTCGAAGGCGACACGGCGGCCGAAGGTGAGCACCTCGATCTCGCTGCCGTCGGCGCGCAGATGCCGCCAGTTGCGCGAGGAGTGATAGGCTTCGCCAACGCGCTCCAGCGCCTCGGCGTGGCTGTCCCACTCGTCTTCCGGCCAGATCTCATGCAGCTTCATGCGCAGGAAGGTGGCGCGGCTGTAGCCGTAATGCTGGACCGCGGCGTCGTTGACGCCAAGGAACTCCTTGGTCTGCGCGTCGAACACCCACATCGGCATCGGGTTGCTGTCGAACAGCAGGCGGAACGAGGCGTCGCGCCGCTTCAACGCGGTGACATCGGAGATCGTCAGCGAGACCACGTCGGCGAAGGCCGTGGCGCTGAGGCGGAGGTGGCGTCCGTCGCTCTCGATCTCGAGCTGCTCGCCGCGGCCGCCCGCGACGGCCTTGAGCAGGAAGCCCATGATCTCGGGCGAGGCCAGCAGCGTGTTGCCCTCGCCGATCCGCCGCCACAACAGACCTCCGCTCGCGACCTTCAGCAGCGCGCTTGCGCTGTTGTTGTGGTGCACGACCTGGAGATCGGACGGCTTGCCGCCGGCGTCGCGCAACGTCGCCAGCGAGATCACCGCATCGTCGGTCGAGGCGAAAATCGCATCCAGCAGATTGTACTGCGTGCCGCGCTCGTTGATGTAGGCGCCGACCAGCGTAGCGCCCCAGCGCGAGGCCGTCGGCAGCGCCAGCACATCGTAGGTCCGGACCATGCCGTCGCGCACGCAATGCGCGCTGGCGTGGTAAGGTCGTCCATTGGCAAGCGCGCTCGTTGCCGCTTCCGACAGTGCGGTGGCGCAATCCGGCGACAATTCGGCGACGGGAATGTCCCAGCGCTCCTCGCCGAGCCATTTCTGCACGTAGCGTCCGCTGCGCGACAGCTCGAGCGTGCCGTCGTTCCTCAGCAGCGCGATGTGATCGGCGAGCCGTCCGAGACTGCCGAGCATCACGTCCTCATAGCGCGGCAGCCGATCGCCCGGCTTCAGTGCGGCACGCCATTTGCGCTGAAGCACCGGGATGTCGTCGAACATTTCGGCGGCCGGTTTTCCCGACACTTTCTTCGCGGCATTCATGGCAGTCCCCAACGCACTTTCCCGGCGCATCCAATGCAGCTGCGCTTAACGACATGTAAAAAGACCGCAGGCGCGGGTTCCATTCGGCGATTATGACAGTTTTAAGTCGGGTGTTGGTTAGTGGGCGTTAGAGACTATGACGGTCGTGCGAAGGGGCTACGTCCGGGTGTGCGTTCGAAGTTTGGGCGCGCGTCTCTCGTGTCCCGGACGCGCTGCAACGCCCTTCGCGTTGCGGCGCAGAGCCGGGACCTAGCTGGCCGCAGCACGTGCTGCAACATGGGCCCCGGCTCTGCAGCGCACCGCCGAAGAGGCGCTGCGCTGCGTCCGGGGCACGAGAGTCGTCATTGCGAGCGCAGCGAAGCAATCCAGGCTGCCGCCGCGGAGACAGTCTGGATTGCTTCATCGCAAGAGCTCCTCGCAATAACGGCGTGTGAAGTAGCAGCTTCCGGCTCTCTCGTGTCCCGGACGCGCTGCAACGCCCTTCGCGTTGCGGCGCAGAGCCGGGACCCAGCAAGCCACAGCACGTGCTGCAACATGGGCCCCGGCTCTGCAGCGCACCGCTGAAGAAGCGCTGCGCTGCGTCCGAGGCACGAGACCTATTCAATAGACACACCTTCGCAGCCTCGCGGCGCATTTCGCCCGAGCTTTGCTTGATCGCTTCACCCCCATTTGAAAGAGGGCGCAGGGAAGGCCGGGAGCCGGTTGGCTCCCATGGCCGCCTGTGCGCAAGATCTGCGTGTGCAGAAAGGCACAGGCGGAAAGACCACAGGGCAACCGGAGCATCCCGGCCTTCCCTGCGCAGTGGCTTTACGGCTTATGTCGTGCTCTCCCCGGGGAGCGTTGCGCTATTGCCCCCGTCGCCTTGCGGATGGCTGGCGGATGCGTCCGGTTGGACGACATCCATCACCACAAGACTTGGCGCACAGACCCCGGGCGCCAGGACCACACGATTTTGCCGTACGCCGATCACACCGGTCGTGTGCGCGATACTTTCGCTCACGGCTCTCCGCCCTGCGAAAGCACTTCGCGCCGATGCAACTAGCGTCCACCGCCGCCCGGCCCGCGTTCGTGACGATCGCGATACGCCCCTCTTCCTTGGGCCGGGTTGTCGCGACACATACGTGATTTCCGAATTTCGGTAAAGTGGGATATTTTTGATGACACGGATTGACCCACGGCTCGGGTGTTTTGCCCGTCGGACAACGCAAGGGCTCGTGGGAACGCGTTCGTAGGGTGCAAAGGCGCAAAGCGCCGTGCACACCATCTCTCTCCACTCGGGCCAATCGTGGGCACGCTTCCGCCTTCGCTCTCCGAGCTACGGCGGACAAGTCGCTTTGCCCACCCTACGGCACCGTGCCGCCTACGGAGCCGCGCCGGCGAGACGTTCGATCACGATATCGAGCAGCGCGCGCAGACGGGCGAGCCGCCTGAGATCGCGGTGATAACCGACATAGGTGTCGCGGCCGGGCGGCGCCGTTCCGATGTCGAGCGCGACCAGGCGGCGGTCGCGGTCGCCGAGCGGACGCGGCAGCACGGCAAAGCCGCCGCCGCTCGCGCAAAGCTCGGCTTGCACCTGCCTGTTGTTGCTGCGCGAGGCGACGGCTGCATTCGGCAGCGCGCGCTTCAGCCAGACGGCGTCCGGCATGTCGGCGAACTCGGCATTCATCGTCACGACGCGGACAGCGCTGCCGTCGCCGGCGCGCGGCGGCTTGCTGCCCCTCTTGCCATAGAGCGCGTGGGGAATGTGCAGCAGCTTTCTGGAGATCACCTCGGGCTCGCTGAACGGCTTGATGCGAAACACGAGATCGGCTTCACGCCGCGGCAGACTGTAGAGCCGCGCATCGGTCAGGAGCTCCACCGTCACCTTGGGGTGACGCTTGCCGAATGCGGCGATCACCGGCGACAGCATCACCGTCCCGAACCAGTCCGACGATGACAGGCGGAGCAGGCCGTCGAGCTGCGTCTCCGCACCGGACACATGGCGCTCCAGCGCGAGCGCCTCGTCCTCGATCCGCTCGGCATGGCGGAGCACGGCGGCGCCCTCGTCGGTCAGCACCAGGCCATCCGCCGTGCGCTGGAACAGCGTCTGTCCCAGCGACGTCTCGAGCGCGCGAAGCCGCCGGCCCATCGTCGGCTGGGTCTGGCCGATTTTTCGTGCGGCAGCGCCGAGCGTGCCTTCGCGCGCAATTGCCAGGAAGATGCGCAGATCACTCCAGTCCATCAGGAATCCCGCCATACATAAATGTATGACGATTGTACAACCTTGTTCCTTCTCATGCAAAATTTCATGGGCATATTGAGCCGATCACGGAGCAAGACGATCATGACGAGACAATCGACGATGCGCGCAACTGTCCTGGAGACCCACAACGCTCCCTTGCGCCTCTCAACCATCTCCACGCCCGAGATCGGCCCGCACGACGTGCTGGTGCGGGTGCGCGCGAGCGCGGTCAATCCGCTCGACACCAAGATCCAGGCCGGCGCCGCGGCGCATGCCCGCCACCCGCTGCCGGCAATTCTCGGCATCGATCTCGCCGGCGTGGTCGAGCTGGCCGGGCGCGAGGTCTCGCGGTTCAAGCCGGGCGACGAGGTCTACGGGATGACCGGTGGCGTCGGCGGCGTACAGGGATCGCTCGCCGAATTCGCCGCGGTCGATGCCGATCTCCTCGCATTGAAGCCTGCCAATCTCGGCATGCGGGAAGCTGCCGCGCTGCCGCTGATCGTCATCACGGCCTGGGAAGGCCTGATCGATCGGGCGGCGTTGAAGGCGGGCCAGAAGGTATTGATTCATGGCGGTGCGGGCGGCGTCGGTCATGTCGCGATCCAGATCGCGCGCGCCTTCGGAGCGGAGGTGTTCGCAACCGGTTCGCCGTCGCAGCGCGCCACCATCGAAGGTTTCGGCGCCGTATTCATCGACCGCGACAGTTCGGTCGAAGCCTGCGTGGCGCAGCACACCGGCGGCCGCGGCTTCGACATCGTCTACGACACCGTCGGCGGCAAGGTGCTCGACGCTTCCTTCGAAGCGGTGCGCCGCTTCGGCCATGTGGTGAGCGCGCTCGGCTGGGGCACGCATGCGCTTGCGCCGCTGTCATTCCGGGCAGCCACCTATTCAGGCGTGTTCACGCTGCTGCCGCTGCTGTCGGGCGAAGGCCGCGCGCATCATGGAGAGATCATGGCGGAGGCCACGCGCCTCGCCGAGGCCGGCAAGCTCGTGCCGCTGCTCGACGCCAGGCGCTTTACGCTGGAGAACGTCGACGACGCCTATGCCCTGATCAGGGATCACGCCGCCAAGGGCAAGCTCGTCGTCGATATCTGAGGTGGAGCTTGTAGCCGGATGGAGCTGTGCGCGCCGCTAGTCCTCGCTGGACGCGGCGGAGCGGTTGCGCAAATAGGCCTGCGACAACAGGAAGAACAACGCGCGCTCGCCATGATATTTGGCGGAGGGCCGGGTGCGCTCGAAACCGTCGGCAAAGATCTTGCCGGACTGGTCGCACACCTGCCATCGCCAGCCAAACCGCTTGCGCCTGGTGAGGATCACTTCGAACATGCCGACGAGCTTGGTCCCCTGCTCCTTGCCGGTCTCGCAAAGGCATCCAAGCCCCTGCTCCGGCCTCCCCCATTAGACGGATGCCCGACATATAACCCAGCGGAGTGGAAAGAGAATAAAATTGATGATCGGAAATTCGTCTCTTGCACCGCTGTGATGAGGACGGCGGGGGTGCGGGAATAAGCTTTCGCCAGCGGTGTTTGCCTCGGCCCCAGGAGGCAATCTGCTGGCGCTTGCAGTATTCAAAGCAGAACACAGGGGGTGATGGGGATGAGCATTTTGCTTACCAGTCCCCACGACGCATGCGACGGTAACAGGAGATGCACGTTCGTGCGCTCGATGAGAATTTCCGTGCCGGACGTCAGGTCGGTGTCAGGTTGCAGGCGGCACCGCCGCCAGGACCTTAGCGCGCGACGGCCTTAGCGCGCGAGGGCCTTAGCGCGCGACGACTTCCACCTCGCCGTCGACGCCGTTGACGACGTTGAATCCGCGCTCGTAGACCTTGCCCTCGTTCTTGGCGATGGCGCGGTATTCGCCTTCGGAGAGCACGACGCGCGGGAAGGCGCCGATCGATTCCTTGATGACGTCGCCGCCCGGGGTCAGCACCGACCAGGCGGTGTTGGCGAGCGCCTCGCCGCCCCTGTCGCTGACCAGCTTGAGCGTGATCACGGCTGCGCGGTGGGTGATGGTGACGTCGGTGAGCTTGCTGGCCTGGACGCGGATGTCGGAGCGCACCACCGAATTGGCGTCGCCATAGTTGGAGATGATGTAGTAGGTGCCCTCCGGCAGCAGCACGACGTCGCCGGCGGCGACGTTCGGCACCAAGGAGGCACGCTCGCCGGATTCGAACTGGCTGCCCTTGTAGATCGCGAACGAGATCTGGTTCTGGGGAATGCGGCTGGTGCCGACCCGACCCTCGATCCGCAGGCCCCCGGCCGGGAGCACGAAGGACTCGCGGTCGGTCTCGGCCTTCAGGCTGACGGTGCGCACCGCGCTGACGAGGCCGAAGGCGACGTGCACGACGTAATTGCCGGGCGGCAGCACGATATTGGGCGTGGCGCTTCGGTCCTCGCGGATCAGCTTGAAGGTGCCGTTCTCATCGGGACGGTCGGCAAACACGCGCCAGACCAGGCCGCTGGTGATCGCCGGAGAATCCTTGCCGTATTTCGCGGTCAGCGACAGCACGCCCTGTCCGGGCACGGCCGCATTGAGCGGGGCGGCCGGCGGCACGGTCGTGACCGCGGGCGGCGGCATGCTGGGGGTCGTCGGCTGCATCAGGGTCGGCGGCAGGCTCGGGGGGCCGGCGCCAGGCCCGGAGGGCGGCGCCAGGCTGACGGCGCCGCCCGGCTCGGGCACCGAAGCCGGCGGGACCGGCGGCGGACGATCGGAGAAAAGCTGCGCCTGCGCAGCGTTTTGGCCTGAGGTAACGAGGCACGCGGCAAGGCTCAGCGCCGGCAGCAGCCTGCCGCTGCGCCGCCATCCGATGATGCCGTCACCCCCGCGTGTCATGCCCCCTGCTTTTCACCGAAAACGCGGCAAATTCAAGCCTCTGAAACCCCAGGAAATACGGGCCCGGTCCGATTGATGGAACCCGGTTGACACCTGCGTGATTAGTCCAGCGGCAGCCAGCCCTCGCCACACTGCTGCCCCCTGCTTCCCGAACGGTATAAACCATGCTTGGCCCTCGCTCTGGTGCGGCGGAAGTCCGGTGCCTACTCTGGTGTCGAGGGCTGGCCCGGGTAGGAGAGTTTCGGTGCTTGATATCTTGAAGGGTCGTGGTGGGAACGGCTCGAACGGTGAGAAGATTGGCCTTGGCCCCACCCGTCGGCCGATCATCGGCCTTGCCCTCGGCGGCGGCGCGGCGCGCGGCTTTGCCCATATCGGAATCCTCAGGACCTTGATCGCCAACGGCATCGTGCCCGACGTCGTGGTCGGCACCTCCATCGGCGCCGTGGTCGGCGGCCTCCATGCGGCCGGCCGACTCGAGACGTTCGAAGAGTGGGGACGCAGCCTGCAAGGGATGCGCAACATCCTCGGCTATCTCGACATCCGCCTCAACGGCTCCGGCCTGCTCGGCGGCGAGAAGCTGGCGACCCGCCTCGAGAACGCGGTCGGACAGACCCTGATCGAGGACCTGCCCATCAAGTTCGCAAGCGTCGCGACCGAGGTCCGCACCGGCCACGAGATCTGGCTGACTCGCGGCCGCGTCGTCGATGCGATGCGCGCATCCTACGCCCTGCCCGGCATCTTCTCGCCCGTCCTGATCGGCGACCGCTGGCTGGTCGACGGCGCGCTGGTGAACCCGGTGCCGGTCTCGGCCGCCCGCGCGCTCGGCGCCGAAATCGTCATCGCCGCAAATCTTTCCAGCGACATCTTCACCCATTCCACGACGATCTATTCGCACGGCGCACCGCCCACGCCGGTCGCTCCGGGGGCCGAGGAGCCGACGGCCAAGCGGCGCTTCCCGCGCCTGTTCTCGCCCGAGAGGACGATGAAGCGCGAGTTCTTTGGCGGCAATGGCCGGCCCGGCATCTCCTCGGTGATGGTGGATGCCTTCAACATCATGCAGGACCGCATCACCCGCGCCCGCCTTGCCGGCGATCCGCCGGATCTGTTGATCACGCCGCGGGTCGGCCAGTTCGGCTGGTTCGACTTCCACCGCTCCGAAGACCTGATCGCTCATGGCACCCGCGCCGCGGAGCGCGCGCTGGAGTCGATCCAGGAGGCGATCCATGTGCTGGCGCCGGCGCCCGAAGGCACCGCGCCGAAGGCGGGCGAGCAGACCTGATCAGGCCGTCTTGATGTAGTCGCGCAGGGCTTCCTGCTCGGACTCGTATTCCTGGACCCGGCGCTTGACGATGTCGCCGATCGAGATCAGGCCGACCACCTTGCCGTTGTCGATCACGGGCAGATGGCGGAACTTGCCCGACGTCATCATCTCCATGAGCTCGGCGACCGTGTCGGTCTCCTTGCAGGTCACCACCTTGCGGGTCATGACCTGAGCGACCGGCTCCTCCAGCGCGCCGGCGCCGCGCTCGCCGAGCACGCGGACGATGTCGCGCTCCGACAGGATGCCCTCGAGCCGGCTCTGGTTCATCACCAGCACCGCGCCGATCTTCTTCTCACCGAGCAACTTGACCGCGGCAGCCAGCTTCGCGTCGGGCTCGACGCTCATGATCTGGTGGCCCTTGGTGTTGAGAATGGAACGTACCGTCATTGTTGCCTCCCTGAATCGGACCCGTCCGCCACTTGGCGGTCCGGACTTGTTCTTCGAGTCTTCAACTAACAGTTTAGGCGCCGGTTGCAGGCTCAGGCGCTTTGCGAAGCATCGCCGCTAGCGGCTTGCAGCTTCGGAACATTCTTCCTGCAAATGATGGATGAATTCGGGCCGCGCCGCAAGCGCCGCTTCAAATACGGTCGGAAACGTCCTGTGATGACGCATCCGCAGCATCGTTTCGCACGCGCGGCACGGGATCGAACAGGGCGAACAGCAGCAGGCCGGCGAAGAAGCCGCCGATATGCGCCTGCCAGGCAACGCTCGTGGTTTCGGAATCGATGCCGATCGCACCGACGCCGAAGATGATGTTGACGCCGAACCACACGGCGAGGAAGCCGACCACCCGCCCGTCGCGCAGCGCGCGCGACAGCGGCAGCGCCGGAACCTTTGCTGCGGTATCGGCGTCCGACCGGTTGAACGACAGGAAGCTGCCGCGGACGAAGGCGAAGCGGATCGCGGCTGCCATCGCGCCCGACACCGAGGCGGAGGCGCCGATCATCGGCGCCACCGCGTGCTCATGGGTGACGAGATGGGCGAGCGCGCCGGCCGCCGCCGTCACCGCCAGAAAAAGGAAGAACCTGACCGCGCCGAACCGCCGCGCCAGCGCGCTGCCGAACGGCAGCAGCCACAGCACGTTGAAGCCGAGATGGGTCAGATTGGCGTGCAGCAGCGAATAGGTGACGAACGTCCAGACCTTGGCGCCCGACCCGCCCGGGATCTGCAGATTGAGCAGCGAGGAATCGTATCGCTTCGGGATGAAGCCGAAGACGTCGATGGTCCAGTTCTCGAGCTCCGCCGGCAGCAGCACCCGCAGATGGATCACCGCCAGCAGGACGATATAGGCGGTCAGCGCCACAGGCAGCGTCAGGACCGGCTCGCGCGGAGCCTCCTCATGGGCGGCCGGCAGGCCGGGCTGAGAATCCTGCGGCGGAGAATCGTGCGGGGAATCCAAGGCAGCTTCGCTTTCAGGCGCGATCGGAACGATCCGTTTGGAGATAGTCGCCTTTGCCGGCCTTGCGCAAGTGCACAAAAGGAAATCGTGAAACGGCGTCTCATTTCGATGTCGGACGCGACGCTGGGCCCCGGCTCAGCAGTGCAGCGCTGAAGAAGCGCCGCACTGCGTCCGGGGCATGAAACCAGCCCAGCCCGTGTCCCGGACCAGGCGCGGCACGAAGTGACGCGCCGCAGAGCCGGGACCCAGATTGGCGGCAAGCTCGAACCATGCAATTCTAGGTAGTTTCTACTTTCTGGTTCACGCCGATGCCAACCGCATTCTTCGTCTACATCCTCGCAAGCCAGCGAAACGGCACATTGTACGTCGGCGTCACCAACGACCTCGCGCGCCGGATGGCCGCACACAAGGCGAAGCGCGTCCCCGGGTTTACGAAGCAATACGGGGTCACGTTGCTGGTCTATTTCGAGAGCTACGAGTCCATCCTCGAAGCGAGAGCGCGCGAGCATTCGCTGAAGCGATGGCGGCGCGCCTGGAAGCTCAAGCTGATCGAAGACCTCAATCCGGACTGGCGCGACCTGACGGAAGACCTGAACTCGCTGGCAAACTGACTGGGTCCCGGCTCTGCGCAGCAGCGCTATGCGCTGCAGCGCGTCCGGGACACGGAACGCTAGTGTCCCGGACCAGGCGCGGCACGAAGTGACGCGCCGCAGAGCCGGGACCCAGCTCTTCGTCGGTTGAGCCCGCGACATGGGCCCCGGCTCCGGGGCACGAAAGCCGGCGGCTGAAAAGGAAAAGGCAGGGCCCTGGGAAGCCCTGCCTGTCCGTGTCGGCCTTCCGGTGCCGGAGGAATGAAGGTGTATCCCCACCCCTCCCCGCGGCCCGTGACCAAGCTGTTTGACGCCCTGTGTACAGACCCCGCCGAGAACCTGGATGAAAGCGGCGAGGCTTGCGACTGCGATCACCATAGCAGCGACGCGTGAGGCGCAAAGGCCATAGTTAATTTAACGTTAACGACGCAAAGACTGCCTTAACGAGGGCGAAAACGCCCTCCCGGCATGGACGCTGCAAATCCCCTCCTGCACAACATCACAAGGGATCGCGGGTGCACTGAAGCGGGACAGCTTTGTCCCTTCGAGGTTGCACCCCGGGATAAGCGTTCAGACATGAAACATCCGTCGAGCCGCGCGTTCTTCGCGTATTGGGACAAGAAGCGCGGCGCCGCTCGGGCTCCTGATAGGGCCGACATCGATCCGGCCGCGGTCCGCGGCCTGCTCGGCGACATTTTTGTCCTCTCCTGCGAGCCCAATCTCGGCTTTCCCTTCCGCGTCGCGGGCACGCGCGTCTGTGCGCTCGCGGGGTGTGACCTCAAGGACCAGAGCTTTGCGGCGCTGTTCACGGCCGCGAGCCGCGGCGAGATCGAGGAGATCACGACCATCGTCGCCGACGAGACGTTAGGTGCGATCGCCGGCATCACGGCCGCGCGCGAGGACGGCAGCAAGGCCTATCTCGAGCTGTTGCTGCTGCCCTTCAACGCCCGCCCGCACACGCCGGTGAGCGTGACAGGCGTGCTCGCGCCGTTCGACGACGAATGCGGCGCGCTTTCAACCTTCACCCTCACCTCCTGGCGCTATCTGCACCAGCCGGAGAAGCTGCTGCCGCGCGCGATCCGCAAATTGCAGATCGCACGCGGGCTGATGGTGTATGAGGGGCTGAGATAGTCTCGCGCACGCGGATGGCCGTTTTTGCCGGATCTGCGTCATTCCTGATGTCGTTGCCAAGGGTTAGCTTCCGCCTCGCGTGAAGCAACGAGGTTCGGGTGACATCATCATGACATGGCGCGTTCTGGCGTTGAGCGGCTTCGGCTGCGTGGCGCTGCTGGCGGCGATCGGCGGAACCTGGCTGTTCCTGCTGCCAGGCACTCCGGCTCGGGGAGCCGCGCCCGCAATTTCCAGGGACGAGACCGAGGCGACGCTTGCGGCGCTGAAGCCGCCGAAGCGCGAACGCCCGCTGATCGCCATCGTCGGCATCAACGACATGACCGAGACGACAGACTATCTGATGCCCTACGGCATCCTCGCGCGCGCCGATGTCGCCGACGTCCTCACATTGGCGACGCAGCCCGGACCCGTCACGCTCTATCCCGCGCTGAAAGTGCAGCCGCATGCGACCATCGCCGAGTTCGACGCTGCGCATCCCGACGGCGCCGACTACGTGATCGTGCCCGCGATGAGCCGCGAAGACGATGCGGTCGCCCTGCAATGGATCAGAAGCCAGGCCGGCAAGGGCGCGATCATCGTCGGCGTCTGCGTCGGCGCCAAGGTCGTTGCCAACACCGGGCTGCTCGACGGCCGGCAGGCCACCACGCACTGGTATTCGGTGCGCGATCTGCAGAAGCATTCCGCGATCCGCTATGTCGCGGACCGCAGGCTGGTGGTCGAGCGCGGCGTCGCGACGACGACCGGCATCACCGCGTCCATGCCGATGGCCCTGACCCTGGTCGAGGCCATCGCCGGCCGCGCCAGGGCCGAAGCGGTCGCCGGCGACATCGGTCTTGCGGAGTGGAACGCGCGCCATCGCAGCGCGGCGTTCCAGTTCACACGCCCGTTCGCGCTGACGGCGATCGCCAACACGCTCGCATTCTGGAACCGCGAGCAACTCGGAATCGCGCTGACGCCAGGCATCGACGAGGTCTCGCTTGCGCTAATCGCCGATGCGTGGTCGCGCACCTATCGCTCGCGTGCCCTCACCTTCGCTGCCACGGCAGAGCCGCAGACGAGCCGCGGCGGTCTCCGCATCCTGCCGGACAAGATCGCGGCCGACTGGCCGGCAAAGCTGACGCCGCCGGCCGCCGCCGGTTTGCCGCCGGCGCGAGCGCTGGACCAGACGCTATCCGCCATCGACGCGCGCTACGGCTCGCGCACGGCCGACTTCGTCGCGATGCAGCTCGAATATCCGAGATAGATGCGCCGTTACGGCATCGCCAGATGCCAGGCGCCGTTCAAGAAGCCGTCGCCGGTGACGTCGCCGGGCTTCTGGTCCTTGGCGAAGGTGTAGAGCGGCTTGCCCTTGTAGGCCCACTGTTTCGAGCCGTCGTCGCGGGTGATGATGGTGTAGCCGTCACCGGCCGCATCACTCGCCTCGGCCTTCAGCACCGGCCAGTTCGTCGCGCATGGACCGTTGCAGGCGGACTTGCCGTCCGCGTCCTTGTCGAAGGTGTAGAGCGTCATGCCCTTGGCATCGGTGAGCACGTTGCCCTTGTCGGTCTTGCCGGTCTTGGTCGGCGGTGCGGCGAAGGCGGCGGGAACGATCGCGAGCGAGAGTGCCAGCGAGAGCGCGAGGCGGATCGGGGACGTCATGATATCTCCTGTCATGCAATTGGCTTGCATGGGTAGGACGCCGCACGCGGCGTCGTATTCCTGAGAGGGCGGCAAAGATATTTTTCGCTGCGCGCGCCGACGCGGCGGAATAAACTGGGTCAACCGAGACGGAAAGACATGAGCAAGCCGCACTGGCGTCCCGCGCACGCATCCGACCTGCCCGCGATCAGCGCGATCGCGGCGCAAATTCATCCTGCTCTTCCTGAGAGCCCCGAGGTGCTCGCGGAGAAGATGCGGCTCTATCCCGACGGATGCCGCGTGCTGGTCGCGGGCGACGAGATCGCCGGCTACGGTCTCGCGCATCCCTGGAAGCAATACCGGATCCCGCCGCTCGACGGCTTGCTCGCACGACTGCCTGACGATGCGGATTGCCTCTACGTCCATGACGTCGCGGTCCTGCCCGACTTTCGCGGCGGCGTCGTGCGCCCCTATGTTGCTGATGTTGAACAGTTGGCGCGTGCGTCAGGCATCGCAACGCTCGCGCTGGTCTCGGTCTATGCCACGCGGCCGCTGTGGCAACGTCTCGGCTTTCGGCCCGTCACGGCGGACGCGGCACTGCGCGCAAAGCTGGCATCCTATGGCGAAGGCTCGACGTACATGCTGCGCGACCTTACCGCGGTGTAATGTCCCTCGCCGGCCGGCCGGCTCACGCGGGCGTGAAGCCGCGCCCTCGAACCGGGTCAGGTGGCGCTCCGTCGAAGGTGTGTGCGAGCCGTTCCGGTCTCGCCGAACCGAGGCTGGAGAATATCCATGAAGCTCACGTTGTCGAAGATTGCCTTGATTGCATGCGTTGCGACGAGCGCGTTCGCCGCGACCAGCGCCAACGCGGCGCCCCACCGAACCGATGGCTGCCAGTTCGCCTTTTTCGAAGGCTGTGGCATCGTGTTCGAGCAGCCGAACCCCGGCCGCTCCCGCAGCAGCGTCATTCCCGTCCGCGATACCTCGCCGACCTACATGAAGCAGACCGACCCGCGCTACAGCTCGTCGATGCGCGATGCCGGCGGCGGTGGTGGTGGCGGCGGCGGTGGTGGTGGTGGCGGCGGTGGCCGCTGAGCTCACACCCGACTTTTCAGATGATGTCGCCGGTGCAACCCGGCGGCATCATTGTCGTCTGCGCTGAACGGTGCCGGTTCAGCCGCGATGCTTTTTCTTCTTCGGCTTCTTTCCAGGCGCGCCCTTCGCGGGCCACGGCGTGACCGACGGCTCTGCGTGACCCGGCTTGTTCTTGTGCTTCTTCTTGCCGAAGGACGGAGCATCGTCGAATTTCGGCCCGCGCTCGCCCTGAGGCTTGCTGCGCGGCTTGAATTCACTCTTGTCGCGTGGACGATCGTCGCGACGTTCCCGATGATCGCTGTCGCGGCTCTCGCGCCGGGGCGGGTGTGACCGCTCCTCCGCAGGCGCCTGTTGCTGCGGCGCGCCCGCCATCGGCTCGAGGCGGATATTGTCTTCCTTGTCCGGACGCTTGATCTTGACCGCGAAAGACTCCGCGACCCGCTCGGAAATCTCGAACTCGGTCGTGGTGTCCATGATCTTGATGGCGCCGATATCGCCCTTGTCGATGCCGCCGCGACGGCAGATCATCGGCAGCAGCCAGCGCGCTTCCGCATTCTTGCGTCGTCCGATGTTGGCGCGGAACCAGACGCTGGCCTCTCCCATGCCGTGACGCGGCGAGGATTTGCCTGATTTCGATCGCGGCCCCGCAGGGCGATCGTCGCCGCGTGAGGTGCGGCCATCGTCGCGCGGCGTGCGAACATTGTCCCGACCGCGATCATCGCGCGGCCGGCCGCTGCGCTCGCCGGGATCGAGGATGTCCTCGGGCGACGGCAGCCGCGCGCGATAAAGCCGCGCCAAGGCAGCTGCGATATCCTCGCCCGACCGCTCGGCCAGCAGCGCCTGGGCCAGCACCAGATCGTCCGCCGTCGTCTCCTCCGTGAACAGCACGTCCTTCATGCGCTCATGGTCGAGCTTGCGGATTTCGTCCGCCTGCGGCGCCGTGCCCCAGTCGGCATCGACACCTGCGAGATTGAGCAGCAGCTCTGCGCGACGCCGGCGGGCGGGCGGCACCAGCAGGACGCTGGTCCCCTTGCGTCCGGCGCGCCCGGTTCGGCCCGAGCGGTGCTGCATCACCTCGGCGTCGTTGGGCAGGTCGGCATGAATGACGAGGTCGAGGCTCGGCAGGTCGATACCGCGGGCGGCAACGTCGGTGGCGACGCAAACGCGCGCGCGGCCGTCACGCAGCGACTGCAACGCCATGGTCCGTTCGTTCTGCGTCAATTCACCCGACAGAGCGACGACGGAAAATCCGCGCTCCAGGAGCGCCGCCTGCAAATGCCTGACGTGATCGCGCGTGCTGCAAAACACCAGCGCGCTCGGCGCCTCGTAGAAGCGCAGCACGTTGACGACCGCATGCTCGGCATCGGCGGGTGCGATCCGGATGGCGCGGTACTCGATATCGGCATGACCGCCTTCGTCGCCGGCGACTTCGATCCGGAACGCCTGCTGCTGATATTGCTTGGCGAGCGCGACGATGCCGCGCGGAAAGGTCGCCGAGAACAGCAGGGTGCGGCGCGTCTCCGGCGTGGTCTCGAGGATGAACTCCATGTCCTCGCGAAAGCCGAGATTGAGCATCTCGTCGGCCTCGTCGAGGACGACCGCTTTCAATTCCGAGATGTCGAGACGGCCGCGGCGCAAATGATCGCATAGCCGGCCGGGCGTGCCGACGACGATGTGAGCGCCCGCGGCAAGCTCGCGCTGCTCGCGGCGCGGATCCATGCCGCCGACGCAGGAGACGACGCGTGTCTCCGCATGCTGGTAGATCCAGGCGAGTTCGCGCTGAACCTGCATCGCGAGCTCGCGGGTCGGCGCCACGATCAGGGCGAGCGGTGCGGCCGCCCGCTCGAACCGCTCGGCATCGCCGAGCAGATCCTTGGCCATGGCGAGGCCATAAGCGAGGGTCTTGCCGGAGCCGGTCTGGGCCGAAACCAGCAGGTCGCGGCCGGCGGCTTCGTCCGCGAGCACGGCGAGCTGAACGGGGGTCGGTGAATCATAGTTCCGCTCGGCCAAAGCGCGGGCGAGCGGCGGGGTCAGGGCCGGAAAAGACACGGGATGGAGAACCTTGGTTAATTCAGGCGCGCAAACGGTGAGCCGAGGGGCCTGAGCTCGCGTGCGCGGCAAACGGCCCGGCCGCACGCTGGATTTGATCTGGGTGCTCTTTACGCCAAGAGTTCGGAAATCACCATGCCAATGATGCATGGCTTCGCGAAAAGAGCCGCGCCTCAGAGGTTGCAGCGGATTTTTGCGGCCACCTTGATTAACATCGGCGCAACGGGGTCCGGCGGCAAGGCAAATGGGCCGAGATCGAACCGAGTTAGAGGGGGAGCGCAACGATGCGATTGGGAGTCATTTCCGACATCCACGGCAACCTTGCTGCGTTGGAGGCCGTGCTGGCCGACATCAAGGCGCGTGGCGTCGATTGCACCGTGAACCTCGGCGATTGCGTCACCAGCCCTTTGTGGCCGAAAGAGACTTTCGAAGCCCTGCAATCGCTGGCGTTGCCGACCGTGCGCGGAAACCATGACCGCTGGATCGAGGAGTTTCCGGACGACAAACTCTCGCCGGCAGGCCTGTTTGCGCGTCGCGCATTGACTGCGGAGCAACGACGCGCGCTCCATGGCCTGCCCTCGCAAATTCGTCTCGACGACGGGATCCTCGCCTGCCACGGCACGCCCGACAACGATACGGCGTGCCTGCTGGAAGAATCGCTCGACGACGGCCGCTTTGTCCCGGCACGCCGCGAGGTGCTGGCGACGCGCCTCGCAAGCGAGCCGACGGCGCGCGTGGTGCTGTGTGGCCATAGCCACCGCCAGGCCGCGGTTCAGGGACCGGGCGACTGCCTGGTTCTCAATCCGGGAAGCGTTGGTTGCCCCGTCTTCGCGGACATTCCGTTTGCCGCAAACCTGGAGCACCGCTCGCCTCACGCCCGCTATGCGATCCTCACGAAGAAAAAGAGGGGCTGGCAGGTCGAGCTGCTGGCCCTCGAATATGATTGGGACGCCGCATCGGCGCGCGCGCTGGCCAACAACCGCCCCGAATGGGCGCAGGCCATGTTGACCGGATGCGTCAAATAGCCGGCTGCGGCGAGATCTCGGACCGCATCGGTACGGCAAGATCGACCGATCAACGAGGACGGTCTTGTCGCACCCGCCCCGCGATCCCAAATCGTGCCTCACGAGAGAGCAACGGAGAAAACATGACAGGTAGCATATCGCTCGCCGACAAGCTCGCGACCTTTGAGGATCATTGGTCGCCGCGCACGGTCACGACCTTCAACGATTGCGACGTGATGGTGGTGAAGGTGAAGGGCGAGTTCACCTGGCACAGGCACGAGGACACCGATGATTTCTTTCTCGTCCTGAAGGGCAATCTGGACATCGAGTTGCGGGATCGCACGGTGACGCTTGGTCCGGGCGAACTCTACGTCGTGCCCAAAGGCGTCGAGCATCGCCCGGTGGCGCGCGAGGAGGTTCATCTCCTGCTCATCGAGCCGACCGGCACGCCGAATACCGGGGACAAGGCAACCGCAGCAAAGCGCAAGCTCGCATAGCGCGCAGCGCGCCTGCGCGGTCTAATCCCTGGAGGCCGCCAGTCCGCTGAAGCTGCCGACCAGCCTGGCTCTCACGCGCGCAACAGCGTCCTTGACCGCACGGGCCAGCGCCCGGATGGCGCGCCAAGCTTCGGTCGCCTGCAGCCACGCCTTCGCCCCGGCGTATTTTCCGTAAGCCCATGCAAAGGCGCGAATTCGCATCAGCTTGTCGCGTGTGAGATGAAACAAGCGCTCGACCAGCACCAGCTTGAGCAATTCGCCGACAATGAACGTTACCGCGCCGCTCAGGAACTGACCGGTTGCGGTGAGATAAGCAGCGACCGGCTTGACCGGCTCCAGAACGATGACGGGCACGGAGAACAGAGCGAGCGACGCATAAGGCGACAGCGATCTGATCCAGGTGCGCAAACGCCTGAATTCGAAATGCCGTCCGACCCAGCGCGCTATTGGCCGCGCCACGGCCATGAAGACAGCATCCACCACGAAGTAGATGGCAGCTAGCACGTAAGTGACGGGTTTCAGGATTCGCTTCACGATCGCTCTCCTGGGAACTGAAAGCCGCAACCTGGACCTAAGTTTCACCGCGGCGTGAATAAGTCGGGGATTTCCGGTGGAACTTTTCGGGCGACGGGACGGTAACCGCTAAATCTCGGCATAGATCTCCAGAAGATTGCCGTCGGGGTCGCGGAAGAACAGCGTGCGATGCCCGAACGACTGGTTGGTCGGCGGCGACACCAGCGCGACACCCTGCCGAACGAGTTCGTCGGCGCATGCATCGACCTCGGCCGCGGAGACCTTGAACGCCAGCTGCAGCGAAGCACTGCCCGGCGGCGTCGGCGCATCGGCGGCGGTTCGGCTCGGTCGCGCCAGCGCCAGCGTGTTGCTGCCCAAGCCAAACTCGATCCAGTTCGGCGACAGCTCGCGCAGCAGGGGAAAGGCGAGGATGTTCTCATAGAAGCGGCGCATCGCCGCCATGTCGCGCACGAAGATGACGGTGTAGTCGATCGCGCGGATGGCGTTGAAGGGGGAGGAGGCGCGTGGGGTTCGGTCGGGTGTCTGTTCGTTTGTCATCGCGTCCTTCATTCCGTAATTCCGTCTCGTTGCCCGCATGGAGCAAAACGGAAAGCAGGGCCGGTGTCCCCGGATGTCGCTTCGCTCGTCCGGGCTACGGGATCGTCTATCGCAGCAAGCCGCCACTGAAGCGCAGCTCATACAACTGCGTGCCATCCTGCCGCGCAATCGTCTCGACCCCATGAAAACGATCGAGCGCGCCTTCGACCTCGTTGCGGTAGAGCATCCCCGCCTGTTCGAACCGGCGCGGTCCGCGGTATGGCTGCTCGACGCTCACAGCCAGCAGCGCGTGACGCAGGAATTTGTAGATCGCGAGGAAAGTGTCCCGGTCCGTGATCTCGGCACGGGCGCCACCGCTGTAACTCATCGACCAGATGACGCGGTCGTCCCGGGAGACGGTCTCCTGCCCGACGAAAAATCCCATCCCGAAATAGATATCGCGATAAGCGTAAGGCGGCGCGCGATGCTCGAGCTGTTTTGAGCCGGCGAGCAGCGGCGCGGCCACCGTCGCGTCGTCGTCGAGGCCGGCATAGGTGCGCCGCTTGGCCTCGACCAGGAACGCCGCGAGATCGTGCGGGATCGACGGCATCTTCTATTCCACCAATTCGGGCCACGGCACGATGGTCGACTTCACCGTCTTCATCGCCATGGCGTCCTTCACCGCCTGCGCGACGCCTTCCTCCGTGAACGGATAGATCGTCTGCATCTTCAGCCAGGGATATTTGCCCGCCGTGCGATAGAGCATGTCGACGCCGAGCGGCAGGTCATTGCCGGTGAAGCCCCAGGACCCGAGCACGTTGAGGTCCTTGGTGCAGATGCGGTGCCACGAGGTGTCGATCGAGCCGGCATCGGTGAACTGGCCCATCTCGACATAGGTGCCGCCGTCACGCAGCATCTCGATGCCTTCGGGGCCGGCGGTGGGGTGCCCCGAGCAGTCCATCACCAGATCAGCCCCGAAGCCGCCGACGATCTCGCGCACACGCGCGATGCGCTCCTGCGGCGATCTGATCTCCTCGATGTTGACGGTCGCCTCCGCGCCGAACTCGCGCGCCAGCTTGAGCCGCGGCTCCTCGGGCGCACCGACGCAGATCACGCGCCCTGCCCCCATCTCCTTCGCAGCCGCGACCGCCAGAATGCCGATCGGGCCCGATCCCTGGATCACCACCGTGTCGCCCCAGGAAAAACCACCGGCGCGGCTGGCGCGGTTGAAGGCGCGGATGCAGGAGGTCAACGGCTCGGAGAGAGCACCGAGGCGCAGCGACATGTCGTCGGGCAATTTGTAGATCTTGGTGCCCGGCAGCATCTCGAGATCGACATAGACATATTCGGCCCAGCCGCCCCACATGTGCGGCGCCTTGTCGAAGCCGAGATAACGGCCGTAATAGACCGGCGTCAGGCATTTGTTCGCGGTCTGCGGATAATGGATGCAGTAATAGCAATGGCCGCAGGGCATCAGCGGCGGGATCATCACTTTTGATCCGACCTTGAGCGGCTTGCTCATGAAGTCCTCGGTGAACTCCTCGCCGCATTCGACGATGACACCGCCGAGCTCGTGGCCGAGCGTGAACGGCCAGGGCAGCGGCTTCGGCCAATGTCCCTTGAGGATATGCAGATCAGTGCCGCAGACCCCGCAGGCGCCGACCTTGATCAGCGCGGCCTTGCGGCCGACCTTCGGCCACGGCACGGTGCGGATGACGGGCTCTGAGCCCGGCCCTGCATGGGTGCAGACGCGAATGGATTCCATGGCTACTTCCTCGATGCCCGTCTGTTATGATTGATTGGCGCGGGCTGAGGCGAAGCGTATGTGAGATGTACGCGCGTGCCAAGATGCAGGAATTCGTGGCCCTCATGAGCGACTTGTCCGCCGTAGCTCGGAGAGCGAAGGCGGAAGCGACATGCGGGATCAGCGGCCCCGGATATCGCTGCGCTCATGCGGGCTACGGGGCTGCTACAACCTCAGCCGTCATCCTGAGGTGCGAGACCTGCGGCGCGTAGCGCCCCGCGGGGAGCCTCGAAGGATGGCTCCGGGAGCTTGCGGCTCATCCTTCGAGGCGCGCAAGAGCGCGCACCTCCAGCGACAACCGCTTCGCGGTTGCGCAGGGATGATGATTGAGTGTGCTGCGACAGTGCATGGCTGATCTTCGTGAGCGTCCAAGTCTTGAGCGCATACCTGCGACCGTGTAGGGACGAATTGAACCCCACCCAGGTGCCCCCTTGAACCCCCTCCCCCAAAATCCCGTCGCTGCGTCCGGCTCGTTCGCGGCGATGAAGTCGGTGCCGTACCGGCTGCAGTTCACCGCCTATGTGCTGGCGATGATGGCCGACAACATCGAGCATGTGATCAGCTATTGGGTGGTGTTCCAGAAATTCCATTCGCCGGCGCTGGCGGGTTTTGCCGTGCTGTCGCACTGGCTGCCGTTCCTGCTGTTCTCGGTCGCCGTCGGCGGGCTTGCCGACCGGTTCGATCCGCGCCGCATCATCCAGTGCGGCATGCTGCTGTTCATCGTGGCATCGAGCGGATGGGGTTTCTTCTTCATCACCGACACGATCCAGATGTGGCACGCGATGCTGCTGCTGGTGATCCACGGCTGCGCCGGCGTGCTGTGGCAGACGCCGAACCAACTGCTGCTCTACGACCTCGTCGGCCCCGCCGACCTGCCGAGCGCGGTGCGGCTGAACGCGATGGCGCGCTATCTCGGCATCCTGGTCGGGCCTGCCGTCGGCGGAATCATCATGCTGACGCTCGGCACCTCGCACGGCATCATCTTCAACACGCTGTTCTATCTGCCGATGCTGCTCTGGCTGTTCTGGGCGCCTGTGCGCGACAACAGCGTGGCGGTGCGGCGCTTTGCCGTGCGCGGCATTGCCGACATCGTGCTGACCATCCGCGCCATCGGCACCCAGCCGACCCTGACGTCGATGACCTGGCTTGCCGGCCTCACCTCCTTCATGATCGGCAATGCCTACCACGCCCAGATGCCGGGCTATGCCGGCGATCTCGGTCATGGCGATCCCGGCGTCTCCTACAGCGTGCTGCTCGCGGCGGATGCGGCCGGCGCGGTGCTCGCCGCTATCGCGCTGGAATCCTGGGGACGGCTCAAGGGCACGCCGCGCACCGCGATCATGCTCGCGATGCTCTGGAGCGCGGCGCTGCTCGGCTTCGCCACAGTGCGGATCTATCCGGTTGCGATCGTGCTGCTGTTCTTCGCCGGCTTCTTCGAGCTATCGTTCAACACCATGGCGCAGGCCCTGGTGCAGGTGAATGCGCCGCACGACATTCGCGGCCGCGTCGTCGGTCTTTATAATATGGCGGGGCTCGGGATGCGGGCGTTCAGCGGCATCACCGTCGGGCTGTTTGGCGCGGCGATCGGCATTCACTGGTCGCTCGGGCTGTCCGCCGCGGTGCTGCTGGCGCTGCTGCTCCTGCTGCAGCGGCGGGCGACGAGGCCGGCGTGAGCACCCCTCCGGGTGTGGCTTTCCGAACGCATTGTGTCTGTCCGTTTCCGCCGCGCCCGATCCTAACGCGGCATTAACCCTATGCACCTTAGGGTCGTCCCGGACTCCGCCCGGGCGGGGGGTCGGGTGTTGAAAATGGCGTTGGCGAACAAAAAATTTCTTCCTGCCGCCGAAGAGCGTCGGCGTTTCCAGCGGGTGAAGGTGCACCTGCTCGGCCGCTACATGCTGCCGGACCGCCGCGAATTCCCCTGCCAGGTGATCAACATGTCGCCGGGCGGCCTGGCGCTGCTCGCCCCCGGCATCGGCAATGTCGGCGACCGCGTCGTCGCCTATCTCGACCATATCGGTCGCGTCGAGGGCAAGATCACCCGCATCATCGACAATGGCTTCGCCATGACGATCGGGGCGACGCCCCGAAAGCGCGACAAGCTGGCGGCGCAGCTGACCTGGCTCGCCAACCGCGACATCCTCAATCTGCCGGAGGACCGCCGCCACGACCGTATCGTGCCGCGCAACCCGATCGCGGTGCTGACGCTCGAGGACGGCACCAAGATGACCTGCCGCATCATCGACCTTTCCTTGTCCGGTGCCGCCATTGCCGCGGAGAACCGGCCGCCGCTGAAATCGACGGTCATGCTCGGCCGGGTCCAGGGCCGGGTGGTCCGAAACCTCGAAGACGGCTTCGCGCTGGAGTTCGTCCACGCGCAGCCGATCGAGACACTCGAAGAGAGCGTTACCGCGCGGTAAAGCGCAAGGACGCCAAAACCCCTGTATTTTCAGCCCTGAAGGCGGCCTCCGCAATGCGGACGCCGCCTTTTTCATGCGTGATGGCCGACCTCGCGCCGGTTAACGCGCGGCCCGTTTGGAGTGGAAACGGCCGTTCCGCCAGCGTTTCCGCGTTAATCGATAAAATTTGAATCAATTGCAGTTGTTTCAAATTTTATGAGAATTCGATTCAAGTATAGATCGAATTCGCCGCGCCTTTTACTTGTATTCGTCTCGACTTGACTTGGTTGACTTAGCGGCAACTCAAAAGCTCCGTGCGAAATGTGGTCCCAACAAGAAACGGGGGCCGCAATGTTTGACTTCAAGGGACAGGGGAAAGGGCTGGCGCTGGCTGCCATGCTCTTCGGGATCAGCGCGGCAGCGCAGGCCGGCGAGAGCCGTCTGCTTTACGCAAGTCTCGGTGACACCACGCGTGCGCCGATCGGCTGGGTCGAGTTCTGCGCGGACAATACCGCTCAGTGCCAGGGCACGCCGGCACAGCCGCGCGACATCGTGATGTCGCAGGCCGCATGGCGTGACCTCGTCAAGGTCAATCGCTGGGTCAACGAGACCGTCAAGCCTTTGACCGACCAGGAGCACTGGGGCGTGATCGAGAAATGGTCGCTGCCGACCGACGGTTACGGCGACTGCGAAGACTACGTGTTGTTGAAGCGCAAGATGCTGATCGATGCCGGATGGCCGCGCCAGGCCCTGCTGATCACCGTCGTGCGCGACAAGAAGGGCGAAGGACACGCGGTGCTGACGGTGAAGACCGACAAGGGCGAGTTCGTTCTCGACAATCAGAACGAGAACGTCGTTGCCTGGACGGAGACCGGTTACCGCTTCGTCAAGCGCCAGTCGCAGAGCGATCCCAACGTCTGGGTTTCGCTCGGCGATACCAAGCCGGCGGTCTCCACCGCCAGCGCCAGAGATTGAGAACGAGACAAGGAGTTACGCGGCCCGGTCACATCCCCACCCCTCCCCGTCCCAGACCGGTTCGCGCGCGGCCAGCCATCCCCCAATGGCTGGCCGCAACTTTTTTGGGGGGATGCGTGATCAGTCCTGTGAGGACCAAGGCACGCGCGCGGCGGTGAAATCGCGCCAGGTGCCTTGCAAGGCCGGCTTGATGCCGATCGATGCACGCGCCTGCCAGCCTGCGATCGCAGCGCCGGCGATGGCGCTGTCGGGATCGGCTCCGAGCCCGTCGAGCAGCGAAGCCGTGACCGCCATGTCGTTGTAGGCGCCGAGCTCCTCCTGCAAACCGGCCAGCCTGCGGGCAAATTTCCTCGCGGGCTTGCGATCGGAAAACAGCGGCAACAGGAACTCGCTGAGATAACGCAGCCGTTTGGTCGCGAGCCGCACCCGGTGCAGCTCGTCCATCGTGAGCGACTTGAAGCGGCGGCCGCGCTTGAGCACCTTGGCGTATTGCTCCGACAGAATGCGCTGGGCGAAGTTGACGGCGGGCTCGGCGAGCCGGCCGAGATCTTCGGCGGCGACGTCGTTGCGCCAGCCCCGTGTCTCGATCCAGTTGCCGAGGCCGATCAGGAACATGGCGCAGCGGCGATCGTCGAGCGCCTGATGCGCCTTGCGATAGGCGTCGGACTGGCGCTCGGCCGCAGCCCGGCCGAGCGCATCGAAGCCGGCGATCGAAGGGCAAGCCTTCGCGATCGTCGGCAGGGTCTCGAGCTGGAACACATCCCAGTCGCGTGCGGCGGACAGGTCTTGCGCCAGCCAGCGCGCTTCCGACCTCAATGCGTCGAGATTGCTGAGCGCGCCGACCGAGCGCATCAGGTCGAGCGCCGATCGAATCCGGCGCAGCGAGACACGCAGCTGATGCACGCCTTCCGGATTGCGCCCGTCCTCGGCCGCCGGCAGCGACTGAAGCAGATGGAGGAAGCAGGAGCGCAGGATCGTCGCGAAGGCTTCGTCGAGCGTCACCGACGGATCGAGGCGAAGTTTTCGCGGGCGTCGTGCCGAGGGCGGCACGCCTGCGGCAAGGTCGAAGCCGCGCGCCGACTTGCTGCGGATGGACGGCTTCACCGCGCCGTGCTCCGCAAGCCGCAACGCGACCTCGTAGATCGTGCTCGCGCTGCCGCTCTTGAGCTCCAGCTCGATCTCGCTTACCGGCAGCGATCGATCACTCGCCGTGAGCACGCCCTGGTCGAAGGCGATCTCGACCGTGCCGGACGGCAGGTCGATCATCCGCGCGTGGCGATGGACATCGGCGGTGAAGATAGCTTCGAGCGGCTGCGCTTCGAGATGGCTGCGAAGTTTCTCTGGAATGAACGGCATCGCCAGAGCGAGATCGGGCGCAAGCGAGGCCACGCTCGCCTCCCACTCGCCGCGGCGCAGCGGATCGTCCGCCACGTCGGTCTTCACGGTCTGCACGAAGCGCGCGCCGCTCTGGCGAACGCGCAGGCTCAGGCCGTTGCGCCGAAGCATCCGATCGGGCGTATCATAGTAGACGGATTTGAGGTGTTTTCGCGAGCCCTTGTTGCGCGCATTCGCCGCAATGACCGGCGCGGCGTTGAAATGCGCCATGCGATCGGCATCGACGAGCAGCTTGAGCTCGATCTCGCCGGGGTGCGCGGCAAGGCTCGACCGAGTTGGTTCCGGAGCAGGCGGGGCATCTTGCGATGGCGTCTGATCACTCACAGCGCCCTCGACGATCGCAGGTTCCGCGCCGGGCTCGGCCGGTTCAATCTGCCTGAGGAAGCCGGCGACGACTTGCGTCCTGTTGTTGTCCTTCGGGACAGGATTCCCGTCCGGCGCACTCGGGGTTTTGCGAGCCGGGGTTGCGTCTGATTTCAGCATTTACGGTGACATGACAGTTCAATGACAGAGCGACAGCATATAGCGGGAGCGGCCCGCGAGGAATAGTCACGTTATGCAGCAGTGCGTGATCATCGACACGACGTGCCAGACGCAGGAATCCGGCAACGCTTGTCACAATCCGGCGTGCCAATACGAGCTAAACTGCCCTGAGCGCAGCAAATGATCGATTCGACGAGCGAAATTCGCTGCTCTCGAAACCGAAATGAACGCGCCAGCGAGTTTGACCCATGCTAGCCGAGAAATTCTTTCTGGTTCTGGAGACGCTGAGAAGCCATGCCCCCGATGACAGGCCTGCAATTGTGACAAGCCCTGGGCGGCCTGCCGCGGTTCCGGAGATCGCGGCCGGTTCGCGGCGCAACAGGCCGGTTGCGGAGGATCGCCCCTAGGAGCGATCCCGCCACCTCATGTCTGGCAGGCGCGCAAGATGTGATCGACGCGCGCGCTTGTCAGCGTGCGAGGATGTTCTTGTAGACCTTGCCGCCCTTCATGATCACCACAAAATTCTTCGCGGGATCTTCGACGAGCTTGATGTTGTCGAGCGGATTGCCGTCGACCAGAAGGAGATCGGCGAACGCGCCCTCCTCGACCACGCCGAGCTTGCCCGGATAGGGATTTCGCGGACCCGACAGGCTCAGCAATTCGGCATTGGCCGACGTCGCCATCGCCAACGCTTCGGCCGATGTGTACCAGCGCGTGAGTGCGGCCAGCATGGCGCCCTGTCGATCCGCCAGCGCCTGCGAGAACAGGACGTCGGTGCCCCACGCGGTCTTGATGCCGTACTTCTTCGCGAGCGCATAGACGCGGTCGGTTCCGGCAACCACCTGTTTCATCTTGTCCTGCTCGGCGGGTCCGAGCGCGGCGGCACCGGAGATATCCAGGAACGGTTGCGTGCTCAACCAGATCCCCTTCTCCGCAATCAGCTTGGCGCTCGCCTCGTCCATGAGATGACCGTGCTCGATGCATCTGACGCCGGCCGCGACCGAGCGCTGGATCGCGACCGATGTATAGGCGTGCGTAGCAACATAGGTGCCCCAATTGTCGGCGGCTTCGACCGCCGCGCGCAGCTCGGGCTCGGTGAAGGTGGAGACGTCGAGCGGGCTGAAGGGCGATGCAACGCCGCCGCCTGCGGTGAGCTTGACCTGCGAGGCCCCCTGCATGAGCTGCTCGCGCGCGCGCACACGCACCTCGTCCGGACTGTCGGCCACCATGCTGCCGCCGATCCGCTCCATGCGGCTCAGCATGCCGCCGATCGTTCGCGGCAGATCGGAGAGCTGGCGGAAGTCGCCGTGACCGCTGGTAACGGTGATTATGGCGCCGGAGGGATAGATGCGGGGACCTGCGACGAGGTCCTCGTCGATGGCCTGCTTCAGGCCGAAGCTCGGCCCGCCCATGTCGCGCACGGTGGTGAAGCCGCGCATCAGCGTGGCCGTCGCCTCGCTGGCGGCAAGCAGGTTGTTGTAGCCGATATCGCCCGCAAGCGCGGCCATCGGCGTCGGGCGCACCAGCATCACGTGCCAATGCGCATCGATCAGTCCCGGCATCAGCACGCGGCCGCCGCCGTCGATCACCTGGCCGGCGGCCGCGATGTCCGCGGTCGAGATCTTCTCGATCTTCCCATTTCTGACGAGGACGTTGGACGCGGCTGACAGCGCGGCGCTCTTGCCGTCGAATATCCGGACGTTGCGAAACAGGACGACGGAGTCCTGCTGGGCCTTCGCCGAGGAGGCGCTGCCGAGGATCGTTACAACGGCCGCAAGCAGCGTGGCGATTCCGGACACTCTGGCCGGCATCCTCAAACCCGACATGGCCGGCCTCCGCTAGGTGCAGGGCTACGCGAGGGGTGATGGCAGGCACGCAACGTCTCGGCGCCAGTTGACGCCGACGTCTGGCCTCCGTCAACTGGCCACCACAGCGGCAAATATGCAGTCCTGCCATCTACATTGATGAGAGGTCGCCGCGATCGGCTCCAATTTGAATCAAACAGATATTGCCGTGTGCGAAATCAGGGACCGCGCCCAGCGCGTCCGCAAGGACTGCACGCCTCACTCTGCGGCTTCAAGATTGGCGGGTTTGTCGATGTCGCCGAGCGGAGACACCGCAGGGCCGTTCAGCGCGGTGCCATCAGGAGCGAATTGCGAGCCGTGACACGGGCAATCCCAACATTGCTCGAGCGCATTCCAGTGCACGACGCAGCCGAGATGGGTGCAGCTTGCCGAATGCAGATGCAAATGTCCGTTCCGGTCCCGGCATGCCGCGATCTTCTTCAGGCCGCTCCGGACGAGGCGCCCCTCCCCGGGGCGCAGACGTTCGACGCCCGCGATCTCGCTCGCCGTCAGATACTCCGCGAAATTCTTCAGCGGCGTGATGTTCTCGCTGATGAACTCGCCGATGTTTTTCTGAATCTTGCGTGCCGGGGCGTAGACTTCCTCCCACGGGCTCGCCCCGGTCATGACGAGATCTGCAATCAGCATGCCCGCCACCAGCCCGTTCGTGATGCCCTGTCCGGAGTCACCACTGACGATGAAGAGATGCTCCTCGCCGGGGCTACGGCCAATGAAGCCGACGAAATCGCTCGGCTCCAGCACCTGACCTGACCATCGGTGAGTGACCCCGCGCAGCGCCGGCAATCGCTCGCGCGCCCAGCGCTCGAGCGCGGCAAGGCGCTGTGCGCCGTCGTCCGCTTCACCGGATTTGTGATCTTCGCCGCCGATGATGACGAGATCCTCCTCCGCAGAGAGCGGCTGAAGCCTGACATAGTGATAGGGATCGAGCGTGTCCCAATACAGCGCATCCTTGAGCGCGCCGGCCGGGATTTTGGCGGCGAGCGCATAAGTGCGGTAAGGCGCCTGCTTGGTATGGATCGCGACCTGCACATTGACCGGCGAGTTCGTCGCGACGACCACGTCGGCGGCGCGGACCTCGTAGCCCGAGCCGGTCGTCACGATCATGTCGCCACGCGCTTGACGGATGCTTTCAACGCAGGTGTCGGCGTAGAGCTGCGCCCCGCGGCGCTGAAGTGCGCCGGCCAGTCCGGCAAGATATCTGGTCGGGTGCAGGCGCGCCTGGCGGGCAAAGCGCAACGAGCGCACCAGACCTCCAGAATGGAATACGGTCGGCTCGGCGCAATTTTCGACGGGAATCCCGAGCTTGCGACAGCAATCCAATTCTGTATCCAGCTCGGATGCAGGGGTTTCGGGCGCCTGCACCCAGTAGCCGTCGACACGCCGAAAATCACAATCGATGTGCTCATCGCGCTGAATGGCCTCGGCGCGGGCGATTGCGGCTTCGACGCTCTGATAATAGTGCCGCGCACAATCTGGGCCGCGGACCCTGACCAATTCGCCGTAGCCATCGTCGAGCGCCGTCGCCAGATGCGCCGTGGTGCGCGCCGTCATCCCGCTACCAATGCCGCCGCGATCGAGCACCGCGACGGAGCGTCCATGGCAGGCCAGTTCATAAGCCACGGACAGCCCGGCTATTCCAGAGCCGATGATAACGACGTCCACGGCCACGGTGCGCGACAGCGCGGGGGCATCCGCGACCGAAACATCCATCCAGAGCGATCGCGTGTACTCGTCCCGTACGTTCATGACGCTGCTCCTTCGAAAAGAACAACGATGCGGCAGAATGTGGGTTCCTGCCCACCCTGCGCAGCGCAAACGCCATCGAAAGTCCCGGCGCTGATTAGGAACCTTCGTCGCGCTCGCGCTTGAACCGGCATGAAAGATCCATCACCCGGGATGCGCAGGGCATTACGTCATGCCCAACTGTACGGTCACTTGCTCGTCCGAAATGACAGGCTGTATTACCCGGGAGGTAACCATCCCATCTGCTCGGTGCAGCTTGCACGGGAGATGGTCAGGTCAGGATGGATGACAAAGCGAGGCGGCGACTACGAGATCACCCCCGACGGGCAGCTCGCCGCAGAACGCGAACTCAGCCACTGACGCGGGATCGCAGCTCTCGGCGGCGATTCCCGGCGCTTGCGATCGATGCGGATCAGACGCCCAGCACGTCCGCGAGCCGCAGCTCGTCGGCGGCGGGGTCCTTGAGGAACAGCTCGTCCTCGATCTCGGTCAGATGCGAGAGCATCTGCGCGCGCGCAGCCTGCTTGTCGCGATTGCGGATCGCGGCGACGATGCCGGCGTGATGATCGGTGCCGCAGGCGGGCGTGTCGTGGCGGCGGTACAGCAGGATGATGAGCGAGGAGCGCGCGATCATCTCCTTGAGGAAGCCGATATAGATGCTGTGGCCGCTCATCTCGGCGACGAGCTTGTGAAACTCACCGGAAAGCCGAACCGAGGCGCGCGCGTCGCCGCGCAGCTCGGCCTCGCGCTCCTCGGTGAGATGTTGCTGGAGACGATCGAGCCAGGCCGGCGACATCGCGTCGATGGCATGATCGACGATGGTGGGCTCGATCAGGCGCCGCGCCTCGAACACCTCGCGGGCATCGGCGGGCGTGGGGCGCGCGACGAACGCGCCGCGGTTCTTCTCGATGTTGACGATGCCCTCATGTGCAAGTTGCTGCAGCGCGGTGCGGACCAGGGTGCGGCTCGCGCCGTAGATCTCGCCAATCTCGTCCTCGCCGAGCTTCGTGCCCGGCAGCAGGCGATGCTCGAGGATCGCGGCGGTCACGCCCTCCCGGATGCGGCTGACGCGATCGCTCGCGTCTGGCGCGTCGGATTTGGGGCGGGTCTTGGCGGCCATTGGTTCGAGAGTTGGGCTTGAGGGCTCGGTCGACGACGTTCGCTTTCGAATGTTAGTCGACGACCTGTATCCAATCACAGGCGAAACTTTATACAATCTTCGCCTATTTTGTGTGCAAATGACCGTGCAGGCAGCGGGCAGCCCGGATGCACCGGATTCGATCTAACGATCTGACTCCGCTGCACAGTTTTGAGAAATCGGCGGACCGAAGCTGGTTGGCACGGACCTTGCGGAGAGAGGCCGGAAGCACCGCCCCTCCCCGGACACGCCATGGCCACTCCCGCCGCTCTCGAACTGGTCGCCGTCACCAAGCGCTACGACACGACGCTGGCGGTCGACACCGTCAATTTGAAGATCCCGGCCGGCACCTATTGCTGCCTGCTCGGCCCGTCCGGCTGCGGCAAGACCTCGACCCTGCGGATGATCGCGGGCCACGAGGCGGTCAGCGGGGGCGACATCATCCTCGGCGCGCAGAACGTCACCGACCTGCCGCCGGCCGAACGCGGCACCGCGATGATGTTCCAGTCCTACGCGCTGTTTCCGCATCTCAGCGTGATCGACAACGTCGCCTTCGCCCTGAAGATGCGCGGCGTCGACAAGCCGACGCGTCACAAGCGCGCCGGCGAACTGCTCGAGCTGGTCGCGATGAGCCAATATGCGGGCCGTCTCCCGGCACAGCTCTCCGGCGGCCAGCAGCAGCGAGTCGCACTCGCCCGCGCGCTGATCACCGAGCCGCAGATCCTCCTGCTCGACGAGCCCCTCTCCGCGCTCGATCCGTTCCTGCGGGTGAAGATGCGCGGTGAATTGAAGCGGCTGCAGCGCGAGCTCGGCATCAGCTTCATCCAGGTCACCCACGGCCAGGAAGAGGCGATGGCGCTCGCCGACCACATCGTGGTGATGAACCACGGCCGGATCGAGCAGCAGGGCACCGCGCGCGACATCTTCCACCATCCCCGCACCGAATTCGTGGCGCGCTTCATCGGCGGCCACAACGTGCTCAGCGACGCCGGCAATCTGATCGCCGTGCGGGCCGATCAGCTCGGCATCGCGCCGTTCATCGACGGTGCGTTCGGCGCGCCGGCGCGGCTGATCCAGACCGAGTACGCTCCTACATCGCCGTCTCGCTCACGCTCGACGACGGCACCGCCCTGTTCTCCCACGTTCCCGAAGCCACTTTCGACGTCCACCCGTTCCGTCCGGGCGATCGCGTGCTGGCCACCTGGGATCCCGCCAAGGCGCAACGCCTGCAATAGCGCCGATCGATCACTGGAATGCGCAACAGAGGAGTGACTGACATGAGCGAGACCACCAGGACAAAGGGCGTCAGCCGCCGCACGCTGCTCAAGGGCACCGCCAGTCTGGCCGGCCTTGCCGCCGGCTCCGGCGCCATCACCGGCTTTCCCTATGTGAAGTCGGCCGAGACCAAGGTGCTGCGCTATCTCGGCACCGCCGTGAACGAGGGCGACGACATCTCCAAGCAGTGCCTGAAAGACACCGGCATCAAGATCGAATACATCACCGCGACCACCGACGACGTCACCAAGCGCGTGATGACCCAGCCGAACTCCTTCGACGTGCTGGACACCGAATATTTCTCGCTGAAGAAGATCGTGCCGTCGGGCAACATCCTTGCGCTCGACGCCAGGAAGATCAAACAGTTCGACAACATCACGCCTGTCTTCACCAAGGGCGAGACGCCCGGTGGCAAGAAGATCGGCGGCCAGGGCACCGCGCCCTGGAAGGTCCTCTATCTCGAAGGCAAGGACTCCAAGAAGTTCGCGACGTCGGCGACTGAATTCGTCACGCTGATTCCAACGGTCTACAACGCCGACACGCTGGGCATCCGCCCCGATCTGATCAAGCGTCCGATCAGCTCCTGGTCCGAGCTGCTCAACCCCGAATTCAAGGGCAAGGCCTCGATCCTCAACATCCCCTCGATCGGCATCATGGACGCCGCGATGGTCGTGGAAGCCACCGGCAAGTACAAATATGCCGACAAGGGCAACATGACCAAGGAAGAGATCGATCTCACCATGAAGGTGATGACCGAGGCCAAGAAGGCGGGCCAGTTCCGCGCGTTCTGGAAAGACTTCAACGAGAGCGTCAACCTGATGGCATCAGGGGAAACCGTGATCCAGTCGATGTGGTCGCCGGCAGTCACCAAGGTCCGCTCGATGGGCATTGCCTGCACCTTCCAGCCGCTGAAGGAAGGCTATCGCTCCTGGGCCTCGGGCTTCTGCGTCTCCAAGGGCGTCTCGGGCGCGAAGCTCGAATGGGCCTATGAGTTCGTGAACTGGTTTCTGTCAGGCTATGCCGGCGCCTATCTCAATCGCCAGGGCTACTACTCCGCCGTGCTCTCCACCGCGAAGGCGCATATGGAGCCCTACGAGTGGGCGTACTGGATGGAAGGCAAGCCGGCCGAGAAGGACATCAAGGCACCCGACGGCTCGCTGCTCGAAAAGGCGGGCGCCGTGCGTGACGGCGGCTCCTATGAGGACCGCATGGGCGGCGTCGCCTGCTGGAACGCGGTGATGGACGAGAACGACTACATGGTCCGCAAGTGGAACGAGTTCATCGCAGCGTGATTTGATGGACACGTCAGAGGACATCCTGCAACAGGCATCCCCGGACCTCGCCCGGGGACCCGACACCGCGCGCGCCGCAAAGGCCGCGCGGTTGTCGCCGTCCTTCATCTCCTGGCTCCAGGCCGGGCCGATGATGCTGGTGTTTCTCGCCTTCTTTCTCATTCCGCTGGTCTTCGTCGTCATCGTCTCGTTCTGGGACTACAACGAATACCAGTTGCTGCCGGCGTTCTCCGGCCGCGGTTACACCGACACGTTCGAAGGCTGCATCGCGCAGCTGCCCGATCTCTGCACGATCGGCAAGACTTATGTGAAGACGCTGAAGCTCTGCTTCCTGGTCTGGGCGATCACGCTGTTCATCGGCTTCTGGGTCGCCTATTTCCTCGCCTTCCACGTCAAGTCCAAGACCTGGCAGATGGGATTGTCGCTGCTCTGCACGATCCCGTTCTGGACCTCCAACGTGATCCGCATGATCGCCTGGATCCCGCTGCTCGGGCGCAACGGCCTCGTCAATTCGGGCCTCGTCAAGACCGGCCTGATCAACCACCCGCTGGAATGGCTGCTGTTCTCCGAATTCTCGGTGGTGCTGGCGCTGGTGCACCTCTTCACCTTCTTCATGGTGGTGCCGATCTTCAATTCGATGATCCGCATCGACAAGTCGCTGATCGAGGCCGCCTATGATGCCGGCGCGACCGGCTTCCAGACGCTGGTCAACGTCATCATCCCGCTGGCAAAGCCGGGCATCGTCATCGGCTCGATCTTCGTCATCACCATCGTGATGGGCGACTTCATCACCATCGGCGTGATGGGCGGCCAGCAGATCGCCGCTGCCGGCAAGATCATCGAGACGCGGGTCAACGCGCTGCAATTCCCGGCCGCCGCGGCCAACGCCGTGATCCTGCTCGCGATCACCTTCCTGATCATCACCATGATGTCGCGCATCGTGGACATCAAGAAGGAGCTCTGAGCATGAAGGAAGGACGCCCGCGCTCTTTCTACATCCTCGCGATCTTCTTCGCGGCCTATGTGCTGTTCCTCTACGGCCCGATGATCGCGATCTACGTGCTGTCGTTCCAGGGGCCGCAGGGCGGCCTCACCTTCCCGATGAATGGCGTGTCGACCTTCTGGATCGCAAAATTGTTCCAGGGCACCGGCATCGTCGATCTCGGCGCGGCCTTCCGCCGCTCGCTGCTGCTCGGCATCATCGTGATGATCGTCACCGTCGTGCTGTCGGTCGCCGCCGGCATGGCCTTCCGCAGGAAGTTCAGGGCGCAGAGCATTCTGTTCTATTCGGCGATCGCCAGCCTGATCGTGCCTTCGATCATCACCTCGCTCGGCATCTCCCTTGAATTTCGCATCATCGACGATCTGATCAAGGCGCATTGGAACGAGAATTTCGAGACCTCGATGGGCCTGCTCACATCGGGTCTCGGCGCACACCTGACCTGGACGTTGCCGTTCGGCCTTCTGATCATGTTCGCGATCTTCAACCGCTTCGATCCCCGCCTCGAGGAAGCCGCGCGCGATCTCGGGGCGACGCCGTGGCAGACGTTCCGCCATGTCGTGCTGCCGATCATCCTGCCTTCCGTAATTGGCATCGGCCTGTTCGGCTTCACGCTATCCTGGGACGAACTCGCCCGCTCCAGCCAGGCGATCGGGGCGGTGAATACGCTGCCGCTCGATCTGCAGGGCCTGACCACCACGGTGACGAATCCCGACATCTATGCGCTCGGCACAGTGATCTCGGCTGTCTCGTTCACGGTGATCACGCTTGCGCTCGGCACCATCCACATGCTCAACAAGCGGCAGGCGGCCAAGGGTTCGGACGCCGGCAAAGGCCTTGTCTGAGAAGGGACTTGTCTGATCGAAATGCGACTGCACATCGTCAATCCCAACACCACTGCTACGATGACGGCGAAGATCGCCGCTGCATCGCGCAGCGTCGCCCTGCCCGGCACGGTGATCGACGCGCGGCAGCCGACAATGGGCCCGGTCTCGATCGAGGGATTTTACGACGAAGCCTTCGCCGTGCCCGGCATGCTCGGCTGCATCCGCGAGGCCGACCGCGATGGTGCGGAGGCCCACATCATCGCCTGCTTCGACGACACCGGCTTGGATGCCGCCCGCGCCATCGCGAAGGCGCCGGTGATCGGCATTGGAGAGGCCGGCTTCCACATGGCGAGCCTGATCGCCGCGCGCTTTGCCGTGGTGACGACGCTCGGTGTCTCCATCCTGCCGATCGAGCATAATCTCAAGAAGTACGGCCTCGCCGAACGCTGCACCCGCGTCCGCGCCGCCGAGGTCCCGGTGCTTGCGCTCGAGGAGCGCAACACGGACGCGCTCGCAAAGATCTCCACGGAGATCACGGCCGCGATCCGCGACGACCGGGCGGAAGCCATCGTGCTCGGCTGCGCCGGCATGGCCGATCTCGCCGCTGAGCTCGCCACCACCCATGGCCTGCCCGTGATCGACGGCGTCGCTGCTGCGGTGACGCTGGCGGAATCACTGGTGCGGCTGGGCCTGAAGACCTCCCGCCTCGGGCCCTACGCGGCACCGCGCGCGAAGACCTATTCCGGGCCGTTTGCGCCGTTTCAACCTTGATTCCCGCGCCAGGGCGGAGCCTTGGAAGCCGCAAGACCCGCTGATTCCTGGTTTTTTGGCCCTTAGCCTCTTTTTGGTCCCATTCCTTGCGGAAACGTAACACTTTCGAGACGCCCCGGCGACCTCTGGTTGCCGGTCTTCGCCACTCACCAAGTTTCAATTTGGGTTTTGTCAGCGATGATCGATCTCGCCCAGGACACACCGTCGAACCCCCTGCTTCGCCTTGGCGCCCAGCCCATCGCGCTGACCGCCGCTGCGCTGCTGCTCCTGATCGCGGGGGTGACCTCGATCGCGATCTGGCGGGCCTATACCGGCGCCGCACCTGAAGCTGACCGGGTGGTGGCATCGCGGCAGCTCCAGGCCCGTACGGCCCAGGCCTCCGAGCAGCTGGTCGAGAAGACCAAGGGGCTGGAGGCGACCCAGCAGGAATCGATCGACCAGCTCCAGGTCGTGCAGGACCAGCTCCAGACGATGAAGCGGCTGATGGCGGCGCAGCAGGCCGACACCAAGCGCCTGTCCGAACAGGTCGCCTCGCTGAACGAGTCCATCGACGGCTTGCGGCAATCGTTCGCCAGCGCACGGGCAAGCGAGGTTGAAGCGCCCTCGGTTACCCGCAGGAAACCGGCGCGGCACCGTGTCCACGCCAGTGCGCGCAAGCGCTCGCGCGGCTAACTCCCCACCTCGCCGTGGAACTTTATTTTTGCCACTTGTGAACTGGATCACATTCGGCCGTATGATTCCGCGCGATGGTCGCGCTTACCGGATGGCGTGAGCCGATTTCAATGTCCGGGGCTGGCAAGGTCGTTGACGGTATACTGCGTCAACGGCCTTGTTTTTTTGTGGGACGCTATTCGCAGACGTCCACGCGGCGGATGCGCCAGCCCGCCGGCGTCATGACGCGCTTGCGCGCGACGTAGCAGCCTCCATAGCCATCGTTGTAGTCGCCGTAGCCGGTACTATAATAGGTGGGACCGTAGCCGTAGCCGTAATAACCGCCATAGTAGCCGGCGCCGGCGATGCCCGCCCCGATCGCGACACCTGGCCAGAAGCCGCCGCCATGCCAATGGCCGCCATGGCCCCAGCCGCCCCCGCCGTGCCCCCAGCCGCCATGTCCCCCGCCATGTCCGAACCCCCCTGCGTGGGCCACCTGCGGCGCCGACAGCCCGACTGCCGCGACGGCCAGCGCCGCCATCATCATCCTGCGTAACATCACTCGATCCTCCGCGTGGACACGCTCCACGCTTCAAAGCGGGATCAAGCTAACGTCACTTGGGCATTCGGGACAGCCACGCTGTCTCACTTCCGCGCGAGGATCAGCACCCGCGGCAGATGCTCTTGAGCTTCTTGTCGAGCATCCGATTCTCGGCATTGACGGCGGCATCGGCGCCGCCGCCTGTGCCGCTGCCAGTCGTACCGCCGGAGCCCGGGCCGGATGACTGAGCCGTACCCAGGCTGTTGGTGCCGGGCGGTGGAGCCGGCGAGTTGGCGAGGCCACCGCTCGATCCAACGGAGCCTCCAGTCGATCCCGCGGCGCCTCCAGTCGATCCCGCGGCGCCTCCGGTCGATCCGGCCGAACCGCCGCTCGCCTGCGCGAACGCGACGGCCGGCATCGCTGCGAGGGCGAAGATCACCATCATGGTCTTGATCGAGACGGTTGCAGGCGATGCAGCCATGAGAATTCTCCTTTGCCGGTCAACCGCCGCAGCGAAGGCAGGTTCCGGAACAAATGCCGTCACATCAGCTTGAAAGCGAGGAGGCTCAATCACGGTGACCGATCGCGATCCTTTTGCAGAAGGCGAACGCGCCGCGCGCGACAACATTCCGGCCGAGGCCAATCCCTACCTCGGCGGCAGCGACGAGCATGCGCTGTGGGCCGCCGGCCACGAGAAGGTCGCAGGCGCGACCGAAGCGCGCGAATCCGAGGGAAGCTGACGTCCCGCTCCGGATCGCGCGCCGATCGCTATGCGGCCGCCACCATATTCTCGGTCCGGTCCTCGACCATGGTCACGAACATGTGGGACTCTTCGCTGGCGCCGCCGATCTGAACCCGCCGTGCGGAGATCACGCGACGCCCGCGCGCGGGATTGTCGATGGTGTCGATGATCGGCGCGAGCTGCTGCTTCTGCGCGAGCAGCTGCTTGTCGCGCCGCTCGATCAGCTCGGCCGCCTCCGGGGAGAACAATTCCCGCGCGGTCTTGCCGATGATCTCGCCGCGCGACATGCCGATCATCTTCTCGGCCGCCTTGTTGACGAAGACGTAGCGCAGATTGCGCGCATCCTTGGCGATGATGCCCTCGGCCACGTTCTCGATGATGGTGGCGAGGAAGCGCTCCATCCGCTCGAGAATGCGCTCGCGCTGACGCTGTTCGGTGACGTCCTCCTGCACGGAAACCCAGCCGCCGCCGTCCATCGGACGCTCGTAGATCTTGATGATGCGGCCGTCGTTCAAGGCGATCTCGTAGGCCGCCGGCTCGCGCCTGGCGATCCGGTCGAGAACGGCCGCGACATATTTCGCGACGTCGCCGCTGAACAGCCCGCTCTTGACCCGGTGCTGGAGGATATCCTCGAGGGTCGATCCAGCCTGGATCGTCTCGGGCAGATTGTAGATCTGCCGGTAGTTCGAGTTCATCGCGACCACGACCGCCTTGCCGTCGAGCATGATCAGTCCCTGCGGCATGCTGTTGATGGCGGCCGAGAGCTGCCACTTCTTGGCCTGGTACTTGTCGTTGAATTGGTCGCGCTCGGTCCTCGCGGCGTCGCGCGCCTGGGCGGTGCCGAGCTCGAGCTCCTCGAGCTCGAAGATGCGCGCGACGGCGTCGCGGAAGTTCTGCACGGCGCGCGCAAGACGTCCGATCTCGTCGTGACGGCCGAGATGCGGCACCTCGCTCTTGACGTCGCCCTGCGCGATCCGGTCGGTCGCCTGCGTGATATCGGCCAGGGCGCCGACGACCGAACTGCGCATGACGACGACGTTGAGCGCCGCCAGCATCAAGGCGGCGAGTCCGAGTGCGAACAGATAGGCAGCCGCATAGCGGTTCTCATTGGCAAGCTCGTCCGCCTCGCGGGCGCGCTGCTGGTAGATGCGCTCGAGCGCCTCGATATCGCTGTTGAGCTTGCTGCGCACGGTGCGGTTGGCGTCGTTGTCGCCCCATTCGCGCCCCGCGGCCGGGCTGATCTCGATCCCGCGCCGCACCAGTTCCTGACGGAAGTCGATGAATTGCATGATGCGCTGGCGGAAGCTCGCGAACAGCTCGGCGTCGTCGTTGCCGACGTTCTTCTCCATGCTCTTCACGGCCTCGGCGAGCTCGTGGTTGCGCCGCACCAGCCCGTCCGCGAACGGCTTCATCGCACGACGATCGGCCGACATGTAGATGCCGCGTGATTCCATCACGATGGCATAGATCAGCGCATTGATGCGCCCGACGCCGATCGCCGCCTCGGCGGCGGTGACATGCATGTGGCGATACGTCGTCTGCAAGCGTACGGACTGGACCGACATCACCAGGAGGAAGGTGGTGACGATCGCAAGGAAGGCGGCAATGCTGTAGACCTTCTCGGCGACCGTCAGCGTGTCGGCGCCGCGCGCGAGTCTTACGAACTTCTTCAATAGATTGGTTCCGGCACCGAAGCCGGATCCCAGCGCCGTCGCATCCATGGCGCCGCTCCTCCTGGTTGAAAACGCTCAACAATAAGCGTGATCGCGCTAGCGGAGGATTAAAGTACCGGCCTGTATTTGTACGGTACGGAACCGTGCCACTGGGCGGACCGGCCGCGCAGACTTTCTCAACCGATCCGCTTCAAGCCCTTTTTGAAGCGCGGACCATTGGCGACGTAGAACCTGGCCGCGCTTCCCATTCGCTGCACCTGGGCGTCGTCGAGCGTGCGGATCACGCGCGCCGGTGAGCCGATGATCAGGGAACGTTCGGCAAACTCCTTGCCCTCGGTGATGACGGAACCGGCTCCGACGATGCTGTTGCGGCCGATCTTCGCCCCGTTCATTACGATCGAGCCCATGCCGATCAGCGCGCCCTCCTCGATGGTGCAGCCATGAAGGATGACATTGTGGCCAACCGTGCAGTTCCGGCCGATGTGAAGCGGAAAGCCGAGATCGGTGTGGCAGGTCGAGCCGTCCTGGACATTGGCGCCCTCGCCGATCTCGATCCATTCATTGTCGCCGCGCAGCACCGCGCCGAACCAGACGCTCGCACCCGGCTTCAGGCGCACGCGGCCGATCACGGTGGCGGTCTCGGCGATGAAATAATTGCCGTCGGCGGGAAGGTCGGGCGCCTGCCCGTCGAGTTCGTAGATCGCCATGGAGGTCTCCTGTCGCGTTGACCACTGGCATAGCCAAACGGCAGCCGCGACGCAAAGGCCCCGCGCCGGCAGCGCTCAATGCGCGGGCGTCAGCCCAGAACGCCGGCCGCGCGCAACGTCATCAGGAAGAAGGTGCCGCTCATCATGCTCCAGAAGCCGGCGATGAGGGTCGCCATCATCACGAACTCGGCACGGCGGCTTTCCACGCGCATGCCGCGCAGCGTGTTGCGCATGATGATGAAGGGCGCGGCGAACACCAGGAACGGCACCGCAGCGAAGGTCTTCGGCGCCACGCCGTCCTGCAGCAGGCCGAAGCCGGCGGGCCGCTGCGCCAGCGCCTGGTATCCGTTCACGAGCGCACCCGCGAGCGCGAAACCAATGCAGATCGAGAAGAAGGTGTTGAAAGCTTCAGGTGTCATCGGAACGGTCCGCCCTTACGCAACGCCGAGCATTCCTGTGACAAATGGTGCCGGTTAACGCTACATTATCCTTAAGGGAAGGTTAACGCCGCCGTCCCGTCCACGCAGGGCCGTCCCCGCCCCCCGCAGCCGGGAACGCTGCGCGAAATCGGCGCCGCATGGCATATTCGCCGCTGATTCGTCGGCCACCGGCCGACTTCCGGCTCGACCTCGCGCAAGCTCATGACGGTGTTTTCGGCAGTTCCCCATAGGTCCCCCCGCACGCGCACCTGGGCGCATGCCGTCCCGATCGTGCTCGGCGGCATTGCTGCGGTGTGCGCGGTCGCGCTCGTCGCCTATCTGTTGTGGCCGACCTGGGGCACTCGCGGCGCGAACGCCCCGGACAAGCTGCCGGTGAGCGTCGGCGGCACGCTGTTCAACCTGCCGGTGACGGCGATCCGCATGAAGATCCAGCGGCACTCCGGACCGCAGGAGCGTATCGACCTCGACTTCCTCTATCCCTCTCTGGAGCCGCCCGGCACGCCAAAGCACGTCACCGCCGACACGGTGGAAGCGGCGGTGCAATCGATCGACCGCATCTTCCTGTCGATCACAGCCCATCACGATGCGCTCTCGCCCGAGCAGCGAACTGCGACGATCTATCCGCGCTATCTCGACCAGGCCGCAGCGATGCCCGCGGACGGCCTGACGATGCGGATGTTCCGTGCTGACACGCCCTACGGCAGCGAAGATTTCTATTCGGCTGCAAGCCCCGCGCTGACCGCGCGCTGCACCCGCGATGCGTCAACGCCCGGCATGTGCCTGTCCGAGCGCCGCGTCGGCGGCGCCGACCTCACCTTCCGCTTTCCGCGCAGCTGGCTGTCACAGTGGCGCGATGCGGCGGAGGCGATGGACAGGCTGACGGCGCAGTTGCGCGGACCGAAGGGGTGAGCGCGGCCGCGAGATCGGCTTGCAGGCCGGGCTCAACCCACACCGAACAAAATCTCGAAAACAACCCCATGCGGGCAGGCTCAATCCTGCCCCTTCCGCGCCCGATAATGGCTCGGCGTCGTGCCGACCGCCTTGCGGAAGGCGCGGTTGAAATTGGCCTGCGAGGAAAATCCCGCGGCAAACGCGATATCGACCAGCGGGCGATCGCTGGTCGACAGGAGCCGCTTGGCGAGATCGAGGCGCTGACGGCTGACATATTCGTGCGGTGCAGTTCCGGTCGCCGCCTTGAAGCTGCGGGAGAAATGCGCCGGGCTCATGCAGGCCACCGATGCAAGATCCTTCACGGTGAACTCGCGCTCGACGGATGCGTCGATGAATTCCGTGACGCGCGACAGGCGCCTCGCATCGAGCGGTTTCTGCACGGCATAGGATTGCTTCAGCCGGACTGAACTGGCGGCGTAGCTGTGCACCAGATGGGCGGACAAGGCCCGCCCCAGGCTTTCGATCAAAAGGCGGCCTGTGGAGGTCTCCTGCGCGAGCTCCGCGAGAATGCGGTCCGCGACGTGCTCGATGAACATGTCCCGGTCGATGCTCTCGTAGCGGATCGACATGCCCGAAGGATCGATGTCGAGATCCCTGAGCATGGTGTCGTCGAACGGCTTGCCCGGAAGAAAGAGATGCAGGCATTCCTGCATCTGGTCCTCGACGCGGATGAAGTCTTCGCGGATGCCGGCCGGGCAGAGCCAGACGGTGCCTCTCCTGCCGAAGGTGCGCTGCCGCATGCCGGCGCCTTCGCGGTCGACGACCGAGCTGCCGCGGAGCAATATCGCGATCTCGGTGTCGCGCGGCAATTGCGGAGGGAGGTCGCCCGGCTCATGACTCCATCGTTCGGCCAGGAGATGCCCCCACCGCCGGTCGTTGGACGTCTGGAGCATTCTGCCGGTCACATATTTATCGACAGAGTTGCCAAGCATACCCATCGGAAATCTCCGCCAGATCACGCGATGTATGGGTAGAGAGGTATTGCCGGTTCAGGCAATTAGCATGCCAGAGAACCGGCAAGGCGTCCACCGGCCGAGAGCAGTCCGGGACAACAACACCGCACGTTTTGAAAAGCCAGGCGCGCCCGGCCGCCGCATCCTTCGGACCGTCTTGAATCAGGAAGCGGAGAGATCCATGGCGAGGTCCACGGTCATAGGCGCATGCCCCCACGACTGCCCCGACACCTGCTCCATCCTGACCACGGTCGAGGACGGCAAGGCGATTGCCGTCCGCGGCAATCCCGATCACCCGTTCACGCGCGGACGCCTCTGCGTCAAGGTCAACAATTACGAGGAGCGCGTCTACAGCGACAAGCGCGTCCTCTTTCCGCTGAAGCGGGTCGGCCCGAAGGGCTCACGGCAATTCCAGCGGATCTCCTGGGACGAAGCCATCGACACCATCGCATCGCGCTGGAAATCAGTGATCGCCGAGCACGGCGCGCAGGCGATCCTGCCCTACAGCTATCTGGGCACGCAGGGCATCATCAACGGGTTGAATGTCGGAGATCCCCTCTTCAACAAGTTAGGGGCGACGGTTCTGGAGCGCACCTTCTGCGACTCTGCCTCTTGCACGGCGTACATGATGACGATCGGGCACACGCCCGGCGTCGACCCCGAAAGCTTCGTGCACTCGAAATACATCATCCTGTGGGCCTGCAACACGCTGAGCACGAACTCGCATCACTGGCCGTTCATCGAGCAGGCAAAAAAGGCCGGCGCCAAGCTCATCGTGATCGATCCCGTCCGCACCCGCACCGCGCGCCTCGCCGACTGGCACATTCCGATCCGGCCCGGCACTGACGCCGCGCTCGCGCTGGCGATGATCCACGTCATCATCAAGGAGAAGCTGGTCGATCGCGATTACGTCGACAAATACACCATCGGCTACGACGAGCTGGTGGACCGCGCGGCGAGCTACACCCCGGAATTTGCGTCGCAGGAAACTGGCATTCCCGTCGACGACATCCTCAAGCTGGCCAGAGAATTTGCGACCACACCGCCGGCCGTCATACGCATCGGCGTCGCGGTCGAGCGGCATGCCGGCGGCGGCCAGACCGTGCGTGCGATCGCCTGCCTTCCGGGGCTGATCGGCGCCTGGAAGCATGTCGGTGGCGGCCTGCTCCAGCTGCCGATCTGGGCCTTCCCGGTCAGATGGGACGTCTTGATGCGGCCCGACCTCCAGCCCGAGAAGATGCGCGTGCTGAACTCCTGGCGCCTCGGCCCGGCGTTGACCGGCGAACTCGGCTTCGATCCGCCGATCAAGGCGCTGTTCGTCTACAACGCCAACCCGATGGCGATGGTGAGCGAACAGGCCAAGCTCGAAAATGGGCTCGGACGCGAGGATCTCTTCACCGTCGTCAGCGAGCACTTCCTGAGCGACACCGCCAGATATGCCGACATCGTTTTGCCCGCAACCACGCAGCTCGAGCAGAAGGACATCATGTTCTCCTGGGGGCACCTTTACCTCTCCTACAACAACCAGGCGATCGCGCCGCTTGGCGAAGCCGTCTCCAACACCGAGCTGTTCCGCCGCCTGGCGCGCGCAATGGGCATCACCGACCCCACTTTCTTCCGGACCGACGACGAAATCATCGAAGCTTCGCTCGACTGGAGCAATCCGGTTCTCGAAGGCATCACGCTCGACGGCGTCAAGACCAAGGGCTATGCGCGCCTCAACATGCCGGCGCCCGCCGACTGGGCGCCGCATCGCGAGGGCAATTTCCCGACCGCCTCCGGCAAGTGCGAATTCAAATCGACGATCGCGGGCGGCGGCAACTTCGTGGTGCCGCTGTTCCGCCAGGGCTACAATGGCGACCAGGATGCCACGCCCGTCGATCCCCTGCCCCACTACATCCCGCCGAACGAGAACCCGCGCACGGCGCCGGTGCTCGCCACGCGCTACCCGCTCAGCCTGATCTCGCCGAAGAGCCACGCCTTCCTGAACTCGAATTACGGCAATCTTCCCGCGCAAACCGCCCAGGCCGGCGAAGAACAGGCGGTGCTTCTCAATCCCGATGATGCCGCACAGCGCGGGATCGTCGCCGGCGCGCCCATTCGCGTGTTCAACGATCGGGGCTCATTCGAAGCCTTTGCGACCGTTTCGTCCGATATCATGCCTGGAGTCGTGGTGGCGCCGTCCGGTTACTGGCAGCGGTCCAATCGCAAGGGCGCGACGGTCCACGTGCTGACGCCGCCGGCGTTCGCCGACCTCGGCCGAGCCCCGACCTTCTCCGACATCCTCGTCCAAGTCAGCGGGGCCTGACGATGACTTATGTGGTCACCGACAATTGCCGGGGGTGCCGATACACCGAATGCGTCACGGTGTGTCCCGTCGAGTGTTTTCACCTCGATGAGTCCATGACCTATATCGATCCGGAAAACTGCATCGACTGCGGCGGCTGCGCGCCGGCCTGCCCGGTCGGTGCGATCGAGCCCGACTATCGCCTCGCAGCCGACAAAAAATTCTGGATCGACGTCAACCGCAAGCGCGCTGCCGAAACTCCCGTCATCAGTGGCCGCCTGCCGGCGCTGCCCGGAGCGGACGAACGCCGGCAGGCGCTGGGCCGATGACAGGCCTCGCTGCAAGCGAAGTCCGCGTCGCCATCGTCGGCAGCGGACCGAGCGGCTTCTACACGGCCGAGGCCCTCTTGCGTTCGGGTGCATCTGTGACGGTCGACATGTTCGAACGGCTCCCGGTGCCGTACGGGCTGGTGCGGTTCGGCGTGGCGCCCGACCACCCGAAGCTCAAGCAGGTGACGGCAGCGTTCGACCGCATCGCCGCCATGCCCGGCTTTCGCTTCTTCGGCGGTGTCACGGTCGGAGACGATGTCACGGTCGACGAGCTGCGTGAGGCCTATAACGCCGTCGTGTTGGCAACGGGCGCCGAACTGAGCCGGCCGCTGGGCATTCCGGGCGAGGCGCTGCCGGGGAGCCACAGCGCCGGCGATTTCGTCGCGTGGTACAACGGGCACCCCGATTTCGCCGATCTCAGCTTCAATCTCGACCATCAGGCGGCAATCATCATCGGTCACGGCAATGTCGCACTCGACGTCGCACGCATTCTCGCCAAGACCGCCGACGAGCTGCGACAGACCGACATCGCGCGCCACGCGCTCGAGGTGCTGGCGGCGAGCCGGATTCGCCAGATCTCCATCGTCGGCCGCGGCGCACCGGTGCAGGCCAAATTCAGCGCCAAGGAATTGCGCGATTTCCTCGAATTGAGGTCATGCGACACGCTCGTCGACGACCGCGATGTCACGCCGAAGGACTTCGAACCGCAGCATCCCGCAGATCCGGAGCTGGTCGAGAAGCTGTCGCTGCTGCGCGGATTTTCGCAGCAGACCGCGACCAGGCCGCGCCACTGTGTCTTTCGATTTGGCTTCTCGCCCTTCGCGATCCACGGACGAGACCGGGTGGAAACCCTCTCGGTGACGCACCGGTCCGGCGCCGTCGAGGACATCGCCGGCGGCCTCGTGTTCGGCAGCGTCGGCCGCAGGACGGCGCCCGTCACCGGCGTACCCTACGACACACATCGCGGCGTTCATGCCAATGCCAATGGACGTGTCACGAACGGGCATTGCGTGATCGAGGGCCTCTATGCCTGCGGATGGAGCAAGCGCGGTCCGAACGGCACGATCGGCACCAATCGCGGCTGCGGCATCGCCACGGCAGAGGCCGTGCTGGCAGATCTTGCGCATCGGCGAGCGCGCCCGGACACGCCGGATGCGCTGCTGGCACGCGTCGTCGGCCGCGTCACCCGCGTCGTGAGCTATCCGGACTGGATGGTGATCGATACTGCCGAGAAATCCAGGGGAGCCCTGCTCGGCAAGCCGCGGGAAAAATTCGTCACAATCCCCGACATGCTCGCAGCGGTGGGCGCGTAACCCCGGAACCGATCGCGCCACCGGACCGCGCTAAAGCGCGATGCGATCAGGATGAATCGTCATCGCGCTTCAGGTTGTTGTTCAAGCATGATCTTTTCGGAAAACCGCTGCGCACTTTTCCGGACCACGCTCGCATCTATTCCTGATCGACGAGATCGTCTTCGAGGATCGCCATCTGGAACTGGAACGAGCGGTCGTCGTCCTCGTCGTCGACGAAGAGCACGCCGATGAATTCCTCGCCGATATAGACTTCGGCGGAATCGTCCTTCTTCGGCCGCGGCACGACGCGGATCTTGGGATTGCCGAATACGCGCTTCAGATACGCATCTAACTTTCTGACTTCTTTGACGTCCACGGCAAGTCTCCGATCGAAAATGGTCGGCGGGTTTTAGGACGAGACGCGACGAACCGCCAGCATGAATTGCCAAAGAATTTGGGGACCGAAAGGGCCGGAAATCCGGCCCTTTTCGCCTTCAAGGCCAGGTCTTAAAGCCCCATCGCGTTGATCATCTGATCCATCGTGCGCGACGGTTCGGCGCAGCCGGCCTCGCCGACGACCTTGGCAGGCACGCCCGCAACGGTCACGTTGTGCGGCACGGGCTTGACCACGACCGAGCCGGCCGCGATGCGCGCGCAATGGCCGATCTCGATGTTGCCGAGAATCTTTGCGCCGGCGCCGATCAGGACGCCGTGCCGGATCTTCGGATGACGATCCTCATTCTCCTTGCCGGTGCCGCCGAGCGTGACGCCATGCAGGATCGAGACGTCGTCCTCGATCACCGCCGTCTCACCGCAGACGAAGCCGGTGGCGTGGTCGAGGAAGATGCCGCGGCCGATGCGCGCGGCGGGATTGATGTCGGTCTGGAACACCGCGGAGGCGCGGCTCTGGAGATAATACGAGAAATCCTTGCGGCCTCTCAGATAGAGCCAGTGCGCGAGGCGATGGGTCTGGATCGCGTGAAAGCCCTTGAAGTAGAGCAAGGGATCGATGAAGCGCGAGGTCGCGGGATCGCGGTCGTAGACGGCCACGAGATCGGCGCGGAAGGCGTTGCCAAGATCGGGATCGTCGCGCAGCGCGTCCATATAGGCCTGGCGCACCAAGTCGCCCGACAATGCGGAGTGATCGAGCCGCTCGGCGACGCGGTGGACCACCGAATCCTCAAGGCGGCTGTGATGCAGCACGGACGAATAAATGAAAGTCGCAAGCTCCGGCTCGCGACGGACGATGTCCTCCGCTTCGCCCCGGATCCGATCCCAGATCGGATCGAGCGATGCGAGCTTTCCTCCCGGATTGACCTGATGCACTGCCATGGATTTGCTCTTTGGGATTTGCTCTTTCGAGTGGGCTCGTTTTGCCCGCTCTATAGCATAGTTTAGGCGACGAAGTCCTGACCGGCTTGCCTGGGAGTGAACAGCGTCTTGCCCCGCGAAAGCATGCCAAGACGTTGAAACAAAAGATTTTTTTCGAAGCCCCCAAGCGGCAAGGTTGGCTCAAAGTGGTCAGAGTTTTGCCAAATTCAAGTCGGGCGGCGTCAAACTATTGGTGAATTCTCTCCCGACCGTTATTGCGAGCATGGTTCGGGGCGAGGACGGGGAGCAGATTTGAGCATCACCACCGATCAATTGCGCGGGCGCGCCGCGGATACGCTTTGGCTGCGTCTGGCGGCGGTGGCCCTGCCCCTCCTGATGATCGCGCCGGCGTTCTGGAACGGCTACCCGCTGTTGCAATGGGATACCGGCGGCTATCTGGCGCGCTGGTACGAGGGCTATCTCGTCCCGAGCCGCTCCACGGTGTTCGGCCTCTATCTGCACTATGGCGAAAGTTTTGGCTTCTGGATCAACCTCGCGGTCCAGTCGCTGGCAACGCTATGGCTGTTGCAGCTCACCCTGCGCGTGCTCTCGATGATGCAGACCTTTCGCTTCGTCGCGATCAGCCTTGGCCTGATCCTGTCGACCGCGCTGCCCTGGCTTGCGAGCATGCTGCTCACCGACATCTTTGCCGGCCTCTCGGTGCTGTCGCTGTTTCTCCTGGTCGTCGGCGCAAGCCGCACCTCGGCGCTCGAGAAGATCTCGCTGTTCGTCTTCACCGCCTTTGCCGCCGCCACCCACAGCGCCACGCTCGGCGTGCTGCTCGGTCTTTGCGTCGCGGGCTGGATCGCCCGGCCGTTTCTCAAGGAGCGCCTACCGCTGGCGGGATTGGCGCAGGCCAGCCTCAGCATCGTTGCGGGCGGCCTGATGCTGGTCTCGGCGAATTATGCGCTGTCCGGCAAGCTGGCCTGGACGCCCGGCGGTTACGGCGTCGCCTTCGGCCGCATGATGCAGGACGGCATCGTCGCGCGTTACCTCGACGACCATTGCCCGCGCGAACGCTACAAGCTCTGTCCCTATCGCAATGAGCTGCCGGCGACGGCAGATGAGTTCCTGTGGGGCAAGAGCATGTTCAACACGCTTGGCCGCTTCGAAGGCATGAACGAGGAGATGGGTTACATCGTCGTGCAGTCGCTCAGGGATTATCCGGCCTGGCAGGCCGGCGCGGCGTTGCGGGCGATGGGCCAGCAATTGCTGCATGTCGCGACCGGCGAAGGCACCAATGGCTGGATCCCGCACACCCGTGGCATCATCGAGCGCTACATCCCCGCGCAGGCCGCGCCGATGCGCTCCGCGCGACAGCAGAATTGGCAGCTCGACTTCACCGCGATCAACTGGCTGCACGTGCCGGTGGCGCTGGCCTCGATGCTGGCCCTGGTCGCGCTGCTCGGCAACGCGCTGGCAAACCGCCGGCTCGACGACCTGACGCTGCTGGCGGCGACCGTGACGCTGGCCCTGCTCGGCAACGCCTTCATCTGTGCCGTCATCTCAGGCCCGCACGACCGCTATGGCGCGCGGATGGTATGGGTCGCCACCTTCGTGGTGCTGGCGGCGCTGGCGCGGCGGTTTGGCGACGACGTCAAAGCGCCATGAGATTGGAATGAAGAGTCATCGCGCTTGGTTTCGTCCGAGCAGCGAACGCTTTCATCGAAAGCAACACCCGGAACTGACTTGGCGTTCAACAGCCTATCCGCGTCGGCAAAGAACCAGAGTCCGATAGCAGCCCCTGGGCGGACTCCAAGCACTCTCGAGCGACCCGCTTGCACGTCCGCTCGTGGGCCCCTTTGCCGACGTTCCAACCCGCCTCGAGCTGAGGTCCGATAACCCTTAGCGGACTCCAGGATGCCGAAAGGTCAGCGCCCGGCGCCGGAATTCCCGCCCGTTCCCAGGAACAAAATTTAATTTATTTAATTTATTTAATATGATTTAATCGCTTTTACCCCTCTGGAGACACTGCAATGCCAGACCAAGACGACGACCGACGGGAATTCTTGAAGACCTGCGGAAAGTTCGCCGCCGTGACGCCGCCGACCATCACCCTTTTGCTATCAACGTCCCTCACGTCCAACGCGATTGCACAGTCTGGCGCGAGGGCGGTTCACCACGACCATCAGCACCATGGCAACAATGGCTGGGGCAATGGCGGCCGCGATGGCAGCCCCAACGGGAAGGACGATAGAGGCCGCTGAGCCGACGCGCGGCCTCCGGAAGGAGACACAATGCAGCCCAGGCGCCGCGACGTAGATTGGCACTTCGCCTCCACGATCGTCTCGTTGATATGGCTAGTGATCTTGGCTGCCGCGCTCATAGCGGTGCTCCTCCGAGCCCAATCCTGAACGCACAGGCGAAAAGGGCCTCGGGAAAGCGAGGATCGCGACTGCCGGAACCACAAATGGGTTACCACGTGTTTCCCGATCGAGCGGAAGGTCCGTGTTCCTGGGAGAGGCACCAGCTCGCATCCCGTTGCCCGCGATGGCGGCTTTCCTATCGCACGTCAGTTTGAAGGTCCGCAGGTGTGCACCGCTACCTTGCCAGCGGCGTTGAACTTCAAGACCGCGCTGACCAGGCCTTCACGCACGACGTAAGAGATCAGCGCTCCCTCCTCCGCCTGCTGTAAGTTGTCGAGCTTCGACGCAGGATATTGGATCATCCGATCGACCCAATACGCGCGATGACCTTCGGGCCCTGTAATGGTCTTCGTGCAACCGCAACCGCAGACGATGACCGCGTCTTCAGCGTACATCCGCAAGATCGTGTCGACATCGCCGGCGCGGTAGGCATCTAACCAATCGACCGCCGCGGCCATCGCGTCAAAGGACATACAAGCACCTCGATGCCAAAATCGAGATTTGGCCGGCGTACCAGCCAAGTCTCTCTTTCGAGAATTTTGGTGTCCTCGCCAGGTTAGGACCATATGCCGAAAGTCATAGCCTCAACGGCAAGTGGAACGGTTGGACGGGTATCCTGTTTTCCCGCCGCCCATCCCCTAGGGCAACGCAGTCGGCCCGAGCTTGGAGCGGGAGGCGTTGATGAAGGAGTCTTGCGCGATCCTTTTCGCCCAACGGCTGAACGACCTCTCTTCCCGACTCTCAGAACTGGAAGATCTCCGCCTTCGAGTCGAAGAGGCGGAGCGACGCGCCCAGGCTGGGCATCGATTACAGTCGCCTCCGAAGACTTAGCCGCCTCACGCGGGGGCATCTTACGTGCAAGCGCCCCGGGTTCGCGCGGACCTGAAGGGAGCGGACAGCCCCTTGTGATGGGACATTTCAGGATAGCGGGGCAACAACCTCCTGGCCTCAGACACCATGCCTCAGCCGCGGCGCGAGAGGAAATCCAGCACGCCGGTCTTGTAGACCTTGTCGCCGACCGCGCGCATGTGGTCGCGGTTCGGAATGTCGAGCACTTCGGAGCCGGGGATGATCGCACCGAGCGCGCTGGCACTTCCTGCGACGTCGTCGGTGGTGCCGACTGCGATCAGCACGGGCACGTCGATACGCGCAGCTTCGTCCCTCGTCATGAGGTCGCGTGTGCCGCGCAGGCAGGCGGCCAGCGCACGGCGGTCGGAGCGGGTCTGATCGGCGAACGCGCGAAAGGTGCGGCCGACGGGATCGGTGACGTCGTCGAGATCTGGCGCTTCCAGCGCCTTGGCGACGTTCTCGCCGGGGCCCGTGCCCTCGATCAGGCCGCCGATGCCGATGCCGCCGAGGATCGCCGAGCGCAGGCGCTGCGGCTCGTTGAGGGAGAGCCACGCCGCCATCCGTCCGCCCATCGAATAACCCATGATGTCGGCCTGCGGGATGGCGAGATGATCCATCAGCGCAAGCACGTCGCCGGCCATGGTCGGGATCGAATACTGCGCGGGCTCGTAGAGCTTTGCGCTTTCGCCATGGCCGCGATTGTCGAGCGCAATCACGCGGCGGCCGTTCTTGCGCAGCTCCGAGACCCAGGTCGGATAGACCCAGTTCACGTTCTTGCTCGAGGCAAAGCCGTGCACCAGGATGATCGGATCGCCCTCGCCTTCATCGAGATAGGCAATTTCAACGGCGCCGTTGTGAAAGCTCGGCATCAGCAGTTCCGTGGTGTTGTGGGGAGTGATTGATCTTAGAGCACGATCCGGCAAAGCGTGCAGCGGTTTTCCGGCAACATCATGCTCAAACAATAGCCTGGAGCGCCGCGCGCCTCACGCCGTGACGGCCGCGTTGGCCAGAGCAGCTTCCGCGGCGATCCGGGCACGGCGAAGCCGCCGCGCCCGTTTGCGATCGCACCAGGCCTGGGTCAGGCGCTCGGTGGTCGCCTTGATGGAGGAGAGAAGGCCGAACAGCGTCAGTGCCGCACTGAGCAGCCAGAGCGCCAGATTGAACGCGCCGCCGATCAGCAGCAGCGCGCCCCGACCCAAAAGCTTCATGATCGCGCGCGTCTTGCCGCCTTGCGCTTCGGCAAGCCGCGCCGCGCGCGCGACATCCTTGGGACCTTCGGCGATGCGCAGCGTGTCCATCGCCCCGCGCGTGCCGGTCTTCTCGGCGACGCGCGTGACATCCTTGCCGAGCCGGACCAGCGCACCGGCCTTCTCGGCCCGGAACGCCGCCTTGATCGCGCTGACGGTCTCGCCCGGCCGCAGCACCGAGCCTGATACCACCGCATTCCGCAGCGCCGGCGTGTCGACGACCTCGCGCGCGGAACGGCCGGCCCAGACCGCCAGCCCCTCGCCGAGCCGCCCGACTTTGCGTGCATCCTTCACCAGCGTCAGTCCGGCGCGCACCGGCGCGGCACCACCGACGGACACGTAGGTTGCCGCCGTCACCGCAAGGCCGGCCGCCGCAAGCCCGAGCACGAGCCGGTCGGTGTCCTCGCCCATGGCAAGATGCTTGCCCTCGCGCACCACGTCCCTGATGTCGCCGATCACGAAGAGATCGCCCGCCACCGTCCCCGAGAGGCTCGCGACATCGTCGGCATTGCCGGTGACGAGGCCGGTGGCGAAACGTTTGGCGAAATGCGAGGTGGAGCTTTCGGCTTTGACCGCGTCATTGACGCGGCCCAGGAGGTCGTCGGGCAGCGCGATGTTGCGGTCGCGCGCGAGCGCGACAAAACTGTCGGCGAGATCCGCATCGCCGGCGGCGAGTGCGGCCTCGATGTTGTCCTGAACCAGATGGTCGTTCTGCCGCAGCAATGCATCGAGCTTCAGCTCGGAGAGCACGGCCGGATCATCCTGGGCGGCGAGGATCACGCCGGCCTCGCGCGCGTGCGGTGCTACCTGCGCGAGCATGAAGCCGCACGCGGCGATACCGGTCAACGCTGTGGTGATTCGCAGCCACTTCATGTGGAAAAGCCCGGAAGTCCCTGGGATCCCTTGCGCCGGTCGATTCGTCTTTCGGCGCAAATTTGCTCGTCCACAGACATAGTATGCCAAAATTGCGACACAACGTCCCCGACGAAAGAAGGGCTTCTCTCAGGCCTTAAGATTGTGTCGAATTTGCATGAGCAAATGAGCATGGGGCAATTGCGAACCTTTCGGTTCCGCTGGACTAGCAATCATCCACACCCGCCAGTATGGTCCGCGGCGCCTTAAAGATGCCGCGTCAGTTCGTGATTGTGTCTGCCGCCATTGCCACTCCAGGATGAGTTACGATGTCCGACCATGTCGTCCCGCACTTCCATAACGATGCCGGTGTCCCCGTCATCGAGATCGGCTCGCAAGAGTTCATGTGCGTTGGCGCCAACCCTCCGTTCGACCATCCGCACGTCTTCCTCGACCTCGGCAACGACAACGAGATCATCTGCCCCTACTGCTCGACGCTGTACCGCTTCGCGGCCGATCTGAAGGCGGGCGAAGCCCGCCCGCCGGAATGCGTCCTGAAGGACAAGGTGGCCTGACCGTTTCCATCGGTCAGGGGTGGCGTTCTCCCGCACGATTGTCATCGCCGGTGCCGGCATCGGTGGACTGACGGCCGCGCTGGCGCTGGCAGCCCGCGGCTTCCGCATCGTCGTGCTGGAAAAGGCCGAGCGGCTCGAGGAAGTCGGCGCCGGCCTGCAACTCTCCCCCAATGCCAGCCGCGTGCTGGTCGAGCTCGGCCTCACCGAGCGCCTCAGGCTGCGCGCCGTCACCCCGGAAGCGGTCTCGATCATGAGCGCGCGGGCCGGCGGCGAGCTTTTGCGCATGCCGCTCGGTGAAGCAGCTTCGCTGCGGGCCGGCGCTCCCTATTGGGTGGTGCACCGCGCCGACCTGCAATCCGCGCTGGCCGGTGCTGTCGCCGATCATCCCGACATCGACCTCAAGCTGGGCGCGACCTTCGAAGATGTCGCGCCTCATGCCAAGGGGCTGACGGTGGTCCATCGCAGCGGCACGATCCGCCGCAGCGATCTCGCCAGCGCGCTGATCGGCGCCGACGGCATCTGGTCGACGGTCCGCCAGCATCTGTTTCCCGAGGTGCAGCCGCGCTTCTCCGGGCTGATCGCCTGGCGCGGCACGCTGGATGCCACGCAACTGCCAAAGGACTACACCGCGCGCCGGGTGCAGCTGTGGATGGGGCCGAATGCCCATCTCGTCGCCTATCCGATCGCGGGCGGACGCCAGATCAACGTGGTCGCTGTGTTGCCGGGCACCTGGAACAGGCCGGGCTGGAGCACGCCCGGCGATCCGCGGGAAGTGATGGACGCCTTCGCCGCGCCGCGCTGGCCGGCCTCGGCGCGCATGATGCTGGCCACGGTCGACAGCTGGCGGAAATGGGCGCTGTTCGGCGTGCCCGACGGCTGCCCCTGGAGCAAAGGTCCGGTGGCGCTGCTCGGCGATGCCGTGCATGCGATGCTGCCTTTTGCGGCCCAGGGCGCCGGCATGGCGATCGAGGATGCCGCGGTGCTCGCCCGGCATCTGAGCCTTGAAGCCGCCGAGAGCACGGCAGGCATCAGTGCTGCGCTGACGCAATACGGCCGTGCCCGTCAGGCGCGGGTGCGGCGGGTGCAGCGGACCGCGCGGCAGCAGGGCCGCATCTATCATCTCGGCGGGCCGCTTGCGGCCGCACGCGATCTTGCGATCCGCGCGCTCGGCCCGGACCGCATGCTGGCGCGGCAGGACTGGATCTACGGCTGGCGGCCCTGATGCGAAGCGCCGCCAGCGCGGCGCCTCAGCGGGACGTTTTCCCGGATTTCGAAGCGGGCTTGGCAGCCGCCGCGGGCGACAATTGCGTGGCAGGCGGGGTCGCCTCCGGCGGCGTTTCCCGGCACTTGTTGCGGCGCCAGGCGTCTTCGGCCATTTGCGCCGACCCGCGCACGGCAACATAGTCGTTGCGATAAGCGAGCTCGGACACCACGGCGCCACCCGTCCCGGTCTCCGCCTTCTCCATCAACCCCCGCAAATCGTCAGTGCGCTTGGCGAGCGACTTGCGCTCGGCCTCCAGCTGCTTGCAGTCGTACAATTCGTATTTGGCGGGATCGGCAAAGGCCGGCGCGACCGTCTCGCTCATGCCGGCGCAGCCGGACAGCGCGGCGCCGGCCGCAAGCAGCGCGAGGAGCGCGCCGAAGCCGCGCGGCGAAGTGGAAAACGAAGCAGCCATGCCGGATGAATAGTCCCCTTGGATTGAGAATGCCTAAAGCAACAACAGATGTCCGGATTGAGGCTTTGCCTTGTGCGCCCGGCTCGCTTAAGGAAGAACCGTCCCTCCGGGCTCGCAACGCGCCAATTCCAGACGGCCAGGATGGACTTAAGTGTTTGATCTCGTTGGATCAAGCGGGCATGGCGGAATTGGTAGACGCAAGGGACTTAAAATCCCTCGGTGCGCAAGCGCTGTGCCGGTTCGACCCCGGCTGCCCGCACCACGAGATTTGATGCTCCGCGATGAAGGCGGTCTACCCTCCGCTTCAGCTGAGCGATCATCGAACACGCCTCCGGTGACGTCTCGATCTGCCCAACAGCTCTGTTGCACGGCTTCAGCATCTGAAGATCGCCCTCGCCCGAGTCCAAGCAGCCGCTTCACCGAAAGCAGGCGACGGATCGATGATCGAGGCGGGATTTCAGCGCATCGAGCGCGCGTCGGAGCACATCATGTTCCTGTCGCATGAGCCGTCAACTTTAAGGCGATTGTGCTGCACATGTCCTTGAGAAATGTGGCGCTCGCTGCTAACCCGAGCGAGAACAAGGCGCAGGCTCCATGGCTCAAACCTCCTTTCCCGCCCAGTCCACGACGGAAGGCCTGAAAGTCGGGGCCGATACGTATTCGAGCGCAATCGCCGACGCGCAGAACTACATGAACTGGGTTATCGACCAGTTCCGTCCCTACCTGAAGGGTGCGATCCTCGAGGTCGGGTTCGGGCATGGGCTCTACAGCAGAGTGCTGGGCGAGCTGGGCGATTATTGCGGCGTGGACCACGACCGCGAAAGCGTCGAACGTGCCGCCAAGGCGATGCCCGATCGCAAGTTCGCCGTCTGCGACATTCTGGTCCGCGATCAGCTGAGTTCCCTGTTTCCCCAAGGCGTCGATGCGGTCTTCACCATCAATGTGCTCGAGCACATCGAGGATGACGCCACGGCGGTTGCCAATTTGGTCCAGGTGCTCAAGCCCGGCGGCCATCTCCTGATCAGCGTTCCCGCCCTGATGCTGCTCTACAACGATCTCGATCGCCTGGCGGGACACTGCCGCCGCTACACCACCGCGCGCCTCGCCAAGCTGCTCGCCGATCAACCGGTCGAGCTGGTCCGGCTGAATTACTTCAATCCGATCGGCGGGCTGGGATGGCTTGCCAATCGTCTGAAGCGGCATCAGTCGCTGAACGATGCCGCCGTCAACGGGCAGATCGCCCTGTTCGACAAATATGCCGTGCCGCTGTCGCGGGCGCTCGATCCGCTCTCGCGAAGCTTCTTTGGGCAATCCGTCACCTGCATTGCACGCCGCTTATGATTTCAGTCGTCATTCCTGCGCTCAACGAGCGCAACGGCATCGTTGAAACCATTGATCGAGCCAAGGCGGCCCTCGACGGCGCTCAGCTCACTCCCTATGAGATCATCATTGTCGACGATGGTTCGGCCGACGGCACCGGCGAGCTTGCCGAACAGGCCGGTGCAAAGGTGCTGAGGCATCCCCACAACATCGGCTATGGCCGCTCGCTGAAGGATGGAATTCGCGCTGCGTCCTACGACACGATCGTCATCAGCGACGCGGATGGCTCCTACCCGATGGAGACGATCCCGGCGCTGGTCGCGCGCTTCAACCAGGGGTTCGACATGGTCGTCGGCGCCCGGACCGGGCCCAACTACCGCGAGTCGAGGCTGAAATCGCCATTGCGCGCGATCCTCAAGGCGATCGTCGAATTCACCGCCAACCGCGAGATCCCCGACATCAATTCCGGCCTGCGCGTGTTCGGCCGGCAGGTCGCGATCTCCTATTTCGAGCATGTCAGCGACCTTTTCAGCTTCACGACGTCGCTGACGCTCGCCTACATGATGAACGCGAAGTTCGTCGACTACATCGACATCGACTACAAGGAGCGCATCGGCCGCTCCAAGGTGAACCTGTTCCGCGACTCCATTCGGACACTGCAATACGTCCTGGAGGCCTGCACCTACTACAATCCGCTGAAGATCTTCGTGCTGCTGGCGATGATGTGCATGGCGCTCGCGCTGGTCTCGCTGATCGGCGGGATCATCCTGCAGGTCGTCAGCGCCTTCGTGCTGGGCGTCGGCGCGATCCTGCTCAGCATTCTCGTCGTCGCCATGGGACTGCTCGCGGTGCTGCTGAAGCAGATCATGAATCAGCGACCATGACCTCCCGCGGCAAGGGAACGCGATGTGCGGCATAGCGGGCATCTTTCATCGTGACGGTCGGCCCGCCGACGGCCGTGCGGTTGCGGCGATGTCGGCAGCGCTGGTCCATCGCGGGCCGGACGGCGAGAGCACCTGGCTGGACGGCCCCGTCGGCCTCGCCCACCGCCGGCTCGCCATCCGCGATCTCTCCGATGCCGGGCGCCAGCCGATGCTCGATGCCTCGGAACGCATCGTCGTCACCTACAATGGAGAGATCTACAACGATCACGAGTTGCGCAGCGAGCTCGAGCGATCGTTCGGCGTCCGCTTTCGCAGCACCTGCGACACCGAGATCCTCCCTTACGCGTATCTCGCCTGGGGTGAGGCGATGTTCGAACGCCTGGAGGGATTTTTCGCGATCGGCCTGTGGGATCGGCAGGAGCGCCGCCTGATCCTGGCGCGCGACGGCATCGGGATCAAGCCGCTGTATTATTCCGAGAACGGCAGCCGCGTTCTGTTCGCAAGCGAGATCAAGGGACTTACGGCGGGCGGAGACCTCACCGCGCGGATCGATCCCGTGGCCCTGCATACCTATCTCGCCGCAGGCCATCCAGGGACGCAAACGAGCCTGTACCAGGACATCAAGCAGCTCCCGCCCGGCACGATGATCGGATTCACCGAGCGCGAGCGAACCGAGCGACGCTTCTGGCGGCCGGTGCGTGCGCCTGCGATCCGCGACCTCGACGAAGCCGTTGTCCGGCTGCAATCGACGATCGAGACCGTGGTCAAGAGCCAGATGGTGAGCGACGTGCCGCTCGCCGTGCTGCAGAGCGGCGGCATCGACAGTTCGCTGATCAGCCTGACGCTGGGCCGGCTCGGCTTGAAGCCGCCGCTGTTCACGGCCGGCTTCACCGAGAAAAGCCATGATGAAACCGCGGTGGCGCAGCAGATCGCCACCGCCGCCGGCCTGTCGCTCAACGTCATCGACGGGGAAGCGGGCGAGGATGCCGAGGCGTCGCTGCGGGCGGTGGTCTATCATTTCGACGGCCAATGCTCCGACACGGGCGCGCTCGGCTTCTATCATCTGGCTGGTGCGGTCCGCCGGCATTCCACGGTGGTTCTGTCCGGCGATGGCGGCGACGAGTTCTTCGCCGGATATGAGACCTATGCCGCGACCATGATGGCGGAGCGCGCGCGCCACGTCGTTCCGCGCGGCCTTGCCGGGCTGACCGGACGCCTCGCCTATGCGTCGGTGCGCGGCAACGAGAAGCGGCTTCCGGCAGCGGCGCAACTCGCCCGCTTCGCACTCGGGTTGGGCGAAGCCGGCAACAGCCCGCATCTGCAATGGCGGCGGCTCGTTCCCCGCTTTCTCGCCGAGAAGATCTATGACCGCGGTATGGCCGATCTTGCATCGACTGACCCGTTCGCGGAATACGCCGAATATTATTCGGAGCCGCATGACAACGTGCTGGATCGGGCGCTGATCGCCGACCAGCGCTTCCATCTGCAAAGCGTCCTCACCAAGGTCGATGCCATGAGCATGGCGCATGGTCTCGAAGTGCGCGTGCCGATCCTCGATCGACGGGTCATGGACCTCGCCGGCAGCCTCGATGTCTCGCTGCTCAATCCCTGGCCCAAGGGCGCACCGAAATATGTGTTGCGCAAACTCGCCGAGCGCCTGGGCATGCCGGGAGAGGCCGCATGGTCGCGCAAGCGCGGCTTCAACGTGCCGATCGCGCAACTGATGCGACGCGGTGGGCTGCGGCCGATCTGCGACCGGGTGCTCGACAGGGAGGCCGACGTTTTTGCGCCCTTCCTGAAACCGGAGGCGATCCGGCTGCTGTGGACTGCGCATCGCGAGGCCAGGAGCGACAATGCGTTCGCGCTGTGGCCGATCCTGACGCTGGGCATCTGGTTGACGGGGCTTGCGACCCCCTCGCCGCGCCGAGCGTAGGGAGCGGGCACATGCCGGACCTGAAGGACCAGACGATCAACGATTTCGGCGAGCAATGGACCGCGTTCCGCGAAAACCCCGCTTATTACGGCTCGGCGGACCTGCTTGCCGATCTGTTCGGTCCGTTGCTTTCCCTCGACGAGGTCAAGGGCAAGTGGATCGCCGATATCGGGAGCGGCACGGGACGCATCGTCAACATGCTGCTCGATGCCGGAGCGGATCGTGTCGTCGCGGTCGAACCCTCCGATGCCATGCTGGTCCTGAAGGACAACACGGCGGCCCGCGCGGAGCGCATCGACTATTTGCAGGCGCCCGGCGACCGCTTGCCGCCCGATCTCGGGCTCGACTATGTGGTTTCGATGGGGGTGCTGCATCACATCCCCGAGCCGGCGCCGGTGGTTCACGCGGCCTATGATGCGTTGCGCCCCGGCGGACGCTGCATCGTCTGGCTCTACGGCTACGAAGGCAACGAGACCTATCTGTCGCTCGCGATCCCGCTGCGCAAGCTCACCGTGCTGCTGCCGCACCGGCTGCTGGTGGTGCTGTCGCATGGTCTGGAATGGGCGCTGACAGCCTATATCGGGCTGTGCCGGATATTGCCGCTACCGATGCGGTCCTACATGCGTTCGGTGCTGGCGAAGTTTCCGCGCAGCGTTCGCCGCTTGACCATCTACGATCAGCTCAATCCCGCCTACGCGAAATACTACACGCGCGCCGAAGCGGAGGCACTGCTGTCGGATGGCGGATTCGGGGATGTTCGGCTCTACCACCGCCACGGCTATAGCTGGACCGTGTCCGGCACCCGGCCCGCATGACGGGCGTCGAGCAGCAGGACCCAGAAGAACATCAGCGCGCTGAAGAGCTGGATGGAATTGTCCTCGGGGGAACTCCCCGTCACGAAGATCAATGAGGGCATCAGGAGACCGACGGTGAGCGCGGCGGCCAGTGCCCTGGCTGGAAGATCGACCAGCAGGATCGCGGCATAGAGCGCGAGCTCGAAGAAGGCATATTCCTTGAGGCGCGGCGAGCTGAGATAGAGCGCAAACATCGCCAGCACCGTGATGCGCATGGCTGCACGGGGGTGATCCATCAGCCAGCGATCCACTCGCGCAGGAAGCGAATCTCCCTCGTGCGCCGGGCGGCTCCCGATCAAGCGCAGGATGGACAGGGCGAACGGCACGAGCACCAGTGCGGTCACGGCGAAGGCATAGGTTGCGAAGATCGCCGGTTTGCTATCGATCAGGCCCACATGCCCCATCAGATCCCGCGCCAGCAGCAGCAGGGACGGATTGCTCTCGAACAGCTCGACGAGGTGCTGGTCCGGAATCTTTCCGGCCACCGCAAGTTGCCAGCTCGCGAACAGATCGGGGTATGCCAGCCGCGATATCAGGATCGGCAAGGCGAAGCTGAACACAGCCATCGCGATCAGCATCAGCTTGCGGCGGCGCGGCAGCGGCAGGAAGTACAGCGCGGCCAGCACGGGAAAGAACACCAGCTTGAACGACATCACGAGGCCGAGCAGCGCGGCGCCGGCGAGGCGCGACGGAAAGCTGCGGTCCTCTGCCGCTCCGGATGCGGGCGGAGAAAGCAGAAGCCTCAGCGCGATCGCGGTCAGCACGCCGCTCAGGATCGCGAAGTTGCCCGACGCCTGGACCCATTCGAAACCGACGAATGCGCCGAGCGCGCAGAGCACCCTGAGCCCAACGTCGCGAGCGCTCGGGCGCGCTCGGCCAAGACCGGGCACGCCAAGACCGGGCAAGCCAAGACCTGGCAAGAGAAGGCCGCAGAGCACGGCCAGCACGGGAAAGATAGTTTTGTAATGAGCGACCAGAATGCCATCCGCGCAAAAGGGACGGAAGGCCTCCAGCGTCACCGGCAGATAGGGGTAAGAGAGCTTGGTGCCCTTCAGGTTCTTGACGAAGTAGGGATCGAGTCCGCCGGCATAGGCATCCACCGCCGCGCAATTGACGCGAGTGTCCCAGCCATATTTCACATCGAGCCCGACGTCGCTGGCGAGATTGCCGATCACCAGAAGCGCGGTCAGTGCGATCAGGCAGGCAAGCCAGAGGTTACGCCTCGAAGCCATGTCGGCCGAGGGCTCCAACCAACGTGCTGTACCGCTGACATCAGACACAATCGGATACCTTGTTTGGCCTGGTTTCTCTCGGCGCCGGCGCGGCGCCTCATCGATCGGCCGCCACAGTGGACAGGAGGCGTTTCCGTTTCATCCCGCCGGACCCGACCTGCCCCGCTCGGCGCCGATCTTTAGGGAGGGATGGTGAATCACTGGTTTCCGGGCCATAGCAGGACCCGCGGTCGGCTCGCGCGGGGGCTTCCCCTCACCAATTCTTGTCCGCCCCTCCTCCGCCTGCCAGCCATCCCGAAACATGGGTTGTGCAACGCAGCATGAGCGATGGATAAAGTCGCTCAATTTCAGAGGTGAGCTTCTTGTCTGACGTCAATGCCGACGATTGGGTGTCCGCGGGACACCGCCCGATGGGATTTCCAGAATTCGTCATCGTGATCGCGTCCATCATGGCGCTGAATCCGCTTGCGATGGACATGATGCTGCCTGCACTGCCCAATATCGGGGCAGCCTTCAACATCCCCGTCGCCAACCATCTCCAGCTGGTGCTGTCGACCTTCCTGATCGGTTTCGGCGCCGGCCAGTTCGTCATGGGTCCCCTGTCGGACCGCTTCGGCCGCCGGCCGGTGCTGCTCGGCGGTATGGCGGTCTATGCGGTGGCGAGCGTGCTGGCGGTCGCGGCACCCTCATTCGAGACGCTGCTGCTGGCGCGCGCGCTGCAGGGGCTCGGCACCTCGGCCACGCGCGTGATCGCGACCTCGATCGTGCGTGACTGCTATGTCGGCCGCCGCATGGCGAGCGTGATGTCGCTTGCCATGATGGTGTTCATCGCGGTGCCCGTGATCGCCCCCTCGTTCGGACAGGCGGTACTGCTGGTGACGGCGTGGCGCGGCATCTTCGTCGTACTGATGCTGTACGGCCTGCTCGCACTCGCCTGGTGCGTGCTGCGGCTGCCGGAAACCCTCCCCGAGTCCGGACGTAGATCGCTGGCGCCCGCCGATGTGCTCTCGGCATTCCGGCAGACCCTGACCAATCGCCAGACCATCGGCTATGCCACGGCCGCCGGCAGCGTCATCGGCGCGCTCTTTGCCTTTGTCTTCTGCGCCCAGCAGGTCTTCACCGGCATCTATCACCTCGGCCATTACTTCCCACTCGCCTTTGCCGCGATTGCAGCCGGCACGGCCGTCGCCGGCTTCCTCAATGCGAGACTGGTCGGGCGGCTCGGCATGCGCGTGATCTCGCATGGCGCGCTGACGCTCTACACAATCGTCGCTGCCGTGATGCTGCTGACGGAAATGCTCGGCATCCTGCCGCTTGCTCTGTTCATGGTGCTCTCGGCTCTGATGATGTTCTCGTTCGGCATGATGGTTGCCAACTTCACGGCGCTCGCGATGGAGCCGCAGGGCCACATCGCCGGGACCGCCTCCTCGCTCTACGGCTCGATCACGACGCTGATCGGAATCGTGGTCGGCATGGCGATCGGACAGAGCTTCGACGGAACGCTATTGCCGTTCTCGATCGGCTTCTTCCTGTCGACGCTCGCTGCGCTCGCGATCGTGCTGGTGGTGGAAAAGGGCCGGCTGTTCAAGCCGTATCATCGTCCCGTCGCTTAAGGAACTTCCCGATCGCCTCGATGTTGTCCTGCAGCAATTCGAGAGGTCACATTCAATGGAACCGGAACACCGGGACGACCACCACGACGTCGAACGGCGGAAGACGGAACGTTCGGAGCCGAGCGCAGAGCAGGCCACGTTGACGACGCCTTTGGCGAGCGAGGGCCTCGAGCAGATCCGCGACAGTCATTGCTGAGCGCGGAGCCTATTCCGAACCGCGCCTGCTGGCGCTGAAATCATCCGCAGCGCTCTTGGGTATCATCCGCATTCCCCGGGGCCGCACGATCAGAGCGACCACCTCCCGCGAGAGACCGGGCCGCCCCCACAGGGTGGCCCGCACGGTGAACTCGCGCCTGACGAAGTGCCCGGTCTGCGAGGACGCCCACGCCATCCACCGCGTGCAAGATTCCTGGTCGCGGAAACACAGCGCGGCCCAGCCGCGGTCGAGCGACGTCTTGCGCGGCAAGCCCAAGGTCTGTTCGTACTCGAAGGGCGCCGCATGACGTGGATGGTCGGGGCTGTAGAACGCGGAGGCGAAGGCCAGCGAACCATCACCACTCACCGCGCTCAGCGGCACGCCGGTCTGCTCCCGCCACTCGCGCGTCAATTCACTAGCCGCCTGGGCGTAAAGATTCCGGCCCTCCTCATACCCGTGATCATTGCGATAGACGGCATGGATCGGCGCGGCGATCAGGACGGCCGCGAGCGCGACGCCGGCCACGATCACGGTGAGGTTGACCGTGTAGAAGCGCTCGATCGGGTAGCTCGTCCCGCAGACCACGAGAACGGTGAAGAGGAACAGTCCCTGCAGCGCCCATAGCGACGGCAGATCGGTGCCCATCACGAGCGACGTCACCACCGGCAGCACGATCGTGCCCATCGTGACGTAGAACAAGAGCCGCAGGCCCGGGCCCATTGCGGCGAAGTCCGCGGGAAACCGCTTCAAGCGCGTTCCTGCGACGAGCACCCAGAACACGGCCGACATGCTCATCGCCGCCGCCAGCCCCAGCAGAAAGTTTCTCGCCTCGCCGAGTGAGGTCGCAGCGTTGCCGCCGGTGTGCGCCAGCGCGTAGGTGAAGGTCGACGCGCCCGTCGTCGCGAGCCAATAGACGTGAGGTGACAGCGCCGCGAGCCCGACGACGACCGAGATCCAGGGCGAAGCGGAGGTGAAATAAGCGCGCCGCGCCGGGTGCGCCAGCGCGGCAAACGCGAAGCTCGTGACGAGAAAGATCGAATAATATTTGCCGACCATCGCCAGCGCCGTCGTGCATCCCATTGCGACCGCCCACAGCGGGGCGCGCGTCTCGAATGCGCGCAGGAAGCACCAGGTCGCCAGCGGCCAGACCGCCAGCAGCACCGAATTGGCATTGAAGCGCTGGGCATGGAATTGATAGACCGGCGTCAGCATCAGGAGCAAAAGCACCAGGATGCGCTCGTGCCCGGTCACGAATTGCCGCGCGATCCGATCAACGAAGATCAGCGCAAGCCCGGCATTGGCCATCGCCATCAATTGCAACGACCAATCGCTGAGCGGAAAGACAGAGGTCCAGCTGGCGGCAATCCAACCGGTCAAGGGCGGATGCTTGTGATAGCCCCAGGCGAAATGCTGCCCCAGCATCCAGGCCTCGAGCGTATCAGGGTGCAGGCCGCCGCCGGCATAGGCGATCGCCAGATAGAGCGTCCAGATCGCGACGAAGCAGCCGATGAGGAGCGGAACGGCCCAGCCCGCCTCGACGCCATCGAGCCAATGCAGGAAAGGCCGCCGCCAACGTGCCGGCGCGCGATCGGACCGTTCGGCCATCGCCTGGAATGCAAAATCGATCGGCACGGGAATCAGGTTGAGGAGGGAAAGTGATGCGTAAGGACGACGCATCTATTTCAAGATTGAAACAAATAGCAATGACTGGAAACTGGAAAGGTTAAAAGCCGCAACGCCTTTTCCGCCGGCGCAAGACCACAAAAGACAACGGCGCCGCTGATGACAGCGGCGCCGCGTGGTGAAGACGACGAAGGCTACGTGAATTCGCCTCCCTTACTCCGACTTGTCGACGTTCCAGAACAGCGGCGTCGCCGGGCCGTCGAGCACGCCGGTCAGCGATTTGCGCCAGCCGCTCGGCAGCAGGTATTGCCCCAGCGGGATGTAGATCACCTGCTCATAGGCTTCCTTCTGGATGTCGGCGGCGATCTTCTTCTGCTCGTCGATCGACGGCGCGCGGACGAACGCGTCCTTGAGCTGCTCGATCTTGGCGCTTTCCGCCCAGCCGAACCAGCCGCCCTTCTTGCCCTGGCCGCCGATCGAGAGATTGGCGATCGGGTTGGAGACGTCGGCCGCGACCCAGTTGGTGAAGAACATGTTCCAGCCACCCTCCTTCGGCGGCTTCTGACTGGCACGGCGGCTCACCACCGTCTGCCAATCGGTCGCTTGCAGATCGACCTTGAAGCCGGCTTCGCGCAGCAGCTGGGCCGCGACGATGGGCTGGGCCTTGAGCGTGGTGACGTCGCCGGGCGCCATCACCACGACCGGGGTGCCGTCATAGCCTGACTCGGCGAGCGCCTTCTTGGCCTCCGCCATGCCATTGCCCTTCACCAGGGTCTCGGCGCCGACCTCGGTCGCGAACGGCGTATCGCAAACGAAGAACGCACCGCAGATCTTCTGGTACTTGGCATTGCCGACCAGCGCGTCGAGAACGTCCTTCTGGTTCATCGCCAGAAGAGCGGCACGTCGCACCTTCACGTTGTCGAACGGCGGATAGAGGAAGTTCATCCGGCCGAGCGTCTGAAAGCCGAACTTGTTCGAGACCTCGATCGTGATCTCCTTGTTTGCCTCCAGCACCGGCAGCATGTCGTAGGGCAGGTTTTCCATGAAGTCGATGTCGCCCGACTGCAGCGCGTTCACGGCGGTCTGCGAGTCCGGCATGGTGATCCATTCGACGCGGTCGACCTTCGCCACCTTGCCGCCGGAGGTCCAGCTCGCCGGCTCCTTGCGCGGCACGTAGTCGGTGTTCTTGACGTAGACGGCCTTCACGCCGGGCTGGAATTCCGATGCCACGAACTTGAAGGGGCCCGAGCCGATCTGCTCGGGGATCTGCTTGTCCGGCGGCGTCTCGGCGAGGCGCTTCGGCATCATGAAGGCGACGCGCGAGGACGGCTTGCCGATGGAATCGAGCACGAGGCCGTAGGGCTCCTTCAGCTTCAGCGTGATGGTCTTGGCGTCGGTCGCCTCGATGCTCGCGGTGAAGTCCAGGAGCTTCTGGCCCATGCCGTCGACCGCGGCCCAGCGCTTCAGCGAGGCGACGCAATCTTCCGCCGTCACCGGCGCACCGTCATGCCACTTCAGGCCGTCGCGCAGCGTGAAGGTGTAGGTGAGCTTGTCGTCGGAGATTTTCCAGTCCGCCATCTGCGGCTGGATCTTGAAGCTCGAATCGGGAGCCACCAGCGTGTCGTAGACCATGTAGCCATGGTCACGCGTGATGTAGGCCGTGGTGAAGATCGGATCGATGATGCGCAGATCCGAATGCATCACCGCCGTAATGGTCTTGCCGGCTGCAAGCACTGGCGAGGCAAGCGCCGTCGAAAGCGCAACGACAGACAGCGCAAGTTTGGAGGCAAACGCGCGAGGCCCCCGGCGCATGAAGTGGAACATAAAAAGTTTCTCCTGACGTGAAACTGTTCAAAGGCAGGTTATTGGTTAAGCATGCGGCTCGTTCCTTGGGCGAACTAACCTCATGCAATGCCTTTATCTTTCGAGACTTGCAGACAGTGCCGAGCGCGTCAATCCGGTTTCGCTGCAAGCCCTGGCGGCGCGGGCACGGGCTCCACAAGGATCGGTTTGGCTCTACAACACTCTCCACTCGTCCTGCCCCGCAGCAATGCAATGCGCATTCCATCTTTCGAAGCTTGAGAGACATTGAGATGAATCCAGCCAATCTTCCTTTCGATTCCGAGGCGATGCTCCAGGGTCTGCGCGGCTGGGTCGAATGCGAAAGCCCGACCTGGGACGCCGGTGCGGTGAATCGCATGCTCGATATCGCAGCGCGGGATATGGCGATCATGGGTGCGACGATCGAGCGCATCGCCGGCCGGCAAGGTTTCGGCGGCGTGATCCGCGCGCGCTTTCCGCATCCGAAACAGGGCGAGCCGGGCATCCTGATCGCCGGCCATATGGATACCGTCCACCCGGTCGGTACCATCGAGAAGCTGAAATGGCGGCGCGAGGGCAACCGGTGCTACGGCCCCGGCATCTACGACATGAAGGGCGGCAACTACCTCTCGCTGGAAGCGATCCGGCAACTGGCGCGTGCATCCTTCACCACGCCGCTGCCGATCACCGTGCTGTTCACGCCGGACGAGGAAGTCGGCACGCCCTCGACGCGCGACATCATCGAGGCGGAAGCCGCGCGCAACAAATATGTGCTGGTGCCCGAGCCCGGCCGTGCCGACAACGGCGTCACCACCGGACGTTACGCCATCGCGCGCTTCAATCTCGAGGCGACGGGCCGGCCGAGCCACGCCGGCGCGACGCTGTCGGCGGGACGCTCGGCGATCCGCGAGATGGCGCGGCAGATTCTCGCCATCGACGCGATGACGACGGAGGACTGCACCTTCTCGGTCGGCGTCGTGCATGGCGGGCAATGGGTCAACTGCGTTGCCACGACCGCCACCGGCGAAGCGCTCTCCATGGCCAAGCGGCAGGCCGATCTCGATCGCGGCGTCGAGCGGATGCTGGCGCTGTCGGGCACGGCCAACGATGTCTCCTTCAAGGTCACGCGCGGGGTGACGCGTCCGGTGTGGGAGCCGGATGCCGGCACCATGGCGTTGTATGAGAAGGCGCGCGGCATCGCCAAGTCGCTTGGCGCCGAACTGCCGCATGCGAGTTCCGGCGGCGGCTCCGACGGCAACTTCACCGGTGCGATGGGAATCCCGACGCTCGACGGCCTGGGCGTGCGCGGAGCCAATGGCCACACGTTAGAGGAGTATATCGAAGTCGAGAGTCTCGTTGAGCGCGGCCGGCTGATGGCCGGGCTGCTTGCGACGTTGGAGTGACCGGATTGGATGAGCGCGCGTGGCGCGCCGCGATATTTCGTCTGGCGGGCACGCTCCGCTGGCCCCCTTGAAGAGGGGTCGCCAAAACAGCTGACCGCACTGCAAAAACTGTGGCCCTGATGGCACGGGAATTGCTGAAATGTTAGGCTGGTGGCAGAATAGGCTATGACCGCTGCCGCCGATTTACTCTAATCTGACGGATCCAACTTGCTCGGATATCTCCTTCGCCGAATCTTCGCCGCCGTGCCCGTGATGGGCGTCGTCGCGCTGTTCGTCTTCCTCCTGCTCCGCCTCACCCCCGGCGATCCCGCCGCGATCCTCGCCGGCGACAATGCAACGCCGGAACGGCTCGAGCGCATCCGCACCTCGCTCGGCCTCAACGAGCCCTTGATCGTGCAGTTCATCACCTGGGTGAACAAGCTGCTGCACGGCGATCTCGGGACCTCGCTGATCTCCAATCTGCCTGTCATGAAGATGATCGGCCAGCGCGTCGAGCCGTCGATCTCGATTGCGCTGTGTACCATCATCCTCGCCGTGATCGTGGCGGTTCCCCTCGGCGTGATCGCCGCGTGGAAGCACGGCACCTGGATCGATCGCTTCGTGATGGGGCTTTCCGTGCTCGGCTTCTCGGTGCCGGTGTTCGTGGTCGGCTACATCCTGATCCAGATCTTCGCGATCGAACTGCGGTGGGTGCCGGTGCAGGGCTTCCGCAGCATCTTTAACGGCTTCGGACCGTTTTTCGAGCGCATGATCCTGCCGACCTGCGCGCTCTCCTTCATCTACATCGCGCTGATCGCGCGCATGACGCGCGCGGCGATGCTCGATGTGCTCGGCGAGGACTATGTGCGCACGGCGCGCGCCAAGGGCATCAACGAGGTCGCCGTGATGATGCGGCACGCGCTGCGCAACGCCGCCGTGCCCGTCATCACCGTGATCGGCACCGGCTTTGCGCTGCTGATCTCCGGCGTCGTCGTCACCGAGAGCGTGTTCAACATTCCCGGCATCGGCCGCCTCACCGTGGATGCGGTGCTGGCGCGCGACTATCCGGTGATCCAGGCGATGATCCTGCTGACGTCGCTGATCTATGTCGTCGTCAACCTTCTCATCGACGTCGCCTACACCCTGCTCGATCCCCGGATCCGGTACTGAGGCAAGGATAAGGACAAACATGTCGGTCGATACCCTTCCCCAGTCCTCCATTCCGATCACGTCGCCGCTACGGCCGCGCTTCGGCTTCCTCACCTCGACGCCGATCATCGCCACGGCGACAGTCTTGCTCGCACTGATCATCCTGATCTCGATCCTGGCGCCGCTGATCGCGCCGCATGATCCGATCCAGCTCGCGCCGTCGCAACGGCTCAAGCCGTCGTCCGCGCAATTCCTGCTCGGCACCGATGCCTATGGTCGTGACCTGTTGTCGCGCGTCGTTTATGGCGGCCGCATCTCGCTGCTGATCGGTATCGGCTCGGCGATCCTGTCGATCGTCATCGGCCTTGCGATCGGCCTCGTCTCCGGCTTCTTCAAGCTGGTCGATGCCGTGCTGATGCGGGTCATGGACGGCCTGATGGCGATGCCGAGCATCCTGCTCGCGATCGCCGTGGTGTCGCTGTCCGGTGCCAGCCTCTGGACCGTGCTGATCGCGATCACGATCCCCGAGATTCCGCGCGTGGCGCGCCTGGTCCGCTCGGTCGTGCTGTCGGCGCGCGAGGAGCCTTACGTCGAGGCGGCGATCTCGGTCGGCTCGTCCTTGCCGAAGATCATGTGGCGGCATCTGATGCCGAACACGGTGGCGCCGCTGATCGTCCAGGGCACCTATATCTGCGCCAGCGCCATCCTCACCGAGGCGATCCTCTCCTTCCTCGGCGCCGGCATCTCGCCGGAGACGCCGACCTGGGGCAACATCATGGCCGAGGGCCGCCAGTACTTCCAGATCAAGCCGTCGCTGATCTTCTGGCCGGGCCTTCTGCTCTCGATCGCCATCCTCAGCATCAATCTGATCGGCGACGCCGCCCGCGACGCACTCGATCCGCGCATGAAGCAGCGGGAAGGCAAGTGATTTGTCTCGCCGGCCCTGCCCCTTATTCCGTCATTGCGAGCGAAGCCAAGCAATCCAGTCTGCATCCGCGGAAGGACTTCTGGATTGCTTCGTCGCTTCGCTCCTCGCCATGACGATGGAGTGACCTGATGACCAACACCGTCCTCGACATCAACAACCTCGTCGTCTCCGTCGGCAAGAAGCCGGGTGGCCCAAAGATCATCGACGGCATCTCGATCCAGGTCCGCGAGCGCGAGACGCTGTGCCTCGTCGGCGAAAGCGGCTCGGGCAAGTCGGTGACCTCGCTGACCACGATGGGCCTCTTGCCGAAGGGCACGCTGGTTCCGACCAGCGGCAGCATCAAGCTGGTCGGCGAAGAGCTGCTCACCGCGACCGACCGCCGCTTGCGCCAGCTCCGCGCCACGCAGATGGCGATGATCTTCCAGGAACCGATGACCGCGCTCAATCCGGTGGTGCCGGTCGGCCGCCAGATCGACGAGGTGCTGCGCGCGCATACCAATCTCGACGCCAGGGCCCGCAAGAAGCGCATCCTCGACATGATGGAGCAGGTCCACCTGCCCCAGGTCGAGCGCATCTTCGCCTCCTACCCGCACCGCCTTTCCGGCGGTCAGCGCCAGCGCATCATGATCGCGATGGCGCTGGTGCTGGAGCCGAAGCTCTTGATCGCGGACGAGCCGACGACCGCGCTCGACGTCACCACGCAGAAGCAAATCCTGTCCCTGATCCGCGAGCTCCAGCGCGATCACGGCACGGCCGTTCTGTTCATCACCCACGACATGGGCGTGGTCGCCGAGATCGCCGACCGCGTCGCGGTGATGCGGCAGGGCCGGCTGGTCGAAACCGGCCCGCTCGAGACCGTGCTGCGCAATCCGACCATGGAATACACCCGCAATCTGCTCTCGGCGGTGCCGAGCCTGGTGCCGCGGCCGCCGCGCGAGGAGAGCCGCGAACCGGTGGTGCTGGAGGCCAACGATCTCAGCAAGGTCTATAAAGAGCGCGCCTTCTTCGGCAAAGGCCGCGAAGTCGTCGCCGCCGACAAGGTGACGCTGACGCTGCGCAAGGGCCGCACGCTCGGCATCGTCGGCGAAAGCGGCTCCGGCAAGTCGACCGTGGCGCGCTGCATCGTCCGCCTGATCGATCCGACCTCCGGCGGCGTGCGCCTCGCCGGCCGCGAGATCGCCGGCATCTCGCGTCGCCTGCTGCAGCCGCACCGGCAAAAGATCCAGATCGTGTTCCAGGATCCCTATCGCTCGCTCAACCCGCGCGTCACCGTCGGCGAGAGTATTGCGGAGGGCCCGATCAATTACGGCGTCGCGCATGCCGATGCGATGAAACGTGCCCGCGAGCTGCTCGAGCTCGTCGGCCTGCCCGCTGACGCGGTATCGCGCTATCCGCACCAGTTCTCCGGCGGCCAGCGCCAGCGCATCGCCATTGCGCGCGCGCTCGCGCTCGATCCCGACGTGCTGGTCGCGGATGAGGCTGTCTCCGCGCTCGACGTCTCGGTGCAGGCGCAGGTGCTGGAACTCTTCGACGAGATCCAGAAACGTCTCGGCATCGCGATCCTGTTCATCACCCACGATCTGCGTGTCGCAGCGCAGATCTGCGACGAGGTCGTGGTGATGCAGCACGGCCGCGTCGTCGAGCAAGGCCCGGCTGCCGAGGTGCTGACGCATCCGAAGGAGGCCTACACCAGGGCTCTGCTGGACGCCGCTCCGGGGCGCGACTGGGATTTTGCGAACTTCCGGCCGGTGTCGGAGGGCGTGGCGGCCACGGCGTAGCGACACTCACCGCTGTCATTCCGGGGCATCGCGAAGCGATGAGCTACGGTGCGCAATTGCGCACCTGAGAATCCATCGCGCCTCAGAGTCTGTCGTCGGATGGATTCCGGGCTCGCGCCCAAGCGGGCGCGCCCCGGAATGACGGCGGAGCAGCATTCCCAAAACAGCTTGACCCTATGCGCGGCGCGAGTGCGTCCCACCTTGCTCTCGCCGCAGGGCCAAGGCTAACGTCGCGCCCTCTTGATTGATTGGACTGAACTGAATGACACGCATCGCCGTCGGCGGCTTCCTGCACGAGACCAACACCTTCGCTCCCACCAAGGCGACCTTCGCCGACTTCCAGCATGGCGGCGGCTGGCCGGCGATGACTGAAGGCGCCGACGTGCTGAAGGTGATGCGGCGCATCAATGTCGGCCTTGCCGGCTTCGTCGACAGCGCCGAGGCCAACGGTTGGGAACTTGTTCCGACGATCGCCTGCGGCGCGAGCCCGTCGGCGCACGTCACCAGGGACGCCTTCGAGCGCATCGTGAAGGTGATGGTCGACGGCATCAAAGCTGCCGGCCCGCTCGATGCGGTCTATCTCGACCTGCACGGCGCGATGGTGACCGAGCATCTCGACGACGGCGAAGGCGAGATACTGGCGCGCGTGCGCCGCGTCATCGGCAACGATGTTCCGCTGGTTACCAGCCTCGACCTGCACGCCAACGTCACGCCCGAAATGATCGCGCATGCCGACGCGCTGATCGCCTACCGCACCTACCCCCATGTCGACATGGCCGAGACCGGCCGCGCCTCTGCGCGACATCTCGCGCTGCTGCTCAAGTCCAAGCAGCGCTTTGCCAAATCGTTCCGGCAATTGCCGTTCCTGATCCCGATCAGCTGGCAATGCACCAACGACCAGCCGACCAAAGGCATCTACGAACAGCTCGCCGCGCTGGAGAGCGATGCGGTTCCGACGCTGTCTTTCGCGCCGGGCTTTCCCGCCGCCGATTTCCGCGATTGCGGCCCCAGCGTGTTCGCCTATGGCAGGACGCAAGCGGATGCCGACCGCGCCGCCGACGCGATCGTGAAGCTGATCGAAAGCCACGAGGACGATTTCGACGGCAAGATCTGGTCGCCCGACGAGGGCGTGCGCCACGCCATGGAACTTTCAAAGAGCGCGAGCAAGCCGATCATCATCGCCGACACCCAGGACAATCCCGGCGCCGGCGGCGATTCCGACACCACAGGCATGCTGCGCGCGCTGGTGCGCAACAGAGCGAGCGCCGCGACTGGCGCGATCTACGATCCCGTCTCGGCCAAGGCCGCGCATGATGCCGGCGTCGGTGCCACCGTGACGCTGTCGCTCGGCGGCAAGTCAGGCATCCCCGGCGACGAGCCCTATCGCGAGACCTTCGTGGTCGAGAAGCTGTCCGACGGTCGCTTCATCGCACCCGGCCCTTACTATGGCGGCCGCGAGATGGAGATGGGCCCCTCGGCAGCCTTGCGCATCGGCGACGTCCGCGTCGTCGTCTCCTCGCACAAGGCGCAGCTCGCCGACCAGGCGATGTACCGCTATGTCGGCATCGAGCCGACCGAACAGAAGATTCTGGTCAACAAGAGCTCGGTGCACTTCCGCGCCGATTTCGAGCCGATCGCGGAAAAGCTGATGATCTGCGCCGCGCCCGGCGCGATGCCGGCCGACACCGCCACCCTGCCCTGGACGCGTTTGCGGCCGGGCATTCGCATCAAGCCGAACGGCCCCGTTTTCTCGCCTCCCTCAAGCTAACTGGACAGAACCCATGCCCACGATCGACCGCATCGACGGTTACGCCGACGAGCTCACCGCCATCCGCCGCGACCTGCACGCCCATCCCGAGATCGGATTCGAGGAAGTGCGCACCTCCGGCATCGTCGCCGACAAGCTGAAGAGCTGGGGCATCGAGGTGCATCGCGGTCTCGGCGGCACCGGCGTGATCGGCGTGATCAAGGGCAAGGGTTCGGGCAACAAGCGCATTGGCCTCCGCGCCGACATGGACGCGCTGCCGATGGAAGAGAACACCAATCTGAAGTGGAGCTCGAAAATCCCCGGCCGCTTCCACGGCTGCGGTCATGACGGCCACACCACCATGCTGCTCGGCACCGCGCGCTACCTCGCCGAGACCAAAAACTTCGACGGCACCGTCCACCTGATCTTCCAGCCGGCCGAGGAAGGCCTCGGCGGCGCCCGCGCGATGATCAAGGACGGGCTGTTCGAAAAATTCCCCTGCGACGAGCTGTACGGCCTGCACAACGCTCCCGACCTCAACCACGGCGAGATCGCGATCCTGCCGGGCCCGGCGATGGCCAGCGCCGACTTCTTCGACCTGCGCATCACCGGCTATGGCGCGCATGGCGCGATGCCCGAGCGCTCCAAGGACGCGGTGATCATCTCGACCACGCTGGCGCAGGCGATCCAGACCATCGTCAGCCGCAATGTCGAGCCGCTGCAGGCCGCGGTGGTGTCGATCACCCAGATCCACGCGGGCTCCGCCTACAACGTCATTCCCGGCGACGCGCATCTTTGCGGCACCATCCGCACCTTCTCGAAGGAAGTTCGCACCCTGGTCAGCGAACGCATCCGCACCATCTGCGCCGGCATTGCAAGCGCCTACCAGTGCGTGATCGACGTCGACATCCGCGACACCTTTGGCGTGCTGGTCAACCAGGTCGAGCAGTCCAAGGTGGTCGAGGACGTCGCGCGCACCATCGTCGACCCCGCCAACGTGATCACCCGCGCCCAGCCCAAGATGGGCAGCGAGGATTTCGCCGACATGCTGGAGACGATTCCCGGCGCCTATTTCTGGGTCGGCCATGATGGCAACGTGCCCGTGCACAATCCCGGCTTCGTGCTCGACGACAAGATCCTGCCGATCGGCGCCAGCATGTTCGCCCGGATCATCGAAACGCGCATGCCGGTGGGCTAGCGATGCATAAGAAGAGCGTCGAAGATGCCGTCACCTCGCTGCACGATCTGTCCGCGGTCGATCTGATCGCGGGCTATCGCGCCAAGCAGTTCTCGCCGAGCGAGGTGCTGGAGGATTTGCTCACGCATGTCGCTGCGTGGGAGCCGCATCTGAAGGCGCTCTATGCGTTCGATCCCGACGACGCACGCGAGGCCGCCAAGGCCTCGACCGCGCGCTGGACCGGCGGCGAGCCGTCCGGCGCGCTCGACGGCGTGCCGGTCACGGTGAAGGACAACATCGCGACCAAGGGCGTGCCGGTGCCGCTGGGCGCCGCCAGCGTCAAGCTCGTGCCGGCCGAGAAGGATGCCCCGCCCGCCGCGCGCCTGCGCGAGGCCGGCGCGGTCATCTTCGCCAAGACCACCATGCCCGATTACGGCATGCTGTCGTCCGGACTCTCCAGTTTCCACGCACTCGCGCGCAATCCTTGGGATCTCTCGAAGAATCCCGGCGGCTCCAGCGCGGGCGCAGGCGCTGCGGCCGCGGCCGGCTACGGTCCGCTGCATCTCGGCACCGATATCGGCGGCTCGGTCCGCCTGCCCGCGGGCTGGTGCGGCCTCGTCGGGTTGAAGCCGAGCTTCGGCCGCGTGCCGATCGACCCCACCTATGTCGGCCGCGTCGCCGGTCCGATGACCCGCACGGTCGACGATTGCGCGCTGATGATGAGCGTGATCGCAAAGCCCGACCGGCGCGACGGCATGAGCCTGCCCGCCGAGCCGCTGAACTGGAAGGGAGCAGAGAAGTCTCCGCGCAAACTCCGCATCGGGTTGATGCTCGATCCCGGCTGCGGCCTGGCGCTGCAGAAACCAGTGCGCGAGGTCGCGGTGAAGGCGGCGAAAGCGTTCGAATCCGCGGGCAGCGTCGTGACCGAGGTCGACGGCATCCTCACCCGCGAGATGCTCGACGGCCTCGACAACTTTTGGCGCGCGCGGATGTGGGATGATCTGGCCAGGTTGACGCCGGCCGAGCAGGCGAAGGTGCTGCCTTATATCTTCAAATGGGGCGCATCCGGCGCAAAGCTGTCGGGCGTGGATGTCATCCGCGGCTTCAACCAGACCATGGCGATCCGCGCGGCGGCGTCGAAGCTTTTCTGCGAGCTCGATTACGTGATCTCCCCGACCGCACCGAACGTGAACTATCCGGCGGACTGGGCCTCGCCGACCAACGACCCCATGAAACCGTTCGAGCACATCGCCTATACCGTGCCATGGAATATGTCGGAGAACCCTGCCATCTCGATCAACGGCGGCTTCGACGCCAAGGGTTTTCCCATCGGCGTGCAGATCGTCGGCCGCCGCTTCGACGACATCGGCGTGCTCGGCATGGCCAAGGCTTTTGAGGGCCTACGCGGGCCGCAACGACCCTGGCCGAAGCCGCCGGCTAACTAATCGCACCGTCGTCATTCCGGGTTGCGCCCTCTTGGCGCAAGCCCGGAATCCATTCATCGGCACTACTGATGCCGAGAGATGGATTCCGGGCTCGCGCTTCGCGCGCCCCGGAATGACGTGGTAGAGAGACCGATAAAGAAACAAGGAAGGAAACCGCCATGGCGTATGAGACGATCAAATACGAGGTCGCCGAGCAGATTCTCACCATCACGCTGAATCGGCCCGACAAGCTCAACGCCTTCAACGCGCAGATGCAAGGAGAGCTGATCGACGCGTTCGACGCCGCCGACAAGGACGACAACGTCCGCGCCATTATCGTCACCGGCGCCGGCCGCGGTTTTTGCGCGGGCGCGGATCTGTCGTCCGGCGCCGACACGTTCGACCGCGACGCGCGGCGCGGCCCCGTCAAACGTTTCGCCGACGGCAAGGTGGACTACAGCGATCCGCAGGTGCGCGACGGCGGCGGCCAGGTGACCTTGCGCATCTTCAAGTGCCTCAAGCCCGTCATCGCCGCAGTGAACGGCCCTGCGGTCGGTATCGGCGTCACCATGCAGCTCGCGATGGACATCCGCATCGCTTCGGATGCCGCGCGGTTCGGCTTCGTGTTCTCCCAGCGCGGCATCGTGCCGGAGGCGGCCTCGAGCTGGTTCCTGCCGCGCATCGTCGGCATCTCGCAGGCGCTGGAATGGTGCTATTCGGGCCGCGTCTTCCCGGCGCAGGAGGCACTGGCGGGTCGTCTCGTCAGCAAGGTCGTCGCCCCTGACGATCTCCTGCCGACCGCCCGCGCGCTCGCCAAGGAATTCGCGGCGAAGACCGCACCGGTGTCGGTCGCGCTGATCCGCCAGATGATGTGGCGCATGATGGGCGCCGACGATCCCATGGAAGCCCACAAGGTCGACAGCCGCGGCATCTACGCCCGCGGCCGCTCCGACGACGTCAAGGAAGGCGTGGTGTCGTTCCTGGAAAAGCGCCCCGCGCAGTTCAAGAACAAGGTGTCCAGCGATATGCCGGACTATTTCCCGTGGTGGACGGAACGGGAGTACAAGTGACGCTCTCGTAGGGTGGGCAAAGCGAAGCGTGCCCACGCACTTTTCGCCATCGAGAGAGATGGTGGGCACGGCGCAAGAGCGCCTTTGCCCACCCTACGGCACTTTCACTCCATCATCAGCGCCACACGCCCGATCGCCTTGCGGTCCATCAAGAGCCGCATTGCCTTCGCGTAACCTTCCAGCGGCAGGCGATGCGAAACGTTGGGGCGCAGCTTGCCCTCCTCCGCCCATTGCAGCAGCGCCTTCAGGCGCGCCTCTCCCAGCGCAGGGTTCTTTCGTACCGCCTCGCCAGCGCGCACGCCGAGCACGCTGGCGCCCTTGATCAGCAGGAGGTTGGTCTTGGCCGAGCCGATGCCGCCGGTGAAGCCGATCACCAGCAGCCGCGCGCCCCAGGCGATGCAGCGCATCGAGTCTTCAAAAACCTGACCGCCGACGGGATCGAACACGACGTCCGCGCCGCGACCGTCGGTGATGCGTTTAACGGCGTCGCGAAACGGCTCGCGGTCATAGCGGACGAGATGATCGGCGCCGCGGGCCTTGGCGATGGCGAGCTTCTCGTCGCTGGACGCCGTCGCGATCACGGTCGCGCCCAGCATCTTGCCGATCTCGACGGCCGCCAGTCCCGTGCCGCCGCCGGCGCCATGCACCAGCAGCACCTCTCCCGGCTCGATCCGGCCGCGATCGATCAGCGCATGATAGGCCGTGCCATGGCCGGCAAGATAAGTCGCAGCCTCGGCGTAGTCGAACGTCGACGGCTTAGGGGTGAGTTGCGACGGCGCGACGATGGCTTCGTCGGTGAATGCGCCGTGCCGCATCTTCACGATGACCTTGTCGCCAACAGAAACGCCCTTCGCCTCCGCACCCAATTCGGTCACGTCACCGGCAGCTTCCATGCCGGGCGTGAACGGCAGCTCCGGCTTGAGCTGATATTGGCCGGCGGCCATCAGCACATCAGGAAAATTCAGCCCGGCCGCGCGGATCGCGACCCGCACCTCGCCCGGCTTCAGAGCGCGCGACGGAAACTCTTCCAGCCGCAAGGTTTCGGGCTCGCCGAGCGAGTGGCAGACGACGGCGCGCACCATCAGGCCGCACTCGCCTTGCTGCGCTTGAGCGCCTCGCGGATCAGCGGCAGCCGGTCATTGCCGAAATACATGTCGGTCTTGTTGACGAAAATCGTCGGCGAGCCGAAGCCGCCGCGCGCGACGACCTCTTCCGTATTCGCCTTGAGCTGATCCTTGATCGCTTGCTCGGCGATGCCGGCGAAGAATTTCGGCTCGTCGATGCCGACCTTCCTGCAGATCTCGGCGAGCACGGAGTCCTGCGAGATATCCTTGTCCTCGCCCCAATAGGCCTCGAACACGGCGGTCGCGAACGGCACCATGTCCGCGGCCAGCCAGATGCAGCCGCGCATCGCCTTGACGCTGTTCACCGGAAACACCGTCGGGGGCATCTTGATCGCAAGGCCAGCCGACCGCGACCAGTCCTGAAGATCCTTCTTCATGTAGCGCGCCTTCAGCGGCACCGGCGTCTCGCGCTGCGCGTAGACGCTCGGATTGACCGTGTTGAAGATGCCGCCGACCAGGATCGGCCGCCAGACGATCTCGACGCCCAGCTCCTTGGCGAGCGGCCGGATGTTGTGGAAGGCGAGATAGGTCCAGGGGCTGGAGCAGTCGAAGAAGAATTCGATCATGGCGTTTCCTTTGCTCTCGTCATTTCGGGGCGCGCCCTCTTGGGCGCGAGCCCGGAAACCATTCGCTCCTGGCTCTGCGGCCCGATGGATTCTCGGGTGCGCAATTGCGCACCATAGCTCGCGACTTCGTCGCGCCCCGGAATGACGGCGTGGCCGTCACTTCCTTCCCAACACTTCCTTAGCCCTTTGGCCGAACATGATCTTGCGTGATTCCTCGTCGAACGGCTCTTTCACGAATTTTCCGATCGCAAGCCCCGCCTGCACCTGCGGCCTGGCGCGGACCTCGGCATACCAGCGTTTGACGTTCGGATAGTGGTCGAGCGTAAAGCCCTGCGCCTTGTGGGTCATGGTCCAGGGGAAGCAGGCGATGTCGGCAATGGAATAGTCGCCGGCGACATAGGCGCCGGTCTTCTCCAGCTGCCGATCGAGCACGCCGTAGAGCCGGGCCGCCTCGTCGCGGTAGCGCTCGATCGCATAGGGGATCTTCTCCGCCGCATAGAGCGCAAAATGCCCGTGCTGGCCGAGCATCGGCCCGAGGCCGGCCATCTGCCACATCACCCATTGAATTGTGGCGGAACGCCCGCGCAAGTCGGCGGCCAGGAAGCGGCCGGTCTTTTCCGCGAGATAAATCAGAATTGCGCCGGTCTCGAACACCGAGAACGGGCCGCCACCGTCGGCGGGTGCGTGATCGACGATCGCGGGGATGCGGTTGTTCGGGGAGATCGCCAGAAACTCGGGACTGAACTGCTCGCCGGCGCGGATGTCGACGGGCTTCACCGTATAGGGAAGTCCGAGCTCTTCCAGCATGATCGAGATTTTCCAGCCGTTCGGCGTCGGCGCGTAATGGAGATCGATCATGACCTTTCCCTCGGCATCCTTTGGCCTTCCCTGTCGATGCCGCCAGCTAAAATAACGACTTTTGTTGTTCTGTACCTCGACGTTAGGACATGGCAGGAAGGGGCGCAACACAACCTGCCGGGAGGGCCGCCATGCTGTTTCCAACCACGATCGCCGGCTCCTTGCCGAAGCCGGAATGGCTTGCCGAGCCCAATATGCTCTGGGCGCCCTGGAAGTCGCAGGGCGACGAGTTGCTCCGCGCCAAGCGCGACGCGACATTGATCTGGCTGAAGATCCAGGAGGACGCCGGAATCGACATCCTCACCGAGGGCGAGCAGGCCCGCCAGCATTTCGTGCACGGTTTTCTGGAGAAGATCGACGGCATCGATTTCGCGCACAAGGTCGAGATGGGCATCCGCAAGGACCGCTACAAGGCGATGGTGCCGCAGGTGGTCGCCCCGCTCCGGCTCAAGGGCCGCGTCCATGCCTTCGAGGCGCGCGCGGCGCGCACGCACACGAAGAGGAAGCTGAAGTTCACCCTGCCCGGCCCGATGACCATCATCGACACCATTGCCGATCGCTACTATGGCGATCGCGTCAAGATGGCGTTTGCCTTTGCCGAGTTGCTCAACGAGGAGGCCCGGGCGCTGCAGGCCGACGGCGTCGATCTCGTGCAGTTCGACGAGCCCGCCTTCAATGTCTACATGGACGAGGTCAACGATTGGGGCATCAAGGCGCTGGAGCGCGCTGCGCAGGGCCTCACCTGCGCCACCGCCGTGCACATCTGCTACGGCTACGGCATCAAGGCCAACACCGACTGGAAGGAAACGTTAGGCAGCCAATGGCGGCAGTATGAGCAGATCTTTCCGGCGATCGACGCCAGCCCGATCCAGCAGGTCGCGATCGAATGCCGCAATTCGAAAGTGCCGCTCGATCTGCTGGCGCTGCTCAAGAACAAGATCGTGCAGGCCGGCGTGATCGACGTTGCCAGCGACACCGTGGAGACCGCAGAGGATGTCGTGAAGGTGATCGACGCGGTGTCGAAATTCGTGCCCAAGAGCAACATCATCGCCACCACCAATTGCGGCATGGCCCCGATGCGGCGCGAGATCGCCGAAGCCAAGCTGATGGCGCTCGGCGCCGGCGCCGCGCTGGCGCGCGAGAAGCTGGGGTGATGGCGGTGATCCGCCGGCCGCCCTGCTAGTCCAGCGCGGTCGGATGCAGCGCCGGTTGATATCCGGCGCGCAACGCATGCAGTGTGGACGGGGGCGTCAGCAGCATTGGGCTGTCCAGCTCGGTCCTTGCGCGGGCATAGCCGGCTGGCGACCATAACAGCGCCCTTCCCTGCACCACCAGAAAGCTCTCCTCGCCCCGTTGAACCATCGCGCCGTCGGGCAATTCTGCCAGCGGCACCGGCACTGCGTGCAGGCGCTTGCGGCCATGATCCAGACGCTCGAGGTGGAGCTGGGCGTCCATCGCCTTCGCACTCACCTTGCTGACGCCATTCCCCGTCTCCCACGCCGCGCGGAAGCGGTTGGCATCCTCGCGCCGGCAGAAGAAGCAGGGCCGGTGACCTGCGGCAAAGGCGGTGGCCTCGTCGAGAAAGAACAGCTCGGTCCAGCTCCGCCGCGCCATCACCGGCCGGCGCCAGCCGCGGAATTCACACAGGCATGTGATCCAGGCCGGCGACGACCAGCGCTTCTTCAGGAGCGTCTTCGTCGCGGGATCGTGGATGATGCCGCGATTGCCGGTGAACGTGCCGCGATGCGGGGTGGCGATGATGTCGCCGAGCGGTGTGACGCGGTTTTGCAGGGGCATGGCCGTCTCTCCCCGTCATTGCGAGGAGCGAAGCGACGAAGCGATCCAGACTGCTTCTGCGGATACATCTCTGGATTGCTTCGCTTCGCTCGCAATGACGACGGCAGTCACGCCGCGCCGTCGCGCAGCGGCGGATGGTAGGACAGCGCGGTGTCCCAGGGGAAGAAGATCCAGGTATCCTGCGAGACTTCCGTGATGAAGGTGTCGACCAGCGGGCGCCCCTTCGGCTTGGCGTAGACCGTGGCGAAGTGCGCGTCGGGCAGCATCTCGCGCACCAGCTTGCCGGTCTTGCCGGTGTCGACGAGATCGTCGACGATCAACAGCCCCTTGCCAGTGCCACCACCAAGCTTCATGGCCTGTTCCGAAATACCCTTGAGGACCTGGAGGTCCCCCTGCTTGTCGTGGTCGTAGCTGGCGACGCAGACCGTATCGATGATGCGCACGCCGAGCTCGCGCGCCACGATCGCGGCCGGCACCAAGCCGCCGCGGGTGATCGCGATCACGGCGTGGAACGGGCCGACCTCGTTGAGCCGCCAGGTCAGCGCCCGACAGTCGCGGTGGAACTGGTCCCACGAGACCGGGAAGGCCCTGCCCGCCCGCTCCTGCGCACTCAGTTCCGGTGCTTCACCTGCCATTGTCGTCTCCTGCTTCGCCTGCCGGCAAATTCCCTGCTAACGAGTGATGTTCAATCCTGCCAGCATTTCCTTCACCGCGCTCATGGCTGCCGCGAGCTTGTCCGCATCGCGCGACCGCACCACGAGGTTCGTATTCGGCTTCTGCTCTTCGTCCATGAAGGGGTAGCTGCCGATGATGGTGTCGGGATGGGCGGCGGCGATCGCGCGCAAGGGGCTGCCGATGTCGCCTTCCCGCGCATTGGCGCGGACCGATTCGGAGAGCATGCGCACGCCCGATTTCAGCTTGGGCGAGACGATGTCCATCATCGCCTGCATGATCGAGGGCACGCCGGCCATCACGATGACATTGCCGATCTTGAAGCCGGGCGCGAGGATGGTCGCGCTCTGGATCAGCTCGGCACCGTCGGGGATGCGGGCCATGCGCAACCGGGCCTCGTTGAGATCCTGCTCGCTCCAGCGCTCCTTGAAACGGGCAACCACCTCCGGATGGTGGTCGATGCCGACTCCGAACGCCTTGGCGACGCTGTCGGCGGTGATGTCGTCATGGGTCGGCCCGATGCCACCGGTGGTGAAGACGTAGGTGTAGCGATGCCGCAGTGCATCCAAGGCAGCGATGATATCGGGCTCGTCATCGGAGACGACCCGGACCTCCTTCAGGTCGATGCCGATATTGGTCAGGTATTCGGCGATGAAGCCGATATTCTTGTCCTTGGTCCGGCCGGACAGGATTTCGTCCCCAATGACCAGAATGCCCGCCGTGACGATCTCGCTCATAACTTAAGTCCCTCACCTGTGGCGCCGACTTTGCCGAGGTAACGCGTTGAAGTCACGCGGTTTTGCTGTCGAAATAAGCAGTCCTCAGCCATTTTTTCAGGCAAGCCGCCGGCCATCCCCGACAAATGCTGCCAGTCCATGCTTATCGCGCTGGCCCGGCCCTTGCTACCACATGAAAGTCATGCACTCTTGCCGCATGGTCAGGACGTTGCGGCTTCACCAGGGCCTGGCGACCTGTCCATTGGCGCAACGCCTTGCGGAGAACAGTCGGCATCTATGGCAGTCGCGTTTGATGAAATGAATATTCCGGGCGGGGACCTTCGCCCCGCCTACCAGGAGCTGGCGCGCTGGCTCAAGGAGACGCCTCCCGAGGCGCTTGAATATCGCCGCCAGGAGGCCGAGCTGCTGTTCCGCCGCATCGGCATCACCTTCGCGGTCTATGGAGAGGCCGAATCCACCGAGCGCCTGATCCCCTTCGACGTGATCCCGCGGATCATGTCGGGCAAGGAATGGGCACTGCTGGAGAAGGGCCTGAAGCAGCGCGTGCGCGCGCTCAACATGTTCCTGCGCGACATCTATCATGGCCGCGACATCCTGCGCGCCGAGATCGTGCCCGACGATCTGATCTTCCAGAACCCGGTGTTCCGGCCCGAGATGAACGGCCAGCAGGTGCCGCACGACGTCTATGTGCACATCGCCGGCATCGACATCGTCCGGGTCGATGCCAACGACTTCATCGTGCTGGAGGACAATGCGCGCACGCCGTCCGGCGTGTCCTACATGCTGGAAAACCGCGAGATCATGATGCGGTTGTTTCCGGATCTGTTCGCCCGCCACAAGGTGGCGCCGGTCGAGCGCTATCCGGACGAGCTGCTCTCGGCGCTCCGCTCCGTCGCGCCGCTCAGCGCCTCGGGCGAGCCGACGGTCGCCCTGCTCACCCCCGGCGTCTACAACTCGGCCTATTACGAGCACTCATTCCTCGCCGACAAGCTCGGCATCGAGCTGGTCGAGGGCCGCGATCTCATCGTCAAGAACAACGAAGTGTTCATGCGGACGACCGAGGGCGTGAAGCGGGTCGACGTGATCTATCGCCGCGTCGACGACGACTTCCTCGATCCCCTCACCTTCCGTCCCGATTCCGCGCTCGGCGTGCCCGGGCTGATGTCGGCCTATGCGGCCGGCAACATCACGCTCGCCAACGCCGTCGGCACCGGGATTGCCGACGACAAGGCGATCTACTCCTACATGCCGGACATCGTGAAATTCTATCTCGGCGAGGAGCCGATCCTGAAGAACGTGCCGACCTGGCGCTGCCGCGAGCCGAAGGACCTCGCCTATGTGCTGGATCATTTGAGCGAGCTCGTCGTCAAGGAGGTGCACGGCTCCGGCGGCTACGGCATGCTGATCGGGCCCGCCGCGACGAAGGCGACGATCGAAGCGTTCCGCGAGAAGCTCAAGCGCGAGCCCGAAGGTTTCATCGCGCAGCCGACGCTGGCGCTCTCGACCTGCCCGACTTGCACCGCAAGCGGCCTCGCCCCGCGCCACGTCGATTTGCGCCCCTTCGTGCTCACCGGCAGCAAGAGCACGACCATCGTGCCGGGCGGCCTGACACGCGTCGCGCTGAAGGAAGGCTCCCTGGTGGTGAATTCGAGCCAGGGCGGCGGCACCAAAGACACCTGGATCCTGGACGAGTAGTCAGATGCTGTCGCGTACCGCCGAAAACCTCTACTGGCTCGCCCGCTACGTCGAACGGGCCGAGTATCTCGCGCGCACCATCGATGCGACGCTGCGCGTCACCGCGCTTCCCGCCGCCTATATTGGCAAGACCAATGAATGGGACTCGGCGCTGCTCACCGCCGGCGTCGCTGCCAGCTTCTATCAGACCTACGAGGAAGCCAACGAGCACAACGTCGTCGACTACCTCTCGTTCTCCGTGGACAACCCATCCTCGATCAGGAACTGCATCGAGGCGGCGCGGCTGAACTCGCGCTCGGTCCGCACCGCGCTGACCAGCGAGATGTGGGACACCATCAACTCGGCCTGGATCGAGCTTCAGGCGGTCTGGAGCAAGGGCACCTCGACGCGCGAGGACCTCGCAAAATTCCTGCGCTTCGTGCAGGAGACCTCGCTGCGCTTCGACGGCTCGGCGTACCGGACCATGCTGCGCAACGACGCCTACTGGTTTTCGCGGATGGGCGTGCATCTGGAGCGCGCCGACAACACCGCGCGCATTCTCGACGTGAAGTATCACGTGCTGCTGCCCGAGGAGGAGCATGTCGGCGGCCCGCTCGATTTCTATCAGTGGAGCTCGATCCTGCGCTCGGTCTCGGCGCTGACGGCCTATCACTGGGTCTATCGCGAGACGCTGAAGCCGTGGCTGATCGCGGACCTGCTCATCCTCAACAACACGCTGCCGCGCTCGCTGGCCAGCTGCTACGGCAATCTCGTGCGCAACCTCGACCAGATCGGTGTCGCCTATGGCCGCCAGGGCCCGGCCCAGCGCCACGCCCGCGGCATCCGCAACCGGCTGGACCACAGCAATATGAACGACATTTTCCAGCATGGCGTGCATGAATTCATTCAGGAATTCATCACCGACAATTCCAGGCTGGGCGAAATCATCACGAAGCAGTATTTGATCTGATGTCACCCGGCTGACGACATGGGATACCGTCATGGCCGGGCTTGTCCCGGCCATCCACGTTCTTGCTTTCGCGCGACGAGGAAGAAAGTGGATCCCCGGGACAAGCCCGGGCACGACGAGCTTCTTTGCGGCGACAGTCGGGCCTAACCACTAACGACACGGTCCACCATGCGCCTGCGAATCCTGCACACCACGACCTATCGCTACGAGCCGGCGGCCACCAGCGTGATCCAGATCCTGCGCATGACGCCCGGCAGCCATGACGGGCAGTATGTGGCGGAATGGCAGATCGACGTCTCCACCGACACCAAGCTCGACACCCACGAGGACGCCTTCGGCAACGTCACCCATGTGCTGTCCTGCGGGCCTGTCGGCGACATCAAGATCACCGCAGAAGGCCTGATCGAGACCCACGACACCGGCGGCGTGCTGCGCGGGACCGACGAGCGTTTTCCGGCCGGCATGTTCTTGCGCGCCACCGATCTCACCTCGGTCAATCCGGCGATGATGGCGGTTGCGCGCCAGTTGCGCAGCGAGGCCGAGAGCGACACGCTCGGCTTCCTGCATACGCTGATGACCGAGATCGGCGATCACATGACCTTCGACGAGGACCCGACCAACAGCGGAACCTCGGCGGCGGAGGCGTTCACGCTCAAGCGCGGGGTCTGCCAGGACTACGCGCACATCTTCATTGCCTGCGCCCGCACCGGCGGCGTACCGGCGCGCTTCGTCTCCGGCCACTTCCTGCGCTCGGACGGCACGGTGCATCAGGACGCCGGCCATGCCTGGGCTGAAGCCTACGTTCCCGATCTCGGCTGGGTCGGATTCGATCCCGCCAACAGCATCTGCGCCACCGACGCCCATGTCCGCGTCGCGATCGGCCTCGACTATCTCGGCGCAGCCCCGGTGCGTGGCACCCGCTATGGCGGCGGCGCTGAGACGCTGGCCGTGGCCGTGAAGGTCGAGCAGGCCGGCCGCGGCGGGCCGTCGCAATCGCAATCCCAACGGCAGAGCTAGGCGCAGCCGTCCGAAGCATGGGTCGTGCTACACTCGCGGGGATCGAAGCTGCCCCCCGCGAGGTACCAATGGCCACTGTAAAGCTGCTTTCGGACGATGAACTCTCCACCGAAGCGCGCGCCGTCTTCGACGATATCCGCAAGGTGCGGAAGTCGGACTTCGTCAACAATTTCTGGCGCGCGTTGGCGCATGATCCGAAGACGCTGCGCAGGACGTGGGAGAGCATCAAGGAGGTGATGGCTCCCGGCGCACTCGATCCCAAGGTCAAGGAAATGCTTTATGTCGCGGTTTCCATCGCGCATGGCTGCAGCTACTGCATCCATTCGCACACCGCCGCTGCACGGGCCAAGGGCATGACGGAGGCCGAATATGCCGAGATGCTCGCCATCGTCGGCATGGCCGCGGAGACCAACCGGCTGGTCACGGCACTCGGCGTGCCGGTTGACGAGGCGTTTCTCGTGGATGCGGCGGATTGAGTGACAGAGCTAGCTGCCGCTCCCCCGGAATGACGACCTTCCCATGGGAATCGGGGGTTGGACCGGCCTCCGAAATTGGCTAGTAATTCCGCGCAAACGCGTTCGGGGACTGGAAATGACCTATTGTTGCGGAATCCTGGTTCGGGACGGTCTGGTGATGATCGCCGACACCCGCACCAATGCCGGCCTCGACAACGTCTCGACCTTCCGCAAGCTGCACATCTTCTCGAAGCCCGGCGAGCGCATCATGGCGATCGCCAGCGCCGGCAACCTCGCCATCAGCCAGTCGGTGCTGTCCACGCTGACCGAAGGTCTGGAGGACCCCAACACGGGTGAGGTCGAGACGCTGATGAACGCGCCGACCATGTTCCAGGCCGCCCAGCGCATCGGCCGGGCGATCCGCGCCGTGCACGCCACCGAAGGTCCCGCGCTGAGATCCGAGGACGTCTCGTTCGACGTCTCGTTCCTGTTCGGCGGCCAGATCAAGGGCTCGCGCATGCGCCTGTTCATGATCTACACCGCCGGCAATTTCATCGAGTGCACCACCGATACGCCGTACTTGCAGATCGGCGAGCACAAATACGGCAAGCCCGTGCTCGACCGCGCCATGCATTACGACGTCGAGCTGTACGAGGCGCTGAAGACCGGCCTGATCTCGATGGATTCGACCATGCGCTCCAATCTCGGCGTCGGCCTGCCGATCGACGTGCTGGTGGTGCGCGCCGATGCCTGCGAGGCCGATCTCAACCATCGCATCGAGGCGGGCGAGCCCTATTTCCACGATCTGCGCTCGCGCTGGTCGGCGGCGCTGCGCGCGGCGCACCAGAACATTCCGCGGCCGCCCTACAAGAACGAAAAAGAACCCAAAACCTGACAGCATGAGAAAAGGCAGGAAACAATGAGCGAAGCAAAGAAGATCGCAGTGGTGACGGGCGCCGGCACCGGTGTCGGGCGCGCCGCGTCGCTGGCATTGATGAACACCGGCTTCACCGTGGTGCTGGTCGGCCGCCGGCTCGACATGCTCGAGGAGACGGCAAAGCTCGGCCCCGCCGGCAAAAGCCTGTGCGTCACCGCCGACATGACCAAGCCTGATTCGATCGCGGCACTGTTCGACAAGGTGAAGGCGACCTACGGCCGCCTCGACGTGCTCTTCAACAATGCCGGCATGGGCGCCCCCGCCGTCAACTTCGAGGATCTCGGCCTCGAGCAGTGGCAGGCGGTGGTGAACACCAACCTCACCGGGCCGTTCCTGTGCACCCAGCACGCCTTCCGCATCATGAAGGACCAGACCCCGCGCGGCGGCCGCATCATCAACAACGGCTCGATCTCGGCCCACGCGCCGCGGCCGTTCTCGGCGGCCTACACCTCGACCAAGCACGCCATCACCGGCCTGACCAAGGCCAGCAATCTCGACGGCCGCATGTACGACATCGCCGTCGGCCAGGTCGACATCGGCAACGCCGCGACCCCGATGACCGATCGCATGGTCAACGGCCCCGGCGTGCTGCAGCCTGACGGCACCACCAAGCACGAGCCGCGCATGGATGCGAAAGCGGTCGGCGATGCCGTGGCCTACATGGCCGGCCTGCCGCTCGATGCCAACGTGCTGACCATGACGGTCATGGCGACCAAGATGCCGTTCGTGGGGCGGGGCTGAACTCAAAACTGCGAAAACAACCCCATGCACAGTAGGGACCTCTTTGATTCCTCTGTGCTTTGTCCGAGACTTTCGGGGGGCATCCAGTCCCGTGCCCCGGACGCGGTGCGGCATGCAATGACGCGCTGCTGAGCCGGGGCCCATGCCTCCGCGATCTCGTGCTTGTGCTCCTGGGTCCCGGCTCAGCGGCGCGTCACTTCGCGCCGCACCGCGTCCGGGACACGAGACATTCCCCTACTCCAAACTCTCCACCTGCCGCAGGCTCGGAAACAGCTTCATCCACAAAAGCGCCACCGCAACGGTGGCAACGCCGCCGAGCACGGCGGCCGGCATGGCGCCGAGCAGTGCGGCGGCCACTCCGCTTTCGAACTGGCCGAGTTGGTTCGAGGCGTTGATGAAGAGGAAGTTCACCGCGCCGACCCGGCCGCGCATCTCGTCGGGCGTGGACAGCTGCACCAGCGAGAAGCGGATCACGACGCTGATCGTGTCGGCAGCACCGAGCACGGCGAGCGCGAGCACCGACAGCCACATCCAGGAGGACAGCGCGAACACGATGGTGGCGAGGCCGAACACGATCACGGCCTGAAACATGCGCAGGCCCACGTGCCTCGAGATGGCGTGACGTGCCAGCACCATGGTCATCAGGAGCGCACCGACCGCCGGCGCGGCACGGAGCACGCCGAGCCCGACCGGACCGGTCTGCAGGATGTCGCGGGCATAGATCGGCAGCAGCGCGGTGACGCCGCCGAACAGCACCGCGAACAGGTCCAGCGAGATGGTGCCAAGGATCGCCGGATTGCTGCGAATGAAGCGAACGCCGGCAAAGATGTTGTCCGAGTCCATCCCCTGCTTCGCGATCGCCTGCGGACGCGGCCGGATGAAGCCGGTCAGGATCATGCCGAAGATCCAGAACAGCACCATCATGGCATAGGCAAGATGCGGGGCGACCGCATAGGCGAAGCCGCCGAGCGCCGGGCCGGTGATGGTCGCGACCTGCGCCGCCCCGCTGGAGACTGCGGTGGCACGCTGAAGCGAGCCCTGCGGCGCGATCAGCGGCAGCAGCGCCGCCGTGGTCGGGCTCTCGAACGCGCCGGCAATGCCGAGCACGAAGGTCGCGATGAAGATCTGGACTTCGCCGACCGCGCCGAGATAGGTGATGATTGCGAGATAGAGCGCGGTCGCCGCTTCAACGAACTGGCAGAGCTGGACCACCCGCTTGCGCTCATAGCGGTCGGCGGCGTGGCCGGCGACGAACACCAGGAGCGCGGTGGGCAGGAACTGCACGAGGCCGACCATGCCGAGGTCGAAGGCCGAGCCGGTGAGATCGTAGATCTGCCAGCCGATCGCGACCGCCGCGATCTGGCTGGAAAAGCGCGACAGGCTGCGCGAGAGCAGGAAGAACAGGAACGCGCGGTGGGCGAGGAGCGCACGGGCGCTGACCGGCGGATGTCCGGAATTTAGCTGCTCTGGCATCGCCTTTTGGGTCACCCTCGGACCGCTCTCCCCCTCACTGTCGAAGGCCCCCGCGTGGCCGAGGTGGCCCCGCTTGTCAACAGTGGGGCGCTTCTGGCGGCTGCCGGCATTGCCTTTGCAGCGCCGGCCCGGCCATAATCATTGAGGGTTTGGGGACATCATGCTGCGTTTGCAATCGGCACTCGGCATTTTCGCATTGCTGTTGATCGCCTTCGCATTGGCGGAGAATCGGCGCGCCGTGTCGCTGCGGCAGGCGGCGATCGGCCTCGTCGCCACCTTCGTCACCGCGATCGTGCTCCTGAAGCTGCCGGTCGTCGCGCACGCCTTCGGCGCCATCAACGATGCGGTCGGCGCGATCTCGGCGGCCTCGCGCGCCGGCTCCGCCTTCGTGTTCGGCTATGTCGGCGGCGGCGCCCTGCCCTTCGACCTCAAGGTGCCTGGCGCCGATTTCATCCTGGCGTTCCAGGCGCTGCCGATCGTGCTGGTCATGAGCGTGCTGACGACGCTGCTGTTCTATTGGCGCGTGCTGCCGCCGATCGTGCGCGGCATGGCCTGGCTGCTGGAGCGGACGCTCGGCGTCGGCGGCGCGGTGGGCCTCTCGACCGCCGCCAATATCTTTCTCGGCATGGTCGAGGCGCCGCTGTTCGTGCGGCCGTATCTGAAGCAGATGACCCGCAGCGAATTGTTCCTGGTGATGACCGGCGGCATGGCCGGCATCGCCGGCACCGTGCTGGTGCTCTATGCGACGCTCCTTGCTCCTCTCATTCCCGACGCGGCCGCGCACTTCGTCATCGCCTCCGTGCTGGGCGCGCCGGCCGCGATCCTCGTCAGCCTGATCATGGTGCCTGAAACCTCCAACACGCGTACCGGCGGCACGCTCGAAGATCCGGAGATGGAAGTCTCCAGCACGATGGATGCGATCGTGAAAGGCACCAGCGCGGGGATCGAGCTGCTGATCAACATCGTCGCCATGCTGCTGGTGCTGGTGGCGCTGGTCTATCTCGTCAACGCCATGCTCGGCCTGCTGCCGAATGTTGGCGGCGCCGCGATCTCGTTGCAGCGCCTGCTCGGTCTCGTGATGGCGCCGGTGTGCTGGCTGATGGGGCTGCCATGGGATCAGGCGGTGACGGCCGGCAGCCTGATGGGCACCAAGACCGTGCTCAACGAATTGATCGCCTATGTCGACTTTGCGAAGCTGCCGGGTGATGCGCTCGAGCCGCGCTCGCGCCTGATCATGCTCTACGCGATGTGCGGCTTCGCCAATTTCGCCAGCCTCGGCATCATGATCGGCGGCTTGGGCGTGATGGCGCCGGAGCGGCGCGAGGAGATCAACGCGCTGGGATTGAAGTCGATCGTATCAGGGACGCTGACGACGTGCGTGATGGGCGCGGTGGTGGGGGTCATAACGTGACCCGTGGTGATGCCGTAGCCTGGTCAACTGCACAATTTCGACTTCTGCAAGATGCGGCGCACCTCGGCCAGCTTGGCACGGCAGGGCTCGACCGCCATGGCCTTCGCCTCGCTCGTTCGTCCCTGCGCCCACAGCAACACCGCCATCAAGCCTTGCGCCCCGGAGCGCACCGGCCCACCCGCCACATCTGAAGCGGCGAGCGACAGGGCGGTTCGCGCCTCCGTCTCGGCGGCACTGAGGTTGGCTTGTTCCAGGAAGAAGACCGCACGGAACACGTGGGCCCGCGCATCTTTTGGGTAGCGGGTGACGAGATCGAACGACCGGCTGACCATCTCGTCAGCCTTCGCCGGCACTTCCGACGCGCGGATATAATGCACGGCATCGGCCATGTAGGACGAATAATGAACGGCGGCGAAGCCGGCGCAGATCAGAGATCCGAGGGATGCTGCAAGCAACGTCATGCCGGCGCTCCGCGGCAGGCTGTCATAGGACCAGAAGGCGAGCCACGGCGTAATCGCAAGCGCGGCACCGGCCACCGCACCGCCTGCATGGGCATAATAGTTGACATTGCCCGAGGCGCCGAAGGCCAGCGGCAGCAGTGCGGGAACACCGAAGAAGAGCGACGTCTTCAGTCTCGATATGGTTTGATCGGCGTCCGCTTCGGGCTCGAAGCTCGCGACGAACAGCGCGGCGATGAGCCCGGTGATGGCGCCGGACGCGCCCACGCCCACCGTGCCGGGGCCATTGCCCAGCAGAGAGCCGACCTCGCCCGCCACTGCACTGGCGACGAAGATCAGCGCAAACCAGCCACGGCCGATCAGAGACTCCAGCCTGACGCCGACGATGAACAACCCAATGCAGTTGCTGACGAGGTGCCACCCGCTGCCGTGCAGCAGCGGCGCAAGGCCAATCCTCCACCACTCTCCTCGTCCGACAACGAGATCGTAGCCCGACGCGCCCTGGGCGATCAGCGAGCGGACGTCGAGGTCACCATCCCGCGCAACGTCGATGGCCAGACTGCGTTGCAGAGCGAAGATCAAAAGCAGACCGAAAATCAGGCCAATGGTGAGGAAAGGGATATCGGCCAGAAGCCTGTTATCGCCAAAAAGCGTCCCTTCGCTGGGCAAGGGCCGAGCGGGGTCGCGCACGATCTCCCGCACGGTCGGCGCGGCGACGGGTTGAAACGACGCTCTTGACGGTGGCGCCGTAACGCCGCGTCGGCCAAAAGTGTTGGTCGCCATGAAAGCACTCCCGCGTTTTCACATCCTTGAGTTGCTGCGAGAGGTATTTTCGATTGGTTAGCGCCCGCCCTGCAGGTCAGCTGAAACCATCCGACTGGTAATTGCCCGGTTTCCCAGATCGCGTGCTTTTTAGCGATCGTGACGGGAACGCTGACGACGTGTTTGATGGGCGGTGTTGGGGCTGGAGTCGCGACAGTCCTGCAGCCCGGATGGAATGCAGCGCAATCCGGGCTACGTACCCGTCACAGCAATGACGAAGGAGAGAGATCGCCTACGCCTTCAACTCCACCGTCCTGAACTCCGCCGGCAGGATCACCTCCAGCAGTTCGACGTCATCCGAATAATCCAGGATCATGTGCTTGATCTTCGGCGGCTGGGTCCAGGCGCTGCCTTCTTTCATCAACGTCTCGCCCTGCCCGTCCATATAAGTCTTCACCCAGCCCTTGAGCACGTAGACCATCTGGAAGTCGACGTCGTGAAAATGCAGCTTTGACACCTCAGCCGGATCGCAAGGACCTTGCAGCCGGATCACGTGCGCTTGCGCGAGGCCATGGCTAGCGTCGGCGATGCCGAGGTCGCGGTATTTCGCGTAAGCGCGCAGGCCATCGGCCTTGAAGTCTTCCTCGCGGTGATGGCTGATCGCGATGCGCTGCCTGGGACGTGCGGGCTTCTTCGGTACGGCAGTGCGAGCCTTTGCCTTCACCGCCTTGCGTGCCGAGGATCGCGCCGCCGCTTTGGCGCCGCTCCGCTTCTTCACTGCGGTCTTCGTTGCGGGTCTTGATGCCTTTTGCTTGGCCATTGTCTGCCTCCCTGATCTGAGCGCGCCCGCCGGACGGGTACAACCCGAGCACAGATTATCCAGTCTTGGATGAGGCGGCAATTGCCGGGCGCAAGGCTAGCGGCTCAATGACCCGATCGGTCGTAGCTTGTCCCAAGCTGTCGTGGCGAACGGCCGTCGTCTCGTATTCGTTCTCCCGCTGAATTAATCTCGAAGAGAGATTCTGGGGGATTGAAGCCATGGGCAACAGCGTAGGTCAGCGTGCATTTCAAAATGCCCGGCTTCAGAAACGGCAAAAAGCCGAAGTGCTGCCGTTGCTCGGGCATGCGCTCCAGCTACACAAGATGGGGCTTCTCGCCGAGGCCCAGGCTGCCTATCGGCAACTCCTGCAGCTCGCGCCCAACCAATTCATGGCGCTGCACATGCTCGGTGCTTTGGAGTCCGACGCCAAGAATTTTCAGCAAGCCGAAATCCTGCTGAGCCGGGCGGTCGCCGTGGATCCGCAATCTGCCGATGCTCATATGAGGCTGGGCGTCGCGCTCAACGGGCTGCGCCGTCACGACGAGGCCTGCGCGAGCTATCGAAAGGCCCTCGCCTTGCGGCCCAACCACGCCGCAACCCTCTCCAATCTCGGTAACGCGAGCGTGGCCCTCGATCTTCACGAGGAGGCGCTTCACAGCTACGACAAGGCGATCGCACTCGACGCAAGCCTTGCCGAAGCCCACAACGGCCGGGGTTGGGCGCTGTGCCGTCAACGCAATTATGACGAGGCCGTCGCAAGCTTGAACCGCGCGCTGTCGATCAAGCCCGACTATGCCGCGGCGCTGGCGAACCGTGCCACGGCTTTACGGGAACTTCAGCGATTTGACGAAGCGCTGGCAGACGGCAATCAGGCAATTGCGCTGGCACCCGACGACGCGAATGGGTGGCTCGCGCGGGCCAGTGTCCTGCTCCAGATCCAGCAAATTGCCCACGCATCCCACGACTGCCAGCAGGCGCTGGCGATCGATCCCGATTCCATTCAAGCTCACCTGGTGCTGGGTCTTTGCCTCGCCGGACTTGGCCGGGTCGACGAAGCCCTCGCCAGTTTCGACAGAGCCCTCGACATCCAGCCTGACCTGCAGAGCGCGATCTCCAACAAGATATTCACGCTCGATTTTGCGGGGGACGCCACCGTTGAACGGCATCAGCAGGCGCGTCAGGTGTGGTGGGAGCGTGTCGGCGCGAAAATCGCTTCAGGCGCGGCGGGCCCGCATGACAACAACCGCGATCCGGACCGCCGTCTGGTGCTCGGCTATGTCTCGTCGGATTTCAACGCGCATTCGGCTGCGTTGATTTTCAAGCCGGTGCTCCAACACCATGACCGGGCACAGTTCGAGGTCGTGTGCTACGCTTGTTCGTCGAAAGTGGATGCGACGACCGGTGAATTTCAGGGGATCGCCGATCGCTGGCGCGACGCCTCGCAATGGACCGAAGATCGCCTCACCGCCGAGATCCGCGCCGACGGCATCGACATCCTGATCGATCTGTCCGGCCATACCAGAGGCAACCGCCTCGGCGTGTTTGCGCGCAAGCCTGCACCGATCCAGGTGCACGGCTGGGGTCACGGCACTGGCACCGGGCTGCCGACGATCGATTATCTGTTCTCGGACCCGGTCGCGATTCCCTTCGAGGTTCGGCATCTGTTTGCGGAGACCGTTGTCGACCTGCCGTGCTTCGTGACGCTGGCCTCGCTGCCGACCGAGATTCCGCGGGCACCTACGCCGGCGATCTCGAACGGCTTCGTCACCTTCGGCGTCTTCAACCGCATCAGCAAGATTTCGGACGAGGCGGCGCAAGTCTGGTCCAGGATTCTCGAGCGGGTGCCGGGCTCGCGACTGCTGATCAAGGATGTTGCGCTGGACGACCAGCTGGTCCGCGAAAATTTGCTGGCGCGGTTCGAGGCTTGCGGATTGCCGGCCGAACGCGTCGATCTGCTCGGCGCCACCTTGCGAAGCAAACATCTGGCATCGTTCAATCGCGTCGATATCTGCCTCGACCCGTTCCCGCAGAACGGCGGCGTCAGCACGTGGGAAGCCTTGCAGATGGGCGTGCCGGTGGTGGCGAAGCTCGGCAACAGCCTGCCCAGCCGTGCTGCCGGCTCCATCCTCACCGCTCTCGGCTTGCCGGACTGGGTCACGGACAGCCATGAGGCGTATATCGAAATCGCAACGAGCCGAGGTTCTGAGATCAGCGAGCTCGACAGGTTGCGCCGCGAGCTGCCCGACAAGATCCGGGCCGCAGCCGCCAGCAACCCCGTCTCATACGGGCGAGCGGTCGACGAGGCCTATCGCGCGATGTGGAGACGCTATTGCAGCGAGGGCGCCTGATCGCCCCTCAGGCGATCCCGGGAATAGTGCGTTCGTCCGACGAGCTGCAAGGGAGATATCGGTAGGGTTGGCAAAACGACTGGTCCGCCATAGCTCGAAGAGCGACGGCGGAAGCGTGCCTACCTTCCGCGCGCGATCATGGAGAGATGGTGGGCACGGCGCTTAAGCGCCTTGGCCCACCCTACGAGACCGATATTCGTCTCAATGCAGCCGGAACACGCCATCCACGGCGCGCAGCTCGGCCGGCTTGATCAGCTTGGAGTGCGCGACGGTGACCGAATGGAGGGGACCGTCCAGCTTTTCCTGCCAGAAGGCCAGGAAATCCTTCAGCGCCGGGAATTTCGGAAACATGTCGTAGTTCTGCCAGACGTAGGTCTGGAGCAGCGAGGGATGATCCGGCATCCGGTAGAGGATTTGTGCCGTCGTCAGCCCGTAACCTAAAAGCTGTTTCCGAAAGTCCTCGGAAACGCCCCCACTCCGCACGCCCATGCCAACCTCCTTTGCAGGAGCGCATTCAAGGGGCGGCCTGGTCGGTGTGCGCCTTACGAGCCACCCGGTACTGATGCGCTCACATGAGAGAAATGTGACGCAAACTGACAACCCATCTCAAGCCCAAAAGTTTAACAAGCTGTTGAAATTCAATGCGTTAGCAGCAGATGGATCACCGTGCTAATACGGCTCGGCCTCGGTTAACGATGGAAAAGAGATTCTGGCAGTCCGCGCTTCCGGGTGCTGATTTTTCTGCTAGAAGCCCTTGCTCCCGCAAAATTCCTGTCCTATTTCAGCCTCGCCTGTGCTAGCACTCGCGGGCACAGATTGCTAACAGACGAAAATCATCAACTCGTGCAAATGCTTAGGAGAGCTGCATGAAATTCCGTCCGCTTCACGACCGCGTCGTGGTCAAGCGCATCGACGCAGAAGAGAAGACCGCCGGCGGCATCATCATCCCCGACACTGCCAAGGAAAAGCCCTCCCAGGGCGAAGTCGTCGCCGTCGGCCCCGGTGGCCGCGACGAAGCCGGCAAGCTGATCCCGATCGACCTCAAGGTCGGCGACCGCGTGCTGTTCGGCAAGTGGTCCGGCACTGAAGTCAAGATCGACGGCGTCGATCTCTTGATCATGAAGGAAAGCGACATCATGGGCGTCCTCGACGTCCCCGCTTCCAAGAAGAAGGCGGCCTAAGAGCCCCTCTCTCCCTCCAGTCAACCTCAAGGAAAATTCCAGATGGCAGCCAAAGAAGTCAAATTCTCGGTTGAAGCGCGCGACAAGATGCTGCGCGGCGTCGACATCCTCGCCAACGCGGTAAAGGTCACGCTCGGTCCGAAGGGCCGCAACGTCGTGCTCGACAAGTCGTTCGGCGCTCCCCGCATCACCAAGGACGGCGTCACCGTCGCCAAGGAGATCGAGCTCGAGGACAAGTTCGAGAACATGGGCGCCCAGATGGTGCGCGAAGTCGCCTCCAAGTCCGCTGACGCGGCCGGCGACGGCACCACCACCGCCACCGTGCTGGCCCAGGCGATCGTGCGCGAAGGCGCCAAGTCGGTTGCCGCCGGCATGAACCCGATGGACCTCAAGCGCGGTATCGACCTCGCGGTCGAGGCCGTCGTTGCAGACCTCCAGAAGAACTCCAAGAAGGTCACCTCGAACGACGAGATCGCCCAGGTCGGCACCATCTCGGCCAACGGCGACCAGGAGATCGGCAAGTTCCTCTCCGACGCCATGAAGAAGGTCGGCAACGAGGGTGTCATCACCGTCGAGGAAGCCAAGTCGCTCGAGACCGAGCTCGACGTCGTCGAGGGCATGCAGTTCGACCGCGGCTACATCTCGCCCTACTTCGTCACCAACGCCGACAAGATGCGCGTTGAGATGGACGACGCCTACATCCTCATCAACGAGAAGAAGCTCTCCTCGCTGAACGAGCTGCTGCCGCTGCTCGAGGCCGTGGTGCAGACCGGCAAGCCGCTGGTCATCGTCGCCGAGGACGTCGAAGGCGAAGCCCTCGCGACCCTGGTCGTGAACCGCCTCCGTGGCGGCCTGAAGGTCGCGGCCGTCAAGGCTCCGGGCTTCGGCGATCGCCGCAAGGCCATGCTGCAGGACATCGCGATCCTGACCGGCGGCCAGGCGATCTCGGAAGATCTCGGCATCAAGCTCGAGAACGTCACGCTCAACATGCTCGGTCGCGCCAAGAAGGTGATGATCGACAAGGAGAACACCACGATCGTCAACGGCGCCGGCAAGAAGGCCGACATCGAGGCGCGCGTGGCCCAGATCAAGGCGCAGATCGAGGAGACCACCTCGGATTACGACCGTGAGAAGCTCCAGGAGCGTCTTGCCAAGCTCGCTGGCGGCGTCGCGGTGATCCGCGTCGGCGGCGCGACCGAGGTCGAGGTGAAGGAGCGCAAGGATCGCGTTGATGACGCGATGCATGCGACCCGCGCGGCTGTGGAAGAAGGCATCGTTCCGGGCGGCGGCGTCGCCCTGCTCCGTGCCTCCGAGCAGCTCAAGGGCCTGCGCACCAAGAACGACGACCAGAAGACCGGCGTCGAGATCGTGCGCAAGGCGCTGTCGGCTCCGGCTCGCCAGATCGCGATCAACGCCGGTGAAGACGGCTCGGTGATCGTCGGCAAGATCCTGGAGAGCAAGACCTACGCTTACGGCTTCGACTCCCAGACCGGCGAATATGCCGACCTCGTCAAGAAGGGCATCATCGACCCGACCAAGGTGGTCCGTACCGCGATCCAGAACGCTGCCTCGGTGGCCGCGCTCCTGATCACCACGGAAGCCATGGTCGCCGAGCTGCCCAAGAAGGGCGGCGCCGGTCCGGCGATGCCCCCGGGCGGCGGCATGGGCGGCATGGACTTCTAAGGTCCAACGACCTCAAGAACTACGAAACCCCGGCAGCGATGCCGGGGTTTTTGTTTGGGGGGCAAACACTCTCCGCTCGTCATTCCGGGGCGCGCCCGCTTGGGCGCGAGCCCGGAATCCATAACCACTAAACTCAGTTGGCTATCCCCGGATAGAGATCATCCCAATTCGGGTTTTGCTCTTCGATCAGGCGCGTCTTCCAATCCCGCCGCCACTTCTTGAGTTCTTTCTCGCGGGCGATCGCCGTCGTAGGATCGTCGTAGATTTCGAACAAGACGAGCTTGTCGACGCCGTACTTCGTCGTGAAGCCGGGGACGGCTTTCGTCTTGTGCTCGTATACACGGCGCACGAGGTCGTTGGTCACGCCGATGTAGAGCGTGCCATGCTTCTTACTCGCGAGGATGTAGACGTAATAGGCCATTCCATCCGCCTGTGGTTATGGATTCCGGGCTCGCGCTTCGCGCGCCCCGGAATGACGACGGCCCTCACTCTACCTTGCCCAGCCGCTCCATGTGCGGCTCGCCGTCTTCGTCGAGCGACCAGAAGATGCGCGTCACCTTGCCGACGAGATTGTCCATCGGCACGAAACCGAACGTCGACAGCATGCGGCTGTCGGTGGAATTGTCGCGGTTGTCGCCGAGCACGAAGAAATGGCCCGGGGGCACCGTGAAGACGTTGGTGTTGTCCAGGAAACCGTTGTCGAGGCAGTCGTTGGTGACATAGGACGCGCCGCTCGGCAGCGTCTCGCGCCAACGCTTGACCCTGACGCCGCCATCCCCACCGCAGGCGTTGTCGGCGAGCCCGTCCTCGAGCGCGACGCGCGTCACCGGCCGGTCGTTGAGGATGAACTGGCCCTGCCGCATCTGGATGCGGTCGCCGGGCAGCCCGACCACGCGTTTGACGTAGTCGACCGAGCTGTCCTTTGCGGTCCGGAACACGACGATGTCGCCGTATTCCGGGTCGGCGGCGAAGACGCGACCCGAGATCCAGGACGACGCGAACGGCAATGAATACCGGCCGTAGCCATAGGCATATTTGGCGGCGAAGACGTAGTCACCGACCATCAGCGTCGGCGCCATCGAATTGGAGGGGATGCTGAACGGCTGATAGAGGACGAAGCGAAACAGGATCAGCGGGGACCACAGCACCGGGACCAGCAGGATCAGGATGACGATCACCTTCCATTCCCGCGATTGCGCTCGCGACGGCCGGATGGAGTCCTGAAGAATCGTCATGCGCCTGCCCTGATCAAACCCGTGGTCTTCGCGAGATTACGCAACCTTCGCGCGCGCGCAATCCCGGCTCCGTGATTTTGGTCGCACAGGCGCGGTTCGGCGTTCATTGCAAGCGACGACGACGGATAAGTGAAGGGCCGCCCGTGGGCGGCCCTTCGGTTTTACGCACTCTCGGGGGCCTTCAGGCGCACGAGCCGGGTCAGAAGGGCATCGAGGCCCTCGCCGTTGCCGGCGTGGAGGTCGATGCGGCCGACCTTCTCGACCAGCCGCTCCAGCGACTCCAGCTCCTTGAGCCGCAGCAGCAGGGGGTTCTCCTCCATCAGGCGGGCGGTGTTCAGAAGCGAACGCGTCGCCGCGGTCTCCTCCTGCCGGCGGATCAGGTTCGCCTTGGCGACCCGCTCCGCCTCCACCACCTTGTTCACCAACTCCCGGATCTCGCCGGGCAGGATCACGTCCTTGACGCCGAGCTCGGTGACCTCGACACCGGACTCCGCGACGCGTGCCCGCACATAGTCGCGCAGCTCCGCATCCAGCGCCGCCTTCGCAGACAGCACCTCGTCCAGCGTCCGGCCCGCAACCGCCTCGCGGATCGCGAACTGCACCAAACGGTACAGCCACGCATCCACGTCGGGCACGGTCGCAACCGTCCGCTCGGGATCGACCACCTTACGGAACGCCGTCAGCGTCACCCGCAGCGCGATGCGATCCTTGGTCAGCATCTCCTGCGCGGTGATCTCGACCGCCTGGGGCCGCAGGTCGAGGCGCTTCACCTCGATCTTGCGGCCGACGGTCCAGAAGGCGTGCCGACCGGGCACGAGCCGCTCGACGAGCCGGCCCTCGACATAGAGCAGGCCCGCCTCGTGGTTCTCGACCACCGTCTCCGACGTCACGGCCGAGCGGTTACGCTCGATCATGGCCAGATGCCGCGCGCCGACCCTGACATCGCTGGACACGTCGATGCGCTCGACATCGACGCTCGTTGCGACCTTCCAGTAGACGCGCACCTGCCAGGGCGTCATCAGATGCACGGGCCGGCCGTCGAGGCTGACGATGGCGATCTCGTCCGCCTTGGTCTCGACCGCCTCGAACAGTTCGGCGGCGAGATCAGGCCGTGCGGCCTTCAGCACCGCGTAGCGATCCGCAGAGAATTCGCTGCGGACCACATCGAGCACCTCGGCCTTGAGCTCGTGCAGGGGATCGAACAGACGATGCCTGCCGGGCGCGAGCACGCGCACGAGCTGCCCGTTGCGCGTGAGCAGCGCACGCTCGCCATCCTTGACCGTCACGTTCAGCATCAGCAAATGCCAGCCCTTGTTCGAAGTCATGGCACGCCTCCATCGTTTTGCGTCCGGCCGGATGCCGGACAACAGGTTTCGTTTGCAAAGGATTTGAGGACGCGGACGACGCTTCCTGAGAGATCGACGGACCGAGGCTTGAGCTCGCATGACGACGGGCGCACGCGCGCGATCGCGCGACGGATGTCGCGCGGCCGAGCGGAGCCACCCGGCATCAACGCAAGCGGTATCTACCCGCGGCGCAAAGCCGGTCTCACAGTGTCTAGGTTCGGACGGAAAGCCTTGCGGCAAAACGGCCGGACTGCGACTGAAGCGCGCGTCCGGTCCTCGTCAGAGGTGTCAGTTTTTCAGGCTGACCCGTAGCGCTGGAGCGGGATTCGAACCCGCGTCACGATGATTAAACGTCATCTGCTCTACCACTGAGCTATCCTTTGGTTGGTACAAGAAATCGGAATCGAACCGATGCCTCCGAATTTTACTCCGGCGCTCTCCATGAGCTACATCCTGCGTCTTCATTCGGCGGAACACGAAACCGGAGACCGGCTCGCGCCAGCCGGGATCTCAGAGAGCCCGGACACATGGCCTAGCGAAGGAGCGGGCTAATAGACCAGGCACGTTCGGGTTGCAAGGGGGAGCTCGAAGATTTTTCGACACAGCTTGCGCAGTGTGACGCGAGGATCACAGCGCCATGTGCGTCAAGGGCGCGAAGTTTCCTGGAAACACGCCCTCACCCAGTCGATCGTCACGCGCGTCGCGGGATCGCGCTTGAGATGGTTCTGCACCAAGAGCCAGACGTCGCGCCGCCTCGGCAGCAGCGTCGCGCGCAGGCTGCGGTCGGCGAACAGGCCTTCGCAGCTGTGCTCGGGCAGCACGCCGACGGCCTGATGCGACTGGATCAAGGTCCTGATGATGCGGACATTGTCGGTGATGCAGCGAACGTTCGTCAGCCGCTTCGCGCGCAAGAACTGCTGTTCGGGAATGGTGTCGAGCTCATCGGGATAGATGCAGGCGACCGGCTCGCCGCCGGCGCGGTCGGCGGGCTCGAAGAAATACAGCCTGACATCGCCGAGCTTGGAGATGGTGAAGTCGCCCTTCTCCGGCTTGCGCAGGCGAATGGCGAGGTCGGCCTGCCAGCGCGAGAATTTGACGTTGCCGCTGGACGTCAGGAATTGCAGGGTCAGGCCGGGATGATCGCGCAGGAAGCTGCTCGCGTGCGGCGCCAGCAACTCTTCGGCGACCGCGTTGGTCGAGGCGATGCGCAGGCGGCCGACCGGGCCGGGCTGGCTCTCCTTGATGCGGTCGATCGCCGCGACATGGACGGCCATCGCGCCGACATGCTCGAGCACCGCCTCGCAATGGCGCGTCGGACGGCGCTGGCCGTCCACGGCATCGAACAGCAGCACGCCGAGATCGCGCTGAATGCGTGCGAGCCGGCGGCCGACGGTGGTCTCGTCGATGCGCAGCCGCGCGCTGGCGCCGGCATAGGTGCCCTCGTCCCTCACCGCGGCAATGATGCGCAGATCGTCCCAGTTCATCCGGGCGAGCCTAGCAGGCGATGCCGCGTCCTGCAAATCTGCAGCCATTAGCTGCAATAGTCCTGCACAATAGCAGGCCCATGCTGCGCTAATGTGACGCCATCCGATCTCCCTGGAAGGCCTGACCAGCATGACCGCTCCCAAGACCCTGCTCGAACTCGCCGGCGCCGATCTCAATCCGCCGAAGCTCAACGAGGCCTGCCTCGTGCTGATCGACATCCAGAACGAATATTGCGCCGGCCCGTTGGCCCTTCCCGATGCACAGCCGGCGATCGCCGCGGCGGCGCGCCTGCTGGCGCGGGCACGGGAGAGCGGCGCTGCGATCATCCATGTCGCGCACAAGGGCCGCGCCGGCAGCCTGTTCGATCGCGAGGCGGCGCGCGGCGCGATCGTCGATCGCCTGACGCCGCAAGCAGGCGAGCCCGTGATCGAGAAAGCGCTGCCGAACTCATTCGCCGGCACCGATCTGCAAGCCCGGCTTGCCGCGACCGGATGCAAGAACATCGTGCTGGCCGGCTTCATGACCCACATGTGCATCTCCTCGACCGCCCGCGCCGCGCTCGACCTCGGCCTGCGGACGACGATCGCGGCCGATGCCTGCGCCACCCGTGACCTGCCGGATGGCCGCGGCGGCACACTGGACGCCCGGACGATTCACGAGGTCGCGCTGGCCGAGCTCTCGGACCGCTTCGCGATCATCGCGCGCAGCGATGCGCTGATTTGACGGAGCATCCGATGCTGCAACTCTATTTCTTTCCGATGGCCTGCTCGCTCTCGAGTCGCATCGCGCTGATGGAGGCCGGTATCGAGGCGCAGTATCACCTCGCCCATATCTGGACCAAGCAGGTCGTGGACGACGGCAGCGATTTCCTCGGCGTGTCGCCGAAGGGCGCGGTGCCGGTCCTGGCGCTGGAGAACGGCGAACGGCTGACCGAGAGCGCGGCAGTGCTGCAATACATCGCAGACGTGAAGCCGACGGCGGGCCTTGCGCCGGCGTTCGGGGATCCCGATCGCTATCGCCTGCAGGAGTGGCTGAGCTTCATCGGCGCCGAGATCCACAAGGCGTTTCTGTTTCCGGCCTTCTGGTACAAGGACGATGGCTCGCTCGCCAAGCCGCGCGTCAGAATCACGCAGACATTGTCGGTGCCGTCGGCGCATCTGGCGGAGCGCGAATTCCTCGTGGGTGACGGCTTCACCGTCGCGGATGCCCACCTCACCTGGGCCTTGCTGCTGCTCCGTCCCGCAGGCGTCGACATCGCGCAATGGCCGTCTCTGTCAGCCTATCTCGGGCGCATGCAGGCGCGGCCGGCCGTGCGGGAAGCGATCGCGACCGAAATGGCCCTGCGCAAGGCGATGGCAGCGTGACCCGACATCACGGTCGCGAAATCTGATCGTTTTCCCGGCGAGGGCATTGAAGTCGGCGCGGCTTACGCTAATCTGGAGGGATATTTTTCGATATTTTCTTGGAAGGCATTCATGCGTGCTCTTTCCAGATTGTCCTCATCTTTATTTTGCCTGGGCCTCCTCGCCGGCTGGCTGTCTCCCGATACTGCATCTGCGGACACGCGCGTGGCATTGGTGATCGGCAACGGCGCCTATACATCGACGGCGCAGCTGCCCAACCCGTCACACGATGCCGAGGACGTCGCAGCCTCACTCAAGCGCAGCGGCTTCGAGGTGATCCAGGGCATCGACCTGCGCCAGGCCGACATGCAGGATCTGACCATCCGCTTCGCGCGCGCCGCGAGCAGAGCTGACGTTGCCATATTCTATTACAGCGGCCATGCGATGCAGTACAACGGCGTGAACTATTTGATGCCTGTCGACGCCACGCTCACCGATGAGGCCGACCTGAAGCGCTTCGTGCGGGTCGACGACATCGTGAACGATCTGCAGCAAGCCAAGAACCTCCGCATCCTGGTGCTCGATTCCTGCCGCGACAATCCGCTGGCGGAAACTCTCAAGCGCTCGGCGACGCGGGCCGCCTCGATCGGGCGCGGCCTGTCGAAGGTCGAAGCTCCGCGCGGCACGATCGTGTCGTTCTCGACGCAATCGGGGCAGACCGCGGCGGACGGCGTCGGCCGCAACAGCCCCTACACGGCCGCGTTCCTCAAGCACATCGAAGAGCCGCAGGAGATCGGCGATGTGTTTCGCGACATCAGCAGCGACGTCTATGATGCCAGCGGCAAGACGCAGCTCCCGGAGCTGTCGCTATCGATCATCGGCAAGTTCTACCTGAACGGACCGGTGTCGGTCACGATCGCACCCGCAGCTCCGCAGGCCGCGCCGCGGGCCGACCCGTGCGCATCCGCGGAGGCGCACTGGAAGGCTGCCGACACCATCGGCACCGTCAGCGCCTTCGAGGACCATCTGACGCGATTTTCCAGTTGCAGCTTCGCCAATCTCGCCAAGGCGCGGATCGAGGGCCTGAAGCAGAAGGTGGCGCTGGCGCCTGCGACCAATACCCGCGCCGGCGGCAGCAAGGACTTCGACGGCACTTGGGACGTGACGCTGAACTGCCCGGCTTCCGGCAAGGCGCAGGGCTTCACCAGGCCCCTCGCCGGCACCGTGACCAACGGCGTGTTTCACGCCGAGGCTCAGAGCAAGGACGGCGTCAACCGCCTGGAGATCGACGGCCAAATCCAGGCCGACGGCAAGACGACGTTGAGCGCGCGCGGCACAACGGGGGCAAGCGCGTACACGCTCAACAACCTTGCGCCCGGCTCGCCTTACGCCTTTACGGTCGACGCGCAGTTCGATCGCACCCGCGGCACCGGCAAGCGCAACGAGGCGCGCGCCTGCAACCTGGTCTTCGTCAAGCGCTGATCGTGCAGAAAGAGTGAGGCGCGCTGCGCCTCACTCCACCCGCGCCAGCACCGCGAGCTTGCGGATGCCCTTGTTGCGGTAGGCGTCGAGGAACGCGTAATAGTCCTTGAACGACACGCAGCCGTTGGAATCGCCGTTCGGCCCGAGCATGAAGGTGTGCGCAAGCAGGCCGTCACGGCCGTAGATCGCGCTCTCGCCGCCGATCGGGGTCAGGCGCAACGCGGGCACGCCGTGGAACAGCGCTTCGCGCGGCTTCAGCGTGTAGATGTGCGGCGGCGTCACGCCGCGCATGCGCGTGCGCTGGGAGCGCGGATCGTCGAGACTGGAGCCGAGGCCGGAATGCGCCTCGAGCTTGGTGCCGTCGGGCAGATACACCGTCTTGGCAGTGATGTCGTAGACCGCGGTGTCACGCTCATAGGGCGGCGCGCCGCCGAACATCGGGTTCTGCTCCTTCGGCGCGATCGACGCGGTCACGCTGGCATCGGCCGAGGCGTAGGCCAGCAGCCCGCCGGACGGCTCGCGCTTGCCCCAGAGTTTTTCGACCATCGACTGCCGCGGACCGGTGATCGACATCACCGCGGCCTTGGCGCGATCGGCGAACGACTTCTTCGCTTCCGGTGCCGGCACGATCTGGGCCGGATCGGCCGAGGCGAGTTGCATCTGGGCATCCGGAGCGCGCTTGGCCTTGTCCCCGGTCTTGTCAGCGGACTTCTCAGCAATTTTGGCCGGGGCCGACGGCTTCAGTGCTTCCGCGACCTTCGCGATCACGCTCTGCTTCGGCGCGTCCTTGGCCACCGCAACCTGGGTCGCTGGCGCCGCGCTGGCCGCGTTCGATGCCACGCCTTGGGTCGCAGCGGCAGCAAAGCGCTCGTTGAACATCTCACGCGAGATCGGGGCGGCGACCTGCAACCGGTCAGGCAGGAGCGCAAAAGCTTCCTTGATGGCGTCGCCGGCCTCGCGCAGCGCGACCTTGGGCGCACGCTTGATCACCGGCTCGTCGTAGCCAATGCCGCCGACGGTCGGATAGACGCTCGCGCCGAAGACGTTGCTGTAGATAGTCCAGCCGGCACCCATCACGACGCAGCCGATGGCCGCGGCGCCAAGCCAATTGGTCGTGGTCATTTTCCGGGAAGACTTCCGAAGAGAATTCTTGGACTTCCGTGCCGCGTTACTCTGCGCAGCGATACTCTTACTCATTCGCCTTGCGTCCAGGACGGTGTCACTCAGTCCCCCTTCGAAGTGCCGCTGGTCACGATCCGGGAACAGCATCTCGCAGAGGGTCGGAGCGTCATTAAGGCGACTTTTAGTTAAATGCGGATTAAGTTCGGGCAGATGTGCGGCAGCTCGTTAGCGTCGTCCCATTTCGAGAAAAAAGCCCGCAGAACCACGGACTTAGCCGCGTCTGTTAACTATAATTCTCGGCAGGAGCGGCGCATTCAGCGATCGTCTCCCGCCGCCTCTCTAGGGCCACCCAACCAAGTCGTTTTCGTGGCCTTCGATACCCGGAAGATAGCGGGGAAGCGTTGCGCGAGGCTGGTGCGCCGGCCTTCCCGCCGGCGCGTGGGTGACACGAGAACGGCGGGCAAGATCACGCACATCACACAGCGCTCGGACCGCCCACACGGCGACCGCGCCCTGACCGAAAGTTGATCGCACCGCTCTGGAAAAGGCCTCGGCAAGAAAATAGCTCGTAAAGCGGCACTTTTCAGCAGCCTCTGCGTGTGATACGGTACCGTATCAACATCGCCTTGAATTGTGCCGGGCATGCAAACGGAGGCTGGCATGAGAAGGTTCGCGCGCGCCGGATATCTTGCTCTGGCGTCGTCGTTGTTGATGGGATACGCGGCCGCGCAGCCTGCCAATGCAGCTTGCACATCGTCGGCCTCGGCCGCCGGCACGCAGACCTGGCGCTGCGACAACGGCATCACCATCGTTGCAGAAAACGGCGCCAGATTTGAACTAAAGGACGCCAACCGCGACGGACATATTGACTCCGTCGAGTTGAGCAGCAAAGCCCTGCTGGTCGAAGTGCCCAGGAAGCCGGGCGGCAATCCCTTCAAGGTGCTGACGCCGCAGGCGATTGCCGCGGTGCGCGGCACCAGATGGGCCGTCGACGTCGCTGAGGCCAAGACCTCCGTCTTCGTCGCCGACGGCCGTGTCGACGTCAGCCGCAGGGCTCGTGGGCGCGGCGTCGTGCTGGGCCCCGGCCAAGGCGTCGACGTGGAAGCGACCGGACCTTTGACAGTGAAGCAGTGGGGCCAGCCGCGCATCGACGCTCTCATGGCAAGACTTGGTCAATAAGACTTGGTCAATAGACCTCGGCCCACAGGGCCGAAGAAAAAGAAGATTGCAGTACGACGTAATGACGAGACGCGTTCAGATCCTGGTGGCACTCGCCCTCACCGCGCTGTGGGGCGCGGGCATCTTTGCCGCGCACGCAGGCGGCCATCTGCGCTTTCTCGACCGCCTCGAAGCAACGCTGACCGATTGGCGAACACAGGTCCGCGGGGTGCAGCGTCCGCCCGATCTCGTCACCATCGTCGCGATCGACGACACCGTGGTGAAGCGCGGCGGCAGCTATCCGCTGCCGCGCGCCGATCTCGCCCGCGTCGTCGACACCATCGTGCAGTTCAAGCCGAAGGTCGTCGCGATCGATCTCCTGCTCGTCGACCGCAGCGCTGCGATCGGCGACGCCACGCTCGCAAACACGCTCGCCACCGGCCCCATGGTGCTCGCCGCCGCCGCGATCTTCCCCTCCGCCAGCGAGAACGTGGCGCCCGGCAGTGCAGGTCCCCTCGCCGTGCTGCCGCAAGCCGAACGTTTCCTGCTGCCGCTGCCAGCGTTCGCCGACCACGCCGAGGTCGGCATCGTCAATGTCGCGACCGGACAATCGGGATCGCCGCTCTCGGTACCGATGCTGTTCCGGACCCGCGACAAGGTCGAGCTGTCGTTCCCGTTGCGCGTCGCGACGCGCGCGCTCGATAAGCCGCTGACGATCGCGCCGGATCACCTCATGCTCGGCGATCGCGCGGTGCCGACCGACACCGATTTCGCGCTGCCGATCACCTATTACGGTCCCCGCCGCACCATCCGCACCGTGAGCGCGCAGAGCATTTTCGACGGCACGCTCAATCGCGCCGCGATCGAGAACCGGATCGTCGTGATCGGCGCCTCGGTCGCCGGCGGCGGCGACTTCTACCCGACACCGTTCGATTCCCTGATGCCCGGCGTCGAGGTGGTCTCGACCGCGATCACCCACCTCGTTTCCGGCGACGGCATCGTGCGCGACCATAGGGTCCATATCGCCGACGCGCTCGCTGCGATCCTGCTGCCGATGCTGCTGGTCGGCTTGCTGGCCTGGCGGCGTAGCGCGCTCGGCATCATGGCGGCGGCCGCGGTGATGATCGCCTGGGCCGGCCTCAATGCCTTCGCGTTCACGCATGGCGTCTGGCTGAATGCGGCAACCACGCTCGCCGCCGCGGTGCCGCCGGTTGCGATCTTTGCCGGTGTGCAGCTGTGGGCCGGAGGCCGCCGCACGCAATATCTCGCCGCCAAGAGCAGGTCTCTCGCACAATTCCAGGCACCGGCCGTGCAGGAATGGCTGGCGCGCGATCCGAATTTCCTGTCCAAACCGGTCCGGCAAGACGCCGCGATCGTCTTCATCGATCTCTCCGGCTTCACTTCCTTGAGCGAACGGATCGATCCGGACGCGCTTCAGGAGATCCTGCAGGCGTTTCACGCGCGGATCGACAAGGCCGCGGTCGATTGCGGCGGCATGATCACCGGCTTTCTCGGCGACGGCGCCATGATCCTGTTCGGTCTGCCGGCCGCGATGCCCGATGACGCCGCGCGCGCGCTCAAATGCGCGATCGACCTGCATCGCGGTGTCGAACACTGGATCGCCTCGCTGCCGTCAGCGATCGGCGGTCAGCTCGGCTTCAAGATCGGCGCGCATTTCGGCGAGATCGTCGCCTCCCGCCTCGGCGAAAGTCACCAGCACATCACGGCGACAGGCGACACGGTCAACGTCGCGAGCCGGCTGATGGAAGTCGCCGTCCAGAACGATGCACGACTCGCCCTGAGCAATACGCTGCTGGATACGGCCGACTTCCACGGGGCTCCCGACGGCGTCCTGTCGGGCCCCCTGCTCGCCCAGGTCCGTGGCCGCTCCGGCGTCGTGACCGTGTGGTTCTGGCGGGATCACAGTGGGCCGGGCCAGGGTGCGACAAAGGCTGAGATGATCGACTGATAGTCGTTGCTATCGACCCAGCACTCGGCTGTCGTCCCCGCGAACGCCAGGACCCATACCGCGTGATCTGTCGATGAGCACAGCTGGCCATACCAACTGAAAGATCGCCCACGAACAGTCTTCGCCAAACTGCTCCCTGGGGGTATGGGTCCCCGCGTTCGCGGGGACGACGCTGTGGAAGCATTGCGGCCTACTACCGCGCTTCCGGCGGCGGCGAGCGGTCGAGAACGTCGCCCTTGGCGCCCTCCAGCAGATCGACGCTGTAGGTCTCGACCACGAGGGGCCCGCGCTTGCGCTGCAATTGCGCGACCTGCGTCACCTTCGCAAAGAGGTCGTTGAGGACGGGATGACCGTCCGGGCGCAGCTCGTCGACATAGAGCAGCTTGCCCGCGAGCAGCTTTGGATCGGGCTCGCCCATGTTGACCCAGCGGATGCGCTGGTTCTGCTGCACCACGCAGGTGCCGCGGGGCAAGTAAAAGGCCAGCCAGCCCGTGGTGCCGTAGTCCTGCGCGAGCACGCAGGTCGCGCCATGGCGCGCGCGCACGGCTTCGATTTCGGCAGCGAGCTCGCGCCAGCCGACACCGACGCTGCGCACGGTGGCATCGCGGCGATAACCCGAGAGCCAGCCGGTGTTGGCCTGCACGATGAGCGCTGCAAACATCACGATGCCGACAGGCGCGGCCCAGCGCAGGCAGAAATCCACCAGGCGGCGCTGGCGCGGCTTCCATTGCACGAGGTTGGCGGCAGCGGCCGCGGCGACGACGAAGGGCGGATACACCGGTGCGAACCAGTTGGCCTCGACGCGGGCATGCAGCGAATGCCAGACGAAATAGGCGACGATGGTCCAGAACATCGCCTCGATCAGCACACGCGAGGCCAGTGCGCCGGCCCGGCGCAAGGTCAGCGCGTGCAGACCCATCGCGCCGAGGATGAAGACCAGCGGGGTTGCGAACGCGATCTGGGTGGGGATCAGCTCGGCGATGAAGACGGGTCGGAAGTCCTCGATCTTCGCGCGCCCGAGCTGCTTTGCGAACGAGACCCATTGATGGTCCGCATTCCAGAGGATCACCGGCGAGAACAGCGCCAGCGCAACGAGACCGCCGAGATAGGGCCAGGGCGAGAGGAACCAGCGCCTGAGCTTCGGCACGCAAGCGAGCCAGATCAGGATCCCGGCGCCAAAGAACATCGCCGTGTATTTCGACAGCAGTGCCGCACCGACGGCCGCGCCGACCGCAAGCCACCAGACGCCGCGGCCGGTCTCCAGTACTTTTGCGAGGAAGAACAGCACGAAGCTGGATGCGACCAGGAGCGGCGCATCCGGCGTCACGATCAGCGTGCCGACGGAGGCCATCATGGTTACGTTGAGCAGGACGGCGCTGGTCGCCGCCACGCGCGCGCCGCCGAACAGGATCGCAGCGGAGCGGTAGATCGCATAGCTCATCGGCAGTGCGAGCAGGATCGAGACGAGGCGGACGCCGAGTTCGGTATCGCCGGCGATCATGGTGCCGGCGCGGATGACATAGGCGACCATCGGCGGATGGTCGTAATAGCCCCCGGCGAGGTTGTTCGACCACATCCAGTAATAGGCTTCGTCGAAGGTGATCGGCGTGAACGCGGCCGCGACGAGCCGCAGGGCCACCAGCGCCAGAATCAGCAGCACGGTATTGCGGACGATCCGCGCGTCAGCCCCGCCCATCGTGGGTTATTTCTTGCGCCAGACGAACAGGCCTGACATCGCGTAGTTCCACACCACACCCATCAGCGCACCGGCCATGCCGGCCAGCCACCAGATCGGCTCCTGGTCGTAGACCGAGAAGGCGACGCCGACATTGGCGAGCAGGCCGACGCTGCACACGATGTAAAAGGCGATCAGGCCGCGCAGCAGCGCAAAGCCCTTCAGCCGCTGGTCGCGATAGGTGAGGAAGTTGTTGAGGATGAAATTGCTGGTCATGGCGACGATGGCGCCGGCGGCCTGCGCCTCCGCGAACGGCACCTTGAACAGCTGAAGTCCGATGAACAGCGTGGTGAGATGCACCACGAGGCCGATGCCGCCGACCATCGCGAACAGGATGAAGCGCAGCGAGACGATGTCGTTGCTCAGCTTGGCCAGCACGAGGCCGAGGAAATCGAGCGCGACCATGGAATCGAGCTTGCTTTCGCCGTGCTGACGGGCGCCGAAAGTGTAGGGAATCTCGACCGCCCGCAAGCCGCCGTGCGCGGTCGCGACGACGTCGAGCAGGATCTTGAAGCCGTGCACGGAGAGCTTCGGCGCGAGCTGCTCGAAACGATCGCGGCGGATCATGAAGAAGCCGCTCATGGGATCGGCGATCTCGACCCGCAGCATCTTCCTGGCGAACTCGGTTGCCAGCGCGCTGGCGCCGGCGCGCTGCTTGTTGAAGCCCTCGCTCTTGTAGCCCTCGATGTAGCGGCTGCCGACCACGAGGTCGGCCTCGTCGCTTGCGAGCAGCAACAGCATCTTCGGCAGTTGCGTCTCGTCGTGCTGGAGGTCGGCGTCGATCACGGCCACAAAGGGCGCGCTGGACGCCAGGATGCCCTCGATGCAGGCGCCCGACAGGCCGCGGCGGCCGATGCGGCGGATACAGCGCACGCGGCTGTCCTGCTGCGCCAGCGCGCGCACGACGTCCCAGGTGCCATCAGGTGAATTGTCGTCGACGAACACGACTTCCCAGGCGACGTTGGCGAGCACCGCCTCCAGCCGCCGGTACAGCACCGTGACATTGTCGCGCTCATTGAAGGTCGGGACGATGACCGACAGTTCCGGCCCTGCTTGAGCCTGCAGCGGATTGTCGGAGCCCGGTCTGATCGCTTCATTCATGACGGCAGCGTATATCCGCCGCGTCCTGCGCTGCCAAGCCGGGGTTTCCAAGGGAATTTGGCCAAAAGAGGCCCTAAAATGCCAACGACCCCGGAACGGCGGGCCGCGCGTACATCCGGCGCGAGCCCAAGCTATTCCAAGGTCGTTCCAACGCCGGAGTTTTCGCTCAACGGCGCCGTTAAAAGCTAGATAGGAATGACAAGACCGCTTCGCAAGGGGCGAAAAGGACGATTTTCGTGCCTTATTGGTTGGGCACTTCCCGGATGATCGGCCCGCGCGGCGCCGGCGCGGCGGGAGCCGCGGGTGCGGCAGCCGGCGCCGGCTCGACTTTCGCCGGCTTAGGCGGCTTGCCGTACTGGCCAATCGGCCCGAACACGACGGCGACTGCAAGCACGATCGCGGCAGCGATCACGCCCAAAATGCCCCCTACCGACTCAGACGCCATGGAAACCCATCCCCGTTCCAGATACGCCCCGTGATATCACGGATGCGCGCGGAGCCGGAAGGGCTGCCGTGAGGCGAATGGCTGATGAGGCGGTCCAGGCTTCTGCCCTGCTCGCTATTAGCCGTTGCCTACTTCGCTGGCGGCCTCTGCTTGACGAAGGCCGTCACGATGTCCTTCTGCGCGGCCTCCACTGCCCTGTTCGCGGTAGCGAGATGGGCGCCGGCATCGATGCTCGGGTACTGCGTGGTGAGATAGTCGAGCAGCGCCACTCGGTAATATTGCCGCTCCGACGAACAGGCGCCCGCGACCGAGCGGCCAAAATCCTGTTCCGTCATTCCCCGATTGCTGTCGCGCGAATATTCCCGCGCCAGGCAATGCCAGTAATCGTCGCGGCCCTGCATGGCGAGCTTCTGCGCGCCCTTCGCATCGTCGTCATCCGCCATGACTGGAGATATCATGGCAGCAGATGTCATCATGACGAGCGCCGCTCCCACCATCAGCATCCGCATCCTTTTTCTCCTTTTTCGCAGATCCTGCCGCGACCTTAGACGGGACGCAGCAACTGGCCAATCACAACTGGTTTGACTAGGATGACGGCATCCCCTCCACGTCGATGCGAGATCCTTCCGTGGCCAAAGCAAAAACTGCGTCCAAAAAGTCAGGCAACATCTTCATCGGCATCGGCGGCTGGACGTTCGAGCCGTGGCGCGGCGTGTTCTATCCGGAGAAGCTGACGCAGGCGAAGGAGCTGTCCTACGCGGCCTCGAAGCTGACCTCGATCGAGATCAACGGCACCTATTACGGCTCGCAGAAGCCGGAGAGCTTTCGCAAATGGGCGAGCGAGGTGCCCGACGGCTTCGTGTTCTCGGTGAAGGGACCGCGATTCGCCACCAACCGCCGGGTGCTGGCGGAAGCCGGCGATTCCATCAAGCGGTTCTATGATTCCGGCGTGCTGGAGCTCGGCGACCGTCTCGGGCCGGTGCTGTGGCAGTTCGCGCCGACCAAGAAATTCGACGGCGCCGATTTCGGCAAGTTCCTCGAGCTATTGCCGCGCAAGCTCGAGGGACGCGCGCTGCGCCACGTCGTCGAGGTCCGCCACGACAGCTTCTGCACACCGGACTTCGTGGCGCTGATCCGCGAGTTCGAGACGCCCGTGGTGTTCGCCGAGCACGGCAAATATCCCGCCATCGCCGACGTCGCCGGTGATTTCGTCTATGCCCGGCTGCAGAAGGGCAATGACGAGATCAAGACCTGCTACCCGCCCAAGCAGCTCGATGCCTGGGCCGAGCGCCTTCAGGCCTGGGCTTCGGGCGGTGAACCGGACGACCTGCCCAAAGTTGACAAGGCCAAGCCAAAGAAGGAGCCACGCGACGTGTTCGCCTACGTCATCCACGAGGGCAAGGTGCGCGCACCGGCCGGCGCCATGGAACTGATCGCAAGGGTGAGCTGAGGTGCGCCATGGCAAAGGCGAAAAAGCTGTTCACCATCGGCTATGAGCAGACGCCGCCCAAGGCGGTGCTGGATGAGCTGGTAGAGGCCGGCGTCAAGCTCGTGGTCGACGTGCGCGCGGTGACATCCTCGCGCCGGCCGGGCTTTTCCAAGAAGCAGCTTTCGGCAGGGCTCGACGAACGTGGTATCGCCTATGTCCACCTCGCCGCGCTCGGCACGCCGAAGGAAGGCCGGCTCGCCGCACGCAGCGGTCAGTACGATGTGCTGGAGAAGATCTTCTCAAAGCACCTCAAGGCGCCCGAGGCCAAAGAGGCGATGGACGAGCTCTCGGCGCTGGTGAAGAAGGCCGGCCCCGTCTGCCTGCTCTGCTACGAGAGGGATCACACGCATTGCCACCGCCAAATGATCGCGGAGATCATCGAGGAGCGCGATGGGGTTGCGGTGAAGAATTTGGCGGGACGGCAGGTGTAGCCGGAGCTCGGGCGGGGAACGAAACCACGACGGCGTGCCCCAGGTTGCACCTCGGCCGCGCATCCTTCGAGGCTCGCAAGGGCTCGCATCTCCAGCGACAACGGCTTCGCCATTGCGCGGGGATGATGGTTCCTATCCCTCCCCTGCCAGCTTGAACGTCCCCTCCATCATTTGCACGCAGCTGCCGCCGACATGGGCGGAGATGATCTTGCCGTCCTGCTTGCGCAGGCGCGTCAGCAGCAGGCTCGGCCGGCCCATGTCAAAGCCCTGGCCGACCGTGAGCTTGAGCTCGCCATCGCGCACGGGATCGAGATCGGCGAACAGTGCGGCCGCGGCAACCGTGGCGCTGCCGGTGGCGGGATCCTCAGCGTAGCCGCCGGCGCCGCGCATGAACATCCGCGCCTGGATCTCGCTAGGCGCCTCCGCCGCGGGCACATCGCGCGTATAGAACCACACCGAGACTGCACCGTCGCGCGGCAAGAGCCTGCCGAAGGCCGCCGCGTCGGACCTGGCCCGCTTCAGCGCATCGCGCGAACGTACTTCCGCCACCACGAAGGGCGTTCCGACGCCGACGACCTGCGGCGCATGGCGATCGGTCCTGATGTCATCGGCGCTCAGGGAGATGCAGGCCGCGACGTCTTCGGCAGAAAGCTGCGCAAGCCGTGACAGCGGCTGCGGCGCGGTGAGCTCGGTGCTGACCACCCGTCCCTGCTCGCGAAAAATATCGACCGGCACGAGCCCGGCCTTCTCCTCGAATAGCAGGCGCGGCTTCGGCTCCTTGGCGAGGCTCGCCAGCACGAAGGAGGTCCCGATATTGGGATGGCCCGCAAAGGGCATCTCCCGGACCGGGGTGAAGATACGCACCTCGGCATCGTTGGCCTTGTCACGCGGCGGCAGCACGAAGGTGGTCTCGGAATAGTTGAACTCGGTCGCGATCCTCTGCATCTGCGCCGTCGTGAGCCCGCCGGCGTCGAGCACCACGGCGAGCTGGTTGCCGCCGAAGGCGCGGTCGGTGAACACGTCGACGGTGATGTAGCGGCGCTGCATCGTCACTTCCTCATGCAAATTGCGGCCGCGACCGGCCGCATCGGGCGGCAGTCTATAGGCCGGCGACATCGCTCGTCATGCCCCAAAATTCGGAGCAATCGGAGCAATCGCGGAAGAGATTCTAGAAGCCTTCAACGAACCGCGGCTCGCTTCCACGAAACGCGACTCACATTTGAAGGCCCCTCAGCCGAGCTGAAACACCGCCACCTTCCGCTCATAGCCGCGCACCTCGACCTCGCCGAGCGCAACGGCATCGTCACCATCGTTGCCCAGCGCCTCGCGCACGGTCGCTGAAATCAGCAGTTGCGAGCCGAACTCCTTGTTCAGCGCCTCCAGGCGCGATGCGAAGTTCACGGTGTCACCGATCACCGTGTACTCCTTGCGCCGGGGCGAGCCGATATTGCCGGCGACGACCTCGCCGAAATGAATGCCGATGCCGATGCGCAGCGGCCAGCTCGTCTGTGCGTTGATGCGGTCCATCGCACTCAGCATCTCGCGGCCTGCGGCAACCGCGCGATGCGCGGCGTCGGAGGCTTCCAGCGGCGCGCCGAACAGCGCGAGAAAGCCATCGCCGAGAAACTTGTTCACGATACCGCCGTGGCGATCGAGGACGTCGACCAGCACCGCAAAGGCGCCATCGAGCCGGTCGACCACCTCCTGTGGGGTGCGCGACTGCGCGCCCGCCGTGAAGCCGCGGAAATCGACGAACATCACAGCGACGCGGCGGACGTCGCCGCCACCGCTGGTTCCCGCCGCCATCAGCCGCTCCACCACCTGCGGAGAGACGTGCTGGCCGAACAGGTTCGTCACCCGGTCGCGTGCGGTCGCCGCCGCGATGCTCGCGGCGAACTGGCGGCGCAGCTGAGCGCCGACCGCGCCCGCCAGCGCGCCACAGATCAGGATGACGATGCTGCGCACAGCGTGGAAATAGATCAGGGGCTCGCCGGCCTCGTCGGCCGCGTTGTAGAGCAGCGCGACGGACAGAAGCCCGGCTGCGGCGACGAAGCCTGTGAACGCAGAGAGCCAGAAGTCGAGCCGCAAGGTCGAGAGGATGACGAAGATGAAGTACATCAGCGGCACGGCGAAACCGAGCGCCTGGCTCGCACCCATGGTGCGGGTTTGCAGGATCAGGATCACCGTTGGCAGCGAAGTCTCGATCAGCGTGCCGATATAGCGCCGGATCACCGGCAGATCGCGATCGAGCCGGAGGTTCTTCCTGATCTGGGTGTGGACCCAAACCTCGAACAGGATGAAGCCGCCGAGCAGGCCGTAGACCTCGACAAGCCCTTCCGTTCCGCGCCACACCCGGTTCACCACACTGGGGTCGATCAAATAGATCGCGGTGAGCAGCACCATCATGACGCAGCCCGTCATGATCAGCGCCCGCACCCGGAGCAGCTCGGTGCGAAGCACTTCGCGTGTCAGCTCGCGCTCGAAATCCTCCGATAGCACGGCGTGCTGCCGTGTCCTCCTGCTGGCAAATCTGACCATTCCGCCCCTCGATTCCGGGGTATTGTGCCTCAATCCAGCGTGCGGCGGAAGCGCGTCACGGCGATGGTCATGGCGAGCGCCATCAGGATCGCCAGTGCCAGGGCGTCGAAATGCAGATTCTGCATGGTCGCGCCCTTCAGCATGATGGCGCGGACGATGCGAAGGTAATGCGTCAGCGGCAGGCATTCGCCGAGATATTGCGCCCAGGTCGGCATGCCCGCGAAGGGAAACATGAATCCGGACAGCAGAATGCTCGGCAGGAAGAACATCATCGACATCTGCATGGCCTGGAGCTGGTTCTGCACCACGGTCGAGATGGTGTAGCCGATCGACAAATTGGTGGTGATGAACAGCGTCGAGAGCAGTGCCAGCAGGAACAGATTGCCGAGCACGGGGACGCCGAACAGGCCAACCCCGATGCCGATGATGAGAAACGCCTGCACGAAGCCGACGAGCACGTAAGGCACGATCTTGCCGAACATCACCTCGACCGGCTTGATCGGCATCGACAGCAGGCTCTCCATGGTGCCGCGCTCGACCTCGCGCGTGACCGACAGCGCGGTGAAGATCAGCATGGTCATGGTGAGGATGGTGCCGACCAGGCCCGGCACGATGTTGAGGCTGGAGGCCGCGGCCGGATTATAGCGGGCATGCGCGCGGATCTCGAACGGCATCTCCGGGGGATCGCCGATGTAGAGATCATGCTTGAGCGCGGTCTGCACGACCATGCCGAGCGAGCCGATCGCCGCGCTCGCCGCCACCGGGTCGGTGGCATCGGCCGCAACCAGCAGCGCCGGTCTGTCGCCGCGCCGCACCGCGCGCTCGAAGCCGCGCGGGATCTCGACACCGAACAGCACCTTGCCGGATTTCAGCAGATTGTCGAAATCCTCGACATCGTGCACCTCGTAAAGGAAGCGGAAATAGGCAGTGTTCTCCAGAGCTTTCAGGATCGAGCGGGCGAGATCGGAGTCCTCCTGGAGCAGCACCGCGCTCGGCAGATGATGCGGCGTGGTGTTGATGGCATAGCCGAACAGCATCAGCTGCATCACCGGCAGCATCACGATCATCGCGAACGAGACGCGGTCGCGCCTCAGCTGGATGAACTCCTTGATCAGCATCGCATAGGAGCGCCGCAGGAAGCCGAAGCGCTCGCGGATTTCGTGCTGTGGTGCGGGATGATCGACGGCACTCATTGGAAATTGTCCTTGGAGCGCCCCATCAGTTCGATGAACACGTCTTCCAGTGAGGGATGCGACCTCTGCCAGTGCAGGCCGCTTCGCTCGCGCCACGGCGCAATGCTGGCTTTGAGCGCGGCAACGTCCCGCCCCGAAACGTGCAGCGAGGTGCCGAACGGCGCCACCATATCCACGCCGGGCTTGCCGGTGAGCTCGGCCGCGAGCTCGTTCAGGTCTTCGCCCGTCACGGTGTAGGTCGTCAGCGCGGATTTCGCGATCACCTCCTCCACGGTGCCGTGCACCAGCAGATGGCCGTAGGCGATGTAGGCGATCTCGTGGCAGCGCTCGGCCTCGTCCATATAATGGGTCGAGACCAGCACGGTGAGGCCCTCGGCGGCAAGCGCGTGGATCTCGTTCCAGAAGTCACGCCGCGCCTTGGGATCGACGCCGGCGGTCGGCTCGTCCAGCAGCAACAGTTTCGGACTGGGCAGCGTGCAGGCACCCAGCGCCAGCCGCTGCTTCCAGCCGCCGGAAAGCTCGCCCGCAAGCTGCTCCTCGCGTCCCGAGAGCCCGAGCCGCTTGATCATGTCGCGCGCTGCCCCGCGCGCATCGGCCAAGCCATAGAGCCGCGCGACGAATTCGAGATTCTCGCGCACCGAAAGATCCTGATAAAGGCTGAAGCGCTGGGTCATATAGCCGACCTGGCGCTTGATCTTTTCGGCATCGCGGCGGATGTCGTAGCCGAGACAGGTGCCCTCGCCGCTATCCGGGGTGAGGAGACCGCAGAGGATACGGATGGTCGTGGTCTTGCCCGAGCCGTTGGGCCCGAGGAAGCCGTAGATCGAGCCGCGCTTCACCTGCATCGACAGATCGTGCACGACCTCGCGGCCGCCGAACGATTTGGTCAGGCCCTTGACGTCGATCGCGATGCCGCTCTCGCCATTCATCGCTTGTCCGCCACCGGTGTCTTCGGATTGAGATAGACGTCGATCGGCTGTCCGACCCGCAGCGCGTCGGGGCGCGACGGCCGCGCCTGGATCAAATAGACCAGCTTGTTGCGCTCATCGAGGCTGTAGATGACAGGCGGGGTGTATTCGGCCGAGGTCGCAATGAAGTAGATCTTTGCGGTGAGATCGGCCGCGCAATTGTCGCAGCCGATCCGCACCGTGTCGCCGATCGCAAGCTTCGGCAGCGCGGTCTCTGGCACGAAGAAGCGCAGCTTCATGTTGCCGGGCGGCATGATCGACAGCACCGGGCGCTGCGCCGCTACCATCTCGCCCTCGCGGAAATAGATCTGCTGGATGGTGCCGGCAACGGGCGCAAAGCCCTTGCGCCGCGCCATCCGCGTCTCCGACGTCGCCACCCGCGCTTCCGCGACGCGCAAGGCAGACACGGCCGAATCGAGATTGGCCTGCGTGCCGGAGCCGGTCTTGCTCAGCGAGGCCGCGCGGTCATAGGTCTGTTGTGCGTTGGCGAGCGTCGCCTTTTGCTGATTGAGATCGGCAAGCTGAAGGTCGTCGTCGACGGAATAAAGGGCATCGCCGACCTTGACCTCGTCGCCCTCGCGGACATTGAGCTTCGTCACCCGCCCCGCTTCGTCCGGGCTGACGAAGATCATGTCGGCCTCGACCCAGCCCTGGAAGCCGGGATCACGCTTCTCGTTGCACCCGGCGAGACCGGTGGCGAGTGCCAGAACCGCGATCGCACAGAGGCGCGGCAGATTCGGCTGTCGATCCCTCACCCTGAGGAGCCGCGAAGCGGCGTCTCGAAGGGCGGGAAGCCACAGCCGGGCCTGCATCCTTCGAGACGCGCGTTCCGCGCTCCTCAGGATGAGGTGAGAGATGGTTCGTGACGACGTCATGTCGTCCTCCGTTCGCCAAAAATCAAATCGAGATGAACGCGCAGCATGTCCTGCGCGTCGAGCGGCGCGTGCCGCGCAAACAGGCTTTGCCAGATCACCGCAATCATCGCGGGCGCGACCAGGATCTGCGGATAGCGCGCGAGGTCCTTCTCCCGGATCTCGCCGCGGGCGATGCCGAGCTCGATCAGCGTGCGCATCGCGGCGATCCCGCGCGAGACGACCTCGCGGTAGTAAAAGTCGGCGACGGACGGAAAGCGCGGGCCCTCCGCCACAATCAGGCGTACCAGATCACCCCGCCTGGTGCCGATGACCTCTTTCAGGAAATTGCTGGCAAAGGCCTCGACGAGGTCGCGCACCGAGCCCGTCGGCGGCGGCAGCGCGGTCAGCCGCGCCACGACCGGCACGATCACGACGCGCACCAGCTCCTCGAACATCGATTCCTTGTCCTTGAAGTGCAGGTAGATCGTGCCCTTGGCGACGCCGGCGCGTTTGGCAATGTCGTCGAGGCGCGTTGCGGCAAAACCGCGGGCGATGAACTCCTCCATCGCGGCGTCCACGATCGCCGCGCGCCGCTCCTGCGCGCGCGCAGCACGGTTCGATGCAGGCACCTCTCGGCGGGCTGACGCAGGCTCCGCGCCCTGTGCCGACTTGTTGGCGAGCTTGGTCGACTTCTTCATTATTAGATGAACATGACTGACTAGTCAGTCATAGTCAAGTTGAGGCTGTTATCTGGGTAGACTCAGAAGAATTAGTATTGACTAATGAATTAGCATCGACTAATTGAACGACATGATCGAAACCGCTCCAAACCCCGTCACCACTGTGATGCGCGCCCTCGCCGACCCGACGCGCCGGGCGGTGTTCGAGCGCGTGTTCGAGAGCAAGGAGATCACCGTCGCCGAGCTGACGCGCGGCAGCGGCGTAACTCAGGGCGCCATCTCGCAGCACCTGAAGTCGTTGAAACAGGCGGGCCTCGTCGCCGAGCGCGCAGAGGGCCGCAACGTCTATTACCGCGCCGCGCCGCAGGGGCTCGAACCGCTGGTAACCTGGATGGACCATTACGGCGTGTTCTGGCGCGAGCGCTTCCAGAATCTGCGTGACCTATTGAAGGAGATCGATCCGTGAGTGCTGTTGCTTCCAAGATCCAGACCCAGGACATCGTCATCGACGAGGTCTTCCCTCACGCCGTCGCGACGATCTGGAAGGCGCTGACCAGCGCACAGCTGATTGCACGCTGGCTGATGCCGCCGACCGGTTTCGAGGCCGTCGAAGGCAACACTTTCACGTTCAAGACCAACCCGGCCGGCGCGTGGGATGGCACGATCCATTGCCGCGTTCTGGAAGTCGTGCCGGACCAACGCTTCGCCTATGCCTGGAAGGGTGGCGACGAGGGTAACACCGGTTACGGCTCGGCGCTTGACACCGTCGTCACCTGGTCCCTCACGCCGGTCGAAGCAGGGACGCGCGTGCGCGTGGTGCACTCCGGCTTCGTGACGCCGACGAACGACACCGCTTATCGCAACATGAGCGACGGCTGGGTCAAGGTGCTGCAGCGGCTGGATGCCATCTCCGGCGAAGACAAGTAGGGAAGCACTTAAATGGACAAGCCCTATACCGGCGGCTGCGCCTGCGGCGCGATCCGCTATTCGATTGCCGGCGAACCCCTGTTCAGCAATCACTGCCAGTGCCGGGACTGCCAGCGCGAAAGCGGCAGTGCGCATGGCTCATACGCGACGTTCGCACGAGCCGGCGTCACGCTAACCGGCGAGGCGAAGCATTGGGATATGGTCGCCGACAGCGGCAACGTGAAGACGCGCGGCTTCTGCACGCAGTGCGGCGTGCCTGTGTACATGACCTTCGCGGCGCAGCCCGACGTCTTCACAATCCGCGCCGCGAGCCTCGACGAGCCTGCCCGCTACAAGCCGCAGGCAGTCACTTTCGCCGCGCGCGGCCATGACTGGGATCGCCTCGATCCCAGCCTGGTAACGTTCGAAGGCATGCCGCCTGGATGAGGCGCTAGCCGAAATCAAGCACCATGCGACCGTCGATCTTGCCGGCCTTCATCCGCTCGAAGACATCGTTGATCTGCGCTAGCGGCACCTTCGTCACTTCGGCCTTCACCTTGCCATCGGTGGCGAATGCGACGGCTTCGTCGAGGTCGCGCCTCGTGCCGACGATGGAGCCGCGCACCGTGATGCGCTTGAGGACGACGTCGAAGATCGGCGTCGGGAATTCGCCCGGCGGCAGGCCGACGAGGCTGACGGTGCCCTTCCGGCGCACCATCTTGAGCGCCTGGGCGAACGCGGCGGTCGAGACCGCCGTCACCAGCACGCCGTGGGCCCCGCCGCCGGTTGCCGCAAGAACCTGGTCCACCGCACCAGCGGTGAGGGCATTGACCGCGAGATCGGCGCCGGTTTCGCGCGCCAGCTCCAGCTTGTCCTCGGCGATATCGACGGCAGCGACCTTGAGCCCCATCGCCTTGGCGTACTGAATCGCGACATGGCCGAGCCCGCCGACACCTGAGATCACCACCCACTCGCCGGGCCTGGCCTCCGTCTCCTTCAATCCCTTGTAGGTGGTGACGCCGGCGCACAGGATCGGCGCGATGGCGGCGAAATCGACCGTCGCCGGCAGCTTTGCGGCGAAGGCGGCCGAGGCGATCACATATTCTGCGAAGCCGCCGTTCACGCTGTAGCCGGTATTGTGCTGGTGCTCGCACAGGGTCTCCCAGCCGGTCTCGCAATATTCGCAAGACATGCAGGCGTCGTGCAGCCAGGCGACGCCGACGGCATCTCCGACTTTCAGATTCTTCACGCCGGGCCCGAGCGCGGCGACGGTGCCGGCCGCCTCGTGGCCGGGAATGAAGGGCGGTACCGGTTTCACCGGCCAGTCGCCGGAGGCTGCATGCAGATCGGTGTGACAGACGCCGCAGGCCTTCACCTTGACCAGAATCTCGCCGGGGCCGGGCTGCGGAACCGGCACGCCCTCGATCACCAGCGGCTTGCCGAATTGCTTGACGATTGCGGCTTTCATGGTCGGCATCTGTCTGCTCCTCTGCATTTTGGAGCAGAATAACGACCCCGCGCCGCGCTCCTTTGATGGGCGTCAAACAGCACAAAGTTTGCGCAAGGCGGCCCCATCATGACACCACGATGACGCCGCGCCGATGCCGGCGTGTCAGCTATGGAACTTCAGGCCGTCGACGATCTTGTCGATCACCTTGCGCTCGGCGCGCATGGCGATGCCGACGAGATTGAGATCGTTGCGCGCCACGGCCCTCACCGCCTCGCGATTGGCGGCATCGTGCGTGGTGCTGAACATGTCCTCGGTATAGACCGCCGGCTTGACGTTGCGCACGAGCGCACGATCCAGCGCGCGCGATAGTGCCGGCCCGTCGGCGCCGTAGATCAGGATCGGCTGGCCGATCAACGCATGATAGTTCGTGCCCGAGGCGTCTTCATAGGCATCGCCAATGCATTCGGGAAAAGCCGCGGCAATGCCGCTGGTGAGGAAGGACGCGACGTTAAGCTTCTGCCAGGCTTGAAGATCGGTGCGGATCACGACCGCGATCTTGGTGTCGAACTGCATCTATTCCTTCCACTGTCATTCGGGGGCGGTCCAAAGGACCGAGCCCGGAATCTCGAGATTCTCAGGTGCGCAATTGCGCACCATAGCTCGATGCTACGCATCGCCCCGGAATGACAGCAAGAGGAAATCAACCCTTGGCGTCGCAGGCCCAGGCGCGGATCACGCATTCCTTGCCGCCGTATTTGTAGCATTCGCGCGTGGCGGCGTTGAGCGAGGCAGAGATCTTCGGCTTGACGGCATAGCCATAAGCGCCGCAGGGGTTGGCGAGATCGACCGACATCGCAGCGCAGGCGCGCTTCATCGTCACGGTCGTGCAATCGCCCTTGCACTGCTTCTGCGCCGCGGCACGCGCCTCGTGCTCGTGGCCGTAATCAAAGGCCTGGCCATAAGCGCCGCATTTGCCGACTGCAATCGCGCCGGCGGCATGGGCTTCGGTGATGTAGCGGGCGCCCGTGACGGCAACTGACAAGACAAAGCAAAACATCGCGCAACGGCGCGCGACGACGTTCGAAGCCATGGAAAATCCCCTCCCCCCAAGGCAGGTGGAGGCGACTCTAAGCGGCGGTCGTTTCCAGATGGTGAACGGGTGGTTGAAATCGTGCGCGCACGGGTGGATTAGCGAAGCGCAATCCACCTCTTTTGTCTCCGCGCAGACACACAGGTGGTGGATTACGCCTTCGGCTAATCCACCCTACGCAGCTACGGCACCGTCATCCGCCTCGCGCAGCTTCCAGCGCCTGCGGCGTGTCGATATCGAGGAAGGCGCTTTCGCCGTCGACGGGCACCTCGGCTACGGCCTCGGTGTGCTTGGCGATCAGATGGCGCGCGCCGACGTCGCCGTCGAGCGTCATCAGCTCCTTGAAGAAGCGGCGCGACCACAGCACGGGATTGCCGCGGCGGCCCTCGCTCACGGGCACGACGATGAGATTGCCGCGATCCGGTGCGAAGCCGTCGATGAGACGATCGATCAGGCCGGCATCGATCAGCGGCATGTCGCCCAGGCACACCACGGCGCCGTCGCAAGCTTCTGGGACGGCAGCGATGCCGGCCTTGACCGAGCTGGCGATCCCGCCGGCAAAATCCGGATTCCTGACGAACTTCACTCTCAGGCCCTGCAGCGCCTGCTCGACCAGCTCGGTCTGGTGGCCGGTGACCACGATCACCTCGGATGCCCTGGAGGCCAGCGCCTGCTCGGTCGCGATTCGCACCAGCTTCTTGCCGTCGAGTTCGGCGAGCAGCTTGTTTGGCCCGCCCATCCGGGTCGAACGGCCCGCCGCGAGCACGATGGCGGCGACCTGGCTATTGCCCTCGGTCTCGGGCTGTGCGCGCGGCTGCGGCCGCGTCACGATCTCCATCAGGAGGCCGCCGACGCCCATACCCATCAGCTCCGAGCGCGTCACCTTGATGCCGGCGAGGAGCCGCATCAAGACCCAGTCGAAACCGTTCTCGACCGGCGAGCGCGCACAGCCCGGTGCGCCCAGCACCGGAACGTCGCCGGCCCGCGCGATCAGCAAGAGATTGCCGGGGTCGACCGGCATGCCGAAATGCTCGATCTCGCCGCCGATCCCCGTGACGGCCGCCGGAATCACGTCGCGGCGGTCGGCGATCGCGGACGCGCCGAACACGATGACGAGCTCCGCACCGAGGCCGAGCAATTCCTTGATCGCCGCCGACAGCGCGGCTTCGTCGTGCTGGACCCGCCGCTCGGCGATGATGCTGGCACCGGCCGGTGCGAGCCGCTCGGCCGTGACGCGCAGCGTCTTGTCGATCACCTTGGATGACAGGCCCGGCAGCAGCGTCGAGACCACGCCGACGCGCTGGATCACGTAAGGCGCGACCTTCAGCACGTCCTTGCCTGCGGCCTTCACCGCGGCATCGCGCAAACTGCCTTCGACGCCGAACGGGATGATCTTGACGGTGCCGACCATCTCGCCCTCGACCACCGGCTTGTAGGCGGTGAGCGTCGCAAAGGTGATGGCTTCGTCGATGTTGTTGATGCGGTCGACCGCGGCGCGGTCGATCACCAGCACACCCGGACGTGCGGCGAACAGATTGGCACGGCCGGTGAAGGCACGCTCGACATGAATGCCCTCGCCGCCGACGGCCAGCGCGATGCCGGCGGCCGCAACGTCCTCGGAGACGTCGCCCGCCTCCATGCGCACCACGACGATGTCCTTGATGCCGGCGCGCGTGAGCTGCTCGACCTCGGCAGGCCCGATCGTCGTGCCCTTCTTCAGCACCAGCGGTCCCTGGCGCAGGGTGTGGACGGTCACCCCGCCGATTGCATCCTTGGGGCTCGCCGAGCCGAACTTCATGCCGCTTCTTCTTTTTCTTTGGGTGGCAGGCGGAGCACCGCGGTGATCTCCGCCATGATCGACACCGCGATCTCGGACGGGGAGACCGCGCCGATCGCAAGGCCAATGGGCGCGTGAATGCGCGCGATGTCGCTTTCCTTGGCGCCCTGCGCCCGCAGCCGGTCGCCGCGCTTGGCGTGCGTCTTCCGCGAGCCGAGCGCGCCGATATAGAAGCAGCCGCGCTCGAAGGCGTGCAGTAGCGCGGGGTCGTCGATCTTGGGGTCGTGCGTCACCGCGACGAAGGCGGTGTAGGCATCGACATTGAGCGGCGGCAGCGCGGTGTCCGGCCATTCGGCCACCAGCGGAACGTCGGGAAAGCGTTCGGGGCTGGCGAACGCCGTGCGCGGATCCACGACGGTCACGTCGTAGCCGAGCGAGCGCGCCAGCGGCGCCAAGGCCTGGCTGATATGGACCGCGCCGACGATGACGAGTTTTGCGGTCGGCGCGTAGACGTTGAGGAAAAGCTTCTTGCCGCCGGCCTCGACACTGGCGCTCTTGCCCATGCGGAGTTGCTTGTCGAGTTCGGCGCGCAAGGGATCTTTTGCAAAATCCTTCGCCTTCACCAGGCGCTGCTCGCCGCTCTCGGTGTCGGTCACCAGGATCACCGGCCGGCGCGCGGCGCGCTCGGCGTTGAGTTCGTGCAGGATCTCGAGCTTCACGGCTAACCGACCTTTTCGACGAAGACGCGGATGGTGCCGCCGCAGGACAGCCCGACATTCCAGGCGGTCTCGTCGGCGACGCCGAACTCCAGCATCCTCGGCTTGCCGCTCTGGATCACGTCCATGGCCTCGGTGACGACGGCGCCCTCGACGCAGCCGCCGGAAACCGACCCCAGGAACGTACCCTCGTCGTTGATGACGAGGCTGGAGCCTGCCGGGCGCGGCGCCGAGCCCCACGTCTCCACCACGGTGGCGAGCGCGACGCCACGGCCGGCCTTCTGCCAGTCCTCCGCCGCCTTCAGAATATCCTCGTCGCGATCGAGCATGGGGTGCCTCTCAAGCTGCGGAGCGGATCAGGCTGCGGTGATGCGGCGGCAGCGGCCGGGAGAGCGTCGTGATCAGCTCCTGGATCGAACTCAAATTATGTACCGGGCGGAATTCGTCAACGTGCGGAAGCATCATTTTGATGCCCTGGGCCTTGGCCTCGAAGCCGCCGAACCGGAGCAGCGGGTTGAGCCAGATCAGCCGCCGGCACGAGCGGTGCAGCCGGTCCATCTCGAAGGCGAGCCTGGAATCCGCCTCCCGCTCCAGCCCGTCGGAGATCAGGAGCACGATGGCGCCCTGGCTCAGCACGCGCCGCGCCCACAATTTGTTGAAGTTGTGCAGCGAGGCCGAGATCCGCGTGCCGCCGGCCCAGTCCTCGACCGAGGCAGAACAGCTCGCCAGCGCCTCGTCGGGATCGCGCTGGCGCAGCGCGCGGGTGACGTTGGTCAGCCGGGTGCCGAACAGGAACACCGAGACGCGCTTGCGCGCATCGCCGATGGCATGGAGGAAATGCAGGAACAGGCGGGTGTACTCGCTCATCGAGCCCGAGATATCGAGCAGCGCCACGATCGGCGCCGGCTTCTCGATCCGCCCGAGACGATGGATGTCGATGATGTCGCCGCCGGTGCGCAAGGAGGCGCGCAGCGTGCGGCGCAGGTCGAGGCGAAGCCCGCGCGCATCAGGCCGGTGCCGGCGCGTCAGAAGCTCGGCCTGCGGCAGATGCATTCGCTCGACCGCACGCAGCGCCTCGCTGATCTCGGCGGCGCTCATCTGCGCAAAATCCTTCTTCTGAAGGATCTCCCTGTCGGACACCGACAGGCGCAGATCCTGCTCCTGGTGCTGCGGCGTCTCGGTCATGCGCGGCTGCGACATCGCCTCCTGCACGCGGCGGGAGCCCGCCTGCGGCTTCTTCTTGGCCTGGTCAGGCAGCGGCACCGAATCCAGCATGTGCTTCCATTCTTCCGAGGCGCGGAAGAACAGGTTGAAGGCCTGCTTGAAGATCAGCGCGTGCTCATGACGCTTGACGAAGATCGCCTCCAGCGTGGTGAAGACATCGGCGCGGTTGCCGATGTCGATCACCTGGAGCGCGCTCATGGCGTCGATGACAGCGCCCGGCCCGACCGGCATGCCCGCAGAGCGCAGCGCGCGGGCGAAGCCGACGATGTTGTCGGCGAATTGCTCGGTCTGCGCGGGCGCCAGGTGGTTGATGGCCATGGTCTCGTATCCATCCCCTCGTCATTCCGGGACGCGCCACTTGTCGCGAGCCCGGAATCCATACTCCCGATCGTGGTTATGGATTCTCAGGTGCGCAACTGCGCACCATAGCTCGCGACTTCGTCGCGCCCGGAATGACGAGCTCGATTGTGGCGCGAAATCAATTCTCGCTGGTCGCGTCCTTCAGCACCTTTTGCAGGGTGTCGCCCTGCATGCGGGTGATGTCGTCCTGGTATTTGAGCAGCGCGCCCAGCGTGTCGCCGACCACTTGCGGGGTCAGCGAGCGGGCATCTAACTCCGACAGCGCGGTGGCCCAGTCGATGGTCTCGGCGACGCCCGGCGACTTGTAGAAGTCCTGGTTGCGCAAAGCCTGCACGAAGCGCACGACCTGCTGCGACAGCTTGGCGGAGATGCCGGGCACGCGCGTCTTGACGATCGCGAGCTCGCGCTCGGCGGCGGGATAATCGACCCAGTGATAGAGACAGCGCCGCTTCAGCGCGTCGTGGATCTCGCGGGTGCGGTTGGAGGTGATGATGACGATCGGCGGGCTCGGCGCCTTGACGGTGCCGAATTCGGGGATCGTCACCTGGAAGTCGCTGAGGATTTCGAGCAAGTATGCCTCGAACGCCTCGTCGGCGCGATCGAGCTCGTCGATCAGCAGCACCGGTGGTCCCGCGACGTCGGGCTCCAGCGCCTGGAGCAGCGGCCGCTTGATCATGTAGCGGTCGGCGAAGATGTCGCTCGAGAGCTGGTCGCGATCGGTGTCGCCGGCGGCTTCCGCCATCCGGATCGCGATCATCTGCGCGGCGCTGTTCCACTCGTAGACCGCGGAGGAGACGTCGAGGCCTTCGTAGCACTGCAGGCGGATCAGCTTCCGCCCGAGCGCAGCGGACAGGACCTTGGCGATCTCGGTCTTGCCGACGCCGGCCTCGCCTTCCAGGAACAGCGGCCGGCCCATGCGCAGCGAGAGATACGTCACCGTCGCCAGCGACCGCTCCGCGAGGTAGCCGCGCGACGTCAGGAGTTCGAGCATCGCATCGACCGATGCCGGCAACCCAACTGAAGTATTGGCCCCGGAAGTATTGGCCGCTGAAGTCATGAAAAAGCCAGTCTCGCTACGCCCTCACCGGGGACAAGTTTGGGCCGAGGCGTGAGGTCACCTCACTCCTTGGCGTTGGCGGCGTCGACGGCGCGCCGGGTCAGCACGCCGATGAGATGCGCGCGGTATTCGGCGCTGCCGTGGATATCGCTGTTGAGGCCCTCGGCCGGCACCTCGATGCCGTCAAGCGCCTTCGCGGCGAAGCGCTTCTTCAGGGCTTCCTCGAACGCAGTGACGCGGAACACGCCTTCGGAGCCGGCGCCGGTGACGGCAACCCGCACGTCGGACGGACGCCGCGCCACGAACACGCCAACCAGCGCATAGCGCGAGGCCTGGTTGCGGAACTTGACGTAGGCCGCCTTCTTCGGCAGCGGGAACATCACCTTCGTGATGATCTCGTCGGCTTCCAGCGCGGTCGAGAACAGGCCCTGGAAATACTCTTCGGCCTTGAGGCGCCGCTTGTTGGTGACGATGGTCGCGCCCAGCGCGAGCACGGCGGCCGGATAGTCCGCGGTCGGGTCGTTGTTGGCGAGCGAGCCGCCGATCGTGCCCTTGTGACGTACGGCGGGATCACCGATTCCGCCGGCAAGATTCGCGAGCGCCGGGATTGCCTCTCCGACGATGGCGGAGGTCGCGACCTCGGCGTGCTTGGCGGTGGCGCCGATCACCAGCGAACGGCCTTTCATCTCGATCGTATTGAGCCCCTCGATATGGGAGAGGTCGACCAGGTGCGGGGGGCTGGCGAGGCGCTGCTTCATGACGGGAATCAGCGTGTGGCCGCCAGCGATCACCTTGGCGTCTTCGTTCTTCACCAGTAGGTTGGCGGCCTGCCGCACGGTCCCGGGGCGATGATATTTGAATTCGTACATCTGAATGTCCTGATCGCGGGATGCGCGTTACGCGAGGTCGGATTTCGCCATCGCCTTGGCGCCGGCGGAGATCGAGGCGACGATGTTCTGGTAGCCGGTGCAGCGGCAGAGATTGCCTTCCAATTCTTCCCGGATCGTATGGTCGTCGAGCTCGTTGCCCTTGCGGTGCACGATGTCGATCGCGGTCATGATCATGCCCGGCGTGCAGAAGCCGCATTGCAGGCCATGGTGCTCGCGGAAGGCCTCCTGCATCGGATGCAGCGGCGCGCCGTCTGCGGCCAGCCCCTCGATCGTCTTGACCTCGTGGCCGTCGGCCATCACCGCAAGCGTGGTGCAGGATTTCACGGCCTTGCCGTCGACATGCACGACGCAGGCGCCGCACTGCGAGGTGTCGCAGCCGACATGGGTGCCGGTCAGGCGCAGATTCTCGCGCAAAAACTGCACCAGGAGGGTGCGGGGATCGACGTTGGCGGTGACTGGATTGCCGTTCACGATGAGGGAGATTTTTGCCATAAGCACTCTCTATCAGCGCCCCGACGGGTCCCGTCGAAGCGGTTCTTATAATTATTCCAACCCATCATATGGGCCATTATGCCCCGGGGCAACATCGCCCGGGACGCAAGGTGCCATGCCGAAGGCGCCATGCTAAAGGTACTGGACCTTCAGCCCTGTACTGCCTTGGCGAAGTTCGCGAAAAATTCGTCGGCGAGTTTCTTGGCGGCGCCGTTGATAAGGCGCTGGCCGAGCTGCGCCAACTTGCCGCCGATCTGCGCCTCGACATCGTAGGACAGCAGCGTGCCGCCGTCCTTCTCCGCCAGCTTGACCACCGCGCCACCCTTGGCGAAGCCGGCGACCCCGCCCTCACCCTCGCCCGAGATCTTGTAGCCGTTCGGCGGGTCGAGATCGGAGAGCGTGACCTTGCCCTTGAAGCGTGCCGACACCGGGCCGACCTTCATTTTCGCCGTTGCGCGAAAGCCGCCGTCCTCGGTCCTCTCGAGCTCCTCGCAGCCGGGGATGCAGGCCTTCAGCACCTCGGGATCATTGAGCTTGGCCCACACGGCCTCGCGCGGCGCCGCAAGCTGGACTTCGCCGTTCATCGTCATGGCCATGAGGGTGCCTCCCGGATCGCGTAACTTATAGTGCTGATCAAGTAACGCAGGCACGCGGCAAAGGAAAGGGCGACACCCGGTCAAGTGCAATGCAAATTCGCAACTGCAAAAAGACGTGTGCGGGCGGTTGGGGATTGGCACAGCCGGGCCATGATGATTAGGTCGCGCGCAATATGAGCACATCCCTCTCCCCCCTGCTCGCACCGATGCTGTCGAGCGCCGCCATGCGCGCGGTCTGCGATGACCGGTCGACCCTGCAGAACATGCTCGATTTCGAGGCAGCCCTGGCACGCGCGGAGGCCGCCACGGACGTGATTCCGGCCTCTGCGGTGGGCTCGATCGAGGCCGCATGCAAGGCCGATTTCTTTGACATGGCGGCGCTGGCAGAGGCCGCGACGCGATCGGGCAATCTGGCGATTCCCCTGGTCAAGATGCTGACCGCCAATGTCGGCAGGGCCGACACCGAGGCCGCGCGCTACGTGCATTGGGGCGCCACCAGCCAGGATGTCATCGACACCGCGACCATGCTCACGCTTCGCGCCGGCCTCGATGCGCTGGACGCCGACCTCAGCCGCGCCATCAAGGGGTTCGCCGCGCTGGCGCGCAGCCATCGCAACACCGCGATGGTGGCACGGACCTGGCTGCAGCACGCGCTACCGATGCCGTTCGGCCTGAAAGCCGCCGAATATGCCGCAGGCCTCGCTCGCGCCCGCTGCCGCCTGCGGCGGCTCTCCCGCGAGGGCCTCGCGCTGCAATTCGGCGGCGCCGCCGGCACACTGGCGGCCCTCGGCGACAAGGGGCTGGCGGTGGCCGGGCGGCTGGCGCAGGAGCTGAACCTGCCGCTACCGGAAGCGCCCTGGCACACCCATCGCGACCGCATCGCGGAGGCCGCTTCGGCTTTCGCTATTCTGGCTGGAACCTGCGGCAAGATCGCGCGCGACGTTTCGCTGATGATGCAGACCGACGTCGCGGAGGCCTTCGAGCCCGCGGGCGAAGGCCGCGGCGGCTCCTCGACCATGCCGCACAAGCGCAACCCGGTCGCCGCCGCAAGCGCGCTGGGCGCCGCCACAATGGCCCCGCAGCTTGCAGCGACGATATTTGCGGCCCAAGTGCAGGATCATGAGCGCAGCGCGGGCCCCTGGCACGCGGAATGGCCGACGCTGCCGCAATTGATGCTGGTCGCCTCAGGCGCGCTGGCGGCCATCGTCGACATCGCCGAAGGCCTCGACGTCGACGCCGCGCGCATGCGCAGCAATCTCGATGCGACGCACGGCCTGATCATGGCGGAAGCTGTCACCTTCGCGCTGGCCGACAAGATCGGCAAGAGCGATGCGCATCATCTCATCGAGACCGCCAGCAAGCGCGCGGTCGCCGAGAAGAAACATTTGCGCGAGGTGCTGACGGCCGATTCGCAGGTCACTGCCCATCTTTCTCCGGAAAAAATTGCGGCATTGTTCGAGCCGATGGCCTATCAAGGGGCTTCCCAAGCCTTGATCGACCGGCTGCTCGACAGCCTCGACCGCGAATAAGAACCGCAAAGCACGACGGAGACGCCGCATGCCCATGATCGATGCCGACGGTTGCCTGCTCAACGTCTCCGTCGAGGGCCGCGACGGCGGGCCGACGCTGATGCTGTCCAACTCGCTCGGCTGCACGCTGCAGATGTGGGAGCCGCAGATGAAGGCGCTGACGCAGGTGTTCCGCGTCATCCGCTACGACCGCCGCGGCCACGGCAAGTCAAACGTTGCGCCCGGCCCCTACACCATGGAGCGCTTCGGCCGCGACGTGCTCGCGATCCTCGACGACCTCAACATCGAGAAGGTGCATTGGTGCGGCCTGTCGATGGGCGGCATGGTCGGGCAATGGCTCGGCGCCAACGCGCCGGAGCGCTTCGGCAAGCTCATCCTCGCCAATACCTCCTGCTACTATGCCGAGCCGACCAAATGGCTGGAGCGCATCGACGCCGTGAAGAAGGGCGGCATCGCCGCGGTCGCCGATGCCGTGATCGCGGGATGGCTGACGCAGGACTTCCGCGAGCGCGAGCCTGACATCACCGCGAGGATGAAGTCGATGCTGCTCGCCTCCCCCGTCGAAGGCTACCTCGCCTGCTGCGAGGCGCTGTCGACGCTCGACCAGCGCGCGCTGCTGCCGAAGATCAAGAGCCCAACGCTGGTGATCGCCGGCCGTCACGACATGGCGACGCCGATCTCGGCGGGCGAGTTGATCCGCTCGAATATTCCGGGCGCAAGCATGACCATCATCGACGCCGCGCATATTTCCAACGTCGAGCAGCCGCACGCGTTTACGGACGCGGTGGTGGGGTTCTTGACGCAGCGCTAGTTGTTGTCACCGTCATTCCGGGGCGCCTCGAAGAGGCGAACCCGGAATCTCGAGATTCTCAGGTGCGCAATTGCGCACCATAGTTCGATGCTTCGCATCGCCCCGGAATGATTGACTGGAGGCACCACAATGGACGACCAGAAGCGCCGCGATGCCGGCATGAACGTGCGCCGAAAGGTGCTGGGCAATGCCTGGGTCGACAAGTCGATCGCGAACCGCAATGCGTTCAACACCGACTTCCAGGACATGATCACCCGCTACGCCTGGGGCGAAATCTGGACCCGGCCGCATTTCGACGAGCGCACGCGGCGTGTGCTGGTGATCGGCACCATGGTCGCGCTCGGGCAATGGGACGAGTTTCGCCTGCATGTGCGTGCGGCGCTCGCGGAGGGGGGCTTCACCCCCGACGACATCAAGGAAATCCTGCTGCAGCAGGCGATCTATTGCGGCGTGCCGGCGGCGAACCACGCCGTCAAGGAAGCCTCAGCGATTGTGCAGGAGCTCGGCCTGCTCAAGACCTAGCGACGCAGGGATCTCGGCAGGGGTCTCGACGCTCTGCGGAGCCGCATCGGGCCGCTCGATCAGGATCACGATGGCAGCACCGAGCAGCAGCAGCAGCTCGGTGGCGTGCAGCCGGAGCGCGGCCATCTCGCCGACCTTCGAAGCCATCACCATGCTGGCAAACGAGATCAGGCTGCCGATCGCCAGCGCGATCCCGAGCGCCTCGTCGCTGCTGCCGGACTTGCGGGTCCGGGGGACGCAGAGCAGAGCCAGATAGATCGCAAAGAACGCCACCACGGTGAGCCGGCCCAGCGCAAGCAGCCAGGCCGCGCGCACCGTGCTCATCCCTGCCATCTGGAGATGGTCGCTGAGGAACAGCGCGACGGCGACGCTCGGCCGCTCGTAGAGGCCATGCACCGGTGCGACAATGATGTTGAAGGCGACGATGGTCCAGGCCGGAATGAAATAGGCCGCCAGCAGCGCGCCGTTGACCGAGCCTATCCGCCAATTCCTGAACATGCCGCTTCCCGCTTCGTCGACCACGCGCCTTCCGCTGGGAAGGCTTTGCCGGGAGCTAACTCGCATCAGACTGTGGCGGCAATTTAAACCCTTTGTTTACCTTAACTGCCCTGCCCCCGGTCGTTCCGGGGCAATGCGCAGCATTGACGCGGCAACCAACTGCCAAAAAAAGACCCCGCCTTGCGGCGGGGCCTCCTCACTACCCTTCTTTCTCGGGCTCCCAAATTACTTATCCTGCTGGCTGCCCTGCTGCTGGCCGGGGCGATCGCCCTGGCGCATCGGATCGTTCTGCTGCTGCTGTCCAGGTTTCTGACCGCCGCCCTGCTGCTGGCCCGGCTGCTGACCTGGGCGCTGCTGGCCGGGGTTCTGACTCTGCTGACCCGGATTCTGGTTCTGCTGCTTCGTCATTCGGAGAACTCCCTTGTTGGACGTCAGAGGCGAGATAACGGCCGGCATCCGCTTTGGTTGCCCGAGGAACCCGGTTCCTCGCAGTTGCGGAACCGACGGCCAAATGAGCTCTGTACAAGACCTTCTGCCAGAGCGTGAGCTGTTGCAGCCGCCAGTTCCCTCCTGTTACAAATCCGGAAGAATGCTTAGGGGCTGCCGGGGCCCAAGAAACGGCCCAAGAAACCCACTCTCCTAAGAGCTCCTTTTGAGCCCGCGTCAGGTTTGGTACGGCAGCAGATGGATTACTTCGCCCAGCAGCTCATCAACGGTCTCGTTCTGGGCTCGATCTACGGCCTGATCGCCATCGGCTACACGATGGTCTACGGCATCGTCGGCATGATCAACTTCGCCCATGGCGACGTCTTCATGATCGGCGGCTTCATCGCCCTGATCACCTTCCTGATCCTGATCTCGTTCGGACTGACCGCGATCCCACTGATCCTGCTGGTCGTGCTGCTGGTCTCGATGGCGATCACCGCGCTCTATGGCTGGACCATCGAACGCATCGCCTACCGGCCGCTTCGCCATTCCTTCCGCCTCGCCCCGATGCTGTCGGCAATCGGCATGTCCTTCGTGCTGACCAACTATTCGCAGGTTGCGCAGGGCGCGCGCGTCAAGCCGATCCCCCCCTTCATCACCGGTGGCTACACCCTGCATGAGAGCACGGACGGCTTCGTGATCCAGCTCTCCAACATCCAGATCATGGTGGTGATCACCACTATCGTGCTGCTGGCGATCTTCACCTGGCTGGTATCGCGCACCCGGCTCGGACGCGACATGCGCGCCTGCGAGCAGGACCAGACCATGGCGGCGCTGCTCGGCGTCGACGTCGACCGCACCATCTCCATGACCTTCGTGATTGGTGCCGCGCTCGCCGCGGTCGCGGGCCTGATGTACCTGCTCTATTACGGCCTCGTCGATTTCTTCATGGGCTTCGTCGCCGGCATCAAGGCGTTCACCGCTGCCGTGCTCGGCGGCATCGGCTCGCTGCCGGGGGCCATGCTCGGCGGCCTCGCGATCGGCCTGATCGAGACGTTCTGGTCGGCCTATTTCTCGGTCGAGTACAAGGACGTCGCAGCGTTCTCGATCCTGATCGTGGTGCTGATCTTCATGCCGACCGGCCTGCTCGGCCGTCCCGAAGTCGAAAAAGTCTGACGGTCGCGCGCGTGACAGCTCCCTCGACCAACACGGCCAAACCTGCAACTGGCATCTCCGCTCTCCTGAAGACGGCTTTCGTCAACGCGCTGATCGCGTTGGTGCTGTTCTCGCTGATGATCGGCATCCGCACCGAGGCGGGCTCCTCCGGGCAGCTCACCTATTGGACCCGCTTCGGCGACCTCGCGTCCATCGTCGCCGCCGTGTTCGGCGGCTCGATCGCGATCGAGCTGCTTCGGCAATGGATCGGCCCGACCGGCGCCGAGAAGCTGGTGCCGCCGACGGTGCAGAGCGGCATATCGTTCATTGGCCGCTACCTCGCGCCGGCGCTCCTGATCTTCACGCTGCTGGTGCCGGTGATCTTCTATAACCAGCGCTACATCCTCGACCTCGCGATCCTGGTGCTCACCTATGTCATGCTGGGCTGGGGATTGAACGTCGTGGTTGGGCTCGCGGGCCTGCTCGATCTCGGCTACGTCGCCTTCTATGCTGTCGGCGCCTATTCCTACGGACTGCTCGCCACCAATTTCGGCTGGTCGTTCTGGATCTGCCTGCCGCTCGCCGGCATCCTCGCCGCCTTCTGGGGCGTCCTGCTTGGCTTCCCCGTGCTGCGCCTGCGCGGCGACTATCTCGCCATCGTGACCCTCGCCTTCGGCGAGATCATCCGCTTGGTCATCATCAACTGGCAGGATCTCACCGGCGGCCCCAACGGCGTCTCCGGCATTCCCCGCCCCACCTTCTTCGGCATCCCGCTCGACAACAGCGACGACGGGCTCGCCGCCAGGCTCGGCATCGAATATTCGCCGACGCACCGCATCGTCTTCCTGTTCTACCTGATCCTGGCGCTGGCGCTGCTCACCAACTGGGCGACGATCCGCCTGCGCCGCCTCCCGATCGGACGGGCCTGGGAAGCCTTGCGCGAGGACGAGGTCGCCTGCCGCGCGCTCGGCATCAACACCACGACCACCAAGCTCACGGCGTTCGCGACGGGTGCGATGTTCGGCGGCTTTGCCGGCGCGTTCTTCGCCACCCGGCAGGGCTTCATCAGCCCGGAATCCTTCACCTTCCAGGAATCGGCGCTGGTGCTCGCCATCGTCGTCCTCGGCGGCATGGGCTCGCAGCTCGGCGTCGCGCTGTCCGCGCTCGCCATGATCGGCGGCTTCGAACTGTTCCGAAGCCTGGAGGGCTATCGCATGCTGGTGTTCGGCATGGCCATGGTGCTGATCATGATCTGGCGGCCGCGCGGCCTTATCGGCCATCGCGCACCGACCGTGTATCTGACCAAGGCGCAAGCGATCTCCTCCGACCTCGTCAAGGAAGGGCACGGATGAGCGGCGACAAGATTCTCAGCGTCGACCGGCTCGCCATGCGTTTCGGCGGCATCGTTGCCGTGCAGGACCTTTCTTTCGCCGCCGAGCGGAAGAAGATCACCGCGCTGATCGGGCCGAACGGCGCCGGCAAGACCACCGTCTTCAACTGCATCACCGGGTTCTACAAACCGAGCGGCGGCGCCATTCGCCTCAGCCATGACGGCGGCAGGACGATCGCGCTGGAGCGGCTGAACGATTTCCGCATCGCCAAGCAAGCCAAGGTGGCTCGCACCTTCCAGAACATCCGGCTGTTTCCCGGCATGACCGCGCTGGAAAACCTGATGGTGGCGCAGCACAACGCACTGATGCGCGCCTCCGGCTTCACCTTCCTCGGCCTGATCGGCGCTCCCGGCTATCGCGATGCCGAAAAGCGCGCGATCGATCTCGCCACGGACTGGCTCAAGCGGGTCAATCTGCTCGACCGCGCCGACGATGCCGCAGGCAATTTCGCCTATGGCGACCAGCGCCGGCTCGAGATCGCGCGCGCAATGTGCACCGAGCCCGCGCTTCTGTGCCTGGACGAGCCCGCCGCCGGCCTCAATGCGCGCGAGAGCGCGGCCTTGAGCGAGCTCCTGCTCTCGATCCGCGACGAGCTCGGCACCTCGATCCTCCTGATCGAACATGACATGTCGGTGGTGATGGAGATCTCCGACCACATCGTGGTGATGGACCATGGCGTCAAGATCGCCGAAGGCACGCCGCGCGAGGTCCGCGACGATCCCAAGGTGATCGCCGCCTATCTCGGCGCCGACGAGGAAGAGGCGGCAGCCGTGATGGAGGGCGGGTCGTGACCGCGGCGCCCTCTCCCCTGCTCGCGATCCGGGGCTTGCGCGCCGCCTACGGCAAGATCGAGGCGCTGAAGGGCGTCGACGTCGAGATCAATGCCGGCGAGATCGTGGCGCTGATCGGCGCCAACGGCGCCGGCAAGTCGACGCTGATGATGACGATCTTCGGCAAGCCGCGCGCCCGCGCCGGCCAGATCCTGTATGAAGGCCGCGACATCACCGACGTCCCCACCCACGAGATCGCGCATTTGCGTATCGCGCAATCGCCGGAGGGCCGCCGCGTCTTCCCGCGCATGAGCGTGGCGGAAAACCTCCAGATGGGGGCGGATGCCACCGAATGCACGGAGGGCGAACGCGAGGCGACGCTGCAACGCGTCTTCACGCTGTTTCCGCGCCTGAAGGAACGCTACGCCCAGCGCGGCGGAACGCTGTCCGGCGGCGAGCAGCAGATGCTGGCGATCGGCCGCGCCTTGATGAGCCGTCCCCGCCTACTCCTGCTCGACGAGCCCTCGCTTGGCCTTGCGCCGCTGATCGCGCGCCAGATCTTCGATGCGATCCGCACCCTGAACCGGCAGGACGGCCTGACCGTCCTGATCGTCGAGCAGAACGCCAACCACGCCCTCAAGCTCGCCCATCGCGGCTACGTCATGGTCAATGGCCTGATCACGCTGGCCGGTACCGGCGCCGAATTGTTGCAGCGCCCCGAGATTCGCGCTGCCTACCTGGAGGGCGGCCGGCACGGCTGACCGGCCGGCAAGCCCGACCCGCGTGCGGCCGAATGTGGCGAGATATCTCTGCCGATGCCCGTATTTTGCCGGTGACTTCTCGGTAAATTCATTCGAGAATGGCGCCGGTTTGGACCGGGCACGCCCGGCAACTTCCACAGGCGACCACCCGCGAGGTATCTCATGAAGTCACTGAAGCTCATCGGTCTGGCATTCGGCGCGTCGATCGCGCTGTCGAGCGCGGCGTTCGCGCAGGATGTCACCGTCGCAGTCGCAGGCCCGATGACCGGCGGCGAGTCCGCCTTCGGCCGCCAGATGAAGAACGGCGCCGAAATGGCCGTGGCCGATATCAATGCCGCAGGCGGCGTCAACGGCAAGAAGCTCGCGCTTTCCGTCGAGGACGACGCCTGCGACCCGAAGCAGGCGCGCTCGATCGCCGAAAAGATCGCCGGCGCGAAAATCCCATTCGTAGCCGGGCACTATTGCTCGTCGTCGTCGATCCCGGCTTCGGAAGCCTATGCCGACGGCAACGTGCTGCAGATCACGCCGGCCTCGACCAATCCGCTGTTCACCGAGCGCAAGCTCTGGAACGTGGCGCGCGTCTGCGGTCGTGACGATCAGCAGGGCCTGATCGCGGCGCAGTACATCGCCAAGAACTTCAAGGGCAAGAACATCGCGATCCTCAACGACAAGACCACCTACGGCAAGGGTCTTGCCGATGAGACCAAGAAGGCGCTCAACAAGGCCGGCGTCACCGAGAAGATGTACGAGTCCTACAACAAGGGCGACAAGGACTTCAACGCGATCGTCTCGCGCTTGAAGCGCGACAACATCGACCTCGTCTATGTCGGCGGGTACCATCAGGAGAGCGGCCTGATCCTGCGTCAGATGCGCGACCAGGGCCTCAAGACCGTGCTGATGGCCGGCGACGCGCTCGCCGACAAGGAGTACGCCTCCATCACCGGCCCGGCCGGCGAAGGCACGCTGTTCACCTTCGGCCCCGATCCGCGCAACAAGCCGACCGCGAAGAAGATCGTCGAGGCTTTCAAGGCCAAGAATATCGACCCGGAGGGCTACACCCTCTACACCTACGCGGCGATGCAGGTGTGGTCGCAGGCGGCCAAGAAGGCCGGCACCACCGACGCCAAGAAGGTCATGGAGGCGATGAAGGCCGGCAAGTGGGACACCGTGATCGGTCCGGTCGAGTATGACGCCAAGGGCGACATCAAGCAGATCGACTACGTCGTCTACAAATGGGACGCCAAGGGCAACTATGCCGAGATCAAGGGCAACGGCACCTAAGCCCGCTTGCCGCGCCCTCGGACCGCCATACGATCGTCACCACGCCCCGGCTTGCCCGGGGCGTTTCTTTTCGCAGCGGGTTCAGACGGCTGCAGGCAGCTCGCCGCTGGCCGCGGCCTGGGCTTTCCGAAGCGCTTGCAGGAGATCGTTCGGCCGAAACGGTTTCTGCAGGCAGACCACGCTGGCCAGGTGGGACGACTGCTCCATGAAATCCAGCGCCGTCATTCCGGACACCGCAACGACGGGAAGCCCCGGCGCCTGCTCGCGCAGGGTCGCGATGACGTCGACACCGCTGACGTCGCCAAGGAAAATATCGACAATCGCCGCGTCAAAAGAGCCTTCCGCGAAGGTTTTCAGCCCGGCCGCACCGCTGTCGGCCTCGGCAACCTCGTAACGGTTGACCCGAAGCACGATCGCGACCATCGCGCGCACGTCCTTCTGGTCGTCGATGATGAGAACACGAGGCATGGGAATGACCCCCACAGATTGATCCAAATCGTATGATTCAAACCTGGAACCCGCCGCGGCGGCAGGGCATTGTGACACCGCCCAGTAAAGCGCATCTTACCCGATCCCTATTCCGCGCTCCCACCAAAATTAAGTAAGCTGTAACCTTCGGTTGAGTCGTCACTGCAACAGTTCACGACACGCGCCCGGAACGGGCTACCGTGGGGGCCGTGGAATCAAGACTGCCGTATCCTGGAACTGCGGAGATGCTCAAAACGGGTCTGCATGAGATGAACGTGCCTGCGATCGACCGAAGCACATTTCTTTCAACTCTGCCGGCCGCATCGGCCGACCGGACCGCGGCAATGTGGATCGTCGGCATCTCTTCGATCCTGTTCGCCTTGGCCGTGCCGTTTGCAGGTATCCAGCTGCCGCCGGTCCCCGCCTTCGTCGCGAGCTACCAATCCGCCCTGGCGGTGAGCGACATCATCACGGCTGTGCTGCTGCTGTCGCAGTTTTCGGTGCTGCGGACCCGCGCCCTGTTGTGGCTGTCGACCGGCTACCTGTTCACCGCCGCGGCAGCGCTGGTCCATGCCCTCACCTTTCCCGGCCTGTTCGCGCCGACCGGGCTGTTTGGCGCCGGCAGTCAGACCACGGTCTGGCTCTACATGGTCTGGCACGGCGCCTTCCCGCTGTTCGTGCTGGGCTATGCCTGGCTGAAGGAAAAGGATGGCGGCCCCAGGGTCCGGGGCACGACAAGCAACGTGATCTACGCCATCGTGCTCGGCGTCGTCGCGACCATGGCTGCCTTCACCTGGGTCGTCACCGCCCAGCACGATCTGTTGCCGGTCCTGCTCCGCGACAGCCGATACACACCGACCATGATCGGGGTCGTGTCTTTTGTTTGGTCGCTGAGCTTCGCCGCGCTCGTTTCACTGTGGTTCAGGCGCCCGCATTCGGTGATCGACATATGGCTCATGGTCGTGATGTGCGCATGGCTGTTCGACATCGCGCTGTCTGCGATCGTCAACGTCGTGCGCTTCGATCTCGGTTTCTACGCCGGCCGTCTCTATGGCCTCTGCGCGTCGAGCTTCGTGCTGGCGGTGCTGTTGATCGAGAACGTTCGCCTCCAGGCCCGGACGGTGGGTCTTGTCGGCAGGCTGCGCGAGCAATCGGCGTCGGATCGCGACTTCTACGGCAAGCGCCTCGCCCTGTATGGCGCCGTCGTCGAATCCTCCAACGACGCCATCATCACCCAGTCGCTCAACGGCGCCATCACCGGCTGGAACCGTGCCGCCGAGCACCTGTTCGGCTATTCCGCCGCAGAGGCCGTCGGCAAGCCGATCGACATCATCGTGCCTGAGGATCGCAAGCCCGAAGTCAGGAGCATTCTCAATCGCATCAGCAGCAACGAGTCGATTGCCCAGCACGAGACGGTCCGTCTCAGGAAGGATGGTCGCGCGCTCGACGTCGTCCTCAACGTCTCGCCACTTCGGGCGGAGAGCGGCGAGATCATCGGCGCCTCCAAGATCGCCCACGACATCACCGAGGAGAAGCAATCCAGGGAAAAGCTTCGCCGCGAGATCGAGGAGCGCCAGCGCATCTTCGAGACTTCGCAGGACCTGATCCTGGTCACCGACGGTTTCGGCAATTTCATCCAGGTCAGCCCAAGCGTGAAGGACATCCTGGGCTTCAGCCCGGAAGATCTGATCGGGCACAGCGCCACCGAGTTCATTCACCCCGACGACCTCGATAGAACCCGGGAGGAGATGCGCGCGGCGCGGCGCGGCGCGGTCAAGCGCAGCTTCGAGGCGCGCTACTATCACTACGACGGTCACGAGGTCACGCTGAACTGGATGGGCACCTGGTCCGAGCCGGTGAAGCGTCACTTCTTCATCGGCCGGGATCTCACGGAGAAGCAGGCCGCCGAAGCCCAGTTCCGGCAGGTCCAGAAAATGGATTCCATCGGTCAGTTGACCGGCGGCGTCGCTCACGATTTCAACAACGTGCTGACCGTCATCACCGGCACGATCGGCATCTTGTCCGACGCGGTCGCCGACCGGCCCGAGCTGGCTGCGATCACCAAGCTGATCGACGACGCCGCCGAGCGCGGCGCGCAGCTGACCAAGCACCTGCTTGCCTTCGCCCGCAAGCAGCCGCTCCAGCCCCGCGAGATCGACGTCAATGCGCTGGCACTCGAAGCCGCCAAGCTGTTGCACCCCACTCTGGGCGAGCAGATCACCATCATGCCGCAGCTCACCGAGGATGCATGGCCGGCTCTGGTCGACCCCGGCCAGCTTTCCACGGCGATCCTCAATCTCGCGCTGAACGCGCGTGACGCGATGCCCGATGGCGGCACCCTGGTGCTGGAGACCCGCAACGTCTTCCTCGACGACGGCTATGCCAGCATGAATGCCGACATGGTCGCCGGCAGTTACGTGATGATCGCGGTCAGCGACACCGGCTCCGGAATTCCGCCGGAGTTGATCGACCGGGTGTTCGACCCCTTCTTCACCACCAAGGAGGTTGGCAAGGGTACCGGGCTTGGGCTCAGCATGGTGTTCGGCTTCGTCAAGCAGTCCGGCGGCCACATCAAGATCTACAGCGAGGAAGGCCACGGCACGAGCGTCAAGATCTACCTGCCGCGCTCGAGCGGCGTGCAGGAGACCGAGATCGAAGTGCTCCAGAACGCGCCCATCACGGGCGGCGACGAGAAGATCCTGATCGTCGAGGACGACGCACTGGTGCGGCAATACGTGGTGACCCAGGTCAAGAGCCTCGGCTACACCGCGCTCGAGGCCGCCAACGGCGCGGAGGCCCTGACCATCATCGACAACGACAAGACCATCGACCTGCTCTTCACCGATATCATCATGCCGGGCAACATGAACGGCCGCCAGCTTGCCGATGAAGCCGCCCGCCGCCGCCCCGACCTCAAGACGCTGTTCACCTCGGGCTACACCGAGAACGCCATCGTCCACCACGGCCGGCTGGATTCCGGCGTGCTGCTGCTGGCAAAGCCCTACCGCAAGTCCGAGCTTGCCAAGATGCTCAGGACGGCACTGGCGAGTTGAGCCTGCGTCCTCTCTGCGCTATCGCAGTTCGCGAACTGCACTCAACGATGAGGCCGCCTTGAAAAATCTGCTCACCGATATTGCCGGCGTCCGCGTCGGCCATGCCGAAGATACGAAAGTGGCCTCCGGCACGACCGCGATCATCTTCGACCAGCCGGCGGTCGCGGCGATCGACGTCCGCGGCGGCGGCCCCGGCACGCGCGAGGACGCGCTGCTCGATCTCGCCAACACCGTCGAGCGCATCGACGCGATCGCACTGTCAGGCGGTTCCGCGTTTGGCCTCGATACCGGCGGCGGAGTGCAGGCCTGGCTCGCCGAGCAGGGCCGCGGCCACCGGGTTCGGGAAGCACTGATCCCGATCGTGCCGGGCGCGATCCTGTTCGATCTGCTCAATGGGGGCGACAAGGCCTGGGGACGGTTCTCGCCCTATCGCGACCTCGGCTACGCCGCGGCGGCCGCCGCCGGCACTGACTTTGCGATCGGCAGCGCCGGCGCCGGCCTCGGTGCCACCACCGCAACGTTCAAGGGCGGGCTCGGCTCGGCCTCGGCGGTAACGCCTGATGGCGTCAAGGTCGCCGCGATCGTCGCCGTCAACGCGGTGGGAAGCGTCACCGTCGGCAACGGACCCTGGTTCTGGGCGGCGCCGTTCGAGGTGAACGGCGAGTTCGGCGGACGTGGCCTGCCGGACAAGTTCACCGACGACATGCTCCGCATGCGCATCAAGGGCGGTCCTTCCGCGAACGCGCGCGAAAACACCACCATTGGCGCCGTCGTCACCGACGCAGTGCTGACCAAGCCCCAGGCCAAGCGGCTCGCGATGATCGCGCACACCGGATTCGCCCGGGCGATCTATCCGGTGCATGCACCGACCGACGGAGACGTGCTGTTTGCGGCCGCGACCGGTGAGAAGCCGATCGATCCGCTGGTCGGCCTCACCGAACTCGGCACCGTCGCGGCCAACGTGGTCGCACGCGCAATCGCCCGCGGCGTCTATAGCGCGGCCGCGCTGCCGTTCCCGGGGGCGCAGCCGTCCTGGAAGGACCGGTTCGGCTAGAAACCGAAACGGCGGATACGGCGTTATCCTGGCGGGCCAAGGTGTACCGCCATGCCGTCTTCCGTGATCCGCTTCTTTTGCTATGCGCCGGATACGCGCGAGCTGAAGGTGGCTTTCGTCAGCGGACGCCTCTATGTCTACGAGGATATTCCGCCCGAGGTCGCCGCCGCGTTCAGGGAAACGCGCTCAAAGGGGGCGTTCTTCAACCACGAAATCCGCGACCGGTACGCCTATCGTGACATCACGCAGGAATATGCCGGCTAATCTCGGATGCCGCTCACACGCTCATCGACATCGACGAACCGGCAGCCGCCGAAGAACCCTGCCCGCCTTGCTGCTGCATCAACTGCGCGAACAGATCGTAAGCCGAGTTGCGGGGGCTGGAGGCGCCCGGCACCGTCGTCGACATCTTGAAGCCGTCGGCATAGGTGACGGTCGTCGTGGTCGAGCCGTCGGCCGCGGTCGTCGTGGTCGAGGTCGATCCGCCGCCGGACTTCGACGAGGAATCCGATCCGTCGCCCGCGCCGCCGGCGCCTTGCGCGTGATGGTGTCCGTGGCCGCTCTTCAGCGCCTTCGACATCTCGTCAAGGCTGACGTTGCCGTCGGCATTCGCATCCAGCTTCGAGAAGACATCGTCGGCCTGCGCGAGGTTGGTGCCGCCGGCGCCCAGCGCGTCCTCGAACTCGGACTTGGTAATGCTGCCGTCGCCGTCCGCATCGATCTGCGAGAACAGATCCTTGAGCGCAGTCTCCCGGCCCTTCGACATCGAGGACGACGAACTCGACGAGGTCGAGCTCGCCGAACTGCTCGCGCCGTCGGTCGACTGGCTCTGCGCGGCGAGCAGCGCGTTCATGGTCTCCGGCGCGATCTGTGGAGGACTGCCTGAGCCGACCAATGAGGTCGTCATGCTGCCCGTGCTGCTGTCGATCGCGAACGGGTTGGTTGCGCCTTGCGAAGATCCGGCCTTCTGCGTTGACCCGGCCTTCTGCGTCGACGAGGACGACTTCGAGTTCGTCAGCGACTGGATCGCGTCGAGCGCGCTGGACACGGCGCCAAGGGCTAACAGCATTGCACAACTCCAACCGACGCGGCATGCCGCGGCCAATGTTCTGTCGGGTAACGTCAGCAAGCGTCGTGCCAGCGCAAAAAGTTCAATGAAATCCGCCGCCACCGCGCCTTGGACGGCGCGGGAACACCGGCAATTCATGCCGGCCGCGGCAGAAATTTCCGCCCACAGGAAGCACGCCTGCCCTGCATTGCCCGCCACGGAGGCCCATGTTAGGCGAGGCCCAATCTTCTTTCGGCCGCCACGGGAAACCGCGCCATGACCCAAGCCTTCGCCCCCCGCCCCCTGGCAATCGCGCCCTCGATCCTGGCCTCGGACTTCTCCAGGCTGGGCGAGGAGGTGCGCAGCGTCGACGCCGCCGGCGCGGACTGGATCCATCTCGACGTGATGGACGGTCACTTCGTTCCCAACATCTCCTACGGTCCCGACGTCATCAAGGCGATGCGCCCGCACACGAAGAAGGTGTTCGACGCGCACCTGATGATCTCGCCCTGTGACCCCTATCTCGAGGCCTTTGCGAAAGCCGGCTGCGACCACATCACCGTGCATGCGGAGGCCGGTCCGCATTTGCACCGCTCGCTCCAGGCGATCCGCGCGCTCGGCAAGAAGGCCGGCGTCTCGCTCAATCCCGGCACCCCGGTCAGCACGCTCGAATATGTCCTCGACCTCGTCGACCTCGTGCTGGTGATGTCGGTCAATCCCGGCTTCGGCGGCCAGGCCTTCATCCCTTCCGCGATCGGCAAGATCCGCGACATCCGCGCGATGACGGCCGGACGCCCGATCGATATCGAGGTTGATGGCGGCGTCGGCCCCGATGTTGCAGGCGCGCTCGCCGCGGCCGGCGCCAACGCCTTCGTCGCCGGCACATCCGTGTTCAGGGGCGGCACGCAGGAAGCCTACAAGACCAACATCGCCGCGATCCGCAATGCCGCGCTAGGAGCTCGCGGCGAAGCGATTTGAGCTGGATCAAACGGCATGGGCGGACGGGGGAAAATCCCGCGGCTTTTACGGGTGTTGTGACGCGTATTGCCTAAAATTGCACTCTCGATCCGTACTCATCCGGACTTCACTGATTCGCGCAAATCACCGCAAGTGACTCCTGCCTGCTTTTGACGGGAGCACATCATGACGACGACCCTGGTTTGGACTGGCGTAGCGTTGTGGTTCGGGTTCAACGCGGCGATTGCAACTCGCAGCCTCTTTGTCGCACGACCAGTGAAGGCCGCGGCTTCCGCCCGCATCATCCACCTTCGTCGTCGTGGCTGAGCGCCATGCAGATCGCACTCGTGAAGCGCCAGCCGAAGCGCAGGTGCCGCATCCCCCGCCGCCCGCATCCGGGCCTCGACTATTTCTTCGGCCGCCTCGAGCGTGCCGATGGCGCACTCGGCGACGATGCCGGGCTCGACAATTCGGACCTCGATCATTCGTTTCCGTCGCAGCGCCGACACTGAGACACTCTTTTCCGGACCACCTCCCATGAAACCGCACTGCCCGAACTGCCTCAAGGAAATGACCAAGGCATCCGCGTCGCGTAACCTGTTCAGTTGCGAGCCCTGCCGCGAGATCATCCAGTATTTCGGCGGCAGCGCGGATCACGGCGGGCCCGGCCCGCAATTCTGTTGGCCGATCCGCCGCAAGCGCACCGCTCACTCCGCCCACGCGGCCTGATCCAGCCTCAAATCGGCCAGGCGGCCTATCCCGGCACTTCGCCGGCATTGGGCTCGCCGGCTTCCCCCGCCATCCGCGGCGGCCGTACCACGGTGACGGTGCAGGCCGCTTCCGAAGCCACCTTGGCCGAGACGCTGCCGAGCAGCGTGCGCCTGAACGAGCCCTGCCGCGCACCGATGATGACGTGGTCGACCTGGTTGACCTCGGCGAACTCCAGGATCGCGGCGGCGGGATCGACCGCCTCCAGCACATGAGCCGACAGCCGGCTCTCATCCAGCTTGAGCGGCGTCGCCCAATGCCTGAGCGCGACCAGGCGGTCGATATGCTTGTTGGACCCCTGCTCGTCCAGGGTACGGTCGATCGCGATCCGGTTCAGTTTGAGCACGTTGACACAGGCAAGCCGCGCTGACGGCAAGGTGGCAAGGATGCGCTCGGTGGTCACACGCAGCGCCTCGTTCAACTCCGGTGCGCCTTCCACGGTGTCGAGCGCGACGGCGAGGATAGGGCTCGATGCGATCTGGGCGGCGACATCCGATTTCGCGCGCGGCGCCATGACGCCCTGGTTGAAGCGGCGCCGCCAAGCGACGCCGATGGGGTCGCGCTTCACCCGCTCCGAGCGCGCGGTGAGCTTGACCTGGTCCGGATGGGCGAGATCGAAGGCGAGCTGCGACGCCGTCGGATAGCGCCACACCGGCTCGATCTCGAGACATCGCAACACCACCTCCTGAAGCCAGGGCGGGTAGTCGGCGCGCAAGCTTCGCGGCGGATACGGATCGCGCCACAGCCGGCGCCGCATCGCGCGCATCGTCTCGCCCTCGCCGAAGGGCCGCTCGCCAGTCGTGAAGAAATAGAGCAGCACGCCGAGCGAAAACAGATCGCTGCGCTGATCGTCGCGCACCCCTGACAGCCGCTCGGGCGCCATGTAGGGCGCGGTGCCGTAAGGCAGGCGGAATTCCTCCTGCAGGAGATCCGGCAGGTGGTTGTGATGCGACAGGCCGTAGTCGATCAGAACCGCCTCGCCGCTATCGCGGAACATGATGCTGCTCGGCTTGATGTCGTGATGGATCACGTTCTGGCGGTGGAGATCGGCAAGCGCGGTTGCGATCTTGGCGACGAGCTGCCGCGCCTCGTCGTAAGGCAACGGCAGGTCGGGCAGCCGCTTGTAGAGCGTGGTCCCGCCGATGCGCTCGATCACGACATAGGCCTGGTGCGCGAAATCGCCGGTGCCGAAACAGGCCGGGACGTGCGGACCCGCCAGCCGCGGCAAGATCATCATCTCCATCTCGAAGGAGACGATCGCGGCGGGATCCTCGCCCTCCGACACCCGCGGAATCTTCATCAGCAAGGGCACGTCGATGCCGGGATGGGTGACCGTCCACAACGTCGCCATGCCGCCGGCATGAACGCATTCACCGATGGTGTAACCATCGATCAACGCGCCGGATTTGACCAGGGGCTTCGGCATCGCCGTCAGCGCCCCTGCGAGAGCCGGTCGGCGAGCCAGTGCGGCAGGCCGTTGTCGCGAATCCTGTCCGCCGCGGTCTCGATGTCATAGGGCGCGCGGCAGTAGGTGATCTGGCACGTCTCGGTGTCGAACAATACGAAGGCCGCAGACGGATCGCCGTCGCGGGGCTGGCCGACCGCGCCGAGCACGGCGAGCCATTGCCGGCCGCGCAGAAGCTGCACCGGGACGTCGGTCTTCGGGACGAAGCTCGTCATCTTGGCCGTCACCGACATCGAATAGAGCGCGGGACGATGGATGTGGCCGCAAAACGTGACATGAGCGGGCGTTGCAATCAGGCTCTTGGCGGCGTCCACCGTCGAGCGGACATAGTGCCAGCGCTGGGGGCTGGAGGCTTCCGAATGCACGAAGAGACGATCGCTATCCTCCACCAGCATCGGCAGTTCGGTCAGGAACCGCCTCTGCGCGCTATCAAGCCGGCCGCGGGTCCATTCGATCGCGATTTGCGCCTCGGCGTTCATGGTCTCCGTCGGGGAATTGACCGCCTGGTCGTGATTGCCGCGCACGGCGATCGCACCCTGGGCAACGAGCTCCATCGCGGTATCCACCACCCATTCCGGATCGGCGCCATAGCCGACGAAATCGCCGAGCAGGACGAACCGCTCAGCGCCCTTCGCACGGGCAACCTTCAGGCAGGCCTCGAAGGCCTGCCTGTTGCCGTGGATATCCGAAAAGACAGCTAGGAGCACGCACCCTCCACCCTCCAATTCTTATTGAAGGCCGGTAAGGCCAAATTGAGGGAGGTCAAAACCATGCGCCAGCGCCGCGCCGATTACCAGCGCAGCCTTGCGGTGATGATCTTGCGGTGATGATGATGAGCCTATTGCTCGTCCTTTGGCGGCATCCGGGGCGGCGGCAGCGGGGTGAAGCTCACGCCTTGCGCGCCGGCCGGCGGGGCGATGAATTCGCCGGTCGAGGAATCGCCGCCGGTGGTCTCCAAAATGGTCTTGGGCGTCACATATTCGCGGACCATGTCGATGAGGCTGCCATCGCCGCCGCCGAAATCAGCGGCGCGGCCGCCTTGCGGATGTCCCAACGCGATTTCGTTCTCCGCGGCATGGGTCTTGTCGGCGAGCCTGTCGTCGTAGGGCACGCGGAAGGCGCGCGGGATGCCGCTCGGGCGATTGTCCTCGTCGAGCTGCTCGACCCACAGATAGATCGAGCCGGGATCACCCTGAAGCGAATGCGGCTCGACGATGCGGGCCTTCAGCAGCTTGAAAGTCGCCGGCAGCCGGTCGGCACTGGCCCAACCGAGCAGCCCGCGCATTTCGGTGAAGCTGACGACGTAGAAGGCGCTGGTCACGACCACGGCGATCGCCTTCAGCGACCAGTGCAGCCGCGCGTAGACCAGCACGACCAGCAGCAGCGCGCCGATCACGGCGTAGGCGAGCGACAGCGTGAGGATGACCGTTTGCAGGCTAGTCACGGCGCACCCTCGCAGCGTTGTTGCTCACACCGGTCCTCGGGTCGAGATCGGCGCCGTTGCGCCACCCGGTGCGGAACGTCTCCAGCAGCGATTTCGGCCGCTGGTCCACATTGACGACCTTGCCCTCGGCATCGAGCCGGAACCGCACCGCGGTCTTCTCGTCGCCGGTGTGGTCGAGCGTGAACTTGTTGTCGAAGACCACCTGCGCGGTCGGATTGAGCTTCTGCACCTTCACATTGGCCGTGACGGGTTCGCCGGTCGTCGCCACGAAATGCGAGACGTTGACGGTGTATTCGCCGGCGACGATGCCGCGCACCGTGACGATCTCCTCGCGGATCGGCGAGGCGATCTTCTTGCCGTTGACCATGATGAAGTCGTTGGCCCCGCCGCGGTCGTCGCGATCGAGGGTCAGGAAGCCGGCCTCACGATGGCGGTACCAGGCGATATTGCCGACGGGATCCTGCACGAACAGGTCGAGGTCGTCGGGGTGGCTATCCGGCCAGTCCAGCGTGATCATGAACTCGGCCTTGGAATCGATCTTGCCCTCCTTGGCATCAGGGGAGACCGCGAGCAGCGCAAGAAAGAACAGGAACGCGATCACCTGGAGCGCCTTGAACAGCATCACGCCCAGCGGATCGAACGGCTCCTCGCGCGGATAGAGACCGAAATCATCCATCATGACGGGATTCCGACACCCTTGATTCCAGACCCCTTGCGCTCCAGCACCGGCGTCACATAGGTCTCGGTCAGCACCACCGCATCCGAGAACACCCGCTGGGTCGCGGCATCCAGCATATAGTACTGGATACGGACCAGGATCGAGCCGACGAGGCCGGCGAGCGTCGTGTACATCGCGACCGCCATGCCGTCGCTCATCAGCCCCATCGAGGAGCGCATCGCGACCTTGTCGGCGGCATCCAGCCCCGCGATCGGGGCCAGCATGATGATGAAGCCGACGATGGTGCCGAGCAGGCCGAGCTTCATCAGCGTATCCGAGACGAAGGCGCCGAATCCATTGGAGCCGCGCAGCCGGTCCGCGAGCGTCCGCAGCAGCAGCGTCTGGTCGACCGGGCGGTAGTCCTGCGCGGCCGCTTTCGTCACCAGGCTCTGGATGTGGTCGCGCACCAGCCCGCGCGGCAGCACCGCCGCGCTCGCGTCAAGCACCTTGCCGCCCTCAGGCGCGGCGAGCGCCTCGCGGCAGCGCCGCGCCGCTGCGCCTTCACGCGCGATCGCCCGCGTGCGCAGGAAGCAGTGGCCGCAGGTCAGGACATAGAGCACCGCGATGACGCTCGAAATGTAGGTCCGGTCCGAGGTCAGCATCAGATGGATCAGGCCGAACCGCCACAGCAGCACGACGGCGAAGACCGAGAGCCCCGTGAAGATCATCCAGAACAGGAGCGCGCTGCGCTCGGATGGGTCGGTCGCGGTTCCCGCGATCGGTCCAATCGTGATCGAACTCATGCTGCACTGCTCCCGGCCCGCAACGATTGGCCTGCAAAGATTTCCGGTCGATTAGATCAAAGCCGTCGTATCAGGTCCAAAGACCCATGCCCAATCCGGCTTGGGAAATTTGCCCGAGCTGCAATCCCGCCACACCCCGCAATTGGCAAGGCGCGGCGGCATTGTTAGGCTGAGCTTATCAAACGTCGAGGGTGATCGCATGCGCCTCGTGCTTCAGCTTGTCGCCCGTCTGCTGCTTATCGTAGCCCTGTGCCTTGGCGCGGCAACCATATGGGCCACATTCGACGCCTATCGCAGCGTCGACCGGTCGACTGCGGCCTCGGCGCAGCGGGTCGCGCAGGCGCTTCAGGCGCTGTATTGGCGCGAGCTTTTGTTGCGCAGCAGCAGAGCGCGCGAGCACCTCCTGCCCGTTCCGGACTGGCGCACCCTGGAGACCATGAAGCTGATCTCGCCCGGCGTCTGCGTCGAGTTCCAGCCGGCTGCCGCATTCGAGAAGCCGCTCTGCGGCCAGAGCGAGGGGCTGGGCAAGACCCCGCCGCGCTGGTTCGCCGCGATCGTGCCGACCTTCCTCGGCAGCCACGCCGAGGTGGTCCGGCCGGTCAGTCCCCGCGCCGCGACCGCCGGCACCGTGGTCGCGACGCCGGATGCCGCGGCCGCCGTCTCACTCGCCTGGGAATACATCCTCAACGTGATCGACGTCGCGCTGTTGATGGCGGCGGCGATCGCGCTACTGGCTTCGCTGGCGATCGCGCATGCGCTGGCACCGGCGCGCACGATCGTGACCGCCCTGCAGCGCATGGCGCGCGGGCAGTATCGCACCAAACTCCCGCGTTTCCGCTCCATGGAGCTGGCGATGATCGGCGGCGCCGTCGACGAGCTCGGCGGCCGGCTGGAGGAAGCCACAGAGCAGCGCGCCGCGCTGACGCGGCGCCTGATCGAGATCCGCGACGACGAGCGCCGCGCCCTCGCCCGCGAGCTGCACGACGAGTTCGGGCAGAATCTTTCCGCCATTCTCGCCTTCGCCAACACGATCGAAACGGCGAGCACGAAGGACAATCGGGATAATGGCATCGCGCAGGACGCGCGCATGATCTCGCAGGCCACCCATCATCTGATGGCCTCGCTCCGCGATGCGCTGAAGCGTCTGCGCAATCCCCTGCCCGAGGAGCTCGGGCTCGAGGCAAGCCTCGTCAATCTCGTCGACAGCTGGCGCTCACAGAGCGCGGCGCGGCCGACGATCCAGCTCGATCTCAGGGGTGACCTCACTGACATCAGCGGTCCGGCCGCCACCACGGCCTATCGCGTGGCACAGGAATGCCTGACCAACGCGCTGCGTCACGGTACGGCGCGCGAGATCTCTTTGCGCATCGAACGCCGGGCCGGCGAGGATGACGCGCTGCTCATCCGTGTCGAGGACGACGGCGGCGGCGATGCGGAGCGCGTCTCGCAATCTGCCGGCTTCGGCCTGACCGGCATCCGCGAGCGCGTCACGGCGGCCGGCGGATCGCTCTCGATCCTGCCCGCCCGCGGCGGCCTCAGTGTCGCCGCCACCATCCCGCTCGCCGCGTGAGGGCGGAATGAGCGAGGTTGCAGCAACAGGCATCTCCGTGCTGCTCGTCGACGACCACCCGATCGTCCGCCAAGGCTATCGGCGCGTGCTGGAAAGCCAAGGCGATCTGCATGTCGTGGCGGAGGCCGACAACGCCGCGGACGCCTACAGTGCGTTCAAGGCGCATGATCCCGATGTCGTCTTGCTCGACATCTCGATGCCCGGCGCGAGCGGGCTGGAGGCGATCCGCAACATCCGCGCGCGCAGTCCGCGGGCGCGGATCCTCGTCTTCACCATGCACAACGAGGCCGTGCTGGTGAAAGCCGCCTTCAGCGCGGGGGCCAGCGGCTTCGTCACCAAGAGCAGCGAACCGTCCGCCGTCGTCACCGCGATCCGCGCCGTCGCGCGCGGCGAGCGGGCCATGAGCGACGATATCGCGCATATCCTCGCCGAGGACAGTCTGTCGGCGGGCTCAGCGCTGGATCAGTTGGGCGAGCGGGAGATCGAGATCCTGCGCCAGTTCGCCGGCGGCGCCACCACCGAGCAGATCGCGACGCACCTCAATCTCAGTGTGAAGACAGTGCAGAACTACCACTATCTGATCAAGACCAAGACCGGCGCGCGCACCGACGCGCAGCTGGTGCGGCTCGCCGCGACCTGCGGGCTGACGAAGATCTAGCAGCGGGGCTGCCGCTTTCCCCACGTCACTTGAAGATTTCGAATCTGCCGGGCCCGATGGAACGGAGGCCATCCGGCTCCGGTTAGGAGTAGAGTGGAGGAATCGCCATGAGTAAGGCTCATCACAAGGCAGTCGACCATCCCCCGATCATCACCGTAGGCGAGCTCATCGATGAACTTTGCCGCCTGCCCGATACGGCCGTCGTCCACTTCCGCTGCCCCATGCTCGAGCAGGAGCTGACATTCTACCGCCTTCGAAAGCGGTCAAAGGATGCCGTTGAAATCGCGGTCAATGCATATCCGGAGAGCCCGCCAGTCGTACCGGCGACCAACGGCGGTGCGTTTCAGCCGCGCAGGCACGCGACAGCCGCGCCCCCCGTTCGGGAGAGTGCGCTTCTTCACAAGGCAAGAGGGTGAGATAGGCCTCCGGGTCTAGGCCGCCTTCAGGCCGCGCAGCAGCAGCGCGAGCGTCGCATCGACGCGCGCGGAGAGATCCGCATCCTTCCACTCGTCGGCATGCGCCGGATGGTGGAAGCGGACGGTGGCATCGAAGATCGCGCGCGCAGTGGTCTTGACGTCGCCGATGGCGAATGCGCCCTGCTTCACGCCGTCAGTCAGGATCGCCGAGATCTGGTCGATCATGGTGTCCTTGTGACATTTGACGGCCGCGCAGGCCTCGCGCGCCAGCGTCAGATAGGTCTCGAACATCTCGGGGTCGTCGAGCACACGCGAACGCTTGGCGGCGAACAGCGTCCGCAGCCAGCGGTCGAGCCGCGCCGGCGCCGGGCCCTGCTCCGCAGCGATCTGGCGGAGCGGCGCGTCGATGCGGTCCAGCCAGCGTTTGGCAACGGCCTCGCGCAGCGAGGCCTTGCTCGGGAAATGGCGATACACGCTGCCGTGGCTCACATCGAGCGCACGGGCAACGTCGACCACGGTGGCCTTGGCAAGTCCGTAACGCCGCAAGACGTCCTCGGTCACTTCGAGGATCCGCTCCGGCGTCAAGACAACGGCTTCATTCATGCCAGCACCATGTTCCCGTTTGGGCTCAGTTATCCGGCGATAGAGCTGCTTCCGAAGCGCCCATGCCGGCCGTTTCGGAAAGCTTTCGCCTTAATGAGGCAGTTTTGCAGCCTGCGCCGCGATCTGGCGCGCCACCAGCAAATTGAGCCAATGCCCAATCGCCCCGGTGAGATTGATGATTTCGGTCGTCATTTTCTTATGTCTCCATTCGTCCACGGCCCTCGCCCTTCGATGGCGACCTTCGATCCGAGAGGTATTTCGGATGTCGGGCTCCCCCCTGGAGGTGACCGCGGGACACCCAATCGGAGCGTCCGAGAAGGAATATACACGTCCCGCTGACAGATTTCAATATCTGTCAGTCAATGATCCGTGATTGACAGTTAATATTTGCGGCTGGCGTCGCCATCCCCGGCCATCCGGTCCGGTGGATAGCTCGGCGATCCCCCTCTCCCGGGACCCAGACCGTTTGTTTCGCCCTGCCTGCTCTGTTAAATCACGGCGTAAAAAGCATTTTGGCCGGCGCCGCCCCTTGGGACCGCCCGCCCACCTTCCTGGAGCCGTCAGATGATCCCCCGCTATACCCGCCCGGAAATGGCCTCGATCTGGGAGCCGCAGACCCGGTTCAAGATCTGGTTCGAGATCGAGGCGCATGCGGCGGACGCCCTCGCCGCTCTCGGCACCATCCCCAAAGAGGCCGCCAAAACGGTCTGGGCCAAGGCCAAGGACGCCACCTTCGACGTCGCCCGCATCGACGAGATCGAGCGCGAGACCAAGCACGACGTCATCGCCTTCCTCACTCACCTCGCCGAGATCGTCGGCCCCGAGGCGCGCTTCGTCCACCAGGGCATGACCTCGTCCGACGTGCTCGACACCTGCCTCAACGTCCAACTCACCCGCGCCGCCGACCTCTTGCTCGCCGACCTCGACAAGGTGCTGGCCGCACTCAAGAAGCGCGCCTTCGAGCACAAGATGACGCCGACCATCGGACGCAGCCACGGCATCCATGCCGAGCCCGTGACCTTCGGCCTCAAGCTCGCTTATGCCTATGCCGAATTCTCGCGCGCCAAGGAGCGCCTGATCGCGGCGCGGAAGGAAGTCGCGACTTGCGCCATATCAGGCGCCGTCGGCACCTTCGCGCAGATCGATCCGCGCGTCGAAGAGCACGTTGCGAAAGCCATGGGCCTTGTCCCCGAGCCGATCTCGACCCAGGTGATCCCGCGCGACCGCCATGCGATGTATTTCTCGACGCTCGGCGTGATCGCCTCTTCGGTCGAGCGCATCGCGGTCGAGATCCGCCACATGCAGCGCACCGAAGTGCTGGAGGCCGAAGAGTTCTTCTCGGAAGGACAAAAGGGCTCCTCGGCGATGCCGCACAAGCGCAACCCGGTGCTGTCGGAGAACCTCACCGGCCTCTCCCGCATGGTGCGCGCCTATGTGACGCCTGCCCTGGAGAACGTCGTGCTCTGGCACGAGCGCGACATCTCGCACTCCTCGGCCGAGCGCATGATGGGCCCTGACGCCACCGTGACGCTCGACTTCGCGCTGGTGCGCCTCGCCGGCCTGATCGACAAACTCCTGGTCTATCCCGCCAACATGCAGAAAAACCTCGACCGCCTCGGCGGCCTCGTCCATTCGCAGCGCGTGCTCCTGGCGCTCACGCAGAAGGGCGCGAGCCGCGAGGACGCCTACAAGCTCGTGCAGCGCAACGCGATGCCGGTCTGGCGCGGCGAAGGCGATTTCCTTGTTCTGCTGAAGAAGGACGCCGAGGTGAAGAAATATCTGACCGACCCCGAGATCGAGGAGCAGTTCGACCTCGGCTATCACCTCAAGCACGTCGACACGATCTTCAAGCGCGTGTTCGGCGAAAGCTGAGCACCGCTTGCGTCGCCCAGGAGCCACGCTCGTGGCTGCCGGGGCTCGTGCAATTGCGGTCTATAGTCGCTTCTGCAGCCATTTCACGAGCGCGGGGCTGCCGATGGTGGCGGTGATGAAGCCGCACATATTGCCGTCGACATAGCCCGCGCGGCCGCGCCCTTGCACGTAGCGCTTGCTGAAGAAGATCGTGTGCAGCTTGTTGCCAGCGTCATCGAGGAAGACGAGCTGCCAGCGCAAATCGGGCTGGTAAGACAATTGTACAGGCGCCAGCGTCTTGACGGCTGCCGCCAGTTCGGTCGCGTCGGTCGCGGTCAGAACCTGCGTCTTGCGTTCGCTCCCGTAGCTCGAAAAATGCTCCGGCGAGATCGGGATGCTGGCGAGCAGCCGATCGGAGATCTTCTGAAGATCGATCCGCTTGATCTGCCCCGCCTGGATCTTCTGACTGATCGATCCAATCACGGCAGTGGCCGGGCCGACATCGCAGGCGAAGGCCGGGCGCGCCATGAGCGAGAAGCAGGCCGCCAGCACAAGAATGTCGCGTCCGAACTTCATGGCCTGCCCTCGTCCCTACCGTACCGCTGCCTCACCTTATAGCCACGGAGCGGGGCGACGAAAGCCCGGCGACCATTTGCGGACCGCGATGCCGCGGAGTACGCTTCCAGCCCATCGCCCCTGCGAACACAGAAGAAACGGACCCTTTCATGCCCATCGTCAACCGCGTTGCCGCCCTCTCCGACGAAATGGCCGCCTGGCGCCATGACTTCCACGAGAACCCCGAATTGCTCTACGAGGTCCACCGCACCGCCGGCATCGTCGCCGAGAAGTTGCGCGAATTCGGCTGTGACGAGGTGGTGACGGGTATCGGCCGCACCGGCGTCGTCGGGGTGATCCGCGGCCGCAAATCCGCCTCCGGCAAGACCATTGGGCTCCGCGCCGACATGGACGCGCTGCCGATCATGGAGACCTCGGGCGTGCCTTATGCGTCGAAGGTCCCCGGCAAGATGCACGCCTGCGGCCATGACGGCCACACCGCGATGCTGCTGGGTGCCGCCAAATATCTCGCCGAGACGCGCAATTTCGACGGCACGGCGATCATGATCTTCCAGCCCGCCGAGGAAGGCGGCGGCGGCGGCAAGGCCATGGTCGAGGACGGGTTGATGACGCGCTGGAACATCCAGGAGGTCTACGGCATGCACAACATGCCGGGCCTGCCGGAAGGTCACTTCGCCACGACCCCCGGTGCGATGCTCGCCTCCTCCGACAACATCCAGATCACGGTCCACGGCAAGGGCGGCCACGCCGGCGCGGGTCCGCACAAATCCGTCGACAGCGTGCTGATCGGCTCGCAGATCGTCAACGCGCTGCAATCGATCGTGGCGCGCAACGTCGATCCGTTGAAGTCGGCGGTCATCTCGATCACGCAATTCCACTCCGGCACCGCCTTCAACATCATTCCGGAGGTCGCCGAGCTAGGCGGTACCGTGCGCACGCTCGATCCCGAGGTGCGCGATCTCGTCGAGCGCCGCATCGGCGAAGTCGCCGAGAGCGTCGCGCGCGCCTATGGCGGCTCGGCCGAGACGAAATACACGCGGATGTATCCGGTGACGATGAACCATGCGCGCGAGGCCGGCCTTGCCGCGGACGTGGCCCGCGACATCGTCGGCACCGATCGCGTCAACGACAAGTTCATCCCGATGATGGGCGCAGAGGATTTCTCCTTCATGCTGGAAGCGCGTCCCGGCGCGATGGTGCTGGTCGGCATGGGCGACGGCAACGAGTGCCACCACCCGTCCTATGTCTTCAACGACAACATCCTCGGCCACGGCGCCTCGTTCTGGGCGCGTCTGGTCGAGACGCGGATGCCGGCGAGGTAATCCCTCGCATCAGCGGGGGCCGCTTCAATTGCAGACCTCGGTCAAGCCGCCACCGTTAATGGCAACGCTCGGCGATCGTCCCAGCTTGCAGCCGGGACGAAGGGGCCGGCAGCCGGCATTCGTGCATACGATCTGGCCGGACGAATTCGCTTGTGAAGCAGCCGGCGATGACTCACTCTTTTTCCGGTCCGAGTCACGCCTTGCGGGTTCATCGCGCGTCGCGACGGGCTTCTTCTCCGGGATCTTTTCGCATTCGTTGTCGTCGCTGATACGGTGACCAGCACGGCACACGATCTTGCTGCATTGGTCTCCATCCGCCCTGAAACCGTGATCGCAAACCAGGGGACACACCCGCCCCGACTTTCCCTTGAGGGCGTCCAGCACATCGGCGTTCGCAATCTTCGCATCGAATTTGGTGCCGGCGTATTTGTTGAACAGCGTCAGCGAGCGTTGCGCCGTCTCGCTCCACTCGCTGTACGGCTCGGCCTTCATGCAGCCGACGCGCCGCAGCTCGACTTGCACGGACCTCGGCAGATCTTGCGCCGGAGCTGAGCTCGGCGGCGGCGAAAGCGCTGCAACCTTCTTGCTCTCGGCATTACTGGCCTGCTTGTCCGCAACCTGCTTCGCGGCGGCGTCGGCCGCCGCCTTCTCCATGACCTGCTTTTCCGCGAGCGCCCTCGCAGCCGCGGCTTCGGCTACCTTGCGCTCGCGTTCGGCCGCTTCAGCCTTAGCCTGCTCGATCTGCTTTTGCCTCTCCGCAGCGATCCGCGCGTCCTCGGCGGCTTTGGCGGCAGCGGCGGCCTTTTCCAGCTCCGCCTTGTGGGCCCGTTCAGCGGCGAGCTTCACTTTCTCCTGCTCGGCCTGCCGGGCCTTCTCGGTCGCCGCCGTGCGCTCCTCCTCGGCCGCAATCTTCTTCAGCTGCACGCGGGCGAGATTGGCATAGAAGCCGTCCGGATAGGTCTGCAGGAAGGCTTCCCAGGCCTCACGCAGGCCGGCCTGAAGCGCAAGCTCATAGTCCCTGCGCACGCTGTCCTGTGGATTGGCCTGCGGTCCCGCAACGGCGACCGGCTTCGCCGGCACCAGCGGTACGTCGTCGCCGCCGAGCGAGCCGTAGACATAGGGCTCCTGCCTGCTGCCGGTGTTCTTCAGGACATCGTCGCGCACGAAGCCGAACGCCTTGCGTAGATCAAGCCCGGGCTTCGGCAGGTGCTCGACCAGCGCCGTGGCGAAGGGGCTATTGCGGGAGTCGCCGTCGGACGCCGTCGATCCCGCCTTGGCCGCGAACGCGATCATCGTGTTCGGGCTGGTCGGCTCGACCTTGGCAAGACCGCGCCCGATCGCGCGCGAGGCCACCATGCGCTTCATGGTCTTGGAAAAGGGATTGTCGCGGCAGGCGTCGAGGATGACGAGGCGCAGCCGCTTGGCCGGCTCGACCGCGAACAGCGCACGATCGAGCGCAACCGTCTCGTCGAGGACGTCGCCATCGGTCTCCAGCATCGCGTCGGTCGGGATGAGATAGTTGTTGCCGTCGAGCTCGATTCCATGGCCGGCGTAGTAGATCACCGCCATGTCGGCGTCGCGAACCCGCCCGGCAAAGTCACGCAGCGTCCGCCGCATCTCGGAGGCATTGAGGTCTGTCTTGACGTCGACTGCATCGAAGCCGGCTTTCCTGAACATGTCACCGATCAGGGCGGCATCGTTCACGGGATTGGTGAGCCGCAGCGTGTTCTTGTAGTCGGAATTGCCGATCACGAGCGCGACGCGCTTCTCGGCCTGCGCCGGCGCGCAAGTTACGAGAGCGGTAACGATCAAAGCGCAGAAAGATCGAACAATATTCAGGCACATTACCTGTCAGCCTTGATGCATTTCATGTGACCATTCGAAGGCTAGTTGCACACTTCCGCTTGACCCATGCCCGCGCCACCCGGGGTAGGATCTCGCACGATGCGACATCCTTTCGCGACCGGCCTACATACACCACTCCTGCAGATTATCTGTCCTGAGGCTTCCGATTTTGGGGCAGCGGTTTCCGCTTCCTTTCGGCTTTGGTCGCGCTTCCTCGTATCCTCACGCGTGGCAACCGGCTTCTTCTCGGATACTTTCTCGCACTCATTGTCGTCGCCAAGACGATAGCCGGCGCGGCAAGTGATCTTCACGCATTGATCGCCATCGGCCTTGAAGCCGAAATTGCACACCAGCGGACAGACGCGTCCCGGCTTTGCTTTCAGTGCGTCGAGCGCGTCGACGCTGGCGAGCTTCACGTCGAACTGCGTGCCGGCATATTTGTTGAACAAAGTCAGCGAACGTTGCGCGGCCGCCGTCCACTCGCTCTCCGTAGACGAGGTCAGGCAGCCGACGCGACGCAGTTCGCTTTGCACGGATTTGGCGAGATCAGCTGCAGACAACGTTGAAGTCGGCCCCGGCGAAAGCGCGGCAACCTTCTGATTTTCGACCTCCGGCAGCTGCCGATCGGCGGCGGGCCTGGCCGCGGCCTGCTCCGCCTTCTCTGCCGCCTGCTTCGCGGCAAGCTCGGCCTTGGCTTTCTCCGCCGCCTGCCTCTCGGCCAATGCCTTCGCTGCGGCCGCCTCGGCGACCTTGCGCTGCTGCTCGGCCGCCTCGGCCCTCGCCTGCTCGATCTGCTTCTGCTTCTCTGCGGCAATGCGGGCATCTTCGGCAAGCTTGGCCGCAGCGGCCGCCTTGTCCTGCTCGGCCTTCTGGGCGCGTTCGGCAACGAGCCTCGCCTTTTCCTGCTCGGCCGCCTTGGCCTTCTGCTCGGCCGCAGCGCGCGTCTCTTCGGCGCCGATCTTGTTCAACTGGCCTTTGGCGAGATTCGCATAGAATCCGTCAGGATATTGCGCCAGGAACGCTTCCCAGCCGTCACGGGTGCCGAGTTGGAGCGCAAGTTCATAGTCTCGCCTGAGCTCAGACTGCGGATTGGCTTGCGGGCCGGTCGCAACGGGCTTGGCAGGAACGAGCGGCACGTCGTCGCCGCCGAGCGAGCCATACACGAATGGCTCTTGCTTGTTGGCCGTGCTCTTCAGCACGTCATCGCGCACGAAGCCGAACGCTTTGCGCAGATCCAGGCCGGGTTTTGGCAGGTGGTCCGAGAGAGCCGTGGCGAACGGGCTGTTCCGGGAGTCTCCATCGGACGCCGTCGAACCGGCCTTGGCCGCAAACGCAATCATCGTGTTCGGAGTTGTTGGCTCGACCTTGGCGAGGCCGCGGCCGATCGCGCGCGAGGCCACCGTGCGCTTCATCGTCTTCGCAAAGGGATTGTCTCGGCAGGCATCGAGGATGACGAGCCGAAGCTGCTTGGCAGGCTCGATGCTCACCAGCACGCGATCGATCGGCAACGCCTCGTCGTAGACGTCGGTGTCGGTCTCGAGCGCGGCATCGGTCGGGATCAGATAGTTGGTGCCGTCCACCTCCATGCCGTGGCCCGCATAGTAGATGACCGCGACATCGGCATCCCGGGTCCGCCCGCCGAATTCGCGCAGCGCCTTGCGCATTTCAGACGCGTTCAAGTCCTGCCTGACGTCGACCGTATCGAAGCCGGCCTTCCTCAACATGCCGCCGATCAAGCCGGCGTCGCTCGCGGGGTTGGCAAGCTTCGGCACGCTCTTGTAGGCGGAATTGCCGATGACGAGCGCGACGCGCTTGTCGGCGAGCGCCGGGCTGCAGGCGAGACAGCCTGCAAGAGCAAAAAAAGCAAGGGCCGTCAGCGCGATGGAGCAAGCCCGAAAGATGTGCTTCATCATCAGTTGCATATTTCAGCCGGTATCTTAGCCGCGGGATTGGAAGGATGATTAGCGGTCCCGAGCCGGCATCCCTTGGCGATCGGCCTGCATCCGGCGGCATTGCAGATCATCTGTCCCGAGGCTTGCGGCGCGGCCGGCGCGGCCTCCCTTTGCTTTCGATCCGTATCCCGCCTCCGCGACTCCTCGCGCGTCGCGACCGGCTTCTTCTCCTGGACCTTCTCGCACTCGTTGTCGTCGCCGACGCGATAACCGGCGCGGCAGGTGATCTTGACGCATTGGTCGCCGTCGGCCTTGAAGCCGAAATTGCAAACAAGCGGGCAGACCCGCCCCGGCTTCGCCTTCAGCGCGTCGAGCGCATCCACGCTGGCGAGCTTCACGTCGAACTGGGTGCCGGCATATTTGTTGAACAGCGCCAGCGAGCGCTGCGACGTCGCGCTCCAGTCGCCGTCTGCGACGGAGGACAGGCAGCCGACGCGGCGCAATTCGCTCTGCACGGATTTTGTCAAATCAGCCGCCGATAACGTGGATGCCGGCGCGGGCGAGAGCGCAGCGACTTTCTGGTTCTCGACTTCGGGCATCTGCCGATCGGCCGTCGGCTTGGCGGCCTGCTCAGCCCTCTCCGCCGCCTGCTTTGCGGCAAGCTCGGCCTTGGCCTTCTCCACGGCCTGCTTCTCGGCAAGCGCCTTCGCAGCCGCCGCCTCAGCTACCTTGCGCTGGTGCTCGGCCGCTTCCGCTTTCGCCTGCTCGATCTGCTTTTGCTTCTCTGCGGCGATCCGCGCCTCTTCCGCCGCCTTGGCAGCTGCTGCTGCCTTCTCCTGCTCGGCCTTCTGGGCGCGCTCGGCGATCAGCCTCGTCTTTTCCTGCTCGGCCGCCTTGGCCTTTTGCTCGGCCGACGCGCGCGTCTCTTCGGCGCCGATCTTGTTCAACTGGCCCTTGGCCAGGTTGGCGTAGAAACCGTCCGGATACGCCGCCAGGAACGCTTCCCAGCCGTCGCGCGTCGCAAGCTGAAGCGCGAGCTCGTAATCCCTGCGAATGGCATCCTGCGGGTTGGCCTGCGGACCGGTCGCGGCGGGCCTCACGACGAGGGGCACGTCGTCGCCGCCGAGCGAGCCATAGACATAGGGCTCCTGCTTGTAGCCGGTAGTCTTGAGCACGTCGTCGCGCACGAAGCCGAAGGCCTTGCGCAGATCAAGGCCCGGCTTCGGCAGATGCTCGACCAGCGCAGCGGCGAACGGACTGTTTCGCGCATCGCCATCGGACGCCGTCGATCCTGCCTTGGCCGCGAAGGCGATCATGGTGTTCGGGCTGGTCGGCTCGACCTTGGCCAGGCCGCGCCCGACGGCACGTGAAGCCAGCGTGCGTTTCATCGACTTGGCGAAGGGGTTGTCGCGGCAGGCATCCAGGATGATCAGGCGCAGCTGCTTGGCCGGCTCGACCGCGAACAGCGCGCGTTCGACCGGAATGGTCTCGTCGAGAACGTCGCCATCCGTCTCCAGTGTCGCGTCGGTCGGAATGAGATAGTTGGCTCCATCGAGCTCGATGCCGTGGCCGGCGTAATAGATCACCGCCATGTCCGCATCGCGCGACCTGCCGGCAAACTCGCGCAGCATGCGCCGCATCTCGCTGGCACTGAGATCCAGCCTGACGTCGACGGAATCAAAGCCCGCCTTCTTGAACATGCCGCCGACCAGCGTGGCATCGTTCACGGGATTGCTGAGCTTGGGCGCGCTCTTGTAAGCGGAATTGCCGATCACGAGCGCGACCCGCCGGTCGGCATGCGCCGGTCCGCAGGCAAGGCCAATCGCGAATATCAACAAGACAAACAGCCGAAACGGAATCACTTGCGTCCCCCCGGATGCAATTCCCTGAGACTATTCGCTAGCGTCGCCGATTGCTAATTCTTCCTATGTGATTTCCGTCACACAAGCCGGTCTAACGGGGGTAAGGATAATGCGGCGAAGCGTCACCCTGGTCTTTCCAGGTGACGCCGCCGTCTTTCGGGGCCGCTATATTTGCACCACCTCGTGGCGCATCACGAAGGGTGCAAGCAGCGCGTGTACCTCGCTCGCAACCGCCTCGCGCTGCTCCGACGGCAGGCCGGCAAGGGTCACGGTGGCGATCGATCCGTGACTGCCATGGGCACCGACTTTGACCCTGCAATCGATGCCGCGCTCGACCAGCGGCGTGAGCACCTTGGTGAACACGCGCTCAGCCGCGTCCCAGCGCAACTGCGGCTTGAACACCTTGCCGACACCCGTGACCGGCATCGGGTCGATCGGAATCACCTGCACCGGGACGGCGGCCCGCTCCGGCGTGCGCTCGCGAACCCAGGATTCCAGTTCGCCGGGCTCCACGGTCGCGCCGGGCTTCAGCTGCACGTATCCCACCGGTAGTTCGCCGGCATAGGCGTCGGGCTGGCCGACGACGGCGGCGAAGCCGACCGCGGGGTGCCGGAACATGATCTCCTCCACCGGCGCGGGATCGATGTTATGGCCGCCACGGATCACGAGATCCTTGGCGCGACCGGTGATCCAGAGATAGCCGTCGGCGTCGAGCCGGCCGAGATCGCCGGAATTGACCCAGACCTCGTCGACGAACGCGGCCTTGTTGTGCTCGTCATTGAGATAGCCGCCGAACACGCCGGGCCCTGCCATGATGACGACGCCGATCTCATCAGGCGCGCAGTCGCGGATCAGGCGGCCATCGGCATCGAGTTGCACGATGCGCACGCGCGCATAAGGCATGGGAAGGCCGACCGACCCGAGCCGGATCGGCCGTGATGGATAGGCCAGCGTGTGCACGCTCGAGGTCTCGGTCATGCCGTAGACCTCGACCACGGGCAGCTTCAGCTTGTCCTGGATCGCCGAGCCGACCGCGACGGGGATCGCCGAGCCGCCGCCGGCGGCATATTTGAGGCTGGAGATGTCGGCATGATCAGGCGGCACCGCGAGCGTTGCGGCGAGCACCGTCGGCACGCTCGACAGCGCTTCCGGCTTGAAGCGCTCGACCAGGCGCCAGATGTTCTTCACCGCACTCGGATTGCGCCAGCCGCTCGGCGACAGCACGACCAGCGAGCCGCCGCTCGACAGCATCGTCAGCACCTGTGTCAGCGATCCCCCGACGTGAAACAGCGGCATGCCGAACAGCAAATTGGCGCCGGGCTTCGCTCTCAGCAGCAGGTTGAGCGCCCATGCCTGATAGACTTGGTTGGTATGCGTGTGCCGCACCAGCTTGGGCGTGCCGGTGGTGCCGCCGGTGTGGAAATAGGCCGCGATGTCGGCACCCGAAATCTTGCGCCCGCTGACAAGCCGATCCGACGGCGGCTGCTTGATCAGGTCGCTGAAAGCAAAGATGCCATTCGCCGGATCGCCGCCGCCGAACACTTGCACGATCGCCTTGAGGTGCTTGAGTTGCGGGCGGATCTGCTCGACCTTCTGCCAGATGTCGGTGCCCGGCATCGGCCCGAGCGCCACCAGGATTTTGGTGTTCGCAGCTTCCAGGATCTCCGCAATCTGGTGCGGCTCCAAGAGCGGATTGACGGGATTGGCGATGCCGGCGGCCTCCGCGCCGAACAGCGTCACGAAGGCATCCGGCACCAGCGGCAGCATGAAGCTGATGACGTCGTCTTTCTCCGCGCCGAGCGCGTGAAACATGTTGGCAGCCTGCGTGACGCGCGCAATGAAATCGCGATAGGTGACCACTAGCGGCGTGTCGGCGGGATCAGCGTTTTGCAGAAACTGGATCGCCGCACCGTCGGGATTGCGCGCCGCGCCCAATTTGATGGCGTCAAACGTGCTCTCGGCAGCGATGCGGTCCGCATAGGGGACCCGCTCGAACGCCCGGACCTCCTCGTCGGTCAAAAGATCCGGATAGTCATTGCCAATGAGCCGATCGAGCGCGTGGATGCCCGCCATGGAATTCCGTCCTCCCTCAGATACATGTCCCCGCCCCCTGTCTTTTGACATTTTGGGTCGGCGCGGCCCCGACCGATGGCCGGCCCGGCGCGGACAGAATGATGGATGATTTGGCGTTCGTCCATCGCCAACGGCTCCGGCGATCGAACGCAACCTGAGCGGCGTTTGAACCTCCGCGGCCGATCCGGGGACCAAGAACTGGCGCTGAATTCGCTCGCCAGCGCCCTGCCGCAAGACTTGAGGTCATCATGACGACGCCCCTGCGGAACCGCGTCACACGGCTGATCGCCGCATTCGCCATCGCATCGACGATCGCGCTGCCCCGCGCGGCGCTCGCCGCGGACGGCCAGTTCGACAAGATGCGCGCCAAGATCGCGGCATTCATCACCGACAAGATGGAGAAGCTGGGCGGATCGCGCATCATCTACAAGGTGGACAGTGATGCCTTGCGGGAGGCGGTCACCACGGATCTGCGCGACGACGTCTATAAGACCCTGCGCGAGGGTCGGATCGCCTTCTCCGGCCTTGCGATTCGTGACGGCGGCGTCGATGTCAAGATCGCGGACGCCAAGGGCCGCGAACTGCTCACGCGCAAGCTCGCCTCGGCGGCAGAGGGATTGCCCACGCACGCGCTCGCCGTGACCGACGCCGGAGACGGGCTGACCAGGCTTGCGCCGACCGATGCCGCATCCGCCGCACGGCTGCGCGATCTCGTCGAGGATTCCATCGCCATGATCGAGCAGCGCCTCAAGGACGCCGGCGTCACACTTGCCAGCGTCCAGCCTGAGGGAACCGACCGCATCCGCATCTTCCTGCCGGGTACGATGGAGCCCGAGCGCATCACCGCGATCTTCGCCAGGAAGGTCAAGGTCAGCTTCCGCCTGATCGATGTCACAATGTCGGCGGAGCAGGCGCAATCCGGCACGCCTCCGGCGGGCACGGAAGTCATGTTCGGCTTCAAGGACAAGCGTCCCTATCTCGTCAAGGCCAGCGCGCTCGACGGTGACGACATCAGCTACGCGGGACCGGGATTCACGAGCGACACCAAGGAGCCGATCGCCTCGTTCCGCTTCAACGGCCGCGGTACGCGGCGCTTCGCTCACATCACCGCAGAGAATGTTGGAATGCCCTTCGCCATCGCGCTCGACGACAAGGTGATCTCCGCCCCCGTGATCCGCGAGCCCATCACCGGCGGCTCAGGCCAGATTTCCGGCAACTTCACTCTGGAAGAGGCGAACAGCGTCGCCATGCTGCTGCGCGCCGGCTCGCTGCCCGGACGTCTTGGCCTCGTCGAGCAGCAGGTCATCCAACCCGCCGCCAAGCCATAAGGCGAAGATCGTCAGACGCGCCCCACCCGGGGCATCCGGCCGTTCCGCGACGCCGAAGCCCGCCCCGAATCACGGCCGCGTTGCGGCCGGACGCACAACCAACGGGCAATTGCCGAAACGCCCGATCAGGCTAAAATTTGCCTCTTGCGGCGTGACGGCCAAAGGCTTCATTTCAGGCGGCCGTCATTCGATTTCGGCTATACGTGTCGAGCATACCGACCAGGACTGAAAGCCTTACGCGGGGTTAGTACCATGCCGTCCGGCAGCGCAGACATTTCCTCGATCCTCGACCGCATTCTTGAGGCGGCGACGGATAATCTCAGAATCGCGAAAATCCTGGTGCAGATGGGCCTCGATCCCAACGACGTCACCTACGACGCGATCTTTAACCGGCTGCTGGAGATCTTCGTCCACAACATCACGTTCGCCAATCTGTTCGCCGTGGTCGGGGCCGGCTTCTTCGTCGCCACCCTCTTGATGCGAACGATGGTGCCGCTGCGCGTCGCCAACATGATCGGCTGCGTATTCTTCGCCGTCTTCGGCGCGCTCTCCGCCAACGTCGCGACGTTCCTGCTCTATCTGCTGATGCTTCCGATCAACGCCCTTCGGCTGCGGCAGATGCTCAAGCTGGTCAAGAAGGCGCGCCATGCCGCCGAAGGCGACATGTCGATCGAATGGCTCAAGCCATTCATGACCGAGCGCAAATATCGAAGCGGCGATACGCTGTTCAAACTGGGCGATCCCGCCAAGGAGATGCTCCTCACGGTCACCGGCAAGTTCCTGGTCAAGGAGATCAATGTCGAGATCGGGCCCGGAGCTCTCATGGGCGAGCTCGGCTTCCTGACGCCCGACAACCGGCGAACCGGAACCATCGAATGCGTCGAGGACGGTCAGGTGCTGACGATCACCTATGACCGGCTGCTCGAGATCTACTTCCAGGACCCGCAGTTCGGCTATTACTTCCTGGTCCTGACCAGCCAGCGCCTGCTGCAGAACATCGATCGTTTGCAGAAGCAGCTCGCCACGGAGCGGGCGGCCACGACGAACAGGATCGCGTGATCGCCGCTGCTCAGCCTAGCAGCAGCGCCATGCCGGGATCGCCCTTCTCCATCGCGCGCCGGTAGGCCGGGCGGGCACTGACGCGGCCGAGATACTTGACCACGTTCGGGCAGCGCTGGACATCATAGGGCTGGAAGTAGCGCATCGTCGTCAGCGAAAAGCCCATCATGATGTCGGCGGTGGTGAAGGCGTTGCCCGCCAGATATTCGGCGTCGCGAAGGTGCGCGTCGAGGAGATCGTAGGAGCGATCGAGCCGTCCCTTCATGGCAAGCAGGGTCGGGTTGTCCTGTGCAAGATCGAGCCGGTTCAGAATCATCATCCGCCCCATGCCGGGTTGCAAGGTGCCATTGGCGAAGTGAAGCCAGTACAGGAACTGCGGGAAGGCGGGATCATTGGGGCCGAGCACCAGACGGCCGTTGCCGTACTTTGCGACGATGTAGTCGACGATGGCGCCGGACTCCGCGAGCACGAGATCGCCGTCGGTCACGACCGGCGCTGCCCCGCTGGGGTGCAGCGCCTTGTACTCCGGCGGCGCCAGCATGGTGACGGGATCGCGGGCATAGCGCTTCAGCTCGTAGTGAAGCCCCAGTTCCTCGCACAGCCAGACGATGCGCTCGGACTGAGACTTGCCGAGGTGATGGACGGTGAGCATGAGGCCTCCTGCAGCGGTAAGTTGGGCACGTCGTGACGACGCATATAGCAGCCATTGCCAGGGGTGGGATCTCGGTCTTGTGCCCAGGACGCAGCGCAGCGCCCTCGGCGACGGTGCGCTGCAGAGAAGGGCCCATCCAGCCGGGTTTTTCCTGTCCGCAGCGCGTCCAGCCTCCCCCAAACGGCCCGCCGCAAAATCGCCCTAAAAACCGAATGGTAACCATGGCGGGCTAGGGTAATGACGTGACCAATTCTCCGACGATCCTGGTGTTCGATTCCGGCCTTGGCGGGCTTACGGTCCTCCGCGAGGTTGTCGCCGCGCGTCCGGACGCCCATTTTGCCTACGTCGCCGACGACGCCTTCTTCCCCTACGGCCACCACAGCGAGGACGAGATCATCGCCCGCGTCGTGCCGCTGATGGGTGAACTGATCGGCACGCATGACCCTGATATCGTCGTCATCGCCTGCAACACGGCGTCCACCCTGGTCCTGTCCCACTTGCGCGCCGCTTATTCGGTGCCCTTCGTCGGCACGGTGCCGGCGATCAAGCCGGCCTGCGCGCAATCGAGGACCCGTCGCGTCTCGGTGCTCGGCACCAAGGGCACGGTGAAGCGCGAATACACCAAGGCCCTGATCCGCGATTTCGCGCAGGGCTGCGAGGTGACGCTGGTCGGGTCGCCCGAGCTTGCCTCGCTGGCTGAAGCTGAGCTCAGCGGCACTTCCGTCAGCGACGGCGACATCCTGGCCGAACTCGCCCCCTGCTTCGTCGGCGAAGACGCGACCTCGCGCACCGACACCGTCGTGCTCGCCTGCACACATTATCCGCTGCTGCTCGACCGGCTGAAGCGGCTGGCGCCCTGGCCGGTCGACTGGATCGATCCCGCGCCGGCGATCGCCCGCCGCGTCTCGGATCTGCTCGGCCCGCGCATCGGCGGCATCGCACAGGCCGGTGCCGAGATGATCTTCACCTCGAACCGCGTGCACGGCCTTTCGGCCACGCTGACGCCGTTCTTCGGCGGCCGCGCGCTGGCCTGACTTTGCGCATCGGCGCCGCGCTGCTAGGTTTTGCCGTCGTCACCTCACCGCAGGCCTTTCCATGTCGGTCCAGATCCCGCCGCTCAACCGCCTCCGCCAATTGTGGCGCGATGGCCGCCCCGCTTTCGGCGCGATAGCGACCATCCCGAGCGTGCAGATGGTGCAGATCATGGCGCGCTCGCTCGACTGGATCATCGTCGATCTCGAGCATGGCCCCATCGGGCTGACCGAAGCACACGCAATGATCGCGGCAACGACCGGCACGCCGTGCACGCCCCTGGTTCGGATCGCGGCGAATGAGCCGTGGCTTGCGAAAGCCCCGATGGACATCGGCGCCTTCGGCATCAACTTTCCGATGATCACGAACCGCAGTGATGCCGAGAAGGCGGTCCGCAGCGTGCGCTACCCGCCGCGCGGCGACCGGCTCTGGGGCCCGTTCCACGCCCCTTTCCGCTGGGGCCAGTCGATGCCGGACTACATGGCAAGCGCCGACGACGAGATGATCTGCATGATCACCATCGAGCATGTCGATGCCGTCAACCGCATCGACGAGATCATGGCAACGCCGGGCATCGACGTCGCGGTGATCGGCCCTGGCGATCTCGCCACCTCCATCAACAAGCGCGGACAGATGGACGATCCGGAGCTGCTGGAGCTGGTCGCGCGCGCCGAGGCCGGCATCCTCAGAAGCGGCGTGCCGATCGGCGGCGTGGCCCGCACTGCCGACCAGGCCAACGCCCTGGTCGACCGCGGCTACCGCGCCATCGCGCTCGGCTTCGACTGGTCGCTGCTCCAGCGCGGCATCCTGGCGGCGTTCGAGGGCATCAGGCGCTGAGCAGGCTGATTGCCACCTTGCCGGGAACTGCGGCCCTGCTAGGGTCGGCCGCATCGGGAGGAAAAACCATGCTTAAGAAGACTTTGCTCGTGCTCGAAGGCGAGCTGAACCTCCTGATCGACGGTCAGCCGGAGAAAACCCTGAAAGCCGGTGATTCCTACCAGATCCCGGCAGGCGTCGTGCACGACGCCAAGGCTCATGGCGATAAGGCCATGAAAGTGCTGGGAGTTTACGTCGTCGACAAGACCAAGCCGCTGGCTTCGCCGGCTCCCTGACTGGTCGAACCGTTCAACCCCTGGCGGGTTGGTTCGTGCTAAAGGAACGGCGAGCGGGAGCCCGCTCGCTGCACATTTTTTCATCTATGGGAACCGAAGACCGATGCGGGGGACGCCAAAGCCCATTTCGCTGCCGCGCCGCTTGATTTGCGACCTCATGCGCGCGTCGATGGACGTGCCGTTCGTTTCGCTTTCCCGTTCACTCAATATCCGCCCCTTGCTCGAGGCACGCGCCGCAGCTGCCGCGCCAGCGGGCTGGGCTGCGACCTTCGTCAAGGCGTTCGCCCTGGTCGCCAGGGACGAGCCGATCCTGCGCACTGTCTACGCCAAATGGCCGTGGCCGACGTTCTACGAATTGCCGAACAGCGTGGCGTCGGTGGCGATCGCCCGGGTCGAGGATGGCGAGGAATGCGTGATGCCGCAGCGAATCGCGGCCCCCGAGGCCATGGCGCTGGCGGCGGTCGATGCCGAGATCCGGCGCGGCAAGACGGCGCCGATCGACGACGTCCCGATGTTCCGGAAGATCATGCGGGCAACCCGGCTGCCGCTACCGCTGCGGCGCCTGTCCTGGGCGATCGGCCTCAATTTCGGCCGCCAGCGCGGCAACTGGTTCGGCAGCTTTGCGGTGAGCTCGGTGGCCGCCTATGGCGGCGGCGAGCTCCACCCGATCACACCGGGCCCCTTCATCGTCAGCTACGGCCTGGTTGAGCCCGACCAGACCATTCATGTCGTGATCCGCTGGGACCACCGGGTTACCGATGCGGCCCCGATCGCCCGGGTCCTGACCCGGCTGGAACAAGTCCTGAACACTGAAATCGCTGCCGAATTGCGGGCGGCCGGCGCGAAGCCGATAAGAGTGGTCGGGACATGATTCCGGGCCCATTCGCATTGACAGAACGGCCCAAACTCCCCTAAAAGCCGCCTGCTCGCGGGCCGATTTCGGCCCGCGAAGCGTTTCGCGACCCGTGGTCCTCTCCCTTGAAGCTTTGGGGATCGGACCTGTCAGTGCCGGGCTAGCCCGTCACACAGGAGGGCGCGTTTCCTCAAACCATGTACCTGAAGAGGACGCGATGACTAAGCGCAGTGAGGCGAAGTACAAACTCGATCGCCGTATGGGCCAGAACATCTGGGGCCGCCCGAAGAGCCCCGTGAATCGCCGCGAATACGGCCCCGGCCAGCATGGCCAGCGCCGCAAGGGCAAGCTCTCGGACTTCGGCGTGCAGCTGCGCGCCAAGCAGAAGCTGAAGGGCTACTACGCCAACATCTCCGAGCGGCAGTTCCACGGCATCTATGTCGAGGCGAGCCGCCTCAAGGGTGACACCGGCGAGAACCTGATCGGCCTGCTGGAGCGTCGTCTCGACGCGGTCGTGTACCGCGCCAAGTTCGTCTCGACGATCTTCGCCGCGCGTCAGTTCATCAACCACGGCCACATCAAGGTGAACGGCCGCAAGGTCAACATCTCGAGCTATCAGCTCAAGGTCGGCGACGTGATCGAGGTCAAGGAAGCCTCCAAGCAGCTCGCCCATGTGCTCGAAGCCAGCCAGCTCCCCGAGCGCGACACTCCCGACTATCTCGAAGTCGACCACGGCAAGATGACCGCGAAGTACGTGCGCATCCCCGGCCTCTCCGACGTGCCGTTCCCGGTGCAGATGGAGCCGCATCTGGTCGTCGAATTCTATTCGCGCTAAGATCTGAATATCGAAGGCCCCGGTTCGCCGGGGCCTTTTTGCTTAAGAGCCACACTTCAGTGGCCGTCATGCCTGCAGGAGGCGTCGCATGCTCTACACCCCTCCCCCCATCGATCCCAAGGCGCCGCCGGTGCGCATCAATCTGCTCTCGGACACGCAGACGAAGCCGACGGCCGCGATGCGCGACGCCATGGCGCGGGCAGAGGTCGGCGACGAGCAGGTCGGTGACGATCCGACCGTGAATGCGCTGTGCGAGCGCGTCGCCGCGCTGATGGGCAAGGAAGCCGCGGTCTATATGCCCTCGGGCACGATGTGCAACGTGACCGCGACCCTGGTGCATTGCCGTCCCGGCGACGAGATTTTGGCGCACGAGACCGCGCACATCATCGCCCGCGAAGGCGGCGCGCATGCCGCGATCGGCGGCTTCCAGGTCACCCAGTTGAAGGGCCCCGACGGCCAGTTCACGCCGGAGACGTTCCGGAAAGCCCTGCATCCCCGCACGCGCTACCAGCCGCCGCAGACCGTCGTCAGCGTCGAGCAGACCGCCAATATCGGCGGCGGCACGATCTGGAAGAAGGCCGTGCTCGACGAGATCGTCGCGATCGCCAAGCAGCACGGGCTCGTCACCCACATGGACGGCGCGCGCCTGCTCAACGCCACCGTCGCCAGCGGCATCTCTCCGCGCGACATGACCGCCGGCTGGGACTCGGCCTGGATCGACTTCTCCAAAGGCCTGGGCGCGCCGATCGGCGGGGTGCTCGCGGGCTCGCGCGCCTTCATCGATGCGGTCTGGCAGTGGAAGCAGCGCCTCGGCGGATCGATGCGGCAGGCCGGCATCTGCGCCGCCGCCTGCATCTACGCGCTCGACCATCACGTCGACCGCCTCGCCGACGACCACGCCAATGCGCGCGCGCTCGCCCGCGGGCTGTCGCAGATCCCCGGCGTCGAGGTGCAGGAGCCCGAGACCAATCTCGTGTTTTTCAAGCCCGACGGCGCCGGCATTGCCGGCGACAAGATGGTTGCAGCGCTGCGCCAGCGCGGCGTGACGCTTGCGATGATGGACGGCCGCATCCGCGCCTGCACCCATCTCGACGTCAATGCGGCTCAGATCGAGGAGACGATCGGGTACGTCAGAGAGATCGTGCGCGGGGCGTGATCACCGCCCCATCGCCTGATAGATCAGCGTCTTCAACGCCAGCTGGATCCGGCCGCGTTGCGACGGGGTCTGCACCATGAAGATTCCGAACAGATCGTCTTCGGGATCGATGAAGAAGAAGGTGCCGCCGACGCCGTCCCAGCGATATTCGCCAAGCGGCCATGACGTCCCCGGCGGCACCGAGGTGCGCACCGCAAAGCCGAGGCCGAAGCCGGAGCTGCCGCCCGGATAATAGTTCTGATCGCGCGCGATCTTCGTTTCCGGCCCGATGTGATCCGACGCCATCAGCACGATGGTCTCGGGCTTGAGATAGCGCCGGCCTTCATAGCTGCCGCCATTCAGCAGCATCTGCGCGAAGCGGGCGTAGTCGCCGACTGTGCCGACCATCCCCCCGCCGCCCGATTCCCACTTCACCGGCCGCCTGATATCGCGAACCTGCGTCGTCGGATTGATGTTGCGATCCTCCGGCATCGGCTCGGCAATGCGCGGAAATTTAGCGGGATCGGCGACGAAGAACGCCGTCTCGGTCATGCCGAGCGGATCGAGCAGCCGTTCTCTCTCGAACTGGAGCAGCGTCTTTCCTGAGATCACCTCGACGACGCGGCCGAGCACGTCGGTGGAGAAGCCGTAGTCCCACACCGTGCCCGGCTGCTCGACCAGCGGCAGCGTGGCGATTTTCGCGGCGAAGTCGGCATTGCTGAGATTACTGTTGAAGAGATTGGCTTCGGCATAGAGCTCGCGCACTGCGCCGCCGTCATGATAGCCGTAAGGCAGCCCCGAGGTGTGGCGCAAGAGGTCCTTGATCGTGACGGGACGCTCCAGCGGCTCCAGCGCCAGAGCGACCTTGCTATCCTCGGCCTTCTTCTCCACGCCGACCTTCATGCCGGCGAAAGCAGGAATGTATTTCGAGACCGGATCGTCGAGCGCGAGCTTGCCCTCCTCGACCAGCATCATCGCCATGACTGATGTGATCGGCTTCGACATCGAATAGAGACGGAAGATCGTGTCCGCGCTCATCGAACTCTCGGTCGCGACATCGCGAACGCCGAAATTCTCGTAATAGACCGGCTTCCCATGCTGCTGGAGCAGCAGAATGGCGCCGGGAATCTTGCCGGTGGCGATCTCGTTCCGGATGTAGTCGGAAACCTTTGCCAGGCCCTCGGGCGAGAGGTTGCGCGCGGCGCGCTCGGAGCTCGCCTGCGCACTCACGACACCGAACAGAAAGGCGAGCGCCGCGATCAGCGCGCGGCGCCCGAACATGTCACTTCTCCATGGCTTCATAGACCAGCTGCTTCAATGTCCGCTGCACGCGCTGGCGCTCGGTCGGGGTCTGCTCCAGCAGCACGAAAAACATGTCCTGCTTGGGATCGATCACGAAATAGCAGCCGGAGGCGCCGTCCCATTTCAACTCGCCGAGATTGCCGGGCGGCGGCGGCTTGGCGTTGCCGGGATCGGTGCGCACCGCGAGCCCGAGGCCGAAGCCGAAACCGTCGCCGGGGAAATAGAAATAGTCGCGGTCGACGCCTGATTTGGGGCCGAGCTGATCGGTCGTCATCAGCTTGAACGTCTCGGGCTTGAGAATGGTCTTGCCGTCGAGGCTGCCGCCGTTGAGCAGCATCTGCGCGAAGCGCTCATAATCGGCCATGGTCGTCACCATGCCACCGCTGGCGAACTGCATCTTCTTGACCACGGTCGGATCGTTGATCCGGCCAACGCGGAAGTCGCTGTCGTTCGGCACCGGCTGCGCCAGAAGCTTCTGCTTCTCGGGAGCGGTGACGAAGAAGCCGGTGTCGACCATGCCGAGCGGATCGAGCAGCTTCTCCCGCATGATGTCGATCAGCGGCTTGCCGGCCGCGATCTCCATCACGCGTGCCAGCACGTCGGTGGAATGGCCGTATTGCCAGAGCGCGCCCGGCTGGTTGTGCAGTGGCAGCTTGGCAATACGCTCGGCGAACTCGGCGAGGTCGAAATCGCCCGCGTAGATGTTGGCATCGCGATAGGCCTTGCGGACCAGGCTGTCGCCATAGAAGCCGTAGGTGATGCCGGAGGTGTGCGTCATCAAATCGTGCACCGTCATCGGCCGGTTCGGCGGCACCAGCTCGAGCGACTTGGTGCCGTCCTCCGCCTTCTTCTCGACGCCGACCTTCACGTTGGCGAAGGACGGAATGTACTTCGAGACGGGATCATCCAACTTGATCTTGCCGTCCTCGACCAATTGCATCGCGACCACCGAAGTGATTGCCTTGGACATCGAGAACAGGCGGAAGATGGTCTTGTCCGTGATCGGCGCCTTGCTGACCACGTCCTGCACGCCGAAGGCTTCGTGATAGACCGGCTTGCCATGCTGCCGGATCAGCACGGTCGCGCCGGCGATCTTGCCGGTCGCAACCTCGTTCTTGAAGAATTCGCTGACCTTGCCGAGCTTGTCCTGATTGAAATGCGCACCGGCCGGAATCTCGTAGGTGCCCTCCGCTCGCGCCAGCGACATCGCACCGAGCGACACCAGCGCGCCGCAGACCAGCGCACGCAGTCCAGACTGTGAAATCATATCCCCTCCCCGGAACATGGTCCGGCGGAGTGTACCGACCGCGTCATCAGGCACAAGGGCCGGCGTGTCGCGCAAGTGCCTCGGCATGGAGCTTGGCGCTCGGCTCGGCGAAGCAGCAGAACACCACGCGGGCCACGGACGGCGCCACGGCGAGCCCTTCGATTGTGGTACGAACGGCGATATCGGCCGCCCGGCCGGCGGGGAAGCGGAAAATGCCGGTCGAAATCGCGGGGAATGCCACCGAGGTCAGCTTGTGCTTCCCGCACAGCTCCATCGAGCGGCGATAACAGGACGCGAGCAGATCGTCCTCTCCGAGCGTGCCGCCATTCCAGACCGGTCCGACGGTGTGGATCACATGGGCAGCCTTGAGCCGGTAGCCTTTGGTGATCTTGGCATCACCCGTCTTGCAGCCGTGGAGCATGCGGCATTCGGCGACCAGATCGGGCCCTGCGGCCCGATGGATCGCACCATCCACGCCGCCCCCACCAAGGAGCGACGTATTGGCCGCGTTGACGATGGCGTCAACGCTCAGTGTGGTGATGTCTGCGACAATGACCTCGAGCTCGGCGCCGCCGATCCGGCGCGTCAGCTGGGTCACCTATCAGGCCGCGACGACGACGCCCTTTTCGGTGAAAAGCTGCTGCAATTCACCGGCCTGGAACATCTCGCGGACGATGTCGCAGCCGCCGACGAACTCGCCCTTCACATAGAGCTGCGGGATGGTCGGCCAGTTGGAGAAGGTCTTGATGCCGTTGCGCAGTTCGGCGGATTCGAGAACGTTGAGCCCCTTATAGCCGACGCCGATATGGTCGAGGATCTGGACGACCTGGCCGGAGAAACCGCACTGCGGAAATTGCGGCGTGCCCTTCATGAACAGAACCACGTCGTTCGACTTCACTTCGTTGGCGATGAATTCCTCGATGCTCATTTCCGTGTCCTTCTGGGGCGGAGCCCTCACCAATCAATTCGGGCTGGCTCCGCCGATCTAACCCGATACCTGCCTATATATGTAGCCCAAACCGTTGTGCATCCAAAGTAAAATGGCGGCGACACGCCCCGCTGGCCGGTTTGCCCCCCAGCCAGATCCATAGGCTGATGACATCAATATCATCGCCGGGGAGGACTTTCATACCGTAACGGAGCCCCTATCTAGGACGAACCCAGGTTTTGGAACCGGGCAACGCCAACAACGTTCTCTTGTCCTGTCTGGAGAAAAACGTGACGAAACAAGCCTCCGCTACGGCCGCCACCTCGCTTTCGTCACTGTCCTCCGCCGGTAACCTCGCCCAGCGGCTGGAAGATGCTTTTCTCGCCGTCCGCAACGAGACCGAACGCCGGGCTGCGCCGCTGTCGCCGGAGGACCAGCAGATCCAGTCCATGCCCGATGCGAGCCCGACGAAATGGCACCGGGCCCATACCACCTGGTTCTGGGAGCAATTTTTGCTCGGCGAGCACGCGGCCGGCTACCGGCCGTTCCACCCCGATTTCGCATTCCTGTTCAATTCCTATTACGTCAGCGCCGGCCCGCGTCACGCGCGCAATCATCGCGGTGATATCACCCGTCCCAGCGCAAACGAGGTCGGCGTCTATCGCAACTATGTCGATGCGGCCGTCGTCAAATTCTTCCGCGAGGCCGGGGAAGACAAGCTTCGCGCGATCGCAGCGCTGGTCGAGGTCGGGCTCAACCACGAGCAGCAACACCAGGAATTGATATTCACCGACATCCTGCACGCCTTCGCGCAGAACCCCGTCTATCCGGCCTACGACCCGGACTGGCGCTTTCCGGCCGCGACGCGCGCCGGCGATGACTGGCTGACGCTGAACGAGGGCATCCACACCGTCGGCCATGTCGACGACAGCTTTCATTTCGACAATGAGAAGCCGGCGCATCGCGCCCTGGTTGGCCCGGTCCGGGTCGCGCGCAATCTCGTCACCAATGCCGAGTGGCTGGCCTTCATGCGGGACGGCGGATACCGGACCGCAACGCTGTGGCTGATGGACGGCTTTGCTGCAGCCAGCCAGGAAGACTGGCAGGCCCCGGGTCACTGGCGCGAGATCGATGGCCAGTGGCACGTGATGACGCTGGCCGGTGTGAAGCCGGTCGATCCCACCGCGTCGGTCTGTCATATCAGCTACTACGAGGCCGACGCCTTCGCGCGCTGGGCCGGCAAGCATCTGCCGACCGAGATGGAGTGGGAGGTCGCGGCCCGCGCCGGCCAGCTCAACGATGCCTTCGGCATCGTCTGGCAGTGGACCCGCAGCTCGTACGCACCCTACCCCGGCTACCGCGCCATCGAAGGCGCGCTCGGCGAGTACAACGGCAAGTTCATGGTCAACCAACTGGTGCTGCGGGGCTCTTCGCTTGCAACTCCGGAAGGCCACAGCCGTATCACCTATCGCAACTTCTTTTATCCGCACCACCGCTGGCAGTTCACGGGACTGCGGCTCGCCGATTACGACTAGTTCTCATCCGACGACAAATGCGCGCCGGACAGCGCGTTCAGGAGAGTATCATGAATGTGCACGCCAGCGCTTTGGCCGAAGCCCATCTTCCCGACGAGCAGACCACCGCCTTCGCCCGCGAGGCGATCAAGGACCTCTCGCAGCAGCCCAAAACACTGTCGCCGAAATATTTCTACGACGCGACCGGATCGGAGCTGTTCGAGGCAATCACGCGCCTGCCGGAATACTATCCGACGCGGACCGAGCTCTCGATCCTGAAGGACCGTGGCAGCGAGATCGCAAAGATCATTCCCGAGCATGCCGCGCTGGTCGAGTTCGGCGCCGGCGCGACGACGAAGGTCCGCCTGCTGCTCAACCATTGCAGGTTTGCGGCCTATGTCCCCGTCGACATCTCCGGCGACTTCCTCAAGGCGCAGGCGAACGGCCTGAAGCGCGATTTCCCCTCGCTCGGCATCTATCCGGTGGCTGCCGACTTCACCACGCCGTTCGAGTTGCCGAGGGCGGTCGCGTCGATGCCCAAGGTCGGCTTCTTCCCCGGCTCGACCATCGGCAATTTCGAGCCGCATGAAGCCCAGGCTTTCCTGAAGAGCGCACGCCAGATCCTGGGCCGGGGCGCGCAGATGATCATCGGCGCCGACCTCGAAAAGGATGAGCGGGTGCTGCACGATGCCTATAACGATGCCGCCGGCATCACCGCGCGCTTCAACCTCAATGTTCTGGTGCGGATCAACCGCGAGCTTGGCGGCAATTTCGACCTCTCCGCCTTCACCCACCGCGCGATCTACAATCGCGAGCGGCACCGCATCGAGATGCATCTGATCAGCAGGAAGAGCCAGACCGTGCGCCTGCTCGGCACCAGCTTCTCGTTCCGCCCCGGCGAGAGCATCCACACCGAGAACAGCTACAAATACAGCATCGAGCGTTTTGCTGCGCTGGCACAGGGCGCCGGCTGGCGGGTGCGCGAGAGCTGGACGGATGCGGCGAAGATGTTCTCGGTGCATGCGCTGGAGGTGGCGGAGTAAACGCTCCGGCGGTTATCCGCGAGAGCGCTTTCCCCGCAGCGCATCCTTCGAGACGCCCGCTTAGGCGGGCTCCTCAGGATGAGGACGGAGTGCGTGGCAGGCAGTTTCAACGAGCGCCGACGCCAAATAGCCTCATCCTGAGGAGACCGCGCAGCGGTCGTCTCGAAGGACGAGGCGCTTGCTCAGGCCGCTCGCAGTTCAATGTTCCTTGGCCTCTTCTCTGTCCGCCCCCAGCGAAACCGATTCCCACACCGCGACGACGATCATGATCACCGTCGACGCGATCGACAGCCAGAGCGGCGGGAGGTCGGCTGCGAACCACCACAGCACCAGCAGCAGCATGATGCCGATGCCGTGCGAGAGCTGGAGGAAGCCGCGGATCGCGTGCTTGAACAGGATGGTGCCGATCAGAAACACCAGCGGCCCGCCGATCGTGCTCAGAACCGTCCTCATATCGGAATGGCCGGTCGGGTGCTTCAGCACCAGCTCGTCCGAGACCGCGGTCAGGATGATGCCGGCGATGATCGGCGTGTGCAGATAGGTATAGGCGAGCCGCGCCAGGCGGCCGGATTCGGCGGACTTCGAGATCCGCTCCGAGCCGGCCTCGGCGCCCTTGTGGAAATAGACCCACCACATCGCGATGGCGCCGACCAATGCGGAGACGAAGGCCATGATGTTGTCCGCGGTCCACTCCAGCTCGGCAAAGGTCGCCCCGTTGACGACGACGGCTTCGCCGAGCGCGATGATGACGAAGAGAGAGCAACGCTCGGCCATGTGGCCGCCCTCGACGGCCCAGGCTTCGACCGACGAGAAGCCGAGTTTGGGAACCCAGAAGCGCGCCGCCGGCGAGACGTATTCCCACGTGACCGCCGCAATCCACAGCCATAGCCGCGTCTCGCCTTCGGACAGGCCGCCCGCGATCCACAGCACCGCGGAGATCGAGAGCCAGCTCAGAATGCGGATCGCGTTGTGGCGGACCGCGGTCCGATGCCGCGGCGTTGCGAACAGCCAGAAGGCGGTGCGCCCGAGCTGCATCGCCGCGTAGGCGATCGCAAACCACAGGCCCCGCCCCTCGAAAGCGGTCGGAATCGTCGTCGACAGCACCAGCCCGCCCAGCATCATCAGGAAGAGCATGACGCGGACCGGGGTCAGCTCCGGATTGAGCCAATTGGTGACCCAGGCGGTGTAGACCCACACCCACCACACCGCGAGAAACAGCACCGTGACGTGCACCGCGCCGAGCGGCGTGAAATGGTGCAGCAGCGTATGCGACACCTGCGTGACGGCGAAGACGAAGACGAGGTCGAAGAACAGCTCGACATTGGTGACGCGGCTGTGCTGGTTCGGCACGATGACGCGAAACATCGCGCCGCGAGAATTGTCCGCAGCCATCGTCGTCTCCCGTCGCGCGATCAGGTCAGGCGCCCGGCACGCCGGTTTGCAGCGCCAGCGCGTGCAGCACGCCGCCCATCTGGCCGCGCAGGGACTGATAGACGATCTGGTGCTGCTGGACGCGGGATTTGCCGCGGAAGGATTCCGAGATCACGGTCGCGGCATAGTGATCGCCGTCGCCGGCGAGGTCACGGATGGTCACCTCGGCATCGGGGATCGCCGCCTTGATCATCGCCTCGATATCGTGGGCGTCCATGGGCATTCGGGTCTCGCTCCTTCTGGTCTCGAATCGCTGCCGGGGTCCCCTCGCCGGCAGCGCCAAACTTAGCGTGAACGGACTTCTGCGTCACGCTTTCCGGCACTATATCCATGATCCCATCAGGATAAAGGCACGACAAAGTGCCGCGCGCGGCAGATTGATCGAAAAGGCGTGAAATCATGAAGCTTCCAGGGCCCGACCATCCCATCACCATCACCCAAAATTCCCGGCGCGTCCGTGTGACCGCCGGCGACATCGTGATCGCCGAGACCAGCAAGGCGCTGACGCTGAAGGAGGCCAAATATCCGGCGGTGCAATATGTGCCGCGGGAGGACACCAACATGGCCTTGCTGGCGCGCACCGACCGCGTCACCCACTGCCCCTACAAGGGGGATGCGAGCTATTACAGCGTAAAGGCCGAAGGCAAGGTGCTCGATAATGCGATCTGGACCTACGAGACGCCCTTTCCCGCGATGAGCGAGATTTCCGGCCATCTCGCCTTCTATCCGGACAAGGTGAAGATCGAGGAAGTGGGGTAGGCGCACGCGCTGTGACGCCGGGGCGATCCTGGATCGCCTCCTTCCAGTCGACACAAGGCACGCGATGCCGCGCCGGGCCACAAGACTGATTGGGGTCTCGTTGCTGGGATTGTCCGGCATCCTTATTGTGCTCGCTGCTGCCGGGCTGGGTTTTCGTGCCTATCGACAGCACCTTGCTGCCCAAACTCTCGCGATCCGCTCTCCTGCCGGCGTGCAGGAGGGACAGTTCATCGAGATCGGCGGCATCAAGCAATGGATTCAAATCCGCGGTGAGGATCGGGATAACCCGGTTCTCCTGTTCGTCCACGGCGGCCCCGGCGGATCCACCCTGCCGATCTCGTCGGGCTGGCGCCCCTGGGAAGAGCATTTCACTGTCGTCCAATGGGACCAGCGCGGCACCGGGCGCACCTTTGGCGCAGCTGGAGACGCGCTCGCCCCCACGATGACACTGGAGCGGATGACGCAAGACGGCATCGAACTGGCCGAGCACCTGCGCACGCATTTGCACAAGGACAAGATCGTCCTAGTCGGGCATTCCTGGGGCTCATTCCTGGGAATTCGAATGGCGAAGCAACGTCCGGATCTGTTCTCGGCCTATGTCGGCACAGGCCAGGTGGTCGGCAAGGCGACCTTCGAGAAGGCCTTCGAACTCACCATCGCGCGTTTGCAACGGCTTGCGGCAGCGGCCACCAACAGAGAGGCCCTGGCCGAATTGGCGCCGATCGCTTCACAACCGGTCCTCACCCCGGAAAATCGCCTGATTGCGGACAAATGGAGCAATGTGCTGGGTCTGCCGCTCGCCGACGGCTTCCAGCTCGCCGGTCCCATCCCGCCGCTCTTCATGCCGGATGTCTCGCTGCTTGATCTGTACAATTGGCGGAGGGGCGCCGCCTTCTCAGCAAAGTACCTGACGGGACGGAACGGGCCGATGTTTCAGAGCGATATGGCCTCGCTCGGGTTCGAATTTTCGATCCCGATGTTCTTCATCGAGGGCGATGCGGATGGCGTCGCGCCGAGCGAACCCGCCGAGCAATATTTCAAGGAGGTCACCGCCCCGCACAAGGAGTTTGCTCGGATTCGCGGCGGCGACCATTTCATTCCGTTCGATCGTCCTGATGAATTCTTGGCCGAGCTGATGGCCCGCGTCATGCCGTTCGCAGCCCACTGAGGACTGGTGCAGCCGCCCGGCTACGCCCTGAAGATCGTGAGCCCAAGTATCAGCAACACCAGGAAGATCACGACGAAGACATAAAACAGGAAGCGGGCGATATCGGCGGAGACGGCCGAAATGCCGCTGAAGCCGAGCACGCCGGCCACGATCGAGACAAGTAGGAAGATCAACGCCCATTTCAGGATCGTCATTGCCAGCTCCGAATTGTGCCGCTCCTCGCGGCCGTCAGCCCTTCCCTTCGGCAGACGCTAACTTCGCTGTTCGGAACGGGTTCCTACGGGTGTCAGGACCCAGGTTGGGGCTCAAGTGGGGCCTCAACTACGGCGCAAACGAGCCTTGCTGAATCGGGCTCGCGGCGGCACAGTCCGGCCCGGGGCAGGCGCGCGGGGGACCATGATGACGATGGCGGATTCAGCGACGATCGGCGCGGAGGCACACGCCGCGCCGAAAACCAAAGCGCGCAATTTGTCGCTCGATCGCGCCCGCACCTTCCTGACCCTCGTGGTGCTGCTGCATCATGCGGTGATCCCCTACACGCATTTCGGTCACACCGATCCGGCCTCCTTTGCCGGTTTCGACATGATCGTGCTCGCCACCGACAGCTTCTTCATGGCGATGTTCTTCTTCCTGTCGGGCCTGTTCACCTGGCCGGGCATCGCGCGCAAGGCGCCGTCGGTCTTTTTGCGTGACCGCCTGCTGCGGCTCGGGCTGCCGTTCGCGATCGCGGCCTTCACCATCATCCCGCTCGCCTATTACGCCATCGCGCTACGGGCCGAGCCCGAGCTGACCTTCGCAGCGTTCTGGTGGAAGACGGTGACGTCGGGCCCATGGCCGAGCGGCCCGATCTGGTTCGTATGGGTGCTGCTCGCCTTCGACCTGACCGCGAGCCTGCTCTACCGGGTCTCGGCGCATCTGGTCGATCCCGGCAACCGCGTCTCGTTGCTCGGATTTCAGCAGCCGGCCGTGTTCTGGCTGATGCTCGTCGCCGTAAGCGTCATCGTCTATCTGCCTGCGCTGCTCTATTTCGGTACCAACAAATGGTTCGAGTTCGGACCGTTTTCGGTGCAGGCGAGCCGGATCCTGCTCTACTTCAGCTACTTCTTCATCGGCGCCAGCGTCGGTTCGGCGAATTTCGATCGCGGCATCCTCAGCGCCGACGGTCAGTTGCCGAAGCAGCGCTGGCTATGGGTGATCGTCACGCTGATCCCCTACTGCCTGATGTGGTGCATGATCTACATCAAGCGCGAGATCCTCGGGAATCCCGATCACCTGCCGCACTGGTACCACGTGTTCTACGGCACGTTCTTCGTGCTGTTCTCGGCCTCGATCCTGCTCGCGATCCTCGCCTTCTTCCTGTATTCGAAGGCGCCGGGGCCGACCCTGCTCGACCGCATGCAGGCGGATGCCTATGGCATCTTCCTGGTGCACTACCCGATCGCGCTGTGGATCCAGTACGCGCTGTTCGACTATGCGTGGCCTGCGATCGTGAAGGCCACGATCGGCCTCGTGCTCACGGTGATCCTGAGCTGGGGCCTGACGGCGGCATTGCGGAAGATTCCGGGGGCGTCCCACGTGTTGTGAGGCACGAGGTCCCTCCACGCGTCATTGCGAGCGCAGCGAAGCAATCCAAAGTCCCTCGGCGGAGGTAGTCTGGATTGCTTCGTCGCTTCGCTCATCGCAATGACGGAGTGCGTGGCAGCAGCTCAGGCCGCCTTCCCGCCCATATATTCCGGCAGCCAGCGCTCGAACGATTTGCGCAAGCTGTCGATCGCCACGGGCGCTTCGCCCGCGATCGCGATCGCATCGCCGCCGGTGGTGCCGATTCGCACGCAGGGCACTTCGCAGCCGCGCATCTTGGCCAGCACGCGGCCGGCTTCGGTCTCCGGCACGGTGACGAGATAGCGCGCCTGGTCCTCGCCGAACCAATAGGCCTGCGAGACCAGTGAAGTCGGCGCCGCCAGCAGCTTGGCCCCGATGCCGCCCGCCATCGCCATCTCGGCCAGTGCGATCAGGAGGCCGCCGTCGGAGAGGTCGTGCACGGCGGTCGCGGTGCCGCCATGGATCATGCCGCGCACGCAATCGCCATTGCGCTTCTCGGCGGCGAGATCGACCGGCGGCGGCGCGCCCTCCTCGCGGCCGCAGATGTCGCGCAGGTAAACGGACTGGCCGAGCCAGCCATGGGTCTCGCCGATGAGGAGGATCGCTTCGCCCTCGGCCTTGAAGGCGAGCGAGGCAGATTTGGTGAAATCGTCGAGCAGGCCGACGCCGCCGATCGAGGGCGTGGGGAGGATCGCGCGGCCGTTGGTCTCGTTGTAGAGCGAGACGTTGCCGGAGACGACCGGGAAGTCGAGCGTGCGGCAGGCTTCCGAGATTCCCTTCAGGCAGCCGACGAACTGGCCCATGATCTCGGGCCTTTCAGGGTTGCCGAAGTTGAGGTTGTCGGTGATCGCGAGCGGCTTGCCGCCGACCGCGGTGATGTTGCGCCAGGCTTCCGCCACCGCCTGCTTGCCGCCTTCGAACGGGTCCGCCTCGCAATAGCGCGGCGTGACGTCAACGGTCAGCGCCAGCCCCTTCGGCCCGTCCTCGATGCGCACCACGGCGGCATCGCCGCCGGGACGCTGCATGGTATTGCCGAGAATGACGTGGTCGTACTGCTCCCAGACCCAGCGCTTGCTGCACATGTCCGGCGTGCCGATCAGCTTCTCCAGCGCGCTACCTACGCCCATCGGCGCCGGCACATCGCGCGCATGCACGACCGGCAACGCGGCGGAAGGGACATGCGGACGGTCGTAGAGCGGCGCCTCGTCGCCGAGCTCCTTGATCGGCAGGTCGGCCATGACGTCGCCGCCATGCTTGACCACGAAACGCTTGCTCGGCGTGGTGTAGCCGACCACGGCGAAGTCGAGGCCCCACTTCTTGAAGATCGCCTCGGCTTCCTTTTCCTTCTCGGGCTTGAGCACCATGAGCATGCGCTCCTGGCTTTCCGAGAGCATCATCTCGTAGGCGCTCATCCCGGTCTCGCGGGTCGGCACCGCATCGAGATCGAGATCGACGCCGAGGTCGCCCTTGGCGCCCATCTCGACCGCCGAGCAGGTCAGGCCCGCCGCGCCCATGTCCTGGATCGCGATGACGCAGCCCTTCTCCATGATCTCGAGGCAGGCTTCCAACAGCAGCTTCTCGGCGAAGGGATCGCCGACCTGCACGGTCGGGCGCTTCTCCTCGGACTTGTCGTCGAACTCGGCCGAGGCCATCGAGGCGCCGTGGATGCCGTCGCGCCCCGTCTTGGAGCCGAGATAGACGATCGGCATGTTCACGCCGGACGCCGCCGCATAGAAGATCTTGTCGGCATCGGCGAGGCCGACAGCCATCGCGTTGACGAGGATGTTGCCGTCATAGCGGGTGTGGAAGCGCACCTGGCCGCCCACCGTCGGCACGCCGAAGGAATTGCCGTACCCCCCGACGCCGGCGACGACGCCGGAGACCAGATGCCGAGTCCGGGCATGTTCGGGCGCGCCGAAGCTGAGCGCATTGAGGCAGGCGATGGGACGCGCGCCCATGGTGAAGACGTCGCGCAAAATGCCGCCGACTCCCGTGGTGGCGCCCTGGTAGGGCTCGATGTAGCTCGGGTGGTTGTGGCTTTCCATCTTGAAGACCACGGCCTGGCCGTCGCCGATGTCGATCACGCCGGCATTCTCGCCGGGGCCCTGGATCACCCAGGGCGCCTTGGTCGGCAGGCCCTTGAGATGGATGCGCGAGGATTTGTACGAGCAGTGCTCGTTCCACATCGCCGAGAAGATGCCGAGCTCGGTGAAGGTCGGCTCCCGCCCGATCAGCTTCAGGATGCGCTCATATTCGTCGGGCTTGAGCCCATGGGCGGCAACCAGTTCGGGGGTGATCTTGGGTTCGTTCTTCATGGATTCCAGGCTTTCGGCGGCGGTTTGGCCGTTCTTAGGAACATCCAGGGCTCGCGAAAAGCCCTTTATGGCGCATTTTCCCGCTGTCCCACGTTTTGCAGGCGGGGACGGCGGGAACAGGAATTGCACGGCGCGGACGGATCGGATTTAAGGGCTGAAGACCCGCAATTGAAGGCCCATTTCCTTGCACGAATTGACCAAAGCGCCCCTACCCCGCCGCCCTGACCTCCACGTCGCCACCGAGGGCGAGTTTGTGGGCTGGCGGACCTGGATTCGCGACAGTTTTGAGTCCCATGTCGGCCCCTTCTGGCACCGGATCGAGGCGGATGGCAACGTCCGCAGCGCCTTCCGGGTCGAGAAAAAGCACCTTAACGGCTCCGGGAACGTCCACGGCGGCTGCTACATGGCCTTTGCCGACTACTCCCTGTTTGCGATCGCCACCCATGTCCTGGACAGCCGGGCGGTGACGACCAATTTTGCCTGTGAATTCCTCGACGCGGCACGCGAGGGCGAGCTGATCGAATGCACCGGCGAGGTCACCCGCGCCGGCGGCTCGCTGATCTTCCTGCGCGGCAAGATGATGTCCGGGACGCGGGTGCTGCTCACCTTTTCCGGCACGATCAAGCGGATGAAGCGGAAGGCGCTACCTCAGCCAAACGCATAGCTCGGCGCCTTCCCTTTTCGCGCCCCCTCGCCCAGACTTCCCGGCAAGCGCTGTCGCGCCGGGGAGCAGGAACAAGGTGCCGCAGAGCACATCGGAGGCGGGGCGCTCAGCGGCCTCCGTTTCATCGCCGTTGCCGGCCATGGCCGCCACCGGCGCGCGCAACTGGCGCGACTATGCGCTGCTGCTCGCGCTCGCCTGCTGCTGGAGCTCGACCTACCCGCTGGCCAAGCTGGCGCTTCCTACCGTCCCGCCCATCACCTTCATCTCGGCACGCTCGCTGATCGCGGCTGCCTTCCTGTTCGCGATCCTGTGGATGCGCGGCATCAGCGTCCCGACCGACGCGAAGGCGTGGAAGCTGTTCGCGACCCAGCAGCTGATCAACTCGACCTTTCCGTTCCTGATCATCACCTGGTCGCAGCTCTATGTGCCGGCGTCGAACACCGTGGTGCTGGCCTCGACCACGCCGATCTTCGCCTTCCTGATCACCTCGCTGATCACCCGGCATGAGCCGGCAACGCTGCTCAAGCTCGCCGGCGCGATCCTCGGCCTCGCCGGCACCATTCTCATCGTCGGCCTCGATGCACTGCGCGGCTTCGGGACCGAGATCGTGGCGGAGATCGCGATCCTGCTCGCCACCATCTCCTTTGCCTGCGCCACGATCTTCGGCCTTCGCCTCTCCGAATACGACCCGATGGTGGTGGCGGCCGGCTCGCTATTGTTCGGCGGTCTCATCCTGCTGCCGCCATCGCTGATCATCGACCAGCCCTGGACGCTGCAGCCGACGCCGACCGCGATCGTCGCCACCATCGTCATGGGCATCGTCTCCAGCGCGCTGGGCTTGATGCTGTTCTACGTCTGCCTCGGCCGCCTCGGTACGCTGACCACGAATGCGCAAGGGTATCTGCGCATTCCGATCGGCGTCGGCCTCTCCGTGCTGCTGCTCGGCGAGAGCGTGCCGTCGAACCTGGCGCTGGGGCTAGTGCTGGTGATGGCGGGTGTCGCCGCGATGACCGTGCCGGCGGAGAAGTTCAAGCTGCGCTAGGCCGATTGCGCGGGCTTTGAGCGCCAGCGCGGGCATAGCTCGATTGACACACGCGGGACGAATATGAGGTAGTCGGGCGCAAGCCTGTCGTGACGCATCCCTCCCTCAGGGCCCAGCATGGAAAGTCGTTCACCGGACGCCATTGGCGATTCAAAGGCCGATCGCGCGCCCAGCCTCTGGTGATTTGCGCTCGCGCTCTTCCCGCTCGTTGCATCCCAACTGATGCGACTGCATCAGCATAGTGCCGCGGGCTGGCTCGTCTGGGACTATGCCGGCCGAGTCGCCGCTCTGGTCATCCTTGCGGCGATTCCGGCAGCACGCGCTATCGCCTATCGCAGGGAGAAACGCCGGATCTCTCTACTCGAAATCGGGGTCTGGATTGCTGGGTCAGTGCTGCTGGACCGGTTGGGTCAGTGGCCGCTACGTCTCATGAATGCGACATTTCCGGCGACCATCGTCGGCAAGTATCCGCACCCAATCGGCTGGCTCAACGTCTTCGATCTTGTCGTTGGCCTGATACTGATCGCGGCCAGCGAAGAGATCATCTTCAGGCGATTGCTTCGGAACACCGCCCGACCTTACCTGGGTGACGGCGCCTTTGCCGTTCTCATCAGTTCTCTCATGTTCGGTGCCCATCATTGGTGGTCCGGGGTCGGGAACATCCTTCTCGCCACAATATTCGGCATCCTTTTCATGGTGATGTATCGGCGGTCAGGCGCCCTTTGGCCGGTCGTGCTCGCGCATTACCTCGTTGACCTGGTCGCGTTTGCCGGAATTTCGCGCTGGTTCTAAAGCGCGAAGGCAACTAGCGCGACGCCGACAATTGCTTCTCGGCGATCGACAGCCATTCCGCCTGCGCGTTGCGCAGATATTTCGGTGCGCGGCGCATCTGGATCAGCAACTCGTTGAAGACCATTCGCGCCTCGGCGGTGCGGCCGACCACCTGCAGCAGCAGGCCGTAGCGCACCCGCGCTTCGGCGCCGGGGTAGTAGCCGGCGAGAGCGTGATATTCCTCCAGCGCCTCGTCGGTCCGGCCGACCTCGACGAGCGCGCGGGCGTAGAGCAGATGCGCATCCGCGGAATCGAAGTCGGGCCATTGTTTCTGGAGATCGTCGAGCGTCGTAAGCGCGTCGGCCGGACGCTTGGCGGAAAACTCGGCCTGCGCCTTGCGAAACGCATAGGCGGGATCGTGCCCCATCGGCAGCTTCAGGATGTGGTCATAATGCTGCTCGGCCTCAGCGAACCGGCCGATATTCGCGCACTCGTCCGCCAGCGCCGCGCGGTTGGCGATGGTGTCGGCGTCAGCCAGCCGGTCCGACAATTCGCGATACGCTTCTCCGGATCGAGCCGGTTGGCGACGCGCTGGCGCGCCTGCCGGGCACCGTGACTGGAAAACCATTCGGGAATGAGCTAGACCGCGATATAGGCGAGCGCGCCCATCATCGGCACCAGCAGGATAATGAAGGCCCAGGGCCGCAACCGCCCGGTTCGCGAGGCGTGATAGATCAGCGTGAGATCGAGCAGCAGAACGATCAGGGCAACGGGCATGTGACATCCACGGGCACAGCGACAGCGCACGCTCCGTGATATCGCAATTGCAGCGGCGGAACAACTTTGAGTTGCTCCCCTTGCAGAAAATCAGCGACCCCGGACGCACGCGCCGTGATGGCGACGAGGAGTCAGTCGCCTCAAGCGTGACGGAGGTTCACGAGCGAAATTTGCATCATGCGCGGCCATTCGAGTCGCGCAGCAATCCGCTCGCCAACTGTCGAAACGCGTCCACGGCCTTGTTCAGCACGACTTTCGGATCGTTGGCTGCGGCGACCCATAATGCGGCACTGAGCGCGGCGCCGTTCAGCAGTCGCCCGGCTGCTTCAACATCCAAAGGCTTCACCACCTTCTCGTCGATCAGTGACCGGATCGTTCGCATGGTGATATCCAGGCAGGCGTTCTCGCCGGGCCATTTGGACGGATCACCGAGTACGGCAGGTCCATCCAGAAGCATGATGCGCTGAATTTCAGGATCGAGCGCCATTTCGATATAGGCACTGCCCTCTGCAAGCAGGCCCTGCCACAAGGTTGGCGCTTGCTCCCGGATCGCGCGCAGCCGCTCCGCCATTTCGCCATCGATCTGCGCGACGACGGCCCAGAGCAGCCCCTTCTTGTCCTCGAAATTGTGATAGAGCGCGCCCCGTGTCAGCCCGACCGAGGCCGTCAGCTCATCCATCGACGCTTCTGCATAACCCTGCGTGGCGAAAGCCTTGCGCGCAGCGCGGATGAGCTTGGCCCGATTTTCCGCCATGGCTGCGGCACGTTTTCCCTCGATCATGCTCGACCCATTTTCTGTTGACATACGCCCCGTATGTGAGCAATAAGCTCACATACGAACCGTATATGAACAATGTCACGACCGGCGCCGCAAGGCAATTCGCGGTCCCTGCCCCTGATCTTTCGAAAGGCACAGTCACATGCTCCAGCGCGAGGCCATCTTCCCTGCTCACCGTCACGCACTTTATGAAGCTCATCGGTATTCGGCCGCGATCCGGTCCGGCGACTTGCTGTTCGTCTCGGGACAGGTCGGCAGCCGCGAGGACGGCTCACCCGAGCCCGTGTTCGAGGACCAGGTCCGGCGTGCGTTTGCCAATTTGCGCGCGGTGCTCGCAGCTGCCGGATGCACGCTGGACGCGTATTGCCTCACATATCGATGCTCCCGGGCGCGATCAGTTGCCTCATTTATTTTGCTCCTGGCCTGAGTTGAGGAGGAGGCCGGGTGCGGAGATGGCCGGGGTTTCGGAGCGCCCGGCCTCCTCCGCTGGCACCTCGCACGTCATTGGGGTGTTGTGACCTCATGCCCTGGCGGCATTTTTTCTGAAGCAAACAGCAGCGCATTCGCTTGCTCGCTGCGCCAGGATTTCAACCGACGTTGAAGGGTTCGAAGAAGCTTGTTCGGATAGTCTCCAGGATATTCCACCTGCAGGCGCGAGAGCAGTTCGCTGCCGGTCCGCCAAGGCTCGGCTTCAAACCATTTTCTCAAATCTGACGTTGCCCGGATAAGCGGATCGGGACGACGCCGGCCCCTTTTAGCCTTCACGATTGGCCGATCCGTCGGGCGCGTGGCGCCGTCCTTCCAGGCCGTTCGCAGGCTTGCCAGGAAGCGATCAATCGATTGTGATGCCGCAGCAGGATGGGCGGATGGTTGGATATCCGCGAGCGCCGCGAGGCGCTCCTGCACGTCGCGGATGTCGCGCAACAACGTGACCGGATCGAGAGCGGTATAGATTTCCTGGAGATGGTGGCGGACCGCATCAGGCGTGCGGGCGTCCGCTGACAGGCGCTGGTGGGGTGTTGCCGGCGCGCTGTATGTCTTACGTACACGAGCACCGTCGCGCTGCTTGGCTAACAGTTTGAACGAAGGTTGGAAGAAGTTTACGAACAGCCGCGCTGACCGATAGAGTTCCGCCAGTAGCTTGGCCGCCTCCAGGCCTTCGAACCTACGATAGCCGACCATCCTGCGCACGACGGCGCCGTTCTTTTGCTCGACGAACGCCTGGTCATTCTTCCGGTAGGGACGGCAACGCGTGAAGACAATGTTGGCCGCCTCGCAGTAGGCCTTCAACGTCTCATTCATGAACACGGTGTCATTGTCCGTGTCGAAGCCGAGCAGCGCAAAAGGCAATTGCTTGCGCAATTCCGTCAGCACCGTGCTCACCAGCGTCTGTTCGCGCACGATCAGAGGTGCGCACTCTGTCCAGCCGGTAGCAATGTCGGTGAGCACGAGGGTCTGGATGAAGCTGCCGCGCGCAGATGGACCGCTATGCGCTACAAGGTCGGCCTCGACGAATCCCGGCGCCGGATCATTCCAATCTGCCGAAGTCCGTATTGGAATACTGCGACGCAGGGAATGCCCCGCGTGCCGCCGGCGCTTGCGACCCAATTTTTCTCGAACCCGCACCAAGGCGCGGTCGATCGTCGCAGCGCTCATCGCCAAAAGTTTGGTGCGAATCTCAGGGGCAAGGTCGAGGTGCCCGTACCGTTCCATCGCCTCAATCAGCGCGGGCATTAATGCTTTCAGTCGCTTCCCGCAGATGCGGTCTGACGCCTCCCAAAGCAGCACGAGTGCGGTGTGTTCTGCTTCATTATATATCCGACGTCGCGCCCGTCGGCCCGGATGTACGCCTTCCTGGTTTCGAAGTAGACGCATCGCATGCTTCCGATGGAATCCGGTGATGTCGACGAACTCGTCCAATATCCGCGCCTTCTTCGCGCGATCCGACCGCCGATAGCGCACGCCTGCCGCCGCCGTCAGTTCCTTCCGCGTTGCCATGCTTAGCCACCCCATCTCCGCCCCTCGCTCGTTCCCGGTCCAGGGGAGCAATTTACGTGAGGCAACGGCTTAGGATCCGGTAACAATTAAGGCGAGGCAATGCGGACGATGTGGTGGATGTCACCACGTTTCACACCAATCCTGCCCAACAGATCGATACGGTGATGGCTGTCCGCAGCACCGAGATCGGCGACGCGCCCTATCCGAATTGGACGGCTGTTGGCGTGAATTGGCTTGCCGGGTTCGACTTCGAGATCAAGGTCGTCGCGCGGATTCCTTGAGTCGCGCAAAGCCGACTCCCGCCAATGCGGGAGCCGGCAGGAGCGGCCTACTACTTGGCGTCGTCCGCCAGCATTTTCCGATATTTTTCGACGTCCCGTGTCACGAGCTGCTGCAGCAGCTCCGGCGTATGCTCATTGGCATCGGGCGCAACGGTCGACAGGTCGGCAAAGCGCTTCTTGACCGCGTCGGTCTCGACGGCCGTGCGCGCCGCGGCGTTCAGCTTGGCAATCACGGCCGGCGGCGTGCCCTTGGGCGCGAACAGACCGTTCCAGCCTTGCGCCTCGAATTCGGGCAGACCCGCTTCCGTCGAGGTCGGCAGGTCCGGCAGCGTGGCGAGCCGCACGGTCGAGCCGACCACGAGCCCCTTCACCAGCTTCTCGTTGATCGATTGCGAGACCGAGGCCGCCGCATCGCAGACGCCGTCGATCTGGCTGCCGACGGCATCGGTCAGCGCGGGCGCGGCGCCGCGATAGCCGACCAGCGTCGCGTCGATGCTGGCGGCGGTGACGAAGCTCTTGCAGATCAGATAGTTCGAGGAGCCGACGCCGGCATGGCCGAGATTGATCTTGCCGGGATTGGCCTTGGCGTAGGCGATGAACTCCTTGAGGTCCTTCGCCGGAAAGTCCTTGCGCAGCGCGATGATGCCGAACGTCTTCGCCACCATGGCGATCGGCACGAAGGAATCAGGCGTGAACGGCAGCTTGGGATAGATCGTGTAGGTCGCGGCATTGGTGCCGGCATTGCCGATTGCGATGGTGTAGCCGTCGGGCTCGGCACGGGAGGCGCGCGCCAGCGCGGTCGAGCCGCCGGCCCCGGCGACGTTCTCGATCACGATGGTCTGGCCGAGCGCGATGCCCATCTGCTCGGCCACCGCGCGCGCGATCACGTCCGAGGTGCCGCCGGCCGCGAACGGCACGATCATGGTAACCGGACGTTTTGGATAATCCTGCGCGAACGCGGCCGTCGCGAATGCCAGCGCCGCGATCGCAGCGAGAGCCCGCTTCACCGCGAACGCAATCACGCGGCTTTTTCCAGATGCGCGGTCAGGCCCGCGAACAAGCCGCGGCCGTCGGTGCAGCCCATGATGTCTTCGACGTGGTTTTCCGGATGCGGCATCATGCCGAGCACGTTGCCCTTGTCGTTGACGATGCCGGCGATCGAATGCGCGGCGCCGTTGATGTTGTGAGCTTCGTCCACCACGCCCTCGGCGGAGCAATAGCGATAGAGCACCCGCCCCTCGCCTTCGAGCCGCTTGATGGTCTCTTCGTCCGCCTCGTAATTGCCTTCGCCATGGGCGACCGGCACGCGGATCACCTGTCCGGCATTGTAGCCGCGGGTGAACGGCGTGTCGGACCGCTCGACGCGCAGATGCACGTCATGGCAAATGAATTTCAGCCGCTCGTTGCGCATCAACACGCCCGGCAACAGGCCGGATTCGCAGAGGATCTGAAAACCGTTGCAGACGCCGAGCACGAGGCCGCCCTTGGCCGCATAGTCGCGCACCGCGTCCATCACCGGCGCGCGTGCCGCGATGGCGCCGCAGCGCAAATAGTCGCCGTAGGAGAAGCCGCCCGGCACCACCACGAGATCCGTGCCCGCGGGCAGCGACGGCTCGGCGTGCCAGACCATCGCCGGCTCGCTGCCCGAGATCATCCTCAGCGCCCGCGCCATGTCGCGTTCGCGGTTGATTCCGGGAAAGACGAGGATCGCGGCTTTCATGGCAAAAGTTCCGACGGTGATGGGAATCGGGCTGGCCAAAGGGCCAATTCGCGAAGAGACATAGCCATTTGACGGGGATTTTACCAGTGCTAGCCTTGCCGGACGGCCTTGTACACAGGCCATAGCCGAGGCACTTTTGCCCGACGATCTTGCCCGGGATTGAAGCCATGAACGTCCCGTCGCTGCCCACGTCCCCCTCCGAGCCCGTGTCCACCGAGGGCGTCGTCGCCGCCGGCGCCTATGTCGATGGCCGCCGTATCGCCAATATCGCCATCAGCGAGGCCTCGAGCTGGCGGGCCAAGCCCGGCCACGTGGTCTGGATCGGCCTGCACGAGCCCGACATGGCGCTGCTCGGCGCGGTGCAGAAGCAATTCGACCTGCACGAACTCGCGATCGAGGACGCCAACCACGCCCATCAGCGGCCCAAGATCGAGCAATATGGCGAAGCCCTGTTCATCGTGGCGCGGACGGCGCAGCTGGTCGAGGGCCGCATCGTCTTCGGCGAAACCCACATCTTCGTCGGCGAAGGTTATCTGGTCTCGGTGCGCCACGGCGCCTCGACGTCCTACAGGCCGGTGCGCGAACGCTGCGAAAGCTGCCCGCGGGCGCTCGCCCGCGGCGAGGATTACATCCTCTATGCGATCCTCGATTTCATCGTCGACAATTACTCGCCCGTGCTCGAGAGCATTCACGACGAAGTCGAGGGTATCGAGGACGACGTGCTGTCCAAGGCGATCAGCAAAGCCCAGATCGAGCGGCTCTACATGCTGCGCCGCGACCTGTTGCGGCTGCGCAACGCGATCGGGCCGCTGGTGGAGGTCTGCCGCCGGCTGGAGCATGACGAGCTGTCGATGGTGCGGCAGGCCATGCAGCCGCTATTTCGCGACGTCACCGACCACGTCCGCAACATCCAGGAGCGCATCGATTCCATGCGCGAGGTGCTGGCCTTCGCATTCGAGGCCAGCCTGCTGGTCGGCCAGGCGCAGGAGACGGCGGTGTCCAAGAAGCTCGCGTCCTGGCTCGCGATCATCGCGATCCCGACCGCGCTTGCCGGCATCTACGGCATGAACTTCAAGCACATGCCGGAGCTGGAATGGGACTACGGCTATTACATGCTGCTCGGCGTGATGCTGACGGCGTGCACCGCGCTGTACTGGCGTTTTCGTCGCGCCGGATGGCTATGAGGAAATCGCTTCGTAGCCCGGATGGATCGAAGCGCGATCCGGGCTACCATGGCGGACAGCCCTAGACGATTTCGACCCGATAGTTCTCGATCACGGTATTCGCCAACAGCTTGTCGGCGGCTTCCTTCAGCGCGGCTTCCGCCTTGGTCTTGTCGGCGCCGGCGAGCTCGATGTCGAACACCTTGCCCTGGCGGACGCTGGCGACGCCGTCGACGCCGAGCGACTTCAGCGCGCCTTCGATGGCCTTGCCTTGCGGATCGAGGATGCCCGTCTTCAAGGTAACGGTGACACGTGCCTTCACGTCGAAAATCCCCTCAGCTCTTCACCAGCACCGGGCCGGAGCCCTGCGGACGCTCGTTCTCCATGAGGATGCCGAGACGTTTTGCAACTTCAGTATAGGCCTCGAGCAGGCCGCCGAGATCCCTGCGGAAACGGTCCTTGTCGAGCTTCTCGTTCGACTTGATGTCCCACAGACGGCAGCTATCCGGCGAGATCTCGTCGGCGACGATGATGCGCATCATCTCGTTCTCGAACAGACGTCCGCATTCCATCTTGAAGTCGACGAGGCGGATGCCGATTCCGAGGAAGAGGCCGGTGAGGAAGTCGTTGACGCGGATGGCGAGCGCCATGATGTCGTCGATCTCCTGGGGCGTCGCCCAGCCGAAGGCCGTGATGTGCTCTTCCGACACCATGGGGTCGTTGAGCTGGTCGTTCTTGTAGTAGAATTCGATGATTGAACGGGGCAGCTGGGTGCCTTCTTCGATGCCGAGGCGCTGCGACAGCGAGCCCGCGGCGACGTTCCGCACCACCACCTCGAGCGGCACGATCTCGACCTCGCGAATCAACTGCTCGCGCATGTTGAGACGGCGAATGAAGTGGGTCGGCACCCCGATGTCGTTGAGGTGCTGAAACAGGTACTCCGAGATCCGGTTGTTGAGGACGCCCTTGCCCTCGATTACCTGATGCTTTTTCGCATTGAACGCGGTCGCGTCGTCCTTGAAGTGCTGGATCAGGGTACCGGGCTCCGGGCCTTCATACAGAACCTTTGCCTTGCCTTCATAAATGCGACGCCGCCGGCTCATGGGGATGTACCGTGTTTTGTTGAAATCCATGTATTTGGTGTGCTCCGGTTACTAGGATTTACGACCCACAGCGGAGCTGCCGTGAACGACCCGGAACCCCGTCCATAACCCTTGGAAACAGAACGGGAACCAAGCCTTCAGGCAACCTATCCGATTGGCTGACCGAGCACAATCGATCCGGCCGTCCGGCGCCAACTTATACCATCTTGCCTGCGGCTTAACGGCCCGTTGTTTTGCCGATTCGTGCTATCTATGTAGGCATGCAGTCGGGTCGCCGCAACGGAAGGCTCCCGCTCCATTCAGCAGGGGATTTGGAACAAGGCATGAGCGAGTTCGACAAGCGCCAGGAAGGTTTCGAGAAGAAATACGCCCTCGACGAGGAGCAGAAATTCAAGGCGGAGGCCCGCCGCAACCGGCTGCTCGGGCTGTGGGCGGCTGAAAAGCTCGGCATGTCAGGCGATGCCGCCACCGCCTATGCCAAGGAGGTGGTCGCGGCCGATTTCGAGGAGGCCGGCGATGCCGACGTCCTGCGCAAGATAACGGCCGATTTCACCGCCAAGAACGTCGCCGTCACCGAGCAGGCGATTCGCGCCAAGATGAGCGAGCTGCTCGCGGTGGCGGCCGCCGAGGTGAAGGCGGGGAAGTGACCCCGCCGTCTGGCTCTATTTCAGCGTGATCTGAAAACCCATCGATCCGCTGATATTGAATCCCTCCGCTTGTTGCGGTCCGAACTGCCGGTTGATGTTGGTGTTGACCGACTCCATCCGGCAATCGCGGGCGAGCACCTCGCGCAGGAGATCACATTCGCGCGCCGCCATCTCGTAGACTGTGCGGCGCGCGCGGTCGCGCAGTTTCTGGGCCTCCTCGCTGTCCCCGGTCGGACCGGCGACAAAGAAGTTGATCGAAGTCTGCACACGCACCGATCCTTCCTGCCGCAGACCACCGCCGCCTTGCTCGGCGATGACACGCTGGGACTGGGCCTTGGCGGGAGCTATCACGACCAGCAGACCAACGCCTGCCAAGACAAAACGCGAGCGAAATTTCATCACGGGTACCTGTGGTTGAAGCGAGGCCCGTTACCTAGCCTCCAGAGGTTGCCGTCAGGCAAACCATGGACCGCAAACACCGGGCCGCCGCTTCACCAGCGGTTAACTGCGTCGGTCACTCCTCCTTGAAGCCGTATTCCGGCACGTTGCCGCTGGCGCCGTAATATTTGTACGGCAGGAATTTGCCGCTCATGGTGATCTTGACGCGGTCGCCCTTCGGGTTGGCGACGCGCTCCATGGCCATGTCGAAGTCGATCGCCGACATGATGCCGTCGCCGAATTCTTCCTCGATCAGCGCCTTCCAGGCCGGGCCGTTCACCATCACCATTTCGTAGAAGCGATAGATCAGGGGATCGGTCGGCGGCATCGGCGTGCCGGTGCCGCGCATCGGCACCTCGTTGAGCATCGCAACTTCCGCCTTCGACAGGCCGAACAGCTCGCCGACATTGGCCGCCTGCGGTTTCGTCAATTTCATCTGGCCGAGGATGGCGCCGACGATGAGGACCTCGGAATACCCCCCGATCTTGTCGCAGATGTGCTTCCAGCTCCAGCCCTTCTCGCGCTTGATGTCGAGCAGCTTCTCAGTGAGGTCTTCGCGTTTCATGTCAGGGTCTCCTTTTTCAAGCAGTCAGTCCGGGACTGGTCCCGGGCGTCCAGGCCTGGCGTTGCTCGTCACCACTGGATGCGATCGTCAGTCCGGGCTTGCCGATATGCACCAGCGGCACATTACGCGGATCGTGATCGGGTGTCTCGGCGGTAAACGTCTTGCTGCGCGTCACCAGGAAATCGATGATGTGGTTGCGCAGTGCGTAGTAGAGCGGGTGGCGGTGCAGATCAGTGCGGCCGCGGTCCCTCGGCAGCGGGTTCTCGACGACCTCGGCCAGCACCGCACCGGGTCCGTTGGTCATCAGGAAGATCTTGTCGGCGAGATAGATCGCCTCGTCGACATCATGGCTGATCATGAACGCGGTCTGCCCGGTCTCGAGGCAAATGCGCCGCACCTCGTCCTGCAGCGTGCCGCGCGTCAGCGCGTCCAGCGCCGAGAACGGCTCGTCCATCAGCATGATCTTCGGCGTGATCGAGAGCGCACGCGCGATGCCGACGCGCTGCTTCATGCCGCCCGACAGCTCTGACGGCCGCTTGTGCTCGGAGCCGGTCAGGCCGACGAGATCGATGAAGGTCTGCGCGTGCGCCTTCACCTTGGCGCGGTCCCAGCTCCGCCATTTCGAGCTGACGGCATAGGTGACGTTGCCGAGCACGGTGCGCCAGGGCAAGAGCGCGTGGCTCTGGAAGATCACGGCGCGGTCGAGGCTGGTGCCCGAAATCGCCTGCCCGTCGACGATGACGGCGCCCTCGCTCGGCGCATCGAGGCCGGCGAGAATGTTGAGCACCGTGGTCTTGCCGCAGCCGGAATGCCCGATCACGCAGGCAAACTCGCCGCGCGCCATCGACAGCCACAGGTTCTCGAACACGGTGGTCGTGGCGCCGCCGGCGCCGGGATAGCGCTTCGCGATGGCTTCGATGGAGATGAATTTGTCGGTCATCGCCCCTACTCCGGAAACGTGACCATGCGCGTGAAGCGCGCCAGGATCTGGTCGAGCAGCATGCCGACGATCCCGATCAGCAGGATCGCGATGATCACGTTGGTGATCGACAGATTATTCCACTCGTTCCAGACGAAATAGCCGATGCCGGTGCCGCCGACGAGCATTTCGGCGGCGACGATGACGAGCCAGGCGATGCCGATCGAGATGCGCATGCCGGTCAGGATCGTCGGCGCCGCCGCGGGGAGGATCACGGTGAAGGCCCGCCTGATGGTGCCGACCTCGAGCGTGCGCGCGACGTTGATCCATTCCTTGCGCACGCTGGCAACGCCGAACACGGTATTGAGCAGCATCGGCCAGATCGAGCAGATGAAGATGACGAAGATCGCCGAGATCGAGGAATCCTTGATGGTGTAGAGCGCGAGCGGCATCCAGGCCAACGGCGAGATCGGCTTCAGCACCTGGATGAAGGGATCGAGCGCCTTGCTCAGCAGCGGCGACATGCCGATCAGAAATCCGAGCGGGATCGCGACCAGCACCGCCAGCAGATAGCCGGTGCCGACCCGCGCGATCGAGTAGCCGAGCTGGATGCCGAGCCCCTTGTCGTTCGGCCCGTTGTCGTAGAACGGCCGCCGCAAATGCTCCCACAACTTGGCGCCGACATCGAGCGGCCCGGGCATCGCCGATTTGCCCTGCGTCGCGGTCAGCCCCATCAGCTTGGCGTATTCGGGGCTCATCGTGGCGACGGGGCCTGTCGAGCGCGTGGCGAGATGCCAGATGCCGAGGAATGCAGCGAGCAGCGCGATGGAGACGAGACCGGCGCGGAGGCGGAGAGAAGAAGTCATCGCGCGAGACCTCTCCGCCCGTCGTCCCGGCGAACGCCGGGACCCATAACCCCAGGGAGAAGTTTGGCGAAGACTCGTCGTTCGGTACTCCCATCGATAGCAATCGATGGATTCCGCGGTATGGGTCTCGGCGTTCGCCGGGACGACGATGCTGAGAGAGATCTCATCACGACGACTTCCTGATCTTGAAGCTCGCGACATAGTCCTCCGGCTTGGCCGGATCGAAAGTCTTGCCCATCACCGCAAACGACTTGTACGCGCTCGCAGGCGGTGTGAGCCCCATCTCGGCCATCAGCTTCTTGGTGTCGGTCGCCAGATACACCTGCTCGGCCACCGCCTTGTAGTCGACGTCGCCCTTGATCTGGCCCCAGCGCTTCATCTGCGTCAGCATCCACACCGCAAAGGACTGCCAGGGGAATGGATCGAAATCGACGCGCTTCGCATCGGTCTTCACGCCGCCGAGGCCGTCGGCATAGGTGCCGGTCAAGACCTGCTCCAGCACCGTCACCGGCGCGTTGATGTAATTGGCCGGCGCGATGGCTTCCGCGATCTGCTTGCGGTTCTCCGCCTTCGAGGCATAGGCGGTCGCATCGACGATGGCGCGGGTCAGCGCCGCAAAGCTGTTTGGCGCTGACGTGATGAACTCGCGGCTGGCGGCGAAGCTGCAACAGGGATGACCGTCCCAGATCTCCTTCGACAACAGATGCATGAAGCCGACGCCGTCATAGATCGCGCGCTGGCAGATGTTGTCGGGGGCGAGGAAGCCGTCGATATTGTCGGCACGCAAATTGGCGACCATCTCCGGCGGCGGCACCGAGCGCAGCTGCACGTCGGTATCGGGATCGAGCCCGTGCTCGGCGAGATAATAGCGCAGCAGGTAATTGTGCATGGAATAGTCGAAGGGGATCGCGAATTTCAGGCCCTTCCAGTCCTTCGGGTCGCGCTTGTCCTTGTGCTTGGCCGCCAGCACGATGCCCTGCCCGTTGATGTTCTCGATCGCCGGCACGGCAAAGGGAATGGCGTTCGCACCGAGGCCCAGCGAGATCGCGATCGGCATCGGTGCCAGCATGTGCGCGGCGTCGTATTCCTTGTTGATGGTCTTGTCGCGGATCACGGCCCAGCCGGCGGTCTTGACCACCTCGACGTTGAGACCGTGCTTGGCATAGAAGCCCATCGGCGCCGCCATGATGATGGGCGTGGCGCAAGTAATCGGGATGAAGCCGACCTTGAGGTCCTTCTTCTCGGGCACACCGGCTTGCGCGAATACTTCGGTTGCGGTCTGCAGCGGAAAGAACTGCGACAGCGCGGCCAGTGCGGTGGACGCCCCGACCGACTTCAGAAACGCCCGCCGTGCCACATCCTGCGGGAACATCGCGCGCATCACGGCCGACGCAATCACGCCCTCGTAGCGTTTCTCCTCGCTCTCGACCGGCTCGCAGCGCAGCGCCGCCTGCTCGTGCTCCCTCGCCGAACGGTGCTGGCCGCAAACGCAGCCCGCCCCGAGATTGCGGTCGGCATCGAACGGATCGTCGAACATGGACATGCTGCTGCGCCCCTTTGTCACACTGCGCGGCGGACGCCGTTGTCCGCCGCGTCAGGTCAGAATTCCATCGTGGCCCGGCTACCGCTTGCGCAGCCGGGCCATTGAAAACATGCAGGTTCTATGCCGCCTTGCCCGTTACCTGGGCAGCAATGGGCAACCCCTGCTCGATCGGCAGCGAGGGGTCACGCGACCATTCGTTCCAGGAGCCGAAATACATCCGCACGTCCTTCACGCCGGCGTTCTTCAGCGCCAGGAAGGTGTTCGAAGCGCGCGCACCCTTGAAGCAGTAGAGATAGACTGGCGTCGTCGGCGTGATGCCGACGGTAGCGCATTCGGCCAAAATCTCGTCCTTGGACTTGAAGCGGGGCCCTTCGGCGGTCGGCTTCATCATGCGGTACCATTCCAGCCACACCGCGCCGGGGATGCGGCCCTTGCGCGGGCAGAAATCCTTGCCATAGGGCGAAGAGCTGTCGCCGATCCATTCGTCGACATCGCGCACGTCGAGAATGGCGATGCCGGGCTTGCCGACCGCGGCAAGCATGGTCTTCGCGTCGATCAGGATCTCGCCGGCTTCCGGCACGATCGCGAACGAGGCCTTCGCCGGCGCCGGGACATCCTTGGTCACCGGAAGACCCGCGGCCGACCACGCATCGAAGCCGCCATGCAGCACCTTGACCTTGGGATAGCCGAGCATGGTGAGCAGATAATAGCCGCGGCAGGACTGGCCGAAGCCGGAATTCATCGACTGCTCGTAGATCACCGCGGTCTCCTTGCCGGAGAGACCGGCAGCGCCGAAGGCGTCGGCGAATTTGGTCTTCAGCTCGCTCATGCCTTCCGGCGTCGAGGTCGCGAGAAACGTGAAGATCTCGTGCACGTTCACCGCGCCCGGCAGATGCCCGGCGCCATAGGCATCGGGATTGCGGGTGTCGATGACGACACAGGGTTCGAGCTTCAAGAGATCGGCAAGTTCGCTGGCAGAGATCAGAACGTCCGTCATTGGCAGCCTCTCCGTTGAGGTTAAGTGGTGGTCTGGGGTGGACTCGTGAAGCTCAGGACTCGGCGAGCATCTTGCGCAGCTGCTTGGTGGCCGGCGTGACGATCGCGACGAAATAGGCCTCGCGCAGCCGCCGCTGCGCGCGGTGGCTCCTGAGGTAGCCGCGCGCGCCACAATGCAGCATCGCCGCATGCGCCGCCGCGACACTGGCCTCGCCTGCGCGCAGGCGCAGCGCGATCACCTTGCGCCAGTAGGTCTCGTCCTCGTTGTAGGGATCGCGCGCCAGCGCCATGGTCTCGGCCTCGAGCTCGGCGGCGAGGTCGCGGAAATGCACCGGCTGCTGCGGCAGATAGCGGTTGATATGGCCGAGCGGACCACCGACCTCGTCCATGATGTTGATGCAGTCGCGGATCACCCCCAGCGCCATGCCGGCCTGCAGCAGGATGAAGCCGGCGCGGATCTTCTTGACGAAGGGGCCGGCGGGATCGGCGAGGATCAGCTCATCCGGCACGAAGACGTCGCGGAACTGCACGCCATAGGTTCCGGTGCCGTCCATCGCCATGAACGGCTTGCACGGCGTCAGCGTGATCGCGGGATCGGAGCAATCGGCCAGGAACATGACCGTGCCGGGCTCGCCGCTTGCGATACCCTGATTGTCCTCACGCTCGAAGATGGTGCCGAAATAATGATTGGGACCGAGATTGGAGACCCAGGGCAGCGCGCCGCGCACGATATAACCGCCCTCGACCTTGCGCCCCTTCAGCTTCAGCTTCTCGATGCCGAAAAAGCTCTTCATCGGGTTGGAGAGCCCGGTGCCGCCGAGCACGCGGCCGGTCGAGAAGGCATCGCCGAAACGCTTTGCGAGCTTCAGATTGGTCGAGTTGGCGGCGTACCAGACCAGCGTGTTCTGGCACCAGGCCATGAAAGCCGTGGCGCCGCAGACCTCGCCGATAGCGGCCATCGCCTGGATCGCGCAGCGCAAATCGGCGGGACCTTCGTGCGGCACGTGACTGCCCCAGGCGCCGACCGCACCGAACTTGCGCAACACCTCGGCCGGATAGACCGAGCCGTCGTCGATGCCGGCGGCGAGCGGCGCGAGATCTTCGCGCGCGATCCGCGCCACCTCCCCTGCAATGGACGGTGCGGGCTGATCCAAACTTTCGGCCCGCGATAAAGCCAGTGAACCCATGATCGTCTCCCGCACCTTGTCCTGGTTGCGATCAGCTAGACGCCGACCTCGAGATTGACCGGGCGCGTGAAGGTGTTGGCGACCGGCGACCATTTCTTCACATGGGCGACCAGCGCGTTGATCTCGTCCTGCGAGACGCCCTCGCACGCCATGTCGACCTTGACCCGCACGTCGGTGAAGCCGACCGGCTTGTCCGAGGTATCGCCGGTGCCCCAGACCGCGGTGATGTTGAGGTCGCCTTCGAGCTCGAGCTCGAGCTTGTTGACGATCCAGCCGCGATGCACGGCGTTGGCGTGCAGGCCGACGGCGAGGCACGAGCCGAGCGCGGCAAGCGAGGCTTCCGACGGATTGGGCGCGGTGTCGTCACCCAAAAGGCCCGGCGGCTCGTCGACGATATAGGGCGGCAGATTGCGGATGTAGTTGGCGTGACGGAATTTGCCTTCCGCGACCGTCTTGCACTTCAAGGTCTTGACGACCTTCGGATTGGCCTTGCCGCTCGCGATCAGTTGCTCGAGGCCATTCTTGTCGATGGGCGCAAGGCACCCCGTCAGCACTGTCTTTTGAACGACGGCAGTCATCATCTTCTCCCTGGCAGCCGTGGAAAACGGCAGGATACCGAACGGTCTGTTTCCTTGCATGGAGCGTGCCAGAAGAGGCCGAAAACGAAATGCGAGGCATTGGAGCCGCTTAGCGATGGCTGCCTGCGGATTGATCAGCCGCGCTCTGCTCAAAGGCGATGCAGCTGAGATGGCCGATGCGAATCTTTTTAGCGCGAAGCAGATGCGGCTTGATGATACCGCGCGGCTGCGATTAAGTTGCAATCCATGGCCAAACCTTCACTGAAAAAGCCCTCACTGAACAAGATGTCGTCGAAGAAGAACGCGCCGCATTCAGGCGCGGGCGATGACGAATCCGCGCGCGGGCGCCTGCTCAGCGCCGCCTCGCATTTGTTCTGCAAGAACGGAATCAACGCCACCGGCATCGATGCGATCATCGAAGAGGCCGGGACCGCGAAGACCACGCTTTACAAATTGTTCGGCTCCAAGACCAACCTCGTCAACGCGGTGCTGGAGAGCGAAGGCAAGCAATGGCGCGAATGGTTCATCGGCGCCATGGAAGACGGCGGCGGCGATGCGCAGGCCAAGCTGGCGCGCATCTTCCCGGCCCTGAAGAGCTGGTTTGCCGAAGAGCGCTTCTACGGCTGCCCCTTCATCAACGCGGTCGGCGAGCACGACAAGGACGCCAAGCAGTTCCGCAACATCGCACTGAAGCACAAGAAGATCGTGCTCGGCCACATCGAGAAGCTCGCCGGTGAGCTCGGCTCGAGCGAGCCCGCGGTGCTCGCCCATCAGCTCGGCCTCCTGATCGACGGCGCGATCGTCGCCGCGATGATCTCGCGTGATCCCGGCGTCGCAGATACGGCGGCGCTGACGGCCGGCCCCCTGCTCGGCCAATCCAAGTCGAAGAAGAAGCGCGCGGCGGATCAGCTGGAGGCGGTGTGATCGCCTCCCACCCCGTGTCGTAGATCTCGTAAGGTGGACAAGGGCGCAAAGCGCCGTGCCCACCAAACTCGTTCAGCTTCGTCGATCGAGATGGTGGGCACGCTTTGCTTTGCCCACCCTTCGAAGCCTGCATTCGACGCAGCCTTAGGTCCCACGCTCCACCGCCACACCTGCACCAAACCGCATCTTCCTGCAGCGAGGTCGCATTGTCCTATGAGCTCAGCGGCGAAATGCACGCCTGCATCGGCGCCAGCGTCGGCATCGCGCTGTCACCGGATCATGGCGCCGACGTCGCCGAATTGCGGCGGTCGCCGATGCCGCGCTCTACCAGGCGAAGTCGGGCGGCAAATCGCGTTGCTGCCTGGCGTCGGTCGAGTCCAACCTCGCGGCGTTGCGCCAGCTCCAGCAGAGCCCGAAAACCCCTCTCCCAAGCGCGGCCTGAGGCGGAGCTCGTAGGGTGGATTAGCAAAGCGTAATCCACCAAATCGAAACAGCGAGCAATGGAAGTGGTGGGTTACGCCCTCCGAAGCGGCAGCGCATCCGTGAATCGCTTGATGGCAGCCAGCACCGGCTGCTGATCACCCGCGAAGAACCAATGATCGTCGCCGTCGAGCTCGACGAACTCCGCACCGCTGATCCGGCTCGCGATATCGCGGCCGGCCGCGATCCGCACCGCCTGGTCGCCGCGCCGGTGCAGCACCAGCGTCGGCACCGCGATCTGCGCCAGGAGATGCCGGACGTCGGCGTCGCGAAAGGCCTCGAGCACGGCCGAGATACCGCCGGGACTGGACGCCGCGCGCAATAACCCGGCCCACCAGGCGCATGCCTGGGGATCACCGGCCAGACTCGGCGCAAAGGTCTCGATCCCGACCGGGCCGCCCCATTGTGCGACGAGCTGCCTGCTCCAGGCGTCATACTGGCTGGCGCGCAACGCGTACGGATAGTCCTCCGCCCAACATCCCTTGGCCAGTGCGCCGAACAGGATGAGCCCGGCCACGCGGCGCGGTTCGTCGACCGCAAATTTGACGCAGGCCGGCCCGCATTCGGAGGCGCCGAACAGCACGACGCGGCGGGAATCCACCGCCCGCAGCACGGTGCCGATATCCTCCGCGGTGACGTCGATGCCGGGGGCCGATCCGACCCGGTCGGACAGCCCGATCCCGCGACGGTCGAACACGATCAGCCGTCCAAGCTTCATCAACGACGCCAGGAACGTCCGGCTTGCAGGGCTCTCCCAGGCCCGCTCCACATGCGACACGAAGCCGGGCATCACCAGGATATCGAGCGGACCGCTGCCATAGGTTTGATACGCCAGATGCACGCCGGCACCCTTCACATAGCGCGTGGTTGGAACAGTGTGCAGCGCCGTTGCGGGACTCATCAGCGCCTCGGTCTCGGCTTCCGGCGCAACCCCGAGTTCGTCCCGCAGCCGCTGTGTCAGGGCAGCATGCTGACGCTCGGCCGCGCTGCGGTCGCCGGCCAGCAACAGGCTGCGGATCAGATGCCGGCCATAGACCTCGCTGAGCGGATCGAGTTCAGCCAGGCGTCCCGCATGCGCGGCCGCGGCAAAATGGTCGCCGGCGGCATTCTTGTCCTGCACGAGACGCTCGAGCGCATGCATGAGCCGTCCCCTCAGCGCCTCCCGGCGAAAGAACGCCCAATCGTCGAATTCAGGGCAATCGTCGAGAGCGAAGCCCGCAAGGAAGTCGCCGCGATAGATCCGGCAGGCCGCTTCAAAGTCGCCGCGGTCGCAGGCGCTCTCGAATGAATGCGCATCGGCCTTCAGCACGGTCGCCGGAGACCACCGCACGCTGGTGCGGTCGGTCTCGAATACCGGCTGACCGAGCGCGAGCTCGACGCGATGAAGCAGCCGCCGCAGCCGCGCAAGGCCCGTCTCGCGATCGGTCTCAGGCCAGAGCAGCGTGGCAACGACGTCGCGCGCGACCGCCGCCTTGGCCTCCGCCAAATAGACGAGCAGCGCAAGACCCTTGCGCAGGTTCAACTTGATCGGACGGCCGTCAGCATGGACCTCCGGGAACCCGAATGTCTCCAGCGAGAAAGCCGTCATGGAAATCCTCTCTCCCCCTCGGGACGCCCCCAGGGGACGCACAGGGGACGGCGCCGCGGTAGCCATTTCGAGCCGGCTCGCCAGCGACCGCCTCGAGCTCTGCATGCGGCACCGCTGGATCAGGCACAATAGGAAAAAACCATGTTCTCACGCCTCGCAATCCTGCTCTACGCAATCGTGAGCTATGCCGTATTCACGGTGTCCTTCCTCTATGCACTCGGTTTCGTCGGCAATTATGTCGTACCGAAGTCGATCGATCAGGGGACCGACGTCGGCAGCCTGACCGAGGCCATCCTCGTCAACCTGCTGCTGATGAGCCTGTTTGCGATCCAGCACAGCGTCATGGCGCGCCCGGCTTTCAAACGCTGGTGGACCAAAGTTCTTCCCGTGGCCTGCGAGCGCAGCACCTACGTGCTGCTCTCCAGCCTCATCCTCCTCCTGCTGTTCTGGCAGTGGCGTCCGATCCCGATACCGGTTTGGCAGACCAGCGGAATCGTGGCGTGGCTACTGACCGGCGTCCATTGGCTCGGCTGGCTGATCGCATTCGCCTCGACCCACATGATCGATCATTTCGACCTGTTCGGCCTGCGCCAGGCCTTCTCGGCGCTGCGCGGGACCGAGCCGGAGGATCACTCCTTCAAGGCGCCGCTGCTCTACAAGATCGTGCGGCATCCGATCATGCTCGGCTTCCTCCTCGCATTCTGGGCCACGCCCGAGATGACCGCCGGCCATCTGCTGTTCGCGCTCGCGAACACCGCCTATATCCTGGCCGCGCTGCAGTTCGAAGAGCGCGATCTGATCGCGGAGTTCGGGGAAACCTACCGGCAATATCGCCGCCGCGTTCCGATGCTGGTGCCGCGCCTTTTCGCGCGGACCCGGACGAAAGACCATGACGTGGCCCGGAGCATCGGAGTGCCCCGATGAAAGCCATTCTGTGCCATTCGTTCACTGGTCCCGGCGATTTGCGCCTCGGCGAGATCGATGCGCCCAAGCCTGCCGGCGATGAGATCCTCATCGACGTCCACGCGGCCTCCGTCAGCTTCATGGACCAGTTGCTGGTCTCGGGCCTCTACCAGATGCGGCCGCAGACGCCCTTCGTGCCCGGCACGGAAGCATCCGGAACCGTCGTCGCGGTCGGCGGCAAGGTGACAAGGTTCGCGCCCGGCGATCGCGTGGCATGCAGCAGCTGGACTGGCGGCTACGCCGAACGAATGATTGCCAAGGAATCGAAGAGCGTTCGCTTGCCGGACGGCGTCGCGTTCGAAGCGGCGGCAACCATCCTGCACAATTACGGCACGGCCTATTATGCGCTGGTCGAACGGGCACGAGCCGAGCGCGGCGAAACGCTGTTCGTCACCGGCGCTGCCGGCGGGGTTGGACTGGCCGCCGTCGACCTCGGCCGGCATTTCGGCCTGCGCATCGTCGCCGGCGTCGGCTCTGACGACAAGGCGGCGCTGGTCCACAGCTACGGCGCCAGCGAGGTCATCAACTATCGCAGCGAGGATCTGCGCGACCGGATCAAGTCGATCACGTCAGGAGACGGCATCGATGTCGGCTTCGACAATGTCGGCGGTGGGATTTTCGAGCAGATGGCCCGGCTGATGAAATGGGGCGGACGGCTGATGCCGATCGGCTTCACCGGCGGCGAGATTCCCTCCATCCCGATGAACCTGCCGCTGCTGAAGAACTATTCCATCATCGGCGTCTTTGCCGGCGCCTGGGCGGAGAAATTCTCCAACGAGGCAGCGCGCATGAACGCCACGCTGATGCGATTGCTGGCCGAAGGACAAATCCGCCCGCATATCGACCGCGTCCTCCCTTTGGAGGAGGCCGGCGACGCCATGCGCGCCGTGGCCAACCGGACAGTTCAGGGACGAATTGTGCTCAAAATCAGATAGAGTGCGCCATGGCTTCGATCATCATCGACAAGCGCTATTGCGGTCCTCCGAACTCCGGCAACGGCGGCTATGTCTGCGGCCGGCTCGCCCGTCACATTCCCGGGGCTGCAGAGGTGACGCTGCGCGCGCCGCCCCCGCTGGACTCGCCGCTCGATGCCATCGCGACGGACGACGGCACATGGGAGCTTCGCGATGGCGGCAAAGCCGTCGCCACCGCCCGCGCCGTGAGCGTCGAGCTTGCGCAGATCGAGACAGCTGACTTGCTGGAAGCACGTGCGGCCGAATTGCATGCGCTGTCCAGGCCGCACGAACATCCGCTGCCACACTGTTTCGTCTGCGGTCCCGCAAGGGCGAAGGGCGACGGCCTGCGCATCTTCGCCGGCCCGCTCCGCCGTCAAGCACAAACTCCCGTTCTCGCCGCGAGCTGGGCACCCGATCCAAATCTCACGGCCGGGGATGGCCTCATCGCGCCCGAATTCCTCTGGTCCGCGCTCGACTGCCCCACCGGCTTTGCCTGCAATTACGATCAGCAGAGCGGCAGCTTCGAGAAGACCCCGCTCCTGCTCGGACGGATGTCAGCCCGCATCGAAGCGCGCCCCCGCCCCGGCGAGCTCTGCATCGTCACGGCCTGGCCCACCGGCCGCGACGGCCGCAAGCGCACGGCCGACGCCGCGCTTCATGATGAAGCCGGCAGATTGCTGGCGTTGGCCCGGACGACATGGATTGCGGTGGAGCGCGACGTGCAGCTCGGGCGCGGGTAATTCGCCGCCGACGGACATGCGCAGGCGGCGGTTTCCGCGGCACTAGTTCCCCAGATCGTACTCGTGCACGGAAACCCTGATCTCGCGGACGAGATTTATCAGCGCCAGGGTGAAAAACCCGAGAGCAATGACGAAAAGCACCGCGACACCGTATTCGTGTCGCAGTTGATAGTATGCGCTGATGAACGCCACGATCACGAGTAGGCATGTCAGGATCGCGCTTGTTCCGGAGAACAGGATAGCCCGGTTCAGCAATTCGGCACGACGCCGCAGCTGAGGCAGATCCTTGTTGAGCCTCAACCTGGCGCCGTCACCATCCAGGACAGCATTGAGCGCTTGAATCCGGTCGCTGACCCGGTTCATGCGGGCGATCAGCAGCGAGACAAACCCGGCAACCGCTCCGAGAACGAAGGAAGGAGCGGTGACTTGAACGATCACCTGCGACAATTGCTCGACCCACGGGGTATCCGGAAACAGCATCTCGCCTCCCGCGCCATCGTTCACCGGCTGAGCAGGATATCTCCCTAGCTGCTCGTCACTTGCCGGACGGGAGGCGGCTTCCAGGTCCCGTTGACGATCGAGGGTGACTTCTCGTTCGGCCAGTACATCCGCAACATCAGGACGAACTTGCCCGCCGGCGCGGGAAGCCAATTGCTCTCCTTGTCGGGGCCGGGACTGTCCTTCTGGATGTAGAGATCGACCGAACCGTCCGGATTGGCTTTGAGATTCTGGCGGGCGCTGATCGACTGGCGGTTGATCGGATTGGCGACGAAGAAGTAGTTCTCGTCATACATCGTGATCGACCAGAAGCCTCCGACCGGAGGAAGCTGCCCCTTCGGGAAACGCATCACGTATTTGTTGCTGCCGACGTACTCTTTCCCGTCGGCGTCCTTCTGGGATGTCGGATAGCACGCATCCTGGATCCGGTTGGCGCCAAGGCCGATGGCCGTGACAAGCGCACGGTTGAGATAATTGGTGCCGTAGATACCGGCTTCGCTGTCGAAGGCCCAGCCGTTGATGTTCTTGATCGCCTTGTTGACCTTGAACTGGAGCATGATGCGGTCGAATGCCACCTGCGGGACGCGCTTGGCGAAGGCAGCATCGAATTTGCTCGCGTCAAAATCCTTGCCGGGGACAAGACCGATCTTCGCGAATTTGGCGACCTCAGCTGCGTCGACGGCGGCCGGCGGATTGCGCTTCATCAATTGCGCGAGAAGGGTGAAATAGGCCGCGGCGTCCAGGCGGTTGACCTGCTCGCGCACCGCCGTCTTCATGTCGATCGACGCATCGACCTTGCCTGCCGGGGGCGTAAAGGACTTGTCGTATGCGCTGAGCGGCACGAGCTTGAACTGGTCCTGCGCGGCGTGCACGGCCGCGTAGTCCTCCGGCGTACCGGTGCAGTAGATGCGGCCCAAGATCCACACCATGCACGTGGGGGATTTGTATTCCTTGACGCCGGCGGGAAGCGTTCCCTTCCAGCCCGGGCCGGTGATCGCATAGGTCTGCGCCTTGGTGCCGGTGGTGCGCTTGCCAGGCACCTGGAAGACATTGGTCCAGCCGTCCAGCATCGGAAACAGGAAGTAGCGGTCCTTCATGTCCGGCATGCTCAGGACCCAGGGCTCGTCTCCCACGTCGATCCAGGCCGTCGTGTAGAGCGTATCGGCATTGGGTGCCGTGACATCCTTGAAGGTGGCATCAGGGTACTTACGGAGCTTGACGAATTGCCCCATCGGCCCGCGTGTGCCTTCCACCGCCGCAACGTTCGTCATGACCCGGCGGGTCATCTCCATCGTCACGAGAGGATATCCGTAGATATAGGCATCCTGGGCGAGCCAGAAATCTTCGCCGCCCTCCAGGGCCCTGACAACAGGACCGTCAAACTCGGCACGTGCGGTGCGGGAAATCGCGAGCGCCGATACAGCGGCGCTGAAGGCGGCAAGTGCTTGGCGACGGCTGATTGACATATCGAACCCTCCCTGTTGCCTCAAAACCGTAACGGGCGGGGTTCGATGTTCCTTGACCTGCATCAATGGGGCTGGATGGTCTTGGGCGCAGCGCCGTTCGCTCGCCTGGGCGTGGCCGCCACGCCTGCGTCAACTGGCGGTAGAAGTGGTGGTTACGCCAACGCTAGCCTTCCCTAGACGACGTGTGCTCTTGGCACTCCCAACTCGTAGGGCGGGCAAAGGCGCGTAGCGCCGTGCCCACCACCTCTGTCTGAGCTTCGTCGATCGACATAGGTGGGCAAGCTTCCGCCTTCGCTCTTCGAGCTACGGCGGACAAGCCGCTTTGCCCACCCTACGAGACCGGCGCTCGACGACAGCTACGTGCTCTGCTCCATCATCCCCTGCAGCCGCACCAGCTCCGCCTCAAGATCGCGCTCTACATCCGCCGCCCGGATCTCCAGCACGCGATAGTCCCGCGCCTCCAGCCACGCACGCCTTGACGCACGGTCCGCCGCGATGGCCTCGCCCTCGCCCGGATTCACCAGCTCGATCGCGATCCGATGCGGGAACGAGACGAAGTCCGGGATGTGGCGGCCGACCGGGGTCTGGCGCTTGAACTGGCCGGCGAAGCGACGGTCGCGGGTCAAAGCCTGCCAGAGCAGACGCTCGGCGTCGGTCGGGTTGCGGCGAAGCAGGCGGGCGAGGCCGCGCACGGTCGAGCCGCTGTCGGGCACGCCGCCGCCCTGCCCGTGCTCGGCGAGCAGCGCGCGTAGCCGCGTGGCCTGCTCGCCGTCGAGCACGCCGCCCTTGGCCGGGCCCTTGCGTCCCTCGGCGATCGCCATGATCACGCCGTGCAGGGTGTGCATGTCCTGCTTGGTCGGCTCCATCCGACTGAAGATGTTGCGCAGGTTGACCAGCATGGTGTCGCGCTTCTCGGCGGGGCGCAAAAATTCCACCTTGTCGAGTTCGCGGATGAGGTTGTCGAAGAACGCCTGCATCTGGTGCTGCGAGGCGCGCTCGGAGCGCTCCGGCATGGCGTGCGGCAGTTCGCCGGACGTTGCTCGCTTGAACCATTCATAGCCGACCAGCAGCACGGCCTGGGCGAGGTTGAGCGAGGCGAAGCCCGGATTGACCGGGAAGGTGATGATGCGGTTGGAGAGCCCGACCTCCTCGTTGGTCAGGCCCCAGCGCTCGCGGCCGAACAGGATACCGCACCTGCCGCCGGTCGCGACGTGACCCGCGATCTCGCTGGCCGCCGCCTCCGGCCCGACCACCGGCTTGGCCTGGTCGTGGGGACGTGCGGTAGTAGCGAACAGCAGGTCGAGGTCGGCGACCGCCTGCTCCACCGTCTCGAACAATTCGACCTTTTCCAGAATGTGGTCGGCGCCGGCCGCGGCGCGCTGGGCTGCGATGTTGGGCCAACCGTCCCTGGGGTTGACGATGCGCAAGGCGCCCAGGGCAAAATTCCCCATGGCGCGCGCGGCCATGCCGATGTTTTCGCCGAGCTGCGGCTCGACCAGGATCACGATGGGACCGTCGAGGGACAAACCCGCCTTGCTCTTGTCAGTCCCCGACATCTCGTTTCGCTTTCACTCTTCGTCTCAAGGCCTTGCCAGGGCACTCTCAGGAATTGATTCAAGCCGGCCTTTCCCAAGTCGTCCTTGGGCCGGCCGGCGCTGTCCGCCTCGTTTGCCTGTCCTGACGAAATTCTCAAGGGAAATAACGGGTTGGAATCGACTTTTGAATCTCCTCCGGATCCTCGGATCCGGCCCTGCGGCAGGGCGGCCCTGCCCCCACGTCTGGGGAAGCTGGATGAGCTAAAAGTGCATAATCCCTTGGCTTTCGCCCGCCGCGTCCGGGTGCTAAGAGGCGGCGGATATTCCCGTGGCGCGCCAAAAGCGCCGTTCCCAAGAGGCTTCCCCGATCATGGCAAAAATCAAGGTATCCAATCCCGTCGTCGAACTCGATGGCGACGAGATGACCCGGATCATCTGGCAGTACATCAAGGACAAGCTGATCACCCCGTTCCTGGATGTCGAGCTGATGTATTTCGACCTGGGCATGGAGTACCGCGACCACACCAACGATCAGGTCACCATCGACGCCGCCGAGGCGATCAAGAAGGTCGGCGTCGGCGTCAAGTGCGCAACCATCACCCCGGACGAGGCCCGGGTGAAGGAGTTCAACCTCAAGCAGATGTGGAAGTCGCCGAACGGCACCATCCGCAACATCCTCGGCGGCGTGATCTTCCGCGAGCCGATCATCTGCAAGAACGTGCCGCGCCTGGTTCCCGGCTGGACCAAGCCGATCATCATCGGCCGCCACGCCTATGGCGACCAGTACCGCGCCACCGATTTCAAGTTCCCGGGCAAGGGCACGCTGTCGATGAAGTTCGTCGGCGAGGACGGCACCGTGATCGAGAAGGAAGTGTTCAAGGCGCCCGACGCCGGCGTCGCGATGGGAATGTACAACCTCGACGACTCCATCATCGACTTCGCCCGCGCCTCGCTGAACTACGGCCTGCTGCGCAACTACCCGGTCTACCTCTCGACCAAGAACACGATTCTGAAGGTCTATGACGGCCGCTTCAAGGACATCTTCCAGGACATCTACGACCGCGAATTCAAGAAGGAATTCGAGGCCAAGGGCCTGACCTACGAGCACCGCCTGATCGACGACATGGTGGCCTCGGCGCTGAAATGGTCCGGCGGCTATGTCTGGGCCTGCAAGAACTACGACGGCGACGTGCAGTCCGACACGGTCGCGCAGGGCTACGGCTCGCTCGGCCTGATGACCTCGGTGCTGCTCACCCCCGACGGCAAGACCGTGGAAGCCGAAGCTGCCCACGGCACGGTGACCCGCCACTACCGCGAGCACCAGAAGGGCAAGGAGACCTCGACCAACTCGATCGCGTCGATCTTCGCCTGGACGCGTGGCCTGTCGCACCGCGCCAAGCTCGACAACAATGCCGAGCTCGCCAAGTTCGCCAACACGCTGGAGAAGGTCTGCGTCGACACCGTCGAGGCCGGCTACATGACCAAGGACCTCGCGCTCCTGGTCGGCGCCGACCAGCGCTGGCTCTCGACCACCGGCTTCCTCGACAAGGTCGCCGAGAACCTGACCAAGGAGCTGGCGGCCTGAGCCGACCGCAATTTCGCCCGACTGGGCCAGACATCATCGCGGGCCGCGCTCAAAGCGCGGCCCGTTTCTTTTTGAGACCTTGCGCGGAGATACCACCATGTTCATCAAGCTTGCCGGCCCCACACTGCTGCTCGCGGCCCTGATCGGACCGGCCGGAGCTGCCGAGCCGCTTCCCGACGCCATCGCAGCACCTGGCGAGAGCGTGGTGGTGAGCCTTCACGCCGAGGGCGCGCAAGTCTATGAGTGCAAGGCCGCCGCCGACGGCAAGCTCGCCTGGGCCTTCCGCGAGCCGGTCGCGACGCTGCTGTCCGAGGGCAAGACCATCGGCCGCCACTATGCCGGCCCCAACTGGGAGCTTGCCGACACCAGCGCCGTCGTCGGTAAGGCCATCGGCAACGCGCCCGGCGCAACGGTTGCCGATATCCCCTGGCTGAAGCTGGAGGTCACCTCCCATCGCGGCAGCGGCACCCTGACGCCCGTCACCACCGTCCAGCGCATCAACACCCATGGCGGCAAGCTCGACGGTGCGTGCGACAAGGCCGGCGAGTTCAGAAGCGCGCCCTACTCCGCCGAATATGTCTTCCTGAAGAAAGGCTGACCGCTCAGCGGTCGGTGTCGTCCTTCTCGGCCTGCGCCAGCTCTGCCGCCGCGAGATCGCCGCTGTCGGCGAGCCGCGCCTTGGCGGTGGTGTGGACGTGGTCGGCGAGCGTCGGCATGCGCGCGATCAAGGCATGAAAATCCTGGGCGTCGAGCACCAGGAGGCGCGTCTTGCGCGTCGCCGTCACCGTGCCGCTGCGTTTTGTCTTATGCAGCAGCGCGATCTCGCCGAAGAAGGTGCCGTCCGTGAGGTGCACATGCTGGCTCGGCAGCGCAATCTCGACCTCGCCGGCGGTGATGAAATACATCGACGAGGCCGCATCGCCGCGGCGGACCAATATCTCGCCCTGCTCGATGGTGCGCGCCCGCAACAGCCGCATGATGTCGGCGATCTCCGCGGCCGACAGATGCGAGAACAGCGGCACCCGCGCCAGCATGCCCCAGGTGACGACGAAATCGCGCCGCTTCACCTCTTCGGCAAAGGCGGTGGAGATGATCGCGACCGGCAGCGCGATCATGGCGAAGCCGCTGATGATGGCGAAGGTGGAGACCAGCTTGCCGAGCGGCGTCACCGGCACGACGTCGCCATAGCCGACGGTGCCGAGCGTCACGATCGCCCACCACATCGCCTGCGGGATAGTGCCGAGCTTGTCCGGCTGCACGTCGCGCTCGATGGCGTAGAGCAGCGAGGCGAACGTCAGGACCGCGCCGATCAGGATGACGATGCAGCCGATCAGCGCGCGACGCTCGGCATGCACGGCGGCGAGCAGCGAGCGCATCGCCGGCGAATAGCGGATCAGCTTGAAGAACGGCAGCACGCCGAGCGCCGCCAGCGTCGCGTGCCGGCCGGTGGCGAGCACGATGGAAGCGGGCAGGAACGCCATGAGGTCGATGATGCCGAGCGCGGAGAAGGCATAGCCGAGCCGGTCGGACAGCGCGGAGCCCTTGCGCTGGGTGTGGCCCGCCACCGTCCACAGCCGCGCGGCATATTCCAGCGCGAACACGAACACCGACAGAATGGTGATCGCGGAGAACACGACGCCGAACTGCGCGTCCAGCTCCGGCACCGAGGCGAGGATCATCGCGGCCACATTGAGCACGATGACGCCGATGATGACCTGGATGAAGCGCGACCCGGCTGAATAGGCCAGCGGATCGTGCTCCAGCAATTCGTACAGGCGATCCCTCAAATTCGGATCGGCTGAGCCACGTCCTCGCGGAACGGGGCGCACGGCCTCACGCGCCCGCCATCGCTTTTTCGATCGCGCTCAGCGCCTCGGACGCCTTGGCTCCGTCAGGTCCGCCGGCCTGGGCCATGTCGGGCCGGCCACCGCCGCCCTTGCCGCCGAGCGCCTCGGAGGCGACACGCACGAGGTTCACCGCGTTGAAGCGCGCGGTGAGGTCCGCGGTGACGCCGACCACGATGCCGGCCTTGCCGTCCTCGGTGACGCCGACGATGGCGACCACGCCGGAGCCGATCTGCTTCTTGCCGTCGTCGGCGAGGCTCTTGAGATCCTTCATCTCGATGCCCTCGACCGCGCGCGCCATCAGCTTGACGTTGCCGACCTCGCGCACGCCGCTGGCTGCGCCATTGCTGCCGGCCGAAGCGCCGCCGCCCATCGCCAGCTTCTTGCGGGCGTCGGAAAGCTCGCGCTCGAGCTTCTTGCGCTCCTCCATCAGCGCGTTGATGCGCGCCGGGACGTCGTCGAGCGAGGTGCGCAGCTCGTTCGCCGCGGTCTTGGCCAGCGCCATGGTCTCGTTGGCGTGCCTGCGCGCATAATTGCCGGTCAGCGCCTCGATGCGGCGCACGCCGGAGGCGACCGCGCTCTCGCCGGTGAGCGTGATCAGGCCGATATCGCCGGTGCGTCGCACATGCGTGCCGCCGCAGAGCTCGACCGACCAGCCGAGCGCGTTGGCGCCGCGCTCGCGCGCGGTCCGGCCCATCGAGACGACGCGGACCTCGTCGCCATATTTCTCGCCGAACAGGGCGCGCGCGCCGGCTTCGCGAGCCTCATCCACGCCCATTACACGCGTGGTGACCTCGTCGTTCTCCAGCACCACGTCATTGGCGATGTCCTCGACCCGGGCCAGCTCCTCCGCCGAGATCGGCTTCGGATGCACGAAGTCGAAGCGCAGGCGATCTGGCGCAACCATCGAGCCGCGCTGGGCGATGTGGTCGCCCAGCACCTGGCGCAGCGCCTCGTGGATGAGATGCGTCGCCGAATGATGCGCCCGGATCGACGAGCGCCTGGAATGATCGACCTCGAGTTGCAGCGCGGTGCCGAGCTTGAGCTCCCCGCTCTCCACCGTGCCGACATGCACGAAGAAATCGCCGAGCTTCTTCTGCGTGTCGGTGACGCGGAACTTGATGCCGCCCTCGCCCGTGAGCACGCCGGTGTCGCCGACCTGGCCGCCGGACTCCGCGTAGAACGGCGTCTGGTTCAGCACGATCGCACCGGTGTCGCCGGCCTTCAGGCTGGCGACCTCTGCACCGTCCTTCACCAGCGCAGAGACCACGCCTTCAGCGCTCTCGGTCTCGTAGCCCAGGAATTCGGTAGCGCCGAGCTTTTCGCGCAGCGGGAACCAGATCGCTTCGGAAGCCGCCTCGCCAGAACCCTTCCAGGACTCGCGCGCCTTGGCCTTCTGGCGCTCCATCGCATCGGAGAAGGAAGCCTGGTCGACGCCGATGCCGCGCGACTTCAGCGCGTCCTGCGTCAGGTCGAGCGGGAAGCCGTAGGTGTCGTACAGCGTGAAGGCGATGTCGCCATCGAACATGTCGCCCTTTTTCAAGGACGCGCTCTTCTCGTCGAGGATGGCGAGGCCCCGCGACAGCGTCTTGCGGAACCGGGTCTCTTCCAGCCGCAGCGTTTCCTCGATCAGGTTTTCTGCGCGCATCAGGTCGGGATAGGCCTGGCCCATCTCGCGGACCAGCGCCCAGACCAGACGATGCATCAGCGGCTCCTTGGCACCGAGCAACTGCGCATGGCGCATCGCGCGGCGCATGATCCGGCGCAGCACGTAGCCGCGGCCCTCGTTCGAGGGCAGCACGCCGTCCGCGACCAGGAACGCCGAGGAGCGCAAATGGTCGGCGATGACGCGGAACGAGGCCACGGTCTGCTCATTCGGCCCGCTCCCGAGCGCGGACGAGGTCGCATCGATCAAATGACGGAACAGGTCGGTCTCGAACACGCTGTCGACGCCCTGCATGATGCAGGCCATGCGCTCGAGGCCCATGCCGGTGTCGATCGAGGGACGCGGCAGATCCACGCGCTCCTCCTTCGTCACCTGCTCGTACTGCATGAACACGAGATTCCAGAATTCGAGGAAGCGGTCGCCATCCTCTTCCGGCGAGCCCGGAGGTCCGCCCCAGATGTGATCACCGCGGTCGATGAAGATCTCCGAGCACGGGCCGCACGGGCCGGTGTCGCCCATCGCCCAGAAATTGTCCGAGGTCGGAATGCGGATGATGCGGTCGTCGGAGAAGCCCGCGATCTTCTTCCAGAGCCCGTGCGCTTCGTCGTCGGTGTGGTAGACGGTGACGAGCAGCTTGTCCTTGTTGAGCCCGAAGTCCTTCGTGATCAGCTTCCAGGCGAGCTCGATCGCGCGCTCCTTGAAATAGTCGCCGAAGGAGAAGTTGCCGAGCATCTCGAAGAAGGTGAGATGGCGCGCGGTGTAGCCGACATTGTCGAGGTCGTTGTGCTTGCCGCCGGCGCGCACGCATTTCTGCGACGTGGTGGCGCGCTGATAGGGCCGCTTCTCGACGCCGGTGAAGACGTTCTTGAACTGCACCATGCCGGCATTGGTGAACATCAACGTCGGATCGTTGCGCGGCACCAATGGCGAGGACGACACGATCTCGTGGCCGTTCTCGGCAAAGAAGTTCAGAAAGGTCGACCTGATCTCGTTGACGCCGCTCATGTTCATCCAATCGGGTGTGCTTGGACCCGCTATAGGCCATCCAAACCTGACATTTAGGCTGATATCTGCGGGCCACAGCGCTTTTAGACAAGGCCAGCTTCGCTGTCCAGAAACTGTGCAAGGAGATCAGAGGGTTGCCGCAGGCGCTCAATCCCCTTTGCAATCCCGTTGATAGGGCAAGCGGACGCGTTGACAGGCTTGGCCGCCCTGTGGTCTGTACCCATCTGTATCGTACGGCCACGTCGGGAGAGACCGGCTTTAGGCAGCCGGCGCCGAAGGAGCAACCGCCCCGGAAACTCTCAGGCAAAAGGACCGCGTGGCTTTGACAGCATCTGGAAAGAGGCGCCGACGGGTTTAGACCCGGATGGCTCCCGCCGACGGGATAATACTCTCAGGCACAGCGACAGATGGGGCTTCGACTGGTGTCCTCAGGGAATCGTCCCGGGGGAACCGCCGAGGGCCCCTGTGATGCTAGCGCGCGACGACCAAGATTCCCTGAAACGTACGCCCCTTCATGGGCTTCATGTCTCCCTGGGCGGCAAGATGGTGCCGTTCGCGGGCTATGACATGCCCGTGCAATACCCCGCAGGCGTCCTGAAGGAGCACCTCCATACCCGCAACGCAGCCGGCCTGTTCGACGTCTCCCATATGGGCCAGATCGCGCTCAGGCCGAAATCCGGCAGGGTCGAGGACGCCGCCCGCGCACTGGAACGGCTGGTGCCACAGGATATCGTGGCGATTGCACCGGGACGGCAACGCTACGCCCAGTTCACCAACGCCGATGGCGGAATTCTGGACGACCTGATGGTCGCCAATTTCGGTGATCACCTCTTCCTGGTCGTCAACGCCGCCTGCAAGGAAGCCGACGAGGCGCATCTGCGCGCGAATCTCTCGGGTGACTGCGGCATCGATTCCCTCACAGACCGTGCGCTGATCGCGCTGCAGGGGCCGAGGGCCGAGGCGGCGCTGGCGAAATTGTGTGCAGAGGCGCCCGCCATGAAGTTCATGGATTCCGGTCCCCGCAAGGTTGCCGGCCTCGACTGTTTCGTCTCACGCTCCGGCTACACCGGCGAGGACGGTTTTGAAATTTCGGTTCCCGCGGCCGATGCCGAACGTCTCGCCAAAGCGCTGCTCGAAAACCCCGACGTGCTGCCGATCGGCCTGGGCGCCCGCGACAGTCTGCGGCTGGAAGCCGGGCTCTGCCTCTACGGCCACGACATCGACACCGCGACCACGCCGGTCGAGGCCGCGCTGGAATGGTCGGTGCAGAAGAGCCGCCGCAGCGGCGGCGCGCGCGCCGGCGGCTTTCCCGGTGCCGAAAAAATCCTCGCCCATTTCGACAACGGCGCGGCCCGCCGCCGCGTCGGCCTGCTCGCCCAGGGACGCGCGCCGGTGCGCGAGGGCGCGCTGCTGTTTGCTGACAGCGCGGGCGGCGAGCCGATCGGACAAGTCACATCGGGCGGTTTCGGCCCAAGCCTGAATGCGCCGGTCGCGATGGGCTATGTGCCCACCGCATCGAGCGCGCTCGGCACACAACTCTTCGCCGAGGTGCGCGGCCAGCGTCTGCCGGTCGCTGTCGCGGCCATGCCCTTCGTCAAGAACACCTACAAACGCTGAGGATTCGAGAATGACCACGACGCTGTACACCTCCGACCATGAATGGCTCGCCATCGAGGGCGACGTCGCCACCGTCGGCATCACCGATTACGCCCAGCAGCAGCTCGGCGACGTCGTGTTCGTCGAACTGCCCAAGGTCGGCCGCGCGCTGAAGAAGGCGGAAGCCGCCGCCGTGGTTGAGTCCGTCAAGGCGGCCTCGGATGTGTACGCACCCGTGACAGGCGAAGTGCTCGAGACCAACGCCGAGCTCGCAGCCGAGCCGGCGCTGGTGAACTCGGACGCGCAAGGCAAGGCGTGGTTCTTCAAGATCAAGATGGCCGACAGAAGCGAACTCGGCGGCCTGATGGACGAAGCCGCCTACAAGGCGCACACGGCTTAAGGACGATGGAGCAAGCGATGACCGCGCACCGCAAGACCAACGGCGACACCGCCGCCAGCTTCGTTCGCCGCCATATCGGCCCGTCGGCGCGCGATGTCACCGCCATGCTCGAAACCGTCAGCGCCAAGAGCGTCGACGCCCTGATGGCGGAGACACTGCCGGCTTCGATCCGGCAGGCCGCCCCGCTCGATCTCGGCAAGCCGCTCAGCGAGACCGAGGCGATCGCGCATATGGGCGAACTCGCAGCCCAGAACCAGGTCTTCACCTCGCTGATCGGCCAAGGCTATTCCGGCACGATTTTGCCCGCGGTGATCCAGCGCAACATCCTGGAGAACCCGGCCTGGTACACGGCGTACACGCCCTACCAGCCCGAGATCAGCCAGGGCCGGCTGGAGGCGCTGCTCAACTTCCAGACCATGATCTGCGACCTCACCGGGCTCGACGTCGCCAACGCCTCGCTGCTCGACGAGGCCACCGCCGCGGCCGAAGCGATGGCGCTCGCGGAGCGGCACTCGCAGGTCAAGGCGCAAGCCTTCTTCGTCGACAAGGACGTGCATCCGCAGACGCTCGCTGTGATGCGCACCCGCGCCGAGCCGCTGGGCTGGACCCTGATCGTCGGCGATCCCCTCACCGATCTCGACAAGGCCGACGTGCTCGGCGCGCTGCTGCAATATCCGGGCTCTTCGGGCGCGGTGCGCGACCTCAGGCCCGCGATCGCAACGCTGAAGGCCAAGGGCGCGCTCGCGATCGTGGCCGCCGACCTGCTGGCCCTGACGCTGCTCGCCTCGCCCGGCGAGCTCGGCGCCGACATCGCGATCGGCTCGGCGCAGCGTTTTGGCGTGCCGATGGGTTATGGCGGACCGCACGCGGCCTATATGGCGGTGCGCGATGCGCTGAAGCGCTCGCTGCCCGGCCGCATCGTCGGCCTCTCCGTGGATTCCCGCGGGATGCCGGCCTATCGCCTCGCGTTGCAGACCCGCGAGCAGCACATCCGCCGCGAGAAGGCGACCTCGAACATCTGCACCGCGCAGGTGCTGCTGGCCGTGATCGCCTCGATGTACGCGGTCTATCATGGCCCCGAAGGGCTGACGCAGATCGCCCGCAATGTGCATCGCCGCGCCGCCGTGCTCGCGAGCGGCTTGCGCAAGCTCGGCTTCGCGCCTGATGGCGAGAACTTCTTCGACACGATCAGCGTCGATGCCGGCGCCAGGCGAGCCGAGATCGTCGCGCGCGCGGCGGCCGAGAAGATCAATCTCGGCGTCGGCGCCACCAGCTTGCGCATCGCGCTCGACGAGACCACGACGCCCGCGACGGTCGAAGCGGTCTGGCGCGCCTTCGGCGGCAAGCTGGCCTATGCCGAGTTAGAGGCGACCACGCGCGAGGCGCTGCCGGAGGCGCTGAAGCGCGCGACCTCATTCCTCACCCATCCCGTCTTCCACGCGCATCGCTCGGAGACCGAGATGCTGCGCTACATGCGCAAGCTCAGTGACCGCGACCTCGCACTCGACCGTGCGATGATCCCGCTGGGATCCTGCACCATGAAGCTGAACGCGACCACCGAGATGATGCCCCTGACCTGGCCGGAGTTCGGCTCGCTGCATCCGTTCGTCCCGCGCGAGCAGGCCAAGGGCTATCACGCGCTGTTCGCGCGGCTGGAAAAATGGCTGTGCGACATCACCGGCTATGACGCCATCTCGCTGCAGCCGAATTCGGGCGCGCAGGGCGAATATGCGGGACTTCTTGCCATTCGTGGCTACCATGCCGCGCGCGGCGAAAGCCATCGCAAGATCTGCCTGATCCCCTCCTCCGCCCACGGCACCAATCCGGCCTCGGCCGCGATGGTCGGCATGGACGTGGTGGTGGTCGCCTGCGAGAAGAACGGCGACGTCGACGTCAATGATCTCCGCGCAAAGGCCGAGAAGCATTCCAATGATCTCGCTGCGGTCATGATCACCTATCCCTCGACGCACGGCGTGTTCGAGGAGCACATCCGCGAGATCTGCGACATCGTGCACGGCCATGGCGGCCAGGTGTATCTGGACGGCGCCAACCTCAACGCGCAGGTCGGCCTTAGCAGGCCCGGCGATTACGGCGCCGATGTCAGCCATCTCAACCTGCACAAGACCTTCTGCATCCCGCATGGCGGCGGCGGCCCCGGCATGGGCCCGATCGGCGTGAAGGCGCATCTGGCGCCGTTCCTGCCGGGTCATCCGGCGACCCAAGGCGACGCACCGGTCGGCCCGGTCTCGGCCGCGCCGTTCGGTTCGGCCTCGATCCTCACCATCTCCTACATCTACATCCTGATGATGGGCGGTGAAGGCCTGAAGCGCGCCACCGAGATCGCGATCCTCAACGCCAACTACATCGCAGCGCGGCTCGATCCCCACTTCCCGGTGCTCTACAAGAATGCGAAGGGCCGCGTCGCGCATGAGTGCATCGTCGATCCCCGTCCGCTGAAGAATACGAGCGGCGTCACTGTCGACGACATCGCCAAGCGCCTGATCGACTACGGCTTCCACGCGCCGACCATGAGCTTCCCGGTGCCGGGCACGCTGATGATCGAGCCGACCGAATCGGAATCCAAGGCCGAGCTGGATCGTTTTTGTGATGCCATGATCGCGATCCGGAAAGAAATCGCCGAGGTCGAGGCCAGCCGCTTCAAGATCGAGGCGTCACCGCTGCGCCATGCTCCGCACACCGTGCACGACATCGCGGATGACGATTGGAAGCGCGCCTATACCCGCGCCGAAGGCTGCTTCCCCGCGGGCACCTCGCGCACCGACAAATACTGGAGCCCGGTGGGGCGCGTCGACAACGTCTATGGCGACCGCAACCTGGTATGCTCCTGCCCGCCGGTGAGCGATTACGCGGAGGCGGCAGAGTAAGACGCGACGGAGGTCTCGTAGGGTGGGCAAAGCGAAGCGTGCCCACCGCCTGCATGATGTGAAAGATCGTGGGCACGGCGCTTACGCGCCTTTGCCCACCCTACGGCTCCTGACCTAAGGCGCGATCAACGAGCGACTCTCCGCCTCCCACCGCCACAGTCGATCATTGGTCAGCAACGTACCGCCCCACCAGCGCCGAATCGGATTGTGACGGCGAAAATCCTCCCGACCATCCAGAACTGCTTTGCCAAACTCCGTCAGCGACAGCCGGCTCCGGCGAAAGGCGGCGTTGCGACCGCGCGCGTTGTCCGGATCGAGTGTCGCCAGCTTGCCGTCCAGACCCGCAACCGCTGGCGCAGGGCCGAATGCGAGCCCTTCGAGCAGCGCGCCCAACTCCCACGGATCGAACACACGAGCCTCAGAGGTGCCTGACCGAAACAGCTCATCGGTGCGACTGCGTCCGCTTGCGATGAGTTCGAGAAGCCGCGTCTCGGTCGCCCCGGCGACGGCAGTTCTGAGAGCAGGTCTTCCATGGCCGGTTTCAGGAAAGACAGCTTGCCGAGCGGCCTATCGAGCAGCCCAACGCAGAGCTCGGGCGTCGGCGCGCGATAGGCCTCCCACGCGAGGGTCGCGCTTTCAAGATCGCTTTCCGCGATATCGAACTGCTTCACGTCACGATGGCGAAGCTCTGAGGGATCTGCTCCGCGCAGATCGAAATCGACGAGTCGTAGTCTCAGACTCTCAGTAAGTGACGGCTCGAAACGCAGGTAATCGAGGATCCAGATCAGCTGCAATTGACTGTTGGGTTCGGGGTCGAACCACAGTTCAATGAGATCGACCCCGTAATTCTTGCAGACCCAGAGCAGGGCACCGGCTCGATCCTGGCGCCTGATGAGGGGCGACTGACGCACGGGGACGCAATCCGACCAGTGCATTTGGTCGACCCACGTCCTGGACTCCCGCCAGCCGAGATAGCGGATGAGGTGGTCAGCCGTCGGAAGTGGCCCCGAAACGAAGCGATAGATGAACGGGATGACCATGTCGGCGCGATCGGCGAGGGCAAGACCGACGCCCGCCGAACTGGTCAGGATCACACGCTTCATCGTCGGCGCACCTCACCCTTACGCAAAACGAAACGGGCACTGACGACGTCGGCAACTCAACGTCTTCAGCGCCCGCTCCTCGCGAAAAACTTTCGCGTTAGGTCTTACTCGTCCGCCGGCTCCTCGCCGTCGGCGTCGCGCTCCGGCGTGCCGGCGAGAATTTGCTCGGCGATCAGGCCGGAGTTCTGGCGGATCGAGGTCTCGATCTTGGCGGTGATGTCGGGGTTGGCCTTCAGGAACGCTTTCGAGTTCTCGCGGCCCTGGCCGAGACGCTGGCTGTCATAGGAGAACCAGGCGCCTGACTTCTCGACGATGCCGGCCTTGACGCCGAGATCGAGGATCTCACCCATCTTGGAGACGCCCTCGCCGTACATGATGTCGAACTCGACCTGCTTGAAGGGCGGCGCCAGCTTGTTCTTGACGACCTTGACGCGCGTGGTGTTGCCGACAACTTCGTCGCGCTCCTTGATCGCGCCGATGCGGCGGATGTCGAGGCGGACCGAGGCATAGAACTTCAGCGCGTTGCCGCCGGTGGTGGTTTCCGGCGAGCCGTACATCACACCGATCTTCATGCGGATCTGGTTGATGAAGATCACCATGGTGTTGGACTTGTTGATGGAGGCCGTCAGCTTGCGCAGCGCCTGGCTCATCAGGCGGGCCTGCAGACCCGGCAGCGCATCGCCCATCTCGCCCTCGAGCTCGGCCTTCGGCACCAGCGCCGCGACCGAATCGATCACCAGCACGTCCACCGCACCCGACCGCACCAGCGTGTCGCAGATCTCCAGCGCCTGCTCACCGGTGTCGGGCTGCGAGATCAGGAGCTCGTCGATGTTGACGCCCAGCTTCCTCGCATAGACCGGGTCGAGCGCGTGCTCGGCGTCGATGAAGGCGCAGATGCCGCCCTTCTTCTGCGCTTCGGCCACCGTATGCAGCGCCAGCGTGGTTTTTCCTGAGGATTCCGGCCCGTAGATCTCGACGATGCGCCCCTTCGGCAGGCCGCCGATGCCGAGCGCGATATCGAGCCCGAGCGAGCCTGACGACACCGCCTCGATGTCCATGGACCGGTCGTTCTTGCCGAGCTTCATCACCGAGCCCTTGCCGAACTGGCGCTCGATCTGAGAGAGCGCGGCGGCCAGAGCTTTACTCTTGTCCATGGAAGATCCTTCGACGATACGCAGGGCAGTGGCGGACATTGGGTCGTGCTCCTTATGGCGAGGATTCGCGTGAGGGACAAACGATTGGCGAGGCGGCTCGTCGATAAAAGCAACGTACCCTATTTGTTCTAGGTTCGCAATATGTTCTTTTGCGGATTTGAGGCTTTGTCCGTGAGCATCGCCACGTCCCCCTCCCCATTCGCGTTGTGCACACAACTGGACAGACGCGGCTCCCGTTAATGGTCCTCAATGGGCCATCACCGCCCCAACCGTGGCCACTATCGGTGACGAGAACGCCGATTGCGCTCCCGCCTTCATCGCATGAAAAGGAGCGCGCCATGCTCAAGCGGCGACGTTTCAAGCAGCAGTTGACCCTTCAAGACCGGCTCTCCGCATGGGTGAAGCAGGTCCAGGAAGAGGCCGCCAGGCTTCCGCCCGGGCCCGAGCGGGACGCCCTGCTCAAGAAGGCCCGCCAGGCCGATGTCGCCAATCATCTGCACGACTGGGTCATATCCCCCGGGCTGCAACCGCCGAAATAGCAGGGCTGTCGCAACGTCATTCCCCGGCCGAAGCTGACGTTCATCAAAGACGCAGCCGCCGGCCGCCGTCAGAATTCCGCAATCCTGCGGCACCGAACCTTTTCGCGGTCTCGAGCCTTCTCCAGGATGGGACCGCAACTCTGGGGACCTCAGTCATGACGGACACCACGAACCGCGATACGATCAGGCGCAATCCCCTGCTGGAGGCGGCGCATGAGGAGCTGATGAAGTTCGAGCGCCAGGAAAACGAATTCCGCAAGAAGGACCGCCAAGAGCGCGCCGCCGAGCTCCACCTTCCCCTGAATGTAATCAAGATCCACTAGACCCAACCGGGGGCTTCCGAAGCCGACAAGAGAGCGTAGCGCGTTGACGGTATCGCCAAGTTTAAGCCATTGAAAGCACAACGGAACTTCCATGCAGCCTACTGTGCATGGGGTTGTTTTCCAGTTTTGCGGCATGCCCTGTACCCCCGTCATCCAGGGAAAGGCTGCCGCTCGCGTGCCTGTCCTTAAAGCAGCGCCAGCAGCACGAGGCCGATCACCAGCACCACGAAGCCAGCCGCTGTCGCGGCGGCGAATGACCGCTCTACGTTATCCATGATGCCACCCCGTGGTCGGCGTGCCACGTTTCCCCCATGGCTGCGCCGAACGCTGTGGAATCTTGCCGACCGGTGTGTCCGCAGTTGTGCGAACGGATGTCGAAATTGGGACCGGTGCGGGGCCAGTCTGCGGCCTCGGCGTTGAGTCCGGAAATCTGACGCCTGTCAGGCTGCCGTAAGCGGAGCCGGCTAGGATGATGCCGCTATGGTGTTGCAGCCCAGCACCTCAGCCTCCAATAACTTTTTGCCCCGTCTGGCTCTCCCCAGGCGGGGCTTTTTCATGCCTGTCGGGCGGTTCGCGAGTCCCGCTCCTCCTGCGTCAGGAGCAGCGAGAAGGCGCGGATCGCGGGCGCAGCCAGCAGCACGATCGGCAACATCGCGGCCCATGCGATCAGCCACGACACCATCCAGTGCCCGACGAAGCTCATCGCGCTGCCTGCGGGCAGGCTGGCGATCCCCGCCGCGATCAGCGACGTCAGCCCGGACTGGATGATGCCGAAGACGAAATGACTGTAGCGGCGGGGAATGCCCAGCATGACGACCCTTGCTGTTTTTGCCATCGCCAGACCAAGCAAGGCATATGCCGCCGCTTGCAGGGAAACCGGTAACCCCCTCGGCGGGCCCCCCGCGGCCCGTCCGATCGGCGTACCGACGCAGCCGGGTGCAGCCCAGGAACTTTGTTCATGGTCGGAGAACCACGGGTATGCGACAGCCTCACTGTCTCACGGACCGGCGTCTTTCGAGAGCCGGCCTCGCCTGTTTCGGCGCAGGCGCGCTTTCGAGATACCCCCGAACTATCTAGGGCTTACCGACAAAATTTGCTTGTCTCCGGAATATTGGGACGCCGAACATGTTTGCAGTCATGGAGAGTGAATCGTGGGAGGTCGCCATGAATCACAGGGGCATCGAGTTCACCGTCGCCAAGACGGCGATTCCCGGAATCTGGCAGTGGCAGTTCCGCATTGGCGAGCAGGTCAAGACCGGCAAGACCGAGACGAAAATCGACCTGTTGGCGATCCGGCGCGTGCAGCTGCGTATCGACCGTGAGCTGAAGCGATCGGCCCGGCGGCGTGAACCGGCCGGATGAAAGTCGGCATCGGATGGCGCCTTCTGCGCCCGCTGCACCACGGCTGGCGGTTGCGGCGGAACATCATCCGTAGCCGCCCGGAATTGATCTGACGGTCGTTTGGGATTGGACTGCGCGCGCCCATGGCCTTGGGGGCGAGGCCATCACGCGCGCGATCGGTGCCAGCTATGCCGTTGTATTTCTTTCGGATCCGGAATGGAAGTTACTCCGGCTGCGCCGATCAGGCGACGGAATTTGCCGATCGCAATTCGGCCTGGAAAGAGATGACCAATGTCTGCGCCGACATGACCGCAGGCATTGCCCGCAAGCTCCAGGAAAATTCCGAATGGCACATGGAGCTGCTGGACGAGACCAAGGAGCCCGTGTTCCGGATCCGCATCGTTGCCGAAACCCTCGACTAGCAAGGTCTCCGGATCAAGCTTTAGGTTGTTGTTTGAGCATGATCTTTTCGGAAAACCGCTGGGCACTTTTCCGGATCATGCTCTAGTCCGCGCTGGGCAGCCGCCGCATGGTGAATTCGATATCGCCGCCGGGCAGCTCGCGCCAGCTCTCGACAACGCTCATATAGCCGGCCTTGGGGTAGCGGGCGAAGAAGGCCTGCGCCCTTTCCCGCGCCGCCGCGCGCGGCAGCGTGAAGGTCTCGCGCAGATAGCCGTCCCGAACCGTTTGGCCCGGCTTGCCGGCGATCTTGCGCCGGCGCGCCATCCGCTCGGCGAGATCCCGCGGACGGTCGGCCATGTCCTCCTCCTCTACGCACTACGCTCAGCCCAATGTAGGGCGTGAGCCGGGTGAAGAGGAGTCCCGTCCGAAAAGCGTTGCACCGCCTCCCGAACGGAGCTGGGTCAGTTGGCGGCCGTGCCGCTCTTGGACTTCTTCGGCGCGCTGGTTGCGGCCGAGGCCTTCGGCGCCGCCGGCTGTTTCGGCGGATCGGAGCGCATGCCGCCCCAGGGATCGTTGGAGGTCTTGGAATCCGGGATCTTCTTCAGCGTTTCCTTGTAGGCCTTGTCACGCTCGGCTTCCGCGGCCTTTTCCTCGGGGGTCTTGCTCGGGGCGTCCTGCAGCAAATTCAGATTGGGCATTTGCGCATAGGCAGGTCCCGCCAGCACGGCCAGCACCGCGGCCAAACGGAAAAGCTTCATCGTCTACTCCTTGATCATCCATGGAGGCACGGATCGCCCGCGCCTGGTCATCCTTGTCGCGGCCGGTCGCGACCGCCGAGGCCGTCCGGGCTCGCTAGAGCCGATCCGATCTGCACGATTTCGGCGCGTGCAGCCAGTCGTCCCAGATCGGACCGCATTTGGTGCAGCCGCTCAGCGCCAGGCCGAGCGCGGCCATACAAAAGACGAGGACACACCGACGCAACATCATCCACCCATACCCCGAGCAAGCCATCATATCGGACCAAGTCAGGCATTTTCAAGCCGACGGGACCGGCGCCAGACCGGGTGACTTTGCCGCGCCGATGCGCGCACAATGGGCCGAAACATCCGGCAATACAGGAGAGCGCGCCAGCAATGCAAATGCAGCCAGACACCGAATTCGGCCTCTCCGACGCCAGACGCATCCTCGGCGAGGTTTTTGCGCCCTGGGTCCAGGATCTCAATCTCGCCGTCGAGCGCCTCGAGCACGTGCAGCCGGCGGATGCGCCGCACTGGCAGCCGGGCGCGCTGCTGCGCATGCCGTTCTCGGAGCGGCTGTGCCGGAACGGCGGCGTGGTCTGCGGCCAGGCCCTGATGGCGCTCGCCGACACCGCGATGGTGATCGCGATCCTGGCTGCCAATCGCGGTTACCGCCCGATGACCACGGTCGACCAGACCACGCATTTCATGCGCGCGGTGTCCTCGTCGGACGTGCTGGCGGACGCGCGCGTGGTGCGGCTCGGGCGCACCATGAGCTTTGGCCGCGTCACGCTGCTCTCGGCCGCCGACAACAAGCCGGTCGCGATGGTATCGAGCGCGTTCGCAATGCTGCCGGGCTGAGCAGCATCTCAAACGAAGAGAGCCGCGTGGGCGTAAAGCGCACCGCGGCTCTCCATCACGATCGTGTCGAAGCAAGAGACCGAAGCGCGATTGCATCCTCGCTTCGGTCCGCACGCTTCATGACTTGCCGGGATTATTTTCCGAGCACTTCGTCGGCCGCGGTGACGATGCTGGCTGTCGGATTCTTTCCGCAATAAGCACCGAACTTCTTGGCGTTCTCGATGAACACGTCGGTGTCGATGATCGCGTTGTCCTCGTCGCCCTTGTACCAGCCGTCCATCCAGGTCAGCACGACCTGGATATTGTCTTCGCCGCTCTCGAGGAACTGCTTGCAGCTCATGGTCGAGAGGTCCCACTTGACGGCGTGGGCGGGCATCGACGACAGCGAGAACGCGGCGGCGAGCAAAATCGAAAGCGTGGTCTTCATCAGTATCTCCATTGGCGCGTAGCGCCACAAAAGAAAAACGTGTGAGGAAAGTCGGCGGAGAGACTCTCCGCGTCAACGTCGTAAACGAAGTCTGAAGCGCTGTGCAAGTAGCGCCAGTATTGAGTTTAGTTCAACGTAATTTCTATGCACTACTTCACAATCAACATGATGGACCAATGCGGATGATCGAGAAGCGTGAAGCGCAGCGGTACCGTGTTTTCAAGGGTGGAACGATCACCTTTGAAAGCAGCGGCATTCCCTGCACTGTGCGAAACATGTCAGCGGGCGGCGCGGCGATCGACCTCGACACCCCCGTCACATTGCCGCAATCGTTCACGCTATCGATCGCGCGCGACGATTTCGTCCGGAATTGTCGCACAGTTTGGCGCAGTGACAAGCGCGTCGGCCTCGCCTTCGTGCAATAGCGCGCTCGATGTGAACGAACGTTCGCATCGCATCCACAACACGATTATGATTGCGTGATACGACGACGGCGACGCCAGCGCAGGCTTGCGATCACGAGCGCGGCGATCCCGATTCCGATCACTGCGGATGCCCAAAAAAATCGTCCACCGGGACGATCGATGGTGCGCGACCACAATGTCGGCGCCTCGCCCGGCCGCGCCAAGCGGAACGCAACCACGCTGTCGCCGATCGAGGTGCCAGCTTCGGAGTGGCCGCCGGCGCCGATCGCGACATATTGCTCGCCCTTCCACAGATAGGTCATGGGATTGGCGACGCCGGGCACCGGCAGCCGTCCCTGCCACAGCTCCTTGCCGCTTCGCGCATCGAAGGCGCGCAGATAAGCATCCATCGCGCCGGTGAAGACGAGACCGCCCGCCGTGACCGCCAGTCCGTTGACGAGAGGCGCACCCCAGGGCAGCGGCGCGCCGAGCGGCGCCAGATCTTCGGTGGTGCCGACCGTCGAGCGCCAGAGGATCTTGCCGGCCTTCAGATCGACCGCAACCATCTCGCCCCAGGGCGGCTTGTTGCAGAGCAGACCGAGCGGCGACATCATCACCGCGCGCGACATCGCAAACGGCGCGCCGCGCTGCTGGCCGAAATCATGACCCGGCGGCGGATTGAATCCGGCGGCCTCCGCGCGCGGGATCAGCCTGATGAGATGAACGGCGCGCCCGGTGTTGGCGTAGAGAATCTGCCGGACCGGATCGAAGGCCGCGCCGCCCCAGTTCACGCCGCCGCCGGTGAAGGGAAACTCCAGCGTGCCCCGCACGGAAGGCGGCGTGAACAGACCCTCGTTGCGCGCCTCCGTGAACTGGCGCTCGCAGGACGAGCGGCGCAGTTCCGGCAACGGCGAGAGCGCGTCGTCGGTCGAGATCGTCTGCGACGTCAGCGCCGGCACATGCGTCGGAAACGGCTGCGTCGGCGACAACGCCTCCCCGTCCGCGCCGCCCTGCGGCACCGCGCGTTCTTCCACCGGCCAGACCGGCTTGCCGGTATCGCGGTCGAGCACGAAGACAAAACCCTGCTTGGTCGGCTGGATCACGACGTCGCGCTGGCCGTCACCGGCATCGAGGCGCGCGAGCGTCGGCTGCGCCGCCAGATCGTAATCCCAGACGTCGTGATGCACGGTCTGGAATGCCCATGCGAGCTCGCCGGTCTCGATACGCAAAGCGACCACCGAATTGGCGTGTTCGTTGTTGCCCGGCCGCTTGCCGCCCCAGAAATCCGGCGACGGCGAGGACGTCGGCAGGAACACCAGGCCGCGCGCCGCGTCGACCGACATCGGCGCCCAGACGTTGGCGTGCCCGGCTTCGATGCCGTCACGCTTGAGCGGCTCGAAGGTCCAGCGCGCCCGGCCGCTGCGCGCGTCGAACGCACGTACGACGCCGCTCGGCGCATCGACGCGTCGGTTGTCGGAGATCGAGGAGCCACCACGACGACACCCCGGCCAACGGCGGGCGGCGAGGTGATCTGGAACTCGCCGGGCCATTCCAGGGCCATGCCGATATCGAGGTTCACCTCGCCGCCATTGCCGAAACCGGCACAGGGAATTCCCGTCTTCGCGTCCAGCGCGATCAGGCGGACGTCGTTCGTGCCCATGAAGATGCGCGATCGGCAGGCGGCATTCGCGGGCGCCTCATCGTCGGTCCAGTGGGTGACGCCGCGGCAGACGTAACGATTGGCGGGACGCTGATTGGTCGCGATCTTCGGATCGTAACGCCATTTCTGCGCGCCTGTGCCGGGATCGAGCGCAATCACCTCGTTGAAGGGCGAGCAGAAGATCAGGCTGTCCTCGACGAACAGCGGCGTTGCCTGGAATTTGGTTCGCCGCATCACCTCCGGCGGACGCACCGCAAGATCGCCGGTGCGGAATTCGAAGGCCCGAACCAGATTGCCGACATTGTCGGGCGTGATCTGTTGCAGTGGCGAGAAGCGCGAGCCGCCGGCATCGCCGCCCCAACTCTCCCAGGCCGCGCTTGGCCGCACGGCAATCAGCAGCAGCGCAACGAGCCCGATCGGAATTCGCAGGCTGCTCCGCAACGCTTCCCTCGCTCTATTTCGGCTTCTTGGCGGGCTCACTCGGCCGGGCCCCGCCCCAAGGGTCGTACTTGTCCTTGGGCTCGGGAATGCGCTCGAGCGCGGCCTTGTAGGCTTTCTCGTCGACCTTGGGCTTGTTGTCCGCCGGTTTGGCTCCGTCATTGGGTGGCCGCCGGCCCTGCCCCTGCGCCGAGGCAACCGTCAGCGCCATGACCGCGGCCGCGATGACCAAAATCCTCATTGGTGCAATCCCCCTCGTCTGGGGTACAAACTTAGCCTGCAATTCCGGAATATGAAATGCCGCGAGTTCCAAGGATTCCATCAAGGCTTCCATAAAGACTTCAGCAAATCTTGATCGCCGGGGACTTCGCCGGATCGCATTCCTGCCTATCTGTTGGCCCGCAGGGGACCTTCACGGATGTTGCGGATCATTGCTCATGCGGCGCTGCTCGCCGGCGCGCTCGCGCTCGGCGCCTGCGGCGTTGCCGACAGCCGCGCCCCAGTGCCGGAATTCATGCGCATGAAGGAAACCGAGCAGCCGCCGCCCGAAGCGCCTCCCGACGTCAAGCGCCTGGTGCGCGAGCAGATCGACGTCGTCTTCCTCGCCACCTCCTATCCGCGCGAGGTGCACGTCGCTTCGCCCCATCGCGAGGTACGAGGGCCCGGCTGGACCGCCTGCGTCCGCGCCCAGCTCACCTCCGCGACCGGCACCTCGCTCGGCGCCCAGACCTACATCGTGACGATATCGGGCGGAAAGGTGGTCGACCGCCGCCGGGCGGAAGCCGACGATATCTGCGGAACGGAGACCTACGAGCCGATCTAGCAGCGAATCCGCGCAACAAAGCTCCGGTTCCGGGAAAAACCAGCATCGCAATCGGGAACGATCGCCGCCTCCCCTTCTTGTTACCGCCGAGGGCAGTTTCGGTGGAGGACAGGATGAAGACGTTTACGATTGCGCTTTTGGCTGGCGTCGGTGCTTTGGCGGCGGCGTCGAGTGCGAAGGCTTCCGATATCTACACGAGCAGCGAGTACACCAATTCGGATCTCGTCCAGCAGGTCCGGCTTGTCTGCGACGACGCCGGCCGCTGCTATCGCACGCGCGGTGGTTCGCGCGTGATCGTGCGCGATTCCTACAATTCCATGCCGCGCGATCGCTATTATGAGCGACGCACCTATCGCGACTGGGATGACGGGCCGCGCGGCGGCGTCGGCATTCGCGCGCCCGGTGTCAGCGTGGGCGTCGGTGTCGGCGACCGCTGGTAGTTGCTAGATCCAGCATGGGCGGGACCGGGCGAGACAATCGCCCGGTCCCGTCACGTGATTGAATCGGATCAGGCGGCGACGGATTGCTGCTGGAACTGCTCGTAGGCCGCGATCGCGTCCGCCGCGTACATCAGCGACGGTCCGCCGCCCATGTAGACGGCCATGCCGAGCGTCTCCTCGACCTCCTGACGCGTCGCGCCGAGCTTGACGAGGGCTTCGGTGTGAAAGCCGATGCAGCCGTCACAACGCGCGGCGACACCGAGCGCCAGCGCCATCAGCTCCTTGGTCTTCTTGTCCAGCGCGCCGTCCCGCGTGGCGGCCTGGGCGAGTGCGGAAAATCCCTTCATTGTCTCGGGAATGTCGCTCCGCAGCTTGCGCATATTGGCGGAGATTTGCCTGACGATGTCGGGATAGTTCTTGTCCATGGTCTTTACTCTCTGCAGTGACTTCAGGTTTCGAGCGGATCGGCCGGCGCGACGAAGCGCGTCAGCGACGGCAGGTGAGCGACAAAGCGTGCGAGCACCATGCCGGCACACATCGCCGCGACGAAGATGAAGGCCGAAGAAGACCCGAACCCGAGCGCGGTCAGCGCCGGCCCCGGACAGAAGCCGGCCAGTCCCCAGCCGATACCGAAGATCGCCGGACCTGCGACGATTCTGAGATCGATATCGTTTCGCGTCGGGAGGAAAAATCGTTCGGCAAAGAACGGACGCGCGCGCCGCAGGACGCGATTGAAGCCGATGAAGGTCACGGCCACCGCGCCGGCCATCACGAAGGCAAGGCTCGCATCCCACGTCCCCGCCGGAATGCCGCCGACGTCGAGGAAGTTCAGAACCTTCGCCGGGTCGGACATTCCGGAGACGATTAGGCCGAGACCGAAGACCAGGCCGATCACGAATTGAACGAGAATGGCCATCGGCGTCAGCTCCAATGCCGCATCACGAAGACGGTCGCCATGCCGGCTGCCATGAAGGTCACGGTCGCGACCAGCGAACGCGTGGAGAGCCGCGACAGGCCGCAGACGCCGTGGCCCGAGGTGCAGCCGCTGCCCCACACCGAGCCAAAGCCGGTGAGCAGGCCGCCGACAACCAGGATTGCCGTGCCCGCCTCGATCGTCTGCGACGGCAGGCTTCCGGTGGCGAGCCGCACCAGCACGGGTGCGGCGACAAGACCGGCGACGAAGGCCAGCCGTCCGGCGAACTCGCCGTCCTCATAGGGCGGAAACAACCTTGCCGCGATGCCGCTGACGCCGGCGACCCGTCCCTTCGCCCACATCAGCAGAACGGCGGGCAGGCCGATCAGCGCGCCGCCCACGAGCGAAGCCATTGGCGTGAAAGACGTTGCAACCATTCGACCCTCCGGACTGAGAGTGCCCTTCACGGGCGGCGATACCCTTATTTCAGTTGTTTCTTATTTTCGAATATACTAATATACTAGCCGACCATGAACCGCAAGCCCCGCAATCAGGAATTGCTCGCTCTGGAGGAGAAGGCCGAAGAGGCCTCCCGCCTCCTCACCGCTATGGGCAATCCCAAGCGCCTGCTGGTTCTCTGCAACATGCTGGACGGCGAAAAGTCCGTCGGCGAACTCGCCGAGATCGCGGGCCTGTCCTCGGCGGCGCTATCGCAGCATCTCGGCAAGATGCGCGCATTGAGCCTGGTCAAACCCAGGCGGGACGGCCAGACGATATACTACAGCATCGCGAGCCGGGAAGTCCGCGCGGTGCTGGAGACGCTGTACCGCCTCTTCTGCGCACCCTAGGACTTCGCCGGCGCAAACGCGGGAGCGCGGCATGACCGACGACACCTTCATCGAAGGACCTCTCTACGAGAAGCGCAGGAAGGTCTATCCTCAATCGGTCCACGGCCCGTTCCGCCGCATCAAATGGGCGATCCTGTGCGTCACGCTCGGGATCTATTATCTCTTGCCATTCATGCGCTGGAATCGCGGACCCGGCCTGCCCGACCAGGCCGTGCTGATCGACTTGCCGCATCGCCGCTTCTATTTCTTCTTCATCGAGCTGTGGCCGCAGGAGGTGTATTACTTCACCGGTCTGCTCATCATCGCGGCGATGGCCCTGTTCCTGATGAATGCAGTCGCGGGGCGACTGTGGTGCGGCTATTTGTGCCCGCAGACGGTGTGGACCGACCTGTTCTACGCCGTCGAGCGCTGGGTCGAAGGCGACCGGCGCGAGCGCATGCAGGGCGACAAGCGCTACTGGACGTTCGACCACATCCGGAAGGTGGCGCTGAAGCACTTTCTCTGGATCATGATCGCCTGGTGGACCGGCGGCGCCTGGGTGCTGTATTTCGACGACGCGCCGACGCTGGTGAAGGAGCTCGCCACCTTCCAGGCCCCGTTCATCGCCTATCTCTGGATCGGCATCCTGACCGCGACGACCTATGTCTTTGCCGGCCACGCCCGCGAGCAGATGTGCATCTACATGTGCCCGTGGCCGCGCATCCAGGCGGCTTTGACCGACGAATGGGCGCTCAACGTCACCTATCGCCGCGACCGCGGAGAGCCGCGCATGTCGGTGAAGAAGGCGGAAGCTGCCCGCGCCCATGGCGATTTCGCCGGCGATTGCGTCGACTGCCACCAATGCATCAACGTCTGCCCGACTGGCGTCGACATCCGCCACGGCATCCAGCTCGGCTGCATCCAGTGCGGCCTCTGCATCGATGCCTGCGACAACGTCATGCGCGAGATCGGCCGGCCCAAGGGCCTGATCGGCTACGATACCGATATCAACATGCAGCGCCGGCGCGACGGCAAGCCGCCGATCTATCGCATCGTCCGCGCGCGCACGCTGATCTATACCGCAGCCATTGCCATCGTCGGCACCATCATGGTCTACACCCTCGCCACGCGCGCGACCATGGACGTCAACGTGCTGCACGAGCGCAATCCGCTGTTCGTTCAGCTCTCGGACGGCGGGGTCCGCAACGATTACACCGTGCGCATTCTCAACAAGGGCGCACAGCGATCGTTTGCGATCGAGGTCTCCGGACTGCCCGGCGCGAACATCCGAGTCGCAGGCGTTGAAGTCGCTCCGGATGGCAAGCCCGTCGTAGAAGTCGGGCAGGACCAGACCCGCGAGGTCAGGCTGTCGGTGCAGGTCGGGCCTGCCGATCTGCCGAAGAGCTCGCGCGATGTCGAGGTCACGATCACCGATACCGCCAGCGGCGGACGGGCGAGCGCCCGTGATCACTTCCTGCCCGGCGACAAATAGGGATCTGCGTTGAGCATCCGGCACCGGATGCTCAACGAGACGTTAACATTACCGGTCGAATTGGAGCCGCGTCCCAACGGTATTTTCCAATCTTTGGGCTAAGCATGGCCACGTGACGCGGCATTTGCCCGCGTGAACGGGACGAGGGGACGTGGTCGACATCGCGCAGCAGGCAGCGATCCATGCGGCATCGAGAAAGGATGCCATGGCGGCGCGCGTCCCGCTTACAGCGATCGATCCCGGCCAATGGCGCGCGCTCGCGCAGCGCGCGATCGAGCCGAACGGATATTACCTGCCCGCCTGGGAGCTCGCCGTCAGCGCCACCGCGCGCGGCCGCACCGCAGCTTCGGCATTGCCCGCTTTCGACGGCGCGTCGACCCGGCTGATCGGGCTGATGCCGGTGATCTCGCTGTGGCGCGCCCTGAAGATTCCCCTGCCCGCGCTGGTGAGCGCGCATCCCTACGGCACCCTGTGCAGTCCGCTGATCGACCGCGACGCCCCGATCGAGGCGGCGACGCAACTGTTGCGGCGGGCGCGCGAGGCCGGCGCGCATGCGCTCGTGCTCAACGACGTCGCGCTCGACGGCGCTGCGATGACTGCGCTTAAGCAGGTCCTGGCCCGCGACGGCCTGAAGCCGCGCGTGCTTTCCTCCTACATCCGCGCCAGCCTCGATGCGACGCAGGATGACGAAACGCTACTGCGCGACGCACTCGGCACCAAGAAGCTCAAGGAGCTGCGCCGACAAAGCCATCGCCTCGAAGAGCACGGCCCTGTTACGTTCGACGTCGCACGCCGGCCTGACGAGATCGGGCCCGCACTCGAAACATTCCTGCAGCTCGAAGCCAGCGGCTGGAAAGGCAAGCGCGGCACCGCGCTGGTGCAGCATGTCGGCGATGCGACCTTCATTCGCCGCGCGGTGCCGGCGCTGGCGGAGACCGCGCAGTGCGAAATCATCACGCTTCGCGCCGGGACGACCCCGGTCGCCGCCGGCATCGTGCTGCGCCATCAGGACCGCGCTTTCTTCTTCAAGCTCGGCATTGACGAACGCTTTGCGAAATATTCGCCGGGCGTGCAGCTCACAATCGAGCTCACCCGCCATCTCTGCGCCGATCCCGCCATCGCAAGCGCGGATTCCACCGCGAGCGCCGATCACCCCATGATCAACCCGATCTGGCGCGGGCGTTTTGCAGTCGGCGACGTGCTGATCCCGCTGCGGCGGCACGATCCGGTCGTGGCCCTGATTCACGCAGCACTGGCCGGACTCAATGCCGCGCACGAGGGCGCGCGACACGTGGTCCGCCGGCTCCGCAAATCAGCGAAAGCTACTCCGCCGCCTGCGCGTTGATCTCCTCCGAGACCTGGCGGATGGCGCGCGCGAGCAGGGTCGGGTCCTGCGCACCGGAGACGGCGTATTTCTGCGCGAACACGTAGGTCGGCACGCCGGAGATGCCCTTCTCGGCGGCCTCCTGCGCATCGGCCGAGACGCGCGCGACGTCTTCGTCGGTGGCAAGGCGCCGGCGCACGTCCTCGGCGTCGAGGCCGATATCGGCGGCCGCCTGCACCAGCACGTTCACATCGGTGAGATCGCCGCCGTCGCGGAAATACAGCTCCATCAGGCGCTGCTTCATCTCGGGCGCCTTGCCGATCGCTTCCGCCCACAGGATGAGGCGATGGCAGTCGGTGGTGTTGGGCTGACGCGCGACCAGCTCGGGCTTGTAGAGGAGGCCCTCCTCGCTTGCGGCCGTAACGACGCGCCCCGCGATCCCTTTATAGGCTTCGACCGAGCCGAACTTCTGGGTGAGATAGGCCTCGCGGCTGATGCCCTCGCGCGGCACCCAGGGATTGAGGAAGAACGGGCGGAAATTGAGCTTGACGGGAACGTCCGGCACGAGCGCCAGCGCACTCTCGATCCGGTGCTTGCCGATATAGCACCAGGGGCACACCACATCGGAGACGACATCGATCTGGAGCGGTTTCAGCGTGCTCATGTCAGGCGCCTCCTTCGGGCGATCAAGGTTGGCCCAAAGATAAGCCGAAGCCGCTCGGAGGCAAGGGTGCCAAGGGCTCTAGGTCAAGGGCTCTAGGTCATGGCTGCCGCGATCTGCTTCAGCCGCTCTGCGGTGCGCTCGTCGGCCGGGAAGAACGTCTCCAGCGCCAGCTCCGACAGGGTGATGTCGACGGGCGTGCCGAACACCATGGTGGTGGAGAAGAAACTTAGTATCTCCCCGCCGTGGCGCAGCTTGAACGGGATCGCGACATTGTCGCTCGACAGCGGCCCCGCGCGCGCCGGGATGGGGTAGCTCTTGAGGTCGTTGTAGAGCTTGATCAGCTCAGGATCGGCCGTCACCTCGCATTGCCGGTGCAGACGCTCCAGAAGATGGCCGCACCACTCCGCGAGATTGACCGTGCGCGGCGCCAGCGCCTCGGGATGAAAGGCGAGCCGCAGCACGTTGAAGGGCTGGCCAAGCAGCCGCTGCGGAATGCCATCGAGCAGCGGCGCCACCATGCGGTTGGCCGACACCAGGTTCCAGTGCCGGTCCACCGCGAGCGCGGGATTGGGCTCGTGCGCCCTCAGCACGAGATCGATCGCCTGGCGGGCTGATTTCAAGGCGGGATCCTCCAGCGGGCGCTGCTGGAACGCGGGCGCATAGCCGGCGGCGACCAGCAGCACGTTGCGTTCGCGCAAGGGCACGTCGAGACGCTCGGCGAGCCGCAGCACCATGTCGCGCGAGGGCGCGGCGCGGCCCGTCTCGACGAAGCTGAGATGACGCGCCGAGATTTCGGCTTCGCCCGCGAGATCGAGCTGGCTCATGCGGCGGCGCTGCCGCCATTCGCGCAAATGGTCGCCGATGTGAACCGGCTGGCTGCGGTCGGCCTGTGCCGTGGATGCATGTGCGTTCATGACCAGAAACCTAGCATGCGGATTTCTGCCCTTCCATTACCCGCGAGGTAATCGAATTGGCGCGCCGGCGCGCGCATCTTCAGTGGCGACAGGAGATGACCATGATCGCGCTGCTGCTCTACCGGACCGTCGCAGACCACCTTGTTCCCTGGGCCATGGCCTTCGCAACGCGGATGCTGGCGCGCAGCCTCAACATGCCGGAGCCGCTGGTGCATTCGACCGGCGACTATGTGCTCGCGCAGGTCACGGCCTTCGAGCACGGCGTCGGCAGGAGCCTTTGTCCGTTCCGCCTCGCCCGCCTGCTTCGCGTCTGGTGGCGCGGACGGCACTGAGTTTCACCCCCGAGCCCACCCCAACCATGGAGACCTCTGATGATCGACGCTTCCGCCTTCCTGCGCCGCGCGCTGCTCGCCGATGCCATCTTCAGCGGCGTCGCCGCCCTCGGCTTCACTTTCGGCGCGAGCGCGTTCGCTGCGCTGTTCAACCTGCCCGAAGCGCTGCTGCGCGAGACCGGCCTGTTCCTGATCGCCTACGCCGCGCTGGTCGGCTGGCTGGCGTCACGCGCCTCGGTGGCGAAGGCGCTCGTGCTGCTGGTCGTGGTCGGCAATGCGGCCTGGACGGTCGGCAGCATTGCGCTGCTGCTCTCGGGCGCGGTGTCGCCGAACCTTGCCGGCGCGCTCATGGTCGTGGCGCAGGCGATCGCCACCGGCGTGTTTGCCGAGCTGCAATATGTGGGATTGCGGAGAAGTGCGAGCGCGGTGGCGGCGTGAGGCCCGGCCTGGCCGCGCACCAATCGCGGCCATCGCCTGCGACTACGCCCTCGCCCGGCCGACCTTGCCGGCGAAGTGCTTGCCGTTCAGCTTCTTCTTTTTCGCCGTGCTTTTCGTGCCCGCCTTCTTGGCCTTGGCTTCCGTGCGCGCCTTCACCTTGGCGGCTTCCGCCCGCGCCTCGGCTCGCAGCTTCTTGCGCTTCTTCTCGCAAGACTCGCACTTGCAACCGATCGGCTTCAGATAGGCTTTGAAATAGTCGGTGCCGTAATCATAGTTGATCTCGTCACCCGGCTCGATGTTCCTGATGGCGCGGATGAAGACCTTGCGCTCGCGCGGCCGGACGTCGGACTCGGCGTTGGGCCGGCAGGAATGGTTGATGTAGCGGGCCAGATTCTTGCGGACCGAGCCGTCGATGGTCCAGCGGCCGTTGAGCTCGAACAGGTACTTGTTCTCGATGTCGTCCTGCTCGGGAATCCGCGAATCCAGGATCGGTCCGAAATAGCGGATGATCCGGGTGCCCTTCTTGATCGGCTTGGTGGCGAAGAGGCCGAGCCCGGTCTTGGAGCGGCCGACGCGATAGGGTTTTTGCGAGGAGATGGCTGGCATGATCAAGTAAAGGAGGACGCGAACGAGGCTGGAGGAGCCCAAGCGAAGCCGCTCTTCTAGAACGATTCCGCGCCGCTGTCAGGTCTATCCCACCCCTGTTTGAACCTTGCCCACAATGAAGACGTCTGATGGTGCGGAGTTCCCTGCGATCGAAGCCCTCATGATGAACCGCATCACCTGCACAGGCCTGGCCGTCTTGATGATCTGCATCGGCCTGCACAGCGCCGCCGCCCAAACCGTGGGCAGCACCTACACCTCGACCGCGCCCAAGGATTGCCGCCAGATCGGCAAGCCCAGCGAGCTCGACGGCAGCACGACGCGCATCTGTCCGGGCAAGGACGGCCTCCTGGTGCTGATCGCCGAGGACGATCTTCGCGAAATCGTCTCGGTCGGCCGCAATCGCAAGCAGGCGGCCGAGGAACCGGCAGCCAAGGTCTGGTTCGCACCGTTCAATTCGTCGGAGACCACGATCGAATGGCGTGCCGTGGGCGCAAAGCCGTTCGCGATCATCCAGCGCTGGCACATCGCCGACAATGCCGATCCCGACAAGCAGGGCCGGCCGAACACCAAGGCCATGCTGGTCGTGACCCGGCTCCCGCCGGGCCCGGTCTGTCACGTTGCTTATGTCGATGCGATCGCAAACCCCACCACCAACGAGCTTGCGCGCAAGGCCGCGGACGATTTCGCCCGTGGCTTCGCTTGCGGCAAGGACGAGGTGAAGATCATCGGCACGCGCGGCCGCGCCGTCGAGCTTGCGACGATGCGCTAAGGCGCGATGCGATTAGGACGAATCGTCATCGCGCTTTAGGTTGTTGTTTAAGCATGATCTTTTCGGAAAACCGCTGCGCACTTTTCCGGATCATGCTTTAGGCCTTGGCGGCCCACGACCGCTATGCGGGGTGTTTGGTGGCCACCGGCGCCATCAGCATCGCCTCCATTAGCCGCTCGGCCGTCGTTCCCTCGGGCAGACGTCCCAAGATATCCTCGAGCCGTCCGTCGAGCAGCAGCATGGTGAAGCCATGCACCATCGACCAGGCACGTGCGATCGCGGCACCCTGGCTCAGCGTCAGCGCGTCACCGCTGATCTGCTCCTGCCGCATCATGCCGATCGCATTCGCCAGCCCGGCGAAGGAAGCTTCGGCCGCCTCGTGCAGCGAGGGCCTGGAATAGTCCAGGCGCTCGGTACGGAACATGATGCTGTACATGCCGGGATGGGCTTGCGCGTAGGCGACGTAGGCCTTGGGCCGCGCCAGCGCGGCTTCGAGCGGCGTGGTGGCGGCACTGCAGGATGCCGCCATCGCCGCGTTGAACTGGCGGAAGCCGACGGCCGCGAGCTCGCTGAGCAGGCCGGTGAGATCACCGAAATGGTGGGTGGGTGCGGCATGGGAGACGCCCGCCTCCCGCGCCACCGCGCGCAAGGTGAGGCCGGCGAGTCCGTCGCGCTCCAGCACCCGTTCGGCAGCCTGCAGCAACGCCTCGCGCAAGGCACCGTGGTGATACGGCGTCTCGGACTTCGCGCTCGCCGCACCGCGCCTTGGGCGCGATGCCGCAGTCGACGTCGTCTTTCTGGGGGCACGCGCGCGTCGCGCCGTTTCGCTCTTGGTATCGGTCTTGGTGTCGATCTTGGCCATTTGCAAGCTATATGACGCAATATTGACAGTGTAAAGATTTCGCTTGACCGATGCGGCAATCGGCGCTATCCGATCTTTACGATGTAAAGATAGAGAGGGATACGCCGTGCAGCACGACGCCGTCGCCGAGCGCCGCAACAACATCGCGCCGATCCCGTTCGAAGCGGACGCGCCATTCCTGAAGATCATCGGCGAATTGCCGCGCGAGCTGAACGGCACGCTCTATCGCAACGGTCCCAATCCGCAGTTCGATTCCCCCGGCGCCCATTGGTTCGTCGGCGACGGCATGCTGCACGCGTTCCACCTCGACAATGGGCGCGCCAGCTATCGCAACCGCTGGGTCCGCACGCCGAAATGGCTCGCCGAGCACGACGCCGGCCGCGCCTTGTTCGGAGGCTTCGGCCGCAAGCTGCCCGATGCCCCTGCTAATCTCACCGACGGCGGCGTCGCCAACACCAATATCATCTTCCATGCCGGCAAGCTGCTGGCGCTGGAAGAGGCACATCTGCCGACCGAGATCGAGCCCGGCACGCTGGCGACGCGCGGCTATCACAACTACCAGGGCCGCGTCGCCGGCAGTTTTACGGCGCATCCGAAGATCGATCCCGTCACCGGCGAGCTCGTGTTCTTCGGCTACAACGCCGCGGGTCCGTTGAGCCCTGCCCTCTCCTACGGCTCGATCGATGCCTCCGGCAAGGCGACCCGCTTCGAGCGGTTCGAGGCGCCCTATGCCAGCATGGTGCACGACTTCATCGTCACCGCGAACCATGTGCTGTTTCCGATCCTGCCGATCACCGGCAGCATGGAGCGCGCGATGCGCGGGCAGCCGCCCTACGCCTGGGAGCCGGACAAGGGCGCCTATGTCGGCGTGATGAAGCGGAGCGGCACCGCAAAGGACATCGTCTGGTTTCGCGGTGAAGCCTGCTACGTCTTCCACATCATGAACGCGTGGGAGGACGAGAACCGCATCATCGCCGACGTCATGCAGTTCGAGGAAGCACCGCTGTTTCCGCATCCCGACGGCCGGCCGACCGATCCGGACAAGTCGCGCGCCCGGCACTGCCGCTGGACCTTCGATCTCTCCGGCAATACCGATCGCTTCCAGCAGACCTATCTCGACGATCTCACCGGCGAATTTCCGCGCATCGACGACCGCCGCGCCGGGCTGAAGAACCGTCACGGCTGGTACGCCTGCGCCAATCCGAAACTGCCGATGTTCGGCGCGCTCTCCGGCGTCGTCCATGTCGACGGCAACGGAAGACGTCTCGGCCATTACCTGCTGCCCGCCGGCGACACCATCTCCGAGCCGGTGTTCGTCGAGCGATCGAAGGATGCGACTGAGGGCGATGGCTGGCTGCTCGCCGTGGTCTGGCGGGCGCGGGAGAACCGCAGCGACCTCGCCGTGTTCAACGCCACCGATGTCGAAGCGGGTCCCGTCGCGCTGGTGCAGCTCGGCCATCGCGTGCCGGATGGTTTTCACGGCAATTGGGTGGGGGCGCAGTAGCTCCCGTCATTCCGGGGCGCGCCACGTGGCGCCCGCCCGGAGCCACAGCACGGACGTGTCACCAAAGAGGCCCGTATGCAGATGCCCTCCATCACCGCAGACCTCCTCGCCATCCTCGCCATGGTCTGCGCCGCGCTCACACTCGAGGTGGTCCATCTGCGGCGGAGCGGCCAAGTCCTCTTCAACGGCGGCATCCTGCTCGCCCTCGGCCTCGCGATCGCCTGCGCGCTCCCCATTCTGTCGCGCCTGCCCTGGGCGGAATTGGCTGACGAGGCGTCCGACCAAGCCGTTGCGGCACTTCAACTTTTACATGCCGCCTACATCATTTTGACACTGTAAAGATTTCGCTTGACCCGGTCTCGCCTCTGACCTATTGATCTTTACATCGTAAAGATCGGCCTGACCGAGGTAGGTAATGGCGATTTTCCTGATCCTTGCGCCCTACGGCGCCTACAGCTTCCTGATGCTGGTAACGTCGGCCGCGATCAGCGTGTTCGTGGCCTCCGCGATCTGCCTCGCCACCGTCGCAATCGATGTGGCGCGCGGGCGCTCGGTGAAGACCCTGGCCGCGGGCTCGGCGATCGTGTTCGCCGCAATCGGCCTCTACCTGGCGCTGCTCGACCCGCAGCTCGGAACGCTCGGCGTCAAGCTGTCGGTCGATATCGGCATCTTCGTCATCTCGCTCGGTTCGCTGCTGGTCCGCCGTCCCTTCACGCTGCAATATGCGCTGGAATCAGTGCCGGCCGAGACCGCGGCGATGCCCGGCTTTCTCACCGCCAATTACGTCATCACCGGCGCCTGGACCGTGGCCGCGCTGTTGATGGCGGCTGGCAATCTCGTGCTGCTCTACGTCCCCGGCCTGCCGCTCTGGTCGAGCCTTGCAGTCGCCTTCGCCGCCCGCAACAGCGCGATTTACTTCACAAAATGGTATCCCGAGTATCGCCAGATCAAGTACGGTAGGCCCGCCCGCGCATTGCCCACCGCCCGCTGAACAGGATTGACGATGAAGGACGTATTCGCCCGCCTCGGCTCCGACCTCTTCTCCGCCATCGTCTTCCTGGTCGTCTATCTCGCCACCGACAACGTCATCCTGGCGACGTCAGTGGCGATCGCCGGCGCGATCGCGCAGGTGATCCACGCCCGCATCAAGGGGCAGCAACTCAACTACATGACCTATGCGAGCCTCGCGCTCGTCGTCGGACTGGGCGGGATCACTCTGCTGACCAATGATCCCCGCTTCATGATGGCAAAGCCTTCGATCGCGCATTTCGCCATCGGCGCGATCATGCTCAAGCGCGGCTGGATGCTGCGCTACATGCCGCCGATCGTCGTCGAGACCGTTCCGGAATATGTGACGGCTGCAGGCTATGCCTGGGCGGCGCTGATGTTCGTGATCGGCGTCGGCATGATCCTCGTCGCCTCCACGGGCGATCTGAAGCTGTGGGCGTTCTACCTCACGGTGGTCGCCGGCGGCGCCAAGATCCTCGCCTTTGCCGTGCAGTATGTCGTTCTAAGGCTCATCGTCACCAGCCGCAGGCGCGCTGCAGCCCGCGCCTAAAGCGCGATGTGATCGCGCTTCAGGTTGTTGTCTGAGCATGATCTTTTCCGAAAACCGCTACGCACTTTTCGGGATCATGTTTCCATGCCTCAAATGGAGCGTTAGGCAGGAGCTGCGAGTTGGGCTATAGGCTCGTCCGGGACTGGCCGCGGATCGTCGCGGTCCGCCGGGATTTGTTGGGGAGACGGGAATGGCCGTAGACGGCAACTGGAATCTGACCATGACGACGCCGATGGGCGAGCGCCAGGCGACGCTGAGCCTCAAGGCCGCCGGCGGCACGCTCACGGGCACGCAAGGCGCGGAAGGTAATACCGCCGAGATCTTCGACGGCACCGTCGCTGGCGACAACGTCTCCTGGAAGGTCTCGATCACCAACCCGATGCCGCTCACGCTCGAATTCGCCGGCACCGTCTCCGGCGACAGCATGAACGGCGAGATGGGCATCGGCCCGATGGGCAGCTTCCCGTTCACGGGCGCCCGCGCGTAAGGCCGCGCAGCATCATGCGCGCGCTTCGTCTCATCGCGACGACGATGCTGTGCGTCGCGACACAAGCGGCGCGCGCGGATGACACCGAACCGGCGTGGCGCGCAAGCGCGCTCGCCCTGGTCCCGGCAGGTTATGTCGCCGGCGCCGCTTATCGAACCGATGGCTCGATGGGATATCTCGCCGTCTATCCCGCGCCATCGAACGATCCAAAAACACCGGCAAGCGTGTTCGCTGCGCGCGAGGCCCTCGTGGTCAAGCTGACACCGGATGCGACACGCGCGGTTTCAGCCGAGTTGAAGCCGCGCGCGGAGCCCGATCCGGACAATGACGACAGCGATTTCTCAAAGCTGCACGCCGATCTCGCCGCCGGACGAACAAAGCTGCCCGATGGCACCGAGCCCTGCAGTCTCGGCGCCTGGTCCATCGACAAGGACCCCGGTGGCCTCAACGTGCGCGCCGAGCCGTCGGCGATGGCGCGCGTGCTCGGCACGCTGCCGCCGCCTTACCGCTTGAAGTTAGGCGGCGCTGAGAACACGCCCGACGGCGGCTGGCTCACCGAATTCCGCATCATCGGCTTCAAGAGCGGCTGGTTTCTGATCGAAGGCGCCAAGCCGCCGGGCAAGGACTACGAGGACGAGAAGAGATATCCGCGGAGCGCGCCCAAACCCTATGCCGGGCGCGGCTGGGTTGCGTCCAACAAGGTCGGCGCGAGCTACGCCAATGGCTATACGCGCGCAGGCGGGCTGTTCCAGGCTCCCTTCGTCGATGCCAAATGGATGCCGGCGCAGCGTGAGCTCGGCGGCCCGATCGATGGTGACGGCGGCCCGAAGCGCCTGTTCGCCTGCAGCGGCTTCTGGGGTCTGGTCGAGAGCCATGACGGCGTCCGCGGCTGGTGGCGCGCGCTCTGCTCGAACCAGGTCACGAATTGCAGCTGAGAAGAGAGCGCTCCGCGACATTCTCGCTCTTGTCTTCTTAACAATTCAGGATTGTATTTGAGCATTGCACCCGGGAGGGAAGAATGCCGTACAGCATCATGCATGCATTTCATCGATCACTGACAGCCGCGTTCGTTTGCATTCTGCTCGGAGCAGCGATGTCGGCCGGGCGCGGCGAACAATTGCCGCCGAAGATTGCCCCGGAGGCAACCGCCTGGAAGCCCGCCTCGATCTTCGAGAAAGACGACAAGGACGACAAGTTCAAGGATCAGCCACGCATGAATTTGAGCGGAGCGGCGTGCGTGCCCACCACGCCGAAGTTCACGTCATGCCTGATCGCCAATGATGAGAAGAAATACGCACAGTTCTTCTCGATCGAAGGCAACGTCCTCGTTCCGCGGAAGCTCATCCGGCTTTCGGATGACGACAAGGACCCCGATGCCGAAGGCGTCGCGTATGAAAAGGGCTTCTTCTATGTAACCGGCTCGCACGGCCGAAGCCGCAAGAGCGACAAGGAGAATCTGTCGAGCTACGTCGTGTTTCGGATTGCCGTGGATCCGCAAACCGGCGCACCCAAGACCGAACCCAACGCCAAGAAGGTCGAAGGCGTCGAGCCGAGCCCGCGGCTGCGCGAAGTGATTGAAAAGAGTAACGACGTCGGATCGAAGTTCAACAAGCCGCTCGCGGAAGGCGGTGTCAACGTCGAAGGGATTGCAATCAGGAACGACCGCATTTACTTCGGGCTGCGAGGTCCATCGCTGAACCGTCAGGCCTTTGTGCTCAGCGTCGATGCAAGCGCGCTCTTTACCAAGGACGACGATCTCAAACCCGCCTCGACGCCGCTCGATCTCGGGGAGAATACCGGCATCCGCGACCTTGCCGTGGTGAACAACGGCATCTTGATCCTCGCAGGGCCAACGCGTGACGAAGACGTTCCCTATAGCGTCTGGCTGTGGGACGGCAGCAGCAAGACTGCCAAATCCCTGGCGACGCTCGATCTGAGCACAGCCCCAAAAGAGGCGAAAGCGGAAATTCTGCTTCCCCTCGAGGAAGACGCAGCCAACATCCGTGTGCTTGTCATGTTCGACAGCGCCGAAAATGGCGGCGCGATGTCGTTCACAATAAAGCGCTGAGCGCGCGCTGCGTAAATCGTCCGCCGGTTCGAGAACCGGCGGACGACGCAGGACTGGCTAGCCCAGGTTCAGCTCCTTGAAGAAGTCGTTGCCCTTGTCATCGATGATGATGAACGCGGGGAAGTCGACGACTTCGATGCGCCAGATCGCTTCCATGCCGAGCTCGGGATATTCGAGCACCTCGACCTTCTTGATGCAGTGCTCGGCAAGGTTCGCCGCGGCGCCGCCGATCGAGCCGAGATAGAAGCCGCCATACTTCTTGCAGGCCTCGCGCACGGCCGGCGCGCGGTTGCCCTTGGCTACCATCACCATCGAGCCGCCGGCGGCCTGGAACTGGTCGACGAAGGAATCCATGCGGCCCGCCGTGGTCGGACCGAACGCGCCGGAGGCGTAGCCCTCGGGTGTCTTGGCCGGGCCGGCGTAATAGACCGGGTGGTTCTTGAAATAGTCCGGCAGCGGCTCGCCCTTCTCCAGTCGCTCGCGCAGCTTGGCGTGGGCGCTATCGCGCGCGACGATCATGGTGCCGGTCATCGAGACGCGGGTCTTGATCGGATGCTTGGAGAACGTCGCCAGGATGTCCTTCATCGGCTGGTTGAGATCGATCTTGACGACCTCGCCGCCGAGCGCCTGCTCGACCTGCGGCAGATATTGCGCCGGGTTGTGCTCGAGCTCCTCGAGATAGACGCCGTCCCTGGTGATCTTGCCGAGCACCTGGCGGTCGGCAGAACACGAAACGCCGAGCCCGATCGGCAGCGATGCGCCATGACGCGGCATGCGGATCACGCGGACGTCGTGGCAGAAGTACTTGCCGCCGAACTGCGCGCCGACGCCGAGCGATTGCGTCATCTTGTGGATTTCCTTCTCCATCTCGACGTCGCGGAAGGCGTTGCCGTCGGGCGAGCCGTGGGTCGGCAGCGCATCGAGATAGCGGGCGGAAGCGAGCTTCACCGTCTTCATGCAGAGCTCGGCCGAAGTGCCGCCGATCACGATCGCGAGGTGGTAGGGCGGGCACGCCGCGGTGCCCAGCGTCAGGATCTTCTCCTTGAGAAACGCGAGCAGCCGGTCCTTGGTCAGCACCGAGGGCGTCGCCTGGAACAGGAAGCTCTTGTTGGCGCTGCCGCCGCCCTTCGCCATGAACATGAACTTGTAGGCGTCATCGCCCTCGGCGTAGATCTCGCACTGCGCCGGCATGTTGTTGGCGGTGTTCTTCTCCTCGTACATCGAGAGCGGCGCGACCTGCGAGTAGCGCAGATTGCGGCGCAGATACGCGTCGCGCGCACCTTCCGACAGCGCCGCCTCGTCGTCGCCGTCGGTGACGACGTTGCAACCCTTCTTGCCCATGATGATCGCGGTGCCGGTGTCCTGGCACATCGGCAGCACGCCGCCGGCGGCGATGTTGGCGTTCTTCAAAAAGTCCAGCGCGACGAACTTGTCGTTCGGGCTGGCCTCGCCGTCCTCCAGGATGGCGCGGAGCTGCTTCAGATGGCCGGGGCGCAAATAATGGTTGATGTCGCCGAAAGCCGCCTCCGACAGCGCCCGCAGCGCCTCGCGCGACACCACCAGCATGTCCTTGCCCAGGACCTTCTCGACCCTGACACCCTCGGCCGTGATCTTCTTGTAGGGCGTCTCGTCCTTGCCCAGCGGGAATAGCGGGGTGTGCTTGTAGGGCGGAACGGGCTTTGACGGGTCGGGGAAGGCGGTCGGAGCGTTCATGGAGCGAATCTCGGGGTTTTGGAGCCCTGGCGGGCCTCTCAGCATAGAAGCGTTCTAAGCTTTTTTGCTGCAAAGGGAAGTGAGCGGAGCGCATGGAAGAGACCCCATTCTGTCTCCCGGCAAGGGGGCAGGCGCCCACTCAAGAATCTCGGGCCTGTGCGCCGTGAAATACTGCAGTTACGACAACTCGTGCGCGTAACACATCGACCTCATAGATCACGACATAGGGGAGCCGGGGCACAACCCACTCAAATGTCTGGGGATCATGCCCGACGTGCCCCATAAAGGGGAAGGACGTCAACTGCCCGATACTCTTGAGCAGCCGATCGGTCACCTTCCGGGCAGCGGCCGGACTATCCTGTGAAACCCAGTTGAAGATGCCTTCGAGATCAGCAACCGCCTGATCATCGAAGATCAGCTCCATGGCCCCTCAGGACCCAAAGCGCTCGACGCGCGCACGCACTTCATCCAGGGAGAGGAATTTGCGGTTTGGATCGGCTCGGCGACGGCGCACTTCGGCGATCTGCTCCTCGGTCAGCTGGATGTCCCGCATGTGTTTGACATAGTCGAGCAACGCCCCCGCGGCGGCATCCTGCTCGCCTTCGGGAAGCTGCACGACCTGACGGATAGCCTCGTCCAGGAGCTTGGTCATACAATCAAGTATAGCAGATTGCAGGCGAGAGAACAGCCAAGCCGCACGGGGAAATGCCCGTTCCCACCCTTGCGCTTCGCGCCCGACGACGCTTGAATGCGCGCCCTAAGGGGCTTTTCATCATGACATTGAACTTGAACGTCCGCGGCGCGATCCTGGTCGCCGCCGCCATCACCGGCCTTGTGACCCTCACCTCGCCCGCACGCGCCGACCGCTGCGACGACAGTGCCAAGGAGCTGGCGAACCAGGTCGATCGCCTCAAGGTGAACTTCCGCGCTGCGAACACCGTCTACCTGACGCACCCGGCGGCCAAGGAGCTGTCCGTGGGTTGCCGCGGCGACAAATATTCCATCGAGCTCTATGCCAAGGGTGATCGCAAGCCGACGCCGGAATTCTATGCGCTGGTGGGGTCGATGGCGGCGATCGTCTTCACCGTGACCAAGGACGACACCACGACGGGCGCGACACGCTGCCTGAAGCGGATGGGTCTGCTGCGCGGCGACAAGATCAGCATGCGCTATCGGCGACTCAACATGGAATGCACCCGCACCAAGAAGGACGCGTCCATCGCGATCACGCGCGGCAAGGACGAATAGGCGGAGGCCCTCTTCCGCACTTGCTGCGGACAAGGTGCAATTGCGACGCGACGCAGCTCGCTTCGTACTCCGTCATTGCGAGCGGAGCGACTTGTCCGCCGAAGCCTTGGCGAAGGCGGAAGCAATCCAGAATCCTTCCGGTGACGGTCTGGATTGCTTCGTCGCAAGAGCTCCTCGCAATGACGAGGAGGGTTTTAGTCGTCGCTCGCATAAGGCACGATGCAGGGCACGAACAGCGCCTCCTACCACACCAATCGCTCGCATTTTAACGATTGCCTTGAAGGAATTTTCGCTTCTCGCAGCGCAGGGTCAATTGTTTCCATGTGTGAGGATTTGCGGATGAAGGTTTCCACCGTTGCGCCGCCGCCGATCGCGATCGTGGTTCCGAGCTACGACACGACCAAGCAGCAGGACGATCAGACCAAGACCAAGGACGCCGACCCCACCTACAAGCCGCAGCCGCCCGCACCGCTGCCGCCGGGTCAGGGCACGCGGATCGATCAGCTCGCCTGATCGATCTTCTCGAAGGACGAATCGCCCGATCCGGTCGATCGGGCCTGTTTCGTGTCCGGCGCATCTTCGCCGGATAGCGGGAACATCATGCGCGGCCACCCCGGGACCTGCGCATGATCGCAAGACGGCCGTTGCTTGACACCACGCTCGTTGCCGCCATGGGCGCGCGATTGTTCGCGTCCACGCGAACCTTGCACCCGGCCCGCCTGCCCCACCGCGGCCATTTTCCCTACGCGCACGATTGGCCCGAAAACCACCGCTCCAGCTCGGCGCGGCCTTCAAGTGTGATCCGGCTCATCAAATTTCCGCATGCGGCGTGCTCATCTGCGAGGCCGAATGAGCATGCGTCGATGGGACAAACCATGGAACTGAATGAAGAGCTGCTGTCGCTGGTGGCGGGCATCTACGATGCAGCGCTCGACGATTCCCGATGGTCGGCGACGCTTCGTTGCATCGTCGACCTGGCGGGCGGCCAAAGCGGCGGTCTGGTCCGGATCGGAGCAGACGGCGAGGCCGTGATCGCGCATGCCGTTGGTGTCGAGCCGGCCTATGTTCAGTCCTACATCGAAACCTATGAACCGTTCGATCCGTCGCGCAGCGTGCTCCACGCGCCGGTCGGCCAGATCCAGACCATCAGGGACTGGATCGACGTCGACGAATTCCGCACCACCATGTTCTACAACGAATGGACGCGGCCGCAGGGCCTCGAGGACGCCGCCAATATCCTGCTCGACAAATCGCCTGAGGGAATATCCCGCCTCTCGATCATGAAGGCCGGCGGCCCCGTCGACCGCAGGATGTACCAGGTGATCTCCCACCTCACGCCGCACCTGCAACGGGCCATGGTCGTCAGGCAGAAGCTGCAGCAGCAGAACGCATTGGAGACGACGTCGATGCGCACGCTCGACGCCCTGCGAACCGCCATCCTGCTGCTCGATGCCGAGGCTCGTATCACGCACGCCAATGCCAGCGCGCGCGACATCCTGGACGAGGCCGACGTGCTTCGTTCGGTCCGTGGCCGGCTGGTGACGTCCGAGCCGAATGCCGATCGCGTGCTGCGGCAGGCGCTGGCGGGCACGGTTGTCGGCGACCGCGCGATGACGAGCGCGAGCATCTCGCTGCATCTGACGGCCCGCGACGGCGCGCATTTTGTCGCGCATCTCCTGCCGCTGACCGCCGGGCGCCGGCAAAGGTTCGCAGCGAGCTACGACGCCTGCGCCGTCCTGTTCGTCAGCAAGGCAGCGCTCGATACGATCGTCGCGCCCGACCTCATCCGCAAGCTGTTCAGGCTGACGCCGACCGAGCTGCGCGTCTTCCTGTCCATCGTCGAGATCGGCGGGGTTCCCGACGTGGCCAGGAGCATGGGCATCGCCGAATCCACGATCAAGACCCATCTCGCCCGGATCTTCGCCAAGACCGGAACCAAACGACAGGCGGATCTGGTTCGGCTCATCGCGGCCTTTACACCGCCGATCAAGGTCTGAACCCGGTCCCTGTCGCCTCGCGCCGCATGTTTGCCGGAAAGCAGGCTATCAATACGCCGGCGTGGGACAGAACAAGATCGCCAATGATCGCCAGACTGCTGCTGCAGAACACGATCACCACCGCCGCGATGGGCGCGCTGCTGTTCGCCTCCGCAGGGACGCTGCGCTGGCCTTCGGCCTGGGTGTTCCTCGCGACAGGCACCCTGCTCGGCCCGCTCTGCGGCTGGTGGCTCTACCGGATCGATCCGGCGCTGCTGGCCGAGCGGCTGCGGCCGGTGCTGCAGAAGGATCAGCCAGCAGCCGACAAATTGTTCATGAGCGTCTTCGTCGTCGCGATGCTGGCCTGGCTGGTGCTGATCGGCGTCGACCGGCGCCTTCAATCGTCCGACATGCCGGTCGCACTCCAGGCGTTCGGCCTTGCGCTGTTCCTGGCCTCGACACTGTCCACGATGTGGGTGTTCCGCGAAAACTCGTTCGCTGCGCCGGTGGTGAAACTGCAGGCTGAGCGCGCCCAGCGCGTGATCTCGAGCGGTCCCTACGCCCATGTGCGTCATCCCATGTATAGCGGCATGGTCCTGTTCTTCGCCGGCGTGCCGCTGCTGCTGGGCTCGTGGTGGGGACTCGTGATGGTCCCGCTCCTGGTCCTCCTGTTCGCGATCCGAATCGGAATCGAGGAGCGCACCTTGCGCGAGGGCCTGCCGGGCTATGCCGATTATGCGGCGCGGGTGCGCTATCGCCTGATGCCCGGCGTTTGGTGAGCGCGCATTGCGCTGCCTCCTCCGAACGGCTGACGCCGCCGAAAGCGGACTTCGCTAGACAGCGGCGGCACGCAACGCAACGAAAGACGCGACGATGTTCTGCAAGCCGCCCTGCCCCGACCAGCCAGAGCTTTCTTCCGCTCCCGATGCTTCAGACGGTCATCCTGGTCCGGCGCACGCGCAGCCCGGCGGCAGCCATGACGTTTTCGGGCGATTGATCGCGCCCGAAGCGGCCGGTCCGGAACGGGGGCTGCCGCCAGCCTCCCTCCGGACCGGCTAAGTTTCTATTTTTTGACGCGTTTCTTGACGCGAACCGGTATCCACTTCGCTCGAAAACGCTCTAGCTGGAGCGCAGTCGAGAAGGGTTGAGAGGCCCGCAATATTGACGAAGATCTGGACCCGGCCGCACGCCGCGGATCATAACGCAGGCCTGTTCGCCTCCGCAGCCAAGGTGCGCCGCCACTCTCCAGGCGCCAGTCCCTCGACACGCCGGAAGGCGCGGCTTAGCGCGGTATCGGAGTCATACCCGACCCTGACCGCCACTTCCGCCAAGGCCGCGCCCTTCCGCATCAGGGTTTTGGCGCGATACATCCGCCACCGCGTCACATAGCTCAGCGGCGTCTCTCCGAGAACCGAACGGAAGTTCTGAGCGAAGGTGGAGCGCGAGACGCCTGCGACACGAGCCATCTCCTCGACCGTCCAGTCGCGTGCGATGTCCGCATGAACGGAGCGAATAACCTTGGCCAAGGATCTGTGCCTCAGCGCAGCAAGCCACCCGCCGGCCCGTGTCCCGTCCGCCGCAACCCACGCGCGGATCGTTTGAATGAACAACACGTCCGTCAGTCGCTCTACCACTAAGTCCGCGCCGAGCCCATCTGCGCGGCTTTCCAGGCCAATCAGGCCTAGGGTGGTCTCGAGCAGATCGAGGTCACCATGCGCCAAGCGAACGTGGAGCAGATCGGGCAACAAGGCGAGCAAGGGCTCGGCCGCGATCGGATCGAATGAAAGACGCGCCGATACCATTTCCATCAGCGCGCCGTTACCGCCATAGTTGACCGTGCGGTCAGGGATGGTGGTGAAGCCGGTCCCTTCCGAGAAGCCGGGCAGGTCCGCAAACAGGTTCACACAATCCACGAGGGCACTGTCGGGCCGATCCGCCAGCGCGAACCGCGTGCCTTCCTTGACGATGAGACAATCGCCCTTGGCCACTGGTAGGGGAACCTCACCCTCGGACAGCAACCAGCCCACACCTTCTGCGATCATCACCAGCCGGGCCTGATAGCCGGTATCGAATGCCACACCCCACGGCGCGGTAAAGCGGAATCGCACATAGAGCGAACTCGCCACGCTCATCGCGCTCACAACGTCGTCGAAGGGATCCATCCCGATTCGATATCGGACGATCGGTCAGGAATCAAGGCGCTTGGGCCATTACTCATACGATCGAGCCAGTCTATCTATCCCACCTCATCGATTGGAGAGGGACATGCGAAGCTACAGAGCTAATAAGATTGGATCGCTCGACGACCTGAAGATCATCGAGGAGGATCTTCCCGTTCCCGGACCTGGACAAGTTCGGGTCAGGGTCCGCGCCACGGCCCTTAACTTTCGCGACCTCGCCCTTCTCACCGGGATATTCCCTGCTCCCGCCAAGGCGGACGTCGTTCCGCTGTCTGATGCGGCTGGTGAAATCGAGGCGGTAGGATCGGATGTAACCCGCTTTGCAATCGGCGACCGCGTTGTCAGCAGCTTCTTTCCGACCTGGTTCGGTGGCGCGTTCGAGGCTGGTGCAGAGCAATATTCGGTCGAACGGGATGGCTGGCTGACCGAGTATAAGGTCGTCGACGCCGAAGCCCTGGTCGCCGCGCCCAATACTTTGTCGTTCGCAGAGGCCGCTGCTCTGACCTGCGCGGGCGTCACTGCTTGGTCGGCTCTTGCCGGCGTCCGGGCGGGCGACATCGTGCTGACGCAAGGCACGGGCGGCGTTTCAATCTTCGCAGTGCAATTGGCCAAAGCGTTGGGTGCGCGTGTCATCGCCACCACCTCAAGCGCGGAAAAGGCCGATCGTCTGCGAGCGCTGGGCGCTGACGAGGTCATCGATTATCGCGCCGATCAGGACTGGGGCTCCACGGCACGCGCAATGACCGATCGTGGGATTGACCGTATCGTGGAGACGGGCGGTGCGACCTCGCTTGCGCAGTCCATCAAGGCAATCGCTCCCAGCGGACAGATTTCGCTGGTCGGCGTGCTCGGCGGCTTTGCGGGCAGCGTCGATTACACGGCGATGTTTTTTAGCTTTGCTCGCTTCCAGACGATCACGACCGGCAGCCGCCGCGATCTTGAGGAGCTCACGCGCTTCGTCGCTCGAACTGGCCTGAAACCCGTCATCGACAGTACCTTCATCTTCGAGGAGGCGCGAGCGGCGATCGAACACCTGGGTCGACGCCAAGTGTTCGGCAAGATCGTCGTTCAGCACTGATTTCATCTTGAACCCTCAACGGAGATTTTAATCGATGAGCGTCTATGCCATCTTCATTCGCGAACGCACCCGCAACGCGGGTGAACTGGAGACCTATGCCGAAATGGTCACCCCCCTACTGGGGAATTCGGGAGCGACGGTTCTCGCGGCCTACGGCGCTCAGGACGTTCTGGAGGGGCCTTCGCCTGAAGGCGTGGCGATGGTCAGCTTCCCGACCATGGAGACCGCGCGCACCTTCTATGACAGCCCCCGATACCAAGCTGCCGTCCGACACCGCTTTTTGGGCGCGGACTATCGATCGATCATCGTTCAGGGGGTCGATGGCTGAGACGGACTGTCCACTTTCGGCGACGTTCTCGAAGAAGGGAAAATCGCGCCGCGATCGATCGCTTCTCGCGCAACACGCTAGGTGCCGCTCTTCAACTCGCTGATCTGCTTGCGTGCCTCGTCGCGCTCCGGAATCGGACGTCCGCTGTCGCGCCACTCGATCGCGGCCTTGAAGCCGTGCTTCTGGGCGTACCGCCTGAACCACAGACCCTCGGGATTGTGACGCGTGATGCCGTCGAACAGGGTGGCGAGCGACTGCGTCTGCTCCAATCCCATATTCAGCATGACTTGGTTGACCACCATTTTATGCATGGCAAGGTGGCTCTTCGGCACCCCGGCGATCCGGTCCGCAAGCTTCCTGGTCGCGTTCTCGAGCTGCTCCATCGGCACGCAGGCGTTGGCCAGACCCCACTCGGCCGCCGTCCGGCCGTCGATCATGTTGCCGGTGAACATGAGCTCTTTCGCGCGCGACGGGCCGAGCTTGAATGTCCACATTGCGGTGGTGGGACATCCCCAGACCCGCGTCGGCATGTAGCCGATCCGGGCGTCCTCTGCCATTACGATCAGGTCGCAGCACAGCGCGATATCACTACCGCCAGCTACCGCCGCGCCGTGGATTTTTGCGATCGTCGGCTTGGAGCATTTCCATAGGCTCATGAAGTTTTCGGTGTTCTTCTTCATGACTGCGTAATCGACGAGCGGATCCCAAGGCTCGCTCTCCTGCTGGCATGGATGCTCGATCTCGCTTTCCGCATAGGCGACGAGATCGTACCCGCCGCAGAAGCCCTTGCCGGCGCCCTCGATAACGAGGACATGCACGTCGTCATTCTTCTCGGCCCACTCCACGGCGGCGCGGATTTCGGCCGGCATCGCATCGTCGATGGCATTGAAGCGTTCCGGGCGGTTGAGGACGAGGCGAGCGATGCGCGGAGCGTCCTCGCGGGTCACGATGCTTAGCGTCGAAAAATTCGGCATAGTATCCTCCGGGCATAAACAGTCATCATTGACTGTAGCACATCTCATGCTACAGTCAACGCTGACTGTCGATAGGAGGAAGTGCATGTCCAGAGCGGCGAAGTCCGTGCGCGGGTCTGAAGGCTCCGAGACCATGCGATCGAGAGTGCTCGACGCCGCGGTCGAATGTCTGATCGAACACGGCGTAGCCGGCACGACCACCCTCGCTGTCCAGCATCGGGCAGAAGTTAGCCGGGGCGCCCTGCTGCATTATTTCCCCAACCATGCATCGCTTCTGGCCGCGACCGTCGCGGAGCTTGTCCGCCGCAATGAGCGGGCGGTGTCGCAATCCCGCGCGGCGAGCGGCGCATCGTCGGATTCCCTGCAGTCGGCCATCGAGGCCTTGGCCTTCGCCGCCCATCAGCCCGCCTATCTCGCCGAGCTTGAACTCTGGGCCGTCGCACGCACGGACGCGGCTTTGAAGCAGGCGCTCATCGCGGCCGAGCGCGGCGCGCGTCGTGATCTCGAACGAGTCTATTTGCAGCTCTTTGGCAAATGGACGGAATCGGAAGCCTACGATGAATTCGTGGCGCTGACGCTCCATTTCATCAGGGGGTTGGCGATCTCGGACAACCTCCGAAGCTCGGCGCGAAAGCGCGAGCGCCTCATCGCCGCCTGGGCAGAAGCGATGCGGACGGTTCTCGAGACGAAATCCAACGTCCGAAACAGACAAAAGAGTCAGGGGGCTTAGACATGGACGAAACGAGGCTTCGCAATTCCTACTATCCCGCCGATCCGTCGCGGCCGATCCTCGACGTCAGCATCGGTCGTGCTCTCACGTCCGCTGCCGGCACCGTGCCTGATCGCGAAGCGCTGGTCGAAGTCGTTCCGTCATCGATGGCCTCCCCAGTCGGGGCCTCACGCACTGACCGTCGGTGGACGTACGCTCAATTGTACAACGATGCGCAGCGTTGCGCGAGTTGGCTGCTACAACGGGTCGAGAGCGGAGACCGCATCTGCGTCTGGGCCCCGAACGTGCCGGAGTGGGTTGTCTTGCAGTACGGGGCGGCGCTTGCCGGCGTGATCCTGGTCACCGCCAATCCCGCGTTCAAGCCGAGCGAGCTCGAATTCGTTCTTCGGCAGTCCAGATCATCAGCTCTCTTTCATCTATCGAGTTTCCGCGAAGTCGATACAGGTGCCATCGCCCGCGAGTTGGAAGGTCTCGGCATCCACCGCTATTGCTTCGAAGGCTGGCTTGACGAGATCCGCAACACGCCGGAAGCGGCGTTGCCGGAGATCGATTCGCAGCATCCGGCGCAGATCCAGTACACTTCCGGGACCACGGGCAAGCCTAAAGGGGCGCTCCTCCATCACCGCGGCTTGGTGACGAACGCGAGCTATGTGGCGGCCAGAGCAGGTCTAGAAGACAGCGTACTGCTGAGTCCGATGCCGCTCTTTCACACCGCCGGGTCGGTCATGAGCGTGCTCGGCTGCATGACCTCACGCGCGACACTGGTGCTCCCGCTCTTTTTCGATCCGCCAACGGTCCTGCAGGCCATCGAAGCGTCCAGGGCGCAGGTCCTCTTCGGCGTTCCTACGATGCTGCTCGCGCTGATCGAGGCGATGAAGGCCACCCCGCACGATCTGTCGTCCTTGCGTGTGGCGCTGTCCGGGGGCGCTCCGGTCTCGCCGGAGATACACCGTCGCGTGAAAGATGCGCTTGGTCTTCCGGTCGTCACCGTCTTCGGTCAGACCGAGCTCAGCCCGATCGTCGCGCAGACGAGCGACGACGATCCGGAGTTTGAACGGCTTCATACGGTAGGAAAGCCGCTATGGAACGTCGAGGTGCGCATCGCGGATCCCGGCGATTTTCGTGTCTTGCCGACGGGTACAGAGGGCGAAATTCAAGTCCGCGGGTACCAGACGATGATCGGCTATTTCGACGCACCGGACGACACCCAACAGGCTATCACGTCCGACGGATGGCTGCGTACCGGCGATCTGGGAACGATCGACGAGGGCGGCTATATCCGCGTTACCGGTCGCCTCAAGGACATGATCATCCGCGGTGGAGAGAACATCTATCCCGTCGAGATCGAAGCCTGCCTCTTGCGCCATCCGGAGGTCGCCGACGTCGCCGTGTTCGGGGCGCCGGACGAGAAATGGGGCGAAGTCGTCGCAGCAGCCGTTCGCCTGTCGTCAAGCGCTTCAGGATGCGCCGAGCGACTGACTGCGCATTGCCGCGACGCAATGGCCCCACATAAAACGCCGATATTGTGGTTCGCCTGCTCCGAATTTCCGTTGACGGCCTCCGGTAAGGTTCAGAAGTTCCGCCTGCGGGAAGCGCTGGCTGCGGGCTCGCTCGAGCGGATGGACTAGACTAGCCATCCAGCTCGCGATAGCGGCGGAAGATGCCCTGCTCGTTGAAGGGAATGCGGCGCTCGCTTGCCAGATAGGCCTCGATGTTCGGCCGCGCGGCGATGCGGTCGTGCAGGGAAACGAGGCCCGGAATGTCTGTCTCGAACGCCTTCATGCGCCTGGGGAAGGCATAGCGCAGCCCCGCGACGATCTGGAACAGCGAGAGATCGACGTAAGTCAGCCGCCGGCCGGTGACATAGGCGCCACCATTCCCGGTGAGAAGCTGCTCGAAATAGCCGAGATATTTCGGCACCCGCTCCTCCCAGAAATCGGCCGTGCGTTTCTTCGCCGGCGGCTTCTGGTCCTCGTAATAGAGCGAGGGTCCGAGCGGATGATGGGTGTCGTGGATCTCGACCACGAGGTCGGTGACGGTGAGCTGAAGCTGGTGCACCCAGAGTCTGCCGGCTTCCGTCTTCGGCGCGAGCGCATGGCGGCTACCGAGATAGAGCAGGATATTGGCGGTCTGGCCGATGACGAGCTTGCCGGCTTTCAGGAACGGCGGCGCAAAGGGCGGCGTGCCTTTCTGTGCATCCATCATCTTCATCATCGCAGCTGTGCCGCGTGGTCCGCGCGCGACGTCGACATAAGCGGCCCCCGCCTCCTCCAGCGCCAACCGCACATATTCGCCGCGGCCCTGGATCTCGGGCCAGTAGTAGAGCTCGTATTTCATGGGAGAGGTCCTTTGAGACGCAGGCAGGACAAGCCTAGCATGCGGCGCAAGTTCCGTCGTGATGAGGCGGAACGTCGGCCCCACACGTCATTGCGGGCGTTAGCGAAGCAATCCAGAGCCTTTCCGCGGAGATAGTCTGGATTGCTACGCTCGCAATGACGAGCCGAGGGAGCTCGGCCTCTCAATTCGCAGCGAAACAATACAGCAGGCCGTCGCCGCCCGTGCTCTTCAGATCGGCCTGCGAGCAGCCACCATCGGGACCGCGCGAGGGGTGCGAGCTATTCCAGGATTTTGACGGCTCGTCATCGCGCAGGCCCTTGCGATCGAAATGGCCGACCATCGCGGTGCCTTGCGTGCTCGACGTCCAGTTCTTGCAGGTGCGATCGTCCGGACCGGCAAACGCGGTGCCGTCTGGTTGCGATCCCGTGAGGACGTCGTGCCGGTTCGGCTGGTCACCCATACCGTTGATACCCTCGCCCTTCTCGCTGAGCGCCGTCTGCTTGGTGAGGTTGTTGGCGGAGCCGTGCAGCTCGGCAACATCCTTGGCAATGACCGCGCCCTTTGCATTCTGCCACGGTCCCTTGCCGATGCGATCGCGCGCGTTGACGGCCGGCTTGCCGTCGGCGGCCTGCGTCGAGAGGTAGGCGCGCCAGGTCTTGGCACCGGCGCCGGCGGTCTGTGCGAGCCTCGCGCACTGCGCATCGGCTCCCTCCAGGCCGCCGAGATCGGCGCCCTTGCCCGGGCCGTTGGACGTCACGAAGAACGTCATGTCGGCCGACTGCGCCTGCACGGCTGGCGCCCCAAGCAATGCAAGCGAGGCCGCAGCGAGCGCTGAAATCGTCACGGATCTCTTGATACGGATCATCTTGTCCTCCCGTTGTGTTTGTCGTTGGCCGCCTGATTTCAACCCGATGCGCCGCCACTTATTCCGGTGCCGCGATGAATGGGGCACAAAAGAAAAGGGCGTCGTGCCTAAGCACGACGCCCTTTGTTCTCCATCGCTTTGCGATCAGTTGGTCTGCTGGATCGCCGACAATTCCCAGCCGCTGCCGGGCCGTCGGGCAAAGGTCCAGACTTCGGTGACTTCGCCCGGCTGCTCGCTGCCGGCGACGACCGTGCCGCTGTTGCGATCCAGCGTCTTGTCGGTGAGCGCGAAGCGCAGCGCCACCGTGGCGTAGTCGGTCTCGCCTTCGCGCCAGGCTTCCGCGAGATCGCCCTGCAGCAGCTTGACGCCAGTCACCTTGTTGATGACGTTGCGCGCGCGGTTCTGGGCGAGGTCCTGCTCGAAATAGGAGACCATCTCCGGTGTCGCGAGCGTGTGCAGCTTGGCCACGTCCTCGTTCGACCAGGCGGTCTGGACATCGCCGAGCAGGCGCTCGAACGCCTCGTAATCGTCCGGCTTGATCTCGAGCGGCGCGTTGTTGGCGTTCGCGCCGAAGCCGAAGCCGCCAAGACCGCCACCAAGGCCGCCGCGCTGGTTCGGCTGCGGTCCGGAACCTGCGCCCGCCTCCGCATTGGCATAGGCCGCCTGCGGCGTGTGACGGCGCTGCCACCAAGACATCGCCAGCCGCACCACCAGCACCACGAGCGCGATCTGGATGATCAGGCCCAGGATCGAGGACAGGCCGCCGAGGCCGCCGAACAGGCCGCCGCCGAACAGCATGCCGAGCAGGCCGGCGCCGAGGAAGCCGGCCGCAAGGCCGCCCATGAAGCCGCCGGCGCGGCCGAACAGGCCGCCGCGCGCGGGCGCGGAAGCAGCCGAGTTCATGCCTGGACCCGGCTGGGTGTAGGTGCGGTTGAACTGCGAGGCCGAGCCGGGCGCCGTCGTGGTCGAGGGCGGGGCCGAATAGGTGCGCGAGCCGCGTGAACCCGACGAGCCGCCACCGCCGACGCGCGCGTCGGCAGACGAGATCGCCAGCGCAGTCGGCAGCGCAAGCGCCAGCACGACAGCGATGGTCTTGAAGAGACTGCGGGAGCGTAGCGAGAAATTCATGTGCGTTTCCCAAATCCCCGGCATGGGGACGTGCGCCTAAGATGGGCAGACTTCCCGAAAAGTGAAGCCGGTTTCGGAACCTATGGCTGCGGCCCTCAGTCGCGGGGATGTGGCAAAAGCCCATATTTGGCGGGGGCTTGGCCGGACGCGCCGGGGAACCGTGGTCGCGGGATACCGGCGGTTTGGGCCGAGATTTCCGCTCTTTCCCCGTCATGCGAGCGTAGCGACTTGTCCGCCGAAGCCTCGGCGAAGGCGGAAGCAATCCAGACTGCCTCAGCGGAAAGACTCTGGATTGCTTCGTCGCACCAGCGCAAAACTGCTACGCAATTTTGTCGCGGGCTCCTCGCAATGACGGAGGGGCGAACGGCGTGCGCCGCCTATCCTCACCCCTGCTTCGCCATCGTCTCCTTGACCGCCGCCACGAGCTGGCTGAGCGTGAACGGCTTCGGCAGGAAGTCGAACTGCTGGCCTTCGGGCAGGCTCTTCTCGAAGGCGTCCTCGGCATAGCCGGAGACGAAGATGAACTTGATGTCGGGATTTTTCTCCCGCATCGCCTTCAAAAGCGTCGGGCCGTCCATCTCGGGCATGACGACGTCTGAGACGACGAGATCGATCGCGCCGCTCTGCTCTTCCAGCATTTCCATGGCCTCGACGCCGTTCTCGGCCTCGACCACGGTGTAGCCGCGCGAGCGCAGGCCGCGTGCGTTCAGCGCACGCAGGCCCTCTTCGTCCTCGACCAGCAGGATGGTGCCCTGCCCCGTGAGATCGGTGCGCGGCTTGGCCTCGGCCGCCGCGGCGTCCTTCCCGGCGCCGCTGGTCGCGCTCACCACAGCCGCCGGCTGCTCGACCTGCGCTTCAGGCTCGGCGTGGTGACGCGGCAGGAAGATGTGGAACGAGGTGCCCTGGCCCGGCTCGGAATCGACGTAGATGAAGCCGCCGGTCTGCTTGACGATGCCGTAGACCGTGGAAAGGCCAAGACCCGTACCTTTGCCGACTTCCTTGGTCGAGAAGAACGGCTCGAAAATCTTGTCGCGGATGTCGGCGGGAATGCCGGTGCCGGTGTCGGCGACCTCGATCCGGACATAATCCGCGGCCGGCATGCCCTTGTAGGCGAGCTTGGCCGCTTGTTCCGCGGTGACGTTGGCGGTGCGGATGATCAGCTTGCCGCCGTCGGGCATGGCATCGCGCGCGTTCACCGCGAGATTGACGATCACCTGCTCGAACTGGGAGACGTCGACCTTGACCGGCCAGAGATCGCGGCCGTGGATGGTCTCGTGCTTGACCTTCTCGCCGATCAGGCGGCGCAGCAGCATGGCGAGATCGGACAGCGCGTCGCCGAGATCGAGCACCTGCGGCCGCAGCGTCTGCCGCCGCGAGAACGCCAGCAGCTGCCGCACCAGGGTCGCGGCCCGCGTCGCGTTCTGCTTGATCTGCATGATGTCCTGGAACGACGGGTCGGTCGGCTTGTGCGCGTTCAGCAGGAAGTCGTTCGCCATCATGATGGCGGAGAGCACGTTGTTGAAGTCGTGGGCAATGCCGCCGGCGAGCTGGCCGACCGTCTCCATCTTCTGCGACTGGTTGATCTGGTTCTCCAGCGCGCGCCGCTCGGTGGTCTCGAGCATGTGCACGATGGCGGCTTCCGCCTCATTCTCGGCGGCATCGACCGGCGTGACGAAGAACTGACCCCAGCGCTCCCTCGGCCCTTCCAGCGCTACTTCCACCGGCGCGACGTCGGCCTGACCATCGGCGGCCTGGTTGATGGCCGCGATCAGGAGGTGACGGTCGCGCGAATTCACCGCGCGGAAGATCGACTTGGAGGAGCTGTCGAGCCCGAGCGCCTGCCCGAGCTTGGCATAGCGCGCGTTGGCGCGCACCACGTTGCCGGCGCGGTCCACGGTCGCGATCGCCATCGGCGTATGGTCGAAGAAGCGCATGAAGCGCACTTCGGCGGCGCGATCGGGATCGCTGCGCTCGTCGCGGGCGCGGCTGATGACGAGCGTGCGCGACGGCCCCGGCGCGCCGTCAGCGCCGAAGGCGAGCTTGTGATAGAGCCGCACGGGCATGGTCTTGCCGGTGCGCATGCGCAGGTCGATGTCGAAGACCTCGGTCTTCACCTCGCCCGGCACCGCCACGATCGACGTCAGCAGCGAGGCGCCGTCGCCGGAGACGATGTCGGTCAGCTTCAGGCCGCCCGAGCCGATCTCGGCGAGGTCGTAGTCGAGCCAGTTCGCCAGCGTCGCGTTGACATAAGCGAGCTCGCCGGCCGGATTGACCGAGAAGAAGCCGCACGGCGCGTGGTCGAGATATTCGATCGCGTGCTGGAGCTCCTGGAACACGTCCTCCTGGCGCTCGCGGTCGCGGGTGATGTCGGCGATCGACCACACCGCGTATTTCGCCTCGCGCTTGCCGGTGCCGAGCGGGCGCACCCGCATGCGCAACCAACGGCCCTGGCTGCCGTCCTGGCCGGAGATGCGGACCTCTTCCTGCTGCCGTTTGCCTTCGCGCGCGGCCTTGAGCAGGCGGAACACGGCTTCGGAGACGTCGGGGTTGCCGATGAAGACACGCTCGACCGGGCGCACGTCCTGCGGCCCGGTCGCGCCCGTCAGCGTCAGATAGGCGGCGTTGGAATAGACCACGTGGCCGCGGGCATCGGTGACCGCGAGCCCGTCGAATCCATGATCGGCGATGCGGCCCACGACCGGATCATCGAGACTGCGGTCGGCGAAGCGGATGATCCCGGCGGCGAAGGCGAACAGGTTGAACAGGCCGACCATGGCCAGCACGGCGAGGATGCCGAGGATATAGGGCTGCGCCTGCGCGCGCCCGAGCGTCATCAGCCCGACGGCGACGGCGACGAGGCCGGCGGCCACCAGCAGCACCAACGCAATGCTACCCGAGCGCGGCGACGGCTCGTGCGTCGCAACGGGCTCGCGGGTGAGGTCGTGGTCGGTCTCGGCGGTCATTCTCGAGCTGGCGCAGCCTGTCGGCAGAGAATCAACGCGCTACGGGGCGCGTGGGGTCCTCCCTGCCTGAATCGGACCCTGAGGTGCAAGGGCAGCAGGGGCGAAAGGTACGCTGATTCCCAGATTACGGCCATTTCCGGTACTTTTCGGGTGTTTTATTCTCGCCCGGCGCTGAATCCGCGCTTCAGCCGCATGACGTAGCCGATGACTTCGGCGACCGCATGGTAGTGCTCGGTCGGGATTTCCTGGTCGATCTCGACGGTGGCGTAGAGCGCGCGGGCGAGCGGCACGTTCTCCACGATCGGGATGTCGTGCTCGCGCGCGATCTCCCTGATCTTGAAGGCGAGATTGTCGACGCCCTTGGCGACGCAGATCGGAGCCGTCATGCCGCGCTCGTAGGACAGCGCCACCGAATAGTGGGTCGGGTTGGTGATGATCACCGAGGCCTTGGGAACCGCCGCCATCATGCGCTTCTTGGCGCGCTGCTGCCGCAACTGCCTGAGCTTGCCCTTGATGTGCGGATCGCCTTCGGACTGCTTGAACTCTTCCTTGATCTCCTGGAGCGACATCTTCTGCCGCTGGAACCAGCTGCGGTACTGGAAAAAATAGTCGGCAATGGCGACGATCGCGAGCGCTGCGACCACCGCACCCAGCAGATGGATCGTCATGCTGGTGCTGGCGCCGAGCATGGCAGCCGGATCGAGCCTGACCATCGCTTCCATGCGGTGCCGCTCCGGCCAGAGGATCATGGTCATGACCACGCCGAGCAGCACGAGCTTGCCGATGCCCTTGAGAAAATTGGCCGCCGCCTGCTTACCGAAGATGCGCTTGAAGCCGGCGCCGGGCGAGATCTTGCTGAACTTCGGCGTCAGGGATTCGGTCGACCAGACCAGGCGGTGCTGGAGCATGTTTCCGGCGATCGCCGCCAGCATCAGCATCAAGAGAGGCACGCCGATCGCCGCAAGCAGGGCGAATTCGATCTGCTGCATCAGCGCGAGCAGGGCCTTGCCGTCGGTCTTGATCATCCAGGAATTGGCGAGCAGGCCCCGCATCGGCGCCAGCAGCCCGCTGCCCACCGAGCCCGAGAAGGTCGAGACCACGAGCGTGCCGCCCGCCATCATGAACCAGGTGTTGATCTCCTGGCTCTTGGCGACGTCGCCGCGTTCGAGCGCGTCGTCCAGACGCTTTTGCGTCGGGTCTTCGGTTTGACTCTCTGGGTCCTTGTCTTCTGACATCGATCTACCGTGACCTCAGCGGCATCAACTGGTGCATGACACCGATGAAGTAATCCAGATAGGTGCCCATCATCGCCGTGAGCACCACGGCGAGCACCAGGAAGCCCGCGAAGATCGAGAGCGGCACACCGACGAAATAGACCTGCATCTGCGGCATCAGCCGCGCCAGCACGCCAAGGCCGATGTTGAAGACCAGGCCGAACACCAGAAACGGCCCCGACAGCTGCAGGCCGAGGCGGAACGCGGCGGCAAAGGCGCGCGTTGCGAGCGAGGCCACATCGCCGCTCGATACGGTCTCGCCCGGCGAGAAGATCGTGTAACTGTCGTTCAGCGCCGCGATCACCAGATGATGGCTGTCGGTGGCGAACAGCAGCGTTACCCCGAGGATGGTCAGGAAGTTGCCGACCAGCACGCCCTGCTGGCCCTGCGTCGGGTCGACCGAGGTGACGAAACCGAGTCCCATCTGCTGTGCGATCACGGATCCCGCGACCTGGAGCGCCGAGAGCGTCACGCGCGCGGTCGCGCCCAGCACGATTCCGATCGCGATCTCATGCAGCATCAGGACCAGGAGCGGCGCGAGCGATCCCATGTCGACCTGGTAGGCGTTACGATGCAGCGGCAGGATGATCAGCGTCAGCACCAGCGCGATCGACAGCTTGATCCGCGTCGGAATGTTGGTCTCGCCCAGCCCCGGCAACAGCATCACCATCGCGCCGACCCGGGCGAAGGCGAGCATGAAGGAAGCGGCGAGCGCCGGCAGTAGCGAGACGTCGATGCGCATGATTGACGCATCTTGCCTCAGCCGCCGATGATTCGCGACGAGATCCGCAGCATGTGGGCGTGGAGCGCGTCCGCCATGAACGGCAGCGCCAGCAGCATCGTGGCAAAGATGGCGAGGATCTTCGGCACGTAGATCAGCGTCTGCTCCTGGATCTGCGTCAGCGCCTGGAACAGCGACACGATGACGCCGACCACCAGACCGACCACCATCAGGGGGGAGGACACGATCACGATCGTCCAGATCGCATCGCGCGCAACGTCGAGGGTTTCGGGTCCGGTCATTTGAATTCCTACTCTGAATTGTTTGTCGTCATTCCGGGGCTCGCGAAGCGAGAACCCGGAATCCATCGGGCCGCAGCGTTGGTCGCACCATGGATTCCGGGCTCGCGACTTCGTCGCGCCCCGGAATGACAGTGCGCGTCAGATCGGCATCTTCATGATGTCTTCATACGCCGCGATCACGCGGTCGCGGACCGAGACGAGCGTGGACACCGCGACGTCGGTGTCCGCCACCGCCGTCACCACGTCCATCACGTTGGCCTTGCCGGAGGCCATCGCCACGGTCTGCGCATCCGACTTGCGGCCGGACTCCATGACGCTGCCGACGGCGTCCTTCAGCATCGAGGCAAAGGATTGCCCGCCTGCCTCGGTGGCTTTGCCGGCACCGCTGTTCTCCAGCACCCGGGCGAGGTTGGCATAAGCGTTGGCCGCGATTGTCGGTGATGCCATGGCTCAATTGTCCTGTTCAGCTCTTGAGGATGTCGAGCGTGCGCTGGATCATCCGGCGCGTCGCACTGATGATGTTGAGATTGGCCTCGTAGGACCGCTGCGCGTCGCGCATGTCGGTCATCTCGACCACCGAGTTCACGTTGGGATATTTGACGTTGCCGCTGGCGTCAGCGACCGGATTGTTCGGCTCGTATTTGACGCGGAAGTTCGACTGGTCCGGCTTGATCCTGCCGAGGGTGACGACCTGCGCGTCGAGCGTGCGGTCGAGCGCGGAGGAGAAGGTCGGAACCTTGCGCCGGTAGGGATCTCCGCCTGCGGTCTGCGAGGTCGAATCCGCGTTCGCGATGTTTTCCGAGATCACCCGCATGCGGCCGGCTTGCGCCCGCAGACCGGAGGTCGCGATCGCCATCGAGCGGGCAAAGTCGCTGCTGTCATTGGCCATGATGCGCCTCCTCTAGCTCTTCTGTTCCCGGATCATGCGGCTAGCCCTTGCCGATCGCGGTCTTGAGCAGATGCAGGCTCTTCGAATAGAGCGAGGTCGCCGCCGCGTAGTCCATCTGGTTGCCGGCCGCCTTCATCATCTCCTCTTCGAGATTGACGGCGTTGCCCGCGGGGCGGGTCTCGAACCCCGCATTCTTGTTCTGGTCGAATCCCGAAGCAGCCCCTGACGGCGTCATGTGAGAACCGCTGGTGCGGGCGAGCGCGAGGGGGCCCATCGAGCCTGTGACGGCCCCGGACTTGTCGAGCTTCGGCTCGACCAGGTCGCGCGGCCGGAATTTAGGCGTGTCGGAATTGGAGACGTTCTCGGACAGGACGCGCTGGCGTTCCTGGTGCCACTGCATCTTGGTCCGAAGCGCCGACAGCACCGGGAGGTCGTTGATGGACATCGTCGCGGCTCCTTCCGCCTCTTGCGAACCTTGAGGTCCGCAACTAGGCAGAATTTGCCGCGTGTATGGTTAACGGCTGGTTAAGGACGCCCTCGAGGCGTGTCCCCGGGCGGGACACTATTTTGCGCCCCGTGATTCTACGCCTCCAAAAATGGCATTAACCCAACCATTTGGCGGCGCATTCACGGGCCAAGAAGTCGTTTTGGATCGAGCGATTCATAGGTTATTAAGAGTTGGGGACGGCAAAACTTGCCGTGGGACGTTAAGAGATCGCAGTTTGGGGCATCGTTAAGCCGGTGGTGCGCGTCTGACCACGGGCACGAGAACAGCGCCATTTGTCGGGGACAAGTATGCAAGGCAGCCCTATCACCTTCATCGTCGCGTTCATCGTCGTTCTGGCGTTGATCGGCGTCGCTGCCTGGCTGGTTCGCCGATTCGCCGGCAGCCGGGTCGGCGCCAACACCCAGCGCGGCAGGATGCCCCGGCTCGCGGTGATCGACGCTGCCGCGGTCGACGGTCGGCGCCGCCTGGTGCTGGTCCGGCGTGACAATGTCGAGCATCTCCTGATGATCGGCGGGCCGACCGATATCGTCGTCGAGCCCAATATCGTTCGCGCCGCGCCCGGCCGCGACCAGCTTCCGCAGCGTCCGAACGCCGCGGAACCGCCGCGGCTCGCGCCCATGCCGGATACCAGCAGCTGGGCCGACGAAGCACCGCGGCCCGAACTCCTCGATCATCCCGAGCCGCAGATGCCCGAGCCGCCGCCGCGGCCCGCGCGCCCGTCCTTCGCCGACGAGGTGCGCCGGCCCGCTCCCGCGCTGGCCGAACGCCGCAGCGATCCCCTCGCCGGCTTTACGGCCGAGCCGAACGCGCCGCGCCCCGAGCGCGAACCCCGGCCCGAGCCGCTGCCCCCGCGCGTTCCGCGCAGCGAGCCGCCACTGATGCCGCGGCCGCCGCGCCAGAGTGAGCCGCCGAAGATGCCGCCGGTGCGCGCCGAGCGCGCCGCTGCGCCGCCGCCGCCTCCGCCGGTGCCGCAGGCTCCCCCCGTTCCGCCGCCGGCTCCCGCCGCGGCCCCCTCCAGCGCCGAGCAGAATCTCGCCGAAATGGCGCAGCGGCTGGAGGCAGCCTTGCGTCGCCCGGCCGGCGAGACGGTCGCGCCTCCGGTTGCGCCCGAACCGCCTGCGCCGCCGCCACCCCGCGCCGCCCGCAGCGAGCCGCCGGCACCACCGGCCCCGCCCGCAAAGCCTGCCGCGGAAAAGACCAGCTTTGAGAATCTCGAAGACGAGATGGCCTCTCTGCTCGGCCGTCCGAAGCCGTCTTCGTGAGGCTGCCGTCCCTCCCGCGTAGAGTTGTTTTCCTTTCTGTCCTGATCGGCGCGGCATCGGCAGCGATGCCGGCGCATGCGCAGGACATCAGCATCAATCTCGGCGGCGGCGCTGGCGGCGGCGGCGTCACCGAGCGCGCGATCCAGCTGATCGCGCTGCTCACCGTGCTGTCGATCGCGCCGTCGATCCTGATCATGATGACGTCGTTCACGCGCATCGTGGTGGTGCTGTCGCTGCTGCGCACCGCGTTGGGCACGGCGACCGCGCCGCCGAACTCGGTGATCATCGCGCTGGCGATGTTCCTCACCTTCTTCGTGATGGGGCCGGTCCTGCAAAAATCCTACGACGACGGCATCCGCCCGCTGGTCGCCAACCAGATCGGCGTCGAGGACGCGCTGCAGCGCGCCTCCGTTCCCTTGCGCGGCTTCATGCAGAAGAACGTGCGCGAGAAGGACCTCAAGCTGTTCCTGGATCTCTCGGGCGAGGCGCCGCCGGCCACCCCCGACGACCTCGCACTGCGCATCCTCGTCCCCGCCTTCATGATCTCCGAGCTGAAGCGCGCCTTCGAGATCGGCTTCCTGCTGTTCCTGCCCTTCCTGATCATCGACCTCGTCGTTGCCTCGGTGCTGATGTCGATGGGCATGATGATGCTGCCCCCGGCAACGATCTCGCTGCCGTTCAAGCTGATCTTCTTCGTGCTGGTCGACGGCTGGTCGCTGGTGGCGGGGAGCCTGGTGCAGAGTTACGGAGGGTGAGGCAGGCATCGGGCGATGCGCCCCCTCCGCCCTCAGCGACCGCCTCCGCTCCCTCTCGTCATCGACGAGAACGTGGAGCCGTCGCGGGCCGCGCTTGGCGCGGCAGCCTTCCTACCGCGTCATCTTGATCTGACGCACGACGGGGATCGTCGGCAGCGAGCCGGTGTGGTCGACTTGTTCCTTGGCCTGCGGTGAGCCAGGGGCGCGGGCGGTGGCGTCGGGGAAGCGCTGCTTCATCTCGCGCAGGAAGCCGTCGAGCGTGTCGACGCTGGCAGCCAGCTTGGCGATCTCGGCGAATTCGGCACTGGAGGCCGCGGCCGGCTTGCTGGCGATGTCGAAGGCGAGACGGTCGGCGCTTTCGCTCATCAGCGGCGCGTATTTCTCGCGGAAGCGCGACAGGCCGATCGAGTCGTCGGCGAGCGCATAGCCGACGGCGGCGCGGATGATGTCGCTCTTCTCCACCGCGTTGAGCGGCTTGAAGTCGCGGAAGCGCTCGCCGTAATAGAGCTCGATCTGCTCGGCGGACTCGCGCCAGCGCCGTGCCGCCCAGAAGATGTCGGAACGCAGGCGCAGCACCTCGCGCCCGGAGACGTTGGAGACGATGTCGAGCGCGAGATCGTGACGGCCGACGTCGCTCTGGGCGCGCGCCTCCAGCAGCAGGCGCTGCTGCCTGAGCTCGCCGGAGAGATCGCTGATGCGGCTCGCGCGCAGCGCGGTGATCGCCATGTCGGGCTTGCGGTTGGCGAGATAGATCATGGACAGGCGCGCGGCGACCTGGGCGCGCGCGGCGCCTTCGAGGCGGTGATCGACCTGGTATTGCAGCAGCTCGGCGGCCTGGTCGAGCAGGTCGATCGAGGCGAGACGGTCGGCGAGACGGCGGATCAACTCGTCGCCGCGCCGGCCGATCGGCGTCAGCTCGCGGAATTCGTAGAACATCCCGAGCGCCTCGACCGGCGGCAGCTCGTCGCCCTTCGGTCCCAGGAAGATCTTGGTGAACAGGTCCGAGGCGAGATCCTGCGCCTGGCGCGAGGCTTCGGCGTTCGGCTGCAGCCTGGTCGCGGTGCGCGCCGCGGTGAGCGCATCGCGGTAGCGCCCGTTCTCGGCAAACATCTGCGACAGCATCTGCAGCGTCTTGACCTCGATCGCGTCGCCGCGCCAGGTCATGGACAGGGTCTCGAGCTCGCGCAGCGCGTCTTCCTTGCTGATCTCGTCGCGCTTCTGCCGCAGCGCAACCTCGAGCTGCTTGGCCTCGGCCGCAGCCGGCCGATCGGCCGAGGCCGCCGCGAACCTGTAGTCGTCGAGCGCGTCCTTGTCGTGGCCGAGCGCCTCGGCGAGCCGGCCGCGCAGCACGGCGAAGCCGGGCGCGGCCTCGGGCGAGACGCCGACCACCTCGAGCTCGCTGCGGCGCTTGGAGGCGCCGGCGTAGTCCTTCACCTCGAGTGAGGCGCGCATCGCGTCCATCGTCACGATGCGCTGGATGTCGAGCGGCAGCGAGGCAATGGCGAATTCGACGTTCTTGAATTTTTCGCGCGCGTCAGCCCATTTGCCCTGGCGAGCATAGGCGAGCGCCTTCCAGAGCTGGGAATCGTGGCTGTTGCCGATCACGGGATTGGCGAGGTCCTTCAGGCCCTGCGCCGGCCGGCCGATCAGGATGCTGGCGATCGCATGCATGATCAGCGCGCCGCTCTCCTCCTTGTTGAGCGGATCGCTCAGCATCAGCTCGGTCACGGCCTTGGCCTCGTGATACATCGCGCGCGACATGTAGAACTGCGCGAGATCGAGCCGCGGCAGGGAACGCAGCGCCGGTTCGACGGCCGAGATCGCCGTCATCAGCTCGGCCTGGCGCGCCATGAAGTTGTCCGACTGGCCCTTGCGCCAGCCTTCGGGGCTGAAGATCGGGCGCACCGCGGTCGGCGCGCGCTCGGCCGAGATGTCGACCGGCGACAGCGTCAGTCCGCCCTTCTTGCCGAGGATCACCTTGTCGGCGCCGACCTCGACGCCGACCTCGTCGGAGTTCGGCCGGATCGCGATGCCGTGCGCGGATTCCAGCAGCGAGAGATCGACGAGATCCTGCCGCTTGATGAAGCCGCGCACCGGCCGCTGCGCGGTGACGACATAGAGCGCGTCGCCGGCATCGGGGTCGGTGAGCTTGTGCAGCAGGCCGGGATTGGCGAAGGGGATGGCGATGTTGGCGAGCGCGGGGTCGGTGATGTTGCGCGACATCATCAGCGGCAGCGGCGTCGACTGGATCTTGTCGGCGAGCGTCAGCAGCCAGTTGGTCTCCTTGCCGACCTCCTCGCTCGCCAGCGAGTAGACCAGCGGGCGGGTGAGACGGATCCGCACCGCCTGCCCCTTGTCGAGCGGGATGCGGCCGACCTCGCCGATCATCGCCCCGCCCCTGGCGCGGATCGCCTCGACGTCGATCGGCTTCGGCGTATCGAACACCAGCCACACCGTGTCGCCGCGGCGGAACGCGGCCGCCGGTGTTGCGACCTGAATTGGGAACGTCACGCGCAGGCCGTCGCTGTCGCGGCGCGCATCGACGCTGGCGATCGTGGGCTGCGGCGCGGCCGGCGCCTCAACGGGCGCAGCCTTGGCGGCTTCCTTCACGGCCTCTTTGGGCGCTTCGGCAGGCGCCGGCTTGGCAGGCGTGGCCGCCGCTTCGGAAACCGGCGGCGCGGGCTTCGCAGTTTCCTTCGCAGTTTCCTTGGCAGTTTCCTTGGGCGCTTCCGGAGCGTGCACAGCCTCAGTCGCGGCGGCCGGCGCCGGTTTCGGCGCTTCAGCGGGCGGCATCGCGGCGGGCGCTTCGGGCTTCACCTCGGGCTTGACCTCGATCTTGGCTTCGCGCGCGATCGTCTCGGAGGTCGGCGGCGCGATCTCGCGATGGGCGTCCTTCGGCTTCTCGGCCGCGGGCTTGTCGGGGGCCGGTCCGTGACCGACAGGCTTCATCTGCGCGATCGCCGCCTCGGGCGTCGCGGCGGTCTTGCCCTTGTCGGGCTGGAAAGAGACGTCGACGACGTAGTTCTTCTCGTCGCGGAACGAATGCACGTCGGAATCGCCGATCAGCGCGATCTCGACATTGGTCTGATCGATGTCGGCCTTCTGCTTGATCGAGGCGACGTTCGGCGGCGCCGCGACGACCGCGTCCGCCAGATCGAAATTGAGGTTGGCGTTGAAAGCGAGTGTGAGCTTCTGCTCGTTGAGCACGGAGGAGACGCCGACGCCGTCGGGCATCTCGAACACGAAGCGCACGAAGGTCGGCTGCACCGAGGCCCGCACGCGGATCTGCGGACGCTTCTTGGTCTCCGCCGCGGCGCGCTGGGCACGCAACGCGCGCTCGGCCACGCGGGCGCGCTCGGCGAGCTCCTTGACCACGTCCATCGGCAGGCTCGGCGGCGGTCCCTTCCAGCCCTCGGGCAACAGGTCGACGAAGGTGCGCTCGCCGGCATTCATGGTGTTGACGGTGACGCGCCGCGCCAGCGACAGGCGGATGGCACCGCCGTCAGGATCGCGGCGCGCGGAGTTGACGTAATCGGGCGCGCCTTCGGGAACGCGGTCGACGGGAACGTCGACCGCCCGGTCGAACCGGATGATGAGGATGGAGCCTGCGGTCGTCACCTCGGAGGGAACGTCCTCGCCGAGCTTGATGACGAGACGGGCAAAGCCGCCACCGGCCGAAAAGCTCGCCTCGCCCCTGATCGGATCGGCCGCCCGGGCAGGCGCACCGAGACCGGTCAGCAGGCAGGCCGCCAGCACGCCCGCTGTTCGGACATGACGCAACAGCCCCGACGCCAAGGCGCGGGCTCGCGTCACAAATCCAGCGGCAGCCTTTCGCGCCATTGGCGGCATTTCTTCCGGTTCGGCGGTCCATGCCGGCACTAAGGCCGGCCCATGCCGTCGACTGTAGGTCTCGCCAATTAAGGACTTGTTAATGCTATATCTTGATTTGCTTTGGAGGCAGCACGCCGTGCCGCATCGAGCGTGGGCGGGCGTCTGAATTTGAGACGCCGATGGTTAAGGCCTCGTTAACACCTGCAAAACGGTGCCGTCGCGGTTGACCTGTCCCTTCACGGGCACCCCATAGCGGTCAAAGGCTTGGTCGATTCCAGCGTCGATTTTTCTGGCCGCCGAGATATCGCTATGGCTACCATCTGTGTCGCCGAGCTTGAATTTGGCAATCCCTCGGCCGTAGAGCGCGCTCGCAAGCTTGGGCGCGAACCGCAGCGCTGAGTTGTAGTCATGCATCGCCGCGGAGAATTGCCCCATTTTCAGATTTATGAGAGCGCGCGAATCGTATGTTGCCGCGTTGTTTGCTCCCGATCGAAGCGCAATATCGCAGTCTTCCAGCGCAGCCTGCAAATCGCCAAGGACGGCTCGGGTCCAACAGCGTCCGCTCCGCACCGCCTCCAGCTTCGGATCAAGGCGAATTGCCTCGTCATAGTCCCGCGCTGCGCGGTCGTACGCGTTCCCTTGCAGGTGGGCCGCCGCACGGTTGGCAAAAGCGGAGCCGTAGTTCGGGTTGAGCCTGAGCGCCTCGTCGAAGGCGCCGATCGCCAGATCGCGCGCCCCCGTTCTCAGATAGGCCACGCCGAGGTTGTTGAACGCTTTCGCATAATTCGGATCAAGCCTGGTCGCTTCAACGAAATCCTTGATCGCGCGTTCGTAGTCGGCTTTGGCGCTATAGGCATTCCCCCTGTTGTTGTAGGCGACAACGAAGCCGTTCACCGCTCCCTCGCCCGCATCGATAAACGCCTTGCAGCCATCGATCCGAGCTTCGGGTGACACGCGGTCTGAGCCGTTACACAGTTCAACATTCTTGAGGGAGCTGCCCTTCTTCTGCGCCCAGCCCGACGAACTGGACAGCACAAGGACAAGAATGAGCATCACGGCCTTGATGAAACTGGCTCTTGCAATCATTTCCACACCAAGTGTCCGGCTCCGACAGCGAACGAAGCGCCAATCCTGGTCTCCCTGCCCGGCCGGCACTGCGGCATCACGGCGGCTTCGGGCCTAGCAAGTTTCTCAGCATCCCCGGCAGATGTTGAGCCTCCGATTGCTGGTTCGATCGGGCTCCGGCGCCGCCGATGTCGGCGGTTTCTTCAAGAGCTTACTCTTGCCCTCTTCGATCAGGGTCGAAATTTTGACCGACCCATCGTCCGAAATCTCGACATGCGGCGTCGTGCCTCGGATCCCCAGCGTGGCGACGGGAGTATCGACCTTCATGTCGCCGGTCTTCGCGACACCGCCCGCAACAAAAGTGAACGTTCCCCTGGCGAGATTGAATAGGGTCGCATTGGACTTGCCGGCCGGCTCATACACATAGTGATCCAACACCATGCGGGCGTTGCTCGATAAATTGAACGAGCTGCCGTCGGTAAAATTGATGCCGACGCGGCCGTCGGCCCCCGTCTGCACCACGTCACCAAGATATACGGGATCACCCGTGTTGGCCCGGCCAGGGTCACTCGAGACATTCGCCTGAACGACCACGGCGCCCGCATGTTCGATCGTGACCGAGCCTGTGGCCACCACCACCTTCCCAATCGGTTTCGATGACGAGGCAGCGACGGCGGGCTTGGCGGAATCGATTTGCGCTCGAGCCTCACTCGGCAAGAAATTGGCAAGGGCCAAAACCAGGCCGGTCGTCAAAGCGGCTATCGCAGGTCTGCACATGATCCCCCCTTTCTGAGAAGATCTCGTCGCTATCGGCGGCCCATTCTTGAACCGCGCAGCGCTGCCAGAATAACTATAATTGTTGTTTAATTTTATTAACTAGCCTAATTTATCTCCAGCGCTACACGAGCGCCACAAATTAAATACGTCTCGTTTGTCAATTTAATCACATTGGCGGGAGGGGGCACGGCGGGAATGGCGGTACGCGTCGCTCTCTCCCGCGCAATGCATCTCTCTCGATCGACTTGATTTTTTCGGCGGGCAAGCCTTCGGGGCTGCCAGCGCCCAGGAAATTTTGTCCCTTGGCGAGGGCCCCAGCAAGGTTTTGGCAGCACGCCGAGCCTGAATCGATCACCCGGGCGAGGTCTAGCCATGTTAGTTGCATCCGGCATCCAGGTTGACAGCGGGGCCGCCATGGCCCTGCCCGTCGAACTCATCGGCCATATTCATAGAGTGATCGGTTGCTGTGCGCTTACGCGAGCGAGCTGCGTCGCCACACAGGCCGTAGCTGGTGCGCCCATCTACCGGGGCGACGTGCTGGAGACCGACGCCGACGGGCAGATCACAATCTGCTTCATCGACGGTACTTTCTTCAACATCGCCTGCAGCACTCACGTTGTGCTGAGCGAGTTTGTCTTCGACGTCGAAGGCATGCCACCTGCAGCCTTGTTCGACGTGACCCGAGGGAGCTTCAGTTTCGTACCGGGCCGGCTGGCGGAAACCGGGGCGCTCCAGCTGAATACGCCCATTGCAGGCATTCGCGCCCGGGGCCACGCGGGCGGTTTCGGGATGCTGACACTTGCAGCATTGACCTTCTCGGCCGCGCAGCATGCCGAGGCCGCGGACCCGGATGTCACATTCCTGGATGACGACTCCATTACCTACAAGGACCTTGCGCACGGCGCATTTGAGCTCGTGACCAAGGAGCGGGTCCCGCGACGCATCATCGTCGAAGATCCCGGCGAGACGATCGTCATCAAGAAGGTGGGATCCACCATCAGCGTCAATCACGTCGCGAACACGGCGGCTCGCATGGAGGAGTTGCGCGCCGCCCAACAGGATGTGCTCGCCAATCTAGGAGAACAAGGGCCCCGTGGCTCGAGCACGCCTTTCTTCGTCAAACCCCAGCCACTGCAGCCGATCAATTTCATTCAGCCGGATGCGCCCACGCTGCAGATCTTGCCGACGACGTTGCCACTCATCACTTTCGCGCTCTTGGACCCTGTACCGCCGACTCTCAGCACCGGGGCTGGGCCAATCGAGCTCGATACGGTCGTGTTTGACACATTCACGGCGACGACGGGAACCTTCAGTGCCAGTAGCACCAGCGGCGGCGGCAATCTGACCTTCGGCATCATCGGGGCCAGCGCCGGCAGTACGGTTCTGGATGGAGTGACGTACGATCTGTCGAAGACAAGTTCCTACGGGATTCTCTACGTCAACAGCACGAGCGGCGCTTATACGTTCGTGCCCGACAATGCCGCAATCAACGCGCTGAAGGCGCCTACGACCGACGGTTTCGTTATCACCGTCTCCGACGGACTCACCTCCGTCACCCAGACCTTCACGATCACCATCAACGGTGTCAATGACGCTGCAATCATCTCCGGCACCACGACCGGTTCGATCATCGAGGCTGGCGGCATCGCCAACGGAACGCCCGGCACGCCGCTTGCGACCGGCACCCTCACCGACATCGATGTCGACGATCCGCCCAATACGTTCACCGCCGTGAGTTCGCCAACCGCGAGCGCCGGTGGCTATGGCACCTTCACGATGACGGCGGCCGGCGTGTGGACCTACACCTTGGACAATGCCAACCTCGCAGTGCAGGCACTCAATGCCGGCGAGACGCTGACCGACAGCTTTACGGTGACCTCGATCGGAGGCACCCCACAGGTGGTGACGATCACCATCCACGGGACCAGTGACGCTGCGATCATTTCCGGCGCGACGACCGGCGACGTGATCGAGGCTGGCGACGTCGCCAACGCAAACCCCGGCACACCCACCGCGACCGGCACCCTCACCGACGCCGACGTCGACACGACCGCCAATGCTTTCACGGCCGTCGGATCGCCGACGGTGAGCGCCGCCGGCTATGGCACCTTCACCATGACGGCAGCGGGCGTGTGGACCTACACGCTCGACAATGCCAACGGCGCGGTGCAGGGGCTCAATACCGGCGAGACACTGACCGACACGTTCACAGTGACCACTCTGGACGGAACGGCCCAAGTGGTAACGATCACCATCCATGGCGCCAACGATGCGGCCGTCGTTTCCGGCACCACGACCGCCTCGGTGACCGAGGCCGGAGGCGTTGCCAACGCGACACCCGGCAGCCCGAGCACAACGGGCACGCTCTTTGCCTCCGACGTCGACAATCCGTCCAATACCTTCAGCGCGGTGAGTTCGCCCAAGGCAAGCACGAATGGTTATGGCACCTTTACGATAACCGCCGCCGGCGTGTGGACCTACACCTTGGACAACGCCAGCGGCGCGGTGCAGGCGCTCAATGTCGGCGGCACGCTCACCGACAGTTTCACCGTCAACGCCCTCGACGGTACGCCGCAGGTGGTGACGATCACCATTCAGGGCAGCAACGACGCCGCCCTTATTTCCGGCACCACGACCGGCTCAGTGACAGAGGCAGGAACTTTCTCGCCCGGCATTCCCGTCACGACCGGCACGCTCACCGATACGGACGTCGACAACGCTCCGAACACGTTCACCGCAGTCTCTTCGCCGGCTGCTAGCGACGGCGGATACGGCACCTTCACGATGACCGCAGCCGGCGTATGGACTTACACCCTCGATAACAACAACACCGTGGTTCAGGCGCTCGAGGCCGGCGAAACCCTGACGGACACCTTCTCGATAACTGCCATCGACGGTACGACGCAGACGGTGACCGTCGCCATTCATGGTGCCAGCGACGCAGACCCGAACGATTTCGATAACCTGGCCACCGGATCTGCCGTGATCTCAGATCCCCCCAACGTGTATGGAACGCCGGGGAGCGAAACGATTGCCGGTGGCGGCAACACAGGTCAGATCATCTACGCGGGGGCCAGCAGCGACACGGTCAATGGGACCGGAAAGGCCGACGTTCTCTATGGCGGCTCGGGCAATGACACGATCAAAGGCAATGATGGGGATGACACCATCTACGGCGGCTCGGGCAGCGATACCATCAACGGCAACAACGGCGCCGACACCATAACGGGCGGATTTGGTGCGGATCAGCTCACCGGCAGCAATGGGAACGACCGTTTCGCTTACTTGTTCGTAGCCGACTCCAACGCAAGCCAGTTCGACACCATCACCGACTTTGCATCGGGAGCGGACAAGATCGACTTGACTGCCATGGGCGCGCTTGGGTTCGCCATATTGGCCTTGAGCTCGACCAGCACGGCCGTGCCGGCACATACGATCGCCTGGCTCTATGACAGCGCGGCGAATGAAACGATCGTGTACGTCAATTCAACGGACCAGACCCTGCACGTCGGCGATTCCAGTCTGCTCGAAATCCATTTGCAGGGCATCGCAACCATCGACGCGTCGGACTTCATCACGGCGCCGGCAGCGGCACCTGTGACGGCGGCTGCCGGCGAGCTGCTCGACCCCATCGCAACCTCGCAGGGTGACGCGACCGCCGTGATGACGATCACTTCCGAAGGCTTGTCCGAGTCCGGCAGCGGCGACGGCACGCTTCTCGCTGCGGGAAGTTCGACAATCCAATCGACCGAGGCGACCACCAGCCTCGATTCGAACTGGGACCAGATCGGACAGACCGGATATTCCAGCTTGTCCAGTTCAGACGAAGTGCAAACGCTCGCGACCGAAACGCCCCGCGGCGACGCGGCAACTCCCTCAGCCGGCGGACTGTCTGTGATCGTGCAACACGTGGTCCCGCTCACCGAGGCCAGCTTTGTCTTCACCAACCCGGCCGGGCTCGACGCAGCCTCATTGGCTGGCAAGAATGGCGCGATTGCCGCAAGCGGCCAGGTGCCCGACATCGCCATGCTGAATTTTGCCCATGGCGCTGCCGGACAGCACGCCGGTAGCGGGCTTGCGCTCGGAAGCGACGCTGGGAATGACGGCGTCTCATCACCAAGAGGCGCCGCCCAGGCGGCTCATTCCCACGAAGCGGCAGACACTTCGCTCAACCCCAGCCTTCTGAAGTCATCGACCGGCGGTGCCAACCATTCGCTCTCAAGCGGGGCGGACCAGCACAACCCGTCCGGGGGAGCGTCTGGATCAAAGCCTGCCGATCCGCAGCAGCTCGGCGACTCGTTCCAGTTCCGGGATGACGCGTCGCAGGGCTCGCTGCATAGCGCGATGCTGGATCAGCTCTCGGACTTCGTCGGTCATCACGGGCACGCTGGGGAATTCCATGGATCCGAGCCGGCATTCATGCCTGAAACATCGCCGTCCGATGTCGATCCACCTTTCTCGGCAGGTACCGTTCACGGCCATGTGTCGCACGATCTGATCGTGTGACGGCCTTAAGCCGATTGCGGCTTCAATGTTGCTTGCCGGCACCTTCCGGTGCCGAGGAGCTGTCTTCGTCGAGAGAAGATTCATCATCGTTGCCGTCGTCGTCTTCTGGCGGCGCTGCATGCTGATGGCTGAGGGCGGATGTCCACGCCGATGTCATCGCCGCTATGAGCAGCCGGTTGAGGGCCTCGATGACGCGTTCTGCTGCGGACGAGTAGTTCATGGCCTCCTCCTGCGCTGCCGATTGCGACTGGCCAAAGCGTAGGACCGGGCCTTGGGCGCCACTGTACGCCACTTCACACCTGCGCGCGTCAACTCATCGCAGTCTCAGAAGATGCCGCCAGCTTCGACTGCATCCGCCGCGGGAGCTTGATCTGCCGCCTTGAGGAGTTGCTGAGCGCGCGCACTCACAACCTTCGGAGCGTTGCGGTTCGCGCGCGACTCTGAATCAGATGTGACCTCGGCGATGCGAATCGCATTGGTTAGCTTTGGGGGTAATCAATGAGCGGAGAAGCCGGTTGCATTGTGTGTAGCAGGGCAAGAGCGGTCGTAGCGATCGTTCCGATCGCCAGAGGATATGCCCTGAAAATATATGAGTGCTCCTGTTGCCATAGCACCCTGCAGCTCGTGACTCGCGTCACGAAGGCAGCGCTAATCAAGCAGCAGGTCGATACTCTTCCTCGGCTGGAGAAGCAGGCGCCTGTTCGCAGGGTGCAACAGGTCTTCGCGAACTAGACCCGCAAGGCCTCTCGCTGGGCGCCGGTCGAACTGGCCACGCGACAACGCGCCAGGTCGCGATAGCCCTCTTCGCCTCGCGCCCTCAATTCGGCTTTTGCGTCGGCTTGCCGTCGATCTTGGGCAGCTCGCCGGCCGAGGCCGACTGATCGCCGCCGCCATTGGCACGGCGGGCCATCTCGACCGTCAGCTTCTCGGCGGCCTCCGGCGACATCAGTCCCATGATGTCCGACATCTTCCGCGGCGCGATCGCCGAGGCGATCTCGATCAGCACGCCCATCTCCAGCCGGTCGAACACCCGTGCGGCGTCCTTGGGCTTCATGCCCTCGTACATGGTCACGAGGCCCTTCATGCGCTGGGCTTCGGCGGCCTTCTGCTCGGCCTGCGTCGCGGAGATGCGGGTTTCCACCGCCTTCATCTCCTCGACCTTGCCTTCGATGCGCTTCTCGGCCGACTTGAGCAGGCTCTCGCGGATGTCGATCTCGCGCTGGCGGGCCTCGATCTCCTGGCGGCGCGCCTGCAACCGCTCGAGGATCGCGCGCTCGGAGGCCGAGACCTGCGGCTGGGCTTCGTCGACCTTGACCACGGTGCCTTCCGGCTTGGTCTCCGGCGCGGCCGGCTTGGGCGCCTCCTTCGGCGCGCCATGGGTCGAGCCGGTGATGATCTCCGGCTCCTCGCGGCCGGTCGGGAAGTTCAGATTCTCCTGCGCCCAGGATTTCCTGGTCTGGTTCGGCTTGTAGTCGAACACATAGCCGCCATTGATCACGAGACCCGCCACCTTCAGCGTGGCGAGGCCTGCGACGGCAACCAGGACGACCGGGATGACACGGATGTTACGAAAGGACTTCATACCCCTGACTTCATGCGGCAAGGCCGTTGGATCGTCGGCGCTCGGAGAAGGCTTCGGCCGCAGCCGCCACCGCCTTCGCCGTCGATGGCTTGGCTGCGGGTGCGACGACCGTTTCCGGACCGGTCATGGGGCGCGCGGCGATCGCGATCTTGGACAGCCGGCGCACCACGTTGTCGGCCTCGCCGAGCTGCTTGTAGAGCTGGTCCGACATCTGCGTCGCCGCCGCGAGCTGGCTGCCGAGATTCTCGTTGACGTCGCGCACCGCCAGCTTCAGCCCGCCGATCGCGCGCTCGGCGATCTCGGTCGCGGTGATCAGCTCGCCGATCACCGCCTTCAGCGAATGCTCGTCCGCCTTCAGCCGCGTCAGCCGCTTGTTGAGCATGACGCAATAAACGATCGTCAGCATCAGCAGGATAGCCACCAGCGTCTCGATCGCCATTCCCAGGGAGTGGTTCATGGGGCCTCCATCATCTTGTTCTGCTCGTCCACCTTCTCGAACATCGCAAGTGTCGTACTTGGCTTGCGCAAGGGTTTCGTCACGCGAATCGCGACGCGGTCGCCGACCCGGCCCATCCGCCCCTCGGTCAGCGTGACGTCGCCGCAGCGCACGGTGACGTTGGCGTCGGCGCGCATGTCCAGCGGCAGGGTGTCGCCGACCTTGAGCCGCATCAGCTGCTTGAGCGGGATGTCGGCCTCGTAGAGCACGGCATCGACGGCGATCTCGGCCTGCACGATCTCGGTGGCGAAATGGCCTTCCCAGACCGGGTCGCGGCCGAACTTTTCGCCCATGAACATCTGGAGCAGGACGCCCCGGATCGGCTCGATGGTCGCATAAGGCAGCAGCAGCTCGATGTTGCCGCCGCGGTCTTCCATGTCGATGCGCAGGCGCACCAGGATCGCGGCATTGGCGGGACGGCTGATCGCGGCGAAACGCGGGTTGGTCTCGAGCCGGTCGATCGTGAAGGTCACCGGCGACAGCGGCCGGAATGCCTGCTCGGCGTCGGCGAGCACCACCTCGACCAGCCGCTTGACCAGCTCGGTCTCGATCGTGGTGTAGGGCCGGCCCTCGATGCGGAGCTGGCTGGTGCCGCGGCGGCCACCGAGCAGCACGTCGATCATCGAATAGATCAGGTTGGAATCGACCGTCGCCATGCCGAAGTTTTCCCATTCCTCGGCCTTGAAGACGGTGAGGACGGCGGGCAGCGGGATCGAGTTCATGTAGTCGCCGAAACGCACCGAGGTGATGCGGTCGAGCGAGACTTCGACGTTGTCGGAGGTGAAATTGCGCAGGGACGTCGTCATCAGCCGCACCAGGCGGTCGAAGACGATTTCGAGCATCGGCAGACGCTCGTAGGAGACCATCGCCGAATCGATGATCGCGCGGATGCCGGAATGGTCGTCGAGGGTGACGTCGCCGACGGTGAAGCCGAGGAGATTGTCGATCTCCTCCTGCGACAGCACCCGCTCGCCGGAATTCTTGCCGCTGCCGAGATCGCGGCTGCCGTCCTCGACCATGGCGGCCCATTGCAGGGCCATGGTCTCCGACAGCTCGTTCTCGGCCGCAGCCTTCGCGGCCTCGGCGGGATCCTCGGAATCGAGCGATGCCTCCCATTGGGCGGCAATCGCATCCTGGTCCATTTGCTCGTTGCCGGCCATGACGCTAGCCCATCACCTTCCGCAGCGTCCTCACTGGATCACGACTTCCTTGAACAGCACCGCGCTGACCTGGACCGGAGCGACCGCCGCGTTGACGCGCTTGGTCAGCTCCTCCTTGAGGCGGAAGATGCCGGCGGAACCGTTGAGGTCGGAGGGGCGCAGCTCGCGCACATAGGTCTGGAAGATGTCGGTGACGCGCGGCATCGTCGGCTTGATCGCCTCGATCTGCTTCTCTTCCTTCAGCTCCAGCACGATCTTCAGCCGCAGATATTGCACGCGCTCGCCGGGCGCACCGGCGAGGTTGACCATGATGTCGGGAACGTCGACGAAGGACGGCGGCTTCGGCGGAGGCGCGGCCTCGGCATGATGCTCGTCGTCGCCGTGCCGGAAGAAGAAGAACCAGGTCGCAGCACCGCCGCCGAGAACGGCGAGCAGGCCGACGGCCATGATGATGAGCTTCAGCTTGTTCTTCGGCGGAGCGGCTTCCGCGCCCTCAGTGGCTGCGCCGCCTTCCGCTTCATTCTCTGCCATGGTCGCCGCGCCCGGATCTCTCAAAGGGGTCGAAAGAGCGAAGCCTTAAGACAAGGACGCGATACAAATGCCCCGGCGCAATGCGCTCCTCTTCATGGCAAACGCTACGGTAATAATGGTTAACGGAATCTTTCGATTGGGCCTCCACTAGGAAAAATCTGCCGGGCAGACATGGCTAACAGAACCTTTCTGCCGCCCTCCAGCGCCCCTTCAAAATCAGCAAGCCACTGAAATTACGAAGTTTTCCAGGTTGGCACGGCTTTCGCTGAGAAAGGACCGAGACCCGACGGTTTGGGAGAACCCGACGGTCTCGTTCACGGGGTCCGCCAAGGCGCTTGGGAGAGCGAAATGGCAGATCCGCTCAGGGGAGATTTCCGATGCAGAACGCGCTTCTGATCGGCTTGTCACGGCAGATGACGTTGGAACGGCAGATGGATGTCATCGCCAACAACGTCGCCAATGCCAACACCAACGGCTTCAAGGCCGACCATTCGCTGTTCGAGGAGTACCTCAACTCGAACGCGCGTGAGGACAATTTCATCGGCGCGGACCGCCGGGTCTCCTATGTGCAGGACCGCGGCACCTACCGCGACATCGGCCAGGGGCCGATGGAGCCGACCAACAACCCGCTCGACATGGCGATCGACGGCAACGCCTATTTCGCGGTGCAGGCCAATGGCGGCGAGATGTTCACCCGCGACGGCAAGTTCTCGCTCAACGCCACTGGCCAGCTCGTCACCCCCGACGGCAATCTGGTGCTCGGCACCGGCGGCCCGATCACCTTCCAGCCGACCGATCACGACATCAACGTCGCGCCCGACGGCACCATCACGGTGCTCGAGGGCACCGCCAAGACCGACTCGATCCGCGGCAAGATCCGCATGGCCTCGTTCGACGATCCGACCAAGCTGACCAAGCTCGGCGCCAATCTCTATGCCGCCGGCTCCGCCACCCTGCAGCCCGATGCCAAATCCAGCAGCGTGCGCCAGGGCTATGTCGAGAAGTCGAACGTGAATTCGGTCGGCGAGATGACCCGCATGGTCGAAGTCATGCGCAGCTACACCGCCATCGCCAATCTGCTCCAGCAGCAGAGCGACCTCCACAAATCGGCGATCGAGAAGCTCGCCGACGTTCCGGCCTGATTGAGGGAGAACTGACATGCAGGCGCTTCACACCGCAGCGACCGGAATGGCGGCACAGGAACTCAACGTTCAGGTGATCTCCAACAACATCGCCAACCTGCGCACCACCGGCTTCAAGAAGCAGACCGCGGCGTTCCAGGACCTGATCTACGAGCACGTCCGCCGCGTCGGCGCGCAGGCCTCGGACCAGGGCACCATCCTGCCCGTCGGCGTCGACATCGGCGGCGGCGTCAAGACCGTCGGCACGCCGCGCAGCATGACGCAGGGCACGCTGTCGCAGACCGGCAACGATCTCGACCTCGCGATGTCCGGCGAAGGCTTCTTCAAGATCCTGATGCCCGACGGCACCTACCAGTACACCCGCGACGGCACCTTCCAGATGGACAATCAGGGCCGCGTCGTCACCGCCCAGGGCAACCCGGTGCAGCCGAGCATCACGATCCCGCAAAACGCGTCCGGCATCAGCGTGAGCGAACAGGGCCAGGTCTCGGTGACGCTGCCGGGCTCGTCGACCTCTTCGATCGTCGGCCAGATCGGCGTGACCCGCTTCATCAACAAGGCGGGCCTGCAGCCGGTCGGCAGCAACCAGTTCACCGAGACCCCGTCGTCCGGCCCGCCGCAGGACGGCACCGCGAACTCCGAGGGCTACGGCAAGATCACCCAGGGCAGCCTCGAGCAGGCCAATGTCGACGTCGTCTCGGAGATGAGCGACCTGATCGCCGCCCAGCGCGCCTACGAGATGAACGCCAAGGTGATCAGCGCCGCCGACCAGATGATGCAATCGACCACGGCGCTGTTCCGCTGAGGCAATGACGATGATCCGCACCACCCTCGCCACCATCTCCGCCCTGCTCGCGCTGGCCCTGCCGGCAGCGGCCGCGGACGATTTCATCGCCTCGCCGACACTGCGCGCGAGCGTCACCGTGACCTCGGACGTGGTGCGGGTCGGCGATCTCATCGACAATGCCGGATCGGCCGCGCTGATCCCGGTCTACCGCTCGCCCGATCTCGGCACCACCGGCACGCTGACGGTCGCGCAGGTGCTGTCAGTGCTCCGCGCAAAGCAGGTGATCGGCGTGATGACCGGCGACCTCAAGGAGGTCCAGGTCACCCGCCTTGCCCGCACGCTCGCGAACAAGGATCTCGAAACCGCCGTCGCCTCGGCGCTCGAGCGCCGCTTCGGCCTCGGGGACGCCGCCAACATCACCGTCACCTTCGACCGCGGCGTCGCCGAGATGCGGCTGGATGCCTCCAACTCCGGCGCGCTCCAGCCGGTCGCAACCCGCTACGACGCCCGCAGCGGCCGGTTCGACATCGCCTTCGAGATCGCCAACGACAGCAATCCGACCGCGACCAAGCTGCGCTTCACCGGGACCGCGATCGAGACGGTGGAAGTGGCCGTGCTGACGCGCGACATCGATCGTGCCGATACGCTGAAGTCCTCCGACGTCGCGCTGGAGCGCCGGCCGAAGGCCGAGGTCACCGGCGAGCCGGCCTCGCGCGAGCGCAGCGTCGGCATGCAGCTGCGCCGCGCGATGCGGGCGGGCACGCCGCTTCGGGCCGCCGACATCGTCAAGCCTGATTTCGTGGTGCGCGACCAGGCCGTGACCGTCATCTTCCAGGCGCCCGGCCTCTATCTCACCACGCGCGGCAAGGCGGTCGAGAGCGGCGCCGAGGGCGACACCGTCAGCGTGCTCAATCTGCAATCCAAGCGCACGCTGACCGGGGTGGTCACCGGCCGCGGCCAGGTGACGATCCATGGCGCGAGCCAATCCGCGCCGATGGCGCCCGCGGTCGAGCAGACCTCCTCACTCAAGCGCGATGAGGCGCCCGCCCCCGTCGACACTGCAGCCCTCCTCCGGAACCTGGTGCAGGCCCCCGCGTCGCCGGCCCAGATCGCAGAAGCCCAGATCCCGCAAGCTCGCGTCTCGCAAGCTCAAGCCAAGTAAGAGTTCGTCATGTCCCCGTTCAGTTCGGCTTTCCGCCTTCGTCGCATCGCGATCTCTGCCCTGCTGCTGGCCTCTTGCGCGCTGGGCGGTTGCTCCTCGATCGACCGCCTGTCGCAGATCGGCGAGCAGCCGAAATTGTCCGCGATCGACAATCCGACGACGCAGCCCGGCTACAAGCCGGTGCAGATGCCGATGCCGAAGCCGGAAGTCGCCTCCTACAATCCGAACTCGCTGTGGCGCAACGGCAGCCGCGCGTTCTTCAAGGACCAGCGCGCCCGCCAGGTCGGCGACCTCCTCACCGTGGCCGTCAACATCACCGACAAGGCCAACATCGCCAACGAGACCCAGCGCAGCCGCACCAATTCGGAAGACTCAGGCATCACCGACTTCATCGGCGCGAAGACGCTCGGCGCGCAGGCCCAGAAGGTGCTGCCCGGCCGCATCCTCACCGCCGACTCCACCGCGTCCAGCGACGGCAAGGGCTCCGTCAACCGCACGGAAGCCTTGCAGACCAACGTCGCCGCGGTCGTCACCCAGGTGCTGCCGAACGGCAACCTCGTGGTTGAGGGCAAGCAGGAGATCCGCGTCAATTACGAGATCCGCGAGCTCGTGGTCGCGGGCATCGTCCGCCCCGAAGACATCCAGAGCGACAACACCATCGATTCAACCAAGATCGCGCAGGCCCGCATCGCCTATGGCGGCCGCGGCCAGATCATGGACGTGCAGCAGCCGCGCTACGGCCAGCAGGTGATGGACGTGCTGCTGCCCTTCTAACCCTCTTCAAGAGCTCCCACATCGTGTTCGCGAACCTAGGCGCGAACGACGATGTACTACGCGGCCTCCGGTAGCTCCCCTGCCGGAGGCCGCATGTATTTTGGGGATGGAAGCAGCTGCGCGTCGGATGGTCCCATAAGAGCGATGTCCCATCCACGTCATTGCGAGGAGCCCTTCGCGACGAAGCAATCCAGACTGCCTCCGTGGAAAGACTCTGGATTGCTTCCGCCTTCGCTCAGGCTTCGGCGGACAAGTCGCTGCGCTCGCAACAATGGCGGTGAACGCTAGCGTCACCTCACGCCGCATCGGCGACGGCGCGTATTTCCAGATGCACACCGGTCTCCTTCTGGAGCGCGTGGATCACCGCCATCAGGTTCTCGGCCGTAGGATTGCCGCGCGGCCCAAACATCCGCATCAGGCTCTTTTGCGGACGGTCGAGCACCTCGCTGAGCCGCTCGAAACCGATGGTGGCATTGATGTAGGTCCGCAGCGCGGTGCGGCCATAGTCGACATCCCCCTGCAACAGGCCCTGCATCGCCTCCAGGAACAGCGCCTCGCGAAAGGCGGGATCGCGCTCGGCCATCGCGCGGACGGTGTCACGAAAACTCCGGGTCAATGGCATCACCTATTCCCCTGTCCTGCTCTTGACTTGTAATCCCGCCATCGTCGCAGCGCCGCATCGATGTCGTTTTGCTGTCTCTGCTTGGTGCCGCCTCCCAACAGAATGACCAGCAAATTGCCATTCCAGCCGAAATACACCCGATAGCCAGGGCCGCGATTGATCTTCAGCTCGGCGGCCCCCTCCCCAATGGACTTGACGTTCGATGTGTTGCCGTCGGCCAACCGCTCGATCGCGACCGCAATCATCACACGTGCCTGCGGATCAAGTCGTTCGAGCCAATCGCGGAACGGGCTACGATCGTTGACGATATATTCTTCGATCCTGATCATTTGGTACCACACACGTTACCAATTTTCAATTTCAGAATTTTCGGATTTTAGAAATTCTTGTTGACACGCTCCGACCACCTCATTATGTTCTCGTTTCGTTCCATTCCACAAGAGGGCGTATCGCGATCGTCACGAAGCGCGGGATGGAATGCGGTGGCCGCGACGGCGTCGGCGCGCGATGTTCGCTGCAGGGCGGGAAACCGTGAGCAGCGGCAGGCGCGATACGACACGGCGCTGACAACGTCTTACGCTTGGTCTCGATGGCGAGCGCACGCCAGCCATCGAGGGGCCGGCGAAGATGTGCGCGGACGGAGAAGTCGTGTGGTCCTGACGCCCGGGGTCTGTGCGTCAAGCTTGCGGTGATGTGGCGGCCAACCGGTGCGCGCATCGATCATCCGCAAGGCGACGGGGGCAATAGTGCATCGCTCCCCGAGGAGAGCACGAAGGACACCGTGAAAACCATCGCGCAGGGAAGGCCGGGATGTCCCGGCGTCACCTGTGATCCACCCGTGCGCGTATCCTTCGCACACGGGATTGCGGGTGCCAGCCGGCGCCCGGCCTTCCCTGCGCCTTCTTGATCTTCAGGAGGGCAAGCCGACAGCAAAACTCGGGCGGAAGATGCCGCGAGGATGCGGAGGCGTGTCCGTGATTGTGGTCTTAATGGAAAAGCCGAGATTGTTGCCGGACACTCATCCCTCGCCTGTCCGGACAAGACGCAGCGCGTCAGCGATGCGGCGCAGAGCCGGGACCCAGATAGCCGCGCAACACGCTGCTGCATGGGCCCCGGCTCTGCAGCGCACCGCTCCCTGGACGATGCTTCGCATCGCCAGGGCTGCGCTGCGCTGCGTCCGGGGCACGGAGATCGCAACGCACCCTCAGGTAAACTTCACCTCTACCGCCCCCAGCCCGTCCAGTTCCATCCGCACCTTGTCGCCGGCCTTCAGCCACAGCGTCTTGACCAAGCTACCGGTGAGCACGAGCTGTCCCGCGTGTAGACCCTTGCCTTCGGCGGCGAGATGGTTGGCGAGCCAGGCGAGCGCGTTGTGGGGATGACCGAGCACGTCGGCGCCAGTGCCGTGGCTGACCTCCTCGCCGTTGAGGATGGCGCGACCCTTGACCGCCTTCAGGTCCGGCACCGACGAGCGCGGAACCGCCGGGGCGAGCACGCAGCCGGCGGCGAAGAAATCGTCGGCGATCAGCGTCGGGGCGCCCATCGCCTCCCACTTCACGTAGCGGTCGTCGACGATCTCGATGGCGGGATGATAGGCTTCGACCGCCTCGCCGACCCATTCGGCCGTGAACGGCGCCTCGCCGGCGGCAAGGTCGCGCTTCAGCCGCACCGCGATCTCGCATTCGACCCCGACCCGGACATAGTTGGAGGCGGCGAGCTTGGCGCCGGTGTCGTGCACGCCCTTCTGGAACACGCCGCCGCCGCAGGGATGCGGGATGCCGATATAGTCCTGCATCACCTGGCTGGTGCAGCCGATCTTGTAGCCGACCAGCGGCCCGAGATGCGGCAGCAGCAGATCGTGCAGCGCGCGCTGGACCTGGTAGCCCTCGGCCTCATCCATGGGGGGACGTTCCAGCGCCGCGAGCGGCGCATGGTTGCGGCGCGCCAGCGCGATCGCCTTTGCGGCTTCGAGAATCTTATCCATCGGCGCCGCCTCCCACGCTACGCAACATTGCCGCTCAGTTCAGCATCCCCGTCCGCGCCTGACAAGCGCTGGTCGGCGCTCAGCCGGGCCGAATACCGGGGGGCTCCCGCCGCTTAAGGAAATATTGAGTTGGTCCGGTCTTTATGGAGCCACGCGCCAGGCCCACCCGGCCCGCGCGGAACGAGACCCTGATTGCAGCGATGCGTGAAGCCGCTGCGCCGTCGTCTCAAGATGCCGGTCGATCTCCTTGATGCGACTCGCAAAACTTCCCGCACCTGAAGTGAAGGCTTTTTCTCATGCGAACTCACGTGAGCATGCAGGATTCGACTCTAGCCCATTGATCGCGATTCATTTTTCGCGATCGCGGCAATTGGCATCGGACGACAGCGGCGTTGTGGCGGAGGAACCCGCCACAACGCCGCGTGCAATGACAACGCTTCCGTCAAATGCGTCCAAGCGCGAGGCGAATGGCGACCTCGACCGGCGAGTAGTCGCCCTCGCTCCGCTCCAGCCGGTACGGCTCGGCGAGATGCAGCGGTGGTTGCGCCAGGAAGCGCGGTCGCGTTCCCCGATGCTTCTGCGCGGCATGAACCAGGAAGGGATGACAGAGATAGACAGTGCCGGCCGCACCGGTCGCGAGCGCCACCGGACAATCGGCCCCCATCTGCTCCAGCAGCATGTGCGCCCGGCCCGCATCGCCGGCTGGCGCCAGGTAGCGCGCCATCGGCAGATGCGAGCCGACCCGGATCCGCGTCGGCGCATCGTCGTCACCGACATCGGAGAACAGGAACAGCAGCAGCAGCGCTCGCCCCCGCGAGGTGATGTTGACGCGCCAGGCCGAGAAATCCTGCGTCTCGTTCGGGTTGCTGGCCTCGCCGGGAAAGCTGAGATCGACATGCCAGCCGTCGTCGCCCGGATCGTCCGGATGCGGAAACCGCACCGGAAAGGTGCCGATATCGCGTCGCGGCCGCCATCGCCCCTGCCCGACGATCTGGTCGAAGGCGGCATGGAGCACTCCGGTGTTGATGGCATCCCGGAACGGCGGGCCGCCATAATAGGGCAGCCGCACCACGGGCCGGGTCCAGCTCGCGGGATCGTGCTCGCTGCATGGCAGATCGCGCCAGATGATGACGCGGGCCGCCTCGGCGAGCTCACGGGGGAAAGCATTGTCGATCCGGACAAAGCCGTCGCGGATGAATTTAGCTATTTGCGCGTCGTCGAACGCGCGCGGATTGGCAGTCATGATGATCTCTCGAAGGCTCGCCAGCCCTCATCGTCCGCTCGCTGCGGAACCGGCTGGCTCAATCGGTTGGGAGGCCGCAAGTCGAACTTGCGGGACGCAATGCCTCCGCGACGGAGGCGCCTGCTCTCAGCCCAGGAAGAAGACCGATGCGATGTTGAGAGTGCAAATCATCATGACGGCGCGAATCTACGCGCCGGACCAGCGGCGTTCAAGCGACGCCGTGAGCCAAAAACAAAAGAGCCGCACGCGGCGGCTCGGGCTCTATTCGTCGCGATAGACCTTCTCGCGCTTCTCGTGGCGCTCCTGCGCTTCCACCGAGAGCGTCGCGATGGGCCGGGCCTCGAGCCGCTTCAACGAGATCGGCTCGCCGGTGTCCTCGCAATAGCCGTAGGTGTTGTCCTCGATACGCTGGAGCGCGGCGTCGATCTTGGCGATCAACTTGCGCTGGCGGTCGCGGGCGCGGAGCTCGATGGCACGGTCGGTTTCGGACGATGCCCGATCGGCGAGATCGGGGTGGTTGACGTTCTCCTCCTGCAGGGCTTGCAGGGTGAGCTTGGACTCTTTGAGGATCTCATCCTTCCAGGCGAGGAGCTTCAAGCGGAAGTACTCCTTCTGCCGGTCGTTCATGAAAGGCTCTTTTTCGGTCGGTCGGTAGTTTTTCAACTTTTCCAAGGGCGGCCTATCTGTCTAATCAACGACTCGCAAACGGAACGGGGTCCGTTGAGCGGGGCCTTATATAGCGGCCACCTGTGACAGACAATGTTTCCCTGAGCAACCGGTTAGCGCCCCCAAGCCCTTGCACAGGAAGGTTTATCCTGGAGGGCCCGGGGGCGGCCGAAGGCCTAGTAGCCGACCGTGAAACGCTGCCTCAGATAGGCCGGCTTTTCGATCTCATCGGCGAGCGCAACGGCGTAGTCGGCGAAGGTGATCCAGCTCTTCCCGTTCGCATCTGCGAGAAGCTGATCGGTGCCAAGCCGGAACTTCCCCGTGCGCTCCCCCTCGATGAACAGCGCCGACGGCGAAATGAAGGTCCAGTTCAGATCCTTTTCCTGCCGCAGCAGGTCGAGGAAGACCGAGCCCGCTTCCGCTTCCGCCTTGTATTGGGCCGGAAAATTGGGAGTCGTGACCAGTTTCACGCCCGGCGCGACTTCGAGGCTGCCGGCGCCGCCGACGACGAGGTAGCGACCAACCTTGGCGTCCTTCGCCGCGCCGATCAGCTTGCGCGCATCGCTGGCCAGGAAGTGCACGGAACTCACGGCGACGTCATGCCCGGTCCACAGCTTGGCAAGCCCCGCCTGGTCGAGCACGTCGCCCTTGGTCGGCGTGACGTTGGGCAGGGCCGCGATCTTCTCGGGGTTCCGGGCGATGGCCGTGACCGCATGGCCGCGGCAGGACAGTTCCTTGGTGATTTCCGACCCGGCCCGACCCGAGGCGCCGGCAACTGCGATTTTCATGGAAGGCTCCTTTGCTTCTGTGGTAACTAACAGTGACTAGATATCGCAAAGAATGCTGGTGTTAAGAGAGCACTTTGTGCTTACCTGATTACGCAAGGGTAACCGCCACGCACCGCGAGCGACGAAAACGGATTCCGAGGACCGACGATGAAACCCGACGTCTATGCAGCGAACTGCCCCACCCGCCAGATTCTCGATCGCATCGGCGACAAATGGGCGGTGCTGATCCTGCTGCTGCTGCGCGAGGAGCCGATGCGCTTCAATCAGTTGCGCCGCACGATCGAAGGCATTTCGCAGAAGATGCTGAGCCAGGTTCTCAAATCGCTCGAACGTGACGGCCTGATCAGGCGCCATGCGATCGCGACCGTTCCCGTCACGGTGGAGTATTCGATCACGCAGCTCGGGCTGACGCTCGCCGGCGCAGTCGATCCGCTGCGCGATTGGGCCGAGCAGAATCTGAAAGACGTTCTCGCCGCCCAGCGCCGCTACGACGCGCAGCAGAAGGAGGAAGCGGCGTAAGGGGCGCTTTCTTGGTAGTGCCGCACGCTCATTCTAAATTCCGCTGTCATGCCCCGGCTCGACCGGGGCATCGAGTACGCTGCGGCTTCTCGATTCGAAAACGACTGTCGCCCGGTCAAGCCAGGGCGACGACAGCCTGCTAGGCCCGTCCGGCCTTGGCGAGCTCAACCTCGACGCGCAGCTCGATCTCGGAGAGCACCGCATCGAGACCAGGGTCGCCGGAGGATGATTTCAGGTTCGCCGCAGCATCGCGCAGGCGCATCACGGTCGAGGCGTCGAGATTGCCGGCCAAGAGCCCCATCTTGAGATCGTCGAGCACGTCGAGCGCGGTCCTGCCGCGGGTGACCGAGCGCTTGCGGCGCTCGACCGGGTCCTCCTCGACGCCCTGCAGCGCCAGCAACCCGTCGATGTTGGTGGCGGCCTTCGGTGCGGCAGCGCTCCGGGTCTCCTGCGCCGACGAGGTGTCAGGCAACACGAAGGTGCCGGAGCCGGTCCGCCTGGCCTGGTTGGCCGGCGTTCCAAGCGTCGTGCCGTTCGGTCCGTAGATGCGCATCGGAGGGAATCCGGGTGATCGATGCGGTCACCTTCGCCGTCTTATGGTTAACGGCGCGTAAACGGCCCGGCAAAATCTGCCGACGGGCGGCAGTTTCGCTCCTCAGGGACAACGCCGGCTGACACCGGTCGAAACAGATTTATTCAACCTATTCAGCGGCCTATCCCCGCCGCCCCGGGTTGGCACAGCCCTCGCAAGGACAGCGCCGGACCAGCTCGTCATGGGAGTGTCGTGCAGGTCCTTCCGATTTGAGGAGCCTTTTGAGGATCCTTGGGGAGCAGAGGATGCCAAGCGTTCGTTGGGTGAGGATTGTTGGGGTGGCCTGCGCGGCGCTGTCGGCGCTGGTGCTGTCGTTCGCGCCGGCGGCTGCGACCTCGCGCATCAAGGATCTCGCCAATATCGAAGGCGTGCGGCAGAACCAGCTGATCGGCTACGGCCTCGTCGTCGGCCTCAACGGCACCGGCGACACGCTCAACAACATCCCCTTCACCAAGCAGTCGCTGCAGGCGATGCTCGAGCGCATGGGCGTCAACATCCGCGGCGCCACCATCCGCACCGGCAACGTCGCAGCCGTCATGGTGACCGGCAATCTGCCGGCCTTCGCCACGCAAGGCACGCGCATGGACGTCACCGTCTCCGCGCTCGGCGATGCCAAGAACCTCCAGGGCGGCACCCTGCTCGTCACCCCCCTGTTGGGTGCCGACGGCAATGTCTACGCGGTGGCGCAAGGCTCGCTCGCGATCTCCGGATTCCAGGCCGAGGGCGAGGCGGCCAAGATCGTGCGCGGCGTTCCCACCGTGGGACGCATCGCCAACGGCGCCATCATCGAGCGCGAGATCGAGTTCGCGCTCAATCGGTTGCCGAACGTGCGCCTGGCGCTGCGCAACGCCGATTTCACCACGGCCAAACGGATCGCGGCCGCGGTCAATGACTATCTCGGCGTCAAGACCGCCGAACCGATCGATCCCTCCACGGTGCAGCTTTCGGTCCCGCCCGAGTTCAAGGGCAACGTCGTCGCCTTCCTTACCGAGATCGAGCAGCTCCAGGTCGACCCCGATCTCGCCGCAAAGATCGTCATCGACGAACGCAGCGGCATCATCGTGATGGGGCGCGACGTCCGCGTCGCCACCGTCGCGGTCGCGCAGGGCAACCTCACCGTCACCATCTCCGAGAGCCCGCAGGTGAGCCAGCCCAACCCGCTGTCGCGCGGCCGCACCGTGGTCGCGCCGCGCAGCAGCGTCACCGTCACCGAGGACGGCAAGAAGCTGGCCGTCGTCAAGGACGGCGTCTCGCTCCAGCAGCTCGTCGACGGCCTCAACGGCCTCGGCATCGGTCCGCGCGACATGATCAGCATCCTCCAGGCGATCAAGGCCGCCGGTGCCATCGAAGCCGACATCGAGGTGATGTGATGCAGACCGGCACGATCAACACACCGCGCCTTGCCACCTCGTCGGCCTTCTCGGTCGAGAGCCGCAACGGCCGGCCCGATTTCGAGCTCGCCGCCGCCCTACAAAAGGTCTCGCCGAAGCAGCAGGCCAGGGCGCAGAAGACCGCCACCGACTTCGAGGCGATGTTCCTCAACAGCATGTTCTCGCAGATGACCTCGGGCCTGAAGGGCGAAGGCCCGTTCGGCGACACGCCCGGCACCGGCGTGTGGCGCTCGATGCTGACCGAGCAATATTCCAAGAACTTCGCCAAGGCCGGCGGCGTCGGCGTCGCCACCGAAGTCTACCGCACCCTCATCATGCAGCAGGCGAAAACGATCCGCACGGCATAAGGTCAAACGAGATGAACCATTTCAACGCCTCACGTCAGCAGCTGCAACAGCGCCCGAACACCGCGCCCGGCAGCGCCGAGGCGCGCAAGCTCGCCGAAGACCTGATGGACGCGATGAGCGCCCTGCTCGGACTGATCGAGCGCGAGACCGAGCTCGTTCGCGCCGGCAAGGTCCGCGAGGCGATGACGCTCGAGAGCAAGAAGCAGGAGCTGTCGCGAAACTATGTCGGCGCCGTCAGCCAGTTGAAGGCGAACCAGGCACAGCTCGCGAAATCCGCGCCGGAGCTGCTCTCGACGCTGCACCGGCATCACGATGCGTTCCGCGCGATGCTGCAGGTCAATCTCACCGTGCTCGCGACCGCGCACGCCGTCTCCGAAAGCGTCGTGCGCGGCGTCAATGCCGAGATCCAGAAGCGCAACGTGCCGAACACCTATACTGCCGCAGGTCGCCGCGCAGCTCCTGGTCCGCGTCACATCACGCCGCTCGCGGTCAGCCGCTCGCTCTGAGCTGGGCGCGCACAAAAACAACCGACAATTTTACGAAAAACCGCGCGGCGAAATCGTCGCGCGGTTAGTCACGTTTCCTTACCGGGTCTTCAGTCCTGGTGTTCCATGGTTGCGTTATTAGAGGGGTTGGGATTTGACTCACGTTAGGCAACCAGGAGGCTGCCATGAGTACAGATTTCAGCATCAGGCCGGTGGGGATCCCGGCACCCGTGCAGATCGTAACGACGTCCAATGCGGCGGCGAACGAGGCTGTGCAAACCGATCTTCCGGTGAACCAGACGGTCGCCGCGACGGATACGAGCGCACCCGTGCGCAACGATCTGCCGAACCACGAGAACGTCTCGCGCCAGGTCGTATTCGACCAGGCGTCGGCATCCATGGTCTTCCAGGTCGTCAACGACAAGACCGAAGCGGTGGTCAACCAGTTCCCTGACGAAGCGATGCTGCGCCGGCGGGCCTATTTCCATGCATTGGATATGAAGTCCGAGCCCTCGCGTCCGCTCAGCACGGACGTCAGCGCCTGACGATCGGGAGATCGGCAACGACGCTCTGCGTCTGACGGCACCGGTCAGCGCGAAATTCGTGTTTCCGAAGGACAGTTAGTCTGGGATTCTCGTGATGCGGCCATCACGAGTCGCCGTCACGGTCGCCCGGACAGGCCCGCGGCGATATTGCGGTTGATCTCGATCAGCGGACGGAAGTGATCGAACTGCGGGCTCATCTGCAGCGCGGCGGTCTGGCTCAGCACGAACACGCTGATGTTGGCGATCTTCTGCCGGACGTCGATCGGCTGCGGATTGTTGTCGCGCATCGCCTCGCTCAGGAAGATGGTCCAGAGCTTGCGGTTGAACATCAGCGCCTGCATGGTCTGCTCGCTGAGCGGATCGGCGTTGTTCACCGCATCCTGGAGCTTGTTCGCGGCCTTGAGCAGGGTCTGCGCCTCGATGTCGCGAGGAGATGCAGTGGTCGTTGCAACGCGCGCGTAAGCCGAGGCAGCGGAATTCGACATCAATCACACCCTGGAGGTTACCTAGCGCGTTGGACGCGCTTAAGGATTTCTTTCCCAACCCTAGGCAGCACCGCTTAAGATTTGCTTACATGTGTGCTTGGAAGCACTCCGGATAATTACGGGTCGCGGAGCTCTTCGTCAGCGCAACGCTAGATCCACGCACGCACGATGTAAACTCGCTCGCGTGATGCGTGTCGATCTCAGCTAATCTTGTCCTAGCGATCTCCCTCAAAAGAACGGCGGAGCGTTAGCCCCGCCGCGATATATCGTGTGGCGATCTTGCGCTGCGAGATTAGCGGAGCAGCTGCAGCACGCTCTGTTGCGACTGGTTGGCCAGCGACAGCGCGGACACCGCGATCGACTGGCGGGTCGACAGCGCCTGGCTGTTGGCCGCTTCCTCGTTGGTGTCGGCGAGGGTCAGATTCGACGAGCCGGTCTGCAGCACGTTGATCAGGTTCTTGGAGAAGTCCTGACGCACCTGCACGATCGAGAGGTTCGAACCGAGCGAAGATCCTTCCGAGCGCAGCCTGCTCGAGGCGGCATTCAGGCTGGCCAGCACCTTGTTGGTGGCGCCGTTGTCGATGAAGTCCGTGCCGGGAACGAGATTGCTGAGGCCGAGGCCGGCCGCGTTGAACACGACGCCGTTGATGCCGAGCGTGGAGCTGCCGGTTTCGTTGAAGACCAGCTTCAGCGTGTCGCCGTTGAGCAGGTTGATGCCGTTGAAGGACGAGTCCTGCGACGTCGTGTCGATCTGCGCCAGGATGTTGTTGAACTGGCTGACCAGGCTCGAACGCGCCGTCTGCGCGACGGGATCCTGAACCGGCGGCTGTGCAGTGGTAAAGGCGAGCACGCCGGTGAGCGTACCACCGACCGCGCCGCCCGCGGCAGTCGAGCCAAGGGTCGAGGAGGCGTATTCGTTGACGGTGGTGACCGTCAGCACGCCGTTGGCGTCGATCGTCGCCGTCAGGTGGTTGGCCTGCAGCTGCACATTGAGCTGGTCGAGCGTCTTGACCGTACCGTTGGTGCCGTCGCCGAAGGTGACGTTCACCGGCGTACCGCCGTTGAAGGAGGAGAAGGTCAGAGTCTTGCCGCTGACACCGCCAACACCGGAGGTCCGCGCAGCGGTGAAGGCGGTCGCCGTTCCCGTGTTGCCGCTGAGACCGAACGCGCTGAGCGCGTTGCCCGTGCCGGTGATCGAGAGATCGGCGTTGATGCCGGTGGAGAGCGCAAGCTGACCGCTGCTGTTGACCGACGACGGGATCTGGCCCGCGGTGGTCGACAGCGCCGCCGCGCCGTTGAAGATGCTCGCGGTCTTGACGCCAGTGGCAAGGTCGACCGCGTTGAGCAGGTCGGTCAGCGTCGCGCTCTGGATATAGACCGTCGAGTTGCCGTTGCCGTCGGTGACGATGTTGCCGCTGACGCCACCCGACGTGACGCTCGCCGCCGATTGCGGCGTCTGCGCGTTCTTGAACGTGATGGTGTGACCGTCGATATTGAGCGTCGAGCCGTCCTGAACGAGAGAGCCGAGCGAGCCGGCGGTCGTCGACCGGTTCGCGGTCACGCTCGCATTGCCTGCGCCGGTCGCCGCGGTCAGACCGAGCTTGTTGAGGAAGTCGGCCTTGCCCGTCACGCTCAGATCGGCGCCGGTCGAGCTCTTCAATGTAACAGCGCCCGCCGTGATGGACGATGCCACCTGAAGCGTACCGACGGGACCCGCCGAACCGCTGACCGCGATGGTCGCCGCGCTCGCGCTGATCGTGGCGGTCTTGACGCCGCTGGCGAGGTCGATCGCGCTGAGGACGTCGTTGATGGTCGCACCGGGCGCAGCCGCCGTTCCCTCATAGACGATCGAATTGCCGTTGCCGTCGGTGGCGATATGCCCGCTGGCGTCGAGGCCCCAGCCGGTCGGTTGCGTGCTCGGAGCGATGCCGGTGCGGAAGGTGATGGTCTTGCCGTTCACCGTGATGGTGTCGCCATCCGCAGGCGCACTCCCGAATGTGGTGGATGCGGTGGTGCCGACCAGTGTGGCGGTGCCGGAGAGTGCGGTGGTGCCGTCGGCCGCCGTCGCGGCGAACCCGACCACCGTACCCGCGCTTGAACCCAGCGACGCGCCGAGCGCCGCAGTCCCGGTGACCGGGGTCGTGCCACCGGCAGCACCGGTATAAAGCACGTTGCTCTTGGCGGTCGCGCTCGCATAGGAGGTCGTGCCGCGCAGGTCGGCCGGCGTCGCACCGGGAATGGTGGTGGAGACGTTCGACTTGGTGGAATAGCCGACCGTGGTCTGCAGCGCCTGGTTGGCGATCGATTTCGCGCTGTCGATCAGCTTCTGCAGCGAGGTGATGCCGGTGTTGGCGGCCTGCAGCACCTGGACACCGTTGTTGATGCCATCGAGCAGGTTGCTGATGTCGCTCGCCCGGTTGTCGAGCCCCTGCGCCGTGAAGAAGTTGGTGGGATTGTCGAGCGCGGTGTTGACCTTCTTGCCGGTCGACAGCCGCTCCTGCGTCGTGGCCAGCAAGTCGGCCGTCGACTGCAGCGACAACAGGTTCTGGCGAACGGACGCCGAGAGAACGATGTTGGACATTGGCGAGTCTTCCTCTTGAACCGGATACGAATCGGCCGCGCGGTCTGCAAAGCGGGCTTTTGTCCAGTCTTAGGGGGTCTCCTTTAAAGTATGGTTAACGCCGGTTTAAGGGATAGGGTTAATGGCCGATGAACGCCCCTGCCCGTCTCCGGACGCAAAAAAGAGCGGCGGGACAGATAGCCCCGCCGCCCAATTTACTTAGTGATTTCAGTCGCTTATTAGCGAAGCAGCTGGAGCACGCTCTGCTGCGAGGTGTTGGCCAGCGACAGCGCGGAGACCGCGATGGACTGGCGGGTCGACAGCGCCTGGCTGTTGGCCGCCTCGACGTTGGTGTCGGCCAGGGTCAGGTTGGACGAGCCGGTCTGCAGCACGTTGATCAGGTTCTTGTTGAAGTCCTGACGGATCTGCACGACCGAGAGGTTCGAACCGAGGCTCGAGGCTTCCGAGCGCAGCGTGCTCGACGCCGCGTTCAGATTGGTCAGCACCCGGTTGGACGCCGCGTTGTCGATGAAGTCGACACCGACGGTCAGCGCGGCGAGGCCCAGACCCTTGGAGTTGTAGGTCACGCCGGTGATGTTCAGGCTCGACTTGCCGGTCTCGTCGAACACCAGCTTGAGCTGGTCGCCGTTCAGGAGGTTGACGCCGTTGAACGAGGAGTCCTGCGAGGTCGTGTCGATCTGGTTCAGGATGTTGTTGTACTGAGACACCAGATTGGCACGCGCCGTCTGTGCGACCGCATCCTGCACGGGGGTGGAAGCCGTCGAGAACGTCAGCGCTGAAGTGAGCGTGCCGCCGATCGCACCGCCGGCGGCCGTGGAGCCGAGCGTGGATGAGGCGTAGTCATTGGACGCCGTGATCGTCAGCAGGCCGTTGGCGTCGATCGTCGCCGCGAGGTTGTTGGCCTGAAGCTTCGTGTTGAGCTGATCGAGCGTCTTGACCGTGCCGTTGGTACCGTCGCCGAAGGTGACGTTGACCGCCGTGCCACCATTGAAGGAGGAGAAGGTCAAGGTCTTGCCGCTGAGGCCGCCGATACCGGAGGTGCGGGCGGCGGAGAAGGCCGTTGCGTTTCCGGTGTTGCCGGCGAGGCCGAACACGTTCAGCGCGTTGCCGGTGCCGGTGATCGACAGGTCGGCGTTGATGCCGGTCGAGATCTTGAGCTGGCCGGACGTGTTGATCGTCGAGTTCGACTGGCCGGTGGCGGTCGAAAGCGCCGCGACGCCGCTGGCGTTGATCGTCGCGGTCTGCACGCCTGTGGCAAGGTCGATCGCCTTCAGCACGTCATTGACCGTACCGCCCTGCAGATAGACCGTCGAGTTGCCGTTGCCGTCCGTGACGACGTTGCCGTTCGCACCATACCCGCTCGGAACGCTCGGAGCTCCGGTCGTGCCCGGGGTCGGCGCGTTCTTGAAGATGATGACGTGGCCGTCGACGTTCAGCGTCGAACCATCCGCGATGGTCGCACCCAGCGAGCCCGCGGTCGTAGTCCGGTTGACGTTCAAGCTGGCATTGCCTGCACCCGAAGATGTGGTCAGGCCGAGAGACTTGAGCAGGTCGGCCTTGCCGGTGACGCTCAGATCCGCGCCCGTCGAGCTCTTCAGCGTGACGGCGCCGGCACCAACGCTCGAAGCGGTCTGGTTGAAGCTGGTGGCGAGCGTCGCAGCACCCGCGGTGATGGATGCCGTCTTGACGCCGCTGGCCAGATCGACCGCGGTCAACAGATCGCTGACGGTCGCAGCCGGCGTGCCCGCCGTGCCGAGATAGACCGTGGTGTTGCCGTTGCCGTCGGTGACGAGGTTGCCGCTGACGCCCGAGCCGGACGGAACGCCAGTCGACGCCGGAGCAGAGCCGGAGCGGAAGGTGATGGTCTTGCCGTTCACGGTCAGCGTGTCGCCGTCGGCGGGCTGGGCGTTGCCGAGCAGGCCGGTGGCGGTCGTGCCGTTGGTGGCGATCAGGGTGATGGCGCCGGTCAGGGCCGTGGTGCCGTCGCCGGCCGTTCCCGCAGTGCCCGTGAAGGTGCCGATGGTGGCGCCGAGCGTCGTGGTGCCGTTCGCCGCCGTGGTGCCGCCGGCCGTGCCGTTATACAGCACGTTGCTGCTCGCGGTCGCGCTGGCGAAGCTCGTCGTGCCGCGCAGGTCGGCCGCCGTCGCGCCGGCGATCGTGGTGGAGACGTTGGACTTGGTGGAGTAGCCGACCGTGGTCTGCAGCGCCTGATTGGCGATCGACTTGGCGCTGTCGATCAGCTTCTGCAGCGAGGTCAGGCCGGTGTTGGCGGCCTGAAGCACCTGCACGCCGTTGGCGATGCCGTCGAGCAGATTGTTGATGTCGCTGGCGCGGTTGTCGAGCGACTGTGCCGTGAAGAAGTTGGTGGGATTGTCCAGGGCCGAATTGACGCTCTTGCCGGTCGACAGACGGTTCTGTGTGGTGGCGAGGAGGTCGGCGGTGGACTGGAGAGAGAGGAGGTTCTGACGAACCGACGCAGAGAGAACAATACCTGACATGACTCTTACCCTTCTGGCTTACGCGTCTTCGTTCGATCGCTTCGGATCGAGTGACGGGGCCAGCGTGCCGCGACATGGCTAACAAAGGGTGAAACGAGCATCGCCTGCGTAAGCGCCGGTTCACCATGAGCGGGCGGGACGCGCGGAGCGAGATGGCAATCAGCCTGAAATCATTGGCAATTCTTTGCGCTTACGCTCCATTAACCATAACCGCTGGTTACTTTTCGGAGCGTCATCTGCCCTCTCAAAACCTCGGGCGATCAACAAAAAAGCGGCGGGGCCGAGGCCCCGCCGCCCTAACGTCTTGCGATGTCGTCCGCTTGTTAGCGGAGCAGCTGCAGCACGCTCTGCTGCGACTGGTTGGCCAGCGACAGCGCGGAGACCGCGATCGACTGGCGGGTCGACAGCGCCTGGCTGTTGGCCGCCTCGACGTTGGTGTCGGCCAGCGTGAGGTTGGACGAACCGGTCTGCAGCACGTTGATCAGGTTCTTGTTGAAGTCCTGACGAACCTGCACGATGGTCAGGTTCGAGCCCAGAGCCGAGGCTTCCGAACGGAGCGTGCTCGAGGCGGAGTTCAGGTTCGTGAGCACCTTGTTGGTGGCAGCGTTGTCGATGAAGTCGACACCGCTGGTCAACGCAGCGAGGCCCAGACCCTTGGAGTTGTAGGTCACGCCCGTGATGCTCAGGCTCGACTTGGCGGTCTCGTCGAACACCAGCTTGAGCTGGTCGCCGTTCAAGAGGTTGACACCGTTGAACGAGGAGTCCTGAGCAGTCGAATCGATCTGCTGGAGGATGTTGTTGTACTGGTTGACGAGATTCGCACGCGAGGTCTGCGCAACCGTATCCTGGACGGGGCTGGAAGCCGTCGAGAACGTCAGCGCCGTGGTCAGCGTGCCGCCGATCGCACCACCCGCGGCGTTCGAACCGATGGTCGAGGACGCGTAGTCGTTGGTGGTCGAGACCGTCAGCAGGCCGTTGGCGTCGATCGTCGCCGTCAGGTTGTTGGCCTGAAGCTTCGTGTTGAGCTGATCGAGCGTCTTGACCGTGCCGTTGGTGCCGTCGCCGAAGGTGGCGCTGACCGCCGTGCCGCCGTTGAAGGACGAGAAGGTCAAGGTCTTGCCGGTGATGCCGCCGACGCCCGAGGTGCGCGCCGCGGTGAAGGCGGTCGAGGTCCCGGTGTTGCCGGCGAAGCCAAGCGCATTTAACGCGTTGCCGGTGCCGGTGATCGACAGATCGGCATTGACACCGGTCGAGATCTTGAGCTGACCCGAAGCATTGATCAACGAGTTCGACTGGCCGGTGGCGGTCGCAAGCGTCGCGGTGCCGTTGGCATTGACCGTCGCGGTCTGCACGCCGGTGGCAAGGTCGATCGCCTTCAGCACGTCGTTGATCGTGCCGCCCTGCAGATAGACCGTCGAGTTGCCGGCGCCGTCAGTGAGAACGTTGCCGTTCGCACCATACCCGCTCGGAACGCTCGGAGCACCGGTCGAACCCGGGATCGGCGCGTTCTTGAAGGTGATGACGTGACCGTCGACGTTCAGCGTCGAACCGTCCGCGATCGTCGCACCGAGCGAGCCCGAGCTCGTGGTCCGGTTGACGCTCACGGTGGCGTTGCCGCCGCCCACAGACGTGGTCAGGCCGAGAGACTTGAGCAGGTCGGCCTTGCCGGTGACGCTCAGATCCGCACCCGTCGAGCTCTTCAGCGTGACGGCGCCGGCACCAACGCTCGAAGCGGTCTGGTTGAAGCTGGTGGCGAGCGTCGCAGCACCCGCGGTGATGGATGCCGTCTTGACGCCGCTGGCCAGATCGACCGCGGTCAACAGATCGCTGACGGTCGCAGCCGGCGTGCCCGCCGTGCCGAGATAGACAGTGGTGTTGCCGCTGCCGTCGGTGACGAGGTTGCCGCTGACGCCCGAGCCGGACGCAACGCCAGTCGAGGCCGGAGCAGAGCCGGAGCGGAAGGTGATGGTCTTGCCGTTCACGGTCAGCGTGTCGCCGTCGGCGGGCTGGGCGTTGCTGGCCAGGCCGGTGGCGGTGGTGCCGTTGGTGGCGATCAGGGTGATGGCGCCGGTCAGGGCCGTGGTGCCGTCGCCGGCCGTGCCCGCAGTGCCCGTGAAGGAACCGATGGTGGCGCCGAGGGTCGTGGTGCCGCTCGCCGCCGTGGTGCCGCCCGCCGCGCCGTTATACACCACGTTGCTGCTCGCCGTCGCGCTGGCGAACGAAGTCGTGCCACGCAGGTCGGCCGCCGTTGCGCCCGAGATGCTGGTGGAGACATTGGACTTGGTGGAGTAGCCGACCGTGGTCTGCAGCGCCTGATTGGCGATCGACTTGGCGCTGTCGATCAGCTTCTGCAGCGAGGTGATGCCGGTGTTGGCAGCCTGCAGCACTTGCACACCGTTGGCGATGCCGTCGAGCAGATTGTTGATGTCGCTGGCGCGGTTGTCGAGCGACTGTGCGGTGAAGAAGTTGGTGGGATTGTCCAGGGCCGAGTTGACGCTCTTGCCGGTCGACAGACGGCTCTGCGTGGTGGCGAGAAGATCAGCGGTGGACTGGAGGGAGAGCAGGTTCTGACGAACCGACGAAGAGAGGACGATACCGGACATTGAGTGTTACCCTTCTGGTACGCAACGCAACAAACAAACTTCGATTAGGATTAATCGATGCCGGGACGGTGAACGCAGACGGCTAACAAAGCATGAAGCGTGTCGCTCCAGTCCTTCCGCGGATTCACCATGTGCGCGATCGGAGCCGGACCGCGCTTCGTCGTATCATCATGATCACATGATGCTTTTTGGTGCAGCGGCGACGCGTTTGCCACTTGTCAACCATAACTCAGAGTGAGCAATTCGCTGGACTCGAACGCATCGTCCCGACTTGCCAAGCGGCGTTCTGATGCCGACCCAAAAAGAAAGCGGCGGGGCCGAAGCCCCGCCGCCGGATCTTGCTTGCGATGTCGTCCGCTTGTTAGCGGAGCAGCTGCAGCACGCTCTGCTGCGACTGGTTGGCCAGCGACAGCGCGGAGACCGCGATCGACTGGCGGGTCGACAGCGCCTGGCTGTTGGCCGCCTCGGTGTTGGTGTCGGCCAGCGTGAGGTTGGACGAACCGGTCTGCAGCACGTTGATCAGGCTCTTGTTGAAGTCCTGACGAACCTGCACCACCGAGAGGTTCGAACCGAGGCTCGAGGCTTCCGAGCGCAGCGTGCTCGACGCGGCGTTCAGGTTCGACAGCACCTTGTTGGTCGCGGAGTTGTCGATGAAGTCGACACCGCTGGTCAACGCGGCAAGACCCAGACCCTTGGAGTTGTAGGTCACGCCGGTGATGCTGAGGTTCGACTTGCCGGTCTCGTCGAACACCAGCTTGAGCTGGTCGCCGTTCAACAGGTTGACGCCGTTGAACGAGGAGTCCTGCGAGGTGGTGTCGATCTGGTTCAGGATGTTGTTGTACTGAGACACCAGATTGGCGCGCGAGGTCTGCGCAACCGTATCCTGGACGGGGGTGGAAGCCGTCGAGAACGTCAGCGACGAGGTCAGCGTGCCGCCGATCGCACCACCCGCGGCGCTCGAACCGATGGTCGAGGACGCATAGTCGTTGGTGGTCGAGACCGTCAGCAGGCCGTTGGCGTCGATCGTCGCCGTCAGGTTGTTGGCCTGAAGCTTCGTGTTGAGCTGATCGAGCGTCTTGACCGTGCCGTTGGTGCCGTCGCCGAAGGTGACGTTGACCGCCGTGCCGCCGTTGAAGGACGAGAAGGTCAAGGTCTTGCCGCTGATGCCGCCGACGCCCGAGGTGCGGGCCGCGGTGAAGGCGGTCGCAGTCCCGGTGTTGCCGGCGAGGCCGAGCGCGTTCAGCGCGTTGCCGGTGCCGGTGACGGACAGGTCAGCATTGACGCCGGTGGAGAGCTTGAGCTGGCCGGAGGCGTTGATCGACGAGTTGGTCTGGCCGGTGGCGGTCGCAAGCGTCGCGGTGCCGTTGGCATTGACCGTCGCGGTCTGCACGCCGGTGGCAAGGTCGATCGCCTTCAAGACGTCGTTGATCGTGCCGCCCTGCAGATAGACCGTCGAGTTGCCGGCGCCGTCAGTGAGAACGTTGCCGTTCGCACCATACCCGCTCGGAACGCTCGGAGCACCGGTCGAACCCGGGATCGGCGCGTTCTTGAAGGTGATGACGTGACCGTCGACGTTCAGCGTCGAGCCGTCCGTGATCGTCGCACCGAGCGAGCCCGAACTCGTGGTCCGGTTGACGCTCACGGTGGCGTTGCCGCCGCCCACAGACGAGGTCAGGCCGAGAGACTTGAGCAGGTCAGCCTTGCCGGTGACGCTCAGATCCGCACCCGTCGAGCTCTTCAGCGTGACGGCGCCCGCACCAACGCTCGAAGCGGTCTGGTTGAAGCTGGTGGCGAGCGTCGCAGCACCCGCGGTGATGGATGCCGTTTTGACGCCGCTGGCCAGATCGACCGCGGTCAACAGATCGCTGACGGTCGCAGCCGGCGTGCCCGCCGTGCCGAGGTAGACAGTGGTGTTGCCGCTGCCGTCGGTGACGAGGTTGCCGCTGACGCCCGAGCCGGACGCAACGCCAGTCGAGGCCGGAGCAGAGCCCGAGCGGAAGGTGATGGTCTTGCCGTTCACGGTCAGCGTGTCGCCGTCGGCGGGCTGGGCGTTGCTGGCCAGGCCGGTGGCGGTGGTGCCGTTGGTCGCGATCAGGGTGATGGCGCCGGTCAGGGCCGTGGTGCCGTCGCCGGCCGTGCCCGCAGTGCCCGTGAAGGAACCGATGGTGGCGCCGAGGGTCGTGGTGCCGCTCGCCGCCGTGGTGCCGCCGGCCGCGCCGCTAAACACAACGTTGCTGCTAGCGGTCGCGCTGGCGAAGCTCGTCGTGCCGCGCAGGTCGGCCGCCGTCGCACCGGCGATGGTGGCGGAGACGTTCGACTTGGTGGAGTAGCCGACCGTGGTCTGCAGCGCCTGGTTGGCGATCGACTTCGCAGAGTCGATCAGCTTCTGCAGCGAGGTGATGCCGGTGTTGGCAGCCTGCAGCACCTGCACGCCGTTGGCGATGCCATCGAGCAGATTGTTGATGTCGCTGGCGCGGTTGTCGAGCGACTGGGCGGTGAAGAAGTTGGTGGGATTGTCCAGGGCCGAATTGACACTCTTGCCGGTCGACAGACGGTTCTGCGTGGTGGCGAGAAGATCAGCAGTGGACTGGAGGGAGAGGAGGTTCTGGCGAACCGACGCGGAGAGGACGATGCCTGACATAACTCTGTTACCTTTCTGGTAAACGACGCAACTGTTACTCGTCTGCTTGGATCGAGAGTGACCCAGCGACCGGCGGACCGTGGCGCCGAGACCTCTAACGAAACATGAAATGAAATCCGTGCCTTTGCCGGGTTTCGCGTGATTCGGCCGGGGACGCCGCGCAAGATCGCCGCGCAGCCGCAAGGGTACGAGCTTGAAAATATTGCGGTTTCCCGCGTGAACGGCGGGAATTTACAGGTCGTTAACTAATTCCGAGCGAGAATCACGTCTTAATAGGCCGCAACGAGCGCTCGGTTACGAAAGCGTTGATGGAGAACAGGCAATGGCCCTCAAGGTCGAGCTCAGACCGCACGAACGCATCATCGTCGGCAACTGCGTGATTACCAACACGGACCAGCGCGCGCGCCTCCTGATCGACGGCGACAACGTGCCGATCCTGCGCGAGCGCGACATCCTCACGCCGGAGACCGCGGATTCGCCGGCGAAGCTCGTCTATCTGGCGGTCCAGCTCATGTACATCTCGCCGGATCCGCAGAGCCAGCACGGCACCTATTTCAACCTGGTGCGCGACATCGTCACCGCGGTGCCGAGCGCCTGGCCGATCATCGAGGGCATCAACAATAACATCCTGAACGGCGACCTCTACCGGGCGCTGAAGGATGCCCGCAAGCTGATCGCCTATGAAGAGAAGCTGCGGAGCCAATTCGAGGCCACCCACCCCCAGACGGAAGCGGCCAAGGACGTGAGCTCCGCCGCCTGACCGCGCGCGTTCGCGCGGCCGCGCCACGCGAACGACCCAGTCCGCAAACGACAACGGCCCCGGATCGTCTCCGGGGCCGTTGTCGTTTCAGCCATGCACCAGTGCTATTGCGCCGCGAGCGGCGGTGCCTCGACCTCGATCATCCCGTCGCCGCACCGCCGGCCGCCGAACTCCAGCACAGCCGCGACCAGCGCATCGATGTCCGCCTCCTCGGTGCGGTGATTGACGATCGCGGCGCGGATCGCAAACCTGCCGCCCAGCGTCGTGCTCGAGGGAGCTGCTATTCCGGACTCCTGGATGTCGGCGACAATCTCGCGATTGACCGCATCATCGGCACGATAGCGGAAGCAGACGATGTTGAGGTTGACCGGCGCCAGCAATTCCAGCCGCGGTTCAGCCATTACGCGGGCCTCCAGATATTTCGCCAGCGCGCAGCTTCTCGTGATCGTCGCACCCAGCCGATCGGTGCCGAATGTCTTCAGCGTGAACCACGTCTTCAGCGCACGGAAGCCGCGCGAAAGATCGGGGCCGAGATCGCAGGGCCAGACCGCGCCCGCCGCAAGCCCCCTCGCCTCGCGGCGCAGATAGGCCGCGGGCTGCGCGAAGGCCTGCCGATGCAGCTCGCCGTCGCGCACCAGGAGGAAGCCAGCGTCGTAGGGCACCTGCCCCCATTTGTGAAAGTCGAGTGCAATGGAATCTGCGAGCTCGATGCCGCCGAGCAGCGGCGCGAGCTCGGGCGAGAAGATCGCGAGCGCGCCGAAAGCGCCGTCGACGTGAAACCAGATTCCCTCCTCGCGGCACAGCTCCGCGATCGCCTCGAGGTCGTCGATCGCGCCGATGTCGACGGTGCCGGCAGAGGCAACGACCAGGAACGGCTTGAAACCGACCTCACGATCGATTGTGATCTGCGCGCGCAGCGCGGCTACGTCGATGCGATGATCGGCATCGACGCCGATCTTGCGCAGCGCGTCGGTGCCGAGCCCGGCGATGTCCATCGCCCTGGAGACGCAGCCATGCGCGGCCTGCGACGTATAGGCCGTCAGCAGCGCGCCGTCATTGCCGATGCCGTATTGCCGCGCCAGCGTGCCGAGCGCAGCGTTACGCGCCACCAGCACCGCCATCAGATTGGCCATCGACGTGCCCGTGACGAAGATGCCGCTCGCACTGTCCGGAAAGGCGAACAGGCGGCGCATCCAGTCGACGATCTGGCGCTCGACCTCGATCGGCATGTGGTCGCGTCCGCCGAGATTGGCGTTGAGGCCGGCTGCGAGCATGTCCGCGATCATGCCGACCGCGGTGCCGCCGCCATGCACCCAGCCCATGAAGCCGGGATGGACGTTGCCGGTCGCATACGGCGCGACGTGATCGGCGAATTCGCGGTAGACCTCGGCGAGGTCGCTCGCCTCGCGCGGCACGTCGGCCTTGAAGGCCGCGCGGGTCGCATCGGGAATCGGCTGCCAGACCGGACGCGCCCGAACGTTGGCGATGCCGTCGATCGCATCGTCGAGCATGCGATGGGCGAGCGCGCGAAATTCGCTCCAGTCCTGCGGGTCGAGCGAGGCGTGCGCGACGGAGCTTTGCGCGTTGCGGATGATCTCGTTCATGCTGCACTCCCCTCGCCGGCTCCTGCATGCCGCGACAGCATCGCCGAGAACGCCGCAAAGATCTTTCGCATCTGTGGCGGCTTGTAGGGAAACACGACCGGCGAATCCATGTTGTGCACGACGGCGGTGTTGTCGGCCTCGAACACCAGGAGCTCGCCGTCCTGGTTCTCGGCGCAATCGACGATGAAATAATCGAGGCCGACACGCCTGCTCATCTCGTCGAGCGCGCGTCCGTGGCGCGCGGCGAAGGCGTGATCGAAGTCGCGCATGAAGATCGCTTCTTCTGCCCGCTTCTCCTCGCTGAACGCCATGTAGGCGTTGAGATACCAGATGTCCCAGCGGTCGGCGATCGCCATGTGGCAGGCGTAGGGTTTGCCGTCGACCATCGCGAGACGATATTTGCGGTAGAGCCCGTCGGGATTCACATAGTCGACGAAGCGCGCGACGAAGAAATCCTGCTCATCACGCTCGGCAAGGTAGGCTGCGAGCGCGGCCGCATCGTGGAGCTTCGCGAGTCCGACGCCGGCATGCGATCCGCGCGGCCGCGCGATCATCGGAAAGCGCAGTTCGGCCGCGATGTCCCGGCAGGCGATCTGCCCTCGCGAAAGCTCGGACAATTGCGCGCGCGTCGCGTGGATGGTCGCGGGAATGTCGAGACCCGGCACGCCGGCCAGCAGCCGATGCAGCTTGTCGCGATCGAGATTGCCGATGCGATCGGGACGATTGAGCAGCGGCCGCGGCCAGTGCGGCGCGGCCTTCTCGATCGAGGCGAGCGCATCTCGGCACTCCTCGGAATCGGAGGCGACCACGATGGCGACGTCATGCTCGGGCAAATTCTCCGGCAGACCGACGCCCTTGACCACGTAGAGCGTCAACAGCTCGATGTCGGAGTCTTCGAGCAGAAAATCGATCGGCGTGTTGCCGCCCATGTCGATGTCGGCTGCCAGCGCGAGCACGCGCAAGCCCGGCTTCGGAGCAGCGCCCGGCGTGCGAAACAATTGGTGGAAGCTCAGCACCTCCGACTGGATCGCAAGCCCCTGATCCTTGTCGCCGAGTAGCTGGGTGATCAACGACAGATCCAGCCCTTCGCCCGCCAGTGCGGTCCCCGCCGCGATCCGCGCCAGCAGCTGGTCGCGCAACGGATGCAGGTCGACGCCTTCGAAGGCCTGGCGCGTCAGCTGCGCAAAGCCGATGCGATCGGCGTAGTTCGCCGCCGTCATGCGAAGCGGCGCGGAAACCGGATGCTGCATCTCACACCTCGAACGCGGAGTTTACCGGCACGGCCGCAACCGCGCCACGGTCGAGCAGCAGCTCGATCTTTACCAGGACATGGGCGATGCGATCGAGAATCTGCTGCACGTTGCGTTGCGCCTGCGCCATGTCCGGCGACCAGGCCTCGGTCACGAGCCGTGCGCCGACGCAGAGGCGCAGCACGGCCTGCGGTGCCTCGTCCTGCCGCTCCAGCCGGACCGGCTGGCCGATCAGGCAGCGCTGCACGGCGACCTGCCGGTCCGCCGCACTGCCGCCGATCGCCTCGTTCATGTCACGCGCCAGCGCCCGATGAACGGCCGCGGTCTCGGCGATCGAGACCGGCTTGCCGTCGCGCAGCAGAATGAACGGAAAGATCGTGGTTTGTGCAAATTCCTCATCATCCACGCCGGCGGTCCCGATCGCGGATGGGACGGGGCGAAGCGAGGGCGACAGCGCGATCATGCTGTCGATGCCGGCGGCGAGCTCGGCGAGCATCTCGGCGCGGAAAGCCCCTGATACGGCGTAGTAGCGGCCGATCTCGGCCAGCGCCGCTTCCCAGCGCAGCCATTGACCGAAATTCGGACGGCGTTCGAAGCGCGAACGCAGCGCCGTCCAGGCCACCGGCCAATCGCAACGGCCGGCATAGTCGAAGATACCAGGCGCAAACCCCTCGACCCGGTCGAGCGACCGCGAAAGGCCCTTCGGCACCAGCACCGCGCCGCTGAAGGCGGGCCCACCGAAGAATTTCGAGCCTGTCATCAGCACCATATAGCCGCGGTCGAGATAAGAGCGCAGCCGGCGGCGGCCGAGCCGGGCCTGGCAGGCGTCAACGACGATCTGGACCTTGCGCGGCCAGCGGCGCGCCATCTCGTCGAGACAGGCCGCGCTCGGTGCGCGCCAGCCGAGCTTCGATGCGTCCATGATGTGGAGCAGCACGGGCGCGCCTTGCGCGATCGTGGCCTCGATCGCATGCAGCACCGCGGCATCCGCGTCCGCGCGCATCGCAATCCCCGGCGCGGTCCCGAGCAGCGGCAATGCGAGACTGGCGCCGGCGAGCCCCGCAACCGCACCGTCCTTGCGAACCGCGAGGCCGCTCGCCGTCATGGAGCTGAAATGGTGCCCGCGGGCGGTGTGGATCGTCCCGCTTCCGGTCTGGTCGGCGCCGACCACGATCGTCACCGGCGGCGCGCCGAGCACCGCGCGCGCCAGGAACAGGGCGTGGAGCTGGGAGTCGGTGCCGGAGGGCGAGAACACGACGTCGACGCGCGGCGAGAGCTGGAGATGGCCGCGCAGCTCGTCCCGCATGTCCTCGCAGCGCGCATCGAAGGCGACCTCGACCTCGTCGAACAGGCACTTGTGCATCAGCTCTTCGCGCGCCAGCGCGGCACGGTCGTAGGCCATTTGCGAGATCGTCGATGCGGTCGAGGAGGCGAAATTCCAGATCTCCGGCTCCGGCGAAGCCGCGCAGCCATAGCCGTTGACGCGATCGCTGGCGTCGAGCGCCAGCCGCGGATCACCGCCGGAGACGAGCAGCGTGTCCAGTGGCGTGAAGAGATCGCGCAGGCGATAACGCGAGCCGCCGTCGGGGGCGCGCTCCTGACCTGACAGACGGGATGCGCCGGCGCTCATCCCGGAAGGCTCACGCCGCATCGGCCGCCGCCGCGGGCGCCGGCGCGAATTGCGAGGCGATGTCGCCGTGGAATACCGACGGCCCGACGTGATCGAGCGAGCTCTGGATATCGGCCCAGATCTCGCCGCCGATATCGGTCCAGCGCTTGCAGAAGGCGAAGTCCTCGGAAAGATACGTGCCGGTCGCCGGATCGATCATGCATTCGAACAGCGCGAAACGGTTCTGGCTCGCCGCCAGCGTATCGTGCGAATGCTCGCGGAAGAACTGCAAGGCCGCATAGTCCGGATGGCGGCACATCGCCTCCAGCGCCTGGCGCCGGATCATCAGGAAGCCGGTGCCCGCATAACGCACCCGGGTGAAGCCGTTGACCACGACGATGCGATCGGGGTCCTCGATCTCGAGCACGTAATCGAGCGAGGCGGCCGGCACGTCGGTGCGGCCGGCGTCAATCGCACGCTTTGCCTTATCCCAATTGACCCGCTTGATCGGATAGCAGCCGGCGACGACGTCCGCGCCGCATTCGATCAGCCTGAACACCTGCTCCGGCTTGAAGCCGATATCGGCATCGATGAACAGGAAATGCGTCGCCCTGGGATCGTCCAGGAACATCGCGACCAGATTGGCCCGCGCGCGGGTGATCAGCGCATCGCCGTCGCGCAGCAGCACCTTGAGCTCGAGATTGGACATGCCGTGCACGGCCCGCTGCAGCGCGAAGATCGAGCTCGCATAGATGCTCGACACCTGCCCGCCGAAGCACGGCGTTGCCACTACCAATTGCATCCTGTCCGACATCGGCAGCTCCGCCCCGCTCCAATCCTCACCAAGAGGTAAAGAGGCATGGTTAACGGCGCCTTAACGCATCCTTACAGGAACTTGACGAGCGACAGCTGCGCGAGGTTCGAGGTCACCTGGTAGGACGCCTGGAGCGCGTTCTGCAGCGCCAGCAGCTGGCTCGCGACCTCGTCCGGCGAGGCCGATTCCGCCTGGTCGATGATGGTCTGGAGCTGCGCCTTGGCCTGGGTCTGGCGCGTGCTCGCGTCCTTCATCGTGTTCTGGGCCATCGCGATGTCGGTCTGGATGTCCTCGATGCGCTGCTGGCCGGGCTGCTGGGTCAGCGCCTGGGTGGTGCGCAGGCTCAGCGCGGCGACCTGCCCGCCCGAATACTGCCCGGTCGGCGAGGTCGAGAAGGTCCCGAACACCGCGATTGCCTGCAGCTGCCGGCGGATCGCGTCCTCGTTCGCCTGGGCGCCGTACTGCACCGTGACGGAATCGTCGACCCGCGCCATCGCGGTGGAGCGCGCCGGGCCGGGCCCGTCATTGCCGGTGTACCACTTCACGGTGTTGGCCGAGCCGTTGACCAGCGTCGTCGCCGAGCTCGCGGGCGAGGAGCCGACGCGCAGCGGCGGCTGCGTCGCGGTCACCGGCGTCGCGCTGAAACCGAGCGAACCGAGCGCGCCGGTATTCGAGCTCGTGATGTTCAGGCTCGCCGCATCGTCCGTGTTGATCGTGATCGAACCGCCATGGATTGTCGACGGCTTCGACGTCCCCGTGATCGCGTCGATCTTGCCCATCAGCGTCTGGACGCTGTCGCCGACGTTGAGCTGATTGCCGGTCGCGCCCGAGGCCACGAAGGTCAGCGTGGTGCCGTTGACGGTGATGGTGTCGCCGGCGACGAAACCCGGCGAGATCGAGTCCGTGGGGCTCGCACCGGACAGCGCTGTCGCTCCGCTGATCGGTACGAGTGGGCCCGCCTGGCTGGTCTTGGGCGTGCCGATCGCAGAGCTGGCGGTGTTGAAGAAATTGTCGCCCGCCGTGACCGCGGATGCCGCCACCAGCGAGGTGCCCGCGAGCTTCTTGATCGCGGTGTTCAGCGCCGTGTTGAGATTCGTCGCGGTGTTGGCCGGGTTGACGGGGGTGCTTGCGTCGATCGCGAAGCTGCCCACCGGGGTCGGCGTAGCCGTCGAGGCGGTCAGGTCGATCTGCTCGGTCGAGCCGTCCGGCAAGGTGAACTGAACGCTGAGCTTGTCGCCGTTGTTCGGATTGACGCCGTTGAGATTGACCGAGAACGACACCGGCGAGCCGCTCGGACCGGTGATGGTGGCGCCCGTCAGTGTCGAGGAGACCGCCGAGACCTTCAGACCGAACGGCGAACCGGCAACGTCCTCGGACACCTGTATCGCGCCCGACGGCAGCGTCGACTGCACCAGACGACCCATCCCGTCGCCGAGGTCGGCGGCCTGGCGCTCCGCCATCACGGTCTTGAACCCCGCCTGCGTCGTGGTGCCGTTGATGATGTCGCCGGCATCCGCGACCGACTGCGTGCTGACGGCGGTCCCCGAGAACAGATAGCGGTTGCCCGTCTGCGTGTTGAGCACGCCGACCATCGAGCCGAACTGGGCGGCGGCGGTGTTCTGCGCGATGGTCTGGCCGTTGACGTTGAGATCCTGCGCGGTGTTGGCCGCGCCCGTCTGCACCGTGCTGCGGATCTTGGTCAGCGACTGCAGCGCGGTGTTGGCGAGGTTGATGCTGACATTGACGTTGGTGATCGTGTCGGTATAGGCGGCGATGTTGGAGAGCTGCGCGCGCCCGGCGATCGCAAAGCCCTCGTTGGTGCCCATCCCGGAATAGTTCTGCGACAGCTTGCCGGTCGAGAGCTGCGTCGACAGGTCGGTGAGCTGCTGATTGATGTTGCGGATCTGCGAGCCGAGAATCGACGAAGAGTAGTTGATGCTGCTGATCGACATGTTTCAGAGCCCTGTTACTTGTTACACTTGAGCCTGGAGCAACGTATTCATCATGCTCTGCACCACCGACATGACGTGGGCGTTGGCGGCATAGGCATTCTGCAGCTGGATCAGGTTCGACATCTCCGAGTCCAGATTGACCTTGGAGGTCGAATCGAACTTGGCCTGGAGCGTCGAGACCACGACGCTCTGGCCCTGCTGGAGCTGGGTGGCCTGGGTCGCGGAATTGGCCTGGACGCTCAGGAACTGCTGCAGATAATTCGAAACGCTGCCGGTGAAGGGCTGGCTCGCCGAGCCGAGACCGCTCGTTGGCGAATAGGAGAACACCGCCGAGGTGAGCTGCGAGTAGAGATAGTCCGAACGCGCGGTGTCACCCGAAGGCGTCACCGGCGAGGTGTTGTACACCGACATCCTGGTCGGGTCGTTGACCAGCTGCGTGTTCACGGCGATGCGTCCGGCAAGGCCGGTCATCTGCGAGCCCGAGGCGGTGATCGCGCCGGTGTAGAGCGCCTGTCCGCCGTCGGTGAACAGCGGCAGTTGTGGATTGCCCGAGGTCAGCGACGAGATCGTCTTGGTGATCGAGGACGAATTGACCTTGGCAAGGCCGCTGTTGTCGTCCGTGATCCGCAGCGTCGTGGCGCTCGCCGGCGGCAGCGCGGCGGAGAACGTCAAATGCGAGGTGGGGAGCGCCGTGTTGAGCGCCGAAGCGATCGCGCCCATGCCGCCGGAGAAGTTCACGCCGATCTGCATCGGATTGGCGTTGGTGGCGTTCTGCAGCGGCAGCGCCGCCGGATCGGTGACGTTGACGAGGGTGACCTGGCGCTTCGTGTTGGTCGCCGTGTCGGTGTAGGTGAAGGTGGCGGTGTTGCCCGGCAGCGCCCCGGCAAGGTCGATGTCGAAGCCGGCCGGCGGGCCCGACACCGTGGTGCCGGCGGTGGTCTTGTCCGACAGCGCGCTCGACATCGTGGCAGCGAGCTGGTCGATCTGGTTCTGCGCCTGCACCAGCGTCTCGTCGCGCAGCTTCAGATCGGCTGCGATCTGGCCCGAGGAGACCACGTTGTTGGCGACCACGTCGACCTTCGAGCCGTTCGGCAGCACGATGTTGAGCGCGCCGACGCCGGACTTGGCCGGATCGATGTTGTAGAGCGAGGTCGCCGACAGCGCGCCGGCGGAAGCAAAGGTGAATTGCGAGGCGAGCCCGGCGCCGACGAGCTGGATGCCCGTCGTGGTGTAGATGTTGGCCTGGTTCGAACCGTCGGTGGTGACGCGGACGTCGACATATTTCGACAGCGTGTTGATGGCCTGGTCGCGCTGGTCCATCAGCGTCGCGGCCGAGGGATCGTTGGCCGACAGGCCCTGCAGCTTGGTGTTGATGTCGGCGATCTGCTGCATGGCGACGTTGGCCGCTTGCGCCGAGTTGCCGAGATCCTGCTCGACATTGGAGCGCAGCGACTGGATGCCCTTGGTGGTGACGTTGAGCTGCGTGGCCAGCGCCTGCGCCGCACCGAGCGCCACGGTTTGCGCCGATGAGGCGCCCGAGCTGGTCGACAGCGCCTGCAGCGCCGTGGTGAACTTGTTCAGCGCGGTTTCGAGCGTGCCGCTGTTGCCCGGCGTGCCATAGACATTCTGAAGCTGCTTCAGGATGTTGGCCATCTGATCGGCGTAGCCGCTGCCGCCGGTCTCGGTGCGCAGCTGGTTCAGCACATAGGTGTCGAGCTCTCGGCTGACGCCGGTCGTCATCGCCGTCGAGCCGAAATCGCCGGTGGTGACCTCGATCTGGTTCGGGGTCTGGACGACGTAACCCGGCGTCTGCGCATTGGCGACGTTCGAGGAAACGATCGAGAGCGCGGCCTGGTTGGCACGCAGACCGCTCATCGCACTGGCGAGGGCTGAACTCAAACCCATGTTACTTGCCGCCTTTGGTTACGTTACGCGCCGATCAGCGCAACACGTTCAAGAGGTCCTGCACCATCGAATTCGCAGTCGTGATCACCTTGGTGTTGGCCGAATAGGCCTGCTGGGTCACGATCAGCTTGGTGAATTCGTCGGCGATGTCGGTGTTGGATCCCTCCAGCGACGAGCCGCTGATGGTGCCCGAAGCGCCGTCGATCGCGTCACCCGACTGCTCGGTCGCGGCATAGGCACCGCCGTCCATCGCCTTCAGATAATTGGTGCCGTTGAAGTGCGACAGCTGAACCTGAGCGAGGTTGAGGTTCTGGCCGTTGGAGAAGGTGCCGACCACGATGCCGTTGTTGTTGACGGCGACCGAGCGAAGCTGACCGGCGGCATAGCCATTCTGCGTGATGGTGTTGATGGTCACCGCGCCGCTGGTGCTGGCATATTGCGTCAGTCCGCCTGAGGAGATGTTGAAGGCGACCGAGCCGAGCGACTGGCCGCTGACGCTGACATTGTTGATGGTGATGCCCGAGCCGCTCGGCGAGGTCAGCGAGCCGTCGCTGGCAAAGGTGAACGTCTGGCCGGTATTGACCCAGCCGACGGTCGTGCCGGTGGCGTTCGGATCGGTCTGGTAGAACAGGTTCCAGCTATCCGAATGACCCGCGCCCAGCGAGGCGCTGTCGGTCTTGGCCCAACGCAATTGCAGGTTCACCGGCGTGCCGGCGGCGTTGTAGGCGGTCACCGCGCCGCCGCTGATCGATTCCTTGGTGAAGGTCGCGATGTCGTTGCCGATCACGCCACCGGTGCCGGCGGTGCCGCCGCCGTCGCGGTTCTTGGTGATGGTCGAGGTGAAGCCGAGCGCCGAGAAGGCAGCGCTGTTGGAGCTGGACACCGAGAGGTTGGAGACGGTGCCGGTGTTCAGCGTGATGACGCCGCCGCTGCTGACCGACGATCCCGAGGCGCCGGAGAGCGCGTCGATCTTGCCGAGCAGAGTCGTGACATTGTCGGTGGTGAGGATCTGAGCGGCGCTGGGAACCGTAGGCGGCGAGACGAAAGTCAGTGTCTGGCCGTTGACGGTGATGGTATCGCCGGCGGCGAAGCCGGACGAGAGCACCTGGGCGCCACCGGCGGTCGCGCTGCCGCTCAGCACCGTTGCACCCGAGATCGCGGGCGAGGACAGCACGTTGCCGCCGCGGGTTACGCTGCTGATGCCGAGCGCGGTGGCGGCCGTACCGCTGCCGACCGCCACGTCGGTGCCGGTGCCGCTGGAGATCACGATGTTGCCGCTGGCGGAGAGCGAGGCCGTGACGCCGGCGCCGCCCGCAGTCTGGATCCCGTTCAGGATGTCCGCGACCGTCGCCGTGGTGCCCGCGCCGAGACCGATCGTGGTGTTGTTGCCGACGGTCGAGACCGTCGTGCCGCCGTTGAACGTGATGGTGTTGCCATTGATGGTCAGCGTCTGGCCGCTCAAGGCGGTGAGGATGCTGGAGGCGAGATGCGTGCCGACCGCGTTATCGAGCGATGTGGTGGTCGAGGCCACCGCCGACGAATTGTTCTGGAGTGCGACCGTGCCCGTGCCCGTCGTCGACGAGTAGGCCGAACGGACGTTGCCGGTTGCAGCCGCGCCGGACACCAATGCGTTGGCATAGGGCGCGGGAGGTGTGCCGACCGGCAGCGGGTTGGCTGCGAAATCGGACGGGTTCAGCCCGCCGGCCGCCAGCAGCGTGCCGCTCGACGCGGTCGTTTTCGCCACCGTGTTCGGCTGGGTCGGCAGGTTCGCAGCGTACTGGATCGAGGTGGTCGCCTGCGCCGGAATGAAGTTGTTCTGGAATTGCAGCACGTTTGCCACGCTGCCGGTCGGGTTACCGGTCTTCGGATCGACCGTGACGCCCATCAGGTAATAACCGGCGCCGTTGACCAGATTGCCGTTGGCATTGAGCTGGAAGTCGCCGCGCCGCGTGTAATAGGTGACGCCGGTGAAGACCGGCACGTTGTCGACGACGCCGCTCGCCTTCTGGATCGAGAAGAAGCCGTCGCCGGTGATCGCCATGTTGGTGGCGACGGTGGAGCCCGAGATCGTGCCCTGCGTGGTGATGGTGGCCTTGGCGTTGGCCGTCACGCCGCCCGCGACCTGCTTGCTCGGGACCGAGGAGTCGGGGATGAGATCGACGAAGCTGGTGCCGATGCCCTTGTAACCGGTGGTGGATGAGTTCGCGATGTTGCCGGAGATGTTCTGCAGCGCGTAGGACTGCGCCTGCAGGCCACCCACCGAGGTGTTCATTGCATCGAAGATACCCATAACTTTGTCTCCAAATCCGATCTCGGCGGCGGGTCGACATGGCCGCAGTCGAAGGAGACAGTCGCAAGGGCTATGCCAATGCGGGTATCTTCAGAAAATCAATGACTTAACAAAAAAGCCCCGGCCTGATGACCGGGGCACATTTGCCGGGACCGGCAACAATTGCCGGGAGAAATTGTCGTTCCGGAGCGAGCGTCAGCATCGAATTCTGGTGCGCAATTGCGTACCTGAGAACCTCGAGATTCTCAGGTGCGCAAGCGCGCACCATAGTTCGGTCCTGCGGTCCTGCGGACCGCCCCGGAATGACAAGGTGAACTCTACGTCGCTGACGCCGCCGCGGGGTGGAAAACCAGCCCGAAACCGTCAATGCAATAGCGCAATCCCGTCGGCTTCGGACCGTCGTCGAAGACGTGGCCGAGATGGCCGCCGCAGCGCCGGCAATGCACCTCGGTGCGAACCATGCCGTAGGCCCGGTCTTCGGTCTTGCCGACATTGCCCTCGATCGGCTGGTAGAAGCTCGGCCAGCCCGTACCGCTCTCGAACTTGGTCTCGGACGCGAACAGCGGCAGGTCGCAGCCGGCGCAGGCGAAGGTCCCCTTGCGGTGCTCCTTCAAGAGCGGACTGGAGCCGGGCCGCTCGGTGCCGTGGTTGCGCAGAATCTCATATTGCTGCGGCGTGAGCTGGGCGCGCCATTCAGCCTCCGTCTTCGTGATCTCGAACTTTTCCGCGGCTTTCTCGCCAGCCTCGGCGGGCGTTGCTCTCAGCCAGCGGAAGGCCCCAAGGCCGAACAGGCCGGCGGCAGTCGTCAACAGGATGCGGCGGTCAAACATCTCATTCTCCGTGCGCGGGCAATCCACGCCCTGAGATACGGGCTTCTGTCGGCCGAAGTTACACGTCCGGGCGGAATTTCTCTCAACTTATTGGGAGACGGCGCCATCATGCGAGGCCGGTTCCACAACCTGCTCTGCCTCCCGGGCCGGGCGTTTCGGCGGCGGGGCCGGTCGCGGCCTGACGCCGGACGGTGGGCGGCGCGGACCAGTGCCGGCGGCCCGGTTGGCCTCGGCAAGCCGCGCCTCGCGCTCCCTGTCCTTGACCCTGGCACGCTCGCGGTAGCGGGCGAGCGAGCCTGCGGCGGCGGAACTCGCCCTGCCCCAGATCCCGACCAGCTGGCCCGCGACCCGCCCCGTGGCGCCGCCCGCCCAGACCAGCTCGAACGGCGAGAACAGCTTCCAGCGCTCATCCCCCCACAGGATGCTGCGCGCGATCATCTGCCCGGCCATGGCGGAGGTGTTCATGCCCTGGCGGCCGAACCCGCTCGCCACCCACAGGCCTTTGCGCAACTGGCCGATCTGCGGCATGCCGTGCACGGTCTGGCCGGTGGCGCCACCGAACATATCAGTGACCTCGACATTGCCGAGCTCCGGAAAGATCGTACGTATCCGCCGCCTGACGCTGCCTGCAAAGCGCTGCGGACGCGCGGCCCAGGTGGTCTCCGGGCTCTCCCACATCAGCCGGTCGCCGTCGACGATGCGGAAATGGTCGACACCGTCGGAATCCATCACCGCTCCCTTGAAGGCGATGATCTCGTGCACGCGCTCGCCGAGCGGCGCGGTGATGCCGGCATAGCGCCAGACCGGCAGCAGCGTCTCCGACAGGCGCCGCAAGGGCGCGCCGAGATGGATGTTGCCGGCAAGCACGATGTGGGTCGCGCGCATACGCGCCGACGGCGTGACGATGCGTTTGCGGATGCCGGAATGATCGATGCTGACGACCGGCGTGTCCTCGAAGATGCGGGCGCCTGCCCGCCGCGCCAGCGCCGCAAGGCCGTGCACATATTTGCGGCCGTCGACCTGGAACGCTTTGGGATAATACACGCCGTGGAAATAGCGATCGGTCCTGAGCACCTCGCGGACGCGATCGACCTGCCAGCCTTCGACCTCGGTGTCGAAATCCTCGTTCAGCATCTGCAACCGGCTGATCAGACGGTCGCCGGCGTCGACGTTGGAGACCTCCAGCACGCCATTGCTCGGGGCGATCCCCGGCATGTTCTCTTCCGTGGCGTTGGCGCGGACGAACTCGGCCCCCTCCTTGGACAGCGTCCACAATTCACGCGCGTCCTCGAAGCCGATGCGCTCGATCAGGTCGGTGAGCGGCAGCGCAAAGCCCGGCAGCACAGTGCCGAGCTGGTTGCCGGAGGCGTTCCAGCCGATATGACGGCCTTCGAGCACCGCGACGCTGGCCCCGAGCCGGGCCGCCTCCAGCGCGATGGAGAGCCCGGCAAGCCCGGCACCGATGACGCAGATGTCGGCGTCGAGATCGAACGACAGCCGCACACGGTCGCGAAAGCCGGCTTCTTCCTGGGACACGCTTGTGAAAGTCTCGCTCATGCCGTTTTCTTAGAGGACTGAGCGGGCGCTTGTCACCTTGTCCTCACCCGCGTCTGTACATTATCAGCGACCGTAACGATTCGAGAATGCCATGCGCCGTTTGATGCTGCTGCGTCACGCCAAGACCGAGACCGACGCGCCGAGCGGCCGTGACCAGGACCGACGGCTCGATGATCGCGGCCACAAGGATGCCGCCCGGATCGGCGACTGGATCGCCGCCCACCCGCCCTTCCCCGAGACCGTGCTGGTGTCGCACGCCGTCCGGGCCCGGCAGACCTGGGACATCGCCTGGGAGGCGATGAAGGACCGCGTCCCGACGCCGCAGGTCGAGATCCTGCCGGAGCTCTACGGCGCCGATCCCGCGCAGATCCTGGAGTCCATTCGCACCGCAACCGCCCCGGCCGACCCGAAGCAATTGCTGCTGGTCGCCCACAATCCCGGCATGCACGAGGCCGCCTTGATGCTGATGGGCGGCGGCGATCCTGATGGCGCCAGGGCGCTCGCTGACAATCTGCCCACCGCGGGGCTTGCGATCTTCGATTTTGACGTCAAGGATTGGGGTGACGTGGCCTACCGCCGCGGCAAGCTGGTGCTGTTCACCAGCCCCAAGCTGCTTCGATCGGGATGATCGCGACGACCGGCAAAAGTTGCTGACTGGAAGATTTGGAGGCGCAGATGTTCAAGTCCATCCTCGTGCCCATCGACCTCGCCGACACCGACCTCGCCAAGCCGGCGATCGCGACCGCGGCAACGCTGTCGCAGACCTGGAGCGGCCAGGTGCGCCTGCTCCACGTGCTGCCGATGACGCCGGTGATGCTGGCCGAATACGTGCCGGCCGATTTCGACGAGCAGCAGCGCCAGACCTCGGAAGAAGCCCTCGCCATCGTCGCACGCGAATCCGGCATCGAGGCTTCCCGCATCTCCAGCGTGGTGCGCCAGGGCGGCATCTACCACGAGATCCTGGAGGAAGCCGTGCACATGAAGGCCGATCTGATCGTGATGACCTCGCACCGGCCGGCAATGCGCACCTACTTCCTCGGCTCCAACGCCGGACACGTCGTGCGCTACGCCAAGTGCTCGGTGCTGGTGGTGAGGCACTAGGCTCTGACCTATTCCCGTCATTGCGAGTGTGACGATGCTGGTGTGCGTCGGAAACTCCGCTCTCGTGCCCCGGACGCAGCGCAGCGCTACTTCAGCGGTGCGCTGCAGAGCCGGGGCCCATGCATCGGCGGATTGCGTGGCCTGCTAGGTCCCGGCTCTGCGCAGCAACGCGAAGGGCGTTGCAGCGCGTCCGGGACACGCGAGCTACCAGACCTTGCGTTGCCCGACGGGCAAAACACACCGTCTATCGGTCAACGTGCGGTGGCCAAAATATTCCACTTTACCGAAATTCGGAAATCACGTATGTGTCGCGACAACCCGGCCCAAGGAAGAGGGGCGTATCGCGATCGTCACGAACGCGGGCCGGGCGGCGGTGGACGTGGGTCACATCGGCGCGAAGGGTTTTGCAGGGCGGGTAACCGTGAGCGAAGACCTCGCGCACACGACCGGTGTGATCGGCGTACGGCAAAACCGTGTGGTCCTGACGCCCGGGGTCTGTGCGTCAAGTGTTGCGGTGATGGGTGTCGTCCAACCGGACGCATCCGTCAGCCATCCGCAAGGCGACGGGGGCAATAGTGCAACGCTCCCCGGGGAGAGCACGACATAAGCCGTAAAGCCACTGCGCAGGGAAGGCCGGGATGTCCTGGCTACACCTGTATGCCGCTGTGCAGATTTCCTTACTGCAACATCGCACAGTGGACCGCGGGTGCCAGCCGGCTCCCGGCCTTCCCTGCGCCCTCTTTCAATTATGAGGGTGAAGAGATGAAGCAAAGCTCGGGCGAGCTGCGCCGCGAGGATGACGAACCATGTCTATCGTTGAACAAAGGTCTCGTGCCCCGGACGCAGCGCAGCGCCTCTTCGGCGGTGCGCTGCAGAGCCGGGGCCCATGTGGCAGCACGCGTTGTGGCCCTCTGGGTCCCGGCTCTGCGCAGCAACGCTTACGCGTTGCAGCGCGTCCGGGACACGAGAGAGTTCGCCTCACAGATACCGCGTCAGTTCGGCCTTGACCTGCCCGTAGACGGCGTCCTCGATCTGGCTGCGCGTGATCCCGATGTCGCGCAGGGCGCGGTCGTCGAGCTCGTTCAATGTCTTCACCGCCGAGCGGCGCTCGAGGCGGTTGAACAGCGCATAGGCGCCCTGGGCGAGCGTTGCAAAAAATCCGCCCGTTGAGGATGGGCGTAAACTCCGCCCGGCAGTTTGCGAGATCGTGGTCATGTTTCTTCTCCGGCCTGTTGTCCCGCGCGGCGAAGCAGGTGCCGTTGGCGCCGACGCCGTCAGCGTCTGCACCTCATTTGCCGTCGGATTGCTCTCGCTCTCCTCGGCTCAATCGTGGAACTTGATGGAACTTAAATGCTCCAGTACACTGCTCGGAGCAAGTAAAACATTGCTCTCGGTGCAATAATGTCAAAGTTCGAGTACGTGAAGCTTGCCGATGCCATTGCCTCGGATATCTCTAACGGCACGTTAAGGCCCGGCGATCGGCTGCCGCCGCAGCGCAATTTTGCCTATGACCGTGGCATCGCGGTCTCGACCGCGAGCCGGGTTTATACGGAGCTGCTTCGTCGCGGGCTCGTCGTCGGCGAGGTCGGCCGCGGCACCTTCATCTCCGGCGACATCAGGCGCGAGGTCGAAGCATTGAGCGAGCCGCGCGATGCGCGGATCGATTTCGAGGTCAATTATCCGCTATTGCCGCAGCAATGGGCGATGATCGCCAAGAGCCTTGCGGGGCTCGAGCGCGTCGACGCGCTCGAATCCGCGCTGCGCGTCTCGACCAGCACCGGCACCAAGAGCGCGCGCAACGCGGCCGCCGCCTATCTCGCGCGCAAGGACTTCGCGCCGCAGGCCGAGCAGATCGTCTTCACCGCCAACGGCAAGCAATCGCTCGCCGCCGCGCTCGCGGCGCTCGTCCCCACCGGCGGCCGCTGCGGCGTCGAAGCGCTGACCTACCCTTACGTCAAGAGCATCGCGGCGCGGCTCGGCATCACGCTGGTCCCGATTCCCATGGACGAATTCGGCGCACGTCCCGATGCGATCCAGAAAGCGCATCGCGAGGCGCATCTGTCGGCGCTGTATCTGCAGCCCATCATTCAGAACCCGCTCGGCGTCACCATGAACGCGACGCGGCGCGCCGACATCATGCGCGTCGCCGAAAAGCTCGACCTCACCATCATCGAGGACACCGTCTACGGCTTCCTCGCCGACGACACGCCGCTCGCCGCGCTCGGCCCGGACCGCTGCATCGTGATCGACAGCCTGTCCAAGAAGGTCGCGCCGGGCCTTGCGCTCGGCATCCTCGTCGCGCCGCCTCACCTGCGCGAGAGCGTGATGAGCGCGGTGCGCACCGGCGGCTGGATCGCCTCCGGCCATGCGCTGGCGGCCGGGCAGCGGCTGATGGCCGACGGCACCGTCGCCGAGCTGACGCGGCTGAAGCGCATCGACGCCGCGCGGCGGCAGCAGACCGCCGCAAGGCTGCTGGCCGGCTACCAGCACGCGGCCGATCCGCGCTCCTATCATCTCTGGCTGACGCTGCCGCCGCACTGGCGCTCCCAGACCTTCGTCGGAGCAGCAGCGAGGCGCGGCATCGCGCTGACGCCGTCCTCCACCTTCGCGATCGCCCATGGCCATGCACCGAACGCGGTGCGCCTCGCCCTCGCGCCGCCCACCTTCGAGCAGCTCGATTCCGGCCTGCGCACGATCGTCTCGCTGCTCGGCACCAAGGAAGAGGATTTCGACTCCACGGAGTAGCGATCGGTCTAAGGCAGCAGGGCCTTCGGCACCTGATCGAAGCTGTATCTCTGCGGCTGGTTGCGCCGGACGAAGCCGCCGACCTGCCAGGCGAACAGCGCGGCAAAGCCGAGGATGAACAGCGCGCCGGCGAACTCGCCGCTCACGAGGGCGCGGATCAACAGGCCCGCCATCGCCACCGTCAGCACCGCCAGGAACGCCAGCACCGCCGCATAGGCCGTGCGGCCGAGCCCCGCCGTCAGCACCGCACGGCTGCCCGCCTTCGCCATCCGAGCGTGCAGCGCGAGGATGAACGCGCGAAAGCCGTTGTCCTGCGGCGCCATCAGTGCCGCGGTCTGCCAGCTCGTCGACAGGATCGCGATGCGGCGGCCGCTGCTGTGAGTGACATCGGCGCGAAAGCGGTGCTGTTGCATCGACACCGGGCGGAACGACAGCCGGATCGCGCTGATCTCGTCATAAGGCCACAGTGAGGTGCGGCCGCCGATGTGCCAGGACAGCCCCTGCTCCGTCAGCTCGAAGCGATGCGCCGAGCCGATCAGCGACGCCTTATAGGCATAGCTCGTGACTGACGTGACCTCGGCTTCCAAGACCTGCATCTCGATTCATCAATCCCGCCCGCGATCCGCTTGCGCGATCGCCCTCGCCCATCCTACAAGCGAGGCATGGCTGAGACGACCTTTTTTCCGCGCCGCCTGATTCTCGGCGCCGCCGTGATATCAGGCGTGCTGCTCGCGCTCGCGGTGCACATGCTGGGCGCGCGCTATGGGCTCGACCTCGGCGGTCTCTGGCGCTCCGACACGCACGAGTTCATACCCGCGGGCGCGGCGATCGCGTGGTGGCTGATCGCGACGGTCGGCTTCTCCGGCGGCTATTTCACGGCGACATTGATGCAGAGCGCCGCCAACGGCCAGATCCCGCAACGGATGCGGCAGTTCCTGATCGCGGTCGGCGTGCTGCTGCTCGCCGGTGCGGGCCAGGTGGCCTCGGCGCCGAGCCCGGTCCCGACCGTCTCGGGCGTGCTGGCCGGGCTCGCCGCGCTGTGCCTCGGCGCGGTCATGGCATTCTGCGGCGCCCATTTCGCCCTGCGCCGCGGCTAGAGCATGATCCGGAAAAGTGCGAAGCGGTTTTCCGAATAGATCATGCCCAAACGATAGGGTCCTCAAGCCGATGCAAGCAGCCGCGGGCGGTTCAGCATGATCGCCACGTCGGAGGCGGGCCGCGGCTTGCTGAACAGATAGCCCTGCGCCTGGGTGCAGCCCTCGCGCCTGAGCAGTTCGAGCTGCGCGTCGTTCTCGACGCCTTCCGCGGTGGTGACGATGCCGAGGCTGCGGCCGAGACCGGTCACGGCGCGGATGATCGCCATGGAATCCTCGCGCGTCGCCAGCTCCGACACGAAGGAGCGGTCGATCTTGATCTTGTCGAACGGGAAGCTGCGCAGATAGCTCAGCGACGAATAGCCGGTGCCGAAATCGTCCAGCGAGATGCGCACGCCCATGGCGCGCAGATCATGCAGCGTGGTCAGCGTCGCCTCGCTGTTCTGCAGCAGCACGGATTCGGTGATCTCGAGCTCGAGGCGGCGCGCGTCAAGTCCCGAAGCTGCGAGCGCCGCGATCACGGATGCGATCAGGTTCGGATTCTTGAACTGCACCGGCGACAAATTGACGGCGAGGTCGACATCGTCCGGCCATGTGGCGGCATCGGTGCAGGCCGAGCGCAGCACGAATTCGCCGAGCTGGACGATCAGTCCGGTCTCTTCGGCCAGCGGGATGAAGTCGATGGGTGCGATCAGGCCACGCTGCGGATGGTTCCAGCGCAGCAGCGCCTCGAAGGCAACGACGCGGCCGCTGGCGACGTCGCGGATCGGCTGATAATACGCCTCGAACTCGTCGCGCTGCACCGCCGCGCGCAGGTCCATTTCCAGGAGGCGCCGCGCCTGCGCGCGGGCATCCATGCCGGTCTCGAAGAAGCGATAGGTGCCGCGGCCGTCCGCCTTGGCGCGGTAGAGCGCGAGGTCGGCGTTCTTCAGCAGTTCGCTCGGATCGCTGCCGTCCTGCGGAGACAGCGAGATGCCGATCGAGACGCCGATCACGATCTGATGGTCTTCGATCTCGTAGGGCGCCGAGATGACCTCGACGAGGCGGCCGGCAAGCGATCTCGCAGCGGTTTCCTCGGAACGACCGATCTGGACCACGGCGAACTCGTCGCCGCCCAGTCGCGCCACCGTGTCGCTCTCGCCGACCGTCGCCTTCAGCCTGCGGCCGACCTCCCTCAACAGCGCGTCGCCGATGGGATGACCGAGCGAGTCGTTGATGTCCTTGAAGTGGTCGAGATCGAGACAAAGCACCGCGAGCTGATCGCCCGACCTGGTGCGGCGCAGTCCCTGCTCGAGCTGCTCGTGGAACAGCACGCGGTTCGGCAGGCTGGTCAGCGCGTCATGGCGCGCCATGTGCGAGATCTTGGCCTGCGCCTCCAGCCATTCGGTGATGTCCTCGAAGGTCGCGACCCAGCCGCCGCCCTGCATCGGCTGGTTGACGACCCGGATGGAGCGGCCGAACCGGCTGACGATGTCGGTCGTGGTGCGCCCCTCGCGCGCGTCGGCCACGAGGCGGGCGAAGAATTCATCCGCGTCGCCCTGCCACTGGCCCTTGGCCTGCTCGTCCCTGAGCACGTCGACCAACAGGCGGCCAGTCAGCGCAATGTCGGTGCGGCGGAGCATGGCGGCATAGCGCTCGTTGAACAGCATGACCTTGCCGTCCGCGTCGAACATGCACAGACCCTGCGACATGTTCTCGAGCGCCGTATCCAGCACCATTTGCTGGGCGCCCAATTCACTCCTGGCGCGGCGGTCGAGCAGCGCGGCCACGAGCGCGATCGCGATGATCGCAACCGCCGCACTGGCCGTGAGGAAGGACAGCGAGGCCGGCGGGATCGACAGACCGCCGATCGCGAGCGTCGGATCCGGCGTCAGCAGCACCGCGCCCATTGCGGTGAAATGATGCGCGACGATAGCGACGGTCAGCAGGACCGTCGCCGTCAGCGCATGGAAGAGGTCGTCGCGCCGCGCGGCCACGAACAGTGCAAGTGCCGCAAAGACAATTCCTGACAACACCGAGGCGGCGACCGTGCTTCCGATCCAGTCCACGCGCGCCGGTATCTCCAGCGCCGCCATGCCGGTGTAATGCATCGCCGCGACACCGGTGCCGACGATGGCGCCGCCGAGGACGATCCCGACCGCCCGCGAGGACGACACGGCGATGCTCAGCCCCACGAAGGTCACGGAGATCGCAAAGACCAACGACAGGATCGTCACCGGGATGTTGTAGGCGCCCGCGCCTCCCGGTCCATAGGCCAGCATCGCGATGAAATGCGTCGCCCAGATGCCGCAGCCGCTGACGGCGGCATCGAGGCCGAGCCAGGCCAGACGGCCGACGCCGTGCGTCGCGCGCGCCCGGTGGAACAGGCTGATGGCCGCCGCGCTGGCGAGCAGACACACCGCGCCGCCAAGCGCGACGAGCCGCCAATCGTGCTGTTCGGTGAGACAGTAGAGAATTTGATGCATCGCAGGCCTCTGATGGACCCGCACTTGACCCGATCAATATGGACAGGTGGTAACCGGCTACGCGCCTGTTGCGGCAATGGTGAACGGAAGATGTGTTCATTCACTCGGATTGTTCATCCTCGCGCCGGCGCACCGAGGCCGATCGCGACGGCGGCGAGCAGCAGGACGGACGCGGACACGACCAGCGCTAGATGCAGGCCCGCCATGAACGCCCCCTCCGCGGCCACCAGTGAGCCGAACAGCGCGACGCCGAGCACGCTGCCGGTCTGCCGCGTCGCGTTCAGAACGCCCGCCGCGATGCCGGAGCGCGCTTTGTCGACGCTGCCCAGCAAGGTCGAGGTCAGCGGCGGAACCAGCAGCCCAAGTCCGCCACTGATCGCGATCATCTGCGCGCAGATCGCCCAATAGCTGGTGTCGGCTTCGATCCACAGCAGGCCGAGACAGCCGACCGCAGACACGCTGGCACCGACGACGATGGTCGGGCACGGGCCGATGCGCTCGGCGAGGCGCGGCGCCAGCAGATTGACCGGCAGCACCGCCGCCATCATCGGCACGAAGGCGAGCCCGGTCCACCACGCCGACAGCCCGTTGATCCGCTGGAAGTACAGGCTGAGCACGAAGATCAGGCCGTAGATCGCGATGTTGACGAGCAGGCCGACCAGCGAGGTCAGCGCGAACAGCCGGTGGCCGAACAGCGACAGCGGCGGCTGCGCCGCGCGGCTCTCGCGCCAGATGAAGAGCGCGGCGAGACCGGCGGCCCCGACGAAGGCTGCGACCACGACCGGATGATCCCACCCGAGCGCACCGCCTTCGATGATCGCGCCGGCCAGCGCCCCCAATGCCCCGATCGCGGCCAGCTGGCCGGGCAGGTCGATCTCGCGCGAGCGGGCCCGCGTGGTCTCGCTGGCGTAGCGCCAGCTCAGCCACAGGCCGGCGAGCCCGATCGGCAGATTGACCAGGAAGATCGCGCGCCAGCCGACCAGCGTGATCAGCGCGCCGCCGACAAAGGGGCCGGCGGTGAGCGCAAGGCTCGCGCCGGCAGCCCAGACCGCGACGGCACGGCCGCGCGCGCGGTCGTCCGGATAGGCATGATTGAGCAGCGCGAGAGAATTCGGCACCAGGATCGCCGCCGCCAGCCCCTGCACCAGCCGCGCTGCGATCAACACGGTCGCATCGGGCGACAGCGCGCAGGCGAGCGAGGCCGCGGTGAAGATGGCGAACCCCGCCATGAAGACCCGCTTGGCGCCGATGCGGTCGCCGAGCGCGCCTGCCGTCAGGATGAAGGCGGCAAACGCGATGGTGTAGGCGCTGACCACCCATTGCAGTTCGGCAACGCCGCCGCCGAGCGTCCGGCCCATCGCATCGAGCGCGGTGTTGACGATGGTGACGTCGAGCTGCACCACGCCGTACCCGAGGCTCATCGCGGCGAGCGTGAGCGAGGTCGCAAGACGCGAACCGGCATGCGCTACGCCGGCTCCGTGGTCGAAGGTCTCATATTTGATGGTGCTTGCGCGCATGATGCCACCTCGGTTGCAGCCCCATGCGGAATATACGCTTCTAGCCTGCCGCCATGCTTCGATAACGACCGAACGATGACGTAGTGCATGCATGCAAACGCCGCGCGGATCACCGCGCGGCGCCATGCTGGTCAAGCCTAAGCTTAGCTGGCCGCGCGCAGGTTCACCTTGCTCTCTGCGAGCTTGGTGAGCTTCTGGTCGGTCGCCTTCTCCTCCTCCAGCGTCTTGGCGAGCACGGTCGCGCAGTCGTTGCGGCCGAGCTGCTTGGCCCAGGCGATCAGGCTGCCGTAGCGTACGATCTCGTAATGTTCTGCGGCCTGCGCCGCGTTGATCAGGGCGGCGTCGAGCACCGCCTTGTCGGCGACTTCGCCGGCGGTCTCGTCGGCTTCCTCGATGATGCCGTCGATCGCCGGACAGTCGACCGCCTTCACGGGGACGCCGTGCATCTTGAACACTTCTTCGAGCCGCGCGACGTGCTGCTTGGTTTCTTCGAGGTGCGTCAAAAAGCCCTGCTTCAGCTGCGGATCGGTGGCCTTACTGGCCATCTTCGGCAGCGCCTTGGTCAGCTGCTGCTCGGCGTAATAGATGTCCTGGAGCTGATGCACGAACAGGTCGTTCATGGTTTTGATGTCTTTTGTGAACAGTCCCATCGTTCCGTCCTCTTCCGGTTTTGTGGAACACGAAGGCAGCGGCTTGCACGAAAAGCCGCTTATTCCACCATGTTCGGTTGCTGATGGGGCCCCAACGAGCACGCGGTATCGACGTTCCAAAAAAGACCCGGCTGGCTTGCGCTGGAACAATGCGGACGGCGCCGGCATCTGAAATCATGTCGGCATACGAAACGCGCGGGGCCGAGCCGGTTTCACGACTCATATGCTTAACGCGCCGCCGATGTGAACCGCGTATGACAAAAGTGACCGGTCCGACGCAGAACCAATTGTTGTCAAGGGCTGCACAAGCCGGTGTTTTTGCCTTAAATGAGCTGGATCATGCCCAGCGATCGATGCCTGCTTTTGGCCGTGATCGTACCCGACTGGCCAATGTCTGGCCGGGTCGGTCTTGCCCCCCGCCGGGAGGATGAATGCACGGACTGCTGCCCGCGCTGAAACGCGGCTTCAAGAGATGGATCGGCTGGCGACGGCTCGGAGTTGCCGCGAGCATCTTCATTATCGCCTTCGCGATCACCTCGCTGGTGCGGACCCTCAAGGGCATCGATACCGGGGTCATCCTGACTGCGTTAACCGAGATTCCCCGCGGCAGCATCGGGCTGGCGGCGATCTGCGTGTTCTTCGCGTTCTGTACGCTGACCTTCTACGATTTTTTTGCACTGCGAACGATCGGCAAGAAGCACGTTCCGTACCGCATTGCGGCGCTCTCCAGCTTCACGTCCTATTCGATCGGCCACAACATCGGCGCCACGGTCTTCACCGGCGGCGCAATCCGCTTCCGGATCTATTCGGATTACGGGCTGAACGCGATCGACGTCGCCAAGATCTGCTTCCTGTCGGGCCTGACCTTCTGGCTCGGTAACATCTTCGTGCTCTCGATCGGCATGGCGATCCATCCGGATGCGGCGTCCTCGATGGACCAGCTCCCCTCCTCGATCAATCGGCTGATCGCGCTCGGCGGCCTTGCCTCGATCGGTGCCTATCTGGTCTGGCTCTGCATGGGCGAAAAGCGGCGCGAACTCGGCCAGAAGGGCTGGAAGGTCGTGTTGCCGTCGGCGCCGCTGACGCTGGTCCAGATCCTGATCGGTGTGGTCGATCTCGGCTTCTGCGCCACGGCGATGTATCTGCTGATGCCGGCCAATCCGCCGATCGACTTCATGTCGCTGGCCGTGGTGTTCATCCTGGCGACGCTGCTCGGCTTCGCCAGCCACGCCCCCGGCTCGATCGGCGTGTTCGATGCCGCCATGCTGCTGGCGTTGCCCGAATTCGGGCGCGAGCAGCTTCTGGCAACGCTGCTGGTGTTCCGCATCCTCTATTTCGTGATCCCGTTCGGCCTCGCCATCTCCATCATGGGCACGCGCGAGCTCTGGATGAACGTGGTCGAGCCCTGGCAGGAGCGGCGGCGGCTGGCAGAGGCCTGCGCGCAGGCCAATCTGCCCAAGCAGGTGACGCCGATGGAGCGCGAGCGGATACTGCGCCAGGCCAACAAGCGGTAGGCCACGATCTGGACCCGGAGGGGTTGCGGGGGGCGGAGCAATGCTCTCTTATTTCCGCCTCAACTTTGCCGTTGAAGACGCGGGCCATGATCCCTGTATTCCTTCGTACCCTCTCCGCAGGCGCCCTGTTGCTTGCCGGGATTCTGACGGCCATGCCGCCCGAGCGCGCGAGCGCTCAGGACGCCGGCGCCCTGCAGATCAATTGGGAGGTGCGTAACCGCTTCCGGCTGTTCCGAGAGGAGCGCGACTTCCTGCTCCATGTCGAGAACGCGCGCAACCGCAGCATCCTGGCGGCCGAGCAATCGCTGGAGCTCCAGAGCGAAGGCCGCGGGTGGGCCCGCAACATGGTCAATCGGCTCTGCATCGACCTCCAGGGCCGGGTCAACCAGCCCTGCACCCGCGACACCACCAAGGAAAACTACCTCACCCCGATCGATCACCCCGTGACCGTCCGTCTCGTTGGCGCGGTGCCGGTCGGCGCCACCTGCGCCTGGTCGTTCGACGACGGCGACGGGCCGCAGCAATCGACCTTCGACTGCGCCGAGCCGATCAATTTGCGCGTCCGCTACGGCAAGCAGACGGTCGCGACCGTCGACGTCTCCTCCGGCTCCGATCCGACCCAGCGCGTCCAGACCGAGATCCAGGTGCGTGACATCTTCGTCGCCGGCCTCGGGGACAGCATCGCGTCCGGCGAAGGCAATCCGGACCGGCCACTGGCGCTGTCGGACGAAGGATTTTGCTTCCGCTCCTATCTGGGCACCGCCGGTGCGCAGTACTACCGGCCGAGCCGCCACGGCTTCAAAGGCGGCCGCGCCTGCGAGGCGCCGGACACGCTCGCCAACTGGCAGCGCTACAGCGCGCTCTGGTTCAACTCGCCCTGCCACCGCTCGCTCTACAGCTACCAGACGCGCACCGCCCTCGCACTCGCGGTGCGCTACACCCACATCGCAGTGACCTACCTGCCGCTCGCCTGCACCGGCGCCAGCATCGGTGACGGCCTGCTCGGCTCGCAGCGCGCCCGCGAATGCCCACCCGGCAAGACCGGTGTCTGCAACACCAGCGTGAACGCACAGGTCGCCGAGTTGCGCGAGGCGCTCACCGCGGCGAAGAAGCGCCAGCCCGATCGCACGCTCGACCTCGTGCTGCTCTCGGTCGGCGCCAACGACGTCTATTTCTCCGGCCTCGTCGCCGACGTGATCGTCGAGACCGCGACCGAGCGCGCGCTGTTCCGCCGCTCCGGCGTGATGGCGAGCGTCGACGATTCCCGCGATGCGCTGGCGCGCGAACTGCCGCAGAATTTCGTCAAGCTGCGCGAGGCGCTCAAGCCGCTGGTCGGCGGCGACCTTTCGCATGTCGTCTATGTCTCCTACGCCAACCCCGCGCTCGCCGACGGCGGCGTACCCTGCCGCGGCGGCCGAGCCGGCTTCGACATACATCCGGCTTTCAACGCCGATCCGCAGCGCCTTGCCCGCGTCTCGACCTTCGTCGATACCGAGTTCTTGCCGCAGCTGAAGGGGCTTGCCACCTGCACCCGCGGCGCGCTGTGCCGCGATCCCGAAGCCGACCGCATGACCTTCGTCGATGCGCATCAGGCGGCGTTCGCCGATCACGGCTTCTGCGCCCATTCGGGCAACGACCCCGAATTCGACCGCAGCTGCTTTGCGGAGAACGGCCAGAGCTTCAATCCTGATATCGTGAGCGCGGCGAGCCAGCCGATGCTGTGCGGCCGCGGCGCCTCGGAATACCGCGCCTATTTGCCCCGCGCGCGCTGGATCCGTGACGCCAATGACAGCTATTTTGCCGCGATGACCTATCCGCAGGGATTGCCGGCGGCGAGCCAGCCGACCGACATTCACGACGCGACCTGGGGCGTGCTCTCCGCCGTCTATGGCGGCGCGGTGCATCCGAGCGCGGAAGGGCATGCGGCGATGGCGGATGCGGCGCTGCCGGCCGCGAGCGCGGTGCTCGGGCTCGATGCCGTGCCGCCGGGCGTCACGCGCGGATTTCTGCCGCAGCTGTTGCCGAGCGCAAAGCAGTAGAAGCGCGATCCAGTACGCCGTGACGGCAGTGATTGAATCGAGACGCCTCGGCGTACTGGATTCCCCGCCTTCGGCGGAGTGCGTGGTGTAGCGCGCTGCCACAAACTGCACTCGCGCAATCTCACTCCCTTACCATCGTTCCCCGCTACCTGCCGTTTCATCAATCCAAAAACGGTATCGATCGATACCCCCTTGAACTTGGACACTTTGCCGCGCGCGCCTCTAGGAGTCGGATCGAGGAAACATCTCGACTTGAGGAGGCGCCTGATGAGCGCAGTGGTGTCCGCAGCGGACGTGAGGAGGTCTCGCGTCAGGCTGTTCATCGTGACCATGTTGTTCCTGGTCACCACCGTCAATTATGCCGACCGCGCCACGCTGTCGATCGCAGGCCCCGCGCTGTCCAAGGAGCTGCATCTCGATCCCGTCGCCATGGGCTGGATCTTCTCGGCGTTCGGCTGGTCCTATGTCGCGGCGCAGGTACCGGGCGGCTGGCTGCTCGACCGTTATGGCTCGCGTCTCGTCTATGCCTTCAGCATCATCATCTGGTCGCTGTTCACGCTGATGCAGGGCTGGGTCGGCTTCCTCAGCGCCGGCACGGCTGTTGTCGTGCTGTTCGCGCTCCGCCTCCTGGTCGGCGTCGCGGAAGCGCCCTCCTTCCCCGCCAACGCCCGCATCGTCGCGGCGTGGTTTCCGGGCAACGAGCGCGGCACCGCGTCGGCCTTCTTCAACTCGGGACAGTATTTCGCGACCGTGATCTTTGCGCCGCTGATGGGCTGGATCGCGCACGCCTATGGCTGGCGCTTCGTGTTCTTCGTGATGGGCGCGCTCGGCATCGTCATGGGCTTCGTCTGGCTCAAGACCATCTACGGCCCGAAGGAGCATCCTTCGATCAACGATGCCGAGTTCGACTACATCAAGGAAGGCGGCGCGTTGGTCGATCTCGACGCGCCCAAGAACGATCTATTGCGCGAGCGTGCGCAAGAGGCCGGCTCCGGATGGGACCACATCCGCCAGCTGCTCTCCAACCGCATGATGCTCGGCGTCTATCTCGGCCAGTATTGCATCAACACGCTGACCTATTTCTTCCTGACCTGGTTCCCGGTCTACCTCGTCAAGGAGCGCGGCCTGTCGATCCTGCAGGCCGGTTTCGTCGCGACGCTGCCGGCATTGTGCGGCTTCATCGGCGGCGTGCTCGGCGGCATCATCTCCGATGCGATCCTGCGCCGGACCAACTCGCTGACCATGGCGCGCAAGATCCCGATCGTCGGCGGCATGCTGCTGTCGATGTCGATCATCGCCTGCAACTATGTCGATGGACAGGCGCTGGTGGTCGGCTTCATGGCGCTCGCCTTCTTCGGCAAGGGCATCGGTGCGCTCGGCTGGGCGGTCGTCTCCGACACCTCGCCAAAGGAAGCCGGCGGCGTCTCCGGCGGCCTGTTCAACACCTTCGGCAATCTCTCCTCGATCACCACGCCGATCGTGATCGGCTACATCCTGGCCGCGACCGGCTCGTTCAACGGCGCGCTGGTGTTCGTGGGCCTCAACGCGCTGGTGGCGGCGTTCGCCTATCTCGTCATCGTCGGCAAGATCGAGCGGGTGACGCTCAAACGTTCCTCCTGAGGGCTCCCGATGGGAGCTTGACCAGGCAACTCAACGGCGGCCCAAAAGCCGCCGTCTTTGTTTTGGGGATGATCGATGCTAGAAGTACCGGGGAAACGCCTTATCCATCTAAGGCATGTATCGATGTTCGACCTCAACCAGCTCCGCTGTTTCGTCACGGTGGCGGAGGAATTGCATTTCGGCCGCGCCGCGACGCGGCTGAACATGACCCAGCCGCCGCTGTCCCGGCAGATCCAGGTGCTCGAGCACATCATCGATGCGCCGCTGCTGGAGCGCACCAGCCGCTCGGTGCGCCTCACCCCGGCGGGGCGCAGCTTTCTGCCGGAGGCGCGGCGCATCCTCAAGCTTGCCGAGAGCGCCTCGCAGGTCGCCCGCCGCATCGCGCTCGGCAAGACCGGCTCGCTGAAGATCGGCTTCACCGCGGCCGCGGCCTATGGCTTCCTGCCCGAACTGGTCGCGGCCTGCCGCGCAAAACTGCCTGAGGTCGATTTCTCGCTGAAGGAGATGGTGTCGGGCGACCAGTTCGAGGCGCTGACCTCGGGCCAGATCGACGCCGGCCTGCTCAGGCCGCCGATCGCGCGCCCCGAGCTCACCAGCCGCCGCGTCGTCGCCGAGCCCCTGCTCGCCGCGATCCCGAAGAAGCATCCGCTCGCCAATGCCGACAGCATCACCATCAAGGATTTCGACGACCAGCCCTTCGTGATGTATTCGCCCTATGAGAGCCGCTACTTCCACGATCTCCTGGTGGCGCTGTTCACCCGTGCCGACGTGCTGCCGCGTTACGTCCAGCATCTGAGCCAGATCCACTCGATCCTCGCCATGGTGCGCGCCGGCCTCGGCCTTGCCATCGTGCCGGCGGCGGCTGCGAGCCTGAAGATTTCCGACGTGCGCCTGCGCCCGCTGAAGCTGCGCACGCGCGTCCCCGTCGAGTTGTTCATGGTCTGGCGCCGCGACGACGAGAATCCGCTGCTGTCGGCGCTCGTCAAAATCGCGGGCGAACTGGCCTCTGCGGAGCCCGCGGAAGATTGATGCTGATTTCGCATCGGTCGATATAGGCTTTGGCTTGGACCCGCATCGAACGGTCTCCTAAACCACGGCGCATGGACGCGCAGCCTTCTGCTTGCGTCCTCCACAACACGCAATGAGGGAGCCGCGCCCATGAGCAAGATGACCCCGCAGGAAATGGCCCAGAAGATCGGATCTGGCCTCCTGTCTTTCCCCGTCACGCCCTTCAAGGCTGACTACTCCTTCGACGAGGCGACCTATCGCGCCAACATGGACTGGCTGTGCGGCTATGATGTCGCAGGCCTGTTCGCCGCCGGCGGCACCGGCGAATTCTTCTCGCTGACGCCGACCGAGGTCCCTGAAGTCGTCAAGGTCGCCGTCGACGAGACCAAGGGTCGCGTGCCCGTGCTCGCCGGCACCGGCTATGGCACCGCGATCGCCCGCGAGATCGCAATCGGCGCGGAGAAGGCCGGCGCGGACGGCCTGCTGCTGCTGCCGCCCTACCTCACCCACTCCGAGCAGGAGGGCCTTGCCGCCCATGTCGAGGCAGTCTGCGCCGCCGTGAAAATCGGCGTCATCGTCTACAACCGCGACAACGCGATCCTGCAGCCCGACACGCTCGCGCGGCTTGCCGAGCGCTGCCCGAACCTCGTCGGCTACAAGGACGGCATCGGCGACATCGAGCTGATGACCCGCGTCTACACCAAGCTCGGCGATCGTCTCACCTATGTCGGCGGCCTGCCGACCGCCGAGACCTTCGCGCTGCCCTATCTCGACATGGGCGTGACGACCTATTCCTCGGCCGTGTTCAATTTCGTGCCGGAATTCGCCACCAACTTCTACGCCGCGGTGCGCAAGCGCGACCATGCCACGATCCAGGCCGGGCTGAAGGACTTCATCCTGCCGCTGATCGCGATCCGCAACCGCAAGAAGGGCTATGCCGTCTCGATCATCAAAGCCGGCATGAAGGTGATCGGCCGCGACTCCGGCCCGGTCCGCCCGCCGCTCACCGACCTCACCGAGCAGGAGATCGCCGAAGTGACCGCGCTGGTGAAGAATCTGCCCGCCATCCGATCGACACAACAGGCGGCAGAATAGGGCGACAACAGCGAGGAGCGAGCGATGGCCGTGACCGATATCTCTGGCGCCCCTGTCGTCACGGCGATGCAGGTGATTCCGGTCGCGGGCCGCGACAGCATGCTCCTCAATCTGAGCGGCGCGCATGCGCCATTCTTCACCCGCAACATCGTCATCCTCACCGACAATGCCGGCCACACCGGCGTCGGCGAGGTGCCGGGCGGGCAGAAGATCTGGCAGACGCTGCAGGACGCGCGCGATCTCGTGATCGGCAAGACCGTCGGCGCGCTCAACAACATCCTCGCCGACGTCCGCACCGCCTTCGCCGACCGCGACGCCGGCGGCCGCGGCAAGCAGACTTTCGATCTTCGCGTCATGATCCACGCGGTCACCGCGATCGAATCCGCACTGCTTGATCTGCTTGGCCAGCATCTCAACTTGCCCGTCGCCGCGCTGCTCGGCGAAGGCCAGCAACGCAATAGCGTCGAGACGCTCGGCTATCTCTTCTTCGTCGGCGACCGGCGCAAGTCGAAGCTGAACTACGTCCAGGGCGAGACCGGCAAGTCCGAATGGTTCAATCTCCGCCATCAGGAGGCGATGACCCCGGAGACCGTGGTGCGGCTCGCGGAAGCCACCCACGACCATTACGGCTTCGCCGACTTCAAGCTGAAAGGCGGTGTGCTGCGCGGCGAGCAGGAGATCGAGGCCGTCACCGCGATCGCAAAGCGCTTCCCGAACGCGCGCGTGACGCTCGATCCCAATGGCGCCTGGTCGCTCGACGAGGCGATCCGCCTCTGCAAGGACATGCACGGCATCCTCGCCTATGCCGAGGACCCCTGCGGCGCCGAGGCCGGCTTTTCCGGCCGCGAGATCATGGCCGAGTTCCGCCGCGCCACCGGCCTGCCGACCGCGACCAACATGATCGCCACCGACTGGCGGCAGCTCTCCCATGCGCTGCGTCTCGGCGCGGTGGACATTCCGCTCGCCGATCCCCATTTCTGGACCATGCAGGGCTCGGTGCGGGTGGCGCAGACCTGCCGTGACAACGGCCTGACCTGGGGCTCGCACTCCAACAACCATTTCGACATTTCGCTGGCCATGTTCACCCATGTCGGCGCCGCCGCCCCCGGCAAGGTCACTGCGATCGACACCCATTGGATCTGGCAGGACGGCCAGGCGCTCACCAAAGAGCCGCTCCAGATCAAGGGCGGCAAGATTGCCGTCCCTGATAGCCCGGGCCTGGGTATCGAAATCGACAGGGCCGCCATCGACGCGGCGCATGACCTCTACAAGCAGCATGGACTCGGTGCCCGCGATGACGCTATTGCCATGCAGGACCTGATCCCCGGCTGGACCTTTGACGACAAGCGTCCGTGCCTCGTGCGTTAGACAAACTTCAGGCATGATCCCGGAAAAGTGGGCACCGGTTTTCCGATAGGGATCATGCCCCTTAAACGACTTGGAGGAATGAGATGACTGCGATCCTGAAGAACTTCATCGGCGGCGAATGGGTCGACGGCTCCGGCGTCACCAGGAACATCAACCCCTCCAACACCAACGACGTCGTCGGCGAATACGCCAAGGCCGACAAGGCGCAGACCGAGAAGGCCATTGCAGCCGCCAAGGCCGCCTTCCCCGCCTGGGCGCAGTCGACGCCGCAGGTTCGCTATGACGCATTGAACAAGATTTCCCTCGAGATCCTCGCCCGCAAGGAAGAGCTCGGCCGCCTGCTCGCGCGCGAGGAGGGCAAGACGCTCCCCGAGGGCATCGGCGAGGTCGCGCGTGCCGGCCAGATCTTTGCGTTCTTTGCCGGCGAGGCGTTGCGCCTGATCGGCGAGAAGGGCGCCTCCGTGCGTCCCGGCCTCGACGTCGAGCTCACCCGTGAGCCGGTCGGCGTCATTGGCATGATCACGCCCTGGAATTTCCCGATCGCGATCCCGGCCTGGAAGATCGCGCCCGCGCTCTGCTACGGCAACACCGTGGTATTCAAGCCGGCTGAGCTGGTGCCGGGCTCGGGTCACGCGCTGGCCGAGATCATCACCCGCTCCGGCATTCCCGCCGGCGTGTTCAACCTCGTGGTCGGCTCCGGCTCGGTGGTCGGCCAGACCCTGCTCGACCACCCTGACGTCGCGGCGATCTCCTTCACCGGCTCGGTGCAGACCGGACGCAAGATCGCGCAGGCCTGCGTGCTCTCGAACCCGATGAAGAAGTTCCAGCTGGAGATGGGCGGCAAGAATCCGCTGGTCGTGCTCGACGACGCCGACCTCAAGACCGCCGTCGAGGTCGCCGTCAACGGCGCCTATTTCTCCACCGGCCAGCGCTGCACCGCCTCCTCCCGCCTGATCGTCACCGAAGGCATTCACGACCGCTTCGTCGCGGCGGTGGCCGAGCGCCTGAACGGCCTGTCGGTCGACGACGCGCTCAAGGCCGGCGTGCATATCGGCCCCGTCGTGGACCAGAGCCAGCTCGACCAGGACCTGCGCTACATCAAGATCGGCCAGGACGAGGGTGCGAAGCTGTCGTTCGGCGGCGAGTTGCTCAAGCGCGAGAACCCCGGCCACTACCTGCAGCCGGCGCTGTTCACCGAAGCCAACAACAACATGCGCATCGCGCGTGAGGAGATCTTTGGCCCCGTCGCCGCCGTCATCCGCGCCAAGAACTACGAAGAGGCGCTGGCGATCTCCAACGACACCGAGTTCGGCCTCGCCTCCGGCATCTGCACCACCAGCCTGAAATACGCCTCGCACTACAAGCGCAACAGCGAGTCCGGCATGGTGATGGTCAACCTGCCGACCGCCGGCGTCGACTATCACGTGCCGTTCGGCGGCCGGAAGGGCTCGAGCTACGGCGCCCGCGAGCAGGGCTCCTACGCGCGCGAGTTCTACACGACGGTGAAGACGGCTTATACGTTCCCGGGCTGACCACCGGGAAGATATCGTAGGGTGGGCAAAGCGAAGCGTGCCCACCGCTTACGTTCGGTATGAAGCATGGTGGGCACGGCGCGTTGCGCCTTTGCCCACCCTACGGCTTCGGAGGCAAGCGCAGATGGACCAGGACGTGGCAGCGAAAGAGCAGCCCCGCTACATCAAGCTCAACGAGCGCGACAATGTCGCGATCGTGGTCAATGATTTCGGGCTTCCCGCCGGCTCCCGCTTTGCCAGCGGCCTGACACTGCGCGCCTTCGTGCCGCAGGGGCACAAGACGGCGCTGGTCGACATCGCGCAAGATCAGCCGATCGTCCGCTACGGCGAGGTCATCGGCTTCGCGCTGTCGCCGATCCTGGCCGGCGAATGGGTCGACGAGGCACGCATTCGCATGCCGGATGCCCCCGACCTCGACAAGCTCGAAATCTCGACCGCCGTCCCCGCCCCGCTGCCGCCGCTCGAAGGGTTCACCTTCGAAGGCTATCGCAATCCGGACGGCTCGGTCGGCACCAAGAACATCCTCGGCATCTCCTCTTCCGTGCAATGCGTCAAGGGCACGATGGAATATGCGGTCAAGCGAATCCGCGCCGAGCTGCTGCCGAAATACCCCAACGTCGACGACGTCGTGCCGCTGACGCATGCCTATGGCTGCGGCGTCGCCATCACCGCGCCAGACGCAGTGATTCCGATCCGCACGCTGCAGAACATCGCGCTCAACCCGAATTTCGGCGGCGAGATCCTCGTCGTCGGCCTCGGCTGCGAGAAGCTCGCACCGGAGCGGCTGGTGCCGGAGGGCATCGATAACGCCATCGTGCGCATGCAGGACGAAGCCTTCGACGGCTTCGGCGCCATCGTCAATGCGATCATGACGCAGGCGGAGGCGCGGCTGAAAATTCTCAACAAGCGCACGCGAGAGACCTGTCCGGCGTCCGACCTCGTCATCGGCCTGCAATGCGGCGGCAGCGACGCCTTCTCCGGCGTCACCGCCAATCCCGCCGTCGGCTTCGCCGCCGACCTCCTGGTGCGCGCCGGCGCTACCGTGATGTTCTCTGAAGTCACCGAGGTGCGCGACGCCATCCAGCTGCTCACCCGCCGCGCCATCAACGAGGACGTCGGCCGCGCGCTGGTGCGCGAGATGGCCTGGTACGATTCCTATCTCGCGCGAGGCGGCGCCGATCGCAGCGCCAACACCACGCCTGGCAACAAGAAAGGCGGCCTCGCCAACATCGTCGAGAAGTCACTGGGCTCGATCGTCAAGTCCGGCTCGAGCGCAATCACCGGCGTGCTCTCCCCCGGCGAGAAGGCGACGCAGAAGGGCATGCTGTTCGCGGCGACCCCCGCCTCCGACTTCATCTGCGGCACGCTTCAGCTCGCCTCCGGCATGACGTTGCAGGTGTTCACCACCGGCCGCGGCACTCCCTACGGCCTTGCGGCCGCGCCCGTCATCAAGGTCGCGACCCGCAGCGAGCTGGCGCGGCGCTGGAAAGACCTGATCGACTTCGACGCAGGCCGCATCGCCACCGGCGAGAAGACCATCGAGGAGACCGGTTGGGACCTGTTCCGCCTGATCCTCGATGTCGCCTCCGGCCGCACCAAGCCATGGTCGGACCGCTGGGGCATCCACAACGATCTGACGCTGTTCAATCCCGCGCCGGTGACCTGAGGCCGCCAGCCGGCTTCACTGACCACCGATCAGATGCATGTCGTCCAGCGTGACGGGCAGGCTGCGCGTGATGAGATCCGCAATCGCCGCGCGCAGCCGTTCGCTCGAAGCCGGACCGTCAAACGTCCCGTCCACCGGCCCGCTCGGGCGATCCCTATGGTCCCGGTGTTGTCGAGCGGCGCGGCCGCCCTCTTCTCGATCACGTCGAACGTCTTGCCGTCGATGACGCGGACCTCGTACAGCGCGTGGATCAGGCCGTAGTCCGCAAGCAGCGTCCGGTATTCGGCGATCCCGACCCCCTCGACGTTACGACCGTTTCCGAGTTTCGATTTCGCGCGGGTAATGACGATGTACGCATCCAGTCCCTGGGGCGTGACGTCGGTGCGAACCAGCTCCTTGAACGGATCGCTCCGCAGCAGATTGACGGGCGTGACCGCCGAATCTCTGACAGCAGCGAAGGCGGCGCGGGTGTAGTTGACGGCCTGAACGCGATAGCGTCCGCCTAGCAGCCGGGTGACCTGCTGGACGATCAGCTCATCCAGCCCCCATGCACTGATCGAGGCGCTTTGCCCGGTGGAGCCGAGCTTGGTAAGGCCTGCCTGTGAAAGGCTCATCTCTTCGCCGATGGCGGAGACGATGCCCACCGTCTTGATCGCCTGGAGCCGGCTCGCCCGCGTCTCGAACGCCGCCGCGGCGCCGAGGGCGACGCAAGCGGCTGCGAGGCCAATCCATAGAAAAGCAGTGCGACGCATGGTGACCTATCGGATCCTGAAATCGAACGAATACGACGCGCCGAGACCGACGGTGGTCTGGTTCGACGATCCCCGCAGCTTCACCAGCGGACTGTCCGCGGCATCGCCCAGCAGCTTCTCGTACTCGACATAGGCATGGACCTCCCACTGCGGATTGATGCGATAGGAGACCTGGCTGCCGAAGCCGACCGAGTGCGCGCCGCCTTTGGCATTGTATGTCGGCAATCCCGACGCCAGCGCCTGCGCGGCGTCGACGCCGAAATAAGGAGCGGTCGCCTTGGTGCTTTTCCAGGTGAAGCGCGGGCCGGCCGAGATCGTCAACCTCTGAATCAGCGGCACGATGACGTCGGCAGAGATGTCGGCGACGGTGCCGGTATGGCCGCCCACGCCCTGGCGCAATTCGCTGCGCAGGCGGAGCCAGTCGACCGGATAATATTCGACGAAGCCGCCGAGCTCGTAGGCGGCCTTGACGTCGCCAAGGCCGGTCAGCTCGGCATATTTGTCGGCCTTGCGCGAGGCGACGTATTTGAACGCAGGCCCTGCGCGAAAATTGCCGACGTCGAGCAGCGCGATGCTGGCGCTGTCGCGCGGCCCGCGAAACTGGTCGATCGATCCGGCGCGGCGAATGGAGAAGATCGGGATCGGCATGAACCTGCCGTTCTTCGATCCGACGAAGTCAGGCATGTACTCGCCGCCGATGCCGACCATGACCGTCCAGTTTCCAGAAGGCGAAGGCAGCATCGGCAGCTCGAAGGGCGGCGCCGGCAGCGTGAACGCGGTCTGCGCCGATGCGGATTGAGGGATCGCCATGATCGCGCCGATTGCGGCGAGCAAGGTGGCCGTGAGCCGCACATTCACCGTGAGGCGAAGAGCGGCGTCGTCAAAATGCTTCATTACAGGGCCCCGGACCGGCCATCCTGGCCTGGTCGACTCGTGTGGTTGGAGCTCCAGTATGTGGTCCGGCAAAATTGCCCCAAGATTGCAAGCCGAAAACCGCCGCCCCACCATGCTCCCGGCGCGCACCTGGCGACGGCCGCCGAACCAACATTGCCCGAACATTGCCGCGCGGCGCTCACGCCGCCAAACTTTGACCGCCGGTGCCGGCCAGCGCCGTCACCGCTGCCTTTTATTCGCCAAGCTCGCTGCCTTTATGGGAACCCTGCGCAGGAGCCGAAACGCCAGACTTCGGCCAGGGAGCGTCACGCTCGGGGTTTTGTTGCCCAGCAGAGTCAAGGACGACCCGCGTGCGTTCCCTCGTAATCGAAGACGAACCGCAGATCGGCGCCTATGTCAGCCGCCTGCTCGGGCAATTGCACGGGATCGTCGATCTCGTCGGCTCGATTGCCGATGCCCGCCAGGCGCTGGACAATTTCAAATATGATCTCGCGATCGTCGACCGCATGCTGCCCGACGGCGATGCGCTCCAGGTGGTCACGGCGCTGAGCCGATCGCCGGAACGCCCCGCCATCATCATGTTGACCTCCAAGGACGCCAAGGAGGATGTCGTCGACGGCCTCAACAGCGGCGCCGACGATTATCTCGGCAAGCCGTTCGAGCCGCAGGAGCTGATCGCGCGGGTGCGCGCGGTGCTGCGGCGACCCCGGCTGCTCGCCCCTTCGGTGCTGTCGCTCGGCAATGTGGAGCTGCATCTCGGCAGCAACGAGGCGGTGGTTGCCGACACCAAGATCCTACTGCGGCGGCGCGAGGCGCTGATCCTCGGAGCTCTCCTGATGCGGCGCGACCGCGTCATCACCCGCGCCGCCCTGATCGAGGAGATCTATGGCTTCGACGACGAGATCGAATCCAACACGCTGGAAGCTCAGGTCTCGCGGCTAAGGAAGAAATTGCTCGAACTCGGCGGCGATGTCGAGATCCGCAGCATGCGAGGCATCGGCTACATCCTGCGGCTGGCGCCGCCGCGATGACGTCGATCGCCCGAACGTTTGCGCTGTCGCTCGGCATCGCCGCGACAATGATCTTCCTGATCATGGTCGCGATCTTCGTCTCGAGGTACCCGCTGGAGGAACGCGAGTTCAGGGCCTGCCGGGTCGTCGCCGCTGTTCTCGATCGCGCTACCGAGATCGATGGACGAAACCTGACGATACGCCCGACTTCCGCACTCGCGGAGTTGAAGGCCGACAGCCCGAACCTCTGGTACGTCGTGTCCGCAGGCGACATGGTCAGCGAGTACGGCAGCGAACGCCGGCCGGCCCTCCCCTTCGCCTTTCCCTATCACGGGCCTGTCGGCTCATCGGTCTTCAACACACTCGACCAGAAGAGCACCTTCTGCCTCGCCGTCGCGCAAAGGGGCTCATTGCAGCTCGCGATGATGGTCGGCGAGCCTCAGGTCCGCTTCGGACGAATGGCCGGGAACTTCCTCGTCAACAGGATTTTTTCGATCATCCTGGTAGCGCTGGCCTTTGCGGCGACCGTCGCCATCGGCTCGGCGCTTGCTGCACGTTTCGTCTCGCGCGGGATCGAACGGGTGGCGCTTCGCGCGCTCGCGATCGACCCGTCGGCACCGCAAGGTCTGATCTCCCTGTCCGAGGTCCCTCGCGAATTGAAGCCGTTGGTCGAGGCGCTGAACCGCGCCTTCGGCGAGATCGACGCCTATATCAGGATGCAGCGCCGCTTCCTCGGCAACGCCGCCCATCAGCTGCGCACACCGCTGACGCTGCTGCGCGCGAAGGTCGAGGACGTGTCCGAGCCGGCCCTGAAGGTCGAGCTGGTGCGCGACATCAGGCGCCTGACGTCGCTGGTCTCCGCCATGCTGGACCTGGCGCGGCTGCAAAATCATGCGATCGAAAAACGGCCGATCGATCTCGCCCAGATCACGCTGGACGTGCTGGCCGATTTCGGCCCCTCGGCACTGGACGCCGGCATCGAGCTCGCGCTGGAACAGGCCGAGAAAGGTCCGCTCCTGGTGCAGGGCGTGGATGCCGCGGTTCGCAGCGCGCTTGCCAATCTCGTCGGCAACGCGCTCATCCACGCCCATGGCGCGCGACGCATCGTCGCCACGCTCCGCCGCGACGGCGTCTCGATCGACGACGACGGCGCGGGCCTGCCCGATGGCGCGGAACACAAACTGCTCGAGCCGTTTCAGACCGGCAACACCGCCGGCGACGGCGCGGGCCTCGGCTTGTCGATCGTCCGCGAGATCATGGCGGCCCACGGCGGCGAGCTGATCATCTCGTCGTCACCCGGCCGCGGCACGAGCATGAGCCTGCGCTTTCCGGTGACCGCCGCGCCGACCATATCTGCGCAGCTGGAGTTGCAGACAAGCTAGCTGCGAGCTGCTTCGATCGATGCGGCGAAACCGTCCGGAAACACTGGCGCCGAAAGCTTCTTCCTCGTTTCGTCGTTGCGCATCAAGCAATCAATATGTTCGTCGACGGCCACGGGAATGTTCTCTCACAAGCGAACCTGGCCCGGCATCGCCACGACCAAACCTCCGATTGACACCTTCAACGGAGATTTTCCAATGCGTGTTCTCACAATGATTGCCGTCGCCAGTGCCGCGATTGCGAGCTCGACCGGTGCTTTCGCCAGTGAGCTTCCCTCTTACGAAGTGAAGTCGCTGCCGATCTCGGCGACGCAGGTGCAGGTGCTCGGCGGCGCCGGCGTCGAGGAGCAGTCGACCGCGCCGGCGATGACCGTCGCCGGCATGCCCGCCTCGCCCGCACAGGTCTCGGTGTTGTCGCCGCGCGTGAAGCAGCTTGCGAGCGCCGGCTCGGGAAGCGAAGCGCGCTAAGCCTCCCCTTCGCCTTCGGCGCCTGCATCTGATGCGGGCGCCGTCAGCGTTTTCAGGTCATGCTGCCCGGCATGAAACAGCGTACCCGCGGATGGCCGTCGATATAGTGCTTCCACACCATGGTGCGACCGATCTTGTTCGGCACGGTGATGACGGCACCGTCGGGCACCACGACCCACTCGTTGTCGATGCGGACGCGGAAGCGGCCGTGATCGGACTCCCAATCGACGTCGGCAATGACGTAGCCGTCCGCATCCGTGCAGCATTGCCCGTATTCGCTGTACAGGCTCTCGAACCAGGGCTTCAACGGCGAGTTGGCATAGCGTCCGTCATCGCGCGCCTGCGCCGATGTCGTCACGAGCGCGGCCAGGCCCAGCAAGGGCGCCGCATACAATCTTGCAGGTCGCAATCTTGCAAGTCGCAATCTTGGAGGTCGCATATCGTCTCCGCGGGTCGACGTGATCGCCGCGTGGGACAACGCACGCCGCCCGCCTTCCGCAGCTTGCGCGAAAGGCGCGGAGGGCAGCGACTCATTCCCCCAGCAGCTCTGCGGATAGCTATGCAAATCCGGCGCCAGCACGCATTCCGGGCAACTACTGGAGCGGGCCCGCGGCCCGTTGGTCTTTCGGCGGATATGGCCGCCGCCGACTCTCCGTCGTCCCGCCTGCGCGAGGAATGACGACGATGTGCGGAGCTACTGCCGATCAGGCGGCCCAGCGCGCGACGGACACCCTTACTGCTTGGGCGCCGGCGCCATCATCGTGCCGCCACTCTTCTTCGTCGGCGCCGGCGGCTTGGTGGCCGCAGCCTGCGCGGGCAGATATTTTGCGACGATGGCGGGATCGACCTGGGCGATGTTGGTGTCAGGCAGGCGCGTCCAGGCCTCGTCCTTGCCGAGCAGCGCGATGCCGAGATAGCCGCGCAGGGTCAGGGTCTGGCCATCAGGACTGACCTTCATGTTGGCCTTCCAGATCTGGCCGTCGCGCGGATTGAGAACGTTGCCGCCTTCGTACTTCAATCCTTCGCGCTTCATGTTGCGGACGAAGGAGATGCCGAGCACCGGTGCGTTCTTGCGATCGTCGGTGCACTTGGCGCAGATCTCGTTCGGATCATCGCCGGGCCGCGGGAAGGTCTTTGCGATCACGCCTTCGAAGATGCCGTTATGGTCGATAAAGAGGAACCATCCGACCGTCTTGCCGTCCTCGACCTTCTGCCAGAGGCCCGCCGCCGTGGGCTCGGCGATTTGTGCCGCAGACGGCGTCACCGTCGCGAGCGACAATGCGAGCGCGAGGAAGGGGAGCAGCCGAGAGCTGGAAAAAATCCGCATTAGGTCACCTTGTTATTCCACGACCGGAATGGCCGCAGACTACGGCGATTTCGCGAACGGTTCCAGCGCCAGAAACATGGGGCATCCCCTCCCCACCCCGCCGCCGTCAGTTGACACCGAGCTTCTTTTGCAGGCTGGAGGACGAGGTCGTGTACTGGAACACGAGCCGCTTCTCCGGATAGACGTAGCGATGGGCTTTTTGCGACATCAGCGCGCCCTCGTGGAAGCCGCACAGGATCAGCTTGATCTTGCCGGGATAGGTGTTGATGTCGCCGATCGCGAAGATGCCGGGAACATTGGTCTCGAACGCGGACGTCTCGACCGGCACCAGATTGTTTTCCAGCGCGATGCCCCAGTTGGCGACCGGGCCGAGCTTCATGGTCAGCCCGAAGAACGGCAGCATGGTGTCGCAGGAAATCTCCGTGACGCTGTTGTCGTTGCCCTTGATGGTAGCGCCTGTGAGCTTGCCCTCGGTGCCTGAGAGAGCGGTGACCTGGCCGAGCCGGAGATCCATCTTGCCGCCGGCGACCAGCGCGCGCATCTGCTCGACGCTGTGGGGCGCGGCGCGAAATTCGTCGCGCCGGTGCAACAGCGTGATGCGCTTCGCGATCGGATGCAGATTGAGCGTCCAGTCGAGCGCGGAATCGCCGCCGCCGACGACCAGCACGTTCTTGTCGCGGAACGTCTCCATCTTGCGCACGGCGTAATGGACTGAAGTGCCCTCATAGGCCTCGATGCCCGGCACCGGCGGACGCTTGGGCTGGAACGAGCCGCCGCCGGCCGCGATCACCAGCACCTTGCATTCGAACACCTTGCCCGCGTCGGTGATGCAGCGAAAGGCGGGATCGCCGACCTTCTCCACGGTCTCGACCATCTCGCCGAGATGGAAGGTCGGATGGAACGGCTTGATCTGCTCCATCAACGCGTCGGTGAGGCCCTGCCCCGAAACCTGCGGAATGCCGGGAATGTCGTAGATCGGCTTTTCCGGATAGAGCTCGGCGCACTGGCCGCCGACCTTGTCGAGGATGTCGACGAAATGCGTCTTCATGTCGAGAAGGCCAAGCTCGAAGGCGGCGAACAGACCGCACGGGCCGGCGCCAATAATCAGCACATCGGTTTTGATCACGTCGCTCATGTCGTCTCTTTATCGGTCGTTATCGGTTGGACGGCGCCCGGCGGGCAGAGGTGACCCTGCCTGTCTAGCCAACGGGGATGGATCAGGGAAGGCATAAAAGCGGGAGCGCCCCGCAGCCGCGCCCACTTGCCGGGTCAGGATAACTGGGTTGTAACGAGGATGGATATGACGGAGATCAATCGGTGAACGCACCAAGCCGCCTCGACACGACGCCGCGTCTGGAGGACTTCCCCTTCCGCCTCAGCGACAATGTCCGCTTTGGCGATCTCGACCCCAACCAGCACGTCAACAACGCTGTCTACGCCACCTATTTCGAGACCGGCCGCGTCACGCTGATGAAGCTTCCCCAGTACGGTCTGACCCCGCCGGGCCTCGCCTGGATCATGGTGCGGCTCGACATGCATTTCCGCGCCGAACTGCACTGGCCAAACACGATCGAGCTCGGCCTCGGCGTAGTGAAGCTCGGACGGACGTCAGTGACCTTCGAGCAGGTCGTATTCTCGGAGGGAAAATGCATCGCCTCGGCGATTTCGGTCGGCGTCTTGCTCGACGAGGCGACGCGCCGGCCGGCCCCGCTGACCGCGGAGGTGATCGAGAAATTCAGACCCTGGCACAAGCGCGGCATCGAAGTCGCGCCGCCGAGCGCTTCGTAAATCGCAAGAAGGAGCAGGCTTGAAAGATCAGGCCTGGCGTTCCGGTGTCGTCACGACGAGACCGTCGAGATCGTCGGAGACCTTGATCTGGCAGGACAGGCGCGAATTCGGGCGCACATCGAAGCCGAAATCGAGCATGTCCTCTTCCATCGGCGTCGGGCTGCCGACCTTCTCACGCCAGGCTTCGTCGACATAGACATGGCAGGTCGCGCAGGCGCAGGCGCCGCCGCATTCGGCCTCGACGCCGGGAATGCTGTTGCGGATCGCGGCTTCCATCACGGTTGCGCCGTTCTCGATTTCCACCGTGCGGGTTTCGCCCTTGTGGTCGACAAAGTGAATCTTGGCCATGTGTGCTCGTGCTGCCGCGGTGCTGGGAATGAAGGAGGGTCCGGGCTGTCCTATAACGGGTCGATCAGCCCGGCGCCATAGGGTTTTCAGCCGAAGTGAATCCCGCTTTGCGGGAAGAAAACGCGTCAAAACAAGAGACTAGAGTCCGGCTCGGCCGCGTGGCCTCAAGGCTTCAGCATCGCCTCGATGGCGGCACGGGCCTCGGTCACTGCCTCCTTCAGCGCGGCGAGGGCGTGGCGCTGGTCATGGCCGGTCTGGACCGCGATCTCCAGGCTTGCTGCGGCATCAGCCACCGCAAAGGCGCCGACCCCGCGGGCCGAGCCCTTGAGCTTGTGGGCCAATGCGCCGGTTTCGGCCGGCAGCGCCGCCATCGCCGCGATCAGGCGGACAGCCTGCTCGGCGAACATGGCGAGCACTTCCTGTTCCAGATCCGCATCGCCGAGCGTCATCCGGGAGAGATGGTCGAGGTCGAGCGGGCTGTCGATGGGTGCAAGCGGGGGCGAGGGCATCCAGTCCATCCGTTGCAGTTCAGGCGTCATGGCGCAGGCCCCGGCATCGCGCGACGGTTCCGCCGGTTCGGCGGTGAGTTCGCCTCACCCAAGCATGGAAATGGTTAACGAAATGTTGGGGGTCTTGAACGCAGTTCCGCCGGATTATTGACGAAAAGTTGCCGCAATCGGCCGAGTCCAGTGGAGAATTGCATTTATTGCTAAGGCGTTACGGCGCGATCCTGTTAACGATGATTAAGATTGTCTTAATCGCGGGCATTTCATTCGCGACGCTCTGCCAATAGGATGTTGCGGAAATTGGCGGACAAGCCGTCCGGGTGGGGACGGCTCGGAGATCCGCGCAAGCGGCATGATCCGGTCTGTGGGCTTGCGTAGCGCGCAGGGCTCGCGGGGGGACGCGTACAAGTAACGAGGGCTCGGACTGAACATGGCGAACACTCCGAAAAAGGTCAAAGACCCCACAGAAGTTGCGCTTTCTGCGATCCAGGAAGCCCTGAACATCAGCGACACGGCTGCCGACACCAGCCGCAACGCCGCGATGCGCAACGAAACCGCGCCTTCGGTGGCGCCGCCGCCCCCGATCTTCGACGAGCCGAGCTTCGAGCCGCGCCCTGCCGCCAACGAACGCTCGACCGTGTTCGACCCGGTCGAGGAGCCGCGCTCTTCGCGCCGCGCCGCCAATGACGACCGCGAGACCATCGGCCAGTTGCTCCAGGCGCTTCAGAAGGGCCGCCCTGCCCGCAGCGTCTACACCTTCGCCACCATCTTCGCCGGCGTCTGGCTCGCCGCCTGCGCCGCGCTGACGTTCGGCTTCCTGCCCTCGATCCAGGCCGCCATGGGCCAGAGCGGCGGCGTGCTCGTCATCGCCGGCCTGATCGCGATGTTCTTCGCGCCGATCATGCTGTTCTACTTCCTTGCGAGCCTCGTCTGGCGCGGCCAGGAAATGCGCATGATCGCGCAGGCGATGGCGCAGGTCGCGATCCGCTTCTCCGAGCCCGAGGGCTCGGCCTCCGATTCCATGGTCACCGTCGGCCAGGCCATCCGCCGCGAGGTCGCGGCGATGGGCGACGGCATCGAGCGCGCCATCGCGCGCGCCGGCGAGCTCGAGACGCTGGTCGCCAACGAGGTCGCCGCGCTCGAACGCGCCTATTCCGACAACGAAGTGCGCATCCGCGCCCTGCTCCAGGACATCGCCCATCAGCGCGACAATCTGGTCGGCCAGGCCGAGCAGGTCCGCAGCGCCATCTCCGGCGTGCAGATCGATTTGCGCCACGACATCGCGCTGATCTCTGATGCGATCGCCTCGCGCGTCGACGAGGTCGCCAAGTCCATCACCGGCGCGCTGGAAGAGCGCGGCGCCCACATCACCAGCGCGCTGAGCAATGCCGGCGACAACATGATCCTGGCGCTCGGCGAGCGCGGCGGCGACCTGCTCGACCGTCTCGAGGAAGCCAGCAACGAGACCACGCGCGCCGTGCTCGATGCCAGCGAGCGGCTGACCACCAGCCTCAACTTCAAGACCGGCCACGTCCACGACGAATTCGTCGACCTCGCCGACCGCGTCCACGAGATGCTGAACGAGCGCATCGACCGCATCACCGGCGAGTTCGAGCAGCGCTCCGCCGCGATCGTCGACGGCATCTCCGAGCGCACCGAGCAGGTGCACGACAGCCTGAAGAATTCCTCGGACTCGCTGCTGCTCGAGCTCGAGCTGCGCTCCAACGACCTCTCCGCCAAGATCGACGACGCCGGCAACCGCCTCGCCGGCCAGATCCTGACGAGCGGCGACAAGGCGAGCGAGGCGCTCGACGCCACCGTCAACACCCTCGTCGCCAAGGTCGTCAGCCAGACCGAGACCGCGCACGATTCGCTGTCGCTGCAGATGAGCGCGTTCGACGAGCTGGTCAGGAACCAGGGCACCGAGCTGGTCGAGAAGTTCGCCCGCGACTCCGGCACGCTGGGCGCGCTGATCACGCGCCACATCTCCGAGTTCGACCGCACCGTGAAGACCTTCGGCGGCGAGATCGTCGAGCGCATGGGCCAGCGCACGCAGGACATCCACGAGTCGCTGAAGACCTATGTCGAGAATTTCGACACCCGCTTCACCGCGAACGGCGGCGAGATCACGGCCTTGCTCGACCAGCGCCTGGTGCAGTTCGAGACCACGGTCGGCGAACGCGTCAACCACCTCGACGCCTCGCTGAACGGCAAGATCGCCAGCCTCGACGGCACGATCGATGGTCACATCAAGACCTTCGACGAGCAGCTCGTCGGCCGCGTCGCCGCGCTCGAACAGTCGTTCGACACCCGCGCGCAATCCATGACCGAGACCATCGACGGGCGCATCAACACGCTCGCGACCTCGCTGACGGATGGCGCCGCGCAGGCGATCCAGTCGATCGACTCCCGCCTCACCCACCTCACGACGTCGCTGACCGGCGGCGCTACGCAGGCCATCGAAACCATCGATGCGCGCCTCAACCACCTCACGAGCTCGCTGACCGATGGCGCCTCGCAGACCATCCAGTCGATCGATACGCGGCTGACCCATCTCACCTCGACGCTCACCGGCGGCGCGACGCAGGCGCTCGAGTCCATCGACTCCCGCCTCACCTACCTGACCACCGCGGTCACGAACGGCGCCTCGCAGGCCGTGCAGTCGATCGACACGCGCCTGACCCTCCTGACCTCCACCCTCACGGACGGCACCGCGCAGGCGATCGAGGCGGTCGACCGTCGCATCACCGGCGTCACCGAGATCATCGACGGCCGCAGCACGCACCTGACCGACACGGTCACGGCGCGCTTCCAGGAGATCCATCAGGTCATCGAGACCCGGGTCGGCTCGGTCGCCAGCGACATCGACGTGCGCGTGGCGCAGTTCGAGGACCTGCTCGGCTCGCGCGTCGAGGCCGTCGCCGGCCGCATCGAAAGCAGCGGCCGCCAGGCCAGCGAGGACATGATGTCCCGCGCCGAGATGATCTCGACCGCGATCCGCTCGCACGTCGAGGACGCCGAGCGCTCGCTCACCAACCTCGTCGTCAACACCAGCGAGACGATCCAGACCGGTGCGCGCACCGCCCAGCAATCGCTGATGACGGTCTCCTCCGACGTCAACGCCCAGCTCAAGATGACCTCTGCCGAGGTCGAGCGCGCGCTGACCGCGGTCGGCACCGGTTCGGCGAACTCGATCCTGAGCAGCGCCCGCGAGGCGCAGTCGACGCTGGTCGCAGCCTCGGGCGAGGCCTCCAACCAGATCAAGGGGCTTGCGGCCGACGTCGAGCGTACGCTGTCGGCGGCAGGTTCTGCCACCGCAGCCTCGATCCTGGCCGGCGCCCGCGAGGTGCAGACCACCCTCGTCACGGCGTCCTCGGACGCGGCCAACCACGTCAAGACGCTCACCGCCGACGTGCAGCGCTCGCTGTCGATGGCCGGCACCACCACGGCGGAATCGATCACCGCCGGCGCTCGCGATGCGCAGAGCGCGTTGATCGCGGCCTCGAGCGAGACCGCCAATCAGATCAAGGCGCTCTCCTCCGACGTGCAGCGTTCGCTCACGATGGCCGGCACCTCGACCGCCGAGATCCTCACCAGCGGCGCGCGCGAGGCGCAGAACACGCTGGTTGCCGGGTCCTCGGATGCGGCGGCCCAGGTCAAGTCGCTCACCGCCGATGTGCAGCGCTCGCTCTCGATGGCCGGCACCTCGACCGCCGAGACCATCACCGCCGGCGCGCGAGAGGCGCAGAACATGCTGGTCACGGCGTCTTCCGAGGCGGCCAGCCAGGTCAAGTCGCTCGCGGCCGAAGTGCATCGTTCGCTATCGCAGGTCGGCCAGTCCACCGCCGAGACGATCACCACCAGCGCCCGCGACGCTCAGACCACCCTGCTCTCCGTCTCGGCCGAGCAGACCAGCCAGGTCCGTTCGCTCGCGGCCGAGATGCAGCGCGCACTGGCAACCGCCGGCGGCGCCACCATCGAGGCGCTCACCAGCGGCGTGCGCGAGGCTCAGGGCTCGCTGATCTCCGCCTCGACCGATGCGGCCAGCCAGATCAAGTCGCTGACCACAGACATCGAGCGCACGCTGACCGCGGTCGGTGCCGACACCGCCTCGACCATCCTCAACAGCGCGCGTGAGGCCCAGACCTCGCTGACCTCGACCTCGGCAGACGCCGCGAGCCAGATCCGCACGATCTCGACCGAGATCGAACGGACGCTGAGCGCGGCCACCGCGAACGCGACCAACGACATCCAGACCAGCGCGCTCAACGCCCAGAACGCGCTGATCTCGGCCTCCAACGAGGCGAGCTCGCGGGTCAAGTCGAGCTCGTCCGACGTCGAGCGTTCGGTGCTCGCCGCCAGCTCCAGCTTCGGCCAGGCCATGACCGGCAAGACCGACGAGATCGTCACCTACGTGCAGCAGCAGGCCGACCGCCTGTCGAACATGATCGACGCCAAGCGCGGCGCCCTGGTCGACGCGATCGGCTCCAAGACCAGCCAGCTCACGCTCGACATCGACCGCGTCACCTCGGACGCGCTCAAGTCGATCGAGACGCGCGGCCAGGCGTTCTCGCAGACCATGATGGGCAACGGCTCGGAAGTCGCGCGCACCATCAACGCGGCGAGCGAGATCGCCACCGGCGCGGTCGGCAAGTCGCTCAAGGACCTCGAGCAGGCCTCGCGCGCGGCGATCGACCAGTCGCGCCAGGTCTCGATCGCGGCCGTCACGGAGATGCAGGAGACCAGCAAGATCCTGCGTACCGACACCGTGGCGCTGTTCGAGCGTCTGCGCGAAGGCAACATCTTGCTTCAGGAGGTGCTGACCGGTGCGCACGACAACCTCAACTCGCTCGAGCGGGCGCTGGTGACGCGCGTCGCCGACTTCGTCTCGGCGATGAACGACGTCACCTCGCGCAACGGCGCGGCGACGCAGAATCTGGAAGAGCAGCTCAACGTCTTCAACAGCAAGACCACGAAGGCGCTGCAGGATCTCGGCGAGCTGTCGACCCAGTTCGACGCGCACGGCAAAGCCCTGGTCGACGCCGCGCAGGTCGTCGAGCAGAGCAACAAGAACACCACCGCCTCGCTCGCCGAGCGCAAGCAGGCGCTGGAATCGCTCGTCACCACGATCGACCTGCGCACGGCCGATCTCGACCAGCGCCTGTCGCGCTTCACCGGCCTGCTCGATGAATCGCTGGCGGCCGCCGAAGAGCGTGCCCGCGACATCGCCCGCGTCGTCGCCGAGACCGCCGGCGCAGGCTCCGCGGCGATCACCCGCCAGTTCGAGGCGGTGCGCGTCGCATCCGAGGAAGAGCACCGGCAGACCATCGAGGCCATGCACGACATCTACCGCCAGACCACGGATGAGGCGGACACGATGTTCAAGCAGTCGACCGAGAAGTTCACCAACCTCGTCTCCAGCATGAAGCAGATGGCCTTCGAGATGCACAACGAGCTCGAAGCCACCCGCAACGAGCTGCGCCGCGGCGTGCTCGAGATGCCGCAGGAGGCCGCCGAGAGCACTGCGCAGATGCGCAAGGTGATCGTCGACCAGATCGAGGCCCTCGCCGAGCTCAACCGCATCGTGGCCCAGCATGGCCGCGGCCTCGACGTCACCACGACGGGCCGCGCGTCCGTCGCCGTCCAGCGCCAGGAGGAGCCGATCATGGCAGCTGCGGGCGGACGTAGCGCCGAGACCCGCATGCGCGACACCGGCAGCGCTTCCACGCTGCCGCCGCCGGACCTCGGCATGCCGGCCGCGCGCCGCACCGAAGCACCGCCGGTCGCGCCCGCCGGTAGCGACCAGGGCCGTGACGGCTGGCTGTCGGACCTGCTCAACCGCACGGACGCCAATCAGGGCGCCCCGACCGGCCGTGAGGCTCCGCGTGGCCGCGCCGCACCCGCGCCGCAGCCGCAGGCGCCGCAGGCAAGTGGCAATCCGCTGGAATCGCTGTCGCTCGACATCGGCCGGCTGATGGACCGCAACCTCGCCGCCGAAATGTGGGACCGCTACCAGCGCGGCGAGAACAAGGCCTTCACCAAGCGCCTCTACACGCCCGCCGGCCAGAAGGCCTTCGACGAGGTCGCCCGCAAGTACCGCGCCGACCGCAACTTCAAGGGCACGGTCGACCGCTACGTCGCCGAGTTCGAGCGCCTGCTCGACGAAGTCGCCCGCGACGGCCGCGGCCCGCAGGAACTGCGCAGCCACCTGACCTCGGAGACGGGGCTGGTGTACACGCTGCTGGCGCATGCGGCGGGACGGCTGGGGTAAGCGACAAGGCTCGCCAATCGCACGACGAAAAACGGAGGCCTCGCGGCCTCTGTTTTGTTTTGCGGGAAGAGTTCAGGTCGCGTTGGGCTGGCCGAACGACAGCCGCTCGGCGAGGACGGCGGCCTGGGTGCGCGAGCCGACGCCGAGCTTGCGCAGGATCGTCGAGACGTGGCCCTTCACGGTCTGCTCGGCGATGTCGAGCTCGCCCGCGATCTGCTTGTTGAGCTTGCCCTCCACGATCATCGCGAGAATGCGCAGCTGCTGCGCCGACAGCGAGGCCATGCGCGCGGCGAGTTCGACATCGGCGCTCTGGATCGAGCCGCGGCCGCCGACATTGGGCGGCATCCAGATCTCGCCGGCGAGATCCTGGTGATCGCCTCGGCCATCTCGGGCAGGCCGAGCGATTTCGGGATGTAGCCTGAGGCGCCATAGGCGATGGCGCGGCGGATCGTGGTGGCGTCCTGCCGAGCCGAGATGATCGCCACCGGCACAGTCGGGAATTGCGCCGACAGGATGAACAGCGCGGCAAATCCCTGGATGCCCGGCATGGTCAGGTCCCAGAGGATCAGGTCGATCTCGCCCGACTGGGCCGTCAGCACGCCGATCGCCTCGTCCAGTGACTGGCAGGCAATGACGTCGAGATCGGGCAGCACGGCCGACAGCGCGCTGCGCAAGGCGGCCTGCACCAGCGGATGATCATCGCCGATCAGGATGCGCATCGTCAGGAAGTCCTCTGTTTCGTCCCGAGCTGCCGACTCAAGGCTTCGCTGCCGAGGAAGCGCCGCAGCGCCGCCGGCTTGACCGGCTTTGACAGGATCTCGCAGCCGCGCGCCCTCGCTTCCTTGCGGACCGCTTCGCTGCGATCACCGGTGACGACCAGGGCGCGAACCTCGCGGCCCGCCTTCTGCCTGAGTTCGTCGAGAAAGTCCAAGCCGCTGCGGCCGCCATCGAGATGGTAATCGAGCAGCACGACGTCCGGCACGTCGGCCGCGGCGGCTTCCATCGCCCCGGCGGCGTCTGGTGCGACCAGCACGCGATGTCCCCAATCACCGAGCAGCGCCGTGAGGCCGTCGAGGATGGTCGCGTCATTGTCCAGGCACAGGATCGTCAGAGGCCGCTCCGCCGCCACCGGCGCGGCAATTGCCGGACCGCGCTGAAGCGGCTGGCCCGGTCCGCGCGCAAGCGGCACCGCGACGGCAAAGCACGAGCCATGTCCCGGACGCGAACGGACATCGACCGCATGGCCCAGCAGCCGCGACACGCGATCGACGATGGCGAGCCCGAGGCCCAATCCCTTCTCCGATCCGGGCGCGAGGCGCTGGAACTCCTCGAAGATGCGCTTCTGGTCCTCCGCCGCGATCCCGACACCGGTGTCCCAGATCTCGATGCGCAGCGCGCTGCCCCGCCTCCGGCAGCCGAGCAAGATGCGCCCCCTCGGCGTGTAGCGAAGCGCATTGGACAGCAGGTTCTGCAAGATCCGGCGCAACAGATGCGGATCGCTGCGCACGGCGAGGCCGCAATCGACGACACGAAGAACGAGCCCGCGTTCCCGTGCCATCGCCGAGAACTCGACGTTCAACTGCACGAAGAGATCGGCAATCGGGAAGTCGAAGACCTCGGCGCGAACGGCACCGGCATCGTAGGAGGAGATGTCGAGCAGCCTGTCGAGCACATGCTCGGTGGAGCGCAGCGCCGTGACCGCGCTGCTCGCCAGGGCGCGCTCCTTGTCGGCGTCAGCCGTGCGCGACGAAACACTCAGGCTCTCGTCGAGCGCTGACAGGAACAGACGGGCCGCGTTCAGCGGCTGCAGCAGATCGTGGCTGGCCGCGGCCAGAAAACGGGTCTTGCCGAGATTGGCCTGCTCGGCCTCTGCCTTGGCCTGTTCGAGCGCCTCGGTCCGCTCACGGACGCGCAGCTCGAGCCCCTCATTGGCGCGTCGCAGGGCTTCGGCGGCCTGGTGGCGCTCGGTCACGTCGGTATAGGTCGAGACATAGCCGCCCTCGGCGGTGCGGTCATAGACGATTTCGAGCACCGTGCCGTCCGGCCGCTTGCGCTCGTAGAGATAGGGCCAGATCTGCGTGGCGACGTCACGGTTGACCAGGAGCGCTGCGAATTCGGAGGCGGCATACTCCCCCCGCTCGACGTTGAAGGCGATCAGCTCCGCCAGCGGAAGCCCCACGCGCACGAAATCCGGCGGCAGGTCCAAGAGCGCGATGAAACGGCCGTTCCAGGCCGTGATGTTGAAATCGGCGTCGAACGCGCAAATGCCCTGCGGCACGCTCTCGAGCGTGCTCTGCAAGAGGCTGCGGTTGAAACGCAGCGCCTCCGAGGCTTCGTCGAGCATCGCCATCGCCTCCCGCCGCGACAGCGAGTGCCCTTCGAGCGACGCCGCGATCACCACCCGCGCGGATGCCGCACCGATCGCGCCAGCGAGCAGGTTTTCGGTGAACCGGATCGAGTCGAGATCGACGAGCCCCGACGGATCGAGGCGCGGCCCGGTGCCGGAGACACGAGCGGCAAGATAGCTGTCAAAGGACGCCGCACCGCGCTCGGCGCCGACAAAACGCAGCGCCAGCGCCCGGAGATCGTCGAGACGGACCAGCACGCGCGAGGACAGCTTCGGGATCGTTTCGCGAACGACACCGTCGGCGAACGCGGCAGCCTGGTTGCGCTCGACGGTCGATTGCCGTCCGAACGCCGAAAACACCAGGAAGCAGACGAGATTGGCACCGAGACTCCAGAGCGTGGCGTGCGAGATCGGATCGATACCTTCGAGACCGAACAGCGCGTTCGGCTTGAGCCAGCCGAGTTGCCAGGGGCCGTTGCGAACGATCTCCGCGATCCCAGGCCAGAGCGGCGCGGCCGAGGGCAGCAGCAGCGTATAGGCCCAGATGCAGAAACCCGCCGCGATCCCGAGCGAGGCGCCGGCCTTGTTGGCCCGCGGCCAGAACAGCCCTCCGACGAATGCCGGGCCGAATTGCGCGACCGCGACGAACGACAGCAGGCCGATCACGGTGAGCGGATAAGACTGGTTCACCAGACGATGCATCAGATAGGCGAGCAGCAGGATGCCGAGGATCGAGAGCCGCCGCACCGCCACCAGGACCGAGGTCATCGGCCGGCTCCGCGCGCGCAGGCCGAAGACGCGCGAGCGCAGCAGCAGCGGCATGATGACGTCGTTGCAAAGCATGGTGCTGAGCGCGACCGACGTCATGATCACCATGCCGGTTGCGGCCGAGAGACCGCCGAGGAAGGCAATCAGGCTGACGGCGCTCGCATCCGCCGCGATCGGCAGCGAGATGACGTAGGTGTCGGGGTCCATCATTGCGCCGAACCGGGTCAGCCCGGTCGCAGCGATCGGCAGGATCAGCAGGCTGAACAGCGCGAGATAGGCCGGATAAAGCCACGCTGCGGTGCGCGTGTGGCTCGGGCTCTCGTTCTCGACGACGGCGACATGGAACGCCTGCGGCAGGCACAGAAAGGCGATGCCTGAGATGATGATCGTCGCTGGCCACACCGGCTGCGTCGGATCGAAGCTCAGAATCCCCGCCAGTTGCGGCTCGGATTGAAATTGCGACAGCAGTGCGGCCGGCCCGCCCGATAGTCCGAACAGCACGAACAGCGCGACGATCAGGAAGGCGAGCAGCTTGACGACGCTCTCGAAGGCGATCGCGAGCATCAGGCCGCGATGATGCTCGCTGGCATGGACGTGCCGGACGCCGAACACGATCGCAAACAACGCCATCGACGCCGCCACGCCGAACGCCGAATCCTGCCAGAACCGCAGGGCCTCGCCGCCTGCGCGCTCAGGCTGGAGGATCAGATAGTCGAAGCTCTTGCCGACGGCCTTGAGCTGGAGCGCGATATAGGGAAGCACGCCAAGCACCGATGCGAGGGTCACGAAGGCCGCCAGCACCTGGCTCTTGCCGTAGCGCGCGGCGATGAAGTCCGAGATCGAGGTGACGTTCTGCGCCTTGGCGATCGCGATCACCTTGGACAGGAGCCTCTGGCCGAACAGCAGCACCAGCGTCGGGCCGATATAGATCGTGGCGAAGTCCAGCCCGCTGGTGGCGGCACGCCCGACCGATCCGTAAAAGCTCCACGAGGTGTTATAGACCGCAAGCGTCAGACAATAGCTGATCGCGGCCGTCCAGGAGTTTGGCAAGACCAGCGGCCCACCGGCGCTCCGCCGGTCGCCCCACCAGGCCACCAGGAACAGCGTGGTCACATAGCCGGCAGCGACCGCAAGAACGAACCACGCCTGCAAGACATCCTCACCCGAGACCGTCAGATCCGCCCGCGACGAGCGGAGTCGGAGCAAGGGCAGATACTAAAACGTTTTCAATCGCATGAAAGACTATTCATTCCGAACGAGAGCGGCGGCCGGAGGATCGCCGGCCGCCGCTCGCAGGTCACCTCAGGCCGCCTCGCGGGAGAGCCGCTCCTGCGGCGTGCGCTTGAGCACCAAATTGACCGCGACGGCCACCACGATGTTGAGCGCGAGCGCCAGCAGACCGGTGTAGATCGCAACCGGGCCAGCACCGAGGTCAATGCTGTGCAGCGGCTTCAAGCCGTCCGACCATGCCAGCCAGGATCCGCCTGCAAGGCCGACCGCCCAGCCGGCCAGCAGCGCCGTGCTCGAGAACCAGTTCAGATAGAGACCGAACACCAGCGCCGGCAGCGTCTGCAGGATCCAGAGGCCTCCGAGCAGCTGCAGGTCGAGCGCGAACTGCGTCGGCATCAGGAGGATGGCGAGCAGCGCGCCGACCTTCACCAGCATGGAGGTGATCTTGGCGACCTTCGCCTCACCTGCCGGCGTCACCTTCGGATCGACCCACACCTTCCAGAAGTTGCGGGTGAACAGATTGGCCGCGCCGATGCTCATGACCGCGGCCGGCACCAGTGCGCCGATCGCAATCGCGGCGAAGGCAAAGCCCGCGAACCAGCTCGGGAACAGCATCTTGAACAGCTCGGGCACGACGTCGTTGTTGCTGGCGAGCTTGAGGCCCGCAGCATGGCCCATGTAGCCCAGCAGCGCGAGCAGGCCGAGCAGCAGCGTGTAGGCCGGCAACAGCATCGCATTCTTGCGGATCGTGTTGCCGCCGGACGACGCGAAGATGCCGGTCAGCGTGTGCGGGTACATGAAGGCGGCGAGCGCCGAGCCCAGCGCCAGCGAGGCATAGGGCACGATCTGCGCCGGCGACAGCAGGATGCCGCCCGCACCCTTCTTGGCGAAGGCCGCATCCGCCGCGGTGAAGATCGCACCGTAGCCGCCGAGCTTGGACGGCACGATCGCGATCGCGGCGATCACCACGATGTAGATCATGATATCCTTGACGAAGGCGATCAGCGCCGGCGCGCGCAGGCCCGACGAATAGGTGTAGAGCGCCAGCACCAGGAAGGCGAGAACGAGCGGCACCTCGCCGTGCAGGCCCAGCGCCTTGATCGCCACCTCCATGCCGATGAGCTGGAGCGCGATGTAGGGCATCGTCGCCAGCACGCCGGTGGCTGCAACGGCAAGCTCGAGCCCGCGCGATCCGTAGGCGCCGCGCACCACGTCGCCGGCTGTGACGTAGCCGCGCTCCTTGGCGACCTTCCACAGCACCGGCATCACCGCGAACACGAAGGGATAGACGATGATGGTGTAGGGAAGCGCGAAGAAGCCGTAGGCGCCGACCGCGTAGACCAGCGCGGGAACGGCGATCACGGTGTAGGCGGTGTAGAAGTCGCCGCCGACCAGGAACCAGGTGATCCAGGTCCCGAACTTGCGCCCGCCGAGGCCCCACTCGTCGAGATGGGCGAGCGTCTCCGGCTTGCGCCAGCGCGAGGCGACGAAGCCCATGCCGGTGACGAGGACGAACAGTGCGAGGAATACGGCGAATGCCGCGCTATCGACATTAGTCAGCACGGCGCGCGCTCCTGTAAACGATGTAGGTGAGGAGCGAGGTCAGCGGCACCCAGGCGAGCTGATACCAGTAGAAGAAGGGAAAGCCGAACAGATGCGGCTCCCCGATATTGTAGAACGGCACGATCATCAGGCCGATGAACGGCAACAACAGCAACAGGCGTACCACGCGCTCTCCTCCCCTGTGTGTGAAGTCGACGCGCTTTTTCGTGAGCGCGACTTGAGCGCGATATAGCGGACAATGACGGCCAGCCCCTCCCCCTACCTTGGCTCGGCCAGACCCCCATACTTTCGTATCGGCCCTGTCATTGCGAAGAGAGGTCTAACCCGTCACCCTGATTGAGGGATGACGGAATCGATAACGGGGCGGACACGCCAATCGTCGTTGCGAGGAGCGAAGCGACGAAGCAATCCAGATCGTCCCCGCAGAGACAGTCCGGATTGCTTCGCGGAGCCTGTCATCGGTCCGCGCTACGCGGACCCGTTGGCTCGCAATGACGAGTGGAGAGGTCCGTGGACGACGCGCTGCTACCGCCTGCGCTCCGGCGCGGCCGGCCTCGGCGGCTCGGGCGGCGGAGGCGGTGGGGCGCTGCTGTTGCTGGCGCCGAACAGCACGCGGGTGGGGTTGCGGTCGAAATTGTTCACGGCGCGGCTGATGTCGCCGAGGGTGCGGCGGCCGTCGCTCATCAACGCGCCGGAGCGCTTGTCGAAATCGTCGGCCAGCTCGCGGATCGACTTCACCGCCTGGAACAGCTCGCCGCCGTCCTTGCCGCCGGCGAGCGTGTTGAGGCCGAGCATGAGGTTGTCGGCCTTGAGCATGACGCCGTCGACCTTGGCCATGACGCCGTCGATCTTCTCGGAATTGCGCGCGAGCGAGTTGGTGAAGGTCTCCAGATTCTTCAGCGAGTTCTTCACCGATTCCTGATTGTCGGCGACGATCTTGTTGATGTTCTGCAGCGTGCCGCGGATCGCCTCGGTGACGTCCTGGAGCTTGTTGGGGTCGGCCGTCAGCGTCGGGATGCCGTCCTGGTCGAGCGGCGGCGGGGCCGCGGCTTCGTCTCCGCCCTTGAGCGAGATCGCCGCAACGCCCGTGAGCCCTTGGAATTCGAGGCCGACCAGGGTGTCCTTGCGGATCGGGGCGTTGTTCTCGATCATGGCGAGTGCGACAACCCGCCGCGGGTTGTCGAGCTTCACCGAGACCACCTCGCCTACCCGGATACCGTTGAAATTGACACTGCCGCCGTTGCGCAGGCCCGCCGCCGGGCCCTCGAACACGACGCGCAGCGGGCTGCGCTGCTTGGTGGTGTGCAGCGACTGGAACCAGAGCACGAAGCCGATCGCCGCGGCGATTACCGCCAGCGTGAACGACCCGATCAAGACGTAGTTTGCCCGCGTTTCCATCAGGTGCTCCGGCTACTCATCACAGCTACTCAACCCCGCCACTCAACCCATGACCGCGCGGGCGCGCTTGCCATGGAAATATTGCCTCAGCCAGGGATGCTGCGAGGCCTGCATGTCGGCGATCGACCCTGCCGCTATGATCTTACCGTTCCCTAAAACGGCGATGCGGTCACACGCTGTGTAAAGGCTGTCGAGGTCGTGGGTTACCATGAAAACGGTGAGCCCCAAAGTGCGCTGGAGCGTCCTGACCAGCTCGTCGAAGTCGCCAGCGCCGATCGGATCGAGGCCCGAGGTCGGCTCGTCCAGGAAGACGAGGTCCGGATCGAGCGACAGCGCGCGCGCCAGCGCGACGCGCTTGATCATGCCGCCGGAGAGCTCGGACGGGAAGCGCTCGGCAACCTCGGGCTTGAGGCCGACCATGGTGAGCTTGGCCATGGTGATCTCGTCCATCAGCCGCTGCGAGACCCGAAGATATTCGCGCATCGGAAACTGGATGTTCTGCCGCACGGTCAGCGAGGAGAACAGCGCCCCCTGCTGAAACAAGACGCCCCAGCGCCGCTCCACGTTGCGGCGCTGCGACGTGTTGGAGGAATCCAGGTCGACGCCGAACACCTCGATGGAGCCCGCGACCTTCGGCACGAGACCGATGATGGTGCGCGTCAGCACCGACTTGCCCGCGCCGGAAGGACCGACGAAGCCCAAGATCTCGCCGCGCTTGACGTCGAGGTTGAGGCCGTCGAGCACGCGCGTGGAGCCGAACTGCACGGTGATGTCGCGCACGCGGATGATCGGATTTTGGATCTCGGGAGCCATCGTCACATCCCGATCGAGGCGAAGAAGATGGCGAACACGCCATCCATGACGATGACGAAGAAGATGCCCTTCACCACCGAGGCCGTGGTGTGCTGGCCCAGCGATTCCGCGCTGCCCTGCACGGCGAGGCCCTCGACACAGGCGACGATGCCGATCACGGCCGCCATGACCGGCGCCTTGACGATGCCGACGATGAAATGGTCGATCGAGATGGCGTCGCGCAAACGAAGCAGGAAGGCCTCGGGCTCGACCCCGCCATAGAGCCAGGCGACGAGACCGCCGCCATAGAGCGCGGCCATCGCGCCGAGGAAGGCCAGGATCGGCAACGCCAGCACCAGCGCCATCATGCGCGGCAGCACCAGCACCTCGATCGGGTCGAAGCCCATGGTGCGCAACGCGTCGATCTCCTCGCGCATCTTCATCGAGCCGAGTTCGGCGGTGTAGGCGCTGCCCGAGCGGCCCGCGACCATGATCGCGACCAGCAGCACGCCGATCTCGCGCAGCACCAACACGCCCAGCATGTCGACCACGAAGATGTCGGCGCCGAAGCGGCGGAAATGAAAGATGCCCTGTTGGGCGATGATGCAGCCGATCAGGAAGGTGATCAGCACGATGATCGGCACCGCGCGCCAGCAGACCTGCTCCATGTGATGCACGGTCGAGGTCAGGCGAAACGAGCGCGGATGGATCAGGACGCGAAATCCTGCCGCGAGCACGGCGCCGAGCATGTCGACGAGACCCGCGACCGTGCCGCCCACGCCGGCCACGGCCCGGCCGATCTGCTCCAGCATGCCGGTGATGGTCACGGTGCCGCCGTCGACCACGGCCGTCGCCCTGACCCGCCGCACCTCGTCCACGAGGCTGGAATAATTGGCCGAGAGACCCGCGATCTGCGCCTCGACGGCGCCTTGGGTCAGGCTGCGGCGCAGCCGCTCGATCAGCCAGGCGCCGAACGTGTCGAGCTTGGCGACTTCGGAGACGTCGATGAAGATGCTTTGCTGGCCGCCGGCGAGCTTCTCGGCGTCGGCCACCATCCGCTCCAGGACCGGCGCGAAGCTGGCCGTCCACGTCCCGGTGGCGCAGAGTGCCAGCGCGTTGCCCTTGGCAATCCGTTCCAGCTTCGGATCGCTATTCAAGATGTCCGCTCCCGTGCCGGGGCGGAGAAAATCAGATAGTTGCGCACGCGCCCTTACCCAGAGAAGGTATCCCCAAGTGGTTAATGTTAGTTGCTAGAGGTAACTAGCAGGTTCAGATTTCGCCAGAGTTCAAAATGACTTCCATGAAATTTGCTGCCCTGGCGGCGCGAATCGAGCGCTTCCCGATCGCGGGCAGCTTTACCATCAGCCGGGGCGCCAAGACCGAGGCCGTGACTATCGTAGCGGAGGTAACCCGGGACGGGCTGACCGGCCGCGGCGAGTGCGTGCCCTATCCCCGCTATGGCGAGACGCCCGAGGCGACGCTGGCGGCCATCCAGGCCATGCAGCAGGCCGTCGCGGACGGGCTGACGCGGCAAGCCCTGCAGGCCGCCATGGCGCCCGGTGCGGCCCGCAATGCCCTGGACTGCGCCCTGATCGACCTGGAGGCCAAGGCGGCGGGCCTGCGGGCCTGGAACCTGCTCGACCGGCCGGTGCCGGGCGAGCGCACCACGGCGTACACGATCTCGTTAGGGACCCCCGAGGCCATGGCGGCCGCCACCGCCAAGGCGGCGCACCGGCCGCTGCTCAAGATCAAGCTCGGCGGCGACGGCGATCCCGAGCGGATCGCCGCGGTGCGCAAGGCCGCTCCCGAATCCGAGCTGATCGTCGATGCCAACGAGGCCTGGACCGAGGCCAATCTGGCGCACAATCTCGCCGCCTGCGATGCCGCCGGCGTCACCCTGGTGGAGCAGCCGCTGCCGGCCGGCCGGGACGAAGCGCTGGCACGGATCAAGCGCCCGCTCGCGGTCTGCGCCGACGAGAGCGTGCATGACCGCTCCTCGCTGGTCCCCTTGCGCGACCGCTACGACGCCGTGAACATCAAGCTCGACAAGACCGGCGGCCTCACCGAGGCCCTCGCGATGGCGGACGCCGCGCAGGCGCTCGGCTTCGAGATCATGATCGGCTGCATGGTCGCAACCTCGCTGTCGATGGCCCCCGCGATGCTGGTGACGCCACAGGCGCGCTTCGTCGATCTCGACGGCCCCTTGCTGCTGGCGCGCGACCGCGATCACGGCCTGCGTTACGATGACAGCCTCGTCTATCCGCCGGACGTTTCGCTCTGGGGCTGAGGCTTGAGCCGGTGCCGCGCCGACCAGATCAGAAGCGCGCCGGCCGCCGCCATCGCAGCCATCACGTAGTACAATCCATCGCCGATGCGGGCGTAGATCGCACCTGACGCGATCGATGTCGCGGCGCCGAGCAGTCCGTTGCACGCGGCGTAATAGCCCTGCCCCCGCGCGATCTGATGCGAGGGCACGCGCTGCACCAGGAGATTCATCGTGCCGACGATGGTCATGCCGAAGCTGAGGCCGTGGCCGAGCTGGACGATCGCCAACAGCGCGAGCGGCGGCTCATTGGCAGTGACGATCCAGCGCAGCACGGCGCTGAGACCCCCGATCGCGATCATGGTGGACGGATGCAGCGAGAAGCGCGGCGACAGCGCGAACACCACGATCTCCGCGATCACGCCCAACGTCCACAGGCCCGCGATCGTCAGCCCACTGATCCCATGGAGCTGCCAGTTGATGGCGGAGAAGGTGTAGTAGGCGACGTGGCTGCCCTGAATCAGCGCGGCCGAGACGATGACGGCCCAGAAGCCGGCATCGCGCAGCAGCGCCTTGCCGGCATGCCTCTCCGTGGTTTTGCGCCTGACATCGTCCAGCGGCTGAAGCAGCAGGCCGGCGGCGACCGCAACGACGGCCCATGCGACGATGACCCAGATCAGGTCGCGCGCGGCGATGTGGTCTACGAGATAGCCGCAGGCGAGCGAGCCGGCGGCGAAGGCCGCCGAGCCCCACAGCCGCAAGGGTCCGTAATCGAGCCCGTAACGAGCGACGCCGCGCAACGCATAGGCATCGGTCAGCGGCATCGTCGGCGTCCACATCATGCAGGTCAGCGCGTAGATCAGGAACAGCGCCAGCGGCTGCTGCTGCAGGCCGACCGCCGTAAAACCGATCGCGGTCGCCAGCACCGACACCATCATGCCGGCGCGAATGGCATGTCGCTTTTCGGCGAAGGACGTCACTTGCGGCAGCGTGGTGAAGCGCGTGATCGCCGGCAGCGCGTTGATGAGGCCTATCCAGGCCGCGTCGATGCCGATCGCCTTCAGCCACACCGGAAAGAACGGCAGATGCGTGCCCGAGACCGCGAAGACGGCCGAATAGAACAGGGCGAGGCTGACGGCGAATCGCCGTTTCGCCGATGCTGGCGTGGGGATTTGTGATTCGGGTGCCATCAAACCAATTGCGATTCGGTCGATATCGTGGTGATCGTTACTGTAACGCGCGGTGATTTGCGCGACGAGATCGCAATGGCCAACGAAGCATTCGCCCTTTCGCCCATGTCTGCCCGCGCGGCCGAGCCGAACGAGCAGGATTACGACGCGATCCGCGAAGCCTTCATGGAGACGGCGCGCGGCCGCTGGTTCCTCGGCGAATACGCCAAGCGCAACCGCAACGCCGACACGAGCATGGTGCTCGACGCGGTCGCGAAAATCGAAGAAACCCTTGCGGCACAGCGGCAACCCGTCGTCGAGGACCGCCTGCCCGAAGCCCTGATCGAGATTCGCCGCGCGATCCGCGAGGCCGAGACGATCGCCATCGCCGCCTTCGATCCCGCCGCGATCGAGACGAGCCTCGCCGCGATTCCGCGCGGCGTGCGCATCATCAAGGAGATCTCCTGGCGCTGGCGCGAGATCGGTGCCGACGGGCGAATCTGCGACCTCATTGATTCGCAGCTCGCCTCGATCGAAGCCGCCTGCGGACAGATTTCGACCATCGACCCCCGCGTCGAGCTCAAAGCCGCATTCGATCTGCTCAGGGATCGGGTCGAGCAGACCGACGGCGACGCAACGCCGCAGGCGGCGGCTCCCGCGTCCGCTCCGGTGCAGGAGGCGCCGTCATTCGCCGCCGAAGCTCCGCCTGCCGAGACCGCGCCCGCTGCGATGGCGAGCGAAGCACCCGTGGCCTTTACGGAGCCACCGCAGGATCTCGCCGAGGCTGCCGAGCCCGAAGCAGCCGCTGACGCGACCGTCGCCACCGAAGCGTTCGCCGAGGCGGAACAGGCAATGGACGCGGCTGTTACGCCGGCGATTGCGGCCGAGAGCCAGATGGCTGTCGAGAGCACCGCGCTCGACCAAGTCGCGCCTGAAGACGTCGCGCACGAAGCCGTCTCGTTCGAAGAGCCGGCCCCTGAACCCGTCGGCTTCGCGGAAGTCGCTGACGCGTTCGCGCTCGATGCAGCCGCGCAAGCCGAGGACGACGCCGTGCTCGAGGCCATCGCGCTCGAGATGGCCGCGCCCGATCCTGATTTCGACGAGATCATCGCGCCGGTCGAGATGGAAGCGGCCATTGCGGAGTTGATGGTGGCGGAGGCCGCAGCGCCCGATGCCGCGGAGCTTTCCGAACCGATCGCGGAAGAGCCGGTCGTCGCAGCGGTGGCGGAGGAGCCCGCCGCCCACGCGCCGATCGCAATGGATTCGCTCGCGCGCCTCACCGACGCCATTGCGGAGGCCGCCGCCGAGGTGATGGAGCAGCAGGCCCCGGCCATGGCCGCGACGGCGAATTTCGCCGCAGCGCCGACAACGTCGCTGCCCACGCCCACGCCCTTGTCTGCTTCCTTGCCCGAGACCTCGCTCGGCGCCACCATCCTCGCCAGCGGCATCCTGCAAAAGCCCCGCGCGCCGGCCAACGATCCCCTCGCCCCGATCCGCCGCATGACCCAGGCCGAGAAGATCGCGTTCTTCTCGTAAGGGGGAGCATCGTGTCCCGGACAAGCTGCAACGCGCCAGCGTTGCAGCGCAGAGCCGGGACCCAGAGGCTATGCTCTCCGCTGCCACATGGGCCCCGGCTCAGCAGCGCACCGCTGAAGAAGCGCTGCGCTGCGTCCGGGGCACGAGTAAGCGAGAAGGCGCGCACACTTTCTCCGCATCGTCATTGCGAGCGCAGCGACGACGCGATCAGCTGGTCACCCGCAATTCCACACCGCCCCAATCGGCGTGCGCGTCCAGCACGGACCAAAACTGCCGCCATTGTAGCGGCCGCCGTTGAAGCCGGGGCGGCCGAAATAGTGCCACTCGCCGTCCCAGCGGTAATATTGCGGCACCGGGTCGATGTACCAATGGCGCCGGTCGGCGCGCGACATTCGGCGCATCGCTTCCTTTTGCTTGTAGAGCGGAATGCTGTTGCTCAGCGGCTGACGATAGCCCGGCAGGAAGCCGTAGCCCTTCCAGACGGGCTTGGGACGCTTTTGAACGGGCTCAGCGGACGCCACAGTCGGCAGCAGCGATAGGATGATGGCAACGAATAGACACACAAAGCGGGACATGGAGAAACCATAGACAGTCAGTTCCCGCCGCGCCATTCAAATTCGAGTGCGGGACGTTTCGCCGCTTCTGCCGAGCGGCCGCTCTCTATAAGCTCGCAACGCGCAGCGTGAACGCGGCGCGGACCGCTTGCATGTGCCGGAGTGACCGAATGCCTGAGAGCCCGCGCGTCGGCGCCTTTGCGATCGTTCCCAGCAACGATCTTCCCGCCGCAATTCCGTTCTGGGAACGGCTCGGCTTTGCGCGCATCGGCGGCGATGCCGGCTATGTCATCATGAGCGGCTGGGGATGCGAGGTGCATCTCACGCAAGCCGGCGATGGCCCGTGGCGCGTGCCGGAGCACAATCCCTTTGGCATTTTCATTCGCACGCCCGAGGTCGAGGCCATTGCTGCGCGCGTGGACGATCTCATCATCCGGCCCGGCGGCGTGCTGCGCCACCGCGAATGGGGCATGTATGAAGTCGGCATCAACGGCCCCGACGGCCTTCTCGTCCGGGTTGGCTGGCCGTCGGAGCTGATGCGCCAATCCGGCTAGCCGATCACGCCCTTCCTGATCAGGAAGCAGCCGTAACCCCTGCTGTCCCCCACCTGCACGACACCAAACCCCGCCGCCGCCGCGCGGTAAAAATCCGGACGCGAGAGCTTGCCGGGAGCAACGGCGCGTCCGACCGCACGCTCGATCTCGGCCAGCACGGCGCGCTGCACGTCGGGCACGCGGTCGGGATCGTCGACCGGCGCCATCACGCGCACCGGGTCGGGATCGAAATCGTCGAGCGGATAGAGCGTCATGATGGCTCGGACGGCCGTCTCCATCGTCATGCCCGGCAGCTGGATCAGGCGCTGCGACGAGGTGCTGCGGGCGATGTGCGTGGCCGGGTGGTTGGCGTCGACGACCACGAGATCGTCGCCGTGGCCCATGGAGGCCAGCAGCCAGAGCAGGTCGGGCGTCAGGATCGGATCGATCGATTTCAGCATGTGACGGCAGTCCCCTTATCGATCGCTCACCATAGCAGGTTCCGAGCGTGATTCAGATCACGCAAGGCCACCATGGTGAGGGGGATCACGGACCTCAAGCTCGAACGCGGCGAGGCTCCCCGGCAACCAATCTCGCATCGAGTCAGTGCCAAAGGAGCACGCCATGTTCCGCCTAAAGCCTTTCCTGATGACAGCCAGCCTTGTGGGAAGCCTGTTCGGCTTCGCCTGCGGCCCCGTTTCCGCGCAAGTTGCCCCGGTCGAGCCGGCCCCCACCGCGCTGCAGGGCCCGGAGCAGCGGGTGGCGCTGGTGATCGGGAATTCGAACTATAAGAACGCGCCGCAACTCGCCAATCCCGACAATGACGCCGAGTCGATGGCGAAGTTCCTGAACTCGGCGGGGTTCGAGGTGGTTGCCGCGACCGACCTGACCCAGAACGACATGCTCCGTGTGGTCCAGGACTTCTCCGCCAAAGTGTCCGCGCGCGGTCCGAACACGGTGGCGATGGTCTATTACGCCGGTCACGGCGTGCAACTCGCCGGCGAGAACTATCTCGTTCCCGTCGACGCCAAGGTGTCGAGCCAGACCGAGCTCGTCAATAATTCGGTGCGGCTGGTCGACGTGATGTCGACGCTGGAGACGATCCCGAGCCGCATGCGCATCGTCATCCTCGATGCCTGCCGCAACAACCCGTTCCCTGATGTCAATGACGCCGGCCGCGGCCTCGCCATCGTCGATGCGCCGAACGGCTCGATCGTCGGTTACTCGACCGCGCCGGGCGCCGAAGCGCTCGACGGCACCGGCGGTCACAGCCCCTACACGCAGGCGTTCCTGAACGTCGCGCGCGAACCCAACGTGCCGATCGAGCAGTTGTTCAAGCGCGTCCGCCTGCAGGTGAACCAGTCCACCAGCGGCGCGCAGATCCCGTGGGAGAGCTCCTCGCTGACCTCGGACTTCACCTTCTTCGGCGACACCGCGGTTGCCGCCAACCGCGCGCCCGTCAGGGCGCCGGTGGTGCAGATGGCCTCCAACCTGCCGAGCCGCTCGACGCGTCAGGCCTATGACTACGTCGTGTCCGAGGGCCGGCCGGAATATTATCAGGAGTTCATCCAGATGTACCCGCACGACCCGCTGTGCGACCACGTCCGTTGGCTGCTCAACAACATCCTGCTCTCGCAGGCCTGGCACAAGGCGGTGCTGGTGAATTCGCCGGTTGCCTACAAGAGCTTCTACGACAGCTACGGCAACAGCCCTTATGCGCAAATGGCGCTGAAGCTGCAGACGCAGCCGAAGCAGATCCCCTTGATGCAGGCGACCAAGTTCCTGGCTCCGCAGAACATTGCTCCGACCTTCAAGATCGGCAATCTCGGCCAGCCCAAATACATGCCGCTGCAGCAGGGTAATGGCAACCAGATCAACGGCAATCTGCCGATCGTGCAGAAGCCGGTCGACGGTAACGTGATCGGCAAGCTCGGCAATGGCGGCCAGATCGGCAATCTGCCCTCAAGCAACAACCAGCCGAACGGCACGCCGTCGCAGACCCCGGGCAAGATCGTCACCCTGCCTGCGCCGACCAACACGACCACCAGCAATGGCGGCATCGGCAAGATCGTGACCCTGCCCGCGACCAACAACAAGCCGGACGCCGGCAACGGCACCCCCGGCAAGATCGTCAGCGTGCCGGTGAATGTCGGCAAGGGCGGCCCGAAGATCGAGACGAAGCCGGTCAACGTCCAGACGCAGAACAACCCGATCCGCGTCAACAACGGTAACACCGGCATCGTGAAGTCCAACAACAACCCGGTGAACAAGGTGCAGGTCCAGAACAACAACCGTCCGCAGTTCAACGCCACGAACCGCAACGTCAACAACGGCGGCAACAACTTCCGCCAGTCGATGAACCAGGCCCCGAGCATGGGCGGCGGCAATAACCACCGCGGCTTCATGCGCTGATCGCAGCGAGCCACACAACGAAGAAGGGGCAGAGCGGAAACGCTCTGCCCCTTCTTCATGTCGACCCTCGACGATCGTCATTCCGGGATGCGCCGTGAGGCGCAGGCCCGGAATCCATTGTGCGGCAGAGACGGCGGAGAAGTGGATTCCGGGTTCTTGCTTCGCGAGCCCCGGAATGGCGGCTAGGCGACCAACTCCGCAAACAAATCCGCATCGACATTGCCGCCGGAGAGCACGATCACGACGTTCTTGCCGGCCACATCGAGACGCCCCGCAAGCAGCGCTGCGAGCCCCACCGCGCCGCCCGGCTCGACCACGAGCTTCAGCTCGCGATAGGCGAAGGCAACGGCGGCGCCGACTTCCTTGTCCGACGCGGTGACGCCGCGCGCCAGCAGCTTGCTATTGATCGCGAAGGTCATCTCGCCGGGGATCAGCGCCATCAGCGCATCGCAGATGGTGCGGCCCGCCGGCGGATGCGGCTCGCGATGGCCTGCGCTCAGCGAAATGCCGTGATCGTCGAACGCTTCGGGCTCGGCCACCACGATTTCGGCTAGCGGATAGCGCGCCTTCACGGCGGTTGCGACGCCCGCGATCAGGCCGCCGCCGGACGCCGGCGCCACCACGATGTCGGGGCTGAGACCGAGCGTTGCCATGTCCTCCGCGATCTCGCGGCCGGCGGTGCCCTGCCCTGCGATCACGAACGGATCGTCGTAAGGCCTGACCAGCGTCGCGCCGCGCTTCTCGGCGATGCCGCGCGAGATTGCCTCACGGTCGTCCTTGTCGCGATCATAGAGCACGACCTCGGCGCCGTAGGATTTTGTGCGCTCGCGCTTCGACAGAGGCGCATCCGCCGGCATCACGATGGTCGCCTGCATGTCGAGAATCTTTGCCGCCGCCGCCACACCCTGGGCGTGGTTGCCGGAGGAGAACGCGACGACACCGCCGGCGCGCTTGTCCTGCGGGATCGAGAACACCTTGTTGAAGGCGCCGCGAAACTTGAACGAGCCGGTGCGCTGGAGCATCTCCGGCTTCAGGAAGACCTTGGCGCCGACGCGCTCGTTGAGCACGGGAAAGGACAACAGCGGGGTGCGGATGGCGTAGGGCGCGATCACGCGCGCTGCGGCGTCGATATCGGCAGGGCCGATCGGGAGGAGCTGTTCGGTCATGTCAGATCTTATCGCGGCCACCGCAGCGCGGGCAAGACACCTCCGCGCGAGGATTTTTCTCTTCAGGCGACGAAGCGCGGCTGTTCCGCGGCGTTCCGGCCAGGCAGCACCGCGCCGACCGCCTCAATGCTGGCCACAAAGGCCCTCGCCGAGGCTTCCCAGGTGTAATTGGCGGCGAACGCGACGCAGTCCTGCCGGGAGATGTCCAGCGCCGCGAAGCAGGCGCTGCGCAGGTCGTGATCGAGTGCGCCGACCGGGGCATCGCCGATGACGTCGCGAGGACCCTTCACCGGGAAAGCGGCCACCGGCAGGCCGCTCGCGAGCGCTTCCAGCAGCACCAGGCCGAACGTGTCGGTCTTGCTCGGAAACACGAAGACGTCGGCGGCCGCATAGATATCCGCCAGTTCCTCGCCGTGCTTCTCGCCGAGGAAGATCGCGTCGGGATAGGCCTCTTCGAGCGAGGCGCGCGCGGGGCCGTCACCAACGATGACCTTGGTCCCGGGCAGCTCGAGATCGAGGAAGGCCTCGAGATTTTTCTCCACCGCGACGCGGCCGACCGATAGGAACACCGGTCCCGGCAGGCAAAGGTCGATGGCGCGGGGGTGGAACAGATGGGTGTCGACGCCGCGCGGCCACAGCACGACATTGTCGAAACCACGCTCGGTCAGCTCGCGGGCGAGCGCAGGCGTTGCCGCCATCACGGCGCGGCTGGGCGCGTGGAAGCGGCGCAGCGCCCGCCAGATCAGCGAGCCCGGCACCGGCACGCGGGCGCGGACATATTCGGGAAAGCGGGTGTGGAAGCTGGTCGTGAACGGCAGCTTGCGCTGGCGGCAATAGCGGCGGACCATCAGGCCGATCGGCCCTTCGGTCGCGATGTGGATGCTTTCGGGCCGCGCCCCCTCGATCAGCTTCGCGATCCGTGCGGGGCGGGGCATCGCCAGCCGCACGTCGCGATAGCTCGGCATTGCAAAGGTGCGGAAGGATTGCGGCGTCAGGAACGTGAATTCGACGCCGAGGCTTTTGCCGGCGTCGGCGAGCTTGGTCAGCGTCCGAACCACACCGTTGACTTGCGGGTGCCAGGCGTCGGTCGCGACCAGGATGCGCATCAGGCGGCCTCTGTTATGCAGCTCTGGCTGCAACCTGCGGGACGGCTGCCGGCTTCTGCAAATGATCCGCCCAGGTGATGATCTCGAAATGACCGTCGTCGTGCTCGACCAGCGCCGTGCAGCTCTCGACCCAGTCGCCGCAATTCATGTAGCGAATGCCGCCCTCGTCGCGGATCACGGCGTAATGGATGTGGCCGCAGATCACGCCGTCGGCGTCGTGGCGCCGCGCCTCGGCGGCGAGCGCCTGCTCGAACGCGCCTATGTAATTGACGGCGTTCTTGACCTTCTGCTTGGCCCATTGCGACAGCGACCAATAGGGCACCTTGAACAAGCGGCGGAAGAAGTTGACGAAGCGATTCATCTGGATCGCGAAGTCGTAGGCCTTGTCGCCGAGATGGGCGAGCCAGCGCGCGTTTTGCACCACGAGGTCGAAGATGTCGCCATGGATGACGAGATAACGCTTGCCGTCCACGCCGGTGTGGACCGTGTTCTCGACGACGTCGATGCCGCCGAAATGCGTGCCGTAATAGTTGCGCAGGAACTCGTCGTGATTGCCGGGGATGTAGACGACCTTGGCGCCCTTGCGCGCCTTGCGCAGCAGCTTCTGCACGAGGTCGTTGTGGGATTGCGGCCAGTTCCAGCTCGATTTCAGCGCCCAGCCGTCGACGATGTCGCCGACGAGATAGATCGTGTCGGCATCATGGTAGCGCAGGAAGTCGAGCAGAAGATCAGCTTGAGAACCGCGGGCTCCGAGATGAACGTCGGAGATGAACAACGTGCGAAAGCGCCGCTCCGGGCTCTCGTCACTCACATCGTAACTTCCCATGCGCCAGCCTGTAACAATGTCCCGTGACAGGGGGATGACCAATTGAACTTTTGAGGCACCCTCAGATACGAATCACGCCTTGCCTCGCCTGCCTGCGAATATCAGCCGCATGCGACAATCAGGCGACATGGCGCCGCAGGAGGCGCCGGGACCCTACTCTTCCCTGAGGCCATCTCCCCCGCGGCACATCCTTCGAGACGCCCGCCGTTGGCGGGCCCTCAGGATGAGGGCGGAGTGCGCGGCTGCAAATTCAAAGCGGACCGACGCAGTTCAGCCTCATCCTGAGGAGACCGCGAAGCGGTCCGTCTCGAAGGAGAGGCGCTTGCTCGATGTCGCCACAAGGCATTGGGGACGATGAAGCCAGCGCTCAACGGATCGATGGCCGCGCTTCCGCGGACGGCCCGCCTCAGTAGAACCTGTGGAAATGATGGACCGGGCCGTGGCCGTGCCCGACGCTGAAGCGGTCGGCGGCTGCGATGGCCGCGCTGATCCAGGCCTTGGCGTTGCGCACGGCAAGCTCAAGATCTTCGCCCTTGGCCAGTCCAGCCGCGACCGCCGAGGACAGCGAGCAGCCGGTGCCATGGGTGTTGCGGGTCGCAACGCGCGGCGCGGCGAGCGCGATCGTGTTTTGGGCATCGACGAGATAATCGATGCTCTCGGCGCCCTCGCCGTGTCCGCCCTTGATCAGGACCGCACGGCAGCCGAGCGCCAGCAGGCGACGCCCCTGGCTTTCGATCTCGGCCTCGCTTGCCGCGACCGGCTCGTCGAGCAGAGCCGCGGCTTCCGGCAGATTGGGCGTGATCACCGACGCCAGCGATATCAGTTTTGTGCGGAGCGCGTCGACGGCCTCGGATGCCAGCAGGCGGTCGCCGGAGGTTGCCACCATCACGGGATCGAGCACGACATGCCGCGGCGACCAGCGCGACAGCGCGGCCGCGACCGCATCGATGCCGGCGACCTCAGCCACCATGCCGATCTTCACCGCGCCAATGTCGAGATCGGAGAACACCGCATCGATCTGCGCGGTGACGAATTCGGCCGGGACCGGGTGAATGCCGGTAACGCCACGCGTGTTCTGCGCCGTCAGCGCCGTGATGGCGGAGGCACCATAGACGCCGAGCGCGGCAAAGGTCTTCAGGTCGGCCTGGATGCCGGCACCGCCGCTCGAATCGGAGCCGGCGATGGTGAGTGCGACTGGGGTCGTCATCGCCGGGCACCTTTGCTGGATAAGGACACCGCCATGGCCTGTCCTAGCGCGGCCGTGGAACACCGGCAAGCGCGCCGAGCCGTGTCCGACAGTGATTCGCGACGCCGTGTATTCCCTGCGAATCAGGCAAGCAGCGGGCCGGCACGCCCCGCAATCGTGCGGACTTGAAAATGCAACCGCGCCGGACCCTTGGTATAGTCTCGAACCTTACCTGCTTCGCCGGAGCGCGAGGTGAGAGTGGAACTGTCCAGCGACACCCATGTTGCGGGCTCCCGGCCCGCAAGCCGCCTGGAACGGAATCTTGGGGTGGAATGATGTGGGCCTTTTTTGAACGTCTCCTCGACCCGTCCATGCTGTCGCCGCACGGCATCTGCCTGTTGTGGGAGCCTGAGCTGATCTGGCTTCACGTCGTTTCCGACGCCTGCATCGCCGCCGCCTATTTTTCGATTCCGTTTGCCCTTGCGATTCTGGTCACCAAGCGGCGCGACCTCAAGTTCGGCTGGGTCTATTGGGCCTTCGCGATCTTCATCATGGCGTGCGGCCTGACCCACGTATTGTCGATCTACACGCTCTGGGTCCCGGTCTATGGCATCGAGGGCATGGTCAAGGCGGCGACCGCGGTGGCATCCGTGGTCACGGCGGGCGCGCTCTGGCCGCTGCTGCCGAAGATCCTGACGATCCCCTCGCCTTTCGAGCTGCGGCAGGTCCAGGCCGCGCTCGAGGAGGAGGAAATCAAGAGCCGGGACGCGACGCTCCTGCTCCAGCAGGTCAGCGACGCCCAGCGCGCGATGCGCGAGAGCGTGGCGCGCCTCACCGCGATCGTCGAGACAGCGGTCGACGGAGTCATCCTGCTCGACGCGCAGGACCATATTCTGCTGTTCAATCCGGCCTGCGAGCGCTTGTTCGGCTACTCTGCCGACGAGATCATGGGCCGGAACGTCAGGATGCTGATGCCCGAGGCGGGCACCGCGCCCGACAGCCACGCAAGGCATTTCGCGACCGCCGGCGAGGCCATCGGCCTGCGCAAGGACGGATCGACCTTTTCGATGGACGTGTCGGTCGGCCGGACCCGGCAGGACGGCGAATTGATCTTCGTCGGCATCGTCCACGACCTGACCGCGCGCAAGCTGACTGAGCAGCAGCTCCAGCAGGCGCAGAAGATGGAGACGGTCGGTCAGCTCTCCGGCGGCATCGCCCACGACTTCAACAACCTGCTCACCGTCATCATCGGCAACGCCGAGCACCTGAGCGAGCAGCTCAAGGCGAGGCCCGACCTGCGCCGCTTTTCCGAGGACATCTGCCAGTCGGGCGAACGGGGTGCCGAGCTGACGCAGCGCCTGCTCGCATTCAGTCGCCGCCAGTTGCTGCAGCCCCAGACGATCGATTGCCGCGGCCTGCTCGAGTCCATGTTCAAGCTGCTCAAGCGCACCTTGCGCGAGGACATCGAGATCAGGACGGCCTCCAGGCCCGGCACGATCGTGGCCTTCGCGGATCGGGCCCAGCTCGAATCCGCCGTGCTCAACCTTGCGCTCAATGCGCAGGATGCCATGCCGGCCGGTGGCCACCTGACCCTGAGCACGGAGTTGACGACACTCGACGACGACTATCGCACCCTTCACCCCGAAGTCGCATCCGGCAGCTACGTATTGATCTCGATCACCGACGACGGCGAAGGCATGATGCCCGAGGTCACCCGGCGCGCCTTCGAGCCGTTCTTCACCACCAAGGAGGTCGGCAAGGGCTCGGGCCTCGGGCTCAGCATGGTCTATGGCTTCGCCAAGCAATCCAATGGCCACGTCTCGATCTACAGCGAGCCGGGCCTGGGGACGACGGTCCGGATCTATTTGCCGCGCGCGGACATCGGATCATCGCACGCCGAGCTTTCCGATGGCGAGGACGCGGCGCCCCGAGGATACGAGACGATCCTGATCGCCGAGGACGATCCGTTCGTTCGCTCCTCCGCCATTCGGAGGGTGGAAGCTCTCGGATATCGCGTCGTTGCCGCGGTCAACGGCAAGGAGGCCTTGCAGCAGCTGCGCACCGAGCCCGGTATCGACATGCTGTTCACCGACATCGTGATGCCCGGCGGCATGAGCGGCTGGGAGCTCGCCGACCAGGCGCGGCGGATTCGCCCCGGTCTGCCGGTCCTGTTCACCTCGGGCTACGCGCTGGAGACCCTGGTCGAGCAGGGCCACGCGCATGCGCAGGCGATCGTGCTGACCAAGCCCTATCGCAAGGTCGAGCTTGCCCAGCGGCTCAGAGACGCATTCGCCGCGGCCGTGGTGACCTCCTAGGCGCCGGACCGACATCTGGTGGCCGGCAAGTCCGCTTGCTAAATGGTGCCGGGTTTGGCCTATTAGCCGCCAGATACGCTTTCGGAGTGCCCGCGATGGTTCCTTTTTTCGTCCAGATCAAATGCAAGCTCGGCCAGTCCTATACGGTCGCCAATGCGCTTGCCGAAGCCGAGATCGCTTCCGAGATCTACTCCACGGCCGGCCAATACGACCTCCTGGTGAAGTTCTACGTCGACAAGGACACCGACATCGGCCATTTCGTCAACGAGAAGGTGCAGGTGCTGCCGGGCATCCAGGACACCCTCACCATCATCACCTTCAAGGCGTTCGGCGCCAGCTGAGCTAACCAGCTTCCTTGCGCTTGGGCCGCGGCGGACCGTCGACCGGCGGCAGCGATTTGAGATAGTCCGCCATCGCCGCAATATCCGCCTCGGACAATTGCGAGGTGTTCTTGATCACACGCTTCATCGCGCCGCCGGCGCTGTCGCCGTCGGGCAATTCCCCGGTCTTGAGGAAGTAGGCAAGATCCTTCGCGCTCCACTCGCCGAGGCGCTTCTGCGTGATATTCGGCACCCAGCCCTCGCCTTCCGGATTGGGCCCGCCGGCAAAGCGCTGGCCCCGGATGATGCCGCCGAGCGCGTTGCGCGGGCTGTGGCATTCGGCGCAATGGCCAAAACTATTGACGAGATAGGCGCCGCGACTCCATTGCGGCGACTTGGTGCCGTCGGCGACAAAAGGCTTGTCGTGCAGAAACAGGAATTTCCAGACGCCGATGTTGCGGCGGATGTTGAACGGAAAGCCGACGTCGTGGTCTCGCACTTTGCCTGCAACGGGCGGCAGCGTCTTCAGATAGGCGAAGAGATCGAGCACGTCCTCGCGCCTTGCGTGCTGATAGGACGTATAGGGGAAGGCGGGAAAATAATGCTGCCCGCCTGGCGAAACCCCGTGCATCACCGCGTTGACGAAGTCGGCGTCGGTCCATTTGCCGATGCCGTCGTTCGGATCGGGGGAGATGTTCGGCGCGTAGAACGTTCCGAACGGCGACTTGATCGCGAGGCCGCCACCGAGCCTGACACGGTCGGGCTGGTCGGGCGTGGCGTGGCAAGAGGCGCAGCCCCCGGCGTTGAACATGGCCTCGCCGTTGGCGAGGTTTGCCACATGCGCCGGCGCGTTGCCCACAGCCGCCACCACCGGCGCGCTGAGCCACCAATAGACGACGCCGGCGGCGACCGCGGCGAGCAGCCCCCCGAGAATTGTTCGTTGCAACATGGGTATCCATTCACTCGACACGGCGAACCTAAGACCAATGTCGCCGCGGCTCCAGCCACGAAGAATTTAGCCCGCCTTGGCCGGAAACGGGAATAAACTGAAATGCCGGCTGTTGAAAGTTTGGCAGCCCGAACGGGTTCAGCAGGGAGAATGTCATGAACAAGACCGTCATTGCCGCCTTAGCACTCGGTGCCGTTGCTTTTGCAGCTCCGGCCAGCGCCGAAAAGCTGAAAGCAACGCTCGACGGCAAGTCCGAGGTGCCGGCAACGACCAGCAGCGCCACCGGAACCGCCGATCTGGACTATGATGCCGCCAGCAAGAAGCTTTCGTGGACGGTCACCTATTCCGGGCTGTCCGGCCCTGCTACCGCCGCCCATTTCCACGGCCCCGCGGAGGCCGGCAAGAACGCCGGCGTCGCGCTCGCGATCCCGAATGCGACCGCCAGCCCCGTGAAGGGCGAAGCGACGCTGACCGACGCGCAGGCTGCCGATCTGCTCGGCGGCAAGCTCTACGTCAACATCCACACCGCGGCCAACCCGGGCGGCGAGATCCGCGGTCAGGTGACGAAGTAAGCCGCGACGCTGCTTCGTTGCGTGAAGGCCGGGCGCAGGAGGGGCGTCCGGCCTTTTCGATTCCGGCCGCGCTTAAAGCGCGATGCGATCAGGATGAATCGTCATCGCGCTCTAGGTTGTTGTTCAAGCATGATCTTTTCGGAAAACCGCTGCGCACTTTTCCGGATCATGCTTTAAGCCGCGTTCAGCGCCTGCGTGAGGTCGGCAATCAGGTCGGAGGGATTCTCGATGCCGATGGACAGCCGGATCGTGGAATCGAGCACCCCGATTTTCCGGCGGATGTCGGCGGGAACGCCGGAATGGGTCATGGTCGCGGGCAGGCTCGCGAGCGACTCCGTGCCGCCGAGACTCACCGCCAGCTTGAGGATCTGCAGCGCGTTGAGGAATTTGACCGCAGCATCCTTGCCGCCGACGATGTCGAACGAGAAGGTGGATCCCGCCCCCAGGCATTGCCGCGCGAACACACGCCCGGCCGGCGAGTCCTCCTCGTGATGACCGAGGTAGTGGACCTTGGCGACCTTGGGGTGGTCGCGCAAATAATCCGCCACGAGGCGCGCATTGGCATCGGCTTTTTCCATGCGCAGGCTCAGCGTCTCGAGCGAGCGATTGATCATCCAGCAGGAATGCGGATCGAGCTGGGTCCCGATGGCGCCCCGGAGCGCCTTGATGCCTTTCATCAGCGCCTTCGAGCCGAGCGCGGCGCCCGCGATCAGGTCCGAATGACCGCCGACATATTTCGTGAGCGAGTATAGGGAAATGTCGGCGCCGTGCTCGATCGGCCGCTGAAACACCGGGCCGAGCAGCGTGTTGTCGCAGGCGATGATCGGCGTGTGTCCCTGGGCCTTTCCGATGGAATCGGCCATGCGGCGGATCATGGCGACATCGACCAGGCCGTTGGTCGGATTGGCCGGGGTTTCGATCAGGATCATCGAAACGCGGCCCTTGCCCATGGCCTCCTCCGAGGCCTGCTTGACCGCGGCTTCGTCGATGCCATCGGCGAAGCCGACGGCGCCGATCGACAGGCGGGCCAGCGTGTTCGTCAGCAGCGTTTCCGTCCCGCCATAGAGCGGCTGGGAGTGCAGGATGACGTCGCCCGGGCGAACGAAAGCCAGGATCGTGGTGGCGATCGCCGCCATGCCGGACGAGAACAGCGCGCAGCTCTCGGTGCGCTCGTAGATCGAGAGCCTGTCCTCGACGATCTCGCTGTTGGGATGATTGAAGCGCGAATAGACCAAGCCCGCGCCCATGCCTTCCGGCGGCTCGCGCCGGCCGGCGACGAAATCGAAAAAGTCCTGCCCGTCATCGGCGGTCCTGAACACGAAGGTGGAGGTCAGGAAGACCGGCGGCTTGATGGCGCCTTCCGACAATTGCGGATCATAGCCATAGGTCAGCATCAAGGTTTCGGGATGCAGCATATGGTTGCCGATGTGGGTCTTCGACGGAAACGGTTTTGCCATGGCCTGTCTCGCTGTTCTGCTTGAAGCCGCGCCATGGAACTCCTGATGAGGCCGTCGGGAGCGAGATGCGCCAATTTCCAACAGCTCACGTCAATTCCGCGGCGACTGCAGCCAAGATAGCTGCTCTCACAGCGATCCGTCAGGCCTTGCGGACATAAATTCCTGCCGCGCTTCGCGCCGGCGCAAAAAAGCGGCTGCTTTCGCAACCGCCTTTTCGATTCCTTATCGGCGCCGTAGCCCGGATGGAGCGAGAATTGCGCCTCGCTACTTCAGCTTGACCCGATACGTCTCGTGGCAATCGCTGCAGCGGTCATTGATTGCGGTATAGGCCGCCTTCAGGCTGGCGACATCCTTGATCTTGCCCTTGACATCGGCGATCGCCTTCTGCACCGGCGGGATCTTGGAGTCGAAATCGGCCTTGTTCTGCCAGACCTTTTGCGAGGCGCCATAGGTCGCGTCGACGACATCCTGCTTGGGATTGACCTCGAAGGTCTTGGCGATCTTGGCAACATCGGCCTCGATGCTGGCGATGGCCTGATCGGCAGCTTTCTTGTCGAAGGGGATGTCGCCCTTGGTCATCTTCTGGATCACGCCATACTGGTTCTTGGCGATCGCGCGCATCAGATTGTCCTGCTGAACGGCGATCTCCTGCTGCGCCATCACGGCGCCCGCACCCAGCAGGATGGTCCCCGCGACAATCATCGTTCGTTTCATTGAAAATGTCTCCGGCTCGCAGAGGTGAGGGTGGGCCCATTCAAGGATAGAAACCCCGCAGCGAGCGTTTATTCCCGCCGCGGAAGAATCGCCGCCTAGAGGCTGTGACGGCGATGGTGCTCGTTGATGGCGATCCAAACCCGCTCAGGCGTTGCCGGCATGTCGATATGGTCGATCTTGTATTCGCGCCAGAGCGCATCGACGATGGCATTAACGACGGCCGGACAGGAGCCGATCGCGCCGGCCTCGCCCGCGCCCTTCACCCCCAGCGGATTGGTCTTGCAGGGAACGTTGGCAGTCTCGAACACGAAGGCCGGCCCGTCCGCTGCGCGCGGCAGCGCGTAGTCCATGAAGGTCGCGGTAATGAGCTGGCCGTCGCCCGCGCCATAGACCACCTGCTCCATCAGCGCCTGGCCGATGCCCTGCATGGCGCCGCCATGCACCTGGCCGGCCAAAAGCAGCGGATTGAGCGTCTTGCCGAAATCATCGACGATCACGTAGTTGACGATCTTGATGATGCCGGTGGCCGGATCGATCTCGACCTCCGCCAGATGCGTGCCGTTGGGATAGGTGCCGTCGGCACTGGCGAAGGTCGCGCTGCCGTTCAGCTTCGACGGGTCGGCGCCGGGTCGCTTGGCGAGGTCGGCAAAGGAGATCGAGCGGTCGGTGCCGGCGATCCGGATCATGCCGTCGGTGATCTCGAGGTCGCCCGCGCTCGCTTCCAGCGCTTGCGCGGCGAACTCCTTCAGCTTCTTGCCGAGATCGCCCGCAGCACGCTGCACGCAGACGCCGCCGGTGGGAATCGAGGCCGAGCCGCCGGTGCCGAGGCCGGTCGCGATCTCCTCGGTGTCGCCCTGGCGGATATGCACGCGCTCCGGCGGCAGGCCGAATTGCTCGGCGACGATCTGCGCGTAGGCGGTCTGATGGCCCTGCCCGCTCGATTGCGTGCCGATCAGCACGGTGACGTCGCCACTCGGATCGAGGCGGACATTGGCCGTCTCCTCACCCATCACGCCGCAAATCTCGACATAGCTCGCAAGGCCGATGCCGCGGATCAGGCCCTCCTTCTTGGCCGCCTTGGCGCGCTTTGCAAACTCCTTCCATTCCCCGATCTCCATCGCGCGCTTGAGATGCGCGGCGAAATCGCCGGAATCATAGACCTTGCCCGTGGCCGTCTTGTACGGCAGCGCCTTCGGCGGGATGAAGTTCTTGCGGCGGATCGCGTCCGGCGTCGTGTCGAGTTTTCGTGCGCAGGCGTCCACGAGGCGCTCGATGACATAGGCAGCTTCAGGCCGCCCGGCGCCGCGATAGGCATCGACCGGCACGCTGTGCGTGAAGATGGTGCGCACCCGGCAGTGGAAGGCCTGGATGTCGTAGAGGCCCGGCAGCATGCCGGCGCCGCCATGCGGGATGTAGGGGCCGAAGGTCGACAGATACGCGCCCATGTCACCCATCAGGTCGCAGTCCATCGCGAGGAATTTGCCGTCCTCGGCCAGCGCCATCTTCGCGGTGGTGACGTTGTCGCGGCCCTGCGCATCGCCCAGGAAATGCTCGGAGCGGTCGGCCGCCCACTTCACCGCCTTCTTCAGCTTGCGCGCGGCAACCGCCATCAGGGCGTATTCCCGGTACGGAAACAGCTTCGTGCCGAAGCCGCCGCCGACGTCGGGGCAGATCACCCGCATCTTGTCAGTCGGGATGTTGAGCACGTTCTGGCACAGGATGTCGCGCAGGCGGTGGCTGCCCTGGCTGCCGACCGTCAGCGTCAGATGGTCGCGCTTGGAATCGTACTCGCAGACCGCCGCACGCGTCTCCAGGAAGCTCGCGACCACACGCGGGTTGACGATCGAGATTTCGGCGACTGCATGCGCCTTGGCAAAGGCAGCTTCCGTCGCGGCCTTGTCGCCGATCGAGACGTCGAACAGCACGTTGCCGGCCTTGTCGGGCCAGACCTGCGGCGCGCCCTTCTTCACGGCATTGACGACGCCGGTCACCGCCGGCAGGGGCGACCATTTGACGTCGATCGCCTCGATCGCGTCGCGCGCCTGGTCGATGGTCTCGGCGACGACGAAGGCGACGGCATCGCCGACATGGCGTACCTCGTCCTTGGCCAGGATCGGGTATGGCGGGCCGGTGAACGGATCGGTCTCGAGGTTGAACAGGCAGGGCAGATTGCCGAGATCCTTGACGTCGTCGGCGGTCAGGATCAGCGCGACGCCGGGCAGCCCGCGGGCGCGGCTCACATCGATGGTGTATTTGGCATGCGCGTGCGGCGAGCGCAGCATCAGGCAGCGCAGCGCAGCCTGCGGCGCGTAATCGTCGGTATAGCGGCCCTTGCCGCGGATGAGCGCGTCATCCTCCTTGCGCAGCACGCTTTGGCCAACGCCGAACTTGATGGGAGCCGCCATTTTATCTTCCCGTTCTCATGGTTGTTTTGCCGGCATATTGCCGTGGAAAAACTGGCAAGGCAAACGGGTTTAGGCGGGCCGTTCCCCCATTGAGGCCGATGATTCGAAGCCACCCCCGACGGTTCTGGCGCGACCAGGCCGGACAGCCGTGCGGGACGACCTTAGCGGCTGAATTTCCTGACCATAAAGTACTTGTCGTAGGTGGCCTCTCCTATGCGGACGGCAGCGGGATCGGTACCGTAGATTTCAAAGCCGTTACGCTTGTAGGTGTTGATTTTGATTGCAGCGGTCGATTCGAGCAGGACGGCGAGATGCACCTGCTCGCCGCGTGCCTCGGCATGGGCAAGAAGCTCCTTGATGAGCCGATCTCCGACCCCTTTACCTCGGCCCTCCTCCCTCACGTAAACCGTGAAGATGTTGCCCCTGTGCTGCGATCGCCGATCTGGCGATACATAGAAGCCCGCGACGCCCATCAAGCTCCCGCATCGAAATGCGCCGAGGATCATTCCATCCAGCCAACGGCGATAAGCCGCCATCATCGGCTCCCCGCCCTCGTCCTCTTCAGGAGACCCAAACGTTTGAGGGTGCATCTGAAGCGCCTCCGCGCGAATGTCGCGAAAAAGATCGAGATCATCGACATTCAATCGCCGGATTTCCACGTCCGCCTGAGCACCCGCAGCATGCGATATCATGTTCGCCTCCTCTCCTTGTCGCAGTGAAGAACGGCAGGAATTGTGTCCGTCACATCCCACCGCGGCCCCACAGAGTCCTCGTGCTGTCTCTCAATCTCTCGATGGCGCGCTCAGGCGCGATGCAATCGATATCGCCGCGCGTCAGACCGATGTCCATCAGCTCCCTGTCACTGAGGTCCTGCAAGGTGACCCCTGCGCGCGGCCGCCACTCCTGAAATGCACGCCAGTAGCGCCTGAGCAGGCTCAGGACGATGGAAAGGTCGAGGCCACGCCTTGCGGCATCGACCTCAATTTCGGGTGAGATGTTCGTCTGTTGGGGTGGCATCGGACGCTCCTGCTGTTGAGCCGGCAGGGAGCGTGGCCAAACAAAAGGCCCCGTCCGATGCCGGCGGGGCCTGGTGGAAAAGATGTCGTCGTCGAATTCCTAGCGCACGACTCCTTCCACGGCCCAGCCGAAGCGGGTCATGTGGTTGCGGTTGACGGTGCGCGAGCATTTAATCATGCAGCGCGTGTAGCACGCCAAACGCGCAAAATCAAGAGATGTGCCGATGTCCGCTGCATCCTGGGGGCGAGCACCTGCTTGCCTAGCCGCGCACGAGCGAGACAAGCCAGCTGCGGCCGAACAGGATGAGATCGCGAGAGCATGGACAATCGTGCCGCGGACGGCGAGCAGGACGAGCGTCAACTCGTCATGGAAATGCATCGAGGCGAAAGCTGAACCGCCGAAGCGCGCGATAGCCAGAACGCTGCGGCTATGATCACGGTCAGCAGGAATTTGCCGAGCGACATCAGCCAGGCACGGTCCAGCACGAGAAAGCCGCGCCGCGCGGCAAAGAAGAGCACCAGCAGCAAAATGGTCCAGCTTCCCGGCGTACACTCAGACGCCGTGCTGAGGCGATTGTCATGGCGAGCTACGGTTCTTCCGAGTGTTTCAGCATGTTGCCACTTTTAGGAGGACTTGTCGCGTGGGTTCAGATCGGCAACACTGCTCGGATTTCCAGTAATCGCTTTCATGGGTGTCCTCATGCCCGAAACATTGGAAACCTTGTTGTGGTGTGCCGCGCTCGCGACGTGGCTGATGCTTTCCTTCAGGATAATAAGCGAGCGCCTGAAGCCGCTCTCGAATCTCGTCAGCCATCTGCTCGAGGTTGCTTTCAGGCACAAGGCGAAGTGACGCAGTAAACGGCCGCAAAGGCACGGCTTGGCAGCTGCCGAGCTGGCAGAGCTGCGCGTCGCGTTGATGGCGTCAGACGAACGGACCAAACGGCACATCGTGCGGCTGCAACCTGTCGCAACTCTGCCGGGGCCGACGATGCTCACTCGAATCAAGTTATCGGCTATCAGGCCGAAGAAGCGGCTGAAACGAACAACGCTGCTAGCCTGCCAGCCTCCGATCGAGGGAGAACCGGCCCCCTCCGGTGACCAGGATCAACAGAGCGCCTCCTGATATCGAGATGTTCTTCAGGAAATTGTTGTACTGCCCGAACTGTTGCGGACCGGCGGGATATTCCCAGTAACGATGTGCGATTGCAGTAGCCGACAATACAAATAGAAACATCAAAATTGCGCAGTAGCGCGTACCAACGCCGAGTATCAAACCAACCGATATCAGTATTTCCAGGATGACGGTGGTCGTCGTGAACAGCTGCGGCACTGGAAGGTTGAGCGACCGAAAATAGCCCACTGAGCCACTGAAGTTGCCAAGTGCTCCATACGCGCTTCCAACAAACACCCATGCAAGCAGGATGCGGCCGATCAGGATCAGCAGGTCGGCATTGCCGGTGGCGAACTGGTCGATCCGAGATGTGGACCAGGAAGAGCGAAATGACATGGTCACTGCCTCATCGCGTTGCTGCCTGAGGACGGCACCTGAATGTCGAGATCGTATCACGATTGGCGAACCGCATGAAGGCCGCCCGGCGGGCATGACGCGCTGTAGACCCCTGGTGCCTCCGAGGCCCAACAAACGGTCCATCCGCTCACGGCGTTGTCCGCGTTCAAAGCGATTCTTCGGCGCGGTGAAGGCGGGGTAGGCGTGTTGGCTTTCGGCACGCGCCTAGCCGCGCACCAGCGAAACCAGCCAGCTGCGGCCGAACAGGATGAGGATCGCAAGCGCGTAGACGATTGTACCCCCGATCGCGAGCAGAACCAGCGTCAACTCGTCGTGGAAGCGCATCGAGGCGAGAGCTGAAGCGCTGAAGTGCGCGATCAGCCAGAACGCTGCGGCGAGGATCAAGCCGGTCAGCAGGAATTTGGCCAGCGACATCAGCCAGGCGCGGTCCAGCACGAGAAAGCCGCGCCGCACGGCGAAGAACAGCACCAGCAACAGATTGGTCCAGACACCGACGGCGGTTGCGAGCGCAAGGCCGACCTGGGCCAGCGATCCCATCAAGGCGACCTTCAGCGCGACATTGACCGCAATGCCGGTCAGCGACGCGCGAACCGGCGTTGCGGTGTCCTTGCGCGCATAGAAGGTCGCAACCGCGCTGCGGATCAGCACGAAGGGGATCAGGCCGATGGCGTAGGCCGCGAGCGTGCCGCCCGCGGCGACAGCGTCGGCCTTGGAGAACGCGCCGCGCGCGAACAGCGCGCGCATGATCTCGTCCGGCACGGTGAGGAAGGCCGCGACGAACGGGATTGAGAACAGCAGCGTGAAGTCGAAGGCGCGGCGCTGCGCCTTCATCGCGCCGTCATGGTCGTTGGCCGTGATCCGGCGCGACATCTCCGGCAGCAGCACGGTGCCGATGGCGATGCCGATCACGCCGATCGGGAGCTGGTTGAGCCGGTCGGCATAATAAAGCGCCGACAGCGCGCCGGCAGGCAGGAAGGTCGCGATGATGGTATCGGCGAACAGCGCCACCTGCGTGCCCATCGATCCCAGCGTCGCAGGCCCGAGTGCCTTGAAGAAACCGCGGACGTCTTCGTCGAGCTTCAGCGGCGCAAAGCGCGGCAGGCCGCCATGGCGGGCGAGATCGCCGGCCAGCAGGAAATATTGCAGGAAACCGGAGATCAGGACGCCCCAGGCAGCCGCATGGCCCGCGCTCGGAAACCAGACGGCGACCGCCAGCGTCATCATCATCGAAACGTTCAGGAAGATCGAGGCGGCCGCGGCGCTGGCAAAGCGCTGCATCACGTTGAGCATGCCGCCATAGAGCGTCACCAGCGTGATCAGCAGCAGATAGGGAAAGGTGATCCGGGTCAGCTCGATCGCGAGCTTGCGCTGCTCGGCATCGTCACTGAAGCCCGGCGCCAGGATGCGCATGGCCTGCGGCATGAACAGCCAGGCGACGATGAGCAACACCACCTGCGAGGCCAACAGCAGCGTGAAGATGCGGTCGGCGAACAGCTTTGCCGCCCCCCCCCCCTTCTCGCCATGGACATGCGCATAGGCCGGCACCCAGGCGGCGTTGAAGGCGCCCTCGGCGAAGATCGCGCGGAAATGATTGGGCAGCCGCAGCGCCACGAAAAAGGCATCGGCCACGGGGCCGGCACCGAGGATCGCCGCGAGCATGATGTCGCGGGCAAACCCCGTCAGCCGCGAGAGCAGCGTGTAACCACCGACCGTGAAGATGCGTCCGAGCATGTGGACTGTTCTAGAGACTAATCAGTCTAACGATAAGGCTTTGAAGTTTGACGTGATGAAAAAAGACGGCCGCTCGGCCTGCGATGCGCATTGCTGTGCCCTCTCCCCTTGTGGGAGAGGGCAGCGCCGCAAGTAGATATAAACTCAATCGGGTGAGGGGTTTCTCTCCTTGCATTCAGTGCGGAGAGAGACCCCTCACCCGTCTCGCCGCTTCGCGACGAGCCACCCTCTCCCACAAGGGGAGAGGGAAGAAAAGCGCAAGATCACCCCCCCAGCGCGCCGCGGACGGCGGCGATGATCCGCTCCTGGTCGGCTTCGGTCAAATAGGCGTGCATCGGCAGGCTGATGACATCCTGCGACAGGCTTTCGCAACCGGGCAGGCCGCCCCCGGCCACCGGATATTGCTTGTAGGCGGTCTGCTGATGCATCGACTTGCCGTAATAGATCGCGGTCGGCACGCCCTGGGCTTTTAGCGCGGCAGCGAAGCCGTCGCGGTCGGTGCCCTCAGGCAGGCGGATGGTGTATTGCGCCCAGACCGAGGTATTGCCCGGGCTGAGACGCGGCACGGTGACCACGTTGGACAGCCCACGCGCGTAGCGCTCCGCGACCTTGTTGCGGGCTGCGATCTCGTCGTCGAAGATCTTCAGCTTCTCGATCAGGATCGCAGCCTGCATGGTGTCGAGCCGGCCGGTCAGGCCGAGGCGGACGTTGTCGTATTTGTCGACGCCCTGCCCGTGCACGCGGATGCTGCGCAAGGTGGCCGCGAGCTCGTCGTCATCGGTGAAGATCGCGCCGCCGTCGCCGAAGCAGCCGAGCGGCTTTGCCGGGAAGAAGCTGGTCGTGGTGGCGAGCCCGAAGGTGCCGAGCTTGCGGCCCTTATAGCTTGCACCGAACCCTTGCGCGGCGTCGTCGATCACGAACAGGCCTTCGGCCCTGGCGATCTCGGCGATCGCATCGTGATCGGCGGGCTGACCGAACAGATCGACCGGAATGACCGCAACCGGCCTCAGGCCCGCCTTGCGAGCGGTCGCGATGCCGCGCTTCAGGGACTCAGGGCTCATGTTGAAGGTCGTCTCGTCGACATCGACGTAGACAGGGGTCGCGCCCATCCGTGCGGCCGGCGACGCGGTCGCGATGAAGGTGAAGGACGGACACAGCACGGCATCGCCGGGCCCGACGTTCTTTGCCATCAGCACCATCAGAAGCGCGTCGGTGCCGCTGGCGCAGCCGATGACATGCTTGGCACCACTGTAGGCCGCGAGCTGCTTCTCGAGCTCGGCGACTTCAGGGCCATTGACGAACTGGCAATGGTCGAGAACGCGCTTGACCGCGGCATCCAGCGAAGCGCCGAGCCGGCGGCGCTGCGAGCCGACGTCGATGAAGGGAATGGGTTCGGAACGCAGATGCTGGTTCATGACCTGGCTCTTGGCGCCTTCTTGAATGGTCGACATGGATGACGGGTTCAGCCGGCGACGCGGCGCGGGCCCTTGAGGGCGGGCGATTTGGCCGCGGGCCGCGACGGCGTCTCCAGGCACTGCGTCGCGATCTCGAGGCTGGCGACGCCTTCGTCGCCGGTGACCGCCGGCGTCTCGCCGTTGCGCACCGCCTTGAGGAACGCGATCAGCTCGGCGCGGAGCGGCTCGTCATGTCCGACCGGCAGATGCCGCATCGAATAGCTGCCGTCAGGCTTGAAGCCGAAGCACTCGGTGACCTGGCGCGTGAGCAGATCGCCCATCACGTATTTGCCGCGGGTCGCGACCGTGACGCTGCGCGCCTTGAACGGCGTCAGCCAGTTGGTGTTGATGTGAGCGAGCACGCCGCTCTCGGTGCGGAACTGCAGGAGCGCGATGTCCTCGCGCTCGGCGACGGCGCTCGACAATTGCGGCTGCACCTCGACGATGTCGGATTCGGTGAACCAGCGGATCAGGTCGATGTCGTGCACGGCGAGGTCGATGACGACGCCGACATTGGACATGCGCGGCGGAAACGGGCCGACGCGCGTGATCGCGATGGAAAGAATGTCTTCGCCAGCGATCGCCTGCTTGACGGCGGCAACCGCCGGATTGAAGCGCTCGACATGGCCGACCATCAGCGTGACGCCGGCCTTTTGCGCGGCAGCGACGATCTCGCGGCCCTCCTCCACCGTGGATGCGATCGGCTTCTCGACCAGAACATGAATGTTCTTGGCGATGCAGGCGAGCGCGACCTCGTGATGCAGGTGGGTGGGAGCTGCGATGGTGACGGCGTCGATGCCTTCGGCGAAGAGCTGGTCGAGCGTCTCGAAACTCGCGCAATTGGCAAGTTCCGTCGCGCGTGTGCGATGTGCCGGCGAAGGATCGACGACGCCGACGAGGCTGACGCCGGGAAGACCCGCAAGCACGCGCGCATGGTTGCTGCCCATCACGCCGGCGCCAATGACGCCGACGCGCAAGCCGGCCTTTGCCGGTGCAGATCCTTTGGAACTCATTTGAGCAAACCCCGATTCACGCAAATCCCCGGCGCGCTTCTAGCACGGACGCCACATTTGTGGCGAATGCCGCCTTGGCGGCCCGGACACGATTTGATTCAAAAAGTTACACGTTCCCCGGGCCTTAAGCCGAAAAATATCGCTCTTTGGCCCGGGTCTCGTGATTCGGAGTTTGCTGGTTACGACCTTTGATAGTCGTCTTCAATCCGAATGATGTCGTCTTCCCCGAGATAGCTTCCAGTCTGGACCTCGATCAGTTCCAGCATGATTTTACCGGGGTTCTCCATCCGGTGCACGGCGCCCATCGGGATGTAGATCGACTCGTTCTCGTGCACCGTCTTCACGGCCTCGTTGACGGTGACGCGGGCGGCGCCGCGGACCACGATCCAGTGCTCGGCGCGATGATGGTGCTTCTGCAGCGATAGTCGCCCGCCTGGCTTCACCACGATGCGCTTGACCTGGTGGCGCTCGCCATTGTCGACCGACTGATAGCTGCCCCAGGGCCGGTGCACCTTGAGATGCTCCTCGGTGACCTTCGGCGCGACCGACTTCAGCTTCGTGACGAGACGTTTCAGGCCGTTGGCATCCTTCTGGCGCGAGACCAGAACCGCATCAGCAGTCGCGACCACGACGAGATCGTCGACGCCTTCGAGCGCGACCAGCGCGGAATCGGTGGTGACGTTGCAGTTGCGGGAATCCTCGAACACCGCAGCGCCGTGCGACGCATTACCTTGTGCGTCCTTGTCGGAGAGCTCCCACACCGCGTGCCAGGAGCCGACGTCGGACCAGCCGCACGACACCGGCACGACCGCGGCGCGCGAAGTCTTCTCCATCACGGCATAGTCGATCGAGATCGCCTTGGCCGCGCCGAACGCCTCGGGCTCCAGCGTGACGAAGCCGAGATCGCGGCCGGCATTGTTGACCGCGTTGGTGACGGCCTCGACGCTTCCTGCATCGACCCTGCGATATTCGTCGAGCAGCACGCTCGCCGGGAACATGAAATTGCCGCTATTCCAGAGATAGCCCGAATTGACGTAGTCGGATGCCTTCACCGCGTCCGGCTTCTCGACGAAGCGCGCGACCGCATGCACCTCACCGGAGATCACCTCGCCCGGGTTGATGTAGCCGTATTCGGTCGCCGGCCGCTCCGGCTTGACGCCGAAGGTGACGATGCGCCCGGTGCTCGCGGCGTTACGGCCCTCGCGGCAGGCGGCAACGAAAGCGGAATTGTCCTGCACGACGTGGTCGGCGGCGAGCGCAAGCACGATGGCTTCACTGGCGCGGTTCTGCGCGAACACCGCGCCGGCCGCGATCGCAGGTCCGGAATCGCGACGCATCGGCTCGAGGATCACGTCGGCCTCGATGCCGATCTCGGCGAGCTGCTCCAGCACCATGAAGCGATAGGACGCATTGGTGATGACGATCGGCCGGTCGAACAGGGAGGGATCGGAAACGCGCAGCAGCGTGTCCTGGAAGGTCGAGCGCGTGCCGAACAGCGGCAGAAACTGTTTTGGCCGCACCTCGCGCGAAGCCGGCCACAGCCGCGTGCCGGCGCCGCCGCACATGATCAGGGGGATAATGCGTTTGTCCATCGTCATCTCAAACCTTGAAGTAGTCCCGATACCAGGTGACAAAATTATGGACCCCATGCTCGATCGGCGTTGACGGTGCAAAGCCGGTGTCGCGCATCAGGTCCTCGACATCCGCGAACGTTTCCAGCACATCTCCCGGCTGCATCGGCAGCAATTCTTTGATCGCCGTCCGGCCCAGCTCCCGCTCCAGAAGCCCGACGACGTGCATCAGTTCCTCCGGATGGTGATTGCCGACATTGTAGAGCTTAAACGGCGCATTTGCGGCAGCCGGATCGTCCGCAGGCACAAGATTGATCAGCTTGGATACTACACGTGTGACATCATCAACATAGGTGAAGTCGCGACGCATTCGGCCATGGTTAAACAGCCGGATCGGCTTGCCCGCCATGATGGCGTTTACGAACAGAAACATGGCCATGTCGGGCCGTCCCCATGGCCCGTAAATGGTAAAGAAGCGCAGTCCCGTGACCGGCAGGCGATAGAGATGGCTGTAGGACTGCGCCATCACCTCGTTCGCCTTCTTGGTCGCGGCGTAGAAGCTCACGGGATGGTCGGTGCGGTCCGCAACCGCAAATGGCAATTTTGTGTTGGCGCCGTAAACGGAGGATGACGAGGCGTAGACGAGATGACGACAACCGCTGTTGCGGCAACCCTCGAGGACGTTGAGAAAGCCCACCAGATTGGAATCGGCGTAGGCGTGCGGCTGCTCGATCGAGTAGCGCACGCCGGCCTGCGCCGCGAGATGCACGACCTCCGTAAAACGATGTTGCGCAAACAGCGCCGCCATCGTCTCGCGGTCGGCAAGATCGGCCTCGACGAAGGAGAAGCGGGGGTCGCTCTGCAACAGCGCCAGGCGCGCCCGCTTCAGTGCTGGATCGTAATAGCTGTTGAGATTGTCGAGCCCGACGACGGTGCGGCCTTCGCCCAGGAGCTGCCGGGCGACGTGAAAGCCGATAAAGCCGGCGGCCCCGGTGACCAAAATCGCCTGATCCGTCATCCTGTTCCCCGGGGATCCTTAGCCCGATCCTGTTTAGCCGTCACCTCAAGGTGATCGCAATAGGCCCGCCGCGGCTCATGCGCTCCATAATGCCCCTCCACGAGAGCCCACGAGAGCTATTGCAAGATCGGCGCCAAAACCATACCAAAGCGGCCGAATTCGGCGCTCGCGTCGGGTTGCCTCAAATCTTCGCAAACCCTGTTCATGCGGGCGAGATGCGCCGAATCCTGCTGTCGACGGCCAAAATCCTGATCTCCGCGGCGCTGCTCTATCTGGCGCTGCGCAAGGTCGATCTGTCCGAATTGTTTTCGCGCTTCACCGTGACCAGCCTGTTCTGGATCGGCGCCGCGATCACGGTCACCTTCCTGCAGATCTTCGTCGGCGTGCTGCGCTGGCGCGAGATCAGCGCCGTCTGCGGCGCGCCGCTCGAGCTCGGCCGCGCCATGCGCTACAACGTGATCGGCTCCTTCTTCAACCAGACCCTGCCGTCGGCGATCGGCGGCGACGCGGTCCGGCTCTGGCTGGTCGCGCGCGCCGGTGCCGGCTGGCGTGCGGCGACCTACTCGATCTTCGTCGACCGCGCGATCGGCTTGATCGCGCTCGCGATTCTGATCGTCGCGAGCCTGCCCTGGAGCTACACCCTCATCACCGATCCGCACGGGCGCTCGGCGCTGCTGCTCATCGATTTCCTGGCGCTCGCCGGCGGCCTCGGCTTCCTGGTTTTCGGCGCGCTGAAATGGCGCTGGCTGAAGACCTGGTGGGCCACGCATCACATTCACGCCTGTGCCGTGATCGCGAACCGCGTGATCTTCAGCCGCAGCCGCGGACCGATCATCGCAATCCTGTCGGTGCTCGTTCACGTGCTCGCCGTCGTCATCGCCTGGTGCGTCGTGCAGTCGATTGCGGCCCCGGTTCGCTTCAGCGACGTGTTCCTGCTGGTGCCACCCGTGATGCTGATCACGATGATGCCGATCTCGATCGCCGGCTGGGGCGTGCGTGAAGCCACGATGAGCCTGGCGTTCGGCTTCGCCGGCCTGGCCGCCAACGAGGGCGTCAACGTCTCGCTGCTGTTCGGCGCCGTGTCCTTCATCGTCGGCGCGTTCGGCGGCCTGGTCTGGATCCTCAGCGCGGAGAAAGCCGCGCAGGGGTCGGCGCCGATCGGAGTGCCGGAGTGACAACCCTCGTCGCGGGTCCGGACCATGCGGCCGGGCTGGTGCTGTTTGCGCTTGCGCCGGCCGTGCTGGCTGCACTGATCTCCGCCTGCATCATCTGGTGCAGCATGCCGCTGCTGCAGCGTTATGCACTGGCGCGTCCGAACGCACGCTCGTCGCACAAGATACCGACCCCGCAAGGTGCGGGCATCGCGGTTGTCGCAGCCACGCTGCTGGTGGCTGCGTCCTGGGCGGCCTGGACGTACGGCGCGATTCCCTTGCCTCTGATCGGCTCCGCCGTCGTGATCGCGATGGTCGGACTTGTCGATGACATCAGGCCCCTGCCCGTGCTGCTCCGCCTCGTGCTTCAGGCTGGAGCCGTGGCCGCCGTCGTATTCACGACACCGGAGACCGCGCGCATCGTGCCGGCGCTGCCGCTCGCGCTCGAGCGCGGCCTCATCCTGCTCGCCGGCATCTGGTTCGTGAACCTCGTCAATTTCATGGACGGGCTCGACCTCATGACCGTGGCGGAGGTGGTGCCTGTCACGGCCGCGCTCGGATTGCTCGGATGGTATGGCGACCTCTCGCCATCCGCGGCGCTGCTCGCCACGGCGCTGTGCGGGGCCATGCTTGGCTTTGCGCCGTTCAACCGCCCAGCCGCAAAGGTCTTCCTGGGCGATGTCGGCAGCCTGCCGATCGGCCTCTTGCTCGGCTGGTGCCTGCTGGAGCTCGCCTGGCACGGACAGCCCGCTGCGGCACTGCTGCTGCCTGCCTATTACCTTGCGGATTCCACCATCACGCTGTTTCGCCGCATCATCAGGCGCGAACCATTCTGGTCGGCACACCGCACGCACTTCTATCAGCGCGCCACCGACAACGGCTTTAAGGTCAAGCAGGTGATCGGCGAGGTGTTCGCGCTCAATCTCGTGCTGGCACTGCTTGCCATCGTCAGCGTTCGCGCCGGCTCGATGCCGGTCGCGATCGTCACCCTGTTCGCGGGCGCGGTCGCGGTCGCCTTCGTGCTGCGGCGCTTCTCCCGCCCTCAGGCATCCTGAGCCGACAGCGCCAGCCGCAACCCCTCGTCGAGGGACACCTGCGGCTGCCAGCCGGTCGCGAGCGCCTTGGAGATGTTGAGCTCGAGCGAGCCGATCAGGCTGTCATGCGTATCCTGCCGGCCCATGACGCTGAGCAGCGTGCTGAGCAGGCCCGGCGGCATGCCGAACAGCCGCAGGCTCTTGCCGGACGCTTCGGCCAGACGGGTGATGAATTCGGGTGTCGAGACCTGCTCCCTATCGGCGACGAGGAATATCTCGAAATTGCTGGCGGGATCGGGATGGCCGAGCCGGCGCAGGATGAACGACGACAGGTTCTGCACGGCAAGGAAGGCGCGCTGGTTGCGGATCGCGGCAACGGGCAGCGGCAACCCGAGCTGGACCGCGCGCGTCAGCAGCGCAAAATTGCCCTTGGCGCCCGCGCCATAGACCAGCGGCGGCCGGATCACCGAGATCTTCATGTCGTTGTCGCGCGCCAGCGTCCTCAAGCCCGCTTCGGCCGCAGCCTTGGACATGCCGTAGAGGCCGCGCGGCGTCAGGATATCGCTCTCGCTGAATGGGGCGCGGCCCTCGTTACTGCGGCCGTGCACCAGCACGGTGCTGATGAAGACGAACTGGCGCACGCCGGCCGTCGCCGCGCAGCGCGCCAGATGCAGCGTGCCGGCGATGTTGACGTTGCGGTAGAGCTGGACCGCATGCTCCTCGTGCTTGTGATGCACGCGCGCGGCGAGATGGACGACGGCGTCGACGCCTTCCAGCGCGGCTTGCCAATCGGTCTCGGGACCGATCGTCTCGATCACCACCTCGTCGTCGGCACCTTCCGCGCGACGGACCGCGCGGCGGACCGACCATCCCTCGCGCTGGAGCGCCGGCACGACATGACGGCCGACGAAGCCGCTCGCTCCCGTCACCAGCACGACTGGTTTCTTCTCGCTCATCGTTGCTCCGAAAGGTTCGCGGTGTGCAACAATTCGTCGATCACACGGGCATAGGCGTTCATCGCCGTCGTCCGGTCGAATCGCAATGCCGTCCTCACCGCGCGCTCCGTCATCGCATCGTCGTTGGAACGGGACGCCGCGCGGATCGCCGCGGCGAGCCGGTCCGGGCGGCCCGGCGTCACGACCCAGCCGAGCCCGTTCTCCACCACCGTCAAGGCAGCCTCGGACTCCGGCTCAGACACCAGCACCACGGGACGGCCGACCGCCAGCAGATTGTAGAACCGGCTCGGCACCGACACCCCTGCAACGTCCTTCCTGTATGGAATGATCCAGAGGTCGGCGGACGCCAGGAACGCCTCGAGCTCGGCATCCTCGACCCGCCCGACAAAGGAGACATTGGGCAGGTTCGCCGCTGCCTGCAACTGCTTCAGCCGTTCGAAGCCGATGCCCCAGCCGGACAGCAGGAAGTGAATGTCGGCCTCGTCCTTCAGAAGCCGCGCCGCCTCGAACACGATCTCCGGATCGTGGGTGAAACCGAGATTGCCCGACAGGCCGACGATGAAGCGCGCGGAAAGCGCCTTGCGGAACGGGTTGTCCGAATCGACCGGCCGCGGCGCGGGCACGAGCGTCGCCCAGTTCGGGATGAAGCGGATCTTGTTCCGCGTCATTCCGGCATAGCTCAGCAGCGGCCGCTCCGCGTCGCGGCCGATGGTGATGACGGCATTGAGCGCGCGGAACATCAGGCCGTTGGCGGCGCGCATCGTCCGCGTCACGAACGAGCCCGGCTTCAGCAGGCCCGCCATCACCAGCACGTCGGGAAAGAGGTCGTGCATGATCAGCGCCGAGCGTGCGCCCTTGAGCCTGGCTGCCGCCGCCACCGCGTAAGGCAGCATGAACGGGGCGGTGACCGTGAGCACGACGTCGCCTGCCTTGAGCTCGTGCAGCAAGGCGAAGAACGTGCGCGCCGCGAACAGCAGCTCCGAGACCCCGCGCCGCACCAGCGCCGCCTTGCCCGCCATGCGGTTCTTGATTGCGATGACGCGCGGCTTGCCCGGACCGGTCTGCAAGTCCGGCAACGCGCCCGGCCAGCCCGAGAGCACGACCACCTCGTGCTCGGCGGCGAGACGGCATGCGATCTCGGCCATGATCGCCGCCGTCGTGCTCGTATCCGGCGGATAATGCTGGCTCGCGACGACGATCTTGCCCCGAGGCTGCATGGTCAGGCCGCGGTCGACCCGAATTCGGGCACCGCATCCTTCAGGATAGTCCTGATGGTGGCGCGATCGTCGCGCGCGATCGCCTGCTCCAGCGCCGCAATCCATTTGCGCAACGTCTGCATCGGCGGCTCGTTCGGCTGCGCGGCCATGATGCCGGCAACGCCGATCTCGCGGGTCGGCTCCTCGGTGGCGAACAGAATCTCGTGCAGGCGCTCGCCCGGCCGCATACCCGTGAACACGATCTCGATATCGTAGCCCGGCTGCAGCCCGGAAAGGCGGATCATGCGCTCGGCGAGATCGACGATCTTCACCGGCTGGCCCATGTTGAGCACGTAGACCGAGACGTCGGGACGGTGCGTTCCGAGCGCATGCGTGGCCGCGGTGATGACGAGATCGCAGGCCTCGCGGATGGTCATGAAGTAGCGGACCATGTCGGGATGCGTCACCGTCACCGGGCCGCCGGCCTCGATCTGGGCCTTGAATTTCGGAACCACCGAGCCGTTCGAAGCCAGGACGTTGCCGAACCGGACCGAGATCAGCCGCATCGGCGGCTTGGCGCCGTGCGCCCCGGCTGCGAGGTCGTGATCCAGCGCCTGGCAGTACATCTCCGCAAAGCGCTTGGTCAGGCCGAGCATCGACACCGGCTCGATCGCCTTGTCGGTCGAGATCATCACCATGGCTTCGGCGCCGGCGGCAACGGCGGCATCCGCAACGTTGATCGAGCCGAAGATGTTGGTCTTGACGCCCTCGCTCCAGTCGCGTTCGAGGATGGGCACGTGCTTGAGCGCGGCGGCGTGGAACACGATGTCCGGCTTGAACCCCGCCATCAGGCGCACGATGCGCTCGCGGTCGCGGATGTCGGCGATCCGCCCTTCGATCTCGGCGGCCGCGCCTCGCGCGGCGAGCGCTTCCGTGATGGCATAAAGCGCGGGTTCGGAGTTTTCCACGATCAGGAGCCGCGCGGCGCCGAAGGCCACGACACGCTCGCAGATCTCCGACCCGATCGAGCCGCCGCCGCCGGTGACGATCACCGCCTTGCCGTTGATCAGCGCTTCCAGGCGCGCATAGTCGATCGTCTCGCTCGGCCGCAGCAGAAGGTCCTCGACCGCGACGGCCGTGAGCCGCGGCGTATCGCCGCTCTCGAGCGAAGGCATCCGGTTGACGATCACACCCAGCTTGCGCGCCCGCATCAGGATCGATTCCGGACGCGCTTCCGGCTCGAATGCCGAGGGCGTCATGACGAGGCGCGCGATCGGCTTGTTGCGCTTGGCGAAATCGGCGACGACGTCCTCGACGTCGTCGATGCCACCCAGCACCGGCACGTTGCGGATGAACTGGCCCCGATCCGAGCTCGACGGCGACAGCACGCCGACCGGCCAGATGCGCTTGATCGCCCCGCTCTCGATGCCGCGCAGGAGCACCTCGGCATCCGCGGCGCGGCCGATCAGCAGCGTCGGCGCGGCCTCCTCGCCCCTGGCATGACGCCGTACCCGCGTATAGCGGAAGTAGCGGTAGGTCATGCGCAGCGCGCTGAGGAAGGAGATCTCGAGGAACCAGTAGAGGACGATCGTCACCTTGCCGAGAAAGAAGGCGCCGCGGACGTTGGGGGAGACGAAGATGTAGTCGAGCACGAGCAGGGCGACCGTCAGCACGGTCGCGACGCGGATGATGTTCAACGCGTCAGGCAGCGAGATGAAGCGCCATTTCGTCGTAGTCAGGTTGAAGATGAAGAACACGACCACGCTGAAGGCGAGGAAGTAGGGCAGGATCTGGAACAGCAGCGGCAGGCGGTCGAAGAAGCCGTCGCCACCCTCGAATCGCAGATAGAAGGCGGCAAAAAGCGCCGCCGCGGTCGCCAGCAGGTCGTGGAGCGCGATCAGGAAATTGCGCAAGGTGAGATGCGAAAGACGCGTCATCCGCCGACCGATGAAAACCCAGTTAGATGCAACCTGACCGCGCTGATAGCCCATCTGGACCAGACTTGCCAGCCGCGCGGGCTTTCAGGAACCGGCTTCCCCCGTCTTCGCCTCGGCCTGTTGCCCCCGGATCACCATGCCGCCGGCAACGCCGACGCCGATGACGTACATCCAGCCCTCGTGGAAGTCGAACAGATGGGAGTTGAACAGCGAGGTGAAGACGTTCTGCACCACCACCAGGAGCCCGGTCCAGTTGGCAAGGCCGTCGCCGCGAAACAAGCGCAGATGCAATATCCAGATCGCATAGAGAACGGCGATGCCGATCACGCCCCATTGCACGGCAACGTTCAGCGTCTGGTTATGCGGGTTGCCGATCACCTCGGCGGACGCCTGGTACTGACCGGCGGGCGTCGCGACGCGTTCGAACAATCCGCGCGTCGAGCCGGTGCCGTGCCCCTTGATCGGCGCCTCGGCGAAGAAACCGAGCGACTTCCGCCAGAATTCGAGCCGCAGACCCGCCGAGGTCGGCTCGCCCTTTTCCATGTAACGCGTGTAGTCGTCGGAAAACCTCTCGGCGGTATGGCGCAAATATGGCGAGGCCTGCCAGGCGAGAATAGCGGCGACGAGCAACGTGGCGGAGATGAGCGCGATGCTGCGCCATTTGAGGTGAAGCAGCGCGAACACGCCGAACATGATTGGAACGGTGACGAGCGCGGTGCGCGACACCACGACGAAGGTCATGTTGACGAAGAAGCTCAGTGCCAGCGCCGTCAGCAGCCCGGCGAACCAGTATCGCTTCTCACGCAGCAGCATCACGATCGGATAGGCGAGCGCGACCGCGCAAAGCGCGAATTCCTGGCTCTGGTCGATGTAATTCTTGACGAAGATGCCGCGCTCGGCCGGATCGGTCTTGAGCGCGAGGTTCGGGTAGAAGGCGACCAGCCAGGACATCACCGACAATAGGGCGCAGGACACCAGGAAGGCGATGAAGATCCAGCGGCCGCGCGGCGAGCGCTCGAAATGATAGAGCAGGACCGGCAGCACCAGCAGCTTGATGGTCGGATTGACCGCATAGAAGCGGGCGCCCCAGCTCGCGTCCGACCACAGCGTCCCCACCAGCGCGAGCAGGACCAGCGCGATCGGGGCCGCGCAGATCGGACGCTTCAAGGATTGCAGGAACGCGCGGACGTCGAGAAACGGCACCATGCAGAGCAGCATCAGCGCGTTGAAGATCCCCGCCAGCGAGGTCGACCACGGCAGCGAGGCCGCGGTCAGGACCGCAAATATATCGACGGTCTCGCGCCAGGCCGCCGGGCTGCGCAGGCGGCGAAGCAACATCCCGCCGGTCGTCTCGCGTGCCAGTGCCGTCACTTGCCCCCTCCCCGGGCGCGATGGACCAGCGCCGTCGTGCTGAAGCCCTGGAGGATGTCGACCAGCACGACGGTGCCGCCCGCTTCCTCGACGACCTCGTGGCCGACTACCTGCTCGCGGGTGTAGTCGCCGCCCTTCACCAGCACGCCGGGCTTGATCCGGGTGATCAGGTCGATCGGCGTGTCCTCATCGAAGATGACGACGAGATCGACGGCTTCGAGCGCCGCGAGCACCTCGGCACGCGCGCGCTCGTCCTGGACCGGCCGCTCGGCGCCCTTGAGCCGCCGCACCGAGGCGTCGCTGTTGAGCCCCACGATCAGGCGGTCGCAGGCGGCGCGCGCCGCGGTCAGCACCTTGACGTGGCCGGGATGCAGGATGTCGAAGCAGCCATTGGTGAAGCCGACGCGCTGGCCTTGCGTTCTCCATTCGGCGAGCTGCGCATCGAGTGCGGCCGGCTCGAGCACGATCTTCTCCTCGGCCGCCAGAGTGGCATGCGGCAGGATCTTTCGGCGCAGCTCGGCCGCGCTCACACTGGCGGTGCCTTGCTTGCCGACGGCGACGGCGGCAGCGGCATTGGCCATGCGCAGCGCCGTGTCCCAGTCCGCGCCTGTAGCAAGCGACACCGCGAGCGCGGCGGCGACGGTGTCACCGGCGCCGGAGACGTCGCGCACCTTCACCGGAAAAGCCGGAACGTGAACCGCCGCGCCATTGCGCGGCACCAGCGTCATGCCGTGCTCGCCCTGGGTGACCAGGATCGCCTCGCAATCGGCGAGCCGCATCACGTCCTCGCTGGCCTCGACGATGCTCTGCACCGTCTCGGCGCGGCTTCGGGTCGCTTCAGAGAACTCCTTCCGATTGGGCGTCAGCAGCGTGGCGCCGCGATAGATCGCCCAGTTCAGGCTCTTGGGATCGACGATCACGGGCTTGCCGAGCTTTCGCGCGGCATCGATGGTGTGGCGGATGACGCGCGCCGTCAGCACGCCCTTGGCGTAGTCCGAGAGCAGCACGATGTCGGCGCGCGCGATCTGCGGCAGGATCGCCTCGATCAGCTTCGTCTCGATGTCATCGGAAGCAGGCGCCGCCTGCTCCCAGTCCGCGCGCAGCATGTGCGTGGAAAAATGCTCGGAGACGAAGCGGACTTTTCGCGTGGTCGGGCGCGAGGGATCGCGCACGAGCACGCTTTCGATGCCGGCGTGCTCGTCCAGCGCCGCCTTGAGCCGTGCACCGGCGTCGTCCTCGCCGACGAGGCCGACGAAGATGCAGCGCGCGCCCAGCGAGGCGACATTGCGCGCGACATTGCCGGCGCCGCCGATATGGATCTCGCTGCGCTGGGCCGCGATGACAGGCGCCGGCGCTTCCGGCGAGATCCGCGACACCTCACCATAGACGAACTCGTCCAACATGATATCGCCGATGCACAGCACCGTGCGGCCTGAGATGGCCTTCGCGAGGGCGTCGAAATCGAGAATGGGCGTCGGCATGTTCAAATGGCCTCAGCGGAAGCGGTCGGGCCGGTCGAGGTAATCCCCGACATAGGCCTTCACCGCATCCTCGAGCGTCGTGAAGCCGCCGTTATAGCCGGCGCGGTGCAGGCGATCGACCTCGCTCTGGGTGAAATACTGGTAAGCCCCGCGGATCTGCTCGGGCATGTCGATATATTCGATGTTGGGCCTGGTGCCGAGCGCCGCATAGGCCGCCAACATCAGATCCCTGAAGCTGCGCGCCTTGCCGGTTCCGACGTTGAAGAGACCGGACACCGACGGCGTCGCCAGCAGCCACATCACGACACGCACGACGTCGTCGACATAGATGAAATCGCGGCGCTGATCGCCGTCGGCGATGCCCTCGAGATGCGACTTGAACAATTGCACGACGCGGCCGGCCCTGACGTCGTCGAAACGGCGCGCCAGCACGCTCATCATCGAGCCCTTGTGATATTCGTTGGGGCCGAACACGTTGAAGAATTTCAGGCCCGCCCATTGCGGCGGGAGCGGATCGCCGTTCGCGACCCGCCCGGCGACCGCGAGATCGAACATGTGCTTGCTCCAGCCGTAGAGATTCATCGGCCGCAGTTTCTTCAGTGCCGGCAGCGAGGCGTCGTCGTCAAATCCCGTCTCACCGTCGCCATAGGTCGCCGCCGAGGAGGCGTAGATGAACGGCACCGCGCCCGCCGTGCACCAGTCGAGCAGGCGCGTCGACAGGCGGAAATTGGTCTCGAACACGAGGTCGCCGTCGGTCGCAGTGGTCGCGGAAATCGCCCCGAGATGGATCACGGCATCGAGCTTGCGACCCTTCAGCCAGTCCATCAGCTCGGCGGGCGGGACGATATCCACAAGCTGGCGCTTGGCGAGGTTCCGCCACTTGCCCTCGTTACCCAGGAAATCGCAGACCACGACGTCGCTGCGGCCCGCGTCATTGAGCGCGGCCACGACATTCGACCCGATAAAACCGGCCCCGCCGGTCACCAGCAACATTTCCGAAATCCCTGCCCGATCTTTGCGGCCCGGTCCTGCCGTAGCGCATGAGCCGCCAAAGTGTAAGCGGTTTTGGGATTGAGCGGTCTGCCGGCTTTACCTGCCGGCCCGGAGCGGCTACCGAACCGCCACAATCAGATCGCCTCGGCTCCATTAACGAATGAACCAAGATTCGACACTTAGCGGAGATGCAGATCGGAGCGACACCCGCCCGATTCTGATCATTCCCTACATGTGGATCGGCGATTTCGTTCGGAATCACACCGTCGTCCGGGTTCTGAAGGAGCGCTGGCCCAACCGGCCGGTCGATCTCCTCACCACATCCCTGTGCGCCCCGCTGGTCGATTACATGCCCGGCGTGCGCCAGGGGATCGTCTGGGACCTGCCGCGCAGCCGCCTCGCCGTCGCCCGCCAGTTCGCCCTGGGGAAGCTCCTGCGCGAGCGGAACTACGGCACGGCCCTGGTGCTGCCCCGGACCTGGAAGGCGGCCATCGCGCCCGCCCTGGCCGGTATTCCTGAACGGGTCGGCTTCGTCGGCGAATTCCGGTTCGGCCTGCTCAACCGCTGGCGCTGGGGCGAGAAGAAGCTGCCCCGCTTCATCGACAAGAACGCCGCTCTGGCCCAGCCCGACGGCGCGCCACTGCCGGCGGAATGGCCGGTGCCGCAATTGCGGGTTCCGGCCGACGATATCGTCCGCTGGCGGCAGGCCAACGGCCTCAGCGCGGGCGCCGCAGTGGCGCTCGCCCCCGGCTCGGTCGGCGTCTCAAAGCGCTGGACCTACTATCCGGAGGCCGCCCGGCTGCTGGTCGAGCGCGGCCTCGAGGTCTGGGTGGTCGGCGGCCCCGCGGAAAAGGGGCTGGCTCAGGAGATCGTCGCGGCCGGCGGCCCGGGGGTCAGGGACCTCACCGGCAACGATCTGCGCAACGGCGTGCTGGCCATGGCCGCGGCCGGCGTCGCCATCTCCAACGATTCCGGCCTGATGCACATCGCAGCCGCGCTGGGCACGCCCACCATGGGCATCTTCGGCCCGACCAGCCCCTATCTCTGGGCCCCGCTGAACGGGCTTGCCGCGACCGTGGTGCAGGACAAGGAAGTGCTGTCCTGCCAGCCCTGCCAAAGCACGGTCTGCAGGATGAACGACCACCGCTGCATGCGGGATATCGCAGCGAGCGAGGTGGTGGCGATTGCGGAGAGGGTGCTGGGTGAAGCTGGGGCAAGGGCGGAGACGTGAGCGTCGGCAACGCCTGCGCCGCTGATGATCAGCGCCGGTGTTTTGCCCGATGCGTCAAACGCGCTTTGTGAAATCCGCAGCGCATCGCTCCAGCCGCCAAGCCATTGATTTTGCTGGCCGCGGCTACTGTGCATGGGGTTGTTTTCGCGTTTTTCGGTTGCCGGCGCGACACTGGTCGCTCAAAGCAGTGGCCGATAGACCTCGCCGATCCGCGCCGCTTCCGCATCGAGGCTGAATTTTGCGAGCACCCGCGCTCGCCCCCTCTCGCCCATCGCCGCCGCGGCATCCACATCGCGCATCAGCGGCTCCAGCGCCGCAGCCAACGCATTGGCATCGTCGGTCGGGACCAGCACGCCGCTCACGCCATCCTCGACCACCAGCTCGGCCGCGCCGGCGCGTGCGGCGACGAGCGCGCTGCCGGCCGCCATCGCCTCGATCAGCGTCAGCCCAAAACCCTCGTTGCGCGAGGTGAAGGCGTAGATCGTCAGCCGCTGATACCAGCGCTGCACCGCTTCGATCGGCAGCTCGCCAGTGATGACGATGCGCGATTGCAGGCCGGCCACTTCGATCTGCTTTTTCAGCTCGTTCGCAAAGGACGTCTGCTCGGCCGTGACCTGCCCGACAATCACGGCGGTGAAATCGGGATAGCGCGGCAACAGGCGGCACATCGCGTCGACGAACAAATCGGTGCCCTTCTGCGCGCGCACGCGTCCGAAGCAGCCGATGGCGTAGCGGCCCGGCAGCGCGGACTCCGCGAACGCAGCAGCGCGGTCGACCGGCGGCGCATAGACGTCGGTGTCGACGCCATGCGGGATCACCGTCGCCTTCACCTTCAGGAACGAGGCCGAGAGATCTGACGTCGCGATGATCGCATCCATGCGCCGGATCAGCCAGCGCGTGATCCAACTATGGTGCCGCTGCGCCGCCGAGGTGAACACGAGTTTCAACGGCCAGCCGAACGCGCGTAGCGCGACGCCCGCGATCATCTCGTTGTTGCGCCGCGCGTGCCAGATCAGCGGCGCCTTGCGGCGCCATAGCTTCAGAAAATCGGCAACGCTCAGCCGCGCAATCCCAGCCGGCGCGTGCGAGCCGAACCAGGCGGAGCGGTACAGTTTCGCCAGCCGCGGCGCCACCATCCGGTTGGTCGCGGTAACCCCGGAATAGCGCCTGTGCAGATTTGGCACGATCACTTCGAGATCGCCGGGGGAATTGGCCACGTCATGCTCCGTTTCGCAAAGTCCCTATACGCAACATTAAGCATAGTGACCAGTTCAGCCGCGCCGAAACCCCCTCTTCACCGCGCAAACGTTAACTTGGCGCGTTGATCGAAGACGGGTGAGATCATGACTGTGCTAGTCACCGGCGGCGCCGGCTATATCGGAAGTCACACGGTCCTCGCGCTGGCGGAAGCCGGCGAGGACGTCGTCGTGATCGACGATCTCTCGACCGGTTTCTCCGCCTATCTGCCTGAGGGCGTGCCGCTGTTCATCGGCGATGCCGGCGACGAGAACCTGCTCGAAGGCGTGATCGCGCAGCACAACATCGAGAGCATCATCCATTTCGCGGGCTCCGTCGTCGTGCCGGATTCGATGCGCGATCCGCTCGGCTACTACCGCAACAATTTCACGACCGCGCGCAACCTGCTCAATGTCGCCGTCAAGCGCGGCATCGGCCGCTTCATCTTTTCCTCGACCGCCGCCGTCTACGGCAATCCGGACCAGGTGCCGGTGCCCGAGCATGCACCGACGCGGCCGCTATCGCCCTATGGCTCGTCCAAGCTGATGACCGAGATCATGCTGCACGACGTCGCCGCCGCCTACGGCATGCAGTACGTCACCCTGCGCTATTTCAACGTCGCCGGCGCCGATCCGCAGGCGCGCATCGGGCTTGCCACCGTCGGCGCCACGCATCTGCTCAAGATCGCGGTCGAGGCCGCGACCGGCCAGCGCACCAAGATCGACGTGTTCGGCACCGACTATCCGACCCCCGACGGCAGCTGCATTCGCGACTTCATCCACGTCACGGACCTCTCGCAGGCGCATCGCTCGGCGCTCGCGTACCTGCGCAATGGCGGCGCCTCGACGACGCTCAATTGCGGCTATGGCCGCGGCTATTCGGTACTGGAGACCATCGACGCGGTGCGCCGGGTCTCGGGCCGCAGCTTCGCCGTGCAGTACGCTCCGCGCCGGCCGGGCGACATCATGACCATGGTCGCCGACACCAGCCGGATCCGCGGCCTGCTCGACTGGAAGCCGCAATACGACGACCTCGAGACCATCGCGGCCCACGCTTTGGCGTGGGAGGACAAGCTGTTCCACGAGCGCCATGGCGAGCTTCGCCACGCCGCCTCGGCCTAGATTCCATCTGAGCGCAAGCCCTTAATTGGGCTTGAAAAACCCCGCTTGAGCGGGCACAGAGGCCCTTCGATCCCTGACGTGCGGGCAGGCTTTGTCCTGCGCCGTCAATGGACACCGGATGGCCCAGTTTCCAAAGAAAATCACCGACGATCCCTATGCGGCAGCGGTCCTGATTCGCCGCCTGGTCACGGAACAGGGCGTCGTCTATTGGCGGCGCTACCTCGTCGCCTTCGCGCTGATGGCGGTCGCCGCGGGCGCGACGGCAGGCGCGACCTATGTGCTCGGCCAGGTCATCAACCAGGCCTATGTCGACAAGAACATCCCGGGCATCGCGATGTTTTCCGGGATCACGGTGATCCTGCTGTTCATCAAGGGCGTGGCGACCTACGGCCACATGGTGATCCTGACCAAGATCAGTAACGCCATCCTCGCCACCAACCAGCGCCAGCTGTTCGCAAAACTGATGCGCGAAAGCGTCGGCTTCTTCTCCGAGCGGCATTCGTCAGAATTCCTGGCGCGGCTGACGGCCGGCGCCAAGTCGATCACCGACGTGCTCAACATGCTGGTCAACGCCGTCGGGCGCGACCTGTTGATGCTGCTCGCCATGATCGGCGTGATGGTGTGGCAGGACCCCGTGATGTCGTTCATCGGCCTCGTCGTGGTGCCGCCCGCGATGCTGGTACTGCGCAAGCTGGTCAAGCGTATCAAGGGCCTCGCCTACAACCAGTTCACCGGCACCGCCGACATCATGGAGACCATGCAGGAATCGCTGCAAGGCATCCGCACGGTGAAGGCGTTCACGCTCGAAGACACGATGCAGAGCCGCATCGACGAGAACATCGCCATCGTCGAGCGCAACGCCAACAAGATGGCGCGCGTCGCCAACCGCTCCAACCCGCTGATGGAAATGCTCGGCGGCTTCGCGGTCGCCGGCTGCCTGCTCTATGGCGGCTACAGCGTGGTCGCGCTCAACGCCACGCCCGGCGCGTTCTTCTCCTTCATGACTGCGTTCCTGATGGCGACCGAACCGGCCAAGCGGCTGGCGCGGCTCAACATCGACTTGAACAGCCAGCTCGTCGGCGCGCGCATGCTGCTCGAAGTGGTCGACAGCCCGGCGAGCGAGCACTCCGACGACGACAAGCCGGCGCTGAAGCTCTCCGACGCCCGGATCGAGCTGCGCGATGTCAGCTTCTCCTATCGCGCCAATGAGACCGTGCTCAACCGCATGAGCTTCGTGGCCGAGCCCGGCAAGGTCACGGCGCTGGTCGGACCCTCCGGCGGCGGCAAGTCGACCGTGCTGGCGCTGCTGCTGCGCTTCTATGAGGTGACGCAAGGCGACATCGTGATCGACGGCCAGTCGATCGGCGCAATCTCTCGCAAATCGCTGCGGGCGCAGACTGCCTATGTCGGGCAGGACGTCTATCTGTTCCGCGACACCATCCGCAACAACATCGCTTTCGGCCGGCCCGGCGCGAGCGAGGACGAGATCACCGAGGCAGCGAAAGCGGCTTGCGCGCATGATTTCATCATGGGCTTCCCGCTTGGCTACGACACACCGGTCGGCGAGCACGGCACGCAGCTTTCAGGCGGCCAGCGTCAGCGCATCGCCGTGGCGCGCGCGCTGATCAAGAACGCACCGATCATCCTGCTGGACGAAGCCACCGCCGCGCTCGATTCCGAATCCGAGCGGCAGGTGCAGGAGGCGATCGAGCATCTCTGCCAGAACCGCACCACCATCGTGATCGCGCATCGCCTGCACACCATCATGCATGCCGACGCGATCCTGGTGATCGAGGGCGGCGAGATCGTCGAGCAGGGGCGGCATGACGAGTTGCTCCGCCGCGGCGGCCGCTATGCCTCGTTCTTCCGCCTGCAACACTACGATGCCGGCGCTCTGGCGCCGATCAGCGCAACCGCATAGAGTTCCACTTTACCTCAAGAGCAGCGAGACCCGCATGAACGCCGCCTCCTACGTCATCCCGCTTCCGCCCCAGGCTTCGCTTCCCGTCGTCGGCGAAAGCGGCCGTTATCCGGTGCGCCGCATCTGGTGCGTCGGCCGCAACTATCTCGAGCACATCCGCGAGATGGGCAATGACGAGCGCGCCCCGCCGTTCTTCTTCGCCAAGCACGCCGACATGCTGGTGCCCGACGGCGCCACCATTCCTTATCCGCCGCTGACCAAGGATTTGCATCACGAGGTCGAGCTGATCGTCGCGATGAAGAGCGGCGGCCTGAACATTCCCGCCGACAAGGCGCTGGATCACGTCTATGGTTACGCCGTCGGCATCGATCTCACCCGCCGCGACCTCCAGATCGCCTCGCGCAAGAAGGAGCGCCCCTGGGAGATCGGCAAGTCGTTCGACGGCTCCGCGCCGTGCTCCGCCATTCAGCCGGCCTCCAAGATCGGCCATCCCGCCAAGGGCAAGATCTGGCTGACGGTCAACGGCAAGGAGGCTCAGAAGGGCGACCTGACCGAGCTGATCTGGAACGTGCCCGAGATCATCTGGCAGCTCTCGCAGCAGGTGAAGCTCGCCGCCGGCGACATCATCATGACGGGCACCCCCGCCGGCGTGTCGCAGCTCCAGCCCGGCGACAAGCTCGAATGCGGCGTCGACGGCGTCGGCACGCTGAAGGTGAGCATCGGCCAGCCGGAATAGGCCCGATGCGTAGGACGGATTAGCGAAAGCGTAATCCGTCACCTTCGCGCGGCCATCACCAGTTGATTGCTGTTATTGCTGAACGGCGGATTACGCTTCGCTAATGCGCCCTAGGTATCCAAAATCAAGGCCCCGGTCGCATCCGGGGCCTTTCGCGTTTTCTACCAGGCCTTCACCGGCCGATTGGCGTGGCTCACCTGCGGCACACCGCGATTGAGCGACATGTGCGAATGCACGCACAGCCACCCGTCACCGTTCCACGTGAACACCATCGTCGCCCGGCCGGGGCGCGCAAACGCGCTGCCGTCGGGATGATATCCCGTGCTCGTCCACGGCGCGATCACCGTCGCCATCGTGCCGTCGCGGGATGCCAGGACCGAGGTCTGATCGAGCACGAAACGAAAGTCGGTCGTCTTCGGCCAGACGTTGTCCCATTGCGTCGTGACCCACTGATCGAGGCCGGGGATGACGTCGTTATGCGTGCCGAAGGCAAGCACATCTGGATGGAAGAGCGGCCGCGCCGCGGCGTAGTCGACCTCGCGGACGTAGCCCGCGAAGGTGTCCAGCCACGCCAGGAAGAACTGCTTCGTCGCGCTGTCGGCGGTCGGCAAGAGGGCCATCACCTGCTCCATCTTCGGCTACCTCGATCACGGCAAGCTTTGTTGCCATGGGACAGACCTTCCAGCAAGATATGGACTTCGAGAGCACCCCGGCGGAGATCGACCGGCCGGCCTGATTTCATGGAGCCAGACTCATGAGACGCCTTCTCCTGCTTGCGGCCACGCTTGTCGTCACCTGCAACGCTGCCAGCGCGCAGTCCAGCAAGCCCTATGCCGGCCTCGAGCAGCGTCCCATCAAGGCGCTGTCGCACCAGCAGGTCGACGATCTCCAGAGCGGACGCGGTATGGGTCTGGCGCTTGCCGCTGAACTGAATGGATATCCCGGCCCCAGTCACGTTCTCGAGCTCGGGGATCGGCTCGAGCTGACCGGCGATCAGCGCGCCGAAATTCAGCACCTCTTCGATTCGATGAAGCAAGAGACGGTCCCGCTGGGCAACAAGCTCGTGGAGCAAGAGAGGGAATTGGACAACCTGTTCTCTGCCCGTGCCGTGACGCCGGAGTCGCTTAAGGCGACCATCGTCGCCATTTCGGAAACGCAGGGCCGGCTCCGCGAGAGCCACCTCAAATATCACCTGTCGACCGCGGCCTTGCTCAATCAGAGCCAAATGCAAAGATACGCCGAGCTGCGAGGCTATCAGCATCCTGATAGCTCCGCAGGGCGCAAACACCATCACTAGACGCGCTCGGGATTACCGCAGAAGTCGTAGGGCGGATTAGCGTAGCGTAATCCGCCAACGCATCGTGCCACACTTGACGTAGTACCGAAAACACGATGAGGCCGAGGATCAGCGCCGCTACGCCGAAACCAGCCGGCTACGCCCGCGTCAGCGCCTGCAGACCCTTGAAGGTCAGGCGTTTGGGGTCGGTCACCCCGGCGAGATAGAGCTGGCGGATGAAGGCTACGACAGCGTTGCGGTCGCAATTGGTCAGCGCGACGACGGCGTCGACCGCGATCTTCTGGGCTTCCATTAGGCTCACCTCGGCCTTGCGAGTAACCCCGGCCGAGACAGGCTAGGAGTCCGCGGTTAATCCGGCGTTAACCGTTTGGACAGAGTGGCCGATTCACCCCGACGACCGAATACGCAAAACAACGCATTGGCTGCAGCGATGCTCAGCGTGCAGCGACGCTCTTCTTGAGCTGCGCAAAGTGCTTTTTCAGCCGCGGCACGGCAAAGTCGGAGAAGGCCCGCACCTTCGGCACCGAGAGCCGGCCCTGCGGGCAGATCAGGTGTGCCGGCATCTCCGGATCCTTCTCGGCGGCCAGCACGATCTCGAGCTCGCCGCGCGCAACCTGCTCGGCCACCTGGTACGAATACATCCGCGCGACGCCGCGGCCGGCAACGGCGGAGGCTACGGCCGCGTAGGTGCTGTTGACGATGAGACGCGGCGTGAACTGGACCGTACGCGGCACCGCCCCACCGGCCTGCGGCGCGAAGGTCCAGGAATTGGGCAGATGGGCCATCGCCACGATCTGATGCTTGGCGAGATCGCCGGGCTCGGTGATGCGGGGATGCTGCTTCAGATAGCGCGGGGCTGCCACGACCACGCGGCTGATCTCGCCGACCCGCATTGCCACCATCGCCGAATCCGCGAGGGGGCCGATGCGAAGCGCGATGTCGATGCCCTCCTCGATCAGATTGACCGCGCGATCGAACAGCAGCAGCTTGGCCGACACCGTCGGACAGGCATCGAGAAACGCGTCCAGGATCGGCCGCAGCACCATCTCGCCCGACACCACGGGAGCGGTGATCGTGAGCAGGCCGCGCGGCGCCGACCGCGGTCCGGCCGCGATGTCGTCGGCCTCCTCCAGCTCGGTGAGCACGCGGCGGCAGATCGCGACATAGCGCTCGCCCTCTTCGCTCAGCTTGATCGAGCGCGTCGTCCGATGCAGCAGCTCGGCGCCGACCCGTTCCTCGAGAAAGGCGATGGCGCGGCTCACCGCCGCCGGCGAGCGGCCGAGCTTGCGGCCGGCGGCAGCCAGGCTGCCTTCGTCCACCGCAAGGACGAACACTTTCATCGCATCCAGACGATCCATGCCTTCCCCGCCGCCCCTCAGATTCCGGCCGCAGGCTAGGCGTTCCCCTCCGCGGCGACAACCGTCGGCAGGCGCCGACCCGGCATTCGTTCGCGCCGCGAAAGAGTGTCTGCCGGACGGCGTGTATTCGCAGCCGGGCTGCCCCGGCGTACCTCACCACCCAAGCCGGCCGAGTGCTGGCGCAGGTTCTCAAGGCCAACAACAGGAGCCCGTTATGGGTATCGAGCAGAAAGTCGCCATCATCACCGGTGCTTCGCAGGGCATCGGCGCCGCCCTGGTCCAGGGTTTTCGGGACCGCAACTACCGCGTCGTCGCAACCGCACGCTCCATCAAGCCGTCAGGCGACGACGACGTCCTCGCCGTGGCCGGCGACATCGCCGACCGGAGCACCGCCGAGCGTGTGGTTTCGCAGGCCGTCGCCCGCTTCGGGCGCGTCGACACGCTGGTCAACAATGCCGGCATCTTCGTCGCAAAGCCGTTCACGCAGTACACGGCCGAGGATTACGCGGCGGTGATGGGCACCAACGTCGCGGGCTTCTTCCACATCACGCAGCTCGCGATCGCCGAGATGGAGAAGCAGGGTTCGGGTCACGTCGTCCAGATCACGACCACGCTGACCGATCAGGCCAATTCGAACGTCCCCTCGGTGCTGGCCTCGCTGAGCAAGGGCGGCCTCAACGCCGCGACCAAGTCGCTCGCGATCGAATACGCCAGGCGCGGCATTCGTGTGAACGCGGTCTCGCCAGGGATCATCAAGTCGCCGATGCATCCGACCGCGACGCATGCCCAGCTCAACGCACTGCACCCCGTGGGCCACATGGGCGAGATGTCCGACATCGTCGGTGCCGTCCTTTATCTCGAGGGCGCCTCCTTCGTCACCGGCGAGATCCTGCATGTCGACGGCGGCCAGAGCGCCGGCCACTGAGCGTGGGAGGAGATCCACAATGCCCATCGTCACCATTCAAGTGACCCGCGAAGGAACGACGCCAGGGGCGGCGTCGCTCACCGCGGAGGAGAAAGCCGCACTGATCAAGGGGTCGAGCCAGCTGCTGCTCGACGTGCTCGGCAAGCCGCTCGATTCCACCTTCGTCGTGATCGAGGAAGTCGACACCGACAATTGGGGCTGGGGCGGCCTGCCCGTGCCGGAGTTCCGGCGGCGCCGCGCCGCCCAGACAGGATGATCCGCGCGCGATCGCGCGCGCACGAGGGTGACATGACCAACGCAGATCTGAAACCACACGCCGGGGCTCGGCCACATCCGAGGCCAGTATCGGCCTCACGAGAGACCTCGTCAAAGCAGCACTCTTCGCAGCGGACCTGGCGATATGCGGCGGCGGGATTGTCCGCTTCGCTGGTCGGACTCGGCCTCGCCCGCTTTTCCTACACGCCGCTGATCCCGGCCCTGATCGCGGCAAAATGGTTCAGCGCATCGGATGTCGTCTATCTCGGCGCTGCGAACCTCGCCGGTTATCTCGCGGGCGCGCTCGCGGCACGGAGTGTCGCCAGCCGCATCGGCGCGGTTCGCGCGTTGCGGGCGATGATGCTGCTTGCCACCCTCTCCTTTTTCGCCAGCTCATCGCCGGTGTCGTTCACGTGGTTCTTCGCCTGGCGCTTCCTCTCCGGCCTCACCGGCGGAATCATCATGGTGCTGGCGGCCTCCGTCATTCTGCCGCACACCTCAGCAGCAAGGCGTGGCATCGTCGGCGGCGTGATCTTTGCCGGCGTCGGCCTCGGCGTCGCCGCATCGGGCACGCTGGTGCCGCTGCTGCTGCAACAGGGCCTGCAGCAGAGCTGGTATGGGCTCGGCGTGCTCTCCGCCCTGCTCACGCTCGCGAGCTGGTGGAACTGGCCCGCCGAAGCGAAGAGCGACACTCCGCTTTCTCAAACCAAGCCCCGTCAAACCTCGGCCATCGCCGGCACGCTGCTGATCCAGTACGGCCTCAACGCGGTGGCGTTGGTACCGCACATGGTCTTCATCGTCGATTTCGTGGCGCGCGGCCTCGGCCAGGGCATTGCCGCGGGATCGCGCTATTGGGTGCTGTACGGTCTCGGCGCCATCGTCGGCCCGCTCGTCACCGGCCATCTCGGTGACCGCGCCGGGTTCGGTGCGGCGTTGCGCGCGGCCTTTCTGATCGAGGCGGCCGCCGTGCTGCTGCCGACCGTCAGCACCGCACCTCTTTCCCTGATCGTATCGAGCCTCGTGGTCGGCGGCTTCACGCCGGGCATCGTGCCACTGGTGCTCGGACGTATCCATGAACTCGTTCCGCACTCTGCCGAGCAGCAGCGCGCGACATGGAGCCATGCCACCACCAGCTTTGCACTGTTCCAGGCCGCGGCCGCTTACGGCTTCTCCTGGATCTACGCGCAGACCGGCGGCGATTATCCGGTGCTGTTCGCACTCGGCGGCGGCGCGGTGGGGCTGGCGCTCGCGATCGACCTTGCACTGGCACTTGCCACACGCAAGGCATAACTCCAGGCGGCGATGCGTTCAGGAATATCGCATCACGCCGTCGTCGATCCGGCCGAAGCGCAGGGAGACGATGTCGAGCGCGTAGTTCTGGTACAGCCGCCACGGCTGCTTCGAGCCCTGCTTCGGCATCTTGGCGACCGAGCGCTGCACATATCCCGAGGTGAAGTCCAGCGACGGCTGCGCGGTGATTTCGGGATCGTCGTTATGCGGCATGCACTGGCGGAAATTGTGCCGGTCCATGTAATTGATGAGACGGCAGACATATTCGCAGGTGAGATCGCATTTCAGCGTCCAGGACGCATTGGTGTAGCCGAAGGCCGAGGCCATGTTGGGCACGTCGGCATACATCATGCCCTTGTAGGTCAGCGTATTGGCGAAATCCACGGCACGGCCGTCGACACTGACGTCGAGACCGCCGACGACCTGGAGCACCAGCCCGGTCGCCGTCACGATGATGTCGGCGGCAAGCTCGCTGCCATCCTTCAGGCGAATCCCGTCCCGCGTGAACGTGTCGATCTCGCTGGTGACGACGGAGGCGCGCTGCTCGCGGATCGCCTTGAACAGGTCGCCGTCAGGCACGAGGCACAGCCGCTGGTCCCAGGGATTGTAGCGCGGCGTGAAATGGGTGGCGACGTCGTAGTCCGGGCCAAGCGCCATCTGCACGCCCTTGAGGACGAGCTCCTTGACCTTCGCTGGCCGGCGCCGGCTGAGCTGGAAGAAGAACATCCCCCACATCACGTTGCGCCAGCGGATGACATGATAGGCAAGCCGCGTCGGCAGATTACGGCGGATCTTGTTGGCGACGGGATCCTGCGCAGGGCGCGACACCACGTAGGTCGGCGAGCGCTGCAGCATGGTGACCTGCGCCGCCTTCTTGGCGAGCTCCGGCACCAGCGTCACCGCGGTCGCGCCCGAGCCGATCACTACGACGCGCTTGCCCGCGTAGTCGATGTCCTCGGTCCATTTCTGCGGATGGACGATGCGGCCGGCGAAATCAGCGGCGCCCTTGAACTCCGGCGTGTAGCCCGCCTCGTATTTGTAATAGCCCGAGCACAGAAATAAGAAATTGCAGATGAAGCACACCAGCTCGGTCGCGCCCTCGCCCGAGATGCGCTCGGCCTCAATGGTCCAGCGCGCGTCCGGCGTCGACCACGAAGCCCGTTTGACGCGATGGCGGAAGCGGATGTGCTTCTCGATGCCGTTCTCGGCCGCGGTCTCGCGCACATAGTTCAGGATCTGCGGCCCATCCGCGATCGCCTTCGGATCGGTCCACGGCTTGAACGAATAGCCGAGCGTGAACATGTCGCTGTCGGAGCGGATGCCGGGATAGCGGAACAGATCCCAGGTGCCGCCGATGCAGTCGCGCCCCTCCAGGATGAGGTAGCTCTTGGTGGGACACTTGGTCTGAAGATGATAGCCCGCGCCGATGCCTGACAGGCCGGCACCGACGATGATGACGTCGAGATGTTCTGCGGCTTCGGCCATGGCGCTCTCCCTGGGCACAGCATGGGCAGCGCCGCGCCGAATTGCAACCGTCAGGAGATGGTCACACTGTAGACCCAGGCGGTGTCGAAATCCTCGTGGAATCCACCGCCTTCCCGTCCTGGAAGCGCCAGAAAACGAACTTCGGCGTCTTCGCGACCTTTTTGGTCTTCTTTGGTCTACGCGCATTCCCAGCGCGCGCCAACGACGTCGCCCCGCGCACGGCTCCAAGGCATTGGCTCGCTCGGAACCGGCTCCAACCGCGGAGCGGCTGGAACGTGTATCACGGCAAACGACAGACTAATCCGGCGATCGAGTCGGCCTTTTGCTAGTAGAACTACTTTATATTCCCTTCCATTGCGGGTAGTACTTCGACCGCTTGAACGACCTGCGCTGGGAGCACCGTGAAATGTCGGTCCAGGCCTATTCGCCGTTTCGCGCTAATCTGATCACGCCGTCAGACCTCAGACGGCTCAATGAGATAAGACCGTGGGTTCCCGTCTTGGCGACGGTGGTCCACTGGACATTGATCGTAGCGGCCTGGACGATGGTCGCGCTGTGGCCGAACTTTGCCACAGCCGTCCTCGCCTTCTTCGTCGTCGGTGTGAATTTCTATGGCCTCTACATCATTATGCATGATGGGCTCCATCGCAGACTCTTTCGATCAGTTACCCTCAATGATCTCTGGAATGATCTGACGATGACCGCCTCGATCGGCGCGATCACGCGGATCAATCGTCGCAACCACATGACGCACCATCATTCGACGTGCCTCGCGGACGACCCCGATCGTTTCAAATATGTGCACGAGGGCAAGGATGTGGTCATCCCCTTCATGGCATTCCTAAGTGGCGTCAGCCCGCTTGTGACGGCCGTCAGGAATGTGTTTTTCAAGCGATCGCCCCACTCCGTCGCTAGTCCCGTCGAACCCTCCGAGCGCTATCGGCTCCGAGACATCCTTCTTCTGGCCGCCTGGCAACTCGCTCTGATTGGTGGCCTGAGCTATTCGATCGGAGCCTGGGCTTATCCGTGCCTCTGGCTTGCGCCAACCTACGCCCTTGCCTACCGCGCCGATCTCGTGCGCGTATTCTGCGAGCATTCGATGATGATCGCTGATGAAGACGCAGACAGCTCGATGCGATTGATCACCTACGAGAGCAATTGGTTCGAGAAGCTGTTCTTCGCCCCTCACAACATGAACTATCATATGGCTCACCATCTTTGGCCGAGCATCCCGTACTACAACCTGCCCGAGGCTGATCGTCTGATACGCACCTCGGAGATCGCAAGGAAAGGCGACACGCGGCTTGTGTGGCGAAAATCGTATGTCGGCTACCTGATCTCGTATGCCAATTGGCGGCGGAGCAACGCCGCAATTGTCATGCCCGAGCAATCCCATGCTTGAGCGAGGCATTGGTCTTCCGCCGAACTACGATACGAACGCACCACTGATCGAGACGGTGCGCGTCAGTCATTGTCCCGTTTGCGGGTCCGATCATCGGCGCGAATATGCGCACGGGTTCGATTATGAAATCGAGACGTGCCGCAATCTTTGGACCTTTTTCCAGTGCACCGAGTGTGAAGCGGTCTGGATCGATCCGCGACCGGCAAACGGTGAGCTGTCCACGATCTATCCGCCAACCTACTATGCCTACGATATGTCGGAAAAGCTGCCGGCCGTCATTCTCAAAGGCAAGGCGATGCTCGATCGCATCAAGCTTGCCGGGATCACCAAGCGGATGGAGAAAAAACCGACCAGCTATCTGGACGTCGGCTGCGGCGATGGCCGCTATCTCTACCAGTTCGCGGAACGGGGGATGTCGCGGGACCGCATCTATGGCATGGACTTGCCCTCGCCGGCGCTGCCCAAGCTTCAGAGTGACGGGTTCAGGGTTTGGGCGGGACGCGTCGAGGACTGCACCGAGATCGAACCGGGCACGATCGATCTCATCACGATGTTTCACGTGATCGAACATGTGGAAGATCCGATCGCCGTGATGCGCAAGTTAACGGAGTGGCTATCTCCTGGCGGAGTCCTGGCGCTCGAGACTCCGAACACCGACTCGATCGATCGCCGGCTCTTCTCCAATGGCTGGTGGGGCGGTCTTCATATTCCCCGGCATTGGACCCTCTTTAACAGCAAGAGCATCGGGCGGGCGGTCGAGAAGGCCGGACTGGAGCCAGCGGGCATTTTCTACCAGACCGGACATTCCTTCTGGCTTCACTCGTTCCGCCATGGCTTGCGCTACAACACGGTCCTGCCGATGCCGAAGCTTGCGGAATGGTTCAATCCGATGAAGTCACGCCTCCCGTTGATGGCGATCACAGGCTTTGAGTTGCTTCGTCGCACGCTTGGCGCAAGGACTTCGGCCATGCTGGTCCTTGCGCGCAAGCCTGGAGGTCCGCCGGTCGCGTGACCGACAACAGCGTGAGGCCGAAAAAAAGCCCCGGATTGCTCCGGGGCTTCGTGCGTTCTTGACGCGCGCTGCGCCTCAGTAGCGGTAGTGGTCCGACTTGTACGGGCCTTCCTGCTTCACGCCGATATAGTCGGCCTGGTCCTTGCGCAGCTCGGTGAGCTTGACGCCGATCTTGGCGAGGTGCAGGCGCGCGACCTTCTCGTCGAGCGACTTCGGCAGCACGTAGACTTCCTTCTTGTACTTGCCGTCCTTGTTATTGGCGAACAGCTCGATCTGCGCCAGGGTCTGGTTGGTGAAGGAGGCCGACATCACGAAGGACGGATGGCCCATCGCGTTGCCGAGGTTCACGAGGCGGCCTTCCGACAGCATGATGATGCGGTGCTTGTCCGGAAATTCGATCTCGTCGACCTGCGGCTTGATGTTGGTCCACTTCAGGTTACGCAGACCCGCGATCTGGATCTCGTTGTCGAAGTGACCGATGTTGCAGACGATGGCGCGATCCTTCATCGCGCGCATGTGTTCGATGGTGATGATGTCCTTGTTGCCGGTCGCGGTGACAAAGATGTCGGCGCGGGGAGCTGCGTCTTCCATGGTCACGACTTCGTAGCCTTCCATCGCGGCCTGCAGCGCGCAGATCGGATCGACTTCCGACACCATCACGCGGCAGCCGGCCTGGCGCAGCGAGGCGGCCGAACCCTTGCCGACGTCGCCGAAGCCGGCGACCATCGCAACCTTACCCGACATCATCACGTCGGTGCCGCGGCGGATGCCGTCGACCAGCGATTCACGGCAGCCATAGAGATTGTCGAACTTCGACTTGGTGACGCTGTCGTTGACGTTGATGGCGGGCCACAGCAGCGTGCCGGCCTTCTGCATGTCATAGAGACGATGCACGCCCGTGGTGGTCTCTTCGGACACGCCCTTGATGCTCTTGGCGATCTCGGCGAAGTAGCCCTTGGGCTTTTCCTTGAGCTGCTTCTTCAGCAGCGCGAAGAAGACTTCCTCTTCTTCCGAACCCGGCTTGTCCAGGAACGCAGCGTCGCCGTTCTCAGCGCGCAGACCGAGATGGACGTACATGGTGGCGTCACCACCGTCGTCGAGGATCATGTTCGGGTGACCGCCGCCGTGCCAGTCGAACAGTTTTGCGGTGTAGTCCCAGTACTCGGTCAGCGTCTCGCCCTTGACGGCGAAGACGGGAATGCCGGCGGCAGCGATCGCGGCCGCAGCGTGGTCCTGCGTCGAATAGATGTTGCAGGAGACCCAGCGAATGTCGGCGCCGAGGGCGGCCAGCGTCTCGATCAGCACGCCGGTCTGGATCGTCATGTGCAAGGAGCCGGCGATGCGCGCGCCCTTCAGCGGCTGCTTCGGGCCGTACTCTTCGCGGGTGGCCATCAGACCGGGCATCTCGGTCTCGGCGAGCGAGAGCTCCTTGCGGCCGAAATCGGCGAGCGAAATGTCCTTGACGATGTAATCGGTGAAGCCGGGCTTCGCGTTCATTGGAGGTTCCTGTTTGTTTGGCTCGTCATTCCGGACCCGCTCGTGAAACGAGCGAACCCGGAATCAGGCAGTTCGAGATTCCGGGTTCGCCGCTGTTGCGGCGCCCCGGAATGACGCAAGTGAATCAGAGCGCGCGCTTGAGCTGCTCGACGAGGTCGGTCTTCTCCCAGGAGAAGCCGCCCTCGTTGTCGGGCGTGCGGCCGAAATGGCCGTAGGCCGAGGTGCGCGCGTAGATCGGGCGGTTGAGGTCGAGATGGCTGCGGATGCCGCGGGGCGTCAGATCCATCGCCTGCGCCGCCGCCTTCTCGAGTTGCTCCTCCGGCACCTTACCGGTGCCGTGGGTGTCGATGTAGATCGACAGCGGCCGCGCCACGCCGATGGCGTAGGCGAGCTGGAGCGTGCAGCGGTCGGCAAGGCCGGCGGCAACGATGTTCTTGGCGACGTAGCGCGCAGCATAAGCCGCCGAGCGGTCGACCTTGGTCGGATCCTTGCCGGAGAACGCGCCGCCGCCATGCGGGGCCGCGCCACCATAGGTGTCGACGATGATCTTACGGCCAGTCAGGCCGGAGTCACCATCGGGACCGCCGATGAAGAACTTTCCGGTCGGGTTGATGTGCCAGATCGTCTTCGGCGTGATCCAGTCCTTCGGCAGCGCCTCGCGCACATAGGGCTCGACGATGTCGCGAATCTGCTTGGACGAGATGTCCTCGACCAGGTGCTGATGCGAAACCACGATCTCGCGCACGCCGACCGGCTTGCCGTTCTCGTACTGCACGGTGACCTGGCTCTTGGAGTCCGGACCGAGCACCTTCTCCTTGCCGGAGTGACGGGCTTCGGAGATCAGGCGAAGGATCTTGTGGGCGTAGAAGATCGGCGCCGGCATCAGATCTGGCGTCTCGTTGGTGGCGTAACCGAACATGATGCCCTGGTCGCCCGCGCCCTCTTCCTTGACCTCGCCCGGCTGCAGCGCATCAACGCCCTGGGCGATGTCGGCCGACTGCGGATGCAGCAGAATCTCGATGTCGCAGGTCTTCCAGTGGAAACCTTCCTGCTCGTAGCCGATGTCCTTGATCGCACCCCGGACGACGCCCTCGATCTGCTCGTTGGTCACCGACTTCGGACCGCGGGTCTCACCGGCGATCACCACTTTGTTGGTGGTCGCCAGGGTCTCGCAGGCGGCGCGGATCTGCCAGGGGTCGATGCCGGCCTTCGGCCCTTCGCGGTAGAACAGATCGACGATCTCGTCGGAGATCCGGTCGCACACCTTGTCCGGATGGCCCTCGGACACGGACTCGCTGGTGAAGAGATAGGACGCGCGCATCAGTAACCCCTTGTTCCGCCGCTAAACCGGCGGGCGTTTGCGATGTTTACCTGTGGATGATGTCAATCACGCCGGCGCGAGATGACGTAGGATTCGTCGAGAAACCAGAGCCCATTGTACTTCCGCAGAACGTCCCTGGCGGCATCCAGAGTGCGGCCGTTTTGAGTCATTTCTGTCAACCGGTCGTCCTCAATCTGAGCGACATACACCGCCGCATTCCACGCTGCAAAGGCTGTCGAGGTTCCGATGGTGCCGGTTACCTCGTTGGGCAGCGCTTCCATATCATACCTGAAGATCGAGCGGTTATCCGCATATGCATTAAAATTTAAGTCGCGGCCCAACGAGCCAAGTTCATACTTAACGGCGCGCAATAGCTCATGACGGCTCACGGCGAAAGGATTTTCTCCTGGCCAGATCGCCTGGATCATTTCCATGCCCGGATCCTGGCCGTGGGAGTGGATTCCGATCAGCCGGCCTCCCGGCCGAAGTGCCCGGGCCAGGGGCGCGATGATCCGCTTTGCCCGGAAATTGACCGAGGACAGGGCGCGGTAGGGCTGGGATGCGATGACGAGGTCGAAATTGGCCTCGGTCTGGCCCGGCCGCGGAATGGTCGAATCCAGCAAGAACCTGTGGTCCTCGCGATACAGCACCAGGACGACCGGCCGCTCGTACAGCGGCATGGCCGTGCGTGGGCTGATCGCGGCACGCCAGTTCTGCTCCAGGAATGGCCGGAGTTCCGCGATCTGCTGCTCGAACTCGCCCGAAGAGGCGCCCCGCAGCGGGACCTCGTGCCAGACGGTCGCAGCCGCCGCCGCCGGCGATGCCGGCGTCAGCCAGGGCGCCTCCGAGTAGAACATGTTGGTGAAGACGAACACCGACGCCGGATGCTCGAAAATGCGGTCCGGCACCTTCTCCAGGGTCAGGCGCAGGTCCTCGAGGCTGAGCTCCTTGCCGGCGACGTAGAACGGCATGTGCGGGTAGCGCTGGTGCGTTGCGCGCAGCACCCGCGCCAGCACCGTGCCGTCGCCGACGCCGGCGTCGAACACGCGCAAGGCCGGTGGGCGCGGATGGATGGAGGAAAGCTCCAGTGCGACCCTGTCGGCGACCACCCGCTTCTCGCTGCAGGTGTGGACGAACAGCAGGTACTTCTGGCGATTCTCGAAGAAACGGAAATTGCCGCGTGGATCGCGCTTTTCGGGCGGCACCTGAAGCCCGCGCGGCGGCGGCACGCCGCCGGCCATCGATGCCGCCATATAGGCCTGGATCCGGTCCAGCGTATCGATGGTGATGCGCTTGCCCTCGCGCAGGCGATGCACCAGCTTCCCATCGTTCACCGCCCGCCGGCCGAACGTCGATTCCGCCATGTCCGCCTTGCGGCAGAACTCCGTGATCTGGCTCAGGATTTCGTCGTTTTTCATCGGTGGGAACTTGGTGGGCAGACCTGTTGGGCACTGTTCTCTAACAAATTCTGCCCACTCAGGGAATACCCTGGAATTGCTCCACGTGCTGTCGATCGGCGGTGCTACGCCGATTGGGGACACTCCCGTCGTGCGTCTGGCCGTGCCTACACTTATCGGTATACATGGCGGACGGGACGTTCGGGGCTGGATATGTTGAGGTCGTTTTGGCTTGCAGTGGTGTTGCTCGCTGCACTCTCAGGTACTGGTCACGCGGGCTACCTGGCCGACAATCCCGACGAAGTCTTCCAGTCCGTCTATGCGCGCATCGGGCCACTCCCGGTCGCCGCCGCGCGCGACCCGTCCGTCTGGCTGAAGCTGGAAGAGCTCAAGCGCGAGCCCTGCGACCAGAAGAGCATCGATGATCTTGCGCAGTGGCTCGACAAGCTCGGCTATCGGCGACAGGCCGCTGACGGACTCTTCAATTTCGTCAAGCACTGCGGGGCGCCGCTGACCGCACTGAACAAGGCAGTCAGCATCTACATAAGACTGACCGACTACCCGAAAGCCGTCGAAGCGGCGGACGAGTACGTCAGGCGCGCCCCATCCGACCAAACCGCGCGCTACCTGCGCGGCATGGCGCTGGATGGTGCCGGCGACTATCGCCGCGCGCTGACCGATTACTCCGACACGATTGAGCTTTTCGCCGGCGACAAGAAGATGGTGTCCAGCAGCGTGTTCCTGCGCATGGCCAACGCCTACGCCGCCTTGAAGCAGTTCTGCGAGGCGACAGCGCCGATCAACCGTTGGGTTGCGTTCGATCCCGCCACGCGCGACACCAGCAAGACCCAGAAGATCATCGCCGACTATGAGCGGCAGGGTAATTGCGTCTCATCGAACGAGCTCCGCAAGGAGAGCTTCCCATTGCAGGGACAGAGAGGTGTCGTCACCGCCAAGGCGGAGATCAACGGCGTGCGCGGGCTGTTCGTGCTCGACACCGGTGCGAGCTACGTGTCGGTGAAGTCGTCCTTCGCGAGCAAGGCCAAGATTGCAGACGGCGGCGCAAGCGAGATCACGCTGAACACCGCCAACGGGCAGATCAAGGCTAAGCTCACCAAAGCCGACAAGGTCGCGCTGGGCAAGCTCGAGGCGACCAACGTGCCGATCGCAGTTCAGAGCAGCGACGACAAGAGTTATGGGCCAGGCATCGACGGCCTCCTCGGCATGAGCTTCCTGTCGCGGTTTGAGGTGCAGATGGCGCGTGGATCGATGGAGATCCGGACCCGGCAGCCAAGGAAGTGACTTGCGGCTGCCTGGGTAAGCCCGGGCGTGAACCGGGACATAGGCCGGCGCGACCAAACGGCTGAAACCACCGTCGAAATCCGCCTGTCGCCGAGGTCTGCGTGCGCCGCCTGCTGCTGATCCCCGCTCTGCTTGCCGCCCTGCCCTGGTCCGCACCCGGCTTCGCGCAGGCGCGCAGCCAGCTTGGGCCGCTCTGCACCACCGACACGACGCCAGCGGACAAGATGATCGACGCCTGCAACAAGATCATCGCCTTGAAGGTGTTTCGAGGCGAGCAGCTTGCGACGATCCATTTCTGGCGCGCGGTGGGCTGGAACAAGAAGGGCGACTACGCAAAAGTCATCACCGACGCCACCGAGGCGATCAGGCTGCAACCGAGCCAGGCGGCCTTTAATCTCAGGGGCTCGGCCTATTACGACAAGGGCGAGTACGACATCGCGATCGCCGATTTCGACGACGCGCTGAAGCTCGGCGCGCCCAGCGGCATCATCTTCCACAACCGCGGCAATGCCTGGCGCGGCAAGGGCGATTACGCCAGGGCGATCGCCGACTATGACGCCGTGATCAGTTCCGATCCGAAATCCGCGTTCTCGTTCCAGAACCGCGGCATCTCGAAGGAGGCGCTCGGCGATTACGACGACGCTCTCGCCGACATCAACCAGGCGATCCGGTTAGACCCCTCGCTGCCGCAGCCGCTGATCAACCGCACCGCGATCTGGCGCGCCAAGGGCGATCTCGATCGCGCCATCGCCGACGGCAGCGAGGCGATCCGGCTCGCCAGGGACAAACCGCCGGCCAACATCATGACGCCGCCGAACAGCGTGCTGATCTCCGGCTACACCCATCGCGCGCTGGCCTATGAAGCGAAGGGTGACTACGCAAGCGCGCGCGAGGACTACAAGGCGGCGCTCGCGGTCGTGGCGTCGGACGCCGGCAGCAAGGCCAATCAGGCCACCGCAAAGGTGCGGCTCTCGCTCGTCACCGAAGCGCCCGCACCGGTCCCGCGCGACGCGCCGATGTCGATCGCGCAGCAGCCCAGCACGCCGTCACAGCAGCAGGCGACCGCGACGCCGGCGCCCTCGCCATCTCCGCTCGCGAGCGGCCGCGGCAAGCGCATGGCGCTGATTATCGGCAACGGCGCCTATCAACACGTCAAGGCACTACCCAACCCGTCCAGCGATGCCCGTGCGGTCGCAAAGAGCCTGCGCGACATCGGCTTCACCGTGTCGGAGGGCGTCGATCTCGACCGTGCCGCGATGCAGAAGATGACGCGCCACTTCCTGCGCGAGGCCGCACGGGCGCAGGTGGCGGTGGTCTATTATGCCGGCCATGGCGTGCAGGTCGACGGCCGCAACTACCTCATTCCCGTCGACGTCGAACTCAAGCCGGGCACGGGCATGACAGAAGCGATGATCGACATGGACACGATCATGGCCGGCCTCGACGACCAGGTTCGCACCAACATCCTGATCTTCGATGCCTGCCGCAACAATCCCATGGCGCAGCAGGTCGCATCCGCCGGCAGCAGTCGCGGCATCGAGGGCGCTTCGGGTCTCGCTGCACCGACGAGCCTCGGCAGCGGCGCGACGTTAGGGGCCGGCACGCTGATCGCATTCGCGACCGCGCCGGGCCAGGTCGCGCTCGACGGCGAAGGCGCGAATTCGCCGTTCTCCGCCGCGTTGTCTCGCCATCTCGGCACCCCGGGGTTGGAGGTGCAGCAGATGCTGACGCGGGTGCGGGCAGAGGTGGTTTCGAGCACCAAGAACAAGCAGGTGCCGTGGTCGAACTCGTCGCTGCTGGGCGAGGTCTATCTGGCGGAGAAGTGAGATGGTCTCGTGCCTCGGACGCAGCGCAGCGCTTTCCTGGCGATGCGTAGCATCGTCCAGTTCAGCGGTGCGCTGCAGAGCCGGGGCCCATTTTCCCGCGGGGGCAGCTCGTTGCTTTCTGGGTCCCGGCTCTGCACCGCAACGCTAAGCGCGTTGCAGCGCGTCCGGGACAGGAGCGAGGCGAGCGCTGCCGGTCAGTTGCCCCACACTTCCTTCGCGATCTCGACCGCAAGGCTCAGCTTCGCCCACTGCTCTTCCTCGGAGAGGACGTTACCCTCTTCCGTCGAGGCAAAGCCGCATTGCGGCGACAGCGCGAGTTGCTCCAGCGGGGCGAACTTGGCGGCTTCTTCCAGACGGCGCTTGATGTCGTCCTTCTTCTCGAGCTCTCCGAACTTCGAGGTGATGACGCCGACCACGACGACCTTGTTGCCCTTGGGCAGGAAGCGCAGCGGCTCGAAGCCGCCGGCGCGGTCGCTGTCATATTCGAGGAAATAGCCGTCGTAATTGGTGCCGGCGAGCATGGTCTCGGCAACCGGCTCATAGCCGCCCGAAGAAATCCAGGTCGAACGGAAATTGCCACGGCAGACATGCGTCGTCACCACCATGTCGGCGGGCTTCTCGGCCAGCGCGTAGTTGATGATGCGGGCATAGATCTGCTGGAGACCGTCCGGATTGTCGCCGCGCTCGCGCGCCTTCTGCAGTTCATCCTGCGAGCAGAGATAGGCCCACACGGTGTCGTCGAACTGGAGATAGCGGCAGCCGGCATCGTAGAACGCTTTGACGGCTTTCCGGTAGGTCTTGCCGAGGTCTTCGTAGAAGGCCTCAAGATCGGGATAGACGTCCTTGGAAATCGACTTGCGGCCGCCGCGGAAGTGCAGCACTGCCGGCGAAGGTATCGTCATCTTGGCGGTGACGTGGGCCTGGTCGGCGACCTTCTTCAGGAAGCGGAAGTGGTCCAGCATCGGGTGGTCGTCGGGAAAGTCGAGCTTGTCGATCACCCGCACCGCGTCGTGCCGGGTCTGCACGCCTGCGAACTGGATGCCGGTGTCGGGATGAAACAGCTCGCAGCCGGTGAGCCTGGCCAGGAAGTCGAAATGCCACCATGAGCGGCGGAACTCGCCGTCGGTCGCGAGCTTGAGCCCGATCGAGGCCTGCTTGTGCACGACCTTCTCGATCTCCATGTCCTCGATCTTGCGCAGATCGTCGGCCGAGATCTCGCCCTTCTCGAGCCGGCTACGGGCTTCCTTGATCTTGGCCGGACGCAGGAGGCTGCCGACCTCGTCGGCGCGGAAGGGGGCTTTGGTTCGCTGCATGTCTTACTCCCTGGACATTTTAGTTTAGTGAGCCGCCGCCCCGGCGACGCCGAGATGGCGTTCCAGGACCGAGGGGTCGGTTTTCAGCGCGGCGCTCGGAGCATCGTGGACGATCGTCCCGCGCTCCAATATCACAACGCGGTCGGCCAGCCCCAGAATCTTTTGGGCATTCTGTTCGACGATGATCGAGCAGATGCCGCCTGCCCGCGTGATGCTGCCAATCGCCTTCAAGAGCTCCTCGACAATGATGGGGGCAAGGCCCTCTGTCGGCTCGTCCAGCAACAGCACTTTCGGATTGAGGGTGAGCGCGCGGCCGATCGCCAGCATCTGCTGCTCGCCGCCGGAGAGCTGGTTGCCGAAATTGCTCCGTCGCTCCTTCAGCCGCGGGAACATCTCGTAGACCTTCTCGACCGACCAGGGACCGGGCTGCGCCACCGCGGTCATGTTCTCTTCCACAGTGAGCGAGCGAAAGATGTTGCGCTCCTGCGGCACCCAGCCGATGCCGGCGCGCGCCCGCTGGTCAGGCCGGAGCGAAGTGACATCGGTGCCGGCGAGCGCCACGCTGCCTGAGAAGCGGCGGGTGACGCCGACGATCGAATTGATCAGCGTGGTCTTGCCGGTGCCGTTGCGGCCCAGCAGCGCCAGCACCTGGCCCTCGGCGAGGCGCAGGGACATGTTGGGCAGCACCACCGCCTCGCCATAACCGGCGCGCAACGAATCGATCGCGAGCAGGTCAGACATTGACCGCCTCCTCGCCGAGATAGACGGCCTTGACCTGCGGATCGCGCGCGACCTGCTCGGGCGGGCCCTCGGTGAGCAGCGCGCCCGAAACCAGCACGGAGATGCGGTCGGCGAAGGAGAACACGAGGTCCATGTCGTGCTCGATCAACAGCACGGTGACGTCGCGCGGCAGGCTGCCGACGACCGCGAGAATGTCGTGGCGCTCGCTCTCGGGCACGCCGGCGGCGGGCTCATCGAGCAGCAGCACACGCGGCTTGGCGGCGATCGCGACCGCGATCTCGAGCAGGCGCTGCTTGCCGTAGGGCAGCGTCACGGTCTGTTCGTTCATGACGTCGAGCAGGTGGAAGCGCGTGAGCAGATCGGCGATCTCGCCGTTGACGTCGCTGCGCGTGCCCATCCGCCGCCACCAGTCGCCGCCATGCCCGAGCCGCTCGGAAACGGCAAGGCCAATGGTCTCGAGCGGCGTCAGGTCAGGATAGAGCTGGTTGATCTGGAAGGTGCGCGACAGGCCGCGCAGCACACGCTTGTGCACGGGAAGATCGGTGATGTCCTGGCCTTCGAGCAGGATGCGGCCCGAATTCGGCTTGAGCACGCCGGTGAGCTGGTTGATGACCGTGGTCTTGCCGGCGCCGTTCGGGCCAATCAGCGCGTGGCGAGCGCCCTGCTCGATCTTCAAGGACAGGTCGCGGGTGACGCGCAGGCCGCCGAATTGCTTTTCGAGATTTTGGGTTTCGAGCACGATGGTCATGCGTCGCTCTCCGGCACGGCGACGACGGCCTTGCGTCCCGCAATCTGCCTGATGACCAGATTGGGTACGTACAGCACCCAGCGGTGCAGGCGCTGACGGCCGACCAGCACGATCACGACCAGCACGAGACCGATCCAGAATTGCCAGTACTGCGGGGTGATGGTGGAGAACACTTCCTGGAGCATGCGGAAGATCACCGCGCCAACCAGTCCGCCGTAGAGGTAACCGGTGCCGCCGATGACGAGTACCAGCATCAGATCGGCGGAGCGTTCGAAGGCAAACACGTCGAGCGAGGCGATCGCCGTGGTCTGGGTGAACAGCGCGCCCGCGACGCCGGCATAGAACGCCGCGAGCGTGTAGATCGCGATCAGGCGGCGGTTGACGGGAATGCCGATCGCGGCGGCGCGCAGCGGATTGTTCTTGATCGCGCGCAGCGACAGGCCGAACGGCGAATGCACCACGCGGCGGGCGAACAGGAAGAGCAGGAACAGGACAGCCAGCGAATAGAAGAAACCGGCCTTGCCGAACATATCGAAGGGAATCTGGCCGAAGATCGGCTGCATCTCGATGCCCTGCAGGCCGTCGGTACCGCCGGTGATGTTGGAGAAGCGCTCGGCGAGCGCTTCCAGCAGCAGCGCGATGCCGAGTGTCACCATCAGGCGCGTCAGATCGACGCCGCGGATCACCAGGAAACTGGTGGCAAAGCCGAGCACCATCGCGGCCAGGCCAGCGACGATCAGCGCCAGCACGGGCTCGTTCACGATACCATGAAGCGCGAGAAGCCCCGCGGCATAGGCGCCGACGCCGAAGAAGGCAGCATGCCCGAGCGAGACGATGCCGGCATAGCCGAGGATGAGATCCAGCGACATCGCAAACAGCGCCAGCCGCAGGATGTCGGTCATGATCAGATAGCGCGTGGGAAATGCAAAGCCGCAGGCCAGCACGATCAGCCAGAAGGCGACTTCGCCGTAGTGCCATCGCGCGTGGCGCTGGGCGTGATGACCGACGTCGGAGGAAGCACTCATCGGCGAACTCAACGCGCGGCCGTGCGGCCGAACAGGCCGTTCGGACGCCAGATCAGGATCACGATCATCATGGTGTAGATCACGAAGGGGCCCATCTTCGGCACGTAATATTTGCCGGCGACGTCGCCGATACCGAGCAGGAGCGAGGCGAGGAACGGGCCGGTGATCGAGGACGAGCCGCCGACGGTGACCACGATCAGGAAGTAGATCATGAACTTCAGCGGGAAATACGGATCGAGGCCGAGGATCTCAGCGCTCAGTGCGCCGCCGAGGCCGGCAAGCCCGCAGCCAAAGGCAAAGGTGAAGGCGAACACCTGCGGCACGTTGATGCCGAGGCCGCTTGCGGCGCGCGGGTCATCGACGGCGGCGCGCAGGCGGCTGCCGAAGCGGGTCTTGGCCAGCACCATCTGCAGCGCGATGGTGAGCAGGCCGCAGATCACGATGATCATCAGCCGGTAGCGGCCGATGCCGACGCCGAACAGGTCGAACTGCCCCTGAAGTGCCGCGGGCAGGTTGATGAAGACGCGCGAGGAGCCCTGGATGTAGTCGACGGCAGCAACCGACATGAAGGTCAGGCCGATGGTGAACAGCACCTGATCGAGATGGCTGCGCGTATAGAGGTGGCGGTACAGCGTCCGTTCGAGCGCGATGCCGATCGCGGCAGAGGAGACGAAAGCGAGCGGGAGCGCTGCGAAGAACGGCCAGCCCATCCGGTTGACCAGCACCATGCAGACATAGCCGCCGGCCATGGCGAAGGCGCCATGGGCGAGATTGACGAAGTTCATCAATCCAAGCGTGACCGCAAGCCCGCACGCGAGCACAAACAGCAGCATGCCGTAGGCAACGCCATCGAACAGGTTGGTGAGGATAGAGGTCATCGTCTCAGCTTAGAGTTATCGTCATGGCCGGGCTTGTCCCGGCCATCCACGTTCTTGTCCGGACTTTGTTTTCCTGGCTTCGCGTGGATGCCCGGGGCAAGCCCGGGCATGACGCGGAGCAAGGGGCATGATATCCCGGGTTCGCGCTAATGCGCGCCCCGGGATGCCCCGCTTTCGCGGGTCACTTCTTGGTCTTGCCGAGATCCTTGACGGCCTCGAAGGTCGCGAACTCGACGTTGTAGAGCTCGCCGTCGACCTTCTCGACCTTGCGGATGTAGATGTTCTGGACGATGTCGCGGGTCTCGGGGTCGATCGAGATCGGGCCGCGCGGGCTCTCCCACTTCTGGCCCTTCATGGCCTCGACCAGCTTGGTGCCGTCGGTGTCGCCATTCGTCTTCTTGAGCGCCTCATAAATCAGGTGGATGCCGTCATACCCGCTCACCGCCATGAAGCCCGGACGATTGCCGAACGCCTTCTTGTAGGCTGCCACGAAATCCTTGTTCATCTGCGAGGGGTGCGCCGCGGAGTAGAGATGCGCGGTGACCGTGCCGAGCACGGCGTCGCCCATGTTGTTGAGCAGGTCGTCGTCGGTGACGTCGCCCGGCCCGATCACCTTGATGCCGGCCTTGTCGAGGCCGCGCTCGGCATACTGCTTCATGAAGTTGCCACCCTGGCCGGCCGGCACGAACACGAAGATCGCGTCCGGCTTGGCGTCCTTCATGCGCTGCAGAAACGGCGCGAAGTCCGGGTTTTGCAGCGGCGTCTTGACTTCTTCGACCACCTCGCCGCCGCCTGCGGTGAAATTCTGCTTGAAGAAGTTGAGCGCGTCATTGCCCGGCGCGTAGTCGGAGGTGAGCGTCGCCACCTTCTTGATGCCGTTCTTCACCGCCCAGTCGCCGATGATGGTCGAGGACTGCGCCAGCGTGAAGCTGGTGCGCACGATATAGGGCGAGCGCTCGGTGATGATGGAGGTGCCGGCCGCCATCACGACTTCCGGGATCTTGGCTTGCGTCGCCAGCGGCGCGGCCGCCAGCGCGGCCGGCGTCACGCCGAAGCCGGCGATGAAGTTGACCTTGTCGTTGACGATCAGCTCCTGCGCGGCGGTCTTGGTCTTGTCCGGGATCGCGGCGTCGTCCTTGAGGATGATCTCGATCTTCTTGCCGGCGACGGTGTCGCCCTTCTGCTGCATGTAGAGCTTGATCGCGTTCTCGATCTGCTTGCCGGTCGAAGCCTGGCCGCCGGTCATCGGCAGGATCAGGCCGACCTTGACGGTGTCCTCGGCCTTGGCAGACGCAAGGCCTGCAACGCCCGCGATGGCGGCTGCTGCTACGGTGCGTGAAAAAATTCTGCGTTCGAACATCAGATGTCCCTCCCCTTCATTCCTGACCTTGTGCGCCAGACCGAGTACCCGGTCCTTGCCGCGCTCTAACCTACGGACAAGCCATGCCGCGCGGCCACATGGCGTCCTCTGCAACCCCGTTGTCAATCGGACGTTGGGCGACCATTCGGCGCAAGCCGCGCGATCGGATCGACGGCGGAGGAGATATTTGTACGATTGTACAAATAAAATGGCCCTGTCAACAAGAAAGCCTTTCGCTGTGCGAGCCGAGTCCCTCCGGGTTGATACGCACGGTAAGAGCGCCCGGCGGCGACGTGGCTGGAGAAATCCGCCTCCGCTTTGCAGAATTCGAACATTCGCCGGACGACGAGATCGAAATTCCCAACTCCGATTGCCCCGCCGAAAATACGGACTGTATACCGTATCACCTAGATAGACCCAATCAACGCCTAAAATTGCGTATTATTTTACCATTATGTATACAAGCAAATCCGTCGTCGAATAGGCCAATTTTACTTGTTGAGGACTAGAGTGCGCCGCTGGCGCCCATCGGGCGCCGGTCATCCGCGCCCGGTCCAGCTCGACCCAGAAGATGCTCATGCGTATCCGTTTGCCTTCAATCGCTGCCGTCGTTGCCTTGCTGGCTTCCAACCTTGCCGGCTGCGGCACCGTCAACGAAAGACTCTCCGCCGGCATGGGCGACTCCATCCCGCAATGGGCCGGCGGGCTGCCGGCAGATGCCCCGCCGCGAGCGGGCACGCCGCAATACGACGCCTACATGAAGGAGCGCGAACGCAAGCGGCTGCTGCCGGCGGCGGATCGCGAGAAGGAAGAGCAGGCGCAGAAGGGCGCGACCGGGACCGCGCCGGCTGGCGCGGTGCGCTAAGGGAGCGAATGGCGAATGGGGAGTGGCGAATATAGCCACCCCTTCTATTTCGCTACTCGCCACTCACTATTCGCTAATCCACAAACACCACGGTCTTGCGGCCGTTGAGAATGACGCGGTCGTCGAGGTGGTAGCGGATCGCGCGGGCCAGCACGCGACGCTCGATATCGCGGCCCTTGCGAACGAGATCCTCAGGCGTGTCGCGATGGCTGATGCGCTCGACGTCCTGGTCGATGATCGGACCTTCGTCGAGATCGCGCGTGACGTAATGCGCGGTGGCGCCGATCAGCTTGACGCCGCGCTCATGGGCCTGGTGATAGGGCTTTGCGCCCTTGAAGCCCGGCAGGAACGAGTGATGGATGTTGATGCAGCGGCCCGAAAGCTGCGCCGACAGATCGTCCGACAGGATCTGCATGTAGCGGGCGAGCACGACCAGATCGGTCCTGGTCTTGGCGACGAGGTCGAGGATCTGTGCCTCCTGCTCGCGCTTGGTCTCCTTGGTCACCGGCAGATGGTGGAACGGAATGCCGCCGAAATCGAGCCCGCCATAGACCTCGCGCGGATGGTTGGAGACGATGGCGGCAAGCGTCATCGGCAGTTCGCCGGTGCGCCAGCGATAGAGGATGTCGACCAGGCAGTGGTCCGACTTCGACACCAGCAGCATCACCTTGCGATGCGCGGCCCGATCGCGCATCTGCCAGTCCATGCCGAAACGCTCGGCGATCGCGGCAAAGCCGGTCTGCAGCGCCGACAGTTCCACGGCGAGATCGGCCGCGGTGAACACCACGCGCATGAAGAACTGCTTGGTCTCGATGTCGTCGAACTGCTGAGCATCGAGAATGTTCTGTCCGTTGTGGGCGAGAAACGTCGACACCGCCGAGACGATGCCGGGACGATCCGGACAGGACAGGGTCAGGACATATTGATGATCGGGCATGTTGATGAACAGGCTTGGCTCTTGATGAAGGTTTGGGCAAATGATGCGGAACGACCCGCGATTTGCGCCCTGCTCTATCACCGACGTCCCCTTGCGCCAATCCCAAGACTTGCTTCGACCTGAAGCGCGGAGTCAGGATGAACGGACGACTGCTTTAACTGCCCGGAGTACGCCCATGGCCGAACGCTTGAACGGCTACCGCATCCTGATCCTGGAAACGCGCGAGGAGGCGCAGTTCTCGAAGCTTCTGGCCGAGCAAGGCGCCGAGGTCGTGCAATGCCCGATGTTTACCATCCAGGATGCACCGGACCCTGCTCCGGTCGAGGCCTGGATCCGCCGCACCATCGACAAGCCCCTTGACGACCTTGTGCTGATGACCGGCGAAGGCCTTCGGCGGATCATGAAGCTCGCGCGGGCGCGTGGGCTCGACGGCGCGTTTGTCGCATCCCTCGCCGGATCGCGAAAATTCACCCGCGGCCCGAAGCCCGGCAAGGCGCTGCGCGAGGTCGGCCTCGAAGCGCAGCAGACCACGGGCAAGCCGACCACCGAGGGCGTGATGGAGATGCTGGGCAAGCTCGACCTGAAGGGCCGGCGCCTTGGCCTTCAGCTCTATCCCGACAAGGACCATGGCGCGCTGATCGGCGCCCTTGCCGCGCAAGGCGCCGAGGTCGATGCCGTGCTGCCCTATGCCTACGATTCCAAGGCAGCGGATGCCAACATCGTCACCGCCATCGACGACATGGCCGCGGGGCGGATCGATGCCGTCGCGCTCACCAATCTCGGCCAGGTCCGCCGCCTGATCGAGGCCGCCAAGGCGCATGGCAGCGAGGCGAAGCTGCGCGCCGGCTTCGACCGGACGCTGATTGCGTCGGTGGGCCCGGCTGTTTCGGGTGAGCTTGCTGCCAATGGACTGCGCACGGACGTCTCGCCGGCCGATGAAGCCTATTTCATGCGGCCTCTGATCTCGGCGATGGCAGCCGCGCTCGCGGAGAAGCTGCCCCGGCAAGGGAGGTAAGGGTCCTACCCGGGCACGACACGATACACGCTGGCATTTCCTTCAACGCCGCGAAGAGGAGCTTCAAACACCGCGATTGCATGCCCGGAAAGGAGATCGCTCACTCCCGGCGCCGAATACAGCGCCTCCGAGATACAAATCTCGCCCGCATCCGCCAGCGACTGGACACGCGCGGCAACATTTACGGTCTGGCCGAAATAATCCAGATTGTCGTTCAGGGTCACGGCGATGGAGGGGCCGCAATGGGCTCCAATCTTCAGGATGATGCTCGGATCGCCGTGGTCGGAATTGTAGCGTTCGATTTCCCCCAATATGTGGAGCGCCGCCGAGATCGCGTCTGTCGGGCGAGAGAAGACCGCCATGACTGCATCGCCGATCGTCTTGACGATGGCACCGGAATGTTCCTGAACGGTCGCACCGAGCAAAGCAAAATGTTCGCGGACCAGCGCATAGGCATTGAGATCGCCGAGCCGTTCGTACATGGCGGTCGAACCTTTGAGATCCGTGAACAGCAGGGTCACCTGCCGGATTCCCAGGCCCTCCCTTTCGTCCACGCGTTCTGACCGGAACAGGCGGCGAAACGTCTGTCTCGCGAGCAACATCCCGCCGGACATGTAGGGCTCGAAATCAAGCGGCGGCTTGATCGCTTGAGCCAAAACCTCAGGCGGCCAGTTGATCAGGAGCAGGGAGCCTCGCGTGGATCCGCGGTTCTCCGCCTCGACAATGACGGGGCCGGGCGGCACGGCGGCCAGCGAGGGGGAAAAGCGCTGCCCATCGTATCCAACTCGCAAGATTGTCGGCGAGGTTGTCGGCTCGCCGGCCACCGCAACGGCGAACGCAGCCTGGGTTTGAATATTGACCCCCGCCAGAGCGCCGGGACCGAGTTCGCAACGAATGGTCGTGGCGGAGCCTGGCGGCAAGAACGAAAGGCCGCGAACGAACGCATGCAAATAGTCGAGAAATCGGATTTGTTGGCCAGGTATCCGCGCGTCATTCAGAAATCGAAGCTTCCAATGGAAATCCTCGACCGAGAGGGAGGCAGGATCGTGAAACGGAAGCCGCCGAAGCTGGGGCGACACCGTAAACGTGACCTCTATGAAGTCGTCGAGATCGGTTTCGCCAGTGACGTCGCACAAACCACAAACATAGTGGGTCTTGAGCGTGCGCAAGGCGCCGAAGCTATCGAGCACCATGCCGGATTGGGGACAAACAACATCCCAGCTCATCTCGAATAGCCCGCTTCTCGTCGCATAGAGAAACAGATCAATGCTTTCCGGCTCTGCAATGGCGCGGTCGCGCGCGAATGCCAGCGGATTGACGCGGTAGAGCGATAGATCGTCACCACTCCTGATGAGCGTTTCGAATTTGGAGATCACGCGGGGGCTCCAGGATCGGGCCCGCTCGATCTCGGTCATCTTGCTTTCGAGGAGCCTTTCCTGAATGTCGGTCATTGTGCGCTCGGATTAGGTGCGCTCGGATTAATCGTTCGTCACGCGCAGGCGTGGGCGGGAAAAACGGCGGTTGCACCTCGAGCGCGCCGGCTCGTGCCTGCTGCGGTCGAGAGCACCACGCCAACCGCGCGACGATGTCTAGCCCGCCACCTGCGAAGCCGCCGACATCAACTCACCCGGGCTCGGCATCCCGAACATGCGCTGGCCGCCTTCCGGAACTTCTGTAAAGGCCCAGCGCACGACCCCTTCCCGATCGAGCAGGAACTGGCCGAATAGCTGGCCCTGGCCGGTTGCAGCCATGCGCTGATCGGCCTCCATCATCTCGTAGCCATCCTTGTTGTTGAGCTGCTCGGCGGCTGCCAAACGATTCATCGGCCCGGGCAATTCTCCGGGAATGTCAACTTGCATGCCCATGACCACATCCATGCCCACCTTGCGCGGCCACTCGGTTTCCTTCTCGGTGAACTCGAGATTGGGCAGGCCGAACGCGCGGTGCGAGACCCGCTCGGGATCGGACGCGGCAAGCAGATTGGGCAACGGGTGATAACGGAAGTAGAGCCGAGCGCGCTCGATCGGCGTATTGACGACCGTCAGACTTTCAACGCCCTTGTCGCGCAGGGCCGCGTCAAGCTGCGCCTGGGCCGCGATATGGCGGCGGCAGAACGGGCAGTGCAGGCCTCGAAACAGGCCGACCAATATCGGACTTTGCCCGCGAAAATCATCGAGCGCGATCTTCCCTTCGCGGGTGATGGCATCCAGCACGATGTTCGGTGCGCGATCACCCGGTTGCAGCGGTCCATCGACATGACGTTCTGACATGGTTGAACTCCTTCACATGACCTAGTCAAGAAATGGCAGTACAATCAGTCCGGCGGGATCAAGCCCGTGCCTGGTGCAGACGTCATCGGCCAGCGCGAAATACCGCTCGGCCTCGGGCATGTCGCCGCGATCAAGGTTCAGCGTCGCGAGACCATCATAGCACGGAAAAAGCTGCTGCGGCTCGCCGGTTTCGCTCGCGACCTTGATCGCCTCATTGTAGCAGCGGGCGGCCTGATCGGGCCGGAAATGGCATTGATGGATTTGCCCCAGCACGATCAGGGGCACGGGGAGATGCTCGCGCTGATCGAGCGCACGGTCGATCTCGATTGCCTTTTCGGCAGCCGGCACCCCTTCCTCGGTGCATTTGTCCGTGAAGGTGCAACAGGCAACGGCGAAATTGGCGAGAAGACGCGCCTGGAACCCGAGATCGCCAATACGATGCGCGACATCCAGTCCGCGCCGACATACATCAATGGCTTGCGCCGGGTCGACAATCGTGTAGAGCACGCTGAGATTGGTGTAGCCGCGGCAGGCCACATTGAGAAGGCCGGCGGCCTCGGCCGCCGCGACACTTTGCTCCACTTCGCGCACCGCATCCTGGTGTCGTCCAAGCCGCGCCAGTGCAACCGCCTTGGTATTGAGAGCCTCGGCAATGGCGCGCGCCGCCTCGAGTCCGGCCTGCTCGTCCGCGTCCGCCGGGACGGATCGGGCGTAGCCAAGGGCCTCGTCCGCCCATGTCGCGGCGGCCACGTGATCGCCCATGCGAAACGCGAGACGGCCGCGCTCCTGCAAGAGGTGCGCCCGTTCGATCGGCGCATCGGTCCCTCCAAGCAGGTCAGCCGCCTCGGCGTAATGCCTCTCTGCGTTGATCCGCTTGCCGGCGTCCCACAACAACCTGCCAAGCTTGCGAAGGATTCGCGCTTCGCCAATGCGGTCCTTTGCGGCGCGGTGCCCCTCCAGCGCGCTCTGGTAGTGCTCCTCGGCCGTGTTGCGGCGGCCCGCCGCGGCGCAGAGGTCCGCGATCCGCTCGTACAGAAGCAGGCGCTCCGGCACGCATTCGCCGCCGGTCAACAACATGGCGAGGGCCTGCTGATAGAGACGGATGGCATCGTCATTGGCATAGGTCGCGCGTGCGCGATCGCCGGCCGCGCGCAGATGGCGGGCGCCTTTCGACTTGTGCGCACTCAGGCTGAAATGATGGCCCAGCAGGATGAGGTCCTCGAGCCGTTCGGGCTCGCTGCCATAGAGCCGCTCCAGCGCGGCACCAATCCGTCCATGGAGCTCGATCCGCCGCTGCAAGAGCAGGTTTTGATAGATCACGTCCTGCAGCATGGTCTGCGTGAAACGGTAGGATCGCAGCGAGATCGAGTTTGCGCCCGCAACCTCTTCGACAATCTCGGCGTCGCACAGAAGTTCGAGGCCCACTTCGACCTTTGCCGGCCCGGTTGCCGTCGCACCGAGCAGAGCCGCGTCGAAGCGCGGGCCGATCACCGCGGCCTCCTGGGCCAGCCGGCGCACCTCATGCGGCAGCCGGTCCAGCCGCGCCAGCAACAGCGCCTGAATGCTTGCCGGGATGTCGGCGGCGGCCTCATCCGACTTTATCCGCCACTGCGGGCCGTCACGCTCCAAGGCGCCGGCCTCGATGAGACCGCGGATGATTTCCTCGAGGAAAAGCGGATTGCCGCTCGCGCGCTCCAGGATTCGACTGAACAGATTTCCCGGCGGCTCGCGCCAACCGTGACTGAAATAAGCCGCCAGCAGGTTCTGTCCGTCGGCGTCACCGAGCGGAAGCAATCGAAGGGTCGTGTGGCTGATCCGGCCCGAACCGAACTGATCCAGCTCCAGCATTGGCCGATGCGTAAACAACAGCATCAACCGCGTGCGCTCCAGCCGGTCCATCAGGAACCGCAGCGCCTCGAGGGAGACGGCATCGGCCCAGTGCAGATCCTCGACGATGATCAGAAGCGGTGACAAGGCCAGGCGCCGTTCGAAGACGGTCCGGATCGCAAAGAATATCTGCCGCCGGAGCTGTTCGGGCTCGACGTGCTGCAATGCGGCGTCCGGGCCGCCGAGGCCAAGGACATGGACATAGAGCGGCATCAGCCGCTCTGCCTCTTCGGCCGGAAGGCCAAGCTCCGACAGGGCCTCAGCCAGCCTGGCCTCAGCCGCCGCGGCGCTGGCCTTCTGCGCGATGCCATAGGCGCTGCGCAGCACCGCGGCGAGCGTGCCGTAGGATTGTTCGCCGAGGGGCGAGCAGGCGGCCTGCCGGATCGCCACACCTGCGAAGCGCTCCTCATCGCGGATGCGGGCGACGAATTCGTTCACCAGGCGCGTTTTGCCGATGCCCGCTTCGCCGACCAGCCGCACCAGTTGCGCCGCACCGCCGCACGCGCGATCGAGACTGCCGATCATGCGGGCAAGCTCGACGTCGCGGCCGATCAGCGGCGCACTGAGGCCCAGCGTGTCGAGGCCTCGCGCCGCACGCGGCGTGTCGAGCGGTCCCTTGAGACGATGGACCAGGACACTGCCCATCTTGCCCTTGAGCGAGACCTCGCCGAGCGATTCATACGAGAACGCATGCCGGGTCAGGCGGTAGGTCAAGGGCCCGACCAGCACTTCGTCCGGCGGCGCCATCGACTGCAATCGCTGCGCGGTATTCACCGTGTCGCCGGTTACCGAATAGGACTTGGCAACGCCCACACCCAGTCCGCCCGCAACCACGTGCCCGGTATTGATGCCGATGTGGAGCAGCAGCGGTGCGCCGGCATAGACCTTCGCGCGCTCGCTGAGCTGCTCCGTCCGCTTGATCATGTCGAGTGCAGCACGGACCGCCCGCTCCGGATCGTCCTCGTGCGCTGCTGGCGCGCCGAACAGCGCCAGCAGCGCATCGCCAATGAATTTGTCCACGAAGCCGCCAAAGCCTTGCACCGCTTCCGTCAGCTCCTCGAACAATTCGTTCTGAAGGGCCTGCATGACCTCGGGGTCGAGGCGCTCGCTCATCGCGGTGAAGCCGCTGAGATCGGCAAACAGCACGGTAATGGTGCGGCGGTTGGCTTCGTTGTCCATCCTGTCTGGCTGCGGTCGAAAAGCCTGGTGAGGGTCGACCGCCGGCGCCAGCGGCGGTGACGACGCTCTGACCGGCGCTGTCGACCGGCCCGGCTGCGCCTGTCCCCCGGCTTTGGGGGGTTCACTGACGAGGGCGCCGCATTTCGGGCAATACGTGAAATCCGGAGCGCATGCATAGCCGCAGCCGGGGCACGCGTTCGGCTGCTTCGTGCCGCACTTCGGGCAGAAGGCAAAGCCGCTCTGAACCTCGGAACCGCAGCAAGAGCAGTTCATGGGTCAAGACCCCGCGGAAGCCGCGATGACGCGGTCTACTGGACCTGTCGGATGGGCCCAGCGACCTGACAAGCATGGGCTCGTCGTGCAGGAAGAGCAAGCGGTGGTTGATTAACGGCCGCGAGCGCCGCTTCACTCATCCCCGCAACCAGCCGGTTCAGGGCGCGGCGGCGCGCTGAACCGCTAGATGGCGCCGGCCCCCACCAGCACGAAGGGCGCCCAAGTTGCGGGCTGCGCGCTCTCGCCGCCCTTGGTGATCAGTGCCGAGATCGAGCGACGCAGCGCCTCTGCTCGGCCGATATCGGGATGCGTCTTCATGGCGTCGATCGTGCCGGTGGTGATGGCGACCGCGGCGTCGGAGTTCACCGCCCAGTGCGACACCAGCAGCGCGCGCGTGCCAGCATAGAAGAAGGCCCGCGCAAGACCGGAGAAGGCCTCCGAATTGGCGGCCTGCCCGCCAGCAGTGTTGCAGGCCGACAGGATCACCCAATCGGCATCGAGCTTGAGGCCGGATATCTCCGACGACGAGAGATAGCCGTCATCGGTGGACGTCGGCGCCGCTGGCGGGCTGAGGATAAGTCCTGGCTCGATCGAGCCGCGCACCTGCCCCGCAAGCGCGCCATGCGTCGCAAAATGCAGGATGCGATACTTCGCGAGATCGCCGCTTTGGCCGAGCGTCTTCATCCTGGTCTCGGAGGCGTCGCCAGCGAGGACGACGTCGCCTTTGACGGGCGCGAAGGTGCTGGCCACCGCGCACAGTTCGAGCGCAGTTTCCGGCAGCGGCATCTGCCGCCTGAGCTGCACGATGTCCGCGGTGCCGCCCGACAGCGCGTCCACGGCGCGCAAGCTCCGTTGTGCGACCTGGGTCGCCTGCGTCGGGAGGACGGCGCAGGTCTGAATCTGGCGCGCCAGCTTGGCACGCGCCATCGCGACATCGCTGCGGCCATCGCCGTCGAGCACGGGATTGCCGATGCCGAGAAACGGTTTCGACGCCGCGCTCTTGCGTGCGACCTGCCGCAATGCCTTGAGGCTGGAGACTGAAGGCAGCACTGTGGTGGCAAATCGCTGGACCAGCCAGGGCGCCTTCGCGAGGTCCTGGCCGGCAGCCGGCTTCTCGGTCAGCAAGACCTGAAAGGGCAGCGTCGCCAGCGGCCCCGACGGCACCAGGATCAGCTCCTTGCCATCGATGTCGCGAGCGACAGGCCCGAGCAGCGCCTGGTAGAGCGCAAAGGCGCGCTCCTGGTTGAACGGCAATGGCTCGTCCGCCCCAAGCGGGGCCTTGCGGCCGAGCTTCTGCGGACATGTGGTCGCCTTGTCCAGCCATGCATCCGTATCCAGACCGCAGCGCAAGGCACCGACGGCCTCAGCGAGTTGCTTTTCGCCGAGATCCGCCGAATGCCAGCGCACGTCCGAGCGCGTCACGGTCCAGACGAAGGTGGCGCGTGACGTCGTCGTGAACAGCAACATCGCCTCGTTGGGACGAAGCTGCTTCTGGGCATCCTCGATCGCAATCGGCGCCTTCGTTACGAGCGCTGCATAGTCCGGAAACTGCGCAGCGATTGAGCGATCCAGTTCCCGGATTTGACCTGAGATGGCCGAGGCTCGGGCACGAAGCGCCTGCTCCGCCGCCGGGTTGCGCGCAGCATCCGCCTGCGAGATCGCCGCCACGAGCATCTTGTCGGTCGCGACAGCTTGCGCGCCGAGATCCTGCCGCTCGCGGACGCGCGCGGCGAGATCCCCGCTGCCATCGGCGATGCGGGCCGACATGCCGGCAATCGCCCGCGCAGCCTGCTCGTCACCGATCCATTGCGCCGCTTCGAACGCCTGCGATCGCAAGGCGCCGGCCTGCCCCGCATTGGCGCTCGCGAGGTTATAGGCGGCTACGATCAGTCCGGGATAGGGATTGGTCTCTTCATGGACCTTCACATCGCCGCGGCTCTCCTGCTCGGCGGCGCGGCGGCCGTTCTGGATCGCGACCGCGCGCGCGAACGCGTCGCGGGCCTGCTGCCAATCCTTCAAATCGATATGATGGGCGCCGAGATTGGCGAAGCTGTTGGCAACATCCGGATGCTGCTCGCCGAGAGCGCGCAGGCGGATATCCAGCGCGCGCTTCAGCAGCGGCTCGGCCTCCTGCGGCCGGCCGGTGCTGTCCAGAATGACGGCCAGATTGTTGAGACTGTTGGCGATCAGCGGGTGAGACCCCCCGAGCGCGGCCTCGCGTATCGCAAGCGACCGGCGCGCGAACGGTTCGGCCTCGGCGTAACGATCGGCCTCGCTCATCAGCGTCACCAGATTGTCAAGCGCGATCGCGACATCCAGATGTGCCGGCCCGAGCGCCTTCTCACGGATCGCCAGCGACTTGCGGAACAGCTGCTCCGCCTCCTGCTTGCGATCGAGATGGGCCCAGGCCTCCGCAAGGTTGTTCAATGCCGTCGCCACGTTCGGATGCGCTATCCCGACGGCCTTCTCCTGAATGGCGAGTGCGCGGGTCAGCAGCCCCTCGGCCTCGGCGTCCCGGCCCTCGCGCGAGAACACCAGGGCCAGATTGTTGAGGCTCGCGGCGACATCGGGATGATCAGGTCCGAGCGCCTTCTCCCTGATAGCCAAAGTCCGTCGGGCCAATTGCTCGGCCTCCGGAAGCCGTCCCTGCGCACGGCGGAGCTCGCCGAGATTGTTGAGGGTCGCTGTCAGATAGATGCTGTCCGGGCCATGCTGCTTCTCCTGAAGCACAAGCGCTTCGGCAAAACTCGCCTCGGCCTGCTGTAACCGGCCTTGCGCCCGATTGACCTCCGCGATGTTGTTCAAGGTCACCGGGATCATGATGTCAGCCTGTCCCGGAGACTTCCTGAACACTACGAGCGCACGGTTGAACAGATCGAGCGCCTCCGTCTCCTTCATCTGGCGGTGACGGAGATTGCCGAGCTGCATCCGCGCCAGCGCCGTGGTGAGATGGTCAGGGCCCAGCACGCTCTCGTCGATGGCGATCGCGCGCGACATGTCGCGTTCGGCATCGCCGAGCCTGTTCTGGCCGAGCTCGATCTGGCCCAGCGTGGCGAGCACGGCGGCGACATCGGGATGATTGGGACCGAGGCTCTTCTCGCGAATGACGAGGGCCCGCCTCAGCACGCTTTCGGCCTCGGTGGTCTCGCCTTTCGTCTGGAGCGCCTGCCCCAGCACGACCAGCGTGGTCGCGGTCAGGGGCGATTGTCGCCCCGTGCTTTTCTCGGCCTCAACGACGAGCTTCCTGGCAAAGCCGACCGCCTCGCCGTAGCGGCCCTCCTTCGCCAGCGCCGTAATGCGCTGCATCAGCGCCAACATGTCTTGCGACCCCGCCTGCCCCGGCGAGACCATGACGCTTACGAGAAGTACAAAACAAAAAGACTGCGCGGCAAACCTCGGCCACCGTACCCACATGCTGCGATCGCTCCGATTCCCCGCGCCCGCGACCTGTTGGGCCACAGCAAGATGAAGACACTATGACCGCCTCCTGCGTCCATGGACGAACCGATCGCAGAAACCAGGGGAAGACATTCGCACGGACCGGTCACGCGCCTGCAGCGGACGTGCTGATGCAGCCATGCATGGCAGCATGCGGCCGGTCCGATTGACACGCGCGTCGCCAACGCTACGTTGCTGATCGGAAAGAAGAAACAACAAGGCAAGGGATTCGCCGTGACACGCGTCATCGCGTCTTGAGCGCAGCCGCGCGGCCGTCGGCGCTCGCGCCATTCCGCATCCGCAACTATCGCTTCCAGTGGCCGTCCGACCTGCTCACATCCTGGGCGTTCGAGATCGAGACGCTGGTGCTGGGCTGGTACATCCTGGTCGAGACCGGCTCGGTGCTGCTGCTCACCGTGCTTGCCTCGCTCCAATTCGTCGGGACCTTGGTCGCGCCGGTGTTCGGCATGATCGGCGACCGCATGGGTCATCGCGATCTTCTGGTCGCGATGCGTCTTGCCTATACTGTGCTCTCGTCAACCATCATGGTTCTGGCGCTGACCGGTCATCTGTCGCCGCTGAGCGTCATGATCATCGTCGCGGTCATGGGCCTGATTCGCCCCTCGGATCTCGGCGTCCGCGGCGCGCTGCTCGCCGAGATCATGCCGGCCGAGCAGCTGGTGGGCGCCATCAGCGTTGCGCGCACGACCCAGGACAGCGCGCGCATCGCCGGAGCGTTGACGGGCGCCGGGCTGTTCGCCGTCCTCGGCATTGGCCTCGTTTACGTGGCGATTGCCTGTCTCTACTTCGTGGCCGCGCTTCTCATGCTGTGCCTGACCCGGCCCAAGAGGACCGTCATCACGAGCGATCTTCCGGCGAATAGCCATGCCGTCTCGCGGCTGCTCGGCGATCTGAAGGAAGGGATCGTTTACGCCTGGAGTGGCCCGGGAATGCGTGCGGCGCTGTGCGTCGCCTTCCTGGCCAATCTCACCGCATTTCCCTTCACTGGCGGATTGCTGCCCTACATCGCCCGGGAGATCTTTCATACCGACCAGACCGGCCTCGGTTACCTCTCGGCGAGCTTTGCGGTCGGCTCGCTGATCGGCTCCATCACGCTCAGCCTGGTCGGCGGACTGCGCATTGCCCGGCTTCTGATCGGCGCGACGCTGGCCTGGTACGCCATGCTGCTGGTATTCGTCGAGGTCAGGACCATGCCGGTGGCGATGGCCTGCCTCATGCTCGCCGGCATCGCCCAGAGCATGTCGATGATCTCGGCGGCCGTGATCCTGATGCGCACCGCGAGCGCACACCTTCGCGGCCGCGTGATGGGCGTGCGCATGATGGTGATCTACGGCCTGCCGATCGGATTGCTCGCGGCCGGCAGCCTGATCGACATCATTGGTTATTCCGCGACAGGCTCGCTCTATGCCGCCGCCGGCTTCATCGCGATGCTGGCGATCGCCATCCGCTGGCGCGCCGACCTCTGGCCGGTCCATGCACCCGCCAATGCGCGATGACCGCGCCTAATCCCCATAGCCGCGCAGCCGCTCGATATCGAGGATGGTGACGCCCCCATATTCGAGCCGCAGCAGTCCCTCCTTCTCCAGCCGGTTCAGCGCGCGGTTGGCGTTCTGGCGGGACATGCCGGAGAGCGCACCGATCTCCTCCTGGGTGATCTCCAGATGAGCGGTCGATTCCGGATAGAGGATCGGATTGAACAGTGAGGCGATGCTGCGGGCGAGGCGCGCGGTGGCATCCAGCGTGCGGTTGACCTCGAGCATGCCGATGAACTGGCCGAGCCGTTCGTTGAGCTGGCGCACCAGAAAGCGGTTGAAGCCGACGCTGTTCTCGAACAGCCACATGAAGGCGCTGCGTTCCATCAGCGCGACGCGGCTGTCGCGCAGCGCGACCACGTCATAGCGGCGCGGCTCGTTCTTGAGCACACTGCCCTCGCCGAACCAGGCCCCCGCCGTCAGCCCGGCGAGGCTGGTCTCCTTGCCGTCCCTGGAGACCCCGCCCATGCGGGCAAGGCCGCCCACCATGCCGGCCCAATAGGCAAAAATATCACCGCGCATGAACACGGTCTCGCCGGTGCCGTAGGACCGCTCCGTGATTCCGGCGCGCGCGACCTCGATCTCCGCTTGCGTGAGCTCGCGCGACCAGGCGGCGACGCGCTTCAGTTGATCTTCTGAAATCATGATCTCGCGGCCAGCCGCACCGTTTCGTCACTCCATCTTCTGCTGCATTGCAGCATGATAATTCCAACCGCCATCCGACGAAAGGTGAAGGCCGCCGCCGCCCGGCAAACTTTGTCGCAGAATTGTCAGCCGCGAGACATTTCAAAATAGCGCTTTCCCCTATTGAGGACCACCTCGGACGATGCGGCTTTTGATCCCTGACGGGAACGAGAGTGGCGCGGCTCCGGTCGAGACCATCTGCTGCATGGCCTCACCGGCACCACCGTACTAGGATCGCTGGGCAGGAACGGACGAAGAGCGCCACTAAAAAGCGCCATCACCGGGAGGGTTTCGTTTGGTGGCTACCAGTCTTGAAGTGCGCGACGTGTCCTTGCGATTCGGCGGCGTCCGGGCGCTGACCGACGTCGGCTTCTCCATCAGGGAGGGCGAGCTGTTCTCGATCATCGGCCCCAACGGCGCCGGCAAGACCTCGATCGTGAACTGTATTTCCGGCCGCTACAAGCCGACCGAAGGCCAGCTGTACTACCAGGGCCGCGACATCACGGCCCTGACGCCGAACGCCCGCGCCTCGCTCGGCATCGGCCGCACCTTCCAGAACCTGGCGCTGTTCCACCACATGAGCGTGCTCGACAACATCATGGTCGGGCGCCATCACCTCCTGAAGAACAATTTCCTCACAGGCTCGCTGTACTGGCTCACCGGCGCGCGCAAGGAGGAGCTCGAGCACCGCCGCAAGGTCGAGGAGATCATAGACTTCCTCGACCTGCAGTCGGTGCGGAAGGCGCAAGCCGGCACCCTCTCCTACGGCCTGCGCAAGCGCGTGGAGCTCGCCCGTGCCATGGCGCTGGAGCCGCGTCTCATTCTCCTCGACGAGCCGATGGCCGGCATGAACTTCGAGGAGAAGGAGGACATGGCCCGCTACATCGTCGATCTCAACGAGGAATTCGGGATGACGGTGGTGATGATCGAGCACGACATGGGCGTGGTGATGGACATCTCCCACCGCGTCATGGTGCTGGATTTCGGCAAGAAGATCGCCGAAGGCGATCCGGCGACGGTGCTCGCCGATCCCCACGTCAGGCGGGCCTATCTTGGTGAAGAAGACGAGGTGCTGGTCGATCCGGATGACGCTGCACCCGCGCAGGAGAGCGCGGCATGATGGATTACGCAGGCCGCGTCGCACAGGCCGACACCTATCCGAAGATGCTCCGGCTCAATGCGAAAGAGCATGGCAACGAGATCGCATTGCGCGAGAAGGATCTCGGGCTCTGGCGGCTGTTCACCTGGAGCGACTACCAGACCCGCGTGCGCGACTTTGCGCTCGGTCTTCTCGAAATGGGCCTTGGCCGCGGCGACGTCATCGGCATCATCGGCGACAACCGGCCGGACTGGGTGGCGGCGGAAGTGGCGACGCACGCCATCGGCGGCCTCAGCCTCGGACTTTATCGCGACGTGCTGGACGAGGAGGCTTCCTATCTCCTCAACTATGGCGAGGCGCAGCTCGTCTTCGCCGAGGACGAGGAGCAGGTCGACAAGCTGCTCACCCTCGCCGACCGCGCGCCGAAGCTGAAGCACATCATCTATTCCGATCCGCGCGGGATGCGGAAATACGACGATCCCAGGCTGATGTCGGCGGAGAGGTTTGCCGAACTCGGCCGGGCCCGTGCCGCGCGGGAGCCGGAGCTCTACGACAGGCTGGTCGATGCCACCAAGGGCGAGGACGTCGCGATCCTCTGCACGACGTCTGGCACCACGTCCCATCCCAAGCTCGCCATGCTCGCCGCCGGACGCGTGCTTGGCCATTGTGCGACTTATCTCGCCTTCGACCCCAAGGGCCCGGACGACGAATACGTCTCGGTGCTGCCGCTGCCGTGGATCATGGAGCAGGTCTACGTGCTCGGCAAAGGCATGCTCTGCCGGATGAAGATCAACTTCGTCGAAGAGCCCGACACGATGATGAACGATCTGCGCGAGATCGCGCCGACATTCGTGCTCTTTGCCCCAAGGGTTTGGGAATCCATCGCCGCCGACGTCCGCGCCAAGGTGATGGACGCGACGCCTCTCAAGCAGCGCCTGTTCGACGTCGGCATGAAGAGCGGCCTCGCCGCGCTCGAACACGGCAAGCGCTCGGGCCTTGCCGACGCCATCCTGTTCCGCGCGCTGCGCGATCGCCTCGGTTTCACCCGGCTGCGCTCGGCCGCGACCGGCGGCGCGGCGCTCGGGCCCGAGACCTTCAAGTTCTTCCAGGCCATGGGCGTGCCGCTGCGCACCCTGTACGGCCAGACCGAGCTGCTGGGGGCCTATACGCTACATCCCGAGGGCAAGGTCGATCCCGACACCACGGGCGTGCCTATGTCTGACCAGGTCGAGATCCGCATCGACAATGCCGACGTCCATGGCGTCGGCGAGATCGTGGTGCGGCATCCCAACATGTTCCTCGGCTACTACAAGAATCCCGAGGCCAGCGTCGCCGACATCAAGGACGGGTGGATGTTGTCGGGCGACGCCGGCTATTTCAACGCGAACCAGCAGCTCGTCGTCATCGACCGCATCAAGGATCTCGCCGAGACCTCGCGCGGCGAGCGCTTTTCGCCGCAATTCATCGAGAACAAGCTGAAGTTCTCGCCCTATATCGCCGAAGCCGTGGTGCTCGGCGCCGGCCGCGATGCGCTCGCGGCGATGATCTGCATCCGCTACTCCATCATCTCGAAATGGGCGGAGAAGAACCGGCTCTCGTTCACGACCTACAGCGACCTCGCCTCGCGCCCCGAGGTCTATGCGCTGCTCCGCAAGGAAGTCGAGACCGTCAACGCCACGCTGCCGCCGGCGCAGCGCATCTCGCGCTTCCTGCTGCTCTACAAGGAGCTCGACGCCGACGACGGCGAGCTCACCCGCACGCGAAAGGTGCGGCGCAGCGTCATCAACGAGAAATACGAAGGCATCATCGATGCCATCTACCGCGGCGATGCCGACATCCCCGTCGACACCGTGATCCGCTTCCAGGACGGCACCACGCAGCGGGTGCGGACGACACTGCGTGTGGTGGATCTCGGCGGACCCGGGCACATGGCGGAGGCGGCGGAGTGACACGGTCTACCGTCGCGAGCGGTGCTGCCCTTCGCCTCTCCCCGCTTGCGGGGAGAGGCCGGAGCGCGTCAGCGATCCGGGTGAGGGGGAGCCTCCGCGAGGGCAGTGACAATTGTTTCGAGAACGCTGACCAAATTGCTCGAAACGTCCTTGTTCCAGAACCGCAAAATTCGATAGTTTCGGTCGATCAGCCATTTGTCCCGCACTGCGTCCTGCGCACTGTCGGCGTGTTGGCCACCGTCAACTTCAATGATCAGCCGGACCTCGCGGCAAATGAAGTCGACAGTGTATGGGCCAATCGGCTCCTGCCGAACGAATTTGTAACCGTTGAGCCGGCGTGCACGGAGGCGATACCAGAGCGTCCCCTCCGCATCAGTCAATGCGGCACGCAAATGCCTGGCGCGCTCCGTCTTGCCCTCATCAGCACCTCGCATGCGGAAGCTCCCCCTCACCCGCCGCGCTTTGCGCGTCGGCCTCTCCCCGCGCGCGGGGAGAGGCGAAAGGTCCACCATCCATGAACACCGCCTTCCTCATCCAGCTCCTGGTCAACGGCCTCGTGGTCGGCACGCTCTATGGCGTGGTCGCGATGTCGTTCGTGCTGATCTACAAGGCGACCCAGGTCGTCAACTTCGCGCAAGGTGAATTGCTGCTGGTCGGCGCCTGGGTGTGCTGGGCGCTGCTTGCCAAATATCAGGTGCCGTTCTGGATCGGCATGCCAATGACGCTCGTGTTCATGTTCGTGTTCGGCATCGCGGTCCAGGTCCTGATCCTGCGGCCGATGATCGGCGAGCCCATCATTTCCGTGATCATGGTGACGATCGGCCTCTCCACCGTGCTCCAGGCAACGCTGAAATGGATGTTCGGCGTCAATCCGCAGCCGTTCCCGCGCGTGTTCGAGAGCCAGTCGGTCAGCTTGCTGGGCTTACAGATCCAGACCGTCTATGTCATGAGCCTGGTGGTCTCCGTCGCCATGATGATCGGCATGGCCTGGTTCTTCCGTGCCTCCAAATACGGCCTTGCGATGCGCGCCACCGCGTTCAACCAGCAGGTCGCGCAATCGCTCGGCATTTCCGTGAAGAGCGTGTTCGCGATGGCCTGGGCGATCTCGGCGACGGTGTCGGCGGTCGCGGGCGTCGTCGTTGCGGTCGTGAACGGCGTGTCTTCGGGCCTTGCCGCCTACGGCATCAAGGTGTTTCCGGCGGCGATCCTCGGCGGGCTCGATTCCGTCGGCGGCGCCGTGCTCGGCGGCATCATCATCGGCCTGCTCGAGAACGTCGCACAATATGTCGACAGCGAGTACCTGCACTGGGGCAATCTCTACGAGATCGCGCCGTTCTACGTCCTCATCATCGTGCTGATGATCAAGCCCTACGGGCTGTTCGGCACCCACGACATCGAGCGGATCTGACCCATGGCCGGCCCTGCCCTCATTCCTGCTGGTGATTTCCGCACCTCTTATGCGGCCGACACCACGATCTTCCCGACCACGACCAGCCGCAACTTCGCCATCGCAGGCGTGCTGTTGCTATGCCTCGCGCCGCAATTCTTCAGCGGATACTGGCTCAGCATCCTGATCCAGATCGGCATCTTCTCGATCGCGGCGCTCGGGCTGAACATCCTTGTCGGCTTCACCGGCCAGATCTCGATCGGGCATGCCGCCTTCTTCCTGCTCGGCGCCTTCACCTCGGCCTACATCTCCAACAGCGCGCCGATCCCGGTGTTCTTCGCGATCCCGCTCGCCGGCGTCGTCACCGCGCTGGTCGGCCTGATCTTCGGCATCCCTGCGGCGCGGCTGAAGGGGCTCTATCTCGTCATCGCGACGCTGGCCGCGCAGTATATCCTGCTCGACTTCTTCTCCCGCGCCGAATGGTTCACCGGCGGCTCGGTGCCGGCGAGCGCCAACCCGTTCTCGATCTTCGGCTACACCCTGCGCGGCGACAAACAGTATTTCTACGTCGTGCTGGCCTATGTGCTGCTCAGCTACATCCTCGTCACCAACCTGATGCGCACCCGCGACGGCCGTGCGCTGGTGGCGATCCGCGACCATTATCTCTCTGCCGAGATCATGGGCATCAACCTCACCAAATACCGTACGCTATCGTTCGGGCTCGCCGCTTTCTTCGCAGGCATCGCCGGCGCGCTCTACGCGCACTACCAGCTCGTGGTGTCGCAGGAAGGCTTCGGCATCGAGCGCTCGATCCTGTTCCTGGCCATGATCATCATCGGCGGTACCGGCTCGATCATGGGCACGCTGATGGGCACCGCCTTCGTGGTGCTGCTGCCCGAAGGGATGGAGTTCATCAGCCATTATTTGAAGGGCGGCGCGATCGACAAGGCGCTGTCACTCAACACCAACATCACCTTCCTGCGCGAAATCGCGATCGGGGTGATCATCATCGCCTTCCTGATGTTCGAACCCGACGGGCTCGCGCATCGCTGGCGGCAGATCAAGGCGTATTGGAAACTCTACCCGTTCTCGCATTGAGCGCGGGCAACTTCACTTAAACAATAAACAGGAGGAACCGACCCATGACGATGAAATCCCTTTTGAGCACCGCCTCGCTCGCCGTCGCGATCGCCGCATTCTCGGCCGGCGCACAGGCGCAGATCGCGATCGGGCACCTCGCCGACTATTCCGGCGGCACCTCCGACGTCGGCACGCCCTATGGCCAGGCCGTCGCCGACACCTTCGCCTGGGTCAACAAGAACGGCGGCGTCGGCGGCAAGCAGCTCAACGTCGACACCAACGACTATGGCTACCAGGTGCCGCGCGCGATCGCGCTCTACAAGAAGTGGTCGGCGCCGGACAGCAAGGTCGCCGCGATCATGGGTTGGGGCACCGCCGACACCGAGGCGCTGACCGGCTTCCTCGCTCAGGACAAGATCCCCGACATGTCCGGCTCCTATGCTGCCGCCCTCACCGATCCCGAAGGCGTCAGCGGCAAGGCCAAGCCCGCTCCTTACAATTTCTTCTACGGCCCGAGCTATTCGGACTCGCTGCGCGCGATGCTGATGTGGGCGGCCGAGGACTGGAAGGCCAAAGGCAAGTCCGGCAAGCCGAAATTCGTGCACATGGGCGCCAACCATCCCTATCCGAACGCGCCGAAGGCCGCCGGTGAAGCGATGGCGCAGGAGCTCGGCTTCGAGGTGCTGCCGCCGCTGGTGTTCGCGCTCGCGCCGGGCGACTACAGCGCCCAGTGCCTGAGCCTGAAATCCTCGGGCGCCAACTACGCCTATCTCGGCAACACCGCGGCGTCCAACATCTCGGTGATGAAGGCCTGCAAGACCGCCGGCGTCGAGATCCAGTTCATGGGGAATGTCTGGGGCATGGACGAGAACGCCGCCAAGACGGCCGGAGATGCCGCTAACGGCGTGATCTTCCCCTTGCGCACCGCGGTGAGCTGGGGCGGCGACGCGCCCGGCATGAAGACGCTGATGGAGATCTCGAAGATGTCCGACGCCAGCGGCAAGGTCTACCGTCCCGTGCACTACGTCGCGGCGGTCTGCTCTGCGCTGTACATGAAGGAGGCGATCGACTGGGCTGCCAAGAACGGCGGCGCTACCGGAGACAACGTCGCCAAGGGCTTCTACCAGAAGAAGGATTGGGTGCCGGCCGGCATGGAAGGCGTCTGCAATCCCTCGACCTGGACCGACAAGGACCATCGCGGCACGCTGAAGGTCGATCTCTATCGCACCAGGGTTTCTGGCGCGACCGACGGCGACCTCAACGACCTCATGGCCAAGGGCACGATCAAGCTCGAGAAGGTCAAGACCGTCGAGCTGCCGCGCAAGCCGGAATTGCTGGGCTGGTGAGCGCCTGATCTGACCGTCGTTCCGGGGCGCCTCGAAGAGGCGAACTATGGTGCGCAATTGCGCACCTGAGAACCTCGAGATTCCGGGTTCGGTCCTGCGGACCGCCCCGGAATGACGGAAGAAGCTCTGACGACAGCGGAGAATGAAGACGCATGACCGACACCCTCGAAGCATCCCGCAGCAAGCCGACCGCCGTGCCGCCCGCCGCCCTGCTCGCAGTGCGCAACATCGAAGTGGTCTATGACGACGTCATCCTGGTGCTGCGCGGCCTCAGCCTCGACGTACCCAAGGGTGCGATCGTGGCGCTGCTGGGCGCCAACGGCGCCGGCAAATCGACGACGCTGAAGGCGATCTCGGGGCTGCTCAAGACCGAGGACGGCGAGGTCACACGCGGCGAAATCGTGTTCGATAATGAGCGGATCAACGGCATCGACCCCGACAAGATCGTCCGCCGCGGCATCTTCCAGGTGATGGAGGGTCGGCGCATCGTCGCCGACATGACCTCGCTGGAGAACCTCAAGCTCGGCGCCTTCACCCGCAGGGACCGCGAGGTCGATGCCGATCTCGACATGGTCTTCAACTATTTCCCGCGCCTGAAGGAACGCACCGGCCTTGCCGGCTATCTCTCCGGCGGCGAGCAGCAGATGCTCGCGATCGGCCGCGCGCTGATGGCGCGCCCGAAGATGATCCTGATGGACGAGCCGTCGATGGGCCTGTCGCCGCTGCTGGTGAAAGAGGTGTTCTCCATCATCCAGAAGATCAACCGCGACCTCGGCGTCACCATCCTCCTCGTCGAGCAGAACGCCCGCGCCGCGCTGTCGGTGGCGAGCCACGGCTACATCATGGAGCAGGGCAAGGTCGTGCTCGACGGCACCGCCGACGAATTGCGCGACAACGAGGACGTCAAGGAATTCTACCTCGGCGGGGCCGGCGACCAGCGCAAGAGCTTCAAGAACCTCAAGAGCTTCAAGCGGCGCAAGCGCTGGCTCTGAACTTTTAGGGTTCGAGCACCTGCTCCGCTTCCGTGACCGCGCAGAGAACATGATAGAACGACGACGCAGGAATGGTGTCGATCAGCGATTTGCCGTCGCGATCGAACTGGTCGTACCAGCCGCCCCTCACGGGATGGCTGAGATAATGCCGTTCGAGCCGCACCAGCGCCGCGCGCGCCTCGTCCGCCGCGCCCGCCTCGCCGGATTCGGCCTGCGCGATCCACGCCTTCGCGATCTCGGTCTGCGGCCACAGCCGGCGCGCGCTGCGGCGGATATTGCCGATGTCGTCGCCTTCGTCGACCAGGCAGCCCGTGGCCTCGTCGCGATAGCGCATCGAGGTCGCAAGCAACTCGGCACGCCGCTGTCCAGTCGGGCATCCCGTGATGCGCTCGAACCCCTTCAGCAGCCAGACCCATTCCGCCTGGTGGCCGGGCTCGACGCTGACCGGCTCGATCTTCGACCAGTCTTCCTCGAAATACTCGGTCAGGATGCGCTTCTGCTTGTCGTAGAGATTGGCCAGGAACAGCGCGAAGAACTCGCCCGCACGGTTCTGGAACGACAGGTCGTGGGTCGCGTCGAAACACGCGATCATCGCCTCGAACAGATGCATGTGCGGGTTCTGCCGGCGCGGCAGCGACACCGGAAGGCCTTCGTGCACGCCTCCATGCGGCGAGCGGAGATGGCTGTCGAGGAAAGCGAGCAGCGCGTCGATCTCGGCACGAACCTGCGCGTCCTGGTCGAGCGTGTAGACGGTCGCGAGCGCAAACAGGATGAAAGCGTGGTCGTAGGCATCGCGCCGGCCGTCCAGCACCGCACCTTCCGGCGTCAGCCGGTGCACATAGCCCGGCCGGCCGTCGGGCGCTTTGGCTTTGCTGAGCAGATGCTCCAGCCCCTTCAGCGCGATGGCGCGGCCCTCAGGGTACCAGCCCATTTGCGCGGCCTTCGCGTAGCAATAGATCTGCCGGGCCTGCACGAACACGCGCCGTGGCGCGGCCGCATCCGCGGCTCCGTCGCGGTGCAGCCGGTCGATGAAGCCGCCTGCGGCAGGATCCCAGCCGACGGTCGACCACAGCGGCAGCGCCTCCTCGATCATGCGGCGCTTCAGGCGCGCGACGACGTCCGTCGCCTCCTCCGCCGCAATGATTCCTTCGTCCGCCATCGCGTCCTCTCCAGGCCTCGCCGATCGCCGTCTGATACCCACGCCAGCGGCGGCGCGCAACGGATGCCAACACGGAAAGAACAGCCATGACCGCCCACTACGATGCCCGCGAGACGCGCGAACAAGCCGCCCGCGAGGCCGATCTGTTCTCCCGCCTGCCGGAGGTGCTGCGAGCCGCGATGGCCGCCCCGGCCTATGCCGAGCGGCTGAGAGGTCTCGATCCCGCCGCCGTGACCTCCCGGGAGGCGCTGGCGGGCCTGCCGGTATTGCGCAAGTCGGAACTGCCCGCCCTGCACAAGGCCTCGGCGCCCTTCGGAGGCTTCGTGGCGTCGGCGCCGGGGTCGTTTGCCCGCCTCTTCACCTCCCCAGGGCCCATTTTCGAACCGGAGGGGCGGCAGGCCGATCCCTGGCGCGGCGCAAGGGCGTTGTTCGCGGCCGGGTTCCGACCCGATGACATCGTCCTCAACACCTTCAGCTACCATCTCACCCCCGGCGGCTTCATTTTCGATGCCTCAGCGCGCGCGCTCGGCTGCGCCGTGATCCCGGCAGGGCCCGGCAACACCGAACAGCAATTCGAGCTGATCGAGGCCTACCGCCCGGTCGGTTACAGCGGCACGCCGGACTTCCTGAAGATATTGCTCGATGCCGCAGCGAGTTCGGGACGGGACGTCTCCTCGATCAAGCGCGCACTGGTTTCCGGGGCGGCGTTCCCGCCCTCGCTGCAGGCCGAGATCAAGGCGCGCGGCATCGATGCCTACCAAGCCTTCGGCACCGCCGATCTCGGCCTCATCGCGTTCGAGACCGAGGCGCGCGAGGGCATGGTCGTGAACGAGGATCTGATCATGGAGATCGTCAAGCCCGGCACCGGCGATCCCGTTGCGCCGGGCGACGTCGGCGAGATCGTGGTGACGTCGCTCGATCCGCACCATCCCTGGATCCGGCTCGCCCTCGGCGACCTCACCGCAGCGCTGCCGGGCCCAAGCAAGTGCGGCCGCACCAACATGCGCATCAAGGGTTGGATGGGCCGCGCCGACCAGACCACCAAGGTCAAGGGCATGTTCATCCGTCCCGAACAGATCGCCGAGATCGGCAAGCGTCATTCTGCGCTCGGAAGACTGCGCCTCGTCGTCACACGGCAGGGCGAGACCGACGCAATGACGCTGAAGGCGGAAACGGCGGCCACGAGTGACGCCCTGCGCGAGGAGATTGCGACCAGCTTGCGCGCCGTGACGAAACTCGGCGGAAGCGTCGAGTTCGTCAATCCCGGCGCGCTGCCGAACGACGGCAAGGTGATTGCGGACGAACGCTAGTCTCAGCCCGACTTCGAGAGCCGATAGTTACCGAGATACAAGACGTCCAGCCCCGAGCAGAAATAGGTGTGCAGCGCCTCCAGCGGTGCGTTCACCGTCGGCTGCTCGTTGATGTTGAGGCTGGTGTTGATCAGAACCGGCAACGAGGTCGCCTTCGCGAACTCGCCGATCAGGCGGCTGTAGAGCGGGTTGCTGTCCGCATGGACGCTCTGGATGCGCGCGGTGTTGTCGACGTGGACCACCGCGGGCATGGTCTCGGCAACCTTCTGATTGACCGGGAACGTCACCACCATGAAGGGCGCGTCGAACGTGTCCTCGAAATACTCGGCCTGACTTTCGTACAGCACGGACGGACAGAACGGGCGGAATTCCTCGCGATATTTGATGGTGAGGTTGATGCGGTCCTTCATGCCCGCATGCCTGGGATCGGCCAGGATCGAGCGGTTGCCGAGCGCGCGCGGGCCATACTCCATCCGCCCCTGGAACCAGCCGACCGTCTTCTGCTCGGTCAAATCGGTGACGCAGCGCGACACGGGATCGTCGAGCAGCTCGAACCGCGCGCCGATCTTGTCCAGCATCTCCCGGATCGTGTCGTTGGAATATTCCGGTCCCCAATAGGCGTGCGTCAGCGGCGCGATGGCGTGGCCCGCCTCCGCGCATTTCATCATCGCGGCGCCGAGCGCCACGCCGGCATCATGCGGCACCGGCGGAACGTAGAGACGCTTGACGGACGGCTCGGCCGCAATCTCCATGTTCATCTTGCAGTTCAGCCCGACGCCGCCGGCGATGCAGACATCACCGCAGCCGGTCTCGGCAATCGCTGTGCGGATCACCTCGGTGGTGACGATCTCGAGCTGCTTCTGGCCGCTTGCGGCGATGTTGGTCAACCGCTGATCGAGCGGCTGACCGCGCAGCCGTCGCGGTCCCAGAATCTCCTCCATCTTCTCGGTGAAGATGCGCTCCTGCCGTGTCGAGAAATCGCTGGTGAAGATCTCGGCGTCGCGCCTGCGCTTGTCGAGCTCGGGATCGAGCTCGTAATTGATGCCGTTCGGACGCAGCAGCTTGGCGAACTTGTCGAGATAGTCCGGGCTGCCATAGGACGACAGGCCCATGACCTTGTACTCGTCATTGGTCATCTGATAGCCGAGATACTGCGTCAGCATCCCGTAATAGAGCCCGAGACTGTTGTTGCGGCCGAACCGCGTCAGCACGCGGAAGTCGTTGCCGCGCGCATGGGCGACGAGACCGGAGCTGGAATCGCCCGAGAAATCGAAGCAGGCTACGGTCGCCTCCGAGAAACCGGAGCCGTAGAACGAGCTCGCGGCATGACAGAGGTGATGGTCGTAGAGCTCGATCTTCGGGCTGTGGCCGAACTGATACTTGAAATATTCGGTGAGACGCTGCGTGTAGTTGGTGTAGGTCTTCAGCGGCGAGCAGATCCAGTCGACGTCGCGCATGGTGATGCCGGCCTGCTTCAGGCAGAAGCCGATCGCCCCGCGCGGCAGCTCGCCGCGCGCATGTTTGGCCAGCGTGAAGCGCTCCTCCTCGGCAGCAGCGATCAGCTCCCCGTCGCGCAGCAAAACCGCTGCACCGTCGTGATGCCCGTGCTTGATCCCCGAGCTGATTCCGATCACATACATGTCGCCTGGACCCCTCGGGAGCCTTCTATAGAAACCGCGGCCAATGTAAATCGGCCCCGGCCCGACGGAAGCGCTCGACGCCGGCCATTTTGGCCCGATGCCGCCGGGCGCAGGAACCTTGCATCGCCCCTGCCGCTCCCGTATTACCAACCCTGCTGCGATATGGCCTGGAATTGGCCCTTCCTGGACCCCGAAACGTGCTTGAACGAACTCTCGTCACCATCGCCGAGACCGAGACCATTGAGGAAGCCTTCCGGCGCCTGAATGCGAACATGCTCGGCATCCTGTTTGCCCAGGACTCAAGCGGACGAATCATCGGCGCCGTGACCGACGGCGACATCCGCAGGCGCATGCTGACCGGCACCACGATCCAGGACCGGGTTGCGACCTGCATCAATCGCAACTTCGTCTCCGCGAGGGCCGGCGGTCCGCGCGAGCAGATCCTCAAATTGCTCGATCAGCGCGTGCACGTGGTGCCGATCCTCGATGGTGAAGGCCGGCTCGTCGACGTGTTCAGCCGCGAGCTGTTCAATTTGTCCGAAGAGAGCGAGGTGTTCGCTCGCGCCCGCTCGCCGGTGCGGATCAGCTTCTCCGGCGGCGGCACCGACCTGACGCACTATTTCGTCGAAAATGACGGCGGCGCGGTCATCAACGCCACGATCAAGATGTACGCTCATGCGACGCTGCGGCGCCGGAGCGATTCCAGCATCCGGATCTATTCGCACGATTTCCGCAGCACGATCGAGGCCGACAATCTCGCAGAGCTCGGAACCGACGGGAATCTTGCACTGATCAAGTCCGTCGTGCGCCTGATCAAGCCGACTTACGGGTTCGAGCTCGAGGTCTCCGCCGACTTCCCGGTCGGCTCCGGCCTCGGCGGCTCGGCCGTGGTCACATCCGCCATCATCGGCTGCTTCAACGAATTCCGCGGCGACCAGTGGGACCGCCACGAGATCGCGGAGATGGCGTTCCAGGCCGAGCGGCTGATGCTCAACATCCCCGGCGGCTGGCAGGACCAGTACGCCACCGTGTTCGGCGGCTTCAATCACATGGAGTTCTTCTCCGACCAGAACACCATCGTGCCGCTGCGTCTCGACCCCAACATCATCGCCGAGCTCGAGGAGAGCCTGGTGCTCTGCTACACCGGCTCGGGCCGAGATTCCGGCGCCATCCACCGCGATCAGAAGGCACAGCACGAGACCAGCGACGCTGTCGCTGCGGCCGCCAAGCAGAAGGAAGTGACGCGCGACATCCGGCGGCATCTCCTGCGCGGCCAGCTCCTGGAATGCGGCCGGCTGATCGACGACGCCTGGCACGCCAAACGGAAGCTGAGCTCGAAGATCTCGTCGGACGCGATCGATGCGATCTACGATTTCGCCAAGCAGCATGGCGCGGTCGGCGGCAAGCTGCTGGGCGCCGGCGGCGGCGGTTACTTCATGTTCTTCGTACGTCCGTTCGAGCGCTACCAACTCATCGCCGCGCTGGAACAACAGGGGCATAGCTGTTCGCGCATCATGTTCGAAGAGAACGGGCTGCGAACGTGGAAGTCGCGCTTTCCCGCGCGATTTGCCTGACGGATATGAGACGAGAATGTTGATGACATCGCCCAAACAGCCTGCTCCGGTCCGCATCGGCAACCGTCTTCTGGCCGATGGCGAGCCCTGCTACGTCATTGCCGAGATCGGCAACAACCACAATGGCGACTTCGACCGCGCCATTGCGCTGGTCGATGCCGCGGTCGCGGCCGGTGCCGATTGCGCCAAGTTCCAGATGCGCAAGCTCGACGAGGTCTATCGTGCGTCGAGTCTGTCCGGAAAGGACGACGACCTCGCAGTCGAATACACGCTCGATCTGTTGCGCCGCTTCGAGCTTCCGACGGCGCAGCAGAAGAAGATCGCCGAATATTGCGCGGCCAAGGGCATCCAGTATCTCTGTACGCCCTGGGACGCGAGTAGTGTCGCCGTGCTCGAAGGTTTCGGCGTGCAGGCCTACAAGGTCGCCTCGGCCGACCTCACCAACCTGCCGCTGCTCGCGCGCCTCGCCGCCACTGGCAAGGCGCTGATCGTCTCGACCGGCATGAGCACCTCGGACGAGATCAAGGCCGCGGCGAAATTCCTCGACGAGCGCAACGCCGGCTACGTGCTCCTGCATTGCCAGAGCACCTATCCGGCCGCGCTCCACAACATCCATCTGCGTTTCATGGAAACGCTGCGCGAGATTCATCCGGTCGTCGGCTATTCCGGCCACGAGCGTGGCATTGCCGTCTCGACCGCCGCGGTGGCGCTCGGCGCCGTCGTGATCGAACGCCACATCACCCTCGACCGGGAGATGGAAGGTCCGGACCATGCTGCAAGCCTGGAGCCGGAGGAATTCAAGGGTCTCGTCTCGGGCATCCGCGAGGTGGAGGCGGCGCGCGGCGAAAAGCGGGCCGAGCGCGCGCTGAGCCAGGGCGAATTGATCAACCGCGAAAACCTGGCCAAGAGCCTGGTGGCCGCGCGCGACCTTTCGGCCGGCACCGTGATCTCCGAAGCCGACATCGCGGTGAAGAGCCCGGGACAGGGCCTGTCGCCGCTGAAGATGCCGGCGCTGCTCGGCCGCAAGCTGACGCGGACGATGGCGGCCGACGACTATTTCTTCCAGAGCGACCTCGACGAAGGCGCCGCAAAAGCACGGCGCTACCGCTTCGACCGTCCGTGGGGCGTGCCGGTGCGCTATCACGACGCCGAGCGCTTCCTGGAGGTCTGCCAGCCCGACATCATCGAATTCCATCTCAGCTACAGCGACATGGAGCGCGATCCCGCGGCGTATCTGTCCGGCACCTACGATCTCGGCTTCGTCGTGCATGCGCCGGAGTTGTTTGCCGGCTCCAAGCTGATGGACCTGGCGACGCCCGACGAGGCGCTGCGGCGCTATTCGCTGGAGCAGACCCAGGCGGTGATCGACATTACCCGCGGCTTGAAGAAGTACTTCCCCAAGACCAAGCGCCCACCCATCGTCGCCAATATCGGCGGCTTCACCATGGACGAGCCGCTGCCGCCGGAGGAGAAGGCCGAGCGCTACCGCATCTTCGCGCAGAGCTTGACCGAGCTCGACATGGACGGCGTCGAGCTGACGCCGCAAACCATGGCGCCGTTCCCCTGGCATTTCGGCGGCCAGCGCCACCAGAATATCTTCATCTTCCCGGACGAGTCCGCCGCATTCTGCGCCAAGCATAACTTGCGCATGTGCGTCGACATCTCGCACACGAAACTCGCCGCCAATCATTTCGGCTTCGACTTTGCGAAAGGCCTCGCCCAGCTCGGGCCGCACACCGCGCATCTGCATTTCGGCGACGCCAAGGGGCTCGACGGCGAGGGTCTTCAGATCGGCGAAGGCGAGATCGATTTCGACGACATCGGACAGGTGCTGCGCAAGCACGCGCCGGGCGCTTCCTTCATTCCGGAGATCTGGCAAGGCCACAAGAACATGGGCGAAGGTTTCTGGACCGCGCTCGAGCGTCTCGAGGGACACATCTGATGGCACGCAAGACGCTGGCCGTGATCGCCGCGCGCGGCGGCTCGAAGGGCATCCCGCACAAGAACCTGCTCGATCTCTGCGGCAAGCCGCTGATCGCCTGGACGGTCGAACAGGCACGCGCCGCACGCGGCGTCGATGTGGTAGCCGTGTCTTCGGACAGCGACCAGATCCTCGCCGCGGCTGAAGCCGCCGGCGCGGTCGGCGTGCGGCGCCCCGACGACATTTCCGGCGACCTCGCCTCCTCCGAATCTGCCTGGCTGCATGCGCTCGATGCGACCGATGCGCGGATGGGACGGTTCGAACGGATCGTCGCGCTCCAGGCGACATCGCCGATCCGCGAACCGGGCGACATCGAGAACGCGCTTGCGACCTTCGATCGCGATCATCTCGACAGCCTGCTCTCGGTTTGCGAGGTCGAGGATTATTTCAACTGGCATATCGGCGCGAACGGACCGGAGCCGATCAACTACGATTATCGCAACCGCCGCATGCGGCAGCAGATCGAGAAGCGCTATCTGGAGAACGGTTCGTTCTACGTCCTGATCCCATCCCTCCTGCGCGAGCAGAATAACCGTCTCGGCGGCAAGATCGGCTTTCACGTGATGGAACGTCACAAGATGTTCCAGATCGACCGTCCCGAGGACGTCAAGCTTTGTGCCGCCATCATGCGCAGTTACGGCTATGCCTGATCTCAGGGCCTTCTCGCTCAAGGACAAGATCGCGGTGGTGACCGGCGCCTCGCGCGGCATTGGCGCGGCCATCGCGACCGGCCTGCAGGATGGCGGCGCTACGGTGTTCGGCCTCAGCCGTTCCGGGACCGCGCCGCAAGGTGTGGCCGCGCTTGCCTGCGATCTCTCCGACGACAAGGCGATCGAAAGCGCGTTCCGCACGATCGCGGCGCAAGGCGGCCGCATCGACGCATTGGTCAACGCCGCCGGCATCAGCCTGCCCCCGCAAAGCGCCGAAAGCGAGCTCGCGCGCTTCCGCGCCACGGTCGCGACTGACCTCACCGGCGTCTACGCCACCATCCTCGCCGCCTATCCCCTTTTGAAAGAGGCGGGCTCGGCCGCGATCGTCAACGTCACCAGCATCAATTCGATCCGCGGTTTTCCCGGCAATCCAGGCTACGTGGCGGCGAAGGCGGGTCTTGCCGGGCTGACGCGCGCCCTCGCCGCCGACTACGCGCCCGACGGCATCCGCGTCAACGCGCTTGCGCCGGGCTATGTCGCGACCGAGATGACTGCGAAGAGCTTTGCCGACCCAGTCATGCACGAAGAGAGACGCCGTCACACCATGCTCGGCCGCTGGGGACAGCCCGCCGACATGGTGGGAGCCGCCGTCTTCCTGGCGTCGGAAGCCTCCGCCTATGTGACCGGCCAGGAGATCTTCGTCGACGGCGGCTGGATCGCCAAGGGCCTCGCCATCAGTTCGGATAGCAAATCGTGACCGCAACGCTGCAACGCATCGGCTTCATGCAAGGACGGCTGTCGGCCCTGGTCGACGGCAAGATCCAGGCGTTCCCCTGGGACGAGTGGCGAAACGAGTTTCCCCGCGCGAAGGAGCTCGGCCTGCCGCGGATGGAATGGACCATCGACCAGGAACGGCTGCGCGAGAACCCGCTGACGACCGAGCCGGGACAGCAGGAGATTCTGGCGCTGTCGCGCGAGAACGGCGTGCGCATCCCGAGCCTGACCGGCGACTGCTTCATGCAGGCACCGTTCTGGAAGGTCGATGCCGTCGTGCGCGACGTACTCGTCGCCGACCTCGATCTCCTGATCGCCGCCTGCAGCCGCATCGGCATCGAATTCGTCGTGATCCCGCTGGTCGACAACGGCAAGATCGAGCGCGAGAGCGAGCGCGATACGTTGATGCGTGTGCTGCTCGCACGCTCCGAGCAGTTGAAAAGAAGAAACGTCAAGATCGTCTTCGAATCCGATCTTCCGCCGGGCGAGCTTGCCCGGTTCATGGAACCGTTCCCGGCCGAAATTTTCGGCATCAACTACGACAGCGGCAACAGCGCTTCGCTCGGCTATGACAGCGACGAGGAGATCGCCGCCTACGCGCCGCGCATTCTCAACGTGCACGTCAAGGACCGCATTCGCGGCGGCACCACCGTGCCGCTCGGCACCGGCAACGCCGACCTTGCCAAGACGATCCGGCTGATCGAGCGCTCCGGCTACAAGGGCCAGTACATCCTGCAAACCGCACGCGCGGCCGACGGCGACCATGCGGGCGCACTGGCGAAATATCGCGACATGACGGTCGGCTGGATCGAGGACGCGGTGCGATGAAGCTCGATCTGACCGATCGTGTCGCGCTCGTCACCGGCGCCAGCCGCGGGATCGGGCTTGCGATCGCGACGACGCTCGCCGCTGAAGGCGCAAAAGTCGCGCTCGCGGCACGTGGTGCCGAGGCGCTGAACACCGCGCGCACGAGCGTTGGGGGCATCTCGTCCGTCCACGTCGCCGACGTCACTGACCCCGCCGCTGCGAAAGCACTGGTCGAGGACGTGGAGAAGCAATGGGGCCGGCTCGATATCCTCGTCAGCAATGTCGGCAGCGGCGCCTCCGTGCCGCCCGGCAAGGAAACCGCAGCGGAATGGTCGCGGGTGATGGACCTCAATCTGTTCGCCGCGACCAACATGATCGAGGCCGCCCGGCCGCTGATGGCGCGCGGCAGCGGCGACCGCGCCATCGCCTGCATCTCCTCGATCGCAGGCATGGCGGCGCTTGGCGCGCCCGTCACTTACCATGCGGCGAAAGCCGCGCTGAATGCGACCGTGCGCGGTCTGGCGCGGCCTCTGGCGCTCGAAGGCATTCGCATCAATGCGGTTGCGCCGGGCAACATCCTGTCGGCGGACGGCACCTGGGCGCGCAAGCTTGCGGAAAACAGTGCCGCGGTCGAGGAAATGCTCGTGCGCGACGTGGCGCTGCGCCGCCTGGGCAAGCCGGAGGAGATAGCCGACCTCGTCGCTTTTCTCGTCTCGCCCCGCGCGGCATTCATCACCGGCAGCATCATGGTCGCCGACGGCGGCCAGTTGCGGTAGCTGAACAGGAGCCTTCGAATGGCAAGCCCGTCTTCGCGCTATGACCTGACCGGCCGCACCGCGCTCGTGACCGGCGCAGGCGGCCTGCTCGGGCGGCAGCATGTCGCCGCCCTTACAGAGGCAGGTGCACGCGTCGTCGTCACCGACGTCGGGCTTCCTCAAGCCGAAGCCGCTGTCGCCGCACTCAAGCAGACCGCGCCGTCCTCAGATCTGATCGCGCTCGAGATCAACGTCACCTCGCTCGACTCGGTTCGCGCCGCCAACGAGCAGCTGGCAGACCGCGGCCTCACCGTCGACATCCTCGTCAACAACGCCGCGATCGATCCGAAGGTGACGTCGAGCCCGGGCGTCATGCACTCCTCGCGCTTCGAGGCGTTTCCGGTGCCGCAATGGCAAACCGAAATTGCCGTCGGCCTGACCGGCGCGATGCTGTGCGCGCAGGTGTTCGGCGGCGAGATGGCCAAACGGGGCCGTGGCGTGGTCCTCAACATCGCCTCCGATCTCGGCGTGATCGCGCCGGACCAGCGGCTCTACCGCCAGCCGCAGGTGACGCGCGAAGAAGAACAGCCGGTGAAGCCCGTGACCTATTCGGTGATCAAGCACGGCTTGATCGGGCTGACGAAATATCTGGCAACCTACTGGGCCGATCACGGCGTGCGCGTCAACGCGATCTCGCCGGGGGGCGTCTTCAACAACCAGGACCCGGCCTTCGTCGAACGACTGACGCGCTTGATCCCGATGGGGCGGATGGCCGATGTCGACGAATATCGCGCGGCAGTGCAGTTCCTCTGCTCGGACGCCTCGAGCTACATGACCGGGCAGAATCTCGTCATGGATGGCGGGCGGAGCGTCTGGTAGCCACGCGGAGCATGAGGATGGCGAGACCGCACTCGCCGCCCCTTCAGCGATGATCCAGGGCAGCACCGGCCTCAGCCGCTACCGGCTTGCGCCTCGCTCTTGCCTTCCAGCAATTTCCCAAGCCCTTCACTAGCCACGAAGACGAGCCCCGCGAGCCCAGGTATGATGAGCCGGGTCTCGGAGAAATCCGCTATGAAAAAGACGAGCCCCACATGGATCAAGCAAGCCGAACCGACTACGGCGATCGTCCGGGTCAAGGCAAATGTCCTCACGATCGCGATCACGAGCACGGGACTGGCGATCGCCACCACGAGCTTCATGGCTAGAAGATTGCCGACGAGCTTGCTGAAGTCGCCATTGGTGACCAGGAATGACCTGTAATCCGTTCCTGGATGCATCCAGATCAGCGTCTTTGGCACGGCCAGCGAGATGCCGACCAGCAAAGCGAACACGACCCACTCCTTCAGTGTCGGCCATCGCCGCTCGAAAGCCGCGAGGGCCAGCAGCGAGAACGCCGAAGCGAACACGACATCGGTCCGCCCGAAACTGATGATCAGTCCGGAAATGATCACGGCGGGATATCGCCGCGACGTCAGCAGAAAGAGCTGCCAGAACAAGCCGCCAGCAATGAAGACGGGACCCATGCGTCCCGGGTAGATCGCGATCTGGGTGTAGAACGCAAAAGTCAGCAGACAGAGCCACGTCGCAGTCGGCGAAAGAAGCAGCGTCGCCAGCGCAAAGACGGCGAGAAACGACAGAGAATCGAACAAATAGTTGGCGATGATGTGGGTGTGGAACGTCGAGCCGCCGTGGGTGCGATCGTCGCCGAATATCTGGACGTAGGCCTCGGTAATCTTGGCGAGCAACGGCCGCATGACGCCTTCGACGGCGTCCATATGGGCAAACTCGCGCTCGTGATCGAGGCTGAACTGCAGTTGCTCACGCAGCAGGTTGGCTTCGTGCGCAGTGATGGACAACGCAAGGCAGCAACTGACGAGCAGTCCCAGTGCGACCGGATTGAAGAAGCTCCGTCTCACCTTGAACAGGAGCAGCAGCGGAACGAGCGCGACGGCCACGTAGAAGGCTATTCCGGCGTACCGCAGCAGGCCCGGGAGATAACGGTCGGATACATTCACCCAATACCAGGTGATGACCAGAACGTTCGAGATGACCCAGAACCCCAGCACCAGGCCGAGGGATGGAGTCTTCATGTGATCGTCAAACTTCAGCAAGCGGCCAAGACCGCCGGACCATGACAGCATTGCCCCGTGCTCCGACAATCGATTTCCTTGATCAATGCTGGAGAATGCCGGCGAGGTTCATGTGCGCGGGCCGCGAGTGCTCGATGCCCAGCAACGTCCGCCGATTGTCGTTCGTGCGCTGCAAGTGCAGGCTCGCGAGCGTCATTCCGGTGCAAGTGGTAACTGTGGTCCCGCGGCCGCCGAACGGCTTGAGAAAGTCGAACACGCGACTGCCGAACATGTCGACGACCGACACCTCTCGCGCACCGAGCGGCGGGATCTCGCCGAAATCGCCCTCGATCTGCTCGCCGTCCTCGCGGATCAGCTTCGACGTCGGCCGCGCCGCATGAGCATACTCTGGGTCGGAGGAGTGATTGATCAGCATCACGCTGCTGACGATGTCGCTGGTCGCAATGATCTTCGGATTGATCCCGGTGAACCCGACATGCGCCTTGAGCCTGCCTTCGTTCAAGGGCCGGGCAAACGCGCCGGTGCGGTAGATCGCGACGTTGTCCTGATCGACATAGGTCATCGAATAGCTGGCAGGCGAGGAACGGAAGCCGTCCATCCGCCCGCGCGACATCACGGCGATGACCAGATAATCGTGCTGCGGGAGCTTGAGCGAGGCGAAAAGGCGCGACAGCTCGATCTCGACGGAGGCGCCCGGCGCGTAGTCTTCCGGAAACTCGTAGGTCGCCCGGTAGTCGCCGTCGCGCGACAGGATGTGCAGCTTGAACCTGAGCTTTTTGCTGAAGCCCGAGGCGACCAGGCTGGCGAGCTCGGGAACGAGATCCTTGACCGTTTCGCGAAAATTCTTGCGCAGGCTGCCGGCGACGAGACTGCGGAGATACTTGATGTCGACCGGACGATACCAGGCAGGGATCGAAAAACCCATGCGCGACTCGACACCCGCGAAAGTCGGGAACATGAATCTGGGCTCGTAGGGCTTCCAGGGGCTGGACGAGAAACGTGTCACGGGCGCGCCCCTAAAAATGATGCAGGCTGAACTTGCCGTTGGCAAATTCATAATAGCTGAACGGACTTGCGATGTTGGTGCCCTTGAATTCCAGGGCGAAACCTTCGGCCGCACCGATCAGCCGTTCAGCCTCGGGGAAAAGGTCCAGCGTGCTGATGCGGATGGCGCCCATCGGCGCGATCTCCGGTATCTCGCGCTGACCCAATGCCGTGCCGTCCAAGGCCATGAGCCGTGCCGTCCCGACCGAGACGCCTTCGGACGCCATGCAGGAGTTCACGAGCACCACGCCGGACTCCTTCAGGAAGCGCGTGAGATAGGATTGCATCCAGGCGGAGGTCGGGAACGGCGCTGCCGCGACCGGTTCGCGCTCGTGCGACAACGTTATCGCACCGTGCTGCGAGAAATATTGTGCGTAATAGCCGGTCGTTACCTTGCGTCCGGGACGAAGCTTGGTCTCGTGCTTCGGGACCAGCGCCATCGCGACCGTTCCCGAAACGCGCGGACACAGCTCCGAAGTCTGCAATTGCAATTGTCCGTTGACGCCAAGTTCCCTGTGGAAATATCCAGCCGGCCTGCCCGCTCCGTCGAAGAGCCAGACGTGAGCATCCACCTCCGGATGATCCTTCATGAAGACCGAGAAGTAGTTGAATGCGCAGACTTCCGTCGTGACGGTCTCGTCATTGCGCAGATAGAGCACGGCGGGCGGATAGCCCCTTGCGACGGCCTCGCCAATCAGCAATTCACCGGGCATTCGACAAAACTCGGCGGGAGGGCAAGGGATCGGCACAGACCGAACCGGCCGGCGGCTTTGGACAAATCATACGCGATGTTCTTGCCCGCATGCTAAAACGTCGACGCGATTTCAGGGCCTGTTTACGCTGAGCCGACAGGAGAATCAACCGGGAACGGCGTCGCATCGAGCGGCTCCAAAGAGACGACGCGAGCACCGTCGTCACGCTCGAGATCAGCCAGTCTTTGCGGCCGCGTGGCAGCGGACAAGGCGTGGCAGCCAGACAAGATGACGCTCCGCTTCCGGTACAGGTCCCCGCGATCCTGCCAGCCCTGGAATCCTTGCATTGCCGCTGCGCCTCCCGTATGACCGAATCCGGCTACGTGACCTGGTACCCGCCTGAAAACAGGCCGGAACATCGGCCTTTCCTGGATCCACACCGTGCTTCAGCGACTGCTCCTCAGCATCACTCCAATCACGGCGTCCATTCCGCCAGGGAAACGCTGACGTGCGCTGGCAAACAAAGGCGCGGGCGTTCTCGGTGCTGTCGAATATCCCCTGGGGCGAAGGCCTGCACTACGCCCTGCAGCGCTACGTCACACGCCGGCTGCCGCGCCCCGAAAAGCAGGTCAGATCCATCTACACCCTGGCGCAGCGGCTACTGGCCGTTCACGAGCAGTACAGTTTGCGGCCACTGCAGGATTCGACCTGCTTCGAGTTCGGCGCCGGACGCGATCTGATCGTTCCGCTGGCTTTCAGCGCTCACGGGGCCCGGCGCTTCATCACCGTCGACATCGAGCGCCTGGCCAAGCTGGAGCTGATCCGCTCCAACGCCGCCATCGTTTCTCGATTGAGCGGCACTGACCACGCCGACATAAATTCCCTGGAGGACCTCGAACCTTCGTGGAGGATCGACTATCGCGCACCGGCCGATGCCCGGACGACGGGTCTGCCCGCCGCCTCGATCGACTGCGCTGTCTCCGTCGAAACGCTCGAGCATATTCCCAAGCGCGACATCGCGGCAATCTTGAAGGAGCTGCGGCGCATCATGCGTCCTGACGGACTGGTCCTCATGCAAATCGACTATGGCGACCATTTCAAAGGCTTCGATCCGTCCATCAGTTCATTCAACTTCCTGACATATTCCGATGCGGATTGGGCGCCCTTCCAGTCGCGCTTCCAATACGTCAATCGCCTGCGCCACAGCGAATATCTGCAGCTGTTCAGGGAGGCGGGGTTTCAACTGCTCAGCGACCAACCTGACCGCCGGCCGCCGGAGCGGCATATCCTGGAACGACTGGCGCCATGCTTCAAAGACTTCTCCGAAGAGGATCTTTTTACGCTCGGCTCGCTGATCGTTGGCCGCCCGGCCGACCTATCGATAGGAAACTGAAGATCGCCATTTCCCGGTTGCTTTGCCGAAGCCCATTGTAGAGACCTCGCGATGTGGACGACCACATTTGTCCTGACGCTTCTGTTCTTCCTGATGCAGCTCGGGACCGGATTTTCGATCCTGACCATTGCGTCAACGAAATTCATCGAGGTGTGCCGGCTCACGAAGGCTCAGTTCGTCGTTCTCGGATTTACGGTTGGCGCCTCCACAACGGGCATCCTGCTCGGACTGCTCTCGCTATTCGTAAACGATATGTGGCTTCAGTTCGCCGCGATGCTTGCCGTCTCCGGCTTCGGCCTTGCCTGGTCATGGCCGAACTGGCGCCCGAACTCCGGCGAGATACGCGCCGCCGCTACTTGGTGCATCCTGGCGCTGCCGATTGCGCTCCTGACATGGTGGTGGTCCTTCGGCGCATTTTCCAGCTTTCCCTACGGGGACATCGGCGCGGATGTTCACTGGATGAAGACCGCGCAAGAGTACGCCGACAGTGGCGTCATCAATCCCTACGCGGCCCAATCCTATGTCGATCTTCGTTCAGCACTGGCAGGCTCCCTCGCCGGAACGCTGGGCCTGGATCTTCTGAGATTCAGCTGGACCTATCGCTTCTTCTCGATCCTGTTCTTCCTGTTGGCGTCCTATGCCTTCGTGCAGGGTATCTATTCCACGTCTCCGCGCAAATGGATCGCCTTCTTCCTCGCCGCGACCGGCAACGCAGTCGTGTTGATGACAAACGGCAGCCTGGCTGTCGCCAGCAGCGTCGTGTTTCTCGGCGTGCTGATGAGCAATTCGAAGCGGACCGCAACCGAACTGTCGACGCGATCCGTTTTGCTGCTGGCGGTTATCGCCGGCGCGACGCTTTTGCTCGCGTTCGCATTCAACAACAACACGCTTGTACTTGCGTTGCTTATGGCCGGGCTACTCGTGGTCAGGATCCTGAGCAACACCGAAAAATATGCAGGGTTTGTCCTTCTTGGCTGGATCTGGCCGGCAACGCTGCTGCTTGCACATCGCGGCTCCTTCCTGTTCGTTCCAACCGTCCTGGCCAGTTGGCTTCTGTATCTTGCCATCGTGCGGATGATCTCCGCCTGGCCGTCCGCCAGCATCGCGACCCTGCGATTTTTGTCCTTCGCGCTGCCCCTGATCATTGGCGGAATTGTCGTCTGCGTTGCGGGAATGCGCTTCGGCTACATTCCGCAGATGAGCGCCAACGACACGTTCTCCTCGATTACGGGCCTGATCCTGGGCAGACGGATCGAGGGTGGCGAAGAGCTGTTCCTGGGCTCCGGACCACAGGTCGCCACGATCGAGCTTGGCCGGGCGATGGGGCCGCTTTTCACCATCTGCATCACACTGGGCGTTGCATGGTGGTCGATGACCCGGCCTGTCTTCCGCGGTCCCTCGGGGACGATCGGACCTCAAAGCGAAGGCTTCGCGACACTCGTGTGGTCCTGGATTGCCGGCTGCGGCCTGATGCTCGCCGTACTCTCGGGCTTCCCCTTCCTGTACCGCATCAGCACGATCATAATGTCGCTGTTCACGATCACGGCCGCTGAGACTTTTTGTCAGCTGCTGATCGATTTCAGACCTTCCCGATATCGACGGGTGCTGATTGCGGCAACCATTACGCTGTTTGCGACTGCTCTTGTGGTTCTGGTCTACGCCTTTGCCTGGCGGGCCGACCTTCCTTTTGCCGGCTACCAGGCGTTCCTGCGACCGACGGAAATCGCAGGCATCGTGCTGCTCACGATACTCGCGCTGTCGACCCTCGCCCGGTCGAGACGGATCTACGTTTACGGTCTGGTGGGGGTCGTGGGATTGGGCGTGGCGGTCGACAGGATTGGTCTGTCCGGCATTGTCAGGAGCTACAGTTACGGCGCGCTTCCCGACCGCACTGCAGTCGTTTCACACTACAACGCCGACGATCTTGAAGTCGCTCGCTGGCTCCGCGACAATCTACGAAAGGGAATCATTCTTTCGGACCCATATACGATGGGCATCGTTCAGGCGGTCACGGGCGCTCCGGCCGCCTATCTGTTCTCCAATCTGGACACTGTGAATGAAGCGGTCGCGAAGCGGACAAAATCGGTGGTGCGCACGATGCTGCAGCCTGCCGAAGGACGTCAACGGCTTGAAGACGCTTGCAGCTTGATCGCACCGCTGGTGGGAGCAATCAATTCGGAGACCTTCTTCCAGATGCGAAGGGCCGATGCTTTGGGCGGGATGATGCGATCCGTCCGCACCGTAACGGCACCGCTTCCGGAGACGGCGCAACCGTCTGCCGACGCAGGCGCCTCGGTGATCCCGGAACTCTCGGGTGAGGAAGCCAAGTCCACGATCCAGAATATCCTGGAAGCGGGTGATAACGCCTGGAACCTGGTCGCGATCATCACGCCCCGCACGATCGCCTGGACACATCTCGCAGCCAACCAGCGCCTCAGCTATTTTCCTCCCGTCGAGCCGCTCGAGCCTGCGGTCATCGATGCGTTGCGCACCGGCCCGTTTCCAGTTCTGTTTGCCAACAGGCAGGCTGCGGTCGTTCGCATTCCCTGCTCGCGCTGATATGAAGTGGACCGGACATTTGATCCTCGCATGGTCGCAGATTGGCGCTATGGCCCGCCAAACATGCTGTGAAAAGGGCACCTCATGTTGAGACAGGCCGCGATCCTCGTCGGCGGGCTGGGTACCCGGCTGGGTGAGCGCACGAAGCTGGTTCCCAAGCCGATGCTCGACGTCGGCGGACGGCCGTTTCTCGACACGCTGATCGACGAGCTGGTGCGCTATGGCGTGTTCGATGAGATTCTCCTGCTCGCGGGCCACAAGGCGGAGATGGTCGAGACGCACTACGCCGCGGCCGTCCGGGGACGGACGCGAATCGTCGTGTCGCGCGAGACCGAGCCGCTCGGCACCGGCGGCGCGCTCGTGCATGCGCGCGATCTGCTGCACGATCGTTTCCTGCTGCTCAATGGCGATTCCCTGTTCGACTTCAACCTGCTCGATCTGATCGCCCGCGCGCATGACGGGCGCGTGCGCATGGCATTGCGTGACGGCGTCGTCGGGGATCGCTACGGGCGCGTCGTGCTCGATGGTGACATGGTGCGCGACTTCATCGCCCCGGGTGCGGGTGCGACGGGACCGGTCAATGCCGGCATCTACGTCATCGACAAGTCCGTTCTCGACGACATCGCGACGCTTCCCGCTTCGCTCGAGCAGGAGATATTCCCCGGACTTGCCAAGTCCGGCGAGCTGCGTGGCACGGCCTATCGCGGTTACTTCATCGACATCGGCATTCCCGATGATTTCGCGCGTGCCGATCGCGAACTACGCCAGCAGCTGCGGCGGCCGGCCGTGTTCTTCGATCGCGACGGCGTGCTCAATCACGATTCCGGATACACGTTCGAGACGCACAAGCTTGAATGGATCGAGGGGGCACGCGAGGCCGTGAAAGCCGTCAACGATGCCGGCTATTTTGCCTTCGTGATTACCAATCAATCCGGCGTCGCACGCGGCTATTACGAGGAGCATCACGTGGTCACGCTGCACCGGTGGATGGCGGACCAGATGGCGGAGGTCGGCGCACATATCGATGCATTCGAATACTGCCCTGATCACCCCGACGGAACCGTCGCGCGCTATTGCCGCATGAGCGACCGCCGCAAGCCGGCGCCGGGCATGATCACCGACCTCGTCAGGCGCTTCCCCGTCGACATGACACGCAGCATGGTGATCGGGGACAAGGAAAGCGACATGGAAGCCGCACAGGCGGCGGGCGTTGCGGGGCACCTGTTTGAAGGCGGGAATCTGGAGACGTTCGTAAAGCAGCGCCTGAGTCCGGTGGGCGAGGCTTAGGCACGCCACGAAAACTGCTGCATCCCCGGGCATTTGGCAGCCCCCAAGCGCTGCTCTGTTGCGCGCAACCGCCAGTGTGCTATAGCGCCATCTTGTTGCGAATACTGGCTTAATCGCCTTTTGGGGTCCGGCATGGCAGATCTGAGGGACGCCCGCGTCCTCATTACCGGCAGCGACGGCTTCATCGGCTCGCACGTCGTCGAGGAGCTGGTCAAGGCCGGCGCCCGCGTCAAGGCGATCGTGTATTACAACTCCTTCAACTCCTGGGGCTGGCTCGACACGATACCGGCCGACGTCATCAAGTCCGTCGAGGTGGTCGCCGGCGACATCCGCGATCCCCATTTCATGATCGCGGCCGCGAGCGGCTGCACCGACGTGCTGCACCTGGCGGCGCTGATCGCCATCCCCTTCTCGTATGTCGCGCCCGACTCCTATGTCGAGACCAACGTGCGCGGCACCGTGAACGTGCTGCAGGCCGCGCGCATGGCCGGGGTGCGGCGCTTCGTTCAGACCTCGACCAGCGAGGTCTACGGCACCGCGCAGACGGTTCCGATCAAGGAGAGCCACCCGCTGGTCGGGCAGTCCCCCTACTCAGCCTCGAAAATCGCCTCCGACCAGATGGCGCTGTCATTCCAGGCTTCGTTCGACATGCCCGTCGTGGTGATCCGCCCGTTCAACACCTTTGGTCCGCGGCAATCGGCGCGCGCAGTGATCCCGACCGTTATCAGCCAGATCGCGACCGGCAAGCGCAAGATCCGCCTCGGCGCCGTCAGCCCGACGCGCGATTTCTCGTTCGTCACCGATACCGCGCGCGGCCTGATCGCGGGTCTCACGGCACCTGCGGAGCAAGTCGTCGGCCAGACCATCAATCTCGGCAGCGGCTTCGAGATTTCGGTCGGCGCGACCGCGCAGATGATCGCAGACGTCATGGGGACGGCGATCGAAATCGAGACCGACGAAGCGCGGCTGCGTCCCGCCAATAGCGAGGTCGAACGGCTCTGGGCCGACAATTCCAAGGCACGCCAGCAGCTCGGCTGGAGTCCGGAATTCGGCGGCATCGAGGGTATGCGCCGGGGCATGGTCAAGACGGTGAACTGGTTCACCAATCCTGCAAATCTCAGCCGCTACAAGGCTGACGTGTACAATGTCTGAGGCGATGGTGGACGGTCACGTGACGAGGACAGGCTTCGACCAAAAGACGATCGTCGATGCCGTGCGGCGCGCGGTGGGAACGCCGAACGGCATCCTCGGCCTGCACGAACCGGTGTTCGCCGGCAACGAGATCGTCTATCTCGAAGAGTGCATCAAGAGCACCTTCGTCTCCTCGGTCGGCCCCTTCGTCGATCGGTTCGAGCGCATGCTCGAAGAGGTCACCGGCGCCAAGCGCGCGGTCGCCGTCGTCAATGGCACAGCCGCGCTACATGCCTGCTTCATCCTCGCCGGTGTCGAGCCCGGCGACGAGGTCATTTCGCCGGCGCTGACCTTCATCGCGACGACGAACGCGATCGCCTATTGCGGCGCGACGCCGCATTTCGTCGACAGCTCGCTGGAGACGCTCGGCATGGACGCGCGCGCTCTCGCGGTGCGACTGGATGCGATCGCACAGAAGACTGCGACCGGCACCATCAACCGCCAGACCGGCCGCCGCATCGCGGCGATCGCCCCGATGCACACTTTCGGCCACCCGGTCGAGCTCGACGAGATTGCCGCGACCGCCCGCGACTGGGGCATCGCGCTGGTCGAAGATGCCGCGGAATCGCTGGGATCGACCTACAAAGGCCACGCGGTCGGATCGCGGGCGCGCCTTGCAGCACTCAGCTTCAACGGCAACAAGATCGTCACCACCGGCGGCGGCGGCGCCATCCTGACCAATGACGAGGAGCTGGGCCGCCGCGCCAAGCACCTGACGACGACGGCCAAGCTGCCGCACAAATGGGCCTTCATCCACGACGAGATCGGCTTCAACTACCGCCTGCCGAACTTGAACGCGGCGCTCGGCTGCGCCCAGCTCGAGCAGCTCGACGGCTTCCTGGCGAGCAAGCGCAAGTTAGCCACGGCCTATCAGCGCGCCTTTGCGGATGTTGCCGGCGTCCGCTTCTCGCGCGAGCCAAAGGACACCACGAGCAATTACTGGCTGAATGCGATCCTGCTCGACGAGGAAAATGCCGGCCGCCGCGACGACGTCCTCGCCGCGCTCAACGACGCCGGCTTCGGCGCGCGCCCGGCCTGGACCTTGATGCACAAGCTGCCGATGTTCGCGCAAAACCCCCGCGGCGATCTTTCCACCGCCGAATCCATCGAACGCCGGCTGATCAACCTGCCCAGCAGCGCCAGCATCAGGTCTCCCGATGAATAGTGGCGCGCGAAAGATCTGCTTCGTCACCGGCAGCCGCGCCGATTTTGGCCTGCTGGTCTGGCCGATGCGCGCGATCCGGGAAACTCCCGGCCTGACACTTCAACTCGTCGCCACTGGCATGCATTTTGCGCCGGAGTTCGGCTACACCTTCAATGCAATCCGCGACGAGGGGTTTGAGGTCGACGAGCGCGTCGAAACGCTGCTGAGCAGCGACACCGGCGCCGGCACCGCGAAATCGGTCGGCCTCGGCGTCATCGGCTTTGCCGATACCTTCACGAGGCTACAGCCGGATCTCGTCGTCGTGCTCGGCGACCGCTTCGAGATGTTCGCAGCCGCGCAGGCCGCGATGTTCATGCGGCTGCCGATGGCGCATCTGTTCGGCGGAGACGTCACCGAAGGCGCGGTCGACGAGTCCATTCGCCACGCCATCAGCAAGATGTCGCACCTGCATTTCACCAGTAATCAGGGCTCGACGCAGCGGTTGATGCAGCTTGGCGAGCACCCCTCGCGTATCCATACCATCGGCTCGGTCGGCATCGACGCCATCAAGCATCTCGATCTGATGAATCGCGACGACATAGGCGGCGCGATCGGGATGCCGCTCGGCGAACGCAATGCGCTCATCACGTTTCACCCCGTCACGGTCGAAGCCGGGCGCTCGGTGGCTGAACTGGATGAATTGTTCGCGGCCCTGTCGACGCTCGATCCCGCCTTTCGTTTCGTGTTCACGCTCGCCAACGCCGACGCCGAGGGCCGCGCCCTGAACGCCAGGATCGAGGCCTTTGCGGCCAGCCGGCCGAACACGATCGCGGTCGCCTCGCTCGGGCAGCTTCGCTATCTCAGCTTGATGAGCCAGGTGGATTTGGTGATCGGCAATTCCTCGAGCGGCGTGCTCGAAGCGCCCTCCTTCGGCGTTCCCACCGTCGATATCGGCGACCGTCAGAAGGGACGCGAGCGCGCGGCCTCGGTATTTCACGCAGCGCCCGATCGCGGCGCCATTGCCGCCGCGATCGCAGCGGGGCTCGAGCGCGGCCGTCAGGCCACCGTCAACCCTTACGGCGACGGCGAATCCAGCCGGCGATTTGCCGAGATCATCGCCGGCATCCCGGATTTCAGGCAGCTTCTGGTCAAGGGCTTTTACGAGCCACCGCCAGGTGGGGCGCAGGCATGACAACGCACACGCTGATCATCGCAGAAGCCGGCGTCAATCACGACGGAAGCCTGGAGACGGCGCTGGCGCTGGTCGATGCCGCCGCGGATGCCGGCGCCGACATCGTCAAGTTCCAGACCTTCAATGCGAAGGCGCTGGCGGGCAGCGCGGCAAAGAAGGCCGACTATCAGCAGCGCACGACGGCTGCTGACGAAAGCCAGCTTGCCATGCTGAAGCGGCTCGAATTGCCGCAGGCAGCACATCACGCGCTGATCGAACGTGCCGGGCAGCGCGGCATCGAATTCCTCTCGACGCCGTTCGACGACGCCTCGCTCGCCTTCCTGCTGTCGCTGAAACTGCCGCGCATCAAGATCGGATCGGGCGACCTCACCAACGCGCCGCTGCTGCATGCGGCCGCGAAGGCCGGCGCGACGCTGATCCTGTCGACCGGCATGGCAACGCTCGGGGAGATCGAGGAGGCGCTGGGCGTGCTCGCCCATGGCTACGGCCCATCCGACGCCCCACCCAGCATCGCCGCCTTCCGCGCGGCGTGGCGCGATCCGGCGGCGCGCACGGCGCTCGCACAGCATGTGAGCCTGCTCCATTGCACGACCGAATATCCCTGTCCCATCGGCGACGTGAACCTCGCTGCAATGGCGACGATGCGGTCTGCGTTCCAGCTTCCGGTCGGTTATTCCGATCACACCGACGGTTTCGAGGTTTCGGTGGCCGCCGTCGCGCTCGGCGCGACGATCATCGAAAAGCACCTGACGCTCGACCGCAAGGCGCAAGGCCCCGATCACGCGGCCTCACTGGAGCCTGACGATTTCCAGCGCATGGTCATGGCCATCCGCAACGTCGAGCGCGCGGTTGGCGACGGCGTGAAGACGCCAAAGGACTCCGAGATCAGGAACGTCCCTGTGGCGCGCAAGAGCATCGTTGTGGCGCGCGCGCTGAAGGCCGGCGAGACCATCGGCCCCGCCGACATCACCGCCAAGCGACCGGGCGCCGGCCGGCCACCGATCGACTACTGGTCGCTGGTCGGAACGGCCGCGCCCCGCGCGCTCGAGCCTGACGATCCGCTTTAACCTTGCGGCTTTGCCGGAACGCCGCGAAGGACGGACCCTGGCGGGCATGGACCCGTGACAACCGATCCCATCGCGACCAGCGTGTCGTTGCCGATCGCGATGTGGTCCCTGACCCGGCTGCCGAGACCAACGAAGCAGTTCTCTCCGATCTTCGCGCCTCCGCCGACCACGGTTCCCGGCGACAGATGCGTGCAATCGCCGATCCGCACGTCATGCTCGACGACGACAGCGGAATTGATGATGCAGTGATCGCCGATCCGGCTTCGCGCATTGACGATCGCGCCCGGCATGATGACCGTGCCTGCGCCGATCGTGGCTGACGGCGAGACGATCGCGCGCGGATGGATCACGGACGCCCAGCGCTTGACCTGCATGCGGCCGATCATCTGCCGGCGTGCGGGCCCCGCCTGCATCGATCCGATTCCCAACACGAAGGCGGCATCCGGATACTCTGGCGCGGCCTCGTCGGTTCCGAGATAGCTGACGTCGGCGAGCGTACCGGGCTGCCGATCGAGGAAGCCGACGACCTTGAACTGGCCGGACAGCAGCGCCGCCTCGTAGACCATGACAGCATGCTCGCCGCCGCCGATGATGATGAGATCGTCCATCCCGATTCCCTTGCGCGGGGCCAATCTTACCGGGGGTACCCCGGGTCTTCAAACCGTTGATTCGGGCCGCGAAATGCTTGGGTTAACAGGGCGGTTCAGGGGATGTCGTTGGGGTTGACGCCGCCTCTCGCAGCCGCGATATAGCAGGCTCAGCCGTGGGCCGCCCCCCCAATATCTGGCGTATACGAGGCAGATTGCCATGAAATCCTGGCGTAAGGCCGTCGTTGGAACACAGGCGAGTGTGGGCGAGGCCATTGCTGCCATCGAGAGCGGAAGCATTCAGATTGCGCTCGTGCTCGACGACCAGAACCGCCTGCTTGGCGTGGTCACCGACGGTGACGTGAGGCGCGGCCTGCTGCGCGGCATCCCGCTCACCGGGCTTGCGACCGACATCATGAACCGCGCGCCGGTGTCGGCTCCAGCGACGCTGCCGCGCGAGGATCGCCTGCAGCTGATGCGGCAGAAGTCGATCAAGCAGCTTCCGCTTGTCGACGAGGGCGGCCATCTGGTCGTGGTCGAGACGCTCGATGAGCTGCTCGAACCGGCTCACTATCCGAACCCTGTCCTGATCATGGCGGGCGGCCTCGGCGAACGCCTGGGCGCGCTGACGCGCGACCTGCCGAAGCCGATGCTCAATGTCGGCGGCCGGCCGCTGCTCGAGACGATCGTGCGCAACGTCGTGCAGCAGGGCTTTGGCAACATCTTCATTTCGGTCAACTACAAGGCCCAGACGATCAAGGACTATTTTGGCGATGGCGCCGCCTTCGGCGCCACGATCCAGTACGTCCACGAAACGGAACGCCTGGGGACTGCAGGCGCGCTCGGCCTCTTCAAGACGCCGCCGGCTCTGCCCATGATCGTCACCAACGGCGACATCCTCACCACGATCAACTACGGGGCCCTTCTCGACTTCCACAACGGAACGCCGGCGGAAGCGACGATGGCCGTGCGCGAGCACAAGGTGCACGTACCTTATGGCGTGGTTTCCACGTCGGACGGTTTTCTCGATGCCATCCGCGAGAAGCCGACTGAGAGTTGGTTCGTCAGTGCCGGCATCTATGTGATCGGCCAGTCCGTGTTCAGCCATGTCAAGCCCGGCATCAGCATCGACATGCCGACCGTGCTGGAGCGCGTGATCGCGGGCAAGGGACGGGTCGCGGTCTATCCCATTCGCGAATACTGGCTCGATATCGGCCGCCTGGAGGATTTCGAGCAGGCCCATGCGGAGTTTCACGAGGTCTTCCCGTGACCCCCACAAAAGCCGTCGTGGTTGGCCTCGGCTCGATCGGCACAAGGCATGCGCGCATCCTGCGCGAACTTGGCCTAGGGGTCGCGACCGTCAGCCGCCGCGAAGGCGGCGACTACGGATCGATCGCGCAGGCCGTCGCGGGCGCGCATCCGGACTACGTGGTGATCGCCACCGAGACCGCGCGCCATGCGGACAATCTGAATGAGCTCGCGCAGGCCGGCTTCCACGGCAACGTGCTTGTCGAAAAGCCGCTCTTCGCAACACCGGCAGCACCCCCGAAATATCCGTTTGCCCGTGTCAGCGTTGGATACAATCTGCGCTTCCACCCGGTCATGACGGCGCTTGCCGAGACATTAAGCGGCCGCGACGTGATCACGGTCGCCGCCTATGTCGGCCAGGACATCAGGGACTGGCGGCCCGGCCGCGATCACCGTGCGACCGCATCCGCCACGGCCGACGCCGGAGGCGGCGTGTTGCGGGATCTCAGCCACGAACTGGACTATCTCTTGTGGCTGTTCGGCCCGTGGCATCGCGTCGCAGCGCTTGGTGGCGCGTCAGGCGCGCGCGACATCGACGTCGACGACCACCTCGACCTGCTGCTCGATATGCAGCGGGCGCCATCGGTCCACGTCCACATGGACTATCTCGATCGGCAGGGCATCCGCCGCATTCGCGTCAATGTCGACGACGACACCATCGAAGCCGACCTCGTCGGCAGCCGCCTTGCTATCAACGGCAAGGCAACGGAGATCGCAAGCGACCGCGACCAGAGCTATCGCGACATGCATGTCGCGGCGATGCGTGGCGCGAGCCCGGCTTGCTCGCTGCCCGAGGCGCTCGGGGTCGTGCATCTGATCGACGCCAGCGAGCGTGCTCTGCGCACCAAGACCTGGATATCGCCATGAGCGCCCTCTGCACCATCTGCGCGCGGGGCGGCTCGAAAGGGGTCGTCGGCAAGAATGCGCGCGATCTCCTGGGCAGGCCCGTGCTCGCCTGGAGCATCGCGCAGGCGCGCGAGACCGGCCTGTTCGATGCGATCGCCTTCAGCAGCGATTCGGACGCGCTACTCGAGGCTGCCCTGAAGGCCGGCGCCGACATCGCGGTCAAACGTCCGGACGAGATGGCGACCGATACCGCACCGAAGCTGCCGGCGATCCGCCACTGTCTCGAGCAGGCCATCGCGCAAACGGGCCGGACGCCGGAGATCTTCGTCGATCTCGACGTCACCTCGCCGCTCAGGCTGGCCTCCGACATCACCGGTGCAGTCGCGCTGCTGCGCGAGAGCGGCACACGCAATGTCATTACCGGCGCACCGGCGCGACGCTCGCCCTATTTCAACCTGGTCGAGCAGCGCACCGATGGCAGCGTCGGCCTCTCCAAGACCGCCGATCCTCCGATCACGCGCCGGCAGGATGCGCCGCGCTGCTTCGACATGAACGCATCGATCTATGTCTGGCGCGTCGCGTCGTTCCTGGAGCACCCTGCGGTGTTCTATCCGGATACCCGCCTGTTCGAAATGCCGGAAGAACGCTCGATCGACATCGATTCCGATCTCGATTTTGTCCTGGTGGAACTGCTGCTGCGCCAACGACGGCCGGCCTGAGGAGCCTCAAGCGATGACCACGAGCTTCAAGGCTCTGTTCGATCTGACCGGCCGAACCGCCGTCGTCACCGGGGGATGCGGCATCCTTGGACGTCGCTTCGCCGAGGGCCTTGCCGAGTTTGGCGCCAACGTCGCGATCGTCGATCTCGATCAGGCCGCGACCGATGCTGCGGCAGCCGACGTCGCCTCGCGCCATGCCGTGGGCGCCAAAGGTTATGGCTGCGACATTACCGAGCCAAGTTCCGTCCGCAACACGGCCGAGGCGATCGAAGCGGAGCTCGGGCCGGTCTCGATCCTGCTCAACAACGCCGCGAGCAAGACCCGCGACGTCGATGCCTTCTTTGCACCCGTCGAGAAGTTTTCGCTGGACACCTGGCGGGAGATCATGGCGGTCAATCTCGACGGCATGTTCAACGTCGCGCAAGTGTTCGGCGGCCGAATGGCCGAGCGTGGCTACGGCGCCATCGTGCAGACCGCCTCGATCTACGGCCTGATGGCGCCCGACCAGCGCATCTACGAAGGCTCCGAATATCTCGGCCGCGCCATCAACACGCCCGCGGTCTACACCGCGTCCAAGGCCGGCGTCATCGGCCTGACCAAGCACCTGGCGACCTACTGGGCGGCGAAGGGCGTTCGCGTCAACACCCTCACCCCGGGCGGGGTGGAGAGCGGGCAGAACGACACCTTCAAGGCGCGCTATGGGGCCCGTATCCCGCTCGGCCGCATGGCTCGCGCGGACGAGATGGTGGGGACGATGCTGTTCCTGGTGTCGGATGCTGCGTCCTACGTGACTGGCCAGAACATCGCCGTCGACGGCGGTCTGAGCGCCTGGTAGCGAAACATCGATGATCAAGCGCCTGGTCCAGAATACGGTGATTTCGGCGCTTGCCTTCGGCGTGGCCGCCTTGCTGGGCCTTGCGGTCATTCCACTGATCATCGGGACCTGGGGGGTGACCGAGTTCGGCCTCATCGTCATCTCGCGGCTGCTGCTTCCCAGCGGCATGATGGCGGTGCTCGACCTCGGCCTGTCCGAGGTCGCCACCCAGGTCGTCGCGCGCGCGAGAGAGCACCGCAATTGGACGCAGGCCAGCCGCCAGATCGCGTTCTTGGGGGTGGTCTCCATCGCTCTCACCTTGATCCTGAGCGCCGCCATTTGGTTCGCGACGCCGCTGTTCGTCATGGTGATGAAGGTTGACGCCGTCCATGTGGAGACGTTCACCCGGATCATGCACTACACGGCCCTCGCGAATCTGATCTTCGTTCCGGCACTGGTGTGGGAAGGGACCGTCAAAGGCTTCGAGCGCTACAATCTGCTCCGCGTTGCGGAGGTCACGTCAACGGCGGCCTATGTCGGCCTGACATTCGCAGCCTCGTGGGCGGCGGCAGGCTTTGAAGTGGTTGCCTACATCTATCTCGCCACGCTGGTGGCCCGCGCTGTCGTCATTGGAATTGCCGCCTTCGTCGCCCTGCGGCACAAGCACGTGCGATTGCTGCCATGGACCCCGGACATCCGGCAGGATATTCTGCACCGCTGTCTGCTGCTGCTGCAGGGCAAACTGATGGGCGGCATTTCCGGACCGCTTCAGCCGTTCCTGATCGGATTGCTGTTTGGGCCCAAGGCGGTCGGCACCTACGACGCGTTGGTGCGATTGTCGCGGGTTTCCAAAGTCGTCGTCAGCCTTCTGACATCCGCCTTGCTTCCCGTTGCCAGCCGCCTCGACGAGCGCGGCAGCGCGACGTCGTTCCAGCGCCTCGGCGACCTCGGCCTCGTCATGATGCCGATGTTCGTGGTGCCTCCGCTTGCCGCGACCGCGATCCTCTCGCCGGAGATCATGAATATCTGGATCGGTCCCCTCCTTGCGCCTTACGCGTTCTGGATGGGCCTGAGCTTCCTGGTTCCGATCTGTAGCCAATATGTGGCGATCGGCAGCCTGATCTTCCTGACGCGGCCGGAGGTGCAGTCCAGGCTCAACAGGCTGATAGCCGTTCAGCTTCTGATCTGGGCGGCGGTCTCCGCCGCGACGTTGCACCTGTTCGCGGAACGCGCCCTGATACTCGGCCAGGTCATCGGCAGTATCCTCATCCTGCCCTTGCAGCTGGGAGAGTTGCGCGGTGCACTCGAACTCGATCGCAATCGCTTCGCGAAGGTCATCGGAACCCAGTTCGCAATCCTTGTCCTGGCAAGCATTTTTCTAGCAACAATTGCAGGTTACATTCGGTTCGACAGCGTGCTAAAGCTCGCGCTCGGTTCCATGGTTTTCTGTCTGATTACCTGGACGCTCCAATACTTCCTCGTGCTTGAAAAGCGGCACCGGACTGTATTTCCAGCCGTCGGACAGCTGATGGGACTGACATCCAAAAGCAGTTGAATGAACATCCACGCGACAGACACGAAAGCCGCCATCTCAGGTTTCGCTCCGGCCTCGTTGTCGGACAAGGCGACGACTTATGCGCTGGATGCGGCAAGGAGCATCGGGCGTTTCGCGATGCGCCGCGTCAAACGCACGGCCGACGTCGTTGATTCCGAGTACAATCTATCGCATTGGCAGCGAACGCTGTCGGAAAAAGCCTGGACGAAGGCCGCAGGCATCGGCGAATTCCTGATCCCGAAGAATCCCGCGCAGGGTCTTCGCAAGGTCGACAACCAGATCTGCAGGGTCGCGGCCGACGACTATTATCGCTATCGCGCCAGGGCCCTCGGCGAGCTGCTCGCGCGGCACACGGGCGGCGCCACGGAGATCGTCGAGCTCGGCGCGGGCTGCGGCATCAACCTGCTGTCGCTTCACCTCAATCATCCCGACTGGAGGCTGCGCGGGTTCGACATCGCGCCGAACGGCATCGCCGCGGGCCGCGAGATCGCGGCGCATTATGGCCTGTCGGACCGGATATCGCTCGACAGGATCGACCTGACCGACGGCAACGACCCGAACTACGCGGCGATCAGGGACCAGGTCGTTTTCACCTATTTCTGCATCGAGCAAATTCCCTATGACGTGCGGAAGGTGGTGGACAACATCATTGCCGCACGGCCGAAACGCGTCATCAACATCGAGCCGACGACGGAGCTGCTGAACCTCGCAAGCCCGCGAGATATCGTCAGCTTCCTGTACATCCGCTCGGTCGACTACCAAACGCAGCTGTTCTCGACGCTCGACGATTACGAGCGACAGGGCCGCGTCCGCATCTTGGCGCGCGAACGCATGCCGTTCGCGCCGACGATCCACAATGATGGTTTTTTGTATTGCTGGGAGCCCACATGACAACCGTCGACACGACGGCTGATCGGCCTGCCCCGAAGAAGGCGAAGATCAGCCAGTTCCGCCGCCTGCTGTGGCACGTCAACCGCACCGATCTCGGATGGGTGCTGAAGGCGGCTCTGACCAGCCTGCAATTGCCGGCCCGCGCCAAACGTGTCGCGCTGCTGAAGCAGCTTCCGACGAAGCCCGAATGGGCCGAAGCGAGCCGCAAGCTCGACGAGGACGGCTACGTCGACGTGTCCGCGATCGTCGATCGCGGCCTCGCGGAAGCCGTCGCGTCGTTCGCCGACGGCAAGGTGAACCGCCTCCAGGAGCTGGTCGGCCGGCAGAAGGAAGGGCACAAATCGTTCTGGGTCAGCCTGCTCGACGAGGATCTCGTCAACGGCGCCTTTGCCACCGACCATCCGTTCGTGCGCTACGCCCTGCAGCCGGCTGCTCTGCGCATCATCGGCGACTTCATGCACGACCTGCCGCAATTGTCGGACGTGGTGCTGACGTTGTCGCAGCCGACACCGAACCAGGCGTTGAGCTTCTCCCAGCTGTGGCATCTCGACCACGACGACAAACGCGTCTGCAAACTCTTCATCTACCTGACCGATGTGCAAAACACCGCCGACGGTCCGTTCACCTTCATTCCGGCCGGGCCGTCGAAGGCGTTCCGCAACTCGCTCAAGAGCCACATGAGCGATGCGCAGGTGTTCGCCAAGACCGGTCCCGACGCGGTCAAGGAAATGATCGCGCCCCGCCTGTCGTCCTTCATCGTCAACACGGCACGCTGCCTGCACATGGGAAGCCGGATCCAGTCGGATCACAGCCGCCTGCTGTACACGGCGACCTACATCCAGCAGCCGCGCATCTTTCCCGAACCGCCGGCGCGTTTCCGCGCGGTCGGTGCCCTGACGGACCTCGAGCGCACCGTGATGCGGCTCTGACACGGACCTGCCGGGAGCTCACATCTTGCGCATAGGCCTGGTGGTCGATCACCCCAAGCGTGACCTGCCGGGGGCAGTCATGCTTGGTTATCAACTCGCGCGGCGCGGCGTCTCTGTCGCGCTGGTGCCGATGTACGAGCAGGCCGTCGATGTCCCACGGCTCGGGCTGGACGCACTCGTCGTCAACTACGCCCGTCCCGTCAATCTCGATTTGATGCGCAGCTTCGCTGGAGCGGGCCTCGCCCTGTACGTGCTCGATACCGAAGGGGGCGTGCTCGCAGAAAAGGGCGGCAACTCGCCGCCCGCAATGGCCGCCCACATCAAGGGCAGCGGCTACGCCGACATCCTGGCGGGTTATTTCTTCTGGGGCAATCGGCTGCACGACGCCTTCCTGGCCGCCGGAACCATGAAGCCGGAGCAGCTTCACCTCACCGGATGTCCGCGCTTCGACTTTGCAGCCCCACGTTGGCGCGCGTTGCTCGACGGCGAGCCGCGCGGCTATCTGCTCGTCAACGCCAACTTTCCCCTGGTCAATTCGCGCTTCACAGGCAAGCCGGGTGGTGAGCGCGAGGCGATGGTGCGGGCCGGTTGGGATGGCGCCTATGTCGATCGCTTCATCGCGGACCTGAAGCAGGTCTTCGCTAAATATCTCGTCGAGATCGACCGGCTCGCCGCGGCGCGGCCCGACCGCAACATTCTCGTGCGGCCGCACCCCTTCGAGAGCGAGGACGTCTATCGCAACGCCCTCGCGCGCCACGACAACGTCCTGATCGACGGCACCGGCAGCGTCCTCGACCGCATCCGCAACGCCGCCGCAGTGATCCATCTCAATTGCGGAACGGCCGTCGAATCGGTGTTGCTCGGAAAGCTGCCGCTCCAGCTCGAATATTTGAACACGCCGGTCACCGCCGGCCATGCCGCACTGCCCGCGCGCGTGAGTCGCCCGGTCGCTTCGTTCGACGAGCTGCTTGGCGCGATCGATCACATCGAGCGCGAGACCGAGACTTTCGACTTCGCCCGCGTTCACGCCGCCGATATCGAGGCCTTCTTCCATCTCAATGACGGAAAAGCCGCCGAACGTGTCGCCGAAGTCCTGACCAGCGTAGCGGGCTCGCGCCGGCCTTACGTCTCGCTGCTCGCGACCGTGAAGGGGACGCGTGCCAAGCCGAGCGTTGGCCAGATCGTCAAAGGGGCCGCCAGCGCCGCGCTCGGCTCTGCCGTCACGGAGCGGCTGCGCAGCCAGTTCAATCCCGCCCGGCGCGACAAGCGAATCGCACCGCCCTTCGTCCAGACCCTGCTACAGCGCATCGCCGCACACGATCAGGCGAGCCCGTCTCAATTTACGGCAAGACGCGCACAATGCGCGACGACGGGCTTGCCGCTCGCAAGTATTGCGATCGAACACGCCCAATAGAGCCATGGCCACACCTGCAAAGACCATTCTGATCACCACGCTTGCCGAATACCAGACCCGGTTCTGGATTCCGGTCGCGCAGCGGTTGCGCGCGGCAGGCCATGATGTCGAGTTGCTCGCCTTCGACGATCGCAGCGCGGAGATGTCGGCGACTGAAGGCGTTCCGGTCACGAACATGTATCGCGAGGGCCTCAAGGCCGGCCCCGCGCCCGACGACCGCAAAGCGTTCGACGCGCGCGTTGCGGCCTACGGGCTCGACGGGACCAACTTCCTGTTCAGCCATGAGCGTTTCACTTTCGGCATCCGCGACACCGCGGCACTGCGCCGGCGCTTCATGATCTATGCCAATGCGATGGAGACAGTGCTCGACCGGCTCGAGAAGCAAGGCAAGCGCGTCGAACTGGTGCAGGAGCTCGGCGGCTTCCTTTCGGTGATCGCGAGCTTCTACGCCGCCAGGCGCCGCGACATCCGCAACTGGTTCATCGAGCCCTCGTTCTTTCGTGGCCGGATGTACTTCACGCCCGACACACTCGGTGCACCCGACGTGATGCCGACGCCGACGGACGCTGTCTCATCAGAAGTGCGCGCCTATCTGGACGATACGCTGACGCAACGCGCGATCGTCATCCCCAAGAAGGATCAGCACCATTATTCGGCGGCCTTCAAGAAGGTCGTCAATTTGCGCAACGCGCGCCGCCTCACCGAGAAGCTGTGGGACCAGTTCGCGCTCGGCAAGCACCAGGAGTTCGGGCACAATCTGCGCCACGCCCGGGTACACGCCGCGATGGCGCTCAACGCGACGCGGCTGCGCAAGCTCTATAAGCCGATCCCCGCGGCGCCCTTCGTCTACTATCCCTTCCACGTTCCCGCCGACATGGCGCTGACGCTGCGCTCGCCGGACTATCTCGACCAGGTCGCGACCGTCGACTTCCTGCTGCGCACCATCCCGGATTCGCATGTGCTCGTGGTGAAGGAGCATCCCGCCCAGATCGGCGCGATCTCGGCCGATCGCCTGTTCGAACTGGCGCGCAGGTTCGACAATTTCGTGCTGCTGCCACCGCAGACCAACAATTACACCGTGCTCAACCGCGCCGATGCCGTCATCTCCGTCAACAGCAAATCGGGCGCCGAGGCGCTGCTGCTCGGCAAGCCGGTCGTGGTGATGGGCGATGCGTTCTACCGCTCCTGCCCGCTGGTCTATGCGGTCGATCGTCTGGCCGATGTGCCCGCACGCCTGCGCGAGGCACTCTCCACCGGGCCGTTCGATCCGGCCAAAGGCGCCCCCTATTTCGAGTCCGCCTGGCGCCGGTCTTATCCGGGCGAGCTCTATATCAGCGATCCCAAGTTGCTCGACATGTTTGCGGCCTCCTTGCGCGCGGCCATCGCCGAGCCGGCCGGTGCGAACTGAACGGACCCATCATGCCGCTCGTCTCGATCATCACACCGTCCTGGAATGTCGAAGGCCTGATCGAGGAGACGATCCGCTCGGTGCAGAGCCAGACCTTCGCCGATTGGGAACTCCTGATCGCGGACGACTGCTCGACCGACAGCACGCCGGCGATCATCGCCGGCATCAGCGAGCGTGACCCGCGCGTCAAGCTGATCCGGATGCCGAAGAACGGCGGCCCGGCGCTTGCGCGCCAGGCGTCGATCGACGCCGCGCAGGGCCGCTATCTCGCCTTCCTCGACAGCGACGATCTGTGGCTGCCCGAGAAGCTCGAGCGGCAGCTCGCCTTCGCGAAGGCGAAGCAGGCTGCTCTCAGCTACACCGCCTTCCGCCGCATCAACGAGACCAACACCGTCACCGGGCGGCTGATCGAGGTGCCGGCCTCGCTCACCTATGGCCAGCTCCTGGAGAACACCGCGATCGCGACCCTGACCGCGATGGTCGACCGCGAGATCGCCGGTCCCATCGCAATGAAGAACGAGGGCTATGACGATTTCTGTCTGTGGCTCTCGATCCTCAAGCGCGGCCACACCGCCTACGGCCTCAACGAGGACCTTGCACGCTACCGCGTCAGGGGCTCCTCGGTCTCCAGCCGACCGGCACGCTCGGCCAAATGGGTCTGGCAGATCTACCGCAACGTCGAGCACCTCTCGCTGATCAGGTCGGCCTGGTGCTTTGCCCATTGGGGTACGCGGGCCTGGCTCAAACGGCGGGAGTTCTAGCGCCGCCGGCGGCTTGGCACGCAGCCACTTGCAACAGCCGGAATTGAACATTGCGACCTCGACGGGTTGCCTCTAATCTGCCCCGGATCGGAGGGGGCTTTGCGTGTACAATCAAGGTGTTATTCCACTGGCAGCGCGTCCCCACGCCGATCGCCGGGCCTGGATTGGCTGGACGCTCTGCAGCCTGTTTCCTGCAATTTTCCTGCTGCTTCTGTTCGCGCTCACGTCGCTTAGCGCGCCCGAGCATGACGACTTCTGCTTCGCGGATCTGTACGCGCGTCACGGGTTCATCGATACCGTATCGCTCTTCTATCATTCGCAATCGGGCCGGGTGCTGGCCCTGTGGTTGACCCAGGTTCCGCCGGCGATCTCTGCCGCGGCAAATGTCAGCTTGCTGTCGGCCTATTCACTGATGATGGCTGTGAGCGCGGCGCTGTTCCTGGCCGGCACTGCCCTCGCCATGGTCCGGGCCTGGCCCCGCACCGCCGCTCTCCAGCTGGTTTTCCTCACGCTCGCATTCGCGAGCGCCGTGGTCAGCGCGGCGCCGAGCGTGCGGGATCTGCTGTATTGGCTCTCGGCCGTGACCTGTTACGTCCCGCCAGCCTTGATCACCATCCTGATCCTCGGGGAGTGCGTTCGGGCGCTTGACGGGGAAGCCGGCTTCTCGTGGACGCTCAGCCTCGCGATGGCCCTGGGCGGTTTCGTCGCTGCACTGGGCAATGAATTTACCGGAACATGGCTGCTGCTGATCGTCTCGGCGTCACTGGGCGCGCGGTATCTCTTCGGCCAGCAGCGTCAGATCGTGCATCACATCCTGATCGCGACCACCATCGCGATCGGATGGATCATCGTCGTCTCCGCCAGCGGCAACAGCACGCGCATGGAGCAGCTCCCGAACGGCGGGCATGTGACATGGTCGCTTCTTCTAGCGCTGATCGATTCGCTCGCCGGTCTCGGCCGCTTCCTTCGAGAACCCGCCGTGGTCGTCTGGCTCGCCGCTGTCGGCCTCATTGCGTTGGCCGAGCCGCAAGCCACGCAACCAGCGCCGCGAAAGGGCAAGATGCTGGCTCTCGGCACGATCGCGATCTGCCTGGCATGCTGTTACTTCGAATATTTCGCTCATAGATATGCGACGGGGATGCGACTCATCGAGCGGGCGCAGAATCAGGCGCTCATCCTGCTGCTGTTCGGATCGACGCTGGGCGTCAGGCTGCTCGTCGGCGCCTACAGCCAGCAATTGCGCGAACGGCTTGCGGCGGGCGCGTTTCGTGGCCTGCTCGGTCCGGTCGGGTTGCCTGCGAGCCTGGCGTTGCTCACGATCGTCTCGCTCAGCCTGAGCTCAACGGCGTTTCAGCTGCGCGCCCAATGGCAGGGCCTGTATCCGTACTGGCAGGAGAGCGCCGATCGGCATGCCCTGTTGACCACGAGGCCCGAGCCGGTTGTCGTGGTTCCTCGGCACAAATGGACGCCGTCCCTGCTGATGACCGCCGATGTGACGGCGGACGCCGACAGATTGCCGAACGACTGCATCGCCAGATACTACCACAAATCCGCCGTCTACGGCGCCGACACGCCGCGATGACCATTTGCCCTGCTTCAGAGATGCGAACGTGAAAACAATCAGCGTCATCACGCCCTGTTACAATGAAGAGCTCAACGTCAGGGATTGCTACGAGGCAATCCGGAAAATCTTCGACGGCGAGCTCCACGGCTACCAGCGCGAGCACATTTTCTGCGACAACGCCTCCGACGATCGCACCATGGAGATCCTCCGCGAGATCGCAGCACAGGACCCCGCGGTAAAGATCATCGTCAACGCACGCAACTTCGGACCGCTGCGCAACACCTTCAACGGCGTGATGGCCTCGCGCGGCGATGCCGTCCTGCTGTTCATGCCGGCGGACCTTCAGGATCCCCCGGAATTGCTTCCCGAGTTCGTCAAGCTGTGGGAAGCTGGCTATGAGATCGTCTATGGGATCCGCGCGGTGCGCGAGGAAAGCCGTCTGATGCGCGGGCTCCGCAACGCCTACTACCGCGTGCTGACCAGATTCTCCGAGCTCAAGGTGCCTCCGGGAGTCGGTGATTTCCAACTTGTCGACAGGCGCGTTGTCGAAGCCATGCGTCACGTCCGTGACGCCTATCCATTCATGCGAATGATGACGTTCGAATGTGGCGGTCGCATGGTCGGGGTGCCCTACACCTGGCGCGAGCGCAAGAAGGGGTTTTCGAAGAACCGCGCCGGCGCGCTGATCGACCAGGGCCTCAACGGGCTGGTGTCCTTCACCACGGCGCCGGTCCGGTTCGGGCTTCTCGCGGGCTTTCTGATCTCGGCAGTGAGCATCGCCTACGCGATCGTCAACTTCATCATCGGCCTCGTGCTTTATCAGAAGCTCGCCGAACCAGGCATCCTCACGCTGATCGTCGCCATGTTCTTCTTCGGCGGCGTACAGCTGTTCTTCATGGGCATGATCGGCGAGTACGTTCTCGCGATCTACGGACAGGTGCGCGAGAAGCCGGTGGTGTTCGAGCGCGAGCGCGTCAATTTCGATCCCTCGCCGCCGCCCGGCGCGTGAGGCGCAGGAGGCATCAGCGCTTCGCCAGCGATTGCTCGACCCGCGCGACGATCGCCTGAGCCGAGAGGCCCGCGGCATCGAGTAGCGCCTCGCGCGATCCCGCCTGCGAGGTCTTGCCACCCTGCTCGGGAATACCCATGCCCGTAATCGGCGGCCGGACCGCGTCTCCGGAAAACGCACCCGCCACCAGGCTGAACAGGCCGCCGCGCAGGATGTGCTCTTCCAGCGTCACGATGAGTGAGGCGTCGCGCGCGGCGTCGCGGATCGCGGCCTCGTCGAGCGGCTTCAGGCAGGAGACGCTGACCACGCCGACGTCCCTGCCGCGCCTCGTAAGCTCGTCGGCGGCCTCCAGCGCGCGCGAGGCAATCGGTCCCGACGCGAGGATGACGACATCCCGTCCGTCACGCAAAACCCTAGGCTTGCGCAGGTCGGGCACGGCGGCGCCGAGATTCGGCTCCCCCTGACGGCTGAGCCGCAGATAAGAGGGCTTGCCGCTTCCTGCGATCAGACGCGTCGCGGCCCGCACCTCCATGGGATCGCAGGGCACGAACACCTCGATGCCCGGCAGCATCGACATGATCCCCGCATCCTCGAGCGCGTGGTGGGTGTAGCCCTGGCTGCCATAGGCATAGCCGGCACCCACCGCCACGACCTTGACGTCGGCACCGTGATAGCAGACGTCGTTGCGGAGCTGCTCGAGGCAGCGCAGCGTCGGGAAATTGCCGATCGAGTAGATGAAGACGGTCTTGCCCGATAGCGCGATTCCGGCGGCGATCCCCGCCATGTTCTGCTCGGCCACACCGACATTGAGATAACGATCGGGAAACTGCGCCGCGAACGGCTCCAGCACGGAGTAGCCGAGATCGCCGCAGAGCAGCCAGATATCGGGGTTTTCGCTTGCCGCCTGCGACAGGCTCTCGATGAACGTCGTTCTCATGCGCCGACCTCGGCCAGCGCTTGCGCGAGCAGCTCATCCGAAGGCGAGCGGTAGTGCCATTCGAGCTTGTTCTCCATGAAGCTCACGCCTTTGCCCTTCACGGTGTGGGCGATCACGACGGTCGGCCGGCCCGATGCCGCCGGCACGCCGCTCAGCGCACGCTCGAGCGCGGTGAGGTCGTGGCCGTCGATCTCCTCGACCTGCCAGCCGAACGCCTTCCATTTCTCGGCAAACGGATCCAGGTTCAACACCTCGGCGACCGAGCCGAAACTCTGGATCTTGTTGAAATCGACGATGACGCAGAGATTGTCGAGCTTGTGATGGGGCGCGAACAGGATGCCCTCCCAGTTCGAGCCCTCGTCGCATTCGCCGTCGCTGAGCAGGCAGAACACGCGGCTGCCGGCGCCCGCATTTCTTGCGGCCAGCGCCATGCCGATCGCAATCGGCAGGCCATGGCCGAGCGAGCCGGTCGAAACCTCGACGCCGGGCACGGCGTGGCTGACATGCCCGGTGAAGATCGAACCGTCGCGGCAATAGGTGTCGAGCTCGGCCAGAGAAAAGAAACCGCATTCGGCGAGCGTTGCGTACATGATCGCCGTGGCGTGGCCCTTGCTGAGCACGAAGCGATCGCGGTTCGGGCTTTGCGGCTCGGCGGGATCGACGCGCAGGATCCGCGTGTAGAGCACCGCCAGGATATCCGCCATCGAGAGGCAGCCGCCGATATGGGAGGCCTTCGCGGCATGCACCATGCGCAACGCGTGCGCACGAATCCGTCGCGCGAATTCTTTCGGCTCAGGAAGATTTGGTCGCGTCATGCCACTCTACCGTCTCGCGTAGTCCCTGATCCAACGGCACTTCGGGCTTCCAGCCCAAGGCAAGCATGCGCGAAACGTCCGCAGCCAGGACCATAACCTGATCGGGCCGATACGCCAACTCGCCGAAGCCGAGAGCGGCGCCGGGGGCGACGAGATCGCGCAGCCGCGTCACCGTTTCGCGCAGCGGCGGGGCGTCCGCGCTGCCGACGTTGAAGATGCCGCTCGCCGCTTCATGGGTGATTGCCAGCCGGAAGGCGCTCGCGGCGTCGCGCGCGTGCAGAAATCCCCAGCGCTGCTCGCAGGCCGTCAGCGCCATACGATGTCCCGAGCGCAAGTTCCGAATCATGCTCGGAATCAGCCAGTGATCGGCGTCCTTCGGGCCGTAGGTCGAGAAAATCCTGAGCCAGGCGGCACGCAGCCCGCGCTCCTCGCACAGGCGCATCGCCATCGATCCGGCCGCGAGCTTGGCCATGCCGTACAATGTCGTCGGCCGTGGCGCGTCGTCCTCCCGGATCGGACGATCATAGGGTCCGTACTCCGCCTGCGATCCGGCTCCGACGAAGATCCTGGCGCCGGCCTCGGCTGCGAGCTCGGCGAGGCCCACCGTGTCGGCCACGTTGATGGCCTGAACCGGGCTGTTGCGATCGCTGCCCGCGACGCCCCGCCAGGCCATGTGCACGACCGCGTCCGGCGCGAACGCCCCCAGCGCTCCGCGCAGCCCGTCCGGATGCTCCAGACTGCCCGGGATCACGTGCAGCCGGTCATGAAGCGGCCCGAGGCGCCAATAGGAACTTGCCGGCCGCAACAGGACGGCCACCTCGTGCCCCCGCGCCATGAGGTCCGCAACGAGATAGGAGCCCAGAAAACCGCTCGCGCCGGTGGCAAAAACACGCATAAGCCCCGGGTAGATCAGCTACCCCGGCCCCGTCAATGTCCCGCTTCGGCAAGCCCCCTGCCCGGGCCACGTTCCCGGCACGGCCGAAAGGGCGATCCGAACTTGATTATCCGGCCCATGCGGCTAAACGGATGGCCAGATCGAGGTTCGACGACGTTAGGGGTAGACGCATGAATGACTTCAGGCTGGCCATGGTTTCCGCAGGCTTCGAGCACGGCGGAAACGTCACCCATCGTCACTTCGACGGTCATCCCGACCTGCTCGTCTATCCCTTCGAATCGCAGCTCGGCAACCGCAACTTCAACGACTTCCTGGCCTCGGTCGAGCGCGTCCAGTACCGCTATCCCGAATTCCCGGAGGGGCTGACGGCCACCGAGCTCTATGAGCAGATGATCGACGAGGAGTTGAAGACCTTCCTGCGCAAGCGCAACGGCTCCAAGTTCCGCGATGCGGACTGCGTGATGGACGAGAAGAAGCGGGTCGCCGAGTTCGCCCGCATCGTCGGCGAGCCGCCGATCTTCCGCCGCCAGGTGGTCGAGGCCTACTTCCGGTCGACTTTCGCGGCGTGGGAGAACTACTACACCAAGCCGCGCCCCGGCATGGTCCACGTCGGCTACTCGCCCGCCATCGGGATCGATGCCGATCGCATGGTGCGCGACTTTCCCAACGTCCGCATCCTGCACATCGTGCGCAATCCGTTCTCGGCCTACCGCGACACCAAGCGCCGCCCGTTCCCGCAGCCGCTGACCAAATACCTGATCACCTGGAACATCTATCACTCGACGGTCGAGATGTTCGCCAAAATGTATCCGGAGAACGTGCGGATCTTCCGTTACGAGGACCTCGTCGACGACAAGCGCAAGTTCATGACCGAGGCAGCCGGCTTCATCGGCGTGCCCTTCGCCGACTCCATGCTCTATCCGAGCTGGAACGGCGTCGAGATCAAGGACTCCATCGCGCCCTGGGGAACCGTGCTCAAGAGCACCAAGGACTACAACCAGGCCGTGATCCAGGAGCTCTCGGACGAGGAGCGCAAACAGATCGCACAGGGCACCGCGGCACTCGCCCGTCATTTCGGCTACGACCGGATCGACTATCTGAGCCCGCTCTATCGTGCTGAGTAAGATCGCGTTCTTCGAAACCGACGACCGCCCCGACATCGCCGCCGATCGCGCGCACCTCCTGCCCGCGCTGCTACAGCATCTGCAATCCCTCGGCCGCAACGTCACCGTTGCGGCGGCCCCCGGCGGCACGCTTGGTGCCTGCTTTGAGGCGGATATCGCCGGCGAAAAGCGGTTTCTGAAGACGCATCTGCCGGGCCCGCGCGCGCGCGCCAGCCTCGCCAAGGAAGCCGACATCCTCGAGCAGCTCTACGGCAACACGATCGTGCTCGACCGGTTCGAGATCCCGCTCGCGGACGGAGCGGCGCGACTCTGCCTCATGATGCCCGCGCTGGTGCCGCAGGCCGCCCCGATGCCGCCCGCTGATGCCGCCGCAATGGCCTGCGCGTGCAGTGAGCGGCTCAAGGACTGGCAGCCGGACGGCCTTGCCTCTTTCGATCACTATCTGGCGTCCGCCGCAGAGGCACTGAAGACGCTTTCGAGCCGCGGCCTGCTGGAGCGGGCCGGCGCGATCGAGGTGGGCAGGCTGATCGCGCTGCTCGGGGATCGTCTGGCGGATTTGCCCGAGGCGCTCTGTCACGGCGATTTCGGGCCGAAGAACATCATGCTCCAGGGCGCCGCGCGGCGCGTCATCGACTGGGAAGATGCATTCCGCGGCATCGCCGGCTACGACTACCTGTACTGGCTGACCTTCATGGAGAACCGGCCGTTCCTGCAAGAGGCCGCCTTCGGCCGAACCGGCCTTTCGCCCGAGGTCGAGCGCGCCATCCTCGTGCTCGTCGTCCTGCTCAAATCCTATCTGGCGGTCTTGTCGGGCGAGTATCTGAAGCACGCGGTGTCGGCAGAGGACCGCATTGCCGAGATCCTCGATCTGCCGGTCTGATCAGGCCTGCGCGGCGCCAGCGACCTGGTCGAGCTGATCGAGCGAGAAGCTGCGCAGGTCCCGGCCCTCACGCAGCGCCTTGTACCAATCCACAGTCAGCCGAAGGCCCTGCGCCAGATCGAGCCGCGGCGTCCAGCCGAGTTCGCTCCGCGCCTTCGCGCAGTCGAGCCTGAGATAGGCGGCTTCGTGCGGATGCGGGCCGGAATCGGCCGTCCACCGCGCCCCGTCGCCCCACAGCGCGATCAGATGATCGACCACGGTCCCGACCGGCACCTCGCTTGCGGTATCCGGTCCGAAATTCCAGCCCCCGACGAAACGCTCATCGCCCGCCAATCGCTCGACCAGCGAGAGATAGCCGAGCACCGGGTCGAGCGCGTGCTGCCAGGGCCGCACCGAATTGGGATTGCGGATGCGGAGCGCCTCGCCGGCCAGGAACGCCTGCATCGCATCGGGCACCAGACGGTCGCGCGCCCAGTCACCGCCGCCGAAGACGTTGCCGGCCCGCGCGGTGGCGACGCGCGCCGCTCCCTTCGCGTTGAAGAAACTGTGGCGATAGGAATGCGTCACGAGCTCGGCGCAGGCCTTGCTGTTGCTGTAGGGATCGTCGCCGCCGAGCCGGTCGCCCTCGCTGAAGGCGGTGCCCATGCCGTTGTTCTCGTAGCATTTGTCGCTGGTGACGTTCAGGATCACCTTCACCGAGCGCAGAGGCCGTGCCGCCTCCAGCACATGCACCGTGCCCATCACGTTGGTCGCAAAGGTCTCGACCGGCTCTTCGTAAGAGGGACGCACCAGCGCTTGGGCAGCCATGTGGATGACGATGTCGGGCTCGGCCTCCGCCATTGCGGAGCGCAAGGTGTAGAGATCACGGATATCGGCAATGCGGTGCTTGATGTCGTCGGCGATGCGCGCCGTGATGAACAGCGCGGATTGGTGTGTCGGCGGCAGTGCATAGCCGTAGACGTCGGCTCCGAGGCGGCGCAGCAGCAGCGACGCCCAGGCGCCCTTGAAGCCGGTGTGGCCGGTGAGAAAGACCTTCTTGCCGCGCCAGAATGCCGGATCCGTCACCAGACCCTCCATTTGGCACGGTTGCCGGCCCACTCACCCTCGAGGAAGTTACGATCGCGCAGCGAGTCCATCGGGTGCCAGAAGCCGTGATGCACATAGGCGCGCAGATCGTCGCCGCGCACCAGTTGCTCCATCGGCTCGCGCTCCCAAATCGTGTTGTCGCCTGCGATCAGCTCGCCGACCGACGGCGACAACAGAAAGAAACCGCCATTGATCCAGCCGCCGTCGTCATTGGGCTTTTCCTCGAAATTGACGACCCGGTCGCCCTCGACGGCGATCGCGCCGAACCGCTTGGCCGGCCGCACCACCGAAACGGTGGCACGCCGCCCGTGCGCCTTGTGGAAAGCGATCTCGGCGGCAAGGTCGATGTCCGCGACGCCGTCGCCATAGGTCAATGCGAAGAAGGGCTCGTCCGCGACATAGGGCAACACCCGCTTCAACCGGCCGCCGGTCTGGGTGTCCTCGCCGGTGTCGACGAGCGTGACCCGCCACGGCTCGGCCGTCTCGCGATGCACTTCCATCCGGTTCTCGGCGATGTGGAAGGTCACGTCGGACATGTGCAGGAAGTAATTCGCGAAATACTCCTTGATCATGAAGCCCTTGTAGCCAAGGCAGATCACGAAATCATGGAAGCCATAATGGCTGTAGATCTTCATGATGTGCCACAGGATCGGCCGCCCGCCGATCTCCACCATCGGCTTCGGCCGCGTGCTGGTCTCCTCCGCGATTCGGGTGCCCAGGCCTCCCGCAAGAATTACGACTTTCATTCACCTGCTCCGAACGGGAGGCACGCTCCCCGCGTAATCCAGACGGCTTCTATACGAAGTGGCCGAACCTGGAAAATCATCGGTCCCTAAAGCCCTTCTGAGGTCAAGGGGTATTATACTACCTTACGCAAGACTATTGGCGTTTCCGCCCGTAGCCGATACCACTCTGCCGGCCGCACCGGGAGGACCGTCCCGAGATCCAGCTGGAACCCGATCATGCCGTTTGAAAGCTACAAGAACAGCCGCATCCTCGTAACCGGGGGCGCCGGGTTCATCGGATCGCATCTGTGCGAGCGACTGCTCGATACGGGAGCCGAGGTGGTGTCCGTCGACAACTACTTCACCGGCAGCCGGCGCAACATCGCCCATCTGATCGCAAATCCGCTGTTCGAGGCGGTCCGGCACGACGTCACCTTCCCGCTCTACATCGAGGTCGACGCGATCTTCAACCTGGCCTGCCCGGCCTCGCCGATCCACTACCAGCGCGATCCCGTGCAGACCACCAAGACCTCGGTGCACGGCGCCATCAACATGCTGGGGCTCGCCAAGCGACTCAAGGCGCGCATCTTCCAGGCCTCGACCAGCGAGGTCTATGGCGATCCGCTGATCCATCCGCAGACCGAAGATTACTGGGGCAATGTCAACCCGATCGGCGTCCGCTCCTGCTACGACGAGGGCAAACGCTGCGCCGAGACGCTGTTCTTCGACTATTGGCGTCAGCACAGCCTGCCGATCAAGGTCGCGCGCATCTTCAATACCTACGGTCCGCGCATGCAGCCAAATGACGGTCGCGTGGTGTCGTCCTTCATCGTCCAGGCGCTGCAGGGCGAGCCGATCACCGTGTTCGGCGACGGCGGGCAGACCCGCTCGTTCTGCTATGTCGACGACCTCGTCGAGGCCATCATGCGGTTGATGGTGACCGCGGAGGACATCACCGGCCCGATCAACCTCGGCAACAATTCCGAGTTCACGATCCGTGAACTCGCCGAGAAGGTCATCAAGCTCACGGGCTCGCGTTCCAAGCTGGTGTTCAAGCCGCTGCCGCAGGACGACCCGCGCCAGCGCCAGCCCGACCTTGCCAAGGCGAAGGCGGTACTGAACTGGGAGCCGAAGGTCGCGCTCGAGGACGGGCTGAAGGAGACGATCGCCTACTTCAAGCACTCGCTCGACATCGCCTGACCTGCTCGCAACGCCCATCGTCCGCAGCGAGCTTCCGCAATGAGCGCACCGGCCGGGATCATCAGCGATTTGCGCGCCCGGCTGGACTCGAAAGCCGCGCTGACGAGATTGGTGCTGCTGCACAGCGCCGTCACCTGCCTGTCGCTGATCGAGGTCGCGACCTTTCAGCTCTCCATCGACTTCGACCCGAAGCGCCTCTGGATCGCGGTCATCGTTGCGGCCGGCTTTTCCGTCGTCTCGCTGCTGTTTGCCTCAGCCCGCTTCTGCTTCGGCTATTTCGTCGGGTTCTATTTCTACACGATGATCCTGGGCTTCCTGTGGATCGACGTCTTCTCCGACTACAATTACCCGCGATTGCTTGCCGGAGTTTCCGCGGCATTGGCGCTGCTGCTCTGCCTGATGCCCGTGCTGTTCATCCGGGCACCGCTGCGACAGTTCGTGCCAATGTCCAATGCCCGCTTCGAGCATTTGCTGACGCTTATCCTCCTGGTCTCCATCGTCACCATCGCCGTCGCTTCGACCTACAATTTCCGCCTGGTCTCGATCGCGAACATCTATGACTACCGTGACACGCTCGAATTCCCAGGATTGCTGCGATATCTCATAGGATGGGTTTCCAGCGCGCTGCTGCCGTTTGCCTTCGCCAGCTACTGGCTGCTCGGCTATCGGTGGCGCGCAGGACTGGCGCTGGTCCTGCTCCTGCTATTCTATCCCATCACGCTGACGAAGTTCGCGTTCTTCACGCCAGCCTGGTTGATCGCGCTGGTGGTGCTGTCGCGGCTGCTGGAGGCGAGAGCATCGGTCATCGCCTCGATCTTCGTCCCGATGCTGATCGGGCTGCTCGTGATCTGGGTGACGGAGGCGAGCCTGAGGAGCATTCCCGGCAGGTATTTCGATATCGTCAACATCCGGATGATGGCGACGGCATCGGGCGCGCTCGAGCTCTACAACGATTTCTTCGCCAACCACCCGCTGACCTGGTTCTGCCAGATCTCCGTGCTCAAGCCGTTGATGCATTGTCCTTACGATGAGCCGCTCGCGGTGGTCATGCAGAACACTTACGATTTCGGCAATGTGAACGCCTCGCTGTTTGCGACGGAAGGCATTGCGTCCGTCGGCCCGTGGCTGGCACCGCTGACCGCGCTCGCAGCAGGTCTCGTGCTGGCGCTCGGCAACCGCGCCTCCGCGGGCCTGCCGCCCCGCTTCGTGCTGATGTCGTCGGGTGTGCTGCCGCACATCCTGCTCAACGTGCCGCTCTCCGTCGCCATGCTCACCCACGGCACCGCCATCCTGTTCCTGCTCTGGTACGTGATGCCCCGCACCCTGTTCGAAGAAAAGCCGTGAGCCGTGCGCATCCTGATCCTCAACGCCGACTATCCGCGCTTCCTCGCCTGGCTCTACCGGCGCACGCCAGGCCTGGAGAACGCGCCTTATGCGGCGCAGATGGCGGCGCGGAACGCCAGCCTGTTCGGCGTCGCCGATTTCTATTCGCGCAATTTCGGCGGCCTCGGGCACGCCGCCGCCGACATCCATGTCAATAATCCCTGGATGCGGGCGGCCTGGGCGCGAGAGCACGGGCTTGCCGTCACCGAGCCGCCGCCGCCCGGCACACCGGCCGCGCGCGATGCCGTTCCCGGCTGGCTGCAACGCGCGGTCGCCCCCTTCAAACCGGTGCTGCGGCCGCTCGCGCGCAAGGTCGGCCTCAGTCCGCGCCTTGATGCCGAAGCAGAAAAGATCCTGCTGGCGCAGATCGAGGACTTCAAGCCCGATCTCGTCCTCAACCAGGATCTGTTTCACGTCGACACGCGCCTGGCGCGCCGGATCAAAGGGATCGGCCGCCCCATCCTGGTCGGCCAGATTGGCATCTCGCCCTCACGCGGCGAGGACTGGTCGGTCTACGATCTCATGATCTCGCAGATGGCCGCGGTGGTGGACTTCTTCCGTGCCCACGGAGCGCGCGCCGAAGTGGTCCATCTCGCCTTCGAGCCCGGCATCCTCGACGTCCTGCCGCCGCCGCCCTCGCAGGAATTCGACGTCACCTTCGTCGGGGCCGTGTCAGCCGATCACCAGCTTCGCGTCGCGCAGCTCGAAGCGGTGGCGCGGCGCTACGATCTCAAACTGTTCGGCAGCGGTCTGCACTCCCTTCCCGCATCCTCGCCGCTGCACCGCTGCTACCAGGGCGAGGTGTGGGGCTCTGAGATGTACCAGGCACTGCGCGCCTCGCGCGTCACCCTCAATTCGCACATCGACATGGCCGGCCGCGAGGCCGGCAATGCCCGCCTGTTCGAAGCGACCGGCGTCGGCGCGTTCCTGCTCACCGACTTCAAGGACAATCTGCACAAATTGTTCGCTCCCGAGCGCGAGGTCGTTGCGTGGCGCAGCGTCGAGGACTGTCTCGCGTTGATCGATCGGTATCTCGCCGACGACACGGCGCGCCAGTCCATTGCCAAGGCGGGACAGGCCAGGACATTTGCCGCACACACTTTTCGCCGGCGTGTCGAAGAGATCCTAGGTTACATCAGCTGAATTCCGCATCGGCTGGCGGAGCAATCGTCATGATCCGTCCACCCTTGACGGTCCCGGCCAAAATGGCCAAAGTGCACAGCGGGACAGCTATCTCTCTCTAATCGCAGCGATTTTTTCGAGGCCCACGATGGAACACGTCGAACAAGTTCGATTCGGCGACCAGCTCTACGCGATCATCGTGCGGGCCTCGTTCCGCGAGCCGGGCATCCACTTCTTTTCGACGCCGGAGCTGTCCCAGCAGCTCGCCTTCATGAGCCATCCGCAAGGCAAGACCATCGAGCCTCATCGCCACAACAAGGTGACGCGGGAGGTGCACTACACCCAGGAAGTCCTGCTGATCCAGAAGGGCAAGCTCCAGGTCGATTTCTACACGGTCGAGGAAAAATATCTCGAAAGCCGCGTGCTCGGTGCCGGCGACATCATCCTGCTCTGCAGCGGCGCTCATGGTTTCCACGTGCTCGAGCCGCTCGAGATGTTCGAGATCAAGCAAGGTCCCTATTCCGGCGAGAACGACAAGACCCGGTTTGCCGAAGCCTCCCCGTCCGAAATCCGGATCAAAGGCCCAAACCCGTGACCGCACCGTTCATTCCCGTCAACACGCCGCTGCTCGACGGCAACGAAGCCGATTATCTCGCCGAATGTATCCGGACCGGATGGATCTCCTCTGAGGGACCGTTCATCAAGCGCTTCGAGCAGGCCATGGCCAAGGCAGCGGGACGACGACACGGCATCGCCGTCACCAACGGCTCGGTCGCGCTCGATATCGCCGTCCACGCGCTTGGCCTCGATGAGGGGTCCGAAGTCATCATCCCGACCTTCACGATCATCAGCTGCGCCGCCGCCCTGGTGCGCGCCGGCCTCGTCCCGGTCGGGGTCGACTGCGATGCCGCGACCTGGAACATGACGGCCGAGGGTGTGGAAGCCGCGATCACGCCGCGCACGCGCGCGATCATGCTGGTCCACATCTACGGTCTACCGGTCGATCTCGATCCGATCCTGGCGCTGGCCCGCAAGCACGATCTGAAGGTGATCGAGGACGCCGCCGAGATGCACGGCCAGACCTATCGCGGCGCGCCCTGCGGCAGCTTCGGCGAAGTCTCGACCTTCAGCTTCTATCCGAACAAGCACGTCACGACCGGTGAAGGCGGCATGATCCTCACCGACGACGACGCGCTCGCCGATCGGCTGCAGGGCTACCGCAATCTCTGCTTCCAGCCGCAGCAACGCTTCGTCCACGAGGAGCTCGGCTGGAACGCGCGCATGACCAACCTCCAGGCTGCGCTTGGTGTCGCCCAGGTCGAGCGTCTGCCGCGCACGGTCGAGATCAAGCGCCGGATCGGCCGGCTCTATGACGAACATCTCGCAGGCCTCAACCGCATCCGCCGCCCCGTCGCCCGCACTGGCTATGCCGACAACATCTACTGGGTCTACGGCGTCGTGTTGAACGACGACGTGCCGTTCGACGCCAAGGAAGCGATGCGGCGCCTCGGCGAAAGGGGCATCGGGACCCGGCCGTTCTTCTGGTGCATGCATGAGCAGCCGGTGCTGCGCCGGATGGGCCTGATGCGCGACGAAAGTCATCCGAATGCGGAATACATCGCCCGGCGCGGTTTTTACCTGCCGAGCGGGCTTGCCCTGACCGACGACGAGATCGCGCGCTCGGCCGCGGCGCTGAAGGAGATCCTGGCGTGACGGTGTTCGCCGACTACGCGCCCTGGTATGATCTTCTCTATCAGGACAAGGATTACGCGGCCGAGACGGCATTCGTCGAAGCGCGCCTGCGCGACCACGGCGTTTCCTCGGGCAAGCTGCTCGATCTCGGCTGCGGCACCGGCCTGCACGCGCTCGCCTTCGCGCGCCAGGGGTGGAACGTTGCCGGCATCGATCTCAGCGACGAGATGATCGCGCGCGCCAAGACGCGCGCCGGGCAAGCCGGGCTGTCGATTCCGTTCCGGCAGGGTAATGCCTGCGAGACGGGTCCCGAACGCGATTTCGATGCAGTGGTGTCGCTGTTCCACGTCGCAAGCTATCAGACCAGCCGCGATGCGCTGACGGCCATGTTCTGCACGGCCCATGCGGCGTTGAAGCCGGACGGCGTCTTCTTCTTCGACTATTGGTACGGCGGCGCGGTGTTGGCGCAGGGCGTCGAGACGCGCGTCAAGGTGATCGAGCAGAAGCCGCTGCGCCTCACCCGCATTGCGCAATCCGATCATGACGAACAGGCCGCGACCGTCACCGTGAACTACACCCTGTTCTGCGAGGACCTGGATCGCGCCACGATCAAGCGTGTCGATGAAGCGCACCACATGCGCTACTGGTTTCCGGTCGAGATCGACGCGGCGCTCGTGGCAAGCGGCTTCCAGGGCGCCGCTCACGCTGCATGGTTGACGCAGGACGCGCCGAACTCGAAGAGCTGGGCGGCCTATGCGATCGCCAGAAAGAGTGTTGCACCGTGAGACCGCTGCGGCTCGCCGTGATGCTGGAACAGGCGCTCGAGGTCGGCGGCGGCTTCCAGCAGCCGCTCAATGACCTGCTCTGGCTGCGCGACTGGGCGGCCAAGTCGGGCAACGAGATCGTGGTGTACTCGCCCTATCCGAAGACCCTGGACATCCTGAAGGAGTTCGGCGTCGCGGCGCGCCTGCTCAAGTTCGGCCCGCTCGACCATGTCTTCCTGTTCCTGAAATATTGCGGGCCGTTCGATCTCGTCCAGATCGCGCTGAAGCTGAAATCGCCGTTCGAGCGTGCGCTGATCCGCGACGGCATCGACGTCGTGCACTTCACGTCGACCTCGAAGCGGCACCTGCTGCTCTACGAGCTGCCGTTCATCATCACGATCTTCGACGGCTGCCACCGCGACGCGCCGGAGTTTCCGGAAGTGAGGACGTTCGGCGAATTCGAGCGCCGTGAGATCCTGTTCGGCCTCGCCAGCACCAAGGCCGCGGTGGTGATCGTCAACGCGCCGGAGCTGGTCGACGATCTCTGCCGCCGCTATGCCATGGAAAAAGAGCGCGCGGTCTGCATCCCGTTCTCGCCCTCCACCTATGTCAGCCAATCCACATCCGACGCCGCAGACGACGAGGCGGTGCTGTCACGATACCGCCTCGAGCCCGGCTATCTGTTCTATCCAGCGCAATTCTGGCCGCACAAGAACCACATGACGCTGCTCGCGGCGCTCGCAAGCTTGCGCGAGCGGGGCATCACCGAACGGCTGGTGCTGTGCGGATCGGATCGCGGCGGCCGCGACAAGATCGATGCGGCGATCCGCACCTTTGGCCTGTCGGACCAGATCTCCATCATCGGCTTCGTCGAGTCCGCCGAGCTCGGCGCGCTGTATCGCGGCGCCGCGGCACTGGTGATGCCGAGCTATTTTGGCCCGACCAATCTTCCACCGCTGGAAGCCTGGGCGGTCGGCACGCCCGTGATCTATCCCGAGGCCTTCAAGGCCCAGGCCGGCGACGCCGCGATCCTGTTCGACTATGACGACCCGCGCTCGCTCGCGGATGCGATCGTCAGCCTGCGTACCGACGGCACGCGCGAGCGGCTGCGCGCGGCCGGTCACCTCCGCCTTGCGCAGTTTGCCGAGGAGACCAACGCCGGCCACCAGCAATTCGCCCGTCATCTCGAACGATTGAAGCACCGTCTGGCATTGACCGCGCGTTGAATAGCAACAGCTAGGCAGGAATCAGCGCCCGCAACCGCTCGCGCAGAGTTGTGCTCAACAGCGGGCTTGCGAGCATGCCGACCACGGTCAGCCAGATCGCGCATTGCACGATGAAGTGCACGAGCCCGCTCCCCGGCACCAGTACGATGATCGCCTGCCCGATCAGCCAGCCTGCTCCCACGACAATAACGGCCATGAGCATCAGGAAGGCGATGTGCTTGAACGGATGATGCAGGGTCTGGCGCATGACGATCAGCGCGAGCAGTCCGAACTGGATGAGGATGTCGCTTGCGACCACGGCGAGCGCGGCGCCAAGCGGCCCCAGATGCGAGATCAGGGCGAAGGACAGCGCCAGGAAGACCACGAGCTGGAGGCCTTTGGTCCGGATCAGGAGATCGCCGCGATTGCTGTGATTGGCAAAGACCAGAGCCAGCAGCGATGGCGCGACGGCCGCCGAGCCGAGCAGCAGCGTCACCGTGAGCGGCGCGTCGTAGGGGATGCTGCCATGGGTCCACAACGCGAAGAAGTCCGGCCAAAACGGCAGCAGGCCCGCGACGATCAGGCACGCCAGGGCCGTCACGAACACCGAGCCGTGGGCGTAGAGCCGGCGCAGCCGATCCTTGTCGCCGACCGCGTGGTCGTGGCCGAGCTCGGCGGCGAGCGGCAGCGTCACCTGGAGGCAGAGACCGCGCACCAGGCTCGCGATCACGCGCGTCAGGCCCCATTGCGCCACCGCGACGCGGTTCGTGACCAGCGCGGAGACGAGCAGCACGGGGACGTTGACGAGCGCAAGCTCGGTGATGTTGGCGACCGCGAAGGGCACCGCGCGGCCGAATTGCCCGAGGCTCCAGCGCAGCGATGGCGACACCAACGGCGGCTTGCCGGCGCGGCGCAGGAACGGAAACAGTCGCGGCGCGTCGAACGCAGCGAGCAGGATCGCGAACAGGAGCTGCATCGACACGAAGGCTATCGCGACCGCAAGCAGGCTGCCGAACAATGCGAGCGCCGCAAGCTGGGCGATCTGTCCAAGCAGCAGCGCGGCGTTTTGCAGCCAGACCGTCCGGCCGTAATGGCCGCGCACCCGATAGAGGCCGGAGACGAGGTTGGCGGGGACGGTCAGAAGCATGCCCAGCGTCATCACCAGCATCGCAGCATCGAATGTCGGCGCGGCCTGAAAGCCGAGCACCGCCGATGGCGGCGCGAGGACCACCGCCGCGCACAGCAGGACACCCAGCACCGCCACGATGGCGAGATAGATCCGCAGCAGGGCCGAATAGAAATTCGCCGTGCGCCCGTCGCAATCGGCGCAAGCCTTGAACGCGAGAAAGCGGTTGATCGCGCGAAGCTGCAGTCCGGCATCCGCCACGACGACGAGGCTTCCCGCCGCATAGATCGCGAGCCAGGCCGCGAGCATGTCGCCGGTCCAGACATGCAGGAAGGCCGGGATGAGCAGGAGCTGCTGAGACAGCCCCAGCGCCATCTGGACCAGGTTGGCGGACCAGCCCTGCAAGAGGCGGCGGCCGCGACTGATGCCGGCAGGTCTGCTCGAACCGTCGGCCGTGCCGGGCCCGTCAATTTGCTTGTCGGTCAAGCCGCGTCCTTCCCGTCAAGCAAACGGCCGCGCGCCCACGAGCGCTCAGAGCCCATCCGACTCGCCGTTCTTCGGCGTCGAGCGCGGCACGAAGGGGGAGAACGATGGATCGGCCGGGCCCGGCATCGTCAGCTTGCCCCCGGCATCTGCCGGCGGGCTCGCGGCAGCGGCAGGGTCCGGCCGCTGGAGCACCAGCACCTCGCTGCGCTCGCCCTGCTTGAACGTCACCTCGCGCGGCTGCACCGAGGTCAGCGACCAGCCTGCGAGCGATTCGCCCTGCCGCAGACGCACGACCTTCTGATCGGTGCGGTTGACGAGAATTGCGATCGCATCGCCCTCGCCCACCACGGCCCCGACCAGCGACAACGGCGGCGGCGCCTCGACTGGCTTGGGCAGCGGCGCGGGACTTTCCTCGACCGGCGATGCGGCGACCGCGCGCGGCGGCGGCCGGCGCATGGCCGAGAAGATCGGGCGTTCCTGGGTCGCGGTCAGCGCCGAGAGCGGCACCGACCACAGCGGATTGCCGCGAGGAATGGGCTTGCCTGGCGCCTGCTGCGCGGGCCGCGCGATCGGCTTCATCGTCCCGACATCGACACTTTCAGCTGGATTGCCCGCCGCGTCGTCCGACAGGACATCAACGCGCGATGAGGTGGCCGCCATGGTCCCGGCTATGCCCAGAACCATGCACAGCGCGGCCAATCCTGTCGGCCTCAGCCACCCGGACATCGACATTCCCCTGCGACCACCGGCCGCGCCACGCGACGGCGAGGCATCCGCGCCAAACTAGTTCCGATCTGCGGCGTCATCAACCCACACCGTCCGGCCCAACCCGACGCGCAGGTCCAAATCTGCCCCGCACCTGTTGCAATGCATGAATATGTTGCCCGATGGCCACGATGGCTGAAAATGCAAAGCGAAACAGGGAGGAAGCCGGCGCAAATGGATATCCGTTCATTGCAGGCCGTTGCGGCGCCATGAGATCATGGCATGGGCGCCGGGCCTCGGCACGCGCCCCGGTTGCATGTTTGCGATGATTTCTTTGCTGATTTGAGACGATCGGATGGCTGGACCGACAATGGCAGGTGGAAGGATTGGATACGGGCTGCGATCCGTCACGCGCCACTCGCTGGCCATACTCCTCGCCACCACGGCGCTCGGCGTCGTCGCCGCGCATGCCGTGGACGGCACGTGGACGGGCGGCTCCTCCGACTGGACGGATCCAACCAACTGGTCCTCCAATCCGAGCGTGCCCGACGAGACCGCAACCTTCACCAACACCGGAAGCACGGCGGTCGACAACAACAACGGTGTCGTCAGCATCGGCACGATCCAGTTCGCGAACACCTCGCAGGCTTATACATTCACGATCGGCAACCCGTTCATCGTCAACGCCACGGGCATCATCAACAACGATACGGTCAATACCCAGACCTTCCAGGTCACCTCCGGCAACAATCTGGTGTTCCAGAACAGCAGCACCGCGAGCGGCGGCGCCGGGGCCGTGACGATCACGAACGATGTCGGCGGCAACGTCAACTTCATCCAGGACAGCACGGCGGGAACGGCAAGCCTCGCCAACAGCGGCTTCGTCACGTTCGAGGATTCGGCCTCTGCCGGCAGCGCCCAGATCACCAACAATGCCACCGGTCAGATCGATTTCTTCACCAACGCCTCGGCCGGCACGGCGACGATCAACAACGGCGCAGGCGGGGTGCTGAACTTCCACAACACCACCACCGCCGCCACCTCGTCCATCATCAACGACGGAACGGTGAACTTCGACGGCTCCGCCACCGCAGGCAGCGCCACGATCACCACCAACAACGGCGCGACGACGAACTTCACCGGCACCTCTAGCGGCGGCAGCGCCAAGTTCATCACCAATGCCGGCGGCACGGTCGACATCTCAGGCCTGACCAGCGGCGGCACGACGGCCGGCTCGATCGAAGGCGCCGGCAATTATGTTCTCGGCGCCAACACGCTCACCACCGGCAGCCTCAACACCTCGACCCAGGTCGACGGCATCATCTCCGGCACCGGCGGCCTGACCAAGGTCGGCACCGGCACGCTGACGCTGGCCGGCACCAACACCTATGCCGGCGCAACGACGATCTCGGCCGGAACGCTGGCGATCTCGGGCTTTGGCAGCATCTCGTCATCCAGCGTCGTCACGGTGGACACGACGTTCGACATCTCGGCGTCCGCGGTTCCGTTCAACGCCATCACGACGCTCGCCGGCAGTTCCTCCGGCGTCGTCAACATGGGCAGCAACGGGCTCGTGATCACCAACGGCTCCACCGAGTTCGCGGGGGTGATCCAAGGCACGGGCGGGCTCGAGGTTTTCGGCGGAACCCAGACGCTCTCGGGCGTGAACAGCTACAGCAACGCCACCCAGATCGACGCGGGCGCGACGCTGGCGCTGAAGGGCAGCGGCTCGATCGCGAATTCGCTCTACGTTGGATTCGCCGGCGCAGGCGCAACGTTCGATATTTCCCAGACCACGTCCGGCGCGTCGGTGACCCGGCTCTTGTCGTTCGGTCCCAACGGCGTCGTTGCGCTGGGATCGAAGACGCTGACCGTCACGGTCGGCAATTCCTTCGGCGGCGTGATTCAGGACGGCGGCATCGGTGGCGGCACCGCCGGCAACCTCGCCATCGCGAGCGGAGCCGTGCAGCAGCTCTACGGCATCAACACCTATACCGGCACCACGACCATCGCGAGCGGCGGCGAACTGGATCTCATCAACGCCGGCGGCAGCGACGGCAGCATCGCGACCTCGAGCAATGTCATCGCCAACGGCGTCTTCGACATCTCGGCCTTGAGCACCGGCACCTCGATCAGGTCGCTGTCGGGCTCGGGCGCGGTCAATCTCGGCGCCAACACGCTGACGATCACCAATGGCAACAGCACCTTCGCCGGCGTCATCGACGATGGCGCCGCGGGTGGCGGCCTCACGCTCGCCGGCGGCACGCAGACGCTGACTGGCATCAACACCTATACCGGCGCCACCGCCGTGAACGGCGGCACGCTGGTGGTGGACGGCTCGATCCTGAATAGCCCGGTCACCGTCAACGCCGGCGGCACCCTCGCCGGCAGCGGCACGATCGCCGGCGTCGGGGTCAATGGCGGCACGCTGGCGCCCGGCAGCGCGGCGAGCCCGTTCGGCCCGATGACGATCAGCGGATCGCTGACCTTTACCGCCGCCTCGACCTATCTGGTGCAGGTCTCCTCGACCAACGCCAGCCTCACCCAGGTCACGGGCGCGACCGACCTCGGCGGCGCGACCGTGCGCGCGAACTTCACCTCAGGCACGGTCAAGAAGCAGTACACGATCCTGACCGCGGCCGGCACCCTGGTCGGCAGCACCTTCAATCCGACCGTTTTGTCGAACATGCCGACGCTCAACGCGACGCTGAGCTACGACGCCAGCACCGTGTTCCTCAACGTCAACGTCAATTTCGCGCAAGGCGGCGGGCTCAACGTCAACCAGCAGAACGTCGCGAATACGCTGACCAATTTCTTCAACACCACTGGCGGCATTCCCGCGGCCTTCGCTGCGCTGTCGCCGGCGGGGCTGACGACCGCCTCGGGTGAGCTCGGCACCGGCATCATCCAGTCCGCGATCAATGCCGACGGCCAATTCCTGAACCTGATGCTCGACCCGACCGTCGTCGGACGCAGCGGCGGCTTCGCCAAGGCGGGCAGCGTCGCCCAGTTTGCCGAGAGCGATAACGCAGCCTCCTATGCGTCGATGCGGCCGGCCACCGCGCGCGAGCGCGAGGCTTATGCGATGGCGACCAAGGCGCCGCTGCTGTCCTCGCAGCCGAGCAGCCGCTGGAGCGTCTGGACCGCGGGCTATGGCGGCTCGGCCGAGGTCGGCGGCAATGCCACGGTCGGCTCGCAGGATTTGACCGCGCGGGTCTGGGGCGGCGCGGCCGGCGCGGACTATCGGGTCTCGGTCGACACACTGGTCGGCTTCGCGCTCGGCGGCGGCGGGCTGAACTACTCGCTCGCCAATGCGATGGGCTCGGGCTCGGCCGATTTGTTCCAGGCCGGCGTCTATGGCCGGCACAATTTCGGACCGGCCTACATCTCGGCCGCACTCGCCTATGGCTGGCATGACGTCACCACCAACCGCACCGTAGCGCCGGGCGGCTTCGACCAGCTCCAGGGCCGCTTCAAGGCCGACACGTTCTCGGCCCGCTTCGAGGGCGGCTATCGCTTCACGACGCCGCTGATCGGCATCACGCCCTACGCTGCGGCACAGGTGACGAACTTCAACCTGCCGAACTATTCCGAAGTCAGCCTCAATGGCGGCGGGCTGTTCGCGCTGAATTACGCTTCGCAATCGCTGACCGACACCCGCTCCGAGCTCGGCCTGCGCACCGACAAATCGTATGCGATGCAAAACGGCGTGCTGACGCTGCGTGGCCGCGCCGCCTGGGCGCACGACTACAATCCGGACCGCGCCGTCACCGCTCTGTTCCAGACCCTGCCGGGCACCAGCTTCGTCGTGAACGGCGCCAGGGTCGATGCCGACTCCGCGCTCGTCAGCGTCAGCGCCGAGATGAAATGGTTGAGCGGCTTCTCGATCGCCGGCACCTTCGACGGCGAGTTCTCCGGCAACGTCACCAGCTATTCCGGCAAGGGCGTGTTCAAGTACAGTTGGTGACCCGGCGAGCCCGCCGGTGAGCTGACGATCCCGCCCTACTTCCCCGCCTGCCACTGGCCCGAGACGCCCAAAATCACCCTGACGCGACCGGCGCCGGCGTCGCTCAACGCCGTCGTCTGCGGCACCTGGACGTCGAGCTGATCGACGAACAGGAACGGCATGCCGGCCTCGAGATCGTACAGCAGCCTCTGGAGCGCCGGCTGCTCGAGCTCGCAGCTCACGACGAGGCCGACGAAGCCGTCCTTCGCTTGCGCGCCGGACACATCGACCTGCGAGGACTGAACCTGGCCGCCGACATTGCCGACCGCAGCGGCAACGCGCTGCAGCAGATTGGCGCCGGCGACCGTCACGGTCGGTCCCTCCAGGAACGGCGTGCCGGGATGCTCGGCCATTGCCGCCGCGGCGTTCTTGGTGCCGCCCTTGCGGCCGCGAAACTGGTCGAGCAGGTCGGAGGTCTGCGCCAGCGCCTGGCGATGGGCGAGAATTTCGGCGATCGACAGCCCCGCCGTCAGCAACAGCGCGCCGGCAACGGCCACATAGAGCGTGACCGCGATCAGCGGCGAGCTCGCAAGCGCCCGCGCGACCGCATTGCCGCCGGTGACTTTTGCGCTGCTCATGGCACGTTCCTCGGCTCGATCTGCGCCTCGATGTGGAAGCGCTCACCGGGATCGGAGGAGTTGCGCGTGGTCGGGGCGTAAAAGGTCGCGCGGGTGAAATGCTGCGACTGCTCGATCAAGGGGATCAGCGAGGGCGCATCGCGGGTGATGCCGCCGATCTGTACTTTGTTGCCCGCCAGATGCAGCTCGGTGACATAGGTGTGGTCCGGCAACACCCGGCTCAGCGTTTCCAGCACGATCACGCTCGCCGGCGTCTCGTATTTGCGGCGTTCGAGCAGCGCGAGCGGCGAGCGCTCGCCGCCGTCACTGCCGCGGAGCGCGGCGCGGCGCTGGGTGATCTGCCGTTCGAGCTCCCTCTCCTGCGCGCTGAGGCTGTCGGCCAGATAGCTCGCCACGACCGATCCGGCCACCGCTGCGACGGCAGTGAGAGCCAACACCGCCTGCAGCGCCCGGCTCAGCCGCGCCGGGTCGACCGCGCCGCGCGATCTCTGCTCGAACACCTTGATGCGTCCGCCCGCAGTCGCCTCCGTCGCGATCGCGACCGCCGACGGATGGAAGGACGCCACGGCCTCGACATAGCTCATCGCCACCTTGCGCGGCGCCGCGGCGATCTCGGTCGTGATGCTGTCGCTGCCATGCGGCGCCGGGGCGCGGCAGCCGAACACGGCTTCGCTCGCGTTCCACGGCGTCAGCCGGTCGATCTGCGCCCGCACGATGCCGTCGAGGAAATCGGCCGCGCGCGCAGGCAGCTCCAGCGGACGAAACAGGAAGCGCGACGGCCGCAGCACGATCTCGACGCGGCTGCCACGGACGATCTGCGCGAGATTGGCGCCTGAAAACTTGCCATCCGCGAACGCGATCTCCTTCGGGGCGTTCTCCGCCTTCGCCGCCTCCAGCGCGAACGCGCCGGTCTCGCTTTCGACCAGCCGTACCACCCGCGGCGACACGGTCCGCTCCAGGGCGCGCACGAGCGTGCCTTCCACGGTGCCGGTCCAGGCATCGAGAATGGCGCGGAGGGAATCGAGCGAGCTCATCTCACAGAGGCTTTCCGGCGGAGCCGTCGACGGCGTTGTGCCACGACAATACACGATACGGCTCATCGCCGCTTTCGAGAAGCAGGATGACGATCTCAGCCGACCTCCGCCGATGCGACGGCAGCTCGACCGCGACCGTCAGCCGGTACGCCTTCGAGCCCTCGACCGTCACATTGGTGCCGCCGGCAAGCCCGACCAGGGCTCGGGAATCGACGTTGGGGTCGGCGCGGTCGCGCAGCACCTGTTGCAGCATCCCGGGCGTCATGCCCGGCAGCGCCGCCACCACCTGCGGCGCGGCGTCGAGCACGTTCACCGCCCGCATGTTGCTGAACACGGTGACGAAGGGCAGCACGCGCTCCACGACCGCGGCCGGAATGCCGCGCACCAGCCAGAGCTCCTCGCTGTGCGGAAACGGCGCGTGGCGCGGCAGATAGGGCGCGCCGAGCGTGCGATAGTAGGAATCCTCCGGATTGTCCTGGCCGGGCTCCGTCGACGAGCGCCAGGCCAGGATCCGGTCGGCATAGACGGGCGCATCCGTCGCCGACACACCGAGCGCCGTCATCAGGCCCGACAGCAGCGGCTTCGGCGCCATGTTGAGATCGACGCGCGCCGCCTCCGAGCGGAACGTCACGCTCACCCGTCCGGTACCGACGCGGGCATTGAAGGTGCCGCTGGTCGGACGCGTCGCCTCGTTCTGCGCCGTCAGGCGGTAGGCCGCAAGTTCGATCCCCGCGTTCACCAGCGCATCGGCCTGCACCCTGTCGGCACTGACGGCGACCGTGACCGCCGTGTTGGTGACATAGGTCAGGTAGATCAGCGCCAGCGCCGCCAGCGCCGCCAGCATCCAGAGCACGGCGACCACGATGAAGCCGCGGCTCTCGGCAAGCCTCGCCTGGTCGTGCCTTGAGCCGCTCACAACTGCTGCTCCTGTTTCTCCGCCTGCTGCGGCCGGGTACGCGCCGTGACGCAAGTCGCCGGATTCTTGGCCCGCGCGCATTCGGCCGGCGCCGTGATGTGCGGGACCACCGCGCCCGAGACCGCGAGCACCTGGCCGGTCGCGCTGTCGCGCACGGTGATACGGATACGGTCCGGCAGCTGCGCCTGCCCGCGCCAAATCGGCTGCCACTGACCGTCCGGTCCGGCATAGGCGAAGCTCACGCGGAACGGCGCCCGGATCAGCACGACCTGATCGACGAAGCGGATCTGCCCGTCGGTCGGCATCGGTTGGAACGGCGCGCGCTCGCGCACCAGCGCCAGTCCCTGCGCGTCGGCCTTTTCGATCAGGCGGACGAATTCGAGGCCCGGACGCGTGCTCGGACCGATTGCCGTGCGCAGGAAGGTGACCGACAATTCGGCGCCGTCGAACAGCGGCACCCTGGCATCGCCATTCAATGTAATTTGCTCGGCAACCGTGAGGTCGGCGACGATGCGGTCGAGACCGGTTGCGAGACGCTCGGCCCGCTGCACGCGGGCAATGCCGCGATTCCAGTTCGGCAGCCATTGCGCCGTCACGGTCGCCAGCGCCGCCAGGATGACAGTCATCAGCAGGGTTGCGAGCAGCACTTCGAGCAGGGTGAAGCCGGCTTCGTCGGCAAGTGTGCGGCGCAGGCGCTTCATTGCCAGACGCTTCATTGCGAAGCCCTCGGCACCAGCTTCACCGTCGTGACCTGGATGGCGCTGCCGTCGGCGCGCTGGAGGCGCAGATTGACGGCCAATGGCATGAAGCGATCGCTGGCGGGATCGCCGCCCGGCACGTTCATCGGCGCAACGTCGACCCGCCAGCGGCTGCCGGCGAGATCGCCGCTGCGCCGGCCGGGCTTCAGCAGGGAGCGCGCCGGCAGGTCCGCAAGCAGGGTCTCGGCCGTGCCGGCGAGTGCCAGCCGCTGGTCGATCGCGCGCGTGCCCTTCGCCGTCGTGGCGATGACCGAGCCGATCGTCCCGAGCACGACCGCGATGATCGCGAGCGCGACCAGCGCCTCGATCAGGGTGAAGCCGGCGTTATCAGAGCAGCTTCTGCGGGACAATCTCGACGCCTCCGGTCAGCCAGTTGACGCGCACCTCATATCCCATGCCGGGCCGCGCCAGCGCGATCACCCCGCCGCACGACATGCCCGATGGAAAGAAATCGATCGACCGCCCCGCGGCCCGGTCGGCACAGCGCGAGGCCAGCATCGCCTGCACCACCACGTCGCCGGGCAAGCGGATGGTCCGCCCGGTGACGCCGGAACGAATCGCGCGCGCCTCCGCATCCACCTGGGTCGCCACCCTGGTTTGCCGGCGCAGCGCGGCGTTGCGGTCGGCTTTCAGCAGCGCCGCAGTCTCGACCGCATAGCTCTCCAGCCTGGCCCGCGTCGTCGTACGCGGGACAGCCGGCAGGATGATCGCCGCGAGCAGGCCGATGATCGCGAGCACGCACAGGATCTCGATCAGCGCAAAGCCGCGCGTCTCGCCAATGCCCTCAGCGCGCGCCGCTGACAATGTCGGCCGCCGTTCCACTGCCGCCTTCCTGACCGTCCGACCCCAGCGATATGATCTCATAGGGCGCGCTCGCGCCCGGCGCGCGATAGACGTAGATGTGACCCCAGGGATCGCTCGGCACGACACCGCCGCGCAAATAGGGCCCATTCCAACCGGCCTGGTTGGAGTTGCGGGTCAGTGCGGAGAGGCCTTCGTTCGACGTGGGATAGCGGCCGAGATCGAGAAAGTAGAGATCGAGCGCGCTGGAGAAGCTCTCGATCTGGATCTTGGCCGCCTTCGCCTTGGACTCGCTGAGATAATTCAGCACCCGCGGGCCGACCAGCGCCATGATCATCCCGATGATGGTGATGACGACCAGCATCTCGACCAGGGTGAAGCCCGCCTCCCCACGGGCCGCGCGCCGACGACCCCGCTTTGATGATCGATGTTTCGTCACCTCAAATCCCTCCAACTATCAATTCAACCGACAATCTGGCTCACCGACATCAGCGCCGTCATCACCGACGTGATCAGGCCGCCGACGACCAGCGAGATCGCGATGATTGCCGCCGGGCCCGCGATGCCGACGGCGCGGTCCAGCGTGCGCTGCAATTTGGCCTCATAGAATTCAGCGACGCGGCCCGACAGCATCGGCAATTGCCCGGTCTCGTCGCCGAGCCGGAGCATGCGCACCGCCATGGCGGGCAGCGCCTCCGTCTCGGCCAGCGCGTCGGACAGTTTCGAACCATGGCGAACGCGGTCAGCGGCATCGCTCCAGACCGCGGACGGGCCGGTCGTCGCCATCATGTCGACGAGGATGCGCAGCGTAATGGTGAGATTGACGCCGCTGCCGAGCAGCAGGCCGAGATTGCGGCAGAACAGCGCCGTCCGGTACGCGCTCATCACGTTGCGGATTGCCGGCAGCCGCGTGATCGCATTGGCGACGGCGCGGCGGACGCGCTCTTGCCGAAGCAGCAGCCACGCCACCCCGATAGTGACCGCAAGACCAGCCAACACCGCATCGGAATTGCCGCGCAGGAAGGTGGAGATGTTGAGGAAGACGCCGACGACGGGATCGATCTTGGCGCCGAAATCCTGCAACACGGATGCGAACTGCGGCAGCACGAAGGTGAGGAAGAACAACAGCACGCAGCCCGCCGCGCCCAGCACGAACAAGGGATAGCGGATTGCATCCGACAGCCGCCGCCGCAACGCCTCGCTGCGGGTACGCTCGCCGGCCAGCACCTCCAGCACCTGGTCCAGCGATCCCGAGGCCTCGCCGACCCGCACCAGCGCGACATACATCGGCGGGAACAGCCCCTCGTGCCGCGCCAGCGCTTCGGCAAAGCTCTCGCCCGCGACGACCCGCGAACGGATGTCGGCAACGACCGGGCGCAGCCGGCCGAAATCGGGATCGGTCGCGAGCAGCTCCAATCCGTCGTTGATGCGGGCGCCGGCGCGCAACAGCAGCGCAAGGTCGCGGGTGAGGATGGTGACGTCTTCCGGCTTCGGCCTGTTGAAGAGGCTGGACACGCGGCCCGCCGAGCCGCCCTCCTCCGGCGTGACATTGTCGACCAGCACGAGACCGAGCCGCTCGATCCGCTGCGCGACGTCGCCCGGCGCAGGCGCGGCAATGGCGCCGGAGACCAGTTCGCCGTTGGCGTTGAGCGCGCGGTAGCGATAGTTCGGCATGCGTTAGCGCACCGTCGTGACGCGGAAGACCTCGGGCACGGTGGTGAGCCCCGCCCGGCATTTGGCCACCGCATCCTCCAGCATCGTCGTCATGCCGCCCCGCATCGCGGCGGCGTCGATCGAATGGGAGTCGGTCTGCGGGCCGATCAGCGCGCGCACCTCGTCGGACATTTCGAGGATCTCGAACACGCCGTTGCGGCCGCGATAGCCGGTGCCGCCGCAGCGTTCGCAGCCGCCGGCCGCGTGCACGACCTCGCCGCACTTGAAGCCGATCACCGCAAAGCGCGGGTCCTCGGCGAGATCCGCCTCGGTCAGCGCATGCGGGACCTTGCAGCGGTCGCACAGCACGCGCACCAGGCGCTGCGCCACCACCGCGCGCAGCGTCGACTTCAGCAGGAAGCCCTCGATGCCGAGATCGATCAGGCGCGGTACGGCGGCCGCGGCCGTCTCGGTGTGCAGCGTCGTCAAGACGAGATGGCCGGTGAGTGCCGCGTGAATCGCGATATGCGCGGTCTCGGCATCGCGGACTTCGCCGACCATGATCACGTCGGGGTCCTGGCGGACGAAGGCGCGCATGGCGGAGGCGAAGGTCAGTCCGATCGACGGCTTGACCTGGGACTGGTTGATGCCGGGAATCTCGTATTCGACCGGATCCTCGATGGTGAGGATCTTGCGCGTCGGCTCGTTCAGGATCGACAGCATGGTCGCGAGCGTCGTGGTCTTGCCACTGCCGGTCGGTCCGGTGACCACGATCATCCCGTGCGGCATCGCGAGCAGCCGCGTCATCACGCTCTCGTCGCGCGCGGCGAGACCGAGCTTGCTCATCTCCAGCAGGCCGCGGTCGCGCGGCAAGAGGCGGATGACGGCGCTCTCGCCGTGCTGCGTCGGCATGGTCGCGACGCGGACGTCGATCTCGCTGCGCCCGACCCGCACCCGGGCCGCGCCGTCCTGCGGCAGGCGCCGCTCGGCGATGTTGAGGCTGGCGAGAATCTTGATGCGCGAGATCAGCGCCTGCGGCGGAATGCCGTGCGGCGACGGCAGCGCGCGCAACAGGCCGTCGACGCGCATGCGCACCGTGAGCCCGGCACGGAACGGCTCGACGTGGATGTCGCTGGCACGCAGATCCACCGCGCGTTCCAGGAGATCGTTGAGCGCGCGCACGACCGGAGCGCCGCTGGCGAGATCGCGCAGGCTCTCGATGTCGTCGTCTGAGAGCTGCGCAACGTTCCTGCCGCTTCGATCGGCATTTGCATCGTCGGCATCGGCCCGTTGATCGAGCACCGTGGTGATGTCCTCGTATGAGGCGACGACGACATCGACCGGTGCTCCGAACACGATTTCGGCGGCGCGAATGGCCGCCGTGTCGGAGGGGTCGGCGACAGCCAGCCGGAAAACATCGTTGGGCGCACTGAAAGGAAAGATGGTGGATTCACGCAGGAAGCGGCGCGAGAAGCCGTCGAGGCAAGGCGTGGCCGCGAGCAGTTGCGGAAGGCTCAGCCGCGGCAGACCAAAATGGTCGGAGACTTCATCCGCGAATTCGGCCGCGGAAAGATCGGTGGCCTCCCACAATTCACGCAAGGGACGCGTGAGCGCGGGGGTGGCCGATTTGTCGACATGGGCATGCGCCCGCGGCGGCAATGAGTATTTTTCCAGGAGGTGCTGTCGGAAGCTATCTGCGGAGCGGTCGCGCATCGCATTCACAGCATTGACCTTGTTACCTGAATGCAACAACCTCGACGGGACATGGAGCGCCCTTTGCCCTTGACTTATTTATTAGCAAAAACATAATCGTGGCGCAAATTATTGCGCGTCCGAACCAAGGGGGGATCGGATGCAATTTTCAATCACTTCCAGCGTTGGCAGGCGTATTTTGTTTAAGGTGGTCCAACCGCTTTTGCGCCTTCGCTCAGCGTTGTCTGGAACGCTCCTCCTGCTGTCGTCCGCCTTCGTGCTCGGCGCCTGCATCGTGACCGCCGACCAGTCGATCGAAGCCGATCCAAAGGACCCGCGCGCCCAGGACATCGCCGACAAGGTCCGCTCCCTCGATCTCCAGCCACGTCAACCTGCGGATGCGGGCGCCAGCGGCATTGCGCAGGCAAGATCCTCGAAGCCGGCGATCTATCTCAGCGATGGTGCAACGCCGCAAGGCGGCGCGCTGGCCGAGCGCGACGATGCCGGCGGCAGCGGTTACGACCTCAATTTCGAGAACGCGCCTGTTACCACCGTCGCAAAGGTCATTCTTGGTGATGTACTCAATGTCGGCTACACGATCGACCCGCGGGTACAGGGAACCGTGACCCTGGCCTCGGTGCGGCCGGTGCCCAAGGCGGATGCGCTCTACGTGCTGGAGAACGCGCTACGCATGTCCGGTGTCGCGCTGGTCCGTGACCGCGCCGGCTATCGCCTGCTGCCGGCGCCGGAGGCCGGTCCCGGCGGCGTCGACCGCTCGTTGAACGCCGCAGCCGGCCAGGGCGTCACCGTGGTGCCGCTGCGCTACGTCTCGGCGCAGAATATCTTCAAGCTGCTCGATGCCTTCGGCGTGAAGGCCCAGACCATGCGTCCCGACAGCGCCCGCAACACGCTGATCGTCAGCGGCAACGGCACCGACCGGGCGACCGCGGTCGACACCATTCTCTCCTTCGACGCCGACTGGATGCGCGGGCAATCGGTCGGCATCTTCCCGGTGCGAAATTCCACGCCGGAGCCGCTGATCGCCGAGATCGAAAAGATCATGGATTCAGGCGAAGGCGGCCTGGGCCAGAACGTGGTGAAATTCCAGCCGATCGGCCGGCTCAACTCGATCCTGGTCGTCAGCCAGAAGCCCGAATACCTCAAGCGTGCGCAGACCTGGATCGCGCGGCTCGACCGCTCCGATACGGATGGCGTGAACCTGAAATCCTATCCGCTGCGCTACGGCAACTCCAAGGCCGTGGTGGCGCTGCTCAATGAGATCCTTTTCAGCCAGAGCGCGACCAGCAGCTCCTCGCTCGACAATTCCGCGGGCCAGATCTCGCCCGGCTCGGGTATCGCGACGTCCTCGTCCGGAACCAATCCGATCGCCTCGCTCAGCGCGCTTCCGACTGCCGCCTCAGGTGCAGCAACCCCGGTCACCGGCGCTCCCGGCTCGGCGCTGGCCGCGCGCCCCGCCCCTGCGGCGGCCGGCGTCCCCGGCCAGGACAACGGCTCCGGCTCGCTGCTCGGCACCGGCGCAAAACCCGTCAACAATGCCATCCTTCAGAACGTGCGGATCACGGCCGACGTCACCAACAACGCGGTGCTGGTCTATGCCAACGCGGAATCGCAACGCGTCGTCGAGCAGACGATCCGGCAAATCGACCGGCCGCAGCGCCAGATCGCCATCGAGGCGACGATCGCCGAAGTCACGCTGAACGACGCATTGAACTACGGCGTCCAGTTCTTCATCGCCAGCAAGCACGGCTCGGTCTCCAACGTCATCGGCGGCGTCAGCAACAGCGCCTCGGTCGGCAGCAACATCGAGCAGCAGACCGGCGCGGTCAACGCCGCCGCCGGCGCGCTGCTCGGCCGCGCGCTGCCCGGGTTCAACTTTCTGATCGGGGCGGAAAACTCCCCGCGCGTGGTGCTCGATGCGCTCCACAACGTCACCACTGTCAAGGTGCTGTCCAACCCGTCGCTGGTCGTGCTGGACAACCAGCCGGCGACCTTGCAGGTCGGCGACCAGGTGCCGTTCTCGACCGGCACCGCGACCGTGCTGACCGCGAACAACACCGTCGTCAACACCATCGACTACAAGAACACCGGCATCATCCTGCGCGTGCTCCCGCGCGCCAACGCCAACGGCAACGTCGTGCTCGACATCGAGCAGGAGATCTCGAGCGTCGCGGCCGGCAGCACAGGTTCGCTGACGCCGACGATCTCGCAGCGCCGGGTCAAGAGCTCGATCGCGGTGACGAGCGGCCAGACCGTGCTGCTCGCCGGCCTGATCAGCGAGACCGAGAACAGGCAACGCCAGGGCATTCCGATCCTCGATTCCATACCCGGCGTGGGCGATGCGTTCTCGCACCAGGGCACGACGCGCGCTCGCACCGAGCTGATCCTGTTCATCCGCCCGACCGTCATCAAGGACGGCGTCGATGCGCACGTCATTGCGGAGGAAATGCGCAGCAAGATGAACAGCCGCCTGGTCGGCACCAGCAATCCCGTGGTCACCGTGAACCCGCCCAAGGCGGCGCGCTAGGGCGTGACGGATCAGGCGGCGGAGGTCGCGACGGGCGCTGCGCTCGCCATCGCCCTGCTGCTCGGCGTGTTCGCAAGCCTCGTGACTGCGCCGGGCGCCGAAGGCCTGTACGGCGCGTTCCTGGCCGCCCTGATGCTTGCGATCGCGGCGAACGATGCGCGCCACTACCGCATTCCGAACGAGCTGACGGGCGCCGCCTTCGCGCTCGCGCTGCTCCGTGCTGGCGCGTTCGTGCCCGATCTCGGCGCGGAGGCGCTGCTCTGGCCGCTGACACGCGCCGCAGCCACAGGCCTGCCGCTGCTGCTGCTGATGGTGTTCTACCGCCGCTGGCGCGGCCGCGACGGGCTGGGGCTCGGCGACGTCAAGCTCGCCGCGGTCTGTGGCGCCTGGCTCGACCTTGCGACCGTGGTCGCGGTGATCGAGCTCGCGGCGTTGCTGGCGATCGGCGCCTATGTCGTCGGTGCGGCCCTGCGGCGGAAGCGGCTGCGCGCCACAGCCTTCCTGCCGTTCGGGCTGTTTCTGGCGCCGGCGATCTGGATCGGCTGGCTGGGCGAGACCTGGTACACGAACTGGCTCGGCGGCTGGCCGGGCTGACGGCGGGGATCGGGATCAAACCGACCCTGCTCACATCAAAACGCGAAAACAACCCCATGCACAGTAGGCGGGGACAGCGTTTTCAAGGACTTACCTGACGGCGCGCGCTCTGCGGATTTTACCTGGCGCTCAGTGCTCGCGGCTCGGCGCCCATTCCAGCGCCCGCAGACGGGCCTGGGCGATCTCTCCGCGCGTCATCTTGGTGGTGACGGCATCGCGGATCCTGGCTCGCGCCTCGCGCGCCGGCGGAGGTGCCGCGGCCGTGGACAGATTGAGCCATTTGGAGGCTTCGACGATGTCCTGCGGCACGCCTTGGCCGCGGTCGTAGAGCAGGCCCAGCGAATATTGAGCGCGGCTGTCGCCCTGCTCCGCCGCGCGCCGGTACCACATCGCGGCTTCCGTGTAGTTCTGCGGCACGCCGCGGCCGGTCTCGAACAGGAAACCGAGATAGGACTGGGCAGCCGCGTTGCCCCGCTCGGCGAGCGGAATAAAGATGCGGGATGCCGTGACATAGTCCTGACGATGGAAAGCGGAGACGCCCTGGCGGAACGATTGGGCATGGGCCGGGATTGCGAAGGCCAGCGTCAGCAGGATGGCGGCACAACCCCACCCCGCCCGTCGCCAAAAACCGCGCGCCTGCGGCGCCGCACGGCAAAACCTGGGATCCGGGCTGTCGAGGGTCTGCATCCCACCTGCTCTCCTTGCACGCAAAGCCAGACTAGTCCGTAGGCATCCCGAAATCCATAGTGCGTACCGGCCACAAAAAAAGGCTTCGGGCGCCTGGCGCCCGAAGCTCGTCGATTGAACCCGATGCCAAACTGCGATGAGACCGGAGCGTCATCGCGCCTTGGTTCGTTGCTTGAGCATGGCCGTTTCGAAAGACGGCTACACGCTCATGCTCTAGTGATATCCGCCCGCGGTAGCCGGTGTCGTGTCCGGAGCGTTACCGTTGATCTGGTTATCCAGATAGGACAGCACGTTGCCGGTCGTGGCTGCGCCGAGATTGTTGACGATCACCGAACGGCCGATCCGGGCTCCCGCAGTGCCGCTGAGGGCAAAGCCCGTGCTCAGATTCTCCGAGATGTTGCTGTTGTTGACCTGGACGTTGGACGATCCCTGCACGTTCAGGCCGACGAAGTTGTTGTGAATAGCCGTGTTGTTGATCAGCACGCGGGTGCTCCCGCCATTGGTGTTGATGCTGATCCCCGCGCCAGCAGCCGCTGTGCCATTGTGCGAGATCACGCTGTCCCGGATCATGAGCATCGAGTTGAAATTCACCGGATTGGAGAAGATGCCAGTTCCCGACGCGCCGTTGAAGTCCCTGATGAAGCAATGCTCGATGACGACCGAGGCCGCCTGGAGGATGTTGACGCCTTTGACGCCGGTGCCGGCACCTTCGATGTCGAGGCCGCGCAGCACGATGTGATCGGTCGCCGCAGCGTTGATGTTGACGCCGTTGGTGCCGGACCCAAGGATGCTGCCGACGACACCTTCGCAATAGATCGTCATCGCCTTGGTGATGGTCACCGTGCCGAAGCCCGCGGAATCGAGGCAGTTGATCTCGCCGCCCGCGGCGGTCTTCGAAATCGCGCCGGCGAAGGTCTTGCACGGCGCGGTGCGGCTGCACGGATTGACGTCATCGCCGACACCGGAAACCCACGTTCTGGTCGCCTGGGCATGAGCCGGCTGCGACACGGCGAACGGCAAAACCAATCCCGCCAAGAGAGCCCATAGAGCAATACGACGCATTTCAACCTCCCAAATTGAACTGAAGATTTCACGTTGCCAGAAGAAATTCACGAGCAGTTGCGGACTAGTGGTACCCGCCAGCAGTAGCCGGCGTCGTGTCCGGCGCGTTGCCGTTGATCTGGTTATCCAGATAGGACAGCACATTGCCGGAGGTCGCCGCCCCCAGATTGTTGACGATCACCGAGCGGCCGATTCGCACTCCCGCACCACCGGTAAGGGCGACGCCCGTACCCAGATTCTCCGAGATGTTGGTGTTGTTGATCTGGACGTTGGCCGATCCCTGCACGCTCACGCCGACGAAGTTCTTGTGGATGGCCGTGTTGTTGATCAGGCTCCGCGAACTGCCGCCGTTCGTATTGATGCTGATCCCGGCGCCGTCGGCGGCGGTGCCGTTGTGCGAGATCACGCTGTCGCGGATCATCAGCATCGAATTGAAGTTCAACGGGTTGACGAAGACGCCGACGCCGCCCGCGCTGTTGAAGTTCCTGATGAAGCAATGCTCGATGACCACCGAGGCCGCCTGGAGGATGTTGACGCCCTTGATGCCGGTTCCGAATCCGTCGATGTCCAGGCCGCGCAGCACGACGTGATCGGTCGCGGCCGCGTTGATGATGACGCCGGAGCTACCCGCTGCGAGGATGCCGCCGACAACCCCTTCGCAATAGATCGAGATCGCCTTGGTGATGGTCACGACGCCGAACCCGCCGGAGTCGAGACAATTGATCTCGCCGCCCGCCGCCGTCTTCGAGATCGCCCCTGGAAAGGTCTTGCACGGGGCGGTGCGGCTGCAGGGGTTGGCGTCATCGCCCACGCCGGACACCCACGTTCTGGTGGCCTGGGCATGAGCCGGTTGCGACGCAATCACCGGCACGAACAATCCTGCAATCAGAGCCAAGAGTGCAATTCGACGCATTTCTCTTTCTCCCGATATTGAGCTGGAATCCCAGCTTGTTGGCCATGCACAAGTCTTCGCCGCAGCAGCCCGCGCGTCGCGCAGCCCTACGGCATCATTGTCGATATTTCGCTGAAACTTCCCCCTGCCGCTTTCGGCGCTCGCAGTACGGCCTTCGTGTTCAAATGATTGGATACGCAACGCTATTGGGAAAAACGGAAGCAGGCTTCTTGCCACTTCGCATCACGCAACTGTTGCGCGACGGACGGCGAGCTTTCTAGTGGTCGTGCCGGAACAGGCAAGGTTCAATTTGACGTGTACATTTTATGGGGAATCTTACGCCATGAATGCGCCTACGGCGTCGCCAACCTCGTAACGATGCGATCCGCCTGCCCTGACAGGATGGATCGCCCGCGCTGCGTCGATTCGACGCGAAGCGTGCCGTCAGCTCAGCAGGAAGCCATGTTCGTGCAGGTTGTGAAAAAACTCGGTCAGAATGTCGATCACAGCCGCGTCGTGGCTTCCCGCCGGTTGAGTCCACTGCTCTGCAGTCTGCGTACTGGCCGGCGCGGGCATGGCGTCCGGCAGCTCGGACGGGACGGCCGATGAGATTCCGCTCTCAGTGAAATTGAACGCAAAACCATCACCTGAGGTGCCGAGCCCCGCAGTCGCGGGCGGCGCTGCGCCGACGGCGCCGTCGCCATTGAGGTCCTGGTGAAGCGTCGGCTCCAGCGCCTTCAGCGAAGGATCATTCCCCAGCACCTCGGGCGCCGCCGCGAGCGTGGTGAGGAAGTTGCCGGTGCTGTCCGTGCTCCACACGGAGTAATGGGCGTTTGCCGAGTTCTTCCAGACCACGTCATAACCGCCGCCCGACACCTGCTCGGCGGCAGTGACCGACCAGGTGCCGAAATTCGCCGCGATCACCGTAGCCCCGGCGTATTTCAGGACGGGGCCGGTGCCGGTCGAGATGTCGGCCAAATAATAGTTGCCACCTGACAGGATCGTTTTGGTCGATCCGAGCGCCTCGACCGTGACGCCGCCGAGGATGGGGACCCCGGTCGTGCCGTCGCCGTTGAGATCCTGATGGAGGGTCGGCTCCAGTGCCTGCAGGGACGCATCGGTCCCCAGCACTTCGGGGGCGGCGGCAAGGGTCGTCTGGAAGTTGCCGGTGCTGTCGGTGCTCCAGACGGAATAATGCGCGTTCGCCGAATTCTTCCAGACGACGTCATAACCGCCTCCCGACACCTGCTCGGCGGCAATGACCGACCACGTGCCGAAATTCGCCGCGATCACCGTTGCCCCGGCATATTTCAGAGTGGGACCGGTGCCGGATGAGATGTCGGTCAAATAATAGTTGCCACCTGACAGGACCGTCTTGGTCGATCCGAGCGCCTCGACCGTGACGCCGCTGACGACGGGGACGCCGGTCGTGCCGTCGCCGTTGAGATCCTGATGGAGTGTCGGCTCCAGTGCCTGCAGGGACGCATCGGTCCCCAGCACTTCCGGGGCCGCGGCGAGGGTCGTCAGGAAGTTGCCGCTGCTGTCCGTGCTCCAGACGGAATAATGCGCATTCGCCGAATTCTTCCAGACGACGTCATAACCACCGCCCGCCACCTGCTCGGCGGCAATGACCGACCACGTGCCGAAATTCGCTGCGATCACCGTAGCCCCGGCGTATTTCAGGACGGGGCCGGTGCCGGATGAGATGTCGGTCAAATAATAGTTGCCACCTGACAGGACCGTCTTGGTCGATCCGAACGCCTCGACCGTGACGCCGCTGGCGACGGGGACGACGGGGACCCCGGTCGTGCCGTCGCCGTTGAGGTCCTGATGGAGCGTCGGCTCCAGTGCCTGCAGGGACGCATCGGTCCCCAGCACTTCGGGAGCGGCGGCAAGCGTCGTCTGGAAGTTGCCGGTGCTGTCGGTGCTCCAGACGGAATAGTGGGCATTGGCCGAATTCTTCCAGACGACGTCATAACCGCCGCCCGCCACCTGCTCGGCGGCAATGACCGACCACGTGCCGAAATTGGCTGCGATCACCGTAGCCCCGGCATATTTCAGGGTGGGGCCGGTGCCGGTCGAGATGTCGGCCAGGTAATAGTTTCCACCCGACAGGACCGTTTTGGTCGATCCGAACGCCTCGACCGTGGCGCCGCTGACCACGACGACGCCGGGGACCCCGGTCGTGCCGTCGCCGTTGAGATCCTGTTGCAGCGTCGGCTCAAGCGCCTGAAGAGACGCGTCGGTCCCCAGCACTTCCGGGGCTGCGGCGAGGGTCGTCAGGAAGTTGCCGGTGCTGTCCGTGCTCCAGACGGAATAGTGCGCGTTCGCCGAATTCTTCCAGACCACATCGTAGCCGCCGCCCGACACTTGCTCGGCGGCAATGACCGACCACGTGCCGTAATCGGCCACGTTGACCACGGCGCCCCCGAACTTCAGGACAGGCCCGGCGCCGGTGGAGATGTTGTTCAAGTAATAATTGCCATTCGTCAGAACCACGCTGGTCGATCCGAACGCCTCGACCGCGGTCGGCACGAGAGTGGAACTGGCGACCGCGACGCCCCCGAACTGGAAATACTCGACGCCGGTGACGGTGTCGGTGCCGTCGGGTGAGCCACTGCGCAAGTCGGTCAGAGTGAAGGTCTGTGTCGCTGCGTTGTACGAGACCGTGTAGTTGGCCCGGCTGCCCGAATACACCGCGGTGTCGGTGCCCGAGCCGCCGATGATGGTGTCGTTGCCCGCCCCGCCGGTGATCGTGTCGTTGCCGCCGCCGCCGTTCAGCGTGTTGGCGATGGCGTTGCCGACGATGGCGTCGTTGCCGGATCCGCCGATGGCGTTGTCGATGTAGGAGCGTGCGTCGCCGCCATAGAGATAGGCGTTGTAGACGTTGCCCGATGCGTAATGGCCGTTGCCCAGATACGCCAGTTGCACGGAGGAGAACACCGACGAGGCGCCGGGATTGAGATTGATGCTCAGGCTCGTCGTGTAGTTCGACAGGTCGTAGGTATCGACGCCGCCGCCGTCCCAGACCGTCTCGTAGATGCGGTTGGCCGAGCCGCCGACGCCGCCGCCCGGCGCGAGCTGCCCGACACCGTTGATGAACTCCTGCCCGGTGGTCGGATTCCAGGTGTAGACGGTGCTGCCGCTCTGGGTCGTGTAGTCCGCGCCGTACATCGTCTGCAGCGCGAGGATATCGTTGGCCATATAGGTCTGCGAATATCCGTACGCTTCATTGGTGTAGCCGGACGTGGTCGAACCGCCGACATAGCTGCGATAGCTCATGACGGTGTATTCGCTGTCGTCATGCGCGCTCGGCACCGCGACGTTGGCCGGGCCGCCGGCCTCCTGGCTGTGCTTGAGGCCGAAGGCATGGCCGAGCTCGTGCAGCGCGGTGGTGAAGTAATAATTGCCGAGCTTGGCCAGCGAGAAATTGTATTGGGTGCCGAACCAGATGTCGCCGCCGGACGCGTAATTGCCGGGATAGTAGGCGTAGGCGGTCGGATTGGCCGCCGGCGACTGCGCGATCATGATGTCGGCGCCGTTCGTGCCCGCATACTGGACGTCGGCGTTGGTGTAACTGAGGATCAGCCCGATCGCGTAGTTGATGGCCGCCTGGATCTGGGTGGGCGCCGAGGAAAAGCCCGAAGTGGTCGGCTCGCTGCTGCCGCCGTAATAAGGATTGGGGTAGTCGCTGGATGCGTCAGGAAAACTGTAGGTGATCGTGCCGGTCCATTTGTAGCCGGACAGCAGGCCGTCGATCTCGGCGTTGTTGGTGGCACTGACATTAACAGCGGTAGCCAATGGACTCTCCAGAGCAACGCGTCGCGTGCGATTCGGGACGAAAGCACATGATTCTAGCGTGAGAGTTAAACGTTTGGTTTAAATTGGGCAGCTCCGCCTGCCCCTCTTCCATAAGACTGTGTTAGCCATCAGATCCCGTAGTCATACGGGGCGCAACAACAGCCTCGGTTCCTGCGGCACCATAATTTGCAGGGTTTCATGAAACGACGTTCAATCATGGCCGGTCTGTTTGGCGCCTTGATGGCGCTTGCGGGACAGGGTCATCAAACCTTCGGAGGACTGCCTGTCATGGTGGACAAGGCCAAGGCGGACGACAGCGGCAAGGCGGCGCGTGCGCCCTCCATGCCGATGGCCCGCGATCCCGCCGTTGCCGTGGCAGAGGAATACGAAGCCGCCCGCCGCAAGGGAACGCGGGAGGCGCTCGAGCTCTTCATTGCGCGCCACGGCGATGATCCCCTGGCCGAGCAGGCACGCACGGAGTTGAAGCGCCTGTCGCGCTGATCGCTCGGGCACCGCATCAGGCATGGCATTTCGGTAGGCGGCATCGGCGCCGGGCCGGCTTGTCGCATGGTCTTTCGGCACTATGGTAGGCCCGCAATCTGTCCCGGAGCCTCTCAAAATGCCCTTTCCGCATGCCTCGGAAGCCCTGTCGCGCTTTACCGTGCTCGATCTGACCCGCGTCCGCTCCGGGCCCACCTGCGTGCGGCAGCTGGCGGACTGGGGTGCCAATGTCGTCAAGATCGACGCGCTGACCGAGGACGCCGGCGGCGAGCAGCCGGGCGGCCCCCGCCGGGGTTCCGACTTCCAGAATTTGCACCGCAACAAGAGAGCCATGACGCTGAACCTGAAGGACGAGCGCGGGCTCGCATTGTTCAAGCGCCTCGCCGCCAAGGCCGACGTCGTGGTCGAGAATTTCCGGCCCGACGTGAAGAAGAAGCTCGGCATCGACTATGAGAGCCTTGCCGCAATCAACCCGCGCATCGTCTATGGCAGCATCTCCGGCTTCGGCCAGGACGGCCCCTATCACAAGCGGCCCGGCTTCGATCAGATCGCGCAAGGCATGGGCGGGCTGATGTCGATCACCGGGGCGCCGGGCGAAGGCCCGATGCGGGTCGGCATTCCCGTTGCCGACCTGACGGCCGGGCTGTTCTGCGCCATGGGCATCCTTACCGCGCTGCTCGAGCGCGAGGTCTCGGGCAAGGGCCAGTGGGTGCAGACCTCGTTGCTCCAGGCCCAGATCTTCATGCTCGACTTCCAGGCCGCGCGCTGGCTGATGGAGAAGGAGGTCGCCAAGCAGGCCGGCAACAACCACCCGACCAGCATTCCGACCGGCGTGTTCAAGACCTCGGACGGCTACATCAACATCGCCACCACGGGCGGGCGGATCTGGGAGCGCTGCGCCCAGGCGATCGGCGCACCGGAACTCTATGCCCATCCGGACTATGCGACGGCCCCTGCCCGCTCCAAGAATCGCGACGCGCTCAACGCCGAGATCGAGAAGCGCACCGTGACGAAGTCGACCGAGACCTGGGTCAGCGAGCTCAACGAGGCCGGCGTGCCCTGCGGACCGATCTACGCGATCGACCAGATGTTCGAGGACGCCCAGGTCAAGCATCTCGGCATCGCCCAGGACGTGCCGAACGACGAGGACCGCCACATCCGCCTGGTCGGCCAGCCCGTGACGCTGTCACGTACGCCGAGCAGGATGGTGGCGCGGCCGCCGGAATTCGGCGAGCAGACCGACGAGGTCCTGAAGGAATTCGGCCTCAGCGCGGACGAGATCAGCAAGCTCAGGGACGCCAAGGTGGTGTGAGTCCCTCGCCTGACGTCGCCAAACGACAAAGCCCGGCGCGAGCCGGGCTTTGCTTCTTGTTGGACGCCTCTGTTGATCTTAGTACCTGGCGACGACCGGGCTGTCGAACTGGTAGTTGATGCCGGCGCGCAGGATGTGGTCGGTGAAGTGCGACGAGACATTGGCGCTGATCGGCAATGCCGGCGACAGCGTGAACGGACCGGACGAGAAGCGCCCGAGATCCATGTAGAGATATTCGAGCTTGGCACTCCAGTTCCGGGTGATCTTGCCTTCGACGCCCACGCCGGCAGTCCAGCCCACGCGCGTCGTGGAGGTCGAGCCGACCGACGAGATCGGGCCGAAGGGCGCGACGGTGCTGAAGCTCGACATCGTGCCCGTGGTCTTGATCTCACCGAAGGCCAGACCGCCGGTGCCGTAGAACAGCACCTTCGGGGTCGCCAGGATACCGACGCGACCACGAACCGTGCCGAACCACTGGAGCTTCTGGTCGACCGACAGAGTCGTGCCGGCCAGACCGCCGGGCGGAAGGAACGTAAAGGTCGGAAGACAGGGACCGGCGCCCGGCGCGATCGGGGCACCCACGCAGCTATAGCCGGCGCCACCCTTCTCACCCGACCATTGCAGATCGCCTTCGACGCCGAACACCCAATTGTCCCGCTGCCAGTTGTAGCCGGCCTGGCCACCCGCGATGCCGCCGTTCATGTCGAACGCCGCGCTGGTGATGGAGCCGGCCGGAGGCGCGATCGGCGTGCCGGTCGGAGTGTTGAAATAGGAGACGTCGGTGCGCGAACGGCCCCAGCTGTAGCCGCCATTGGCGCCGACGTACCAGCCGGTCCAGCTCCAGACCGGATCGACGATAGGCGCCTTCACATAGGGCCTTGCTGCGATATCGGCAGCCAGCGCGCCCGTCGCGAACAGCGACATCGCCGCTGCCATTCCCATCACGATCCGCTTCATGGAGAACCCCCTCCGCACGATTTTGTAATCGAAACATACGTCACCGCCTGCCCAAAGGCTGTGCCATGCCGGCAACATCCAGAAACAATCGCAGCGTGTGGCGCTCCGGACCACAACGACATGCCCTCCCTTTATGTAATTGAATCCAAATGATTTATGCTTGTCGCGATGTCGCCCTGGTCCGCTGCGTCCATCCGACGCGGGAAAGCACGCCGTCGATCACCGGCCAGAACAGCAGGACGATCGCCAGCGTCGTGATCGAGCCGACCAGGCCGTTCGACCAGAACACCTTGAGGTCGCCGCCGGAGCCGATCATCGACAGACGAAAGGCGTCCTCGGCGCGATTGCCGAGCACGAGCGCGAGGGTGAACGGCGCCAGCGGAATGCCGATCTTCTTGAAGACGTAGCCGACGATGCCGAAGCCGAGCATCAGCCAGATGTCGAACATCGCATTCTGGATCGCGTAGGCGCCGATCGCGCAGGACACCACAATCATCGGCGCCACCGCGGCAAACGGCACACGCAGGATCGAGGCGAAGATCGGCACCGTCGTCAGCACCAGCACGAGGCCGACGACATTGCCGAGATACATCGATGCGATCAGGCCCCAGACGAAGTCCTTGTGCTCGACGAACAGCAGCGGCCCCGGATTGAGCCCCCACACCATCAGGCCGCCGAGCAGGATCGCCGCGGTCCCCGAGCCGGGAATGCCGAGCGCCAGCATCGGCAGCAGCGCCGAGGTGCCTGACGCATGCGCCGCCGTCTCAGGCGCGAACACGCCCTCGATGCGGCCCTTGCCGAAACTTTCGGGATCCTTGGCGAAGCGCTTGGCGAGGTTATAGCCCATGAAGGAGGCCGCGATCGCGCCGCCCGGGGTGATGCCGAGCCAGCAGCCGATGAAGGAGGAGCGCAGCAGCGTCGCCCAGTATTTCGGCAGGTCCTTCCAGACACCGAGCACGACGCGGAGCGAAATGCTCGCCGCATGTCCCCGCAGCGCCAGCCGCTCCTCCATCGTCAGCAGGATCTCGCTGATACCGAACAGGCCGATCACGGCCACCAGGAAGTTGATGCCGCGGAGCAGCTCCGGCGAGCCGAAGGTCATGCGGAGATTGCCCGACACGGTATCCATGCCGATGCCGGCGAGCAGCAGCCCCAGCGACATCGAGATGACGGTCTTGTGCTTGGCCTCGCGCCCCAATCCGACGAACGAGCAGAATGTCAGCAGATAAACCGCGAAAAACTCGGGCGGGCCGAACTTCAGCGCAAAGGACGAGATCATCGGCGCGAGGAACGTGATCAGCAGCACCGCGACCAGCGAGCCGATGAAGGAGGAGGTGAACGCCGCGGTCAGCGCCTCCGCGGCCCTGCCCTGCTGCGCCATCGGATAGCCGTCGAAAGTGGTCGCGACCGACCAGGCTTCGCCGGGGATGTTGAACAGGATCGAGGTGATCGCGCCGCCGAACAGCGCGCCCCAATAGATGCAGGACAGCATCACGATCGCCGAGGTCGGATCCATCGTGAAGGTGAGCGGCAGCAGGATCGCGACGCCGTTCGGGCCGCCGAGGCCCGGCAGCACGCCGACGAAGATGCCGAGCACCAGCCCGACCATCATCAGGACGAGTGTCTTCCACGTCAGCAGGACGGCAAAGCCGTGAAGCAGGAGACCGAAAGCTTCCATCGCGGGACCGCCTAGCGGCCGAAGGCCGCTTCGAGCGGCCCTTTCGGCATGATGACGTCGAAGGCGACGTCGAATGTGACGAACATGATCGCCGTGAACACAACAGCGGTGAGCAGCGACTTCCACAGGGCGATCTTGCCGACGAAGCGCATGAAGCCCGAGATCAGCAGGAAGCTCGCGACATAGAGGCCGAGGAACTGCATCACGAGGCAGAACAGCAGCGTCGGCACGAACACCGCCATGACGCGGCGGGCCTGCGCGCGCGTGACGAAGGTTCCGGACGCCGCACGCCGCGCCAGCAGCGCCACGATCAGGCCGTAGAGGCTGCCGCCGCCGAGGATGACCGAGAGATAGAACGGAAAATAACCGGGTTCGGGCCCGGTCGAATCCCAGGACGCGCCGGTGCGCCAATTGTCGTAGCCGAGCGTGACGGCCAGAGCGAGCAGCAGCAGGCAGACGAATATCTCGACCGTGCCGGACGAGACGACGGAAGGCGAGTCGTCTTCGGGCGCGGTCGGATCGTCGACGACGATTTCGAGATCGGTTTGGGACATGGGCTAACAACAAATACTGTGGCCAATCCCCTCTCCCCGCTTGCGGGGAGAGGGTCAGGGTGAGGGGGAGTCTCCACAGTGACGGTGAAAGTTGAGCTCGCGGAGAGTCCCCCTCACCCGGATCGCATCTTCCGATGCGATCCGACCTCTCCCCGCAAGCGGGCGAGGTGAAGAGGAGGGTTACTTCGCGACGAATCCGGCTTCGGTCATCAGCGACTTGTTGATGGCATCATCCTCCTCGAGGAACTGCACCATGTCCTTGCCGGTGAGGAAGATCGGCTTCAGCGCCTGCTTCTCCATGTAGTCCTTGTACTCGGCGGTCTGCGTCACCTTGTGGAACAGATCGACGAAGAACGCCTGCTGCTCAGCCGTCACCTTGCCGGGCAGGAACATCGCGCGCAGCATCAGATATTGCACGTCGACCCCCTCCTCCTTGCAGGTGGGGATGTCAGCCCAGGACTGCGTGTCCGTCACCTTGCTGGTGTAGGAGATGCGCTCCTTGTCGAACACGCAGAGCGGGCGCACCTGGCCGGCGCGCCAGACCTCGAGATTTTCGGATGGGTTGTTGACGTTGGCTTCGGTGTGGTTGCCGACCAGCTGGGTCGCGGCCTCGCCGCCGGACTTGTAGGGCAGATAGGAGAATTTTGCGCCGGTCTTCTGCTCGAGGAAGACGGTCAGCACGTGATCCTCGCGCTTGGAGCCGGTGCCGCCCATTTTGAACGGAGCGCTCGCCGCCTTCGCGGCCGCGACGAATTCCTTCACCGTCTTGGGGCCCGCGCTGTTGTCCCAGAGCACGAACTGGTCGAGCGCGACCACCGAAACCGGGGTCAGTTCACGCCAGTTGAACGGGATCTTGGCCGACAGCGGCAGCATGTAGATCAGCGAATAGGCGATCAGCACCTTGTTCGGATCGCCCTCGCTGGACTTCATGTACATCAGCGCTTCCGCACCCGAGGCGCCGCCCTTGAGCGAGACCACGATCGGCTGCTTCATCAGATTGTTCTTCTGGATCGCGGCCTGCATCATCCGCGCCATCTGGTCGGAGGCGCCGCCCGCGCCCGCCGCCACCACGATCTCGACGGGCTTTGCCGGCTCCCAGCTGGCAACAGCCGGCGTGCCGCAAAGCGCGACTGTCAGCGCAATCGCGGCCTTCATTCCATGTCCCACGGGCGTCTTCCCTATGTTCTTGTTCGGATTGGAAATTCAGAGATGAATTCAACGACCATTGTGCTGGCGAATCCGGCCAAGTTCAAGCCGTCCGACGTCATCCCCGTTATGACTTTGGAATGAGATGACGCAACGCAAAAAAGCGGGCTCCTTGCGGAGCCCGCGCCTTGGGGCTTCAAACCCGGATGCAGTAGCCTACACGACCAATATGTCGTGCTGATTGAGCAGCACGCCGTTCTGGACGCTGACAACTGCGACCGCCGCACCCTGGGTGCCATCAGCGCTGTAATAGAGCGTCTGGTTGCCGGTGTCGAAATGGAATTGGGAGAAGCCCGAGAACACATCGTCGCCGGAGGTCTCGAACGTCACGTCCATCCCTGCCGTCAGCCCGCCACCGAAGCTGCTCGCGGAGACGGCGATGCGGTCGTGCTCGGTGGTGTTGTTGAAGTCGCCGATTGTGCTCGGACCGGATGGTTGGAGGAAGGCGAAGGTATCGTTGCCGCCGCCGCCGGTCATCGCATGGCCGCTGGCCGTGGCGATCAGGACGTCGTTGCCGCCGCCCCCGCTCATGGTCTCGCTCCCGTTGGCCGCGATCAGGATGTCGTCGCCGCCGGTGCCGGTCAGCGCGCTCGCGCCGGCCGTGTTGTTGATGATCGTTGCCGTGGTCGCATTGGACGAGGTCGTTCCGTCGGAGGTGGTGTAGCTGAACGAGCCGCCAAGCGTCCCGTCGTCGGTGAAGAAGGCATCTCCGAACGCGACAGCACCACCACCGGAGCTCGTCGTGATACCGCCAAGCGAAAGATGGTCGATGGTGTCGGGGTCAGTGTCGTTCAAGGCCAGGGCCCAGCCGGGGATCTGGACCGTCGCATTGGCGCCGACATCGGTGATCACGGTCTCGCTGGCCGCCGTCGGCGCATCATTGGTGCCGCTGATGGTGACGGTGACATCCTGCGTGGTCGAGCCGCCATTGTTGTCGGCGATCGTCACCAGATAGTCCTGGGTCAGCGTCTGCCCCTGCGCCAGGAACTGGATGTCGGCATTGTCGACCGTGAAGTGCCAGGCGAGCGAGCCGGCGCCGCCGGCCTCGCTGATCGGATCGAGCGAGAACGTGCCGACATAGCCGCTGCCGTTCGGCACGAAGCTCGCGCTGTGCGTATGCCCCGTCTCGGCGTCGGAGAACGACAGCGAGCCCGCCGTGGATTCGGTGGCCGGCCCCGTCGCCGGGCTGACGCTGACGGAATCGAGGATCATGCCGGTGTCATTGTCCTCATAGGAAAACTGCAGCAGCGTGGATGACAGCACGCCGTCGCCGAGCATATCGAAGGAATAATGGTTGACGCCGGCCGGCACGTTGCCGAGCGACAGGATCGTGGCGCCGTCCCACGATACCGTGAACGGCGCACTGACGCTCTCGGGATCGCCGATGACGTCGAAGCTGACGAAATAGTGCTGGCCGGGCGTGGTCGCGACGTTCTGCGACAGCGTTTCCGGATTGCTCGTCGGCAACAGCTCGACCGAGTAATGGCCGAAGCTGCCGCCGAGCTCGAGCTGCGCGACGTGGATGTGGCCGCCGCCACTCACCGTCCAATTGGCCAGATTGCCGGTCTCGAAATCGCCGTTGAGGATCACCGGCGGGCCGGCGTCCTCGGTGACCGCTCCGCTGAGATTGGCCGCGGTAACTAGCGGGTTGTCGTTGGCGCCGGCGATATCGAAGGTGATCGTGGTCGAGGCCTGGTGGCCCTGGCCGTCGGCGACCGTGAAGGTGAACTGGTCGGTGACGTTGTCGCCGGCGAGCAGCGCGTCGACCGACGCATCCGCGACGTAGCCGTAAGAGCCATCGGCGTTGAGCACCAGCGTTCCATGCGCACCGGCGACCGAATGGCCGACATTGGCGGCGCTGCCGTTGACCTCGGTAATGGTCCGCGGCGTGCTCTGGTCGACCGGCTGGGTGATGTCGAAGATGGCACCGCTTGCGATTCCCGTACCGGCATCCGGGCCCGCCGTATCGGACGCCGCGATCGTCAGCGGCGTCAGGACCAGCGGATCAGCCGCACCGTCGATGGTGACGGTGACGGTCTGGACCGAATTGGTAAAGCCGTCCCAGACATTGACGTCGTATTGCACGGTCAGCGTCTCGCCGACGCTCAGGAAGTCGAGATCGGCGTCGGGAATGCTGAAAGTCCAGTCGATGCTGCCGATTCCCGTGCCCGTGGAATCATGCAGCACCGTTGCGAGCGCCGATTGAAGGTCGACCAGCGTCTGCGCCGGGGCGGCAAAACTGTTGGCCGACCACACCGCCGAATTCAGCACGACGCTGACGGAATGGGCGTCCGACAGATCGACGTCATTGAAGCTCAGCGTTCCCGTCGGCACCGGACTGGTGGTGTCGGGCGATTGCGATCCGGTCACGCCAGGCTGCTCGGACAGCGACGCGGATCCCGGTCCGCTGGTGATCACCGGCGCGTCGTTGGCGCCGGTGATCACGACGGAGACGGTCTGCGTCGAACTGGTCGAGCCGTCCGCGACCTTGATGTTATAGGTCACCGTCAGCGTCTCGTTGAACGCGAGATAGTCGAGATCGTTGTCGGCAATCGCAAAGTTCCAGTCGATGCTGCCGGTGCCGGTGCCCGTGGAATCGTGCAATGTCGTCGTCAGCGCCGCTGCGAGATCCGCCTGCGTCGCGGCGGGCGGCGTCGGCCCCGAGGTCGAGTCCAGCGTGACCGTCACCGTGTGCGTATCGCTGGTGTCCTGGTCGGTGAAGGCGAGCGTGCCCGCCGGGATCGTCGGCGTCGTGTCCAGGACCGGGGAGCCCGTCGTGGCGTCCTGTTCGGCAACGGTGGAGGATTCCGGACCGCTCGTGATCACCACGGGTTGGTTGACCCCGAGGACGGTGATGGTGACGTCCTGGGTCGTGGAGCCGCCGTGACCGTCGTCGACCGTGACGTGATAGACAAGCTTGAGCGTCTCGCCGCCGTTGAGGAAATTGGCGGAGGAATTGGGAAACGCGAAATTCCAGTCGACCTCACCGATCAGATGGCCGGTCGAATCCTGAAGTGCGGTGCCGAATGCCGCCAGCAGCTGCGCATTGGTCAGCGGGATCGCTCCGCCGCCCGAACGGGTCGCGGTGACCGTCGTCGAGACGCTGTGCGCGTCGGCAAGATCGATGTCGGTGAAGAGCAGGCTGTCATGGGCGGTGAGATTGCCGCCGGGGTCGACATTCTGATTCTCGACGAGCGCGGCCGATTCCGGGCACGACAGGAAAAATGGCTTGTCGTTGGTGCCGACCACCGTCACGGTGACGGTCTGCGTCGAGATCCCGCCGGCATGGTCGTCGAGCTGCACCGTGTAGGTGATATCGAGATGCTGGCCCGCCGCAAGATAGTCGAAGGCGGGGTCGGGCGCCGAGAAGGTGGTGTTGATGGTGCCGGTCGCCGAGCCCGACGTCTTGACGACGTTGTCGACGTGATAGAACGACATCAGCTCGGCGTTGCCGAACGGGCCCGGCAACAGGCCCGCGGTGGCGCCGGAGGCGGAGACGCCGATCACTGTCGCGGTGTGCCCGGTGTTGGCGAGGTCGTCATCGGTGAAGTTGAGCGCGACGTGAACCGTGTCGGGCGAGAGCGACAGCGTCTGGTTGGTCTGCTCGGTGACTGTCGCCGCCGTGGTCATGTTGATCACCGGCTTGTCGTCGGTGCCGGTGATGGTGATCTTGACGGTCTGAATCGCGAAGCCGCCGTGGTTGTCGAGGATCTTGACGTCATAGGTCAGGACCAGCGTCTGGTTCTTGGCCAGGAAGTCGAAATCCTGGTCCTGGTCGCTGAAACTCCATTTGAGCTGCCCCGAGCCGTTTGAATCGCTCAGGATCTGCGATTGCATCGCGGTCTGGAAATGCGCAAGCGAGGCCGCCGGAACGATCGTTCCGCCCGAGACCACCGCGGAATGCAGCGTCGCCGACGTCGTATGGGCGTCGGTCCTGTCGCTGTCCCTGAAGCTCATCGTCCCGGACAGAGTGTGCAGCGTGGTTGAATCGTTGAGGTTGGCAAATTCGGTGAAGCTGCCCGTCGCGGATGACGAGGTGAAAACCGGCGTGTGGTTGGTCATGGAAAATTCCCTGCCTGGTTGCCATGGAGGCGCCGCCGCACGAGGGCGCGGCGACGTGACTGATCGGTCCGAGAAATCAGACGAGACTCAACGGTCTTGCATCAAAGCGTTGGCTTAGGGTCTTGATCTAGGAGCTTGATTCAGGAGCTTGGGCTTGTTCGCGAGGCCGTCCCGGGATGGTTGGCAGCAATAGAATTGGCGCGGCTCGCGTCGTGGAAATTACGTCGCTATGTCTTCAGTTCAATTTCAGTTCAATGACGTCCGGTTGCAGGACGGTCGGTCAGAACGCTTCGCAAAATTCACGTCAATGGATTCAATCGGACTTGAAATCACTTGCTGGCCGGCCTGTCGGCTCGAGGAATACGAGAAGGCATCATGCAACCTCTGCGATCTTATGCCCGAGCTCGTCGCGCCGTCAACGTGGACGCGTAACCGCAGGCGCGTGCAATTGCGGCTCCGGAGGGCGGAACCGCTTGAAAGATTTGTGACATTGCAATTGCGCGGGGGCCGCTGACCATGAGGGGTCAGCAATCGCTTCCACCGGTCGCGCCGCACCCAGCACGGCGCAGCCGGCCGAGGACGCGGGCTACCTGCCCTTCCAGTTCGGCGTGCGCTTGTTGAGGAAGGCATCCATGCCTTCGCGGAAATCTTCGCTCATATAGGCTTTCAGGATCAGGTCCTCGCCCTCTTCGCGCGACAGCGTACGGCGGATGCGGCGCACCGCTTCCTTGGTCGCTTCAAGCGTGAGCGGCGCATGGCTGGCGACCAGCTTTGCGGTCTCGTCGGCGCGGCGCTGCAGCGTCTCGACGTCGGGCACGATCTCGTTGAGGAGGCCGAGCGCCAGCGCCTCCGGCGCCTCGACGAGGCGCGCCCTAAAGATCAGATCCTTGGTGCGGGCGGGTCCGACCAGCGCGACGACGCGGCTGATGTTCGACATCGACAGGCAGTTGCCGAGCGTGCGCGCGATCGGAAAGCCCATCCGCGTCGTCTCGGTGCCGATGCGCAGGTCGCAGCAGGCCGCGATGCCGGCGCCGCCGCCGGTGCAGGCCCCGGCGATGGCCGCGATCACGGGCACGCGGCACTGCTCGAGCGTGCCGAGCACGCGGTCGATGCGGGCCTCGTAGTCGAGCGCGTCCTGCGCGGTCTTGAACGCACGGAACTGGGAAATGTCGGTGCCGGAGGCGAAGGCCTTGTCGCCGGCGCCGGTCAGGATCAGCGCCTTGATCGAGCGGTCAGCGTTGATCTCCTGGCAGATCTCCGCCATGCGATCATACATGGCGAAGGTCATGGCGTTGCGCGCCTGCGGGCGGTTGAAGGTGATCCGCGCGATGCCGTCCTGGACGGAGTAGAGCAGGTCTTCGTTGGCAGTCGTCGGTGCGTTCATCGCGCGCTCTCTTCTTGTCTAGGTCGGTCCAGGCCAGTTGAGCCTTTAAGCTACCTGGGCCTTGGTCATCGGCACCGCGTCGCGTCCCTTCAGGACGTCCATGGCCGCCAGGACGCCGCCGCTCCGGTGGGGGATCTTTGTCAGATCCAGGCCCATCTCGACGCCGGCGAGCGTGCCCATCAGCATCAGATCGTTGAAGTGGCCGATATGGCCGATGCGGAAGACCTTGCCCTTGACCTTGTTCAGGCCGGTGCCGAGCGACATGTCGAAGTTCTCCAGCACAACCTTGCGGAAGGCGTCGGCGTCGTGGCCATCAGGCACGCGCACGCCGGTCAGCGCCGGCGAATGCGCAGCCGGGTCGGCGCACTGCGTCTCCAGGCCCCAGACCTTGATCGCGGCACGCGTCGCCGCGCTGTGGCGCTTGTGGCGGGTCCAGACGTTCTCCAGCCCCTCCTCTTCCAGCATCTTGACCGCCTCGCGCAGGCCGTAGAGCAGGTTGGTGGCGGGCGTGTAGGGGAAGGTGCCGAGCTTGTTGAAGTTGATGACTTCCTGCCAGTCCCAGTAGGAGCGCATGCCGGGGTTGGCCTTCGCAACGGCGAGCGCCTTCTCCGAGACGGCGTTGAAGCCGAGGCCGGGCGGCAGCATCAGGCCCTTCTGCGAGCCCGCGACCGAAACGTCGATACCCCAGGCGTCGTGCTCATATTCCATCGAGCCGAGGCCGGAGATGGTGTCGACCATCAGCAGCGCCGGATGCTTGACGCGGTCGAGCAGCTTGCGCACCTCCAGCGGCGGCGTCACGCAGCCGGTCGAGGTCTCGTTGTGCACGACGCAGACCGCCTTGATCGCGTGCTGCTTGTCGGCGACGAGGCGCTTCTCGATCTCGGCGAGGTCGGCGCCGTGGCGCCAGTCGCTCGGGATGAAGTCGACGTCGAACTTGAACTTGTCGGCGATGCCGCGCCACAGCACGGCGAACTGGCCGGTCTCGCACATCAGGAGCTTGTCGCCGGGCGCGAACACGTTGACCATCGCCGCTTCCCAGGCGCCGGTGCCGGACGAGGGGAAGATGATCACGGGCTGCTTGGTGCGGAACACCCGCTGCATCGAGGCGAGAACCGCAAAACCGAGCTCGGCGAACTCCGGACCGCGATGGTCCAGGGTCGGCATGTCCATCGCCCGCAGCACCCGGTCGGGCACGTTGGTCGGTCCTGGAATCTGTAAGAAATGCCTTCCAGTGTGCACGGTCATCGGCGTCCTTCCCGGTCTTTGAAGCTTGTCTCGGCTTTGGCGTCGGTCGGCCCGAATTCAGGGCTCCCGCGAGCCGCTCGCATATCACTATTCGCCGGGCTTGTCCCTCGCCCGGCGAGGTCCGTCAATGCACAAGAAGCAGGGCTCGCTTGCCAAGGGCCGTGACGGGAGGCAAGACGGTGCCGGCGAACAGGCGAAAGCGGATCATGGCGGCGGAAGTGGCTGGAAAATCACCGGAATCGGCTGAAAAGGACGGCCTGGCGGCACGCCTGGCCCGGGAAATCACCGGCGATGTCCTGTTCGACCGCTTCAGCCGTGGCCGCTACGCCACCGACGCCTCGTTCTACCAGATCGTGCCGGCCGGCGTGGTCGTGCCCAAGACCATGGACGAGGCCCTGCTGGCCCTGGCGATCGCCCGCGATGAGGGGCGCAAGGTCACCCCGCGCGGCGGCGGCACCTCGCAATGCGGCCAGACCGTCAATGACGGGATCGTGGTCGATCTGTCGAAACACCTGAACCGCATCCTCTCGCTCGACGTCGAAGGCCGCACCTGCGTGGTCGAGCCCGGCATCGTCCTCGACGATCTCAACCGGCAGCTCAGAAAGCACGGTCTCTGGTTCCCGGTGGACGTCTCCACGGCCTCGCGCGCCACCATCGGCGGCATGGCCGGCAACAATTCCTGCGGCGGACGCTCACTCCGCTACGGCACGATGCGCGACAACACGCTATCGATGGAGGCCGCGCTTGCCGACGGCACGCTCGGCCGTTACGGCGAGGTCTCGCGCGATCTCTCCGATCTCGACGCGGGCAACAGCGCCCGCGCCCTGTTCCGCGACATGCTCGATCTCGGCACGCGCGAGGCCGACGAGATCGCGGCGCGCTTTCCAAAAGTGCAGCGCCGCGTCGGCGGCTACAATCTCGATGCGCTGGTGCCGCGCAATGCGCGCAACAACATGGCGCACCTCCTGGTCGGCTCCGAGGGCACCCTGGCCTTCACCACCAAGGTCGAGCTGAAGCTGTGGCCCGTGATCCGCAACAAGGCGCTGGGCGTTTGTCATTTCGGCAGCTTCTACGAGGCGATGGATGCGGCCCAGCATCTCGTCAAGCTGAAGCCGATCGCGGTCGAGCTGGTCGACCGCACCATGCTCGCGCTCGGCCGCGACATCGCGATGTTCCGCCCCATCATCTCTGCCGCGATCAAGGGCGATCCGGACGCCGTGCTGGTCGTCGAGTTCGCCGAAGAAGACCAGGCGGACAACCTCGTGCGCCTGAAGCAGCTCGGTGAGCTCATGGGCGATCTCGGCTTCGGCTGGACCAACGACAAACGCAAATGGGGCGGCGTGGTCGAGATCACCGAACTCGCGCTGCAGAGCGGCATCGCGGATTTCCGCGCCGCCGGCCTCAACGTCATGATGTCGATGAAGCAGGAGGGCAAGCCGGTCTCCTTCGTCGAGGACTGCGCCGTGCCGCTGCCGCACCTCGCCGACTACACCGCACGGCTGAACGAGGTGTTTGCCAAGCACGGCACCAGCGGCACGATGTATGCGCACGCCTCCGAGGGCTGCCTGCACGTGCGCCCGGTGTTGAATTTGAAGCTGGAGAAGGACGTCAAGGCGATGCGCGCCATCGCCGAGGAGGCCTTCGCGCTGGTGCGCGAGTACAAGGGCTCGCATTCCGGCGAGCATGGCGACGGCCTGGTGCGCTCCGAATTCCACGAGACGATGTTCGGCGAGCGTCTCGTCGCCGACTTCCGCGAGGTCAAGCAGCGCTTCGATCCCGATGGCGTGCTCAATCCCGGCAAGATCGTCGATGCGCCCAAAATGGACGACCGCTCGCTGTTCCGCTTCAAGCCCGACTATCGGGTCGGCGAGCTGAAGACGAAGCTCGACTGGTCGGCTTATCCCGGCGCCGGCGGCGGCTTCCAGGGCGCGGTCGAGATGTGCAACAACAACGGCGCGTGCCGCAAGCTCGAGGGCGGCGTGATGTGCCCGTCCTACCGCGCCACGCGCAACGAGAAGGACGTCACCCGCGGCCGCGCCAACAGCTTGCGGCTCGCGATCTCCGGCCAGCTCGGCCCGGATGCGTTGTCCTCCGACGAGATGATGGAAACGCTGAAACTCTGCGTCTCCTGCAAGGCCTGCCGCCACGAATGCCCGACCGGCGTCGACATGGCCAAGATGAAGATCGAGGTGCTGGCCGCGCGCGCCGCCTCCCACGGCCTGACGTTGCGCGACCGCCTGGTGGGTTATCTGCCGCGCTATGCCGGCCTTGCCGCGCGCTTCGCGCCGCTGGCCAATTTGCGCAACCGCAGCTCGCTGCTCCGAAAGCTGTTCGAGCGCTTCGCCGGCATCAGCGCACGCCGCGCCCTGCCCGCCTTCCGCAACGACGTGTTTGCGCCGGCGACCGAAGTGGTTGGGCCGGTTGATGGCCGCGAGGTCGTGCTGTTCGCCGACACCTTCAATCGCATCTATGAGCGCGAGAACCTCGATGCCGCGCTGCGCGTGCTCGCGGCCGGCGGTTATCGCGTTCACCTGCCGAAGCCCACCAGCGGCAGCCGTCCGCTCTGCTGCGGCCGCACCTTCCTGTCCGCAGGCCTCGTCGATGAAGCCAGGGTCGAGCTCGATCGGCTGGTCGCTGCCTTTGCGCCCTTTGCCGCGCGCGGCGTGCCGATCGTCGGCCTCGAGCCGAGCTGCCTGTTGACGCTGCGCGACGAGCTCGCCTCGCTGCGCAAGGACAACGACGCCAAGGCGGTCGGCGCGCACGCGCTGACCTTCGAGGAATTTCTGGTGCGCGAGGCCGAGGCCGGCCGGCTGCAACTGCCGCTCGGCACCATCGCTCACAAGGCCGTCGTGCACGGCCATTGCCATCAAAAATCCTTCGGCGCCTTCAAGCCGGTCGAGCAGGTGCTGCGGCTCGTCCCGGGCCTCGCGGTCGAGACCATCGAGTCGAGCTGCTGCGGCATGGCCGGCGCGTTCGGCTATGGCGCGGACACCTATGATGCCTCGATCGAGATGGCCGAGCTGTCGCTGCTGCCGGCCGTGCGGCGCGCAGACCCGACGACTCTCGTCGTCGCCGACGGCACCTCCTGCCGCCACCAGATCCATGACGGCACCCGGCGCGAGGCGCTTCACGTCGCGCGCGTGCTGGCGATGAGCCTCGATCGTACTGAAACCAATTCCACCTCAACTGCTGCAAAGGAAACCAGCCATGGCTGACCTCACCCTCGACACCGCCCGCAAGATCCTGGACGCCGCCTTCGCGAAGGCCGGCGAACTCAAGCTGAAGCCGCTGGTCGTCACCATCCTCGACGCGCGCGGCGTGCTCAAGCTCGCCGCTGCGCAGGACGGCACCAGCCTGATGCGCGGCGAGATCGCGCATGGCAAGGCCTATGGCGCGCTCGCCATGGGCATGGGCTCGCGCGCGCTGTTCCAGCGCGCCCAGGAGCAGGCCTTTTTCATCGACGCCGTGAACACCATCGCCAAGGGCGCGCTGGTGCCGGTCCCCGGCGGCGTCCTGATCATGGACGGCGCGACGCTGCTCGGCGCCGTCGGCGTCTCCGGCGACACCTCCGACAATGACGAGGCCTGCGCGGTGGCGGGCATCCAGGCCGCGGGGCTGAAGCCGAACGCGGGGTAAGGTCCCGTAGGGTGGGCTAGCCCTGTGGGCGCGCAAAGCGCGGCCGCAGGGCGTAACCCACCTCTTCTGCTTCTGCGGGACAGACAGTGGTGGATTACGCTGACGCTAATCCACCCTACGACACCTACAAGCCCTTGCGCCACCCGACGGGCGAAACACCCATCGCTCGGTCAACCGTCACATCCCAAAATATTCGCCTTTACCGAATTTCTGATTTATCGCATTGTCGCCCCATCCTGATCCCGTGACAAGGGGCGGTCGTACGTCGTCACGAACCGCGGATCGGGCTGCGGTGGACGCTGGGCAGCGCCGTCGCGGATGTGAGACGCAGGGCGGGGCGATGGATTGAGCCGAACCCTGTGAGCGTCCCGCAAGCCGCGTTGTACGAACGGCGCTCGATGCCTGCCAGGCCCTTGGGCGAAGACGCCCTGGGGCAGAGCGGGAAGCCTGCGTACGGCAAAACCGTGTGGTCCTGGCCGTCGTTGCTACGGTCAAGCCCCGCGAATGCGGCGTCGCTTCGACCGAGGCGCGTCCGTGACTTTCGCGGAAGTGACGGAGGCAAGACAGAACTCGTCTCCGGGGAGAGCACGCATAAGCCGTCAAACCACTGCGCAGGGAAGGCCGGACGTTGGGCTGCCCTGTATTTCTCCTGTGCCTTGCGTGTGCATCATTCTTGCACGGGAGTCTTGCGGGTGCCAGCCGGCGCCCGGCCTTCCCTGCGCCCTTTCCTCGGACAGGGCGTGAAGCGAAAGCAAACCCCGGGCGAAATGCGCCGCGGGAAGGCGAAGGCGTGTCTGCTGTTCGAGATGTGAAGTTGGTTGAGCACACCCTCGTGCCCCGGACGCAGCGCAGCACCCCTTCGGCGGTGCGCTGCAGAGCCGGGGCCCATCTCGCCGCCTACTTTGCCGCCTCCTGGGTCCCGGCTCTGCGCCGCAACGCCAAGAGCGTTGCAGCGCGTCCGGGACACGAGAGCGAGCCCCCTCACCGTCCCGTCCAGACCGGCTTCCGCTTCTCGCTGAACGCCTTCAACCCTTCCTTGGCGTCCTCGGTCATCGAGAGCAGCGCGATCTGACTTTCGGTGTAGGCGATGCTCTCGTCGAACGACATCGAGGCGATGGCGCGCATGGCGTATTTGCCGCGGCGGATCGCGGTCGGGGATTTGTCGACGATGCGGCCGATCAGCCAGTCGACCTTGGCATCGAGCTCGGCGGTGGGCACGACGTAGTTGAGCAGACCCGCGGCTTGCGCCGTCTTGGCATCGAACGGCTCGCCGGTGAGCGCCCATTCGTTGACGAGGCGCGGCGGCGCAATGTTCTGCAACAGGCTCAGCACCTGCATCGGGAACACGCCGACCTTCACCTCCGGCAGGCCGAAGACGACGTGATCGGCCGCGACCGCCATGTCGGTCATGCAGAGCAGGCCCATGCCGCCGGCCATGCAGACGCCGCCGACCCGCGCAATCGCCGGTTTGGTGGCGTTCTGTGACAAACGTAACAGATCGGCATAGTCGACATTTGGTTTGGAATGATCCATCGCGAAAGCCGCGCCGGAATTCTGCAGATCGGCGCCCGCGCAGAACGCCTTGTCGCCCGCGCCCGTCAGCACGATGACGCGGACGTCCTTGTCGTCATGCGCGTCGCGATAGCCTTTGGTGATGCCGGCGATGACCTCGCCGTTCAGCGCGTTGCGTTTCTCCGGCCGGTTGATGGTGATCCAGAACGCCTGCCCGCGCTTCTCGGTGATGATTGCTGTGGTGTCGGTCATGCTACGCTCGCTTCCTTGCCATCCGTTTTGCAGCCATTTGCGGCAGGACGGGCGGCGCGCGCAAGGGCAATCTGCAACGCCGTGTCACCATAGCGTGTGGGCGCAAATTCGCTCGGCGATTGAATTGCGGGTGACGGCCGCTATCCTGACTGGAGATTTTGATCACCGATGAGCCATTTCATGCGCGCCGCGATGATTTTGTTGCTGACAGGCTTGCTCGCGCTGGGCGCAGGCCGCGCAAGCCACGCGGCTGATGCCGCGAAGCTGGCGCTGGTGATCGGCAACGCAAGATACCCCGACAACGAGTTCGTGCTGAACGAGGTCGCCAACGACACCCAGGACGTCACTGAAGAATTGAAGCGCGACGGCTTCGTCGTCGACCGGCAGAACAATCTCACGGCCGACGCCATGCGGCAGGTGCTGGATCGGTTCTATGCCCGGATCGAACGCGGCGCGGTGGCGCTGATCTTCTTCGACGGTTTTGCCATCCAGTCCAACCGGCAGACCTATTTGCTTCCGGTCGACGCGCAGATCTGGACCGAGCCGGATGTGGCACGCGACGGCTTCAGCCTTGATACTATCCTCGCCGAGATGAACACGCGCGGCGCTGCGATCAAGATCGCGCTGATCGACGCCTCGCGCCGCAACCCGTTCGAACGGCGCTTCCGCCGCTATTCGGCGGGCCTTGCGCCGGCGATCGCGCCGAGCAATTCGCTCGTGCTCTACTCCGCCGCGCTCGGTGCGGTCGCGGCCAGCGGCAAGACCGAGCATGGCCTGTTCGTCGCCGAGTTGCTGCGCGAGATGCGCGCGCCGAACATCAGCGCCGAGCAGGCCCTGACCAACACCAAGAACGGCGTCGTCGCCGCCACCAAGCGCGAGCAGGTGCCGTGGCTGTCGTCCTCGCTGACCACGGAATTCTCGTTCGCGGGTTCAGTGACGCGGCCGCCCGACACCAAGGCCGGCGACCCGACCAAGCCGGAGCCTCAGAAACCCGAGCCGCAGAAACCGGTCTGCGAGGCGCCGCAGGCAGAGCCGCTCCCGAGCGCGGACGATCTCGCCAGGGATCCCGTCATCGCCGATCTCAGCCGCAAGATCGCGGCGAATCCCAATGACGTCGCCTCGCGTTACAAGCGCGGCCAAGTCTACGCGATCAAGCGCGCCTACGCGCTCGCCATGCAGGATTTCGACGTCGTGATCCGCAGGAATCCCGGGGATGGCGAGGCGCTCAACAATCGCTGCTGGACGCGCGCCGCGACCGGCGATCTGCAGGGCGCGCTCGCCGACTGCAATCTGGCGCTCCAGGTCGATCCTGGATTGAGCGATGCACTCGACAGCCGCGGGCTCGTCAACCTCAAGCTCGGCCGGACCGCTGAGGCGATCAAGGACTACACCGACGCGATCCAGCGCAACCCGCGCTCGTCATCGTCGCTGTTCGGCCGCGGCATCGCCACCCGCAGGAGCGGCGGTGACGGCGCCACCGATATCGCGCAGGCAAAGTCCATGAACCCGAACATTGCGAAGGAGTTCGCAGGATACGGCGTCACGGAATGCACTCCTTAGACGGGAGCGGCTTTCCTGATCCAGACCTTGTTGTCGTGGAACGCGGCCCCACCGATCGGCGCCACGGCCTCGGCGCCGGTCAGCATGTTGATGCCGCGGCCGCCGATATGGTTCTTGTTGGGATGAACGGACTCCGCGATCAGCACGCCGCGCCGCACGCCGTCGAACAGCGTCGCCACCAGCGTGGTCTCGCCGCGGGGATTGCCGAGCGTCACCGCATCGCCGTCGGCGATGTCGAGCGCGGCGGCATCCAGGGGATGGATCATCACGCTCGCCTTGCCCTCGCGTGCCTGCGAGGACGGCGTCTCGTTGAAGGTGGTGTTGAGGAAGCTGCGCGAGGGGCTGGTCGCGAGCCGGAACGGATGGGTCTGGTCGGTGTGCTCGATCACCGCCCAATGGTCCGGCAGCGACGGCATCTTGTCGAAATCGCCCATGGTCACGCCGAACGGCGGATGCGCCCAATCGGCCCTGAAGTGGAATTTCCCGTCCGCATGGGCAAAGCCGTCGAGATAATGCGAGGTGCGGAAGTCCGGTTGCAGGTCGCGCCAGAGGTCCGCTTCGAGACCGCCGATGTCGCCGTGGTTGCTGAGCTTCAAGGTCGCGTCGATCAGCTCGCGCGGCGTCATCTCGAAGCCCTGATGTTTTGCGCCGAGCCGCGGCGCCAGCCCTTGCAGGACCTCGTGGTTGGAGCGGCATTCGCCGGGCGGGTCGATCAGCTTCGGTCCGACCGAGATGTGCTGATGGCCGCCGCCGTAATAGAGATCGTCATGCTCCATGAACATGGTCGCCGGCAGCACGATGTCCGCCATCTGCGCCGTCTCGGTCATGAACTGCTCGTGCACCGCGACGAACAGATCCTCGCGCGCAAAGCCCTGCCGGACCAGCGCCTGCTCCGGCGCCACCGTCATCGGATTGGTGTTCTGGATCAGCATCGCCTTGACCGGCCCCTTGCCGCGCAGGGCCTCGGAATCGCCGGTGAGGATGCGGCCGATCTTGGACTGGTCGAGCGCACGGATGCTCTGGTCGATGGCGTCGTGGCCCTCGATGATGGATTCGTTGAAATGCCACAGCGCGTAATTGTTGAAGAAGGCGCCGCCGCCCTCATACTGCCAGGCGCCGGTCACCGCGGGAATGCAATTTGCCGCGTGCATCTGCGTGGCACCGTTGCGACTGCGCGTAAAGCCGTAGCCAAAGCGGAAGAAGGTGCGCTTGGTCTCGCCAACCGCTTTCGCGAAGGCTTCGATTTCCGCCACCGGAACGCCGCAAATCGCGGACGCCCATTCCGGCGTGCGCGTCTCCAGATGCGCTTCGAGCTCGGCGGGGCAGTCGGTGTATTTGTCCAGATAGCCGCGGTCGGCGTAACCGTCACGGAACAGGACATGCATCACGCCGCAAGCGAAGGCGCCGTCGGTGCCGGGCCGCAGGATGATCTTGATGTCAGCCTGCTTCATGGTCTCGTTGTCGTAGATGTCGACCGCCGCAATTTTCGCGCCGCGCTCCTTGCGCGCACGGGAGGCGTGCGTCATCACGTTGACCTGGGTGTTGACGGGATTGGTGCCCCAGATCACGACGAGGTCGGACAGCGCCATCTCGCGCGGATCGACGCCGGCGATCTTGCCGGTGCCGATCGCGAATCCGATGCGCGCGACATTGGCGCAGATGGTCTGATAAAAGCGCGAATACTTTTTCACATGCGTGAGACGGTTGAGCCCGTCCCGCATCACGAGGCCCATCGTGCCGGCGTAGTAATAGGGCCAGATCGATTCCGCGCCGAATTCGCGTTCGGCTTGATTGAAGCGATGCCCGATCTCGTCCAGCGCCTCGTCCCACGAGATGCGCGCGAATTGCCCCGAGCCCTTCGGCCCAACGCGGCGCATCGGAAACGTGACCCGCTCGGGGTGATGGATGCGCTCGGCGTAACGGGCGACCTTGGCGCAGACGACGCCGGCCGTGTAGGTCTGCTTTTTCGAACCGCGGACACGGCCGATGCTGCGGCCTTCGACCACCTCGACATCGAGGGCACAGGCCGAGGGGCAATCATGCGGACAGGTCGAATGGCGGATTTCGATTTTGGCGTGCTGGTTCATGGCCCAGTTCGTAACACCAAAATACCAGCCAGCCGAGCGCATTTATCCGGCACGGCCCATGCGATTTGCTCAAGGCGCGCGCGCCGCGGGTTCCTGCTGCAGCCGCGAAGGCGGCGCGGTCACACCGAAAACCGCCCGATATTCCCTGATGCGATCGGCTTTGTGAGGCGTCGACAGTCCGCATTCCCTGCCGCTACAGTGCCGGCCAACAAGAACGATATCAGGGAGGTGGGCATGATCGCCCGACGATCCGTGCTGGCATTGGCGGCCGGCTTGCTTGCCGTAGTCTCCGCAGCCCCCTCATTCGCGCAGGATTATCCCAGCCATTCGGTCCGGATTGTCGTGCCGTTCGGCGCGGGCGGGCCGGCCGACGTCGCCGCCCGGCTGATCGGCAACGTGCTCCAGGAGAGTTTTGGTCAGCCCTTCGTGGTCGAGAACCGCACCGGCGCCGGCGGCGTCATCGGCACGGTGGAAGCTGTGAAGTCGCCGGCCGACGGCTACACGCTGCTGATGATGTCCAACACCCAGACCGCGAATGAATCGCTGCTGACGGCGGACAAGCGCAAGTATGAGCTGATGCGCGACCTCGCGCCGATCGCGCCGGTGAATTATTCCGATCTCGTCATCGTGGTGAACCCGCAAGTCCCGGCGAAGACGCTGGCCGAGTTCATCGCGCTCGCCAAGGCGCAGCCGGGCAAGCTGAACTACGCCTCCTCCGGTCAGGGCACGCCCTACCACATGGCCGGCGAGCTGTTCAAAGCCATGGCCGGCATCGATGTCGTGCACGTTCCCTATCGCAACAGCGGCGAGGCGCGCAGCGGCGTGATCGGCGGACAGGTGCAGATGATGATCGACGCGGTGCCGGCGATGGCGCCGAATATCGGCGAAAATCAAGTTCGCGCGCTCGCAACCACCGGCAAGGAGCGTTCGACCGTGCTGCCGAACGTGCCGACAGCAGGCGAAGCCGGTGTAGCAGGCTACGAGGCGACGATCTGGCTCGGCCTGATGGCGCCGGTCGGCACGCCGAAGCCCGTGATCGACAAGCTCAAAGCAGCCGTCAACGCAATGGTGAAGCGGCCCGACATCGTCAAGCTCTGGACAGAACAGGGCGCCGTGCCCATGTCGATGACGCCGGAACAGTTCGACAAATTCCTGCGCGGCGACATCGAGAAATGGGCCGACGTCGTCAAGAAGTTCGACAAGTCCTGAGGCCGCAGAGCGATCATGCCGACCATTCAATTCCGGCTCAACGGCGCGACCGTCGTCGTCGAAACCGATTCTGACCAGGCGCTGCTCGATGTGCTCCGCGGCCGGCTCGGCGTCACCGGTCCGCATTTCGGCTGCGGCGCCGGTGAGTGCGGCGCCTGTCACGTCATGGTCGGTGATCGCGCGATGACCTCCTGCGACATGCCGATGTGGTCGGTCGCGGACAAGGACGTCGTCACGGTGGAAGGCCTCGGGACAGTGGAGCAGCCGCACCCGCTGCAACGTGCCTTCATCGCCGGACAGGCGATGCAGTGCGGCTATTGCGTCGCAGGAATTCTCGTCAGCGCCGCGGCGCTGCTCAAGCGCAATCCGTCACCGACGGAGGCAGAGGTCAGATCCGCACTGGATCGCAATCTGTGCCGCTGCGGGTCGCATAACCGCATGGTCCGCGCCGTGCTGCGTGCGGCGGCGGAGATGGCGGCGTCATGAGCATGCCATCCCCTGCCCCGAATCTGCCGGTGAGCCTCGTGGCCAATCCCAAGCTGTCGTCATGGCTGCGATTCACCGATGGCGGCCGTGTGGCGATCTCGCCCGGCAAGGTCGAGATCGGCCAGGGCATCGTCACGGCGCTGGCGCAGATCGCGGCGGACGAGCTCGATGTCGAGATCGGCCGCATTGACATGATCCGTGCCTCGACGGCGACGAGCCCGAACGAAGGCGTCACCTCCGGCAGTCTCTCGATCCAGCAGTCCGGCCGCGCGCTGCGTCAGGTCTGTGCCGAGGTACGCCAGCGCTTCCTTCGCGCGGCATCGGAACGTCTCGGAGTCGATGCATCGCTGCTCGATGTCGACGACGGCACCATCTCTGGTCCCGGCAATGTCAGGACCAGCTATTGGGAGTTGATGGACGAGGTCTCGCTCGACCACGACGTCACCGCAGGCCCGACAGCGAAGAGTGCCGCCGGGCGCACCGTCGCCGGACATTCGGTCCAGCGTGTTGACATTCCCGACAAGGTGTTCGCGCGACCGCGCTTCATCCACGACCTTGCGCTGCCGGGACTGGTGCACGGACGGGTGCTGCGGCCGGATATCTCGGGCGCCAAATTGATCGCACTTAATGAGGAGGCTGCACGCGCAGTCCCCGGCCTCATTGCGATCGTCCGCGACGGCGGCTTTGCCGGCGTGGTCGCCGACAACGAGGCGGCCGCGGACGCAGCGCTCAAGGCCTTGCGCAAGAGCGCGACATGGTCGGCGGGCGAGCCGCTGCCCGATGAAGACGATCTGGCGGGCTTTTTGAAGAGCCAGCCGGTCGAGAGCAGCATCATCGACACCAGGATGGCGGAGCCGGCGCGCAAGCCCGTCCAGACCCTCCGCCGGCAATACACCCGCCCCTACATCGCCCACGCCTCGATCGCCCCGTCCTGCGCCATCGGCCGATGGGATAGTGACCGTGTCCATGTCTGGACGCACAGCCAGGGCGTCTACCTCCTGCGCGCCGATCTCGCGATCGTGCTGAAGCTGCCGGCCGAGAACATCGTCGTCGAGCACATCGAGGGCGCCGGCTGCTACGGACACAATGCGGCCGACGACGTCGCGCTCGACGCCGTGCTGCTGGCGAAGGCGGCCGGTGGCCGTCCGGTGCGCGTGCAGTGGTCACGGCACGACGAGATGTCCCACGCGCCCTTTGGGGCGGCGATGGCCATCGAGATCGAGGCCGATCTCGATGCAGGCAACGAGATCGCCGGCTGGCGCCACGCGATCTGGAGCAACGGCCATGCAGCAAGGCCGGGACGCGCGGCGCAGCCGGCGCTGCTTGCCGCAACCGAGATCGCCAATCCCTATCCCCGCATGATCTCGACAAACCCGCCGGCCGCCAATGGCGGCGGCGGCGACCGCAACTCCGTCCCGCTCTACGACTTCCCGGCCTGGACGATCACGAGCCACCGGCTGCTGACCATGCCGGTGCGCACCTCGGCGCTGCGGACGCTGGGCGGGCAAGGCAACGTGTTCGCCATCGAGTCCCTGCTCGACGAGATCGCTGCCCTGCGCGGCGAAGATCCGATCGCGTTCCGTCTGCGGCATTTGCGTGACGAGCGGGCGCACGATGTCATCAGCGCTGCGGCGCGACGCGCCGCATGGAAGCCGCAGAAGCAGCCCGGCATCGGTCACGGCGTCGGCTTTGCCCGCTACAAGAACATGGGCGCCTATTGCGCTGCGATTGCCGAGATCGAGGGCACCGACGACATCCGCGTCAAGCGGCTGACGCTTGCAGTCGACGTCGGCGAGGCCATCAATCCGGACGGCGTGGTCAACCAGATCGAGGGCGGCGCGATCCAGGCCACGAGCTGGGTGCTGAAGGAGCGCGTCCGGTTCGACCGCACCGGCATCACCTCGACCTCCTGGACGGACTATCCGATCCTGACCTTCAGCGAGGTGCCGGCCGTGGACGTCGAGATCATCCAGCGGCCGGAGATCGAGCCGGTCGGCGCCGGCGAAGCCGCGCACGGCCCGGTGACGGCGGCGATCGCCAATGCGGTGTATGATTGCCTCGGCGTGCGTGTGCGCGACCTGCCGATCACGCGCGACAAGATCATTGCAGCGATGGAGCGTGCGCCTTGACGACAGTGAACGTTTTGAGCGGCGGCGCGGCACAAGGCCTGGTGCGCGGCGTCACCGACGCTTTCAAGGCGCAAACCGGCCTCGGTATCGCCGGCGAGTTCGGCGCGGTCGGCGTGATGGCGGACAAGCTGCGCGCGAGCACGCCGGCCGATCTTGTGATCCTGACGCAGGCACTGCTTGCGAGGCTTGCCGAGGAGAAGCTCATCGTCCCCTCATCGATCACGGATGTCGGCCGGGTCGAGACCGCGCTGGCGGTCCGCAGCCGCGATCTCAAGGTGACGGTGAAGACGGAGGCCGATCTGCGCGACGTGCTGCGCGGCGCCGATGCAATCTATGTCCCCGACACCAAGGCCTCGACCGCGGGCCAGCATTTCGCAAAAGTGCTGGACCAGCTCGGCATCGGCTATGAGGTGGCATCGCGCCTGAAGATATTTCCGAACGGTGCAACCGCGATGCGGGAGCTCGCGGCATCTGGCGCGGCAAAGCCGATCGGATGCACGCAGGCGACCGAGATCATCGCGACAGACGGCATTGCATTGTCGGGGGCGCTGCCGCCCGGCTGCGAACTCGTGACGATGTACACGGCCGGCGTGACAATGCGGGCAGCGCATCCGACAGAGGCGGCCGCGCTGATCGCGTTGCTGACCGGCGCAGATCGGAAGGACCTGCGCCAGCGCGCTGGCTTTACCGGCTAGAGCCGATGACGCCCTATTTGTGCAGCTGGGTGAGGCCTGTCGGCGGGCCGTCGACGGCGGTCCAGCCGCCATCGACGAACAGCGTGCTGCCGCTGACATAGCTGGCGGCGTCCGAAGCGAGATAGGCCACTGCGGTCGCGACCTCGTCGGCGCTGCTCCAGCGGTTGAACACGGTGTGGCCGGCGTAGAGATTGTAGATGTCGGGGCGCTGCTTGAACGGGCCGGTCAGCGCGGTTTCGGCGATGCTCGGCGCGATCGCGTTGACGCGCACGCCGGCATGGCCGACCTCGGAGGCAAAGCCCTTCACCAGCAGGCCGATGGCCGCCTTGGTCGAGCCGTAGACGCCGAGGCCCGGCTCGATGGTCACCGCGCGCACCGACGAGCAGGCGATGATGCTGCCGCCCTTTTGCGCGACCATGATGCGGCCGAACGCCTGGAAGAACCACACCGTGCCCTTGACGTTGAGGTTGAGGACACGGTCGAGGTCCTCCTCGGTGTAGTCGAGGATGGTCTTGCGGATGTTGAGCCCGGGCGTGGTCACCGCGATGTCGAGCCGGGCAAATTTCTGCATCACGGTTTTGGCCAGCGCATTGACGTCCGCAGCGCTCGCGGCGTCACAGCTGGCTGCTTCCGCCCAGCCGCCCTTGTCGCGAATCCCGGCGGCGGTCGCCTCCGCGGCGTCAAGCGCGCGATCGGCGCAGACGACGCGGGCCCCGAGCCCAGCCAGCGCCTCGGCCGACGATTTGCCGATGCCCGATGCGGCGCCGAGCACCACGGCCGTCTTGCCGGTGAGATCAAAGAGCTTGCGATAGTCAGTCACTGATAGCTTCTCCTGTAGCTGCTAGCCCTTGTAACCCATCAGCAGGCGAGGCAGCCACAGCGAGAATGCAGGGACGTAGGTCACGAACATCAGTGCTGCGATCAGCGCGGCGTAGAACGGCAGGATGGTGCGCATCACCGCGCCCACCGAAATGCCGCCAATGGCGCAACCGACGAACTGCGTGGTTCCGACCGGCGGGGTGTTCAGCCCGAGGGCGCAATTGATCAGCATCAGCATGCCGAACTGCACCGGATCCATGCCCGCCTTCATCGCGATCGGCAGGAAGATCGGGGTGCAGATGAGGATGGTCGCGGCCATGTCCATGAACGTGCCGAGCACGAACAGGATGACGTTGATGAGCAGGAAGATGACCCAGGGCTGCGTGGAGACCTTGCTCATCAGGTCGCCGGCGAGGTCCGCCACCTCGTACAGCCCCATCAGATACTGGAACATGGTGGAGACGCCGATCAGCAGCAGCACCACGCCCGTCGTCTTCACCGCCTTGGCGGCGGCGCGCAGGAAGTTGCTCCAGGTCATGGTGCGGTAGATGAAGAACGTCAGCAGCATCGTATAGGTGACCGCGACGGCGGCAGATTCGGTTGCCGTGAAGACGCCGGACAGGATGCCCGCCAGGATGATGCCGACGATCAGAAGGCCCGGCAGCGCGGCCGCGAGCGAGCGGAAAACCTCGGCCCAGCCCGGGAACTTGCCGGCCGGATAGCCGCGCTTCACGGCAACGCCATAAGCGGCGACCAGCATGCACGCCATCAACACGATTGCCGGCAGGAGGCCCGCGGCGATCAGCGCGCCGATCGATACCTTGCCCCCGGCTGCCAGGGCATAAATGATCATGTTGTGGCTGGTCGGCATCAAGGCGCCCACCAGCGAAGCGTGGGTCGTGACATTGACGGCGTAGTCGGTGTCGAACCCCTCCTTTTTCATCATCGGGATCATCACCGCGCCCATCGCCGACACGTCGGCCACGGGCGAGCCGGAGACGCCGCCGAACAGGGTGCAGGCGACCACGTTCGACATGCCGAGCCCGCCGCGGATGTGACCGACGAGATTCTTGGCGAGCTGCACGATCTTGTCGGCGACCCCGCCATGCAGCATCAGCTCACCGCTGAAGACGAAGAAGGGAATCGCAAGGAACGAGAAGATGTTCATCCCCGACATCATCTGCTGGAAGATGACGGCGACCGGCAGACCTTCGTAGAGGATGGTGCAGATCGCCGAAAGACCGATCGCGAAGGCAACCGGGACGCCGAGGATCAGGAAGCCGAAGAACGTGGCGCCGAGGATGATCAGTTCCATGAGGGGACGACCTCTTCGCCGCGCAGGAGAGCAATGATGTGCTCGATTGAAAAGGAGACGATCAGGACGCCGGAGGCGATCAGCGGGACGTAGCGGATGACCTCGGGGAGGCCGAGATTGGGAATCTTCACGGTCCCCACGGATGCGCCGAGAATCCAGCCGTTATAGGCCATCGCGACGCCAAACGCGGCCACCAGGACGTGGATGACGAGCTCGATCTTCTCTCGCGCGTGATCCGGAAGCATCACCAGCAGGCTGTCCATGCCGATGTGTCCGGCATCGCGCACGCCGACGGCGGCGCCGATCAGCGTGACATACAGGATGAGAACCAGCGCAAGGTTCTCCGTCCAGGTCGGGCTCGAATTGAGCACGTAACGACCGAACACCTGATAGAACACGACGGTGACGATGAGGAGCAGTCCGCTCACGGACAGATACATGCCCGCGCGCGCGACGACGGCATTGACGCGCGACAGCAAGCCGGTCGCCGGGCGTACGGCGACCGCCCCCTGCTCGTGGTCTGCGACGTGTGGGTCTGTCATTCCCGCGTCTCCTTGCAAGGGTCCGGGTCGCCTTCGCGGCGACGCCGGACCCGACGCTGTGGCGTTACTTCGTGTCCTGGATACGCTTGACGAGGCCCTGCAGCTTCTCGTCACCCGCAAACTTCTGGTACACCGGCTTCATCGCGTCGACGAATTCCGCCTTGTTGGCGATCGTCACGACCTGAACGCCGGCGGCCTCGACCGTCTTACGGGACGCCTGCTCACGCTCGTCCCAGAGCTTGCGCATGACTGGTACCGATTCCTTGGCCGCCTTGCGGACCATCGCCTGATCCTCCTTGCTCAGCGTGTCCCAGACCTTCTTGGACATCACCAGAACTTCGGGTGCCAGGGAGTGCTCGGTGATGTTGTAGAACTTGGCGGCCTCGAAATGGCGCGACGACTCGTAAGAAGGCCAGTTGTTTTCGGCTGCATCCACCAGGCCGGTCTTGAGCGCGGTGTAGACCTCGCCATACGGCATCGGCGTCGGGTTGGCGCCGAGGCTCTGGATCATGCCCACCCACAAATCGGACTGCTGGACACGAATCTTCAGACCCTTCAGGTCCGCGAGCGACTTGACCGGCGCCTTCACGGTGTAAATGGACCGGGCGCCGCTATCGTAATAGGCAAGGCCGACCAGGCCTGCGGGCTCCATCGCCGCCAGGATCTCATCGCCGATCGGCCCGTCGAGGACGGTGCGCATGTGCTGCGTGTCGCGGAAGACGAACGGCAGGCACAATGCGATCGTTTCCGGCACGAAGTTGTTGAGCGGCGACGCGTTGATCCGCATCATGTCGAGCGCGCCGATCTTGAGTTGCTCGATGGTGTCCTTCTCCGAGCCCAGGGCTCCGTTCGGAAACACCTTCACGCCGAGCTTGCCGCCGCTCGCCGCCGCGAGCTGCTTGCCCATGAACTTGACGGCCTCGACGGTCGGATAATCGGCGGGATGGATGTCGGCGGAGCGGAAGTCGCGTGCGGTCGCCAGCGGCGCTGAGAGCACCAATGCAACGGCTGCGATGATACCGGTGAGTGTCTTCATCTGGGCTTCCTCCTGGGTTGATTATGTCGTTGTCGGCAGGCTGCAGGCCGCCTTGGGTCGCTCCCCTTCAGGTGTGAAGTCAAGCGCCAATGTCGTCCCTAGGGCGCGCGGCATTCCATGTCCAAGCCAAATCCGGCATTGATCGATGCAGCAGTTGCATCGATCAATCTGGCGCAATTCGCGTCGTCGTGGAAGCCGGCGGGACGGCTTGCGTCGCCGGCACGTGACTTGACGCGACCAAGAGAGGCTCCTCAAGATGTCCGAAACAGCGGACTATTTCGAAGGAATGCCCATGCCGCGGAAGCTGATCGATATCTCGGTGCCGCTCAGAAACGACGTGACGGCCGATCCGCCGGGCAACCATCCGACCATCCAGTACATCGATCACCAGCAGGGCCTGCCGCGCATGCTGCAGTTTTTCGACGGCCTCAAGGCGCAGGATTTGCCCGATGGCCAGGGCTGGGCCGTCGAGCAGGTCTCGCTGTCGACCCATAACGGCACGCATCTCGATGCGCCCTGGCACTTCCATCCGACCATGAACCGCGGCGAGCGGTCTTGGACGATCGACGAGGTGCCGCTGGAATGGTGCTTTCAGCCCGGCGTGAAGCTCGACTTCCGGCATCTGCCCGACGGCTACGTGGCGAGTGCTGAGGACGTCGAGAAGGAGCTGAAGCGCATCGGGCACGCGCTGTCGCCGCTAGAGATCGTGGTCGTCAACACCAGCGCCGGCGCCAAATTCGGCAAGGCCGACTACGTCAATTCCGGCTGCGGCATGGGCTATGAGGCCACCATGTATCTGCTCGAACGCGGGGTGCGGCTGACCGGCACGGACGGCTGGAGCTGGGACGCGCCGTTCCTCTACACCGCGAAGAAATATGCCGAGACAAAAGATGCCGGCCTGATCTGGGAAGGCCACAAGGCGGGACGGCACATCGGCTATTGCCATCTGGAGAAACTGCACAATCTCGACCAGCTGCCCTCGACCGGCTTCACGGTCTCGTGCTTTCCGGTGAAGATCGAACGCGCCTCCGCGGGCTGGACCCGCGCAGTCGCCATCATCGATGGCTAGGCGTACGCGCTCACTCGCCGTCGAGGCCGCTCTCGGCGAGTTCGCGCAGCGCATCCGTATCGAGCACGACGATGGCGCCGTGCTCGAGGCGAACCCAGTTGCGGCCGGCCCAGGCGCGCAATTGCTTGTTGATGCTCTCGCGCGTCATCCCCACCATCTCGCTGATCTCCTGCTGCGTGATGGCGAGCGTGCCGCTGCCGGAGTCGAACTTGCGCTCCTCGGTGAGACCGAGCAGCGCGCTCGCCAGCCGCCCCGGCAGATTTTGCAGGATGACCTGCTCGACCTGCTGGCTGGTCCAGCGCAGACGGGCGCAGAGCAGCTCGATGAATTTCATCGCCAGCGCCGGCTGGCTCTTCACGAACGGGAGGAAGTCCCGGCGATCGATGATGTAGAGCTCGCAATTGGTGTTGGCGGTCGCATCGGCTGACCGGGGAGCGCCGTCAAGCACCGCGATCTCGCCGAAGATTTCTCCGGGACCGATCAGATTGAGAATGGCGTTCCGTCCGTCGGGCGACGAGGAGGAAATCTTCACTGTCCCCGTGATCACCGCAAACAGATTGTTGCCGGGATCGCCCTTGGCAGCGATCGTCGCGCCGCGCTTCACGGTGGTGTGCTTGGCGTAGCGGCAAAGCTGATCGAGCGCTTCCGGCTCCAGATCCGCGAAGATCGGGTGCTTGCGCAGGACCGATAGTTTATTGCCCGCCGACTGTCGGGGGTCGCCGGTCTTGTCCTGAGGCACGCCGCGGGGCTCCTAAGACTGCGAGGCACTGAGGTTCCTGCGTAGTCAACGTTATCAGGCTTTTCAACCGGAAAGCACCCGCGCGATTTGTGGCAAATGCCCCGAAAAGGCCGCGTTCAAGCCGAAAGCCTGCATCCGAAGGATGCGCCGATGCGGTCCGGTCGATGCAGAGTTGCAGGCAGCGCAAGCCGCGCTTGCGTTGAGGCGCTGGCGAAGGCCAAGCCGGCCAAGCGTCGGCTGTTGGCGCGTCTGAGCGGATCAAGACCTCAGGAGGTCAGCGCTTGGAATCCGGATCGAGCCGGCCCGCACTGGTTTGCCGGTCTGCCCAAGCCAGAGCTGCGGCGAATGCGACGAAGATCGCGACGACGACGATGGTCACCAGCAACGCATCAGCGGGCATTATCCCCTCCCAAAGGTCTGGGGCATTATTTTGCTGCAGCAGGCCAGCGTCATTGATCGAGATCAAAAACGTCGGGGGCGTTGCGGATGGGCTATCAGGCTGCGGCCAGCGCCTCGGCACGGACAGGATCGAGCAGGCTGATGCCGCCGTGAATGATCTCGATCACGCCGTGACGCTCCAGCTTGGTGAAGGTGCGACTGACGGTTTCGATGGTCAGGCCGAGATAGTCGGCGATGTCCTGACGGCTCATCGGAAGCGGGACCGTGTCGGACAGACCCTTGAGCGCGACCTGCCTTTCCCGCCAGCCGAGCAGGAAGGTCGCGACCTTCTCGTCGGCCGAGCGTCGGCCGAGCAGGACCATATGGTCGCGTGCCTGGCTCAATTCGCGGATGGCCAGCTCGTTGATCCGCCTGAGCAGCTGCGGCCGGTCCTCGATGAAGCGGCCGAAGGGCGCTTTGGCAAACTGGCACACGGTCACCGCGCCGATCGCATCGGCCGAAAAATTGTGCCGGCCGGAGATGTTCATCCCCAGGAAATCGCCGGGCAAGGCAAAACCGACGATCTGCCGCCGGCCGTCGGGCAGCAGCTTGTACAGCCGCATGACGCCTTCGAGGACGTTGTAGAACGAGGTCGTCATGTCCTCCTCGGAGAACACGGTCTCGCCGGAGTCAAAATGAACGCGGCGGCCGAGATGCTCGAATTCCCTGAGCTCGGCCGCATCCAGCGACGAACAAACCGCCGCTCCGCGTACGGCGCAATCGCTGCAAAAATGCCCGTTCGGCTCAATCGTGACCACGGAAGGCTTCATCCACCGCTCCCCGCGCCGGCTGCTCCCGACACCGGGTCGGGTCCACCGCGCCCGTGCATTTTACTGCACTGCGCCAAAGCCAATTGACAGAGATCAAATTTGAGTGGCATCCCCGTCATATTCTGCTTCCAGAGTTCGACGGGATCACTTTCCATGCTGCAAGCCGCCCTGCGTCACGGCCTGATTGGGCTGCTTCTGATGACGCCTGCGCTGGCGGCCCCGACCGCCGAACAACGCGGCAAGGCCTTCGCACGGGCCAATTGCGCACGCTGTCACGCGATCGACCGCGTCTCCCACAGCCCGCTCGAGGGCGCGCCTCCGCTACGCACGCTGCACCGGCGTTATCCGATCGAGACCCTTGGTGAGGCGCTGGCCGAAGGGATCTACACCGGTCACGACGACATGCCGGCCTTCGAGCTCAGTCCGGACCAGATCCACGATCTCCTGTCCTACCTGAAGACGCTGGAATAGACGGCGTCACACTGCCTGCACGCTCCACCCGATCAGCTCCTTGGCGATGCGGGCAAAGGCTGCATCGAAGGCGGCGACTGCAGCGGCCGGCTCGACCTTGTCGAGCTTTTCGCTGGTCTCGACCAGGCGGGATGCCACCACCTTGCCGTTCTTGTCGACGATCCGCGCCGACAGTTCGATCTCCACCCGTGCCTCGCCCTCCGTGGCGATCCGAAAGCGCCGGATGTCGATCAGGAGCTGGTAATCCGCCTGACCGAGGTCGGTCGTGCGTAGGGGGGCGTGGGCGATGTCGTAATTCTCAAAACTGTCGATCAGGCGTGCCTGCACCAATTTTGGAATGCTGTCGGCCCAGAGGAAATCCGCAAAGCCCGGTCTGTCCCCGACGGGCGCGAACAGCATGCGCTGGGTCTGCAGCATTGCGACCGCGGTCGGCTCGGGAATGGCCAGGGAAGCGGAGAGCGTCTTGCCGGCCGGCCCGAGATTCTTCGGCGTGCGCAGGTCGTAGGTTATTTTCTGCGCGGGCGTCCCACCGCCGGTCATCTTCTCCAGGCCCGCAATGATGCCGTCGAGCTTGCCGGTGTTGCGCGCGAGGCCGTCGGAGAACGTCCTGAAATTCGCGATGGTGTCCTTCAGCGGGCCGGAATTGTCCTGAAGCACCGTGTCGACCCGCCGCAGCGCATCGCGCGCCGCCTGCGTCATGCTCTGGCCGGCGCCGGCCTCGGCGATCAAGGTCACGGGCTCGCCGGATTTGGCAACGACAACCCCGCCCTCCAACGTCACCACCGGCACGCCGGTCAGGCCCTGGAATTCGAGGCCGACCCTGGTGTCGGAACGCACCGGCGTGGCGGTCGCAACCGAGATCGTCGCATTGACGAAGCGCGGGTTATCCGGCGCGAGCGCGAGCTGGGTCACCTCACCGACACGGATGCCGTTGAACAGCACACCGGCGCCGACCAGGAGGCCCGGGACCGGCCCCTGAAACTGCACGTGGTAGTTCGTACGCGGCCCGATGCCGCCGGTGTTGTTCAGCCAATAGACGAAGCCGAACACCGCGAGGATCGCGGCCAGCACGAAACTGCCGATCAGCACGTAGGGAGCGCGGGTTTCCATGTCTCATCTCATCTCGTGTTGCAGCATCTGCGAGCGCTTGCCGTGGAAATAGGCGCGCACCCAGGGATGCTCGGATTGCAGCAATTCGCGCATCGGGCCGATCGCCACGATCTTGCCGTCGGCCAGCGCGGCGACGCGGTCGCAGACCGTGGTCAGGCTCGCAAGGTCGTGGGTCACCATGAACACGGTCAGCCCCAGCGTTCTTTGCAGCGTCGTGATCAGCGCGTCGAAATCGCCGGCGGCGATCGGATCGAGGCCGGAGGTCGGCTCGTCCAGGAACAGGATCGGCGGATCGAGCGCGAGCGCGCGCGCCAGCGCCACGCGCTTGGTCATGCCGCCCGACAGCTCCGCCGGATATTTGTCGGCGTCCTGGGCGCGCAAGCCGACCATCTCGAGCTTGGCGATCGCGATCTCGTCCATCAGCTCCTGCGACAGGACAAGATTTTCGCGTAAGGGAAACTGGACGTTCTGGCGGACCGTCAGCGAGGAGAACAGCGCGCCTTGCTGGAACAGGATGCCCCATGTCGTGGCTGCGCCGCGGCCGTGGCCGCCGGTGGGCTGGCCCATGACCTCGATGGTCCCGCCCTGGCGCGGGATGAGGCCGATGATGGTGCGCATCAGCACCGACTTGCCGCCGCCGGACGCCCCCACCAGCCCGAGAATCTCGCCGCGGCGAACGTCGAGCGACAGATGGTCGAGCACGGTCTGGCGGCCGAATCCGACCACGAGATCACGGACGCGGATCGCGAACTCGTCCTGCGATACGTCCATCGTCACATTCCGATCGAGGCAAAGAAGATCGCGAACAGGCCGTCGAGCACGATCACCAGGAAGATCGACTTCACCACCGACGTCGTGGTCTGCCGCCCCAGCGACTCCGCGCTGCCCTTGACGCGCAAGCCCTCGCTGCAGGCCACGATTCCGATCACCAGCGCCATGAACGGCGCCTTCAGGATGCCCACCTCGAAATGGGTAACGGAGATGGCCTCGTGCAGCCGCGCGATGTAGATCGCCGGCCCCATGTCGCCATAGAACTGCGCGACGAGACCGCCGCCATAGAGCGCGGCGACCGATCCGATGAAGGTGAGGATCGGCAGCGCAATGACCAGGGCCGCAACGCGCGGCAGGATCAGGACGTCGACGGGATCGAGCCCCATGGTCGAGAGCGCGTCGATCTCCTCGCGCATCTTCATCGAGCCGAGCTCGGCGGTGTAGGCGCTTCCCGACCGTCCCGCGACCATGATGGCGACGATCAGCACGCCGAGCTCGCGCAGCACCAGGATGCCGACCATATCGACGGTGTAGGACTCCGCGCCGAACCTGCGGAAGTGGAAGAAGCCCTGCTGTGCGATGATGGCGCCGATCAGGAAGGTGATCAGCGCGACGATGGGGATCGCCTGCCACCCGATGCGGTAGAGCTGATACACCAGCGAGGTCAGCCGCAGCGAACGCGGCCGACGCAGCACGCCTATCACGGCCATGAACAATGCGCCGAGCATCTGCAGGAAGATCGTGACGTCTTCCCGCGCGTCGGCCGTGGACTTGCCGAGATCGCCCAGCCTCGCCAGCACCGGATTGGGCGCAGCCGTCGGGGCCGGCGTGTGGCGGTTGACCTGGCGCACCTCATCCAGCAGCCCGCTGAAATGATCGGCGACGCCGACGAATTCGGCCGACCTGCCCGATGTTGCGGCCCTGCGCGACAGCTTTTCCAGGACCCAGGCACCGAGCGTGTCGAGCGCACTGACGCCCGACATGTCCAGGGTGACGACGCGCGAGCGATCGACGTCGGCACCGACCGACCGGGACAACGTCTCGAGCGTGACCACATTCGCGGCGGTCCAGGGCCCTTCAGGGCGCAGGTTCAGCACGTCGCCGGACGGCGTCGCGAGCAACAGCGGTTCGTGGTTCACGCTTCCACCTCATCGGGACAATCGGTCCCCATTCAGACGGCATTTCTAGGCCAGCATATGGCGGCCCGCTTGACCTGTCTCAAGAGCTGAACTGCGCTGCCCGATTGACGCAAATCAAGCGCGATCGCGCGCGCGGGCCCTAGGCTTGCGTCCATTCAATGGGGATATCAAGTCCATGTTCGACAGAGACAGGATGAGCGAAGAATTGCGGGCACTGAAGGTTGACGTCACACGCTTGCTGAGGACCGCCGGCGAGGAAATGTTCGAGAGCTCGAAGGACCGCGCCGAGGCCCTCGCCCATCAGATCAGGGCGGCGCTGACCGAGCTCGGCGAGACCGTGGACGAAGAGCAGGCGCAGCTTCAGGGTCTCATTGCGGACCGTCCGATCACATCGCTCGCCTCCGCCTTCGCGCTCGGCGTCGCTGTCGGCTTCATGCTGAGGAGACACTAGGTGAATACCGAGAATGTGGTCAAACATCTGCGCGCGTTGTGGCGCACCGACAGGATCATCGCGGACATCAGGCTGCGCCATCTGCTTGTTGGCCTCGGCCTGCGTGCCTTTGCGGCCCTGATCGCGGCGTTCGGGCTTCTGATGCTGGAACTGTCGACCTATTTCGCGCTGGTGCAGATCTGGAGCGCGATTGCCGCGGCGGCCATCCTCGGCGCCGTCAATTTCGCCATCGCGGCCGCTCTGTTCGCAATCGCCGGCCGCGCTCCGTCAGGCCGCGATATCGAGCTCGCCAACGAAATTCACGACACCTCCATCGAAGCCCTTCAGCTCGAGGCGCGCGCGCTCCAGGCCCAGGTGTCAGGCGCGGTACATCATCCGCTCAGCACGATCGTGCCGGTGCTGGTGCCGTTGATCGCGATCATCATCAGGAATTTGCGGACCACGGCCAAATCATCCGCCGCGGCGAATTCGGCTGAAGCGCGCTCGTGAAGCAGGCGCGCTCACAGCTTCAATTTGACGTCGCAGATATCGGGCTCGGCCGGGTCCGGCTTGACCTCGAAGCCGAGGTGCCGGCACATCTCGAGCATCACGCTGTTCTCCTTGAGCACGTCGCCCGATATGATCTTCAGTCCCTCCGACCGCGCGTAGTCGATGATCAGCTGCATGAGGGCCCAGCCGAGCCCCCTGCCCTTGAGATCGGACCGGAGCAAAATCGCGTATTCGCCGCTCTCGTAGATCGAATCCGAATGGAGCCGGACCACGCCGACCATTTCGCCGGTGGCCTCGTCGAAGGCGATGAAGGCCATCGCGCGCGCATAGTCGAGCTGGGTCAGGCGCGCGATGAACTCGTGGGTAAACTCCTTCATCGGTGCGAAGAACCGCAGGCGAAGGTCGTGCGGCGTGACGTGACGCAGGAATTCGTGGATGGTCGGCTCGTCCTCGGGGCGCATGGGCCGCACGAAGATGCGCCAGTCGTCCTTGAGCTTGAGGCGCCGCTCCCATTGCGACGGATAGGCGCGAACGGCGAAATTGGCCGGGCCTGAGCCGACGAACTTTCGTTGCGGCGGCCCGACCGCGACGCGGGCATCGACCGCGGTCACGCCGGTTTCGTCCGCCAGCAGCGGATTGATGTCGAATTCGCGGATCTCGGGAATGTCGGCCGCCATCTGCGCCAGCTTGACCAGCACCATGGCGACGGCGTCCTGCTTGACCGCCGGCACATCACGATAGGCCTTTAGCAGCCGCGACACGCGGGTGCGGTCGATCAGATCGCGAGCGAGCTGCAAGTCCAGCGGGGGCAGCGCCAGCGCCTTGTCGTTGATGATCTCCACCGCCGTGCCACCGCGGCCGAACACGACGACGGTGCCGAAGGTGGGATCGTCGGCGAGGCCCAGGATCAGCTCGCGCGCCTTCGCCTTGACGACCATCGCCTGGACGATGACGCCGCCGATGCGGGCCTCGGGCCGCAGCTTTCTCGCCCGGGCGAGAATGTCGGAGGTGGCCGCTCGCACGGCCTCCGGCGTCGTCAGATTGAGCACGACGCCACCGACATCGGATTTGTGGATGATGTCCCGCGACATGATCTTCAGCACCACGGTGCCGCCCTGCGCGAAGATTTCCTTCGCATAGGCCACCGCCTGCTCGACATCGGTCGCCGCATAGGTCGGCACCATCGCGATGTCGTAAGCTTCGAGCAGGTGCTTGATCTCGACCGGTTCGAGCCATTCACGGCCATCGGCGATCGCGGCGGTGACGATCTGCCTCGCCCCCCGGGCATCCGGCACGAACGTATCGGGCATCGCGGGAGGAACCTGGCTCAGCTCCTCCACCACTTCTCGGTGCCGGACCAGATGCATGAAGCCGCGCACGGCGTCGTCCTCGGTCGGATAGTTGGGCATACCGGCGCCGGAAAGCGCCTGGATGATGTCCTGATCGGCCCCGACCCAGGCGGCCAATACGGGCTTGGCCCATCGGCGGTGCTTCTCGCGATATTTAGCGACGAGCTCGGTCACGGTCGTGGCAATCTCGGCGGCCGAGGCGATCGCCGTTTGCACGTTGAGGACCAGCACCGCGTCATTGTCGCAATCGGCCAGCAGCACCTCGAGCGCCGCCGCGTAGCGCGAGGCGTCGGCGTCGCCCACGATGTCGACGGGATTTGCACCGGACCAGGTCGGCGGCAGGGCCGCATCGAGCGTCTTGCGCACCTCCGGCGAGATGGTCGCCGGGATTCCGCCGAGTTCGACCAATCGATCGACGGCGAGGACGCCGATGCCGCCACCGTTGGTCAGGATGGCGAGACGCTTTCCCGTCGGCGATTCGACGCGGCCGAGCGTCTCGGCACAATCGAACAGCTCACGCAGATCGGAGACCCGCAGGACACCCGCGCGGCGGAACGCCGCGTCATAGACCGCGTCCGCGCCGGCGAGCGCGCCGGTATGCGTGGCGGCCGCCTTTGCGCCCTGCGCCATGCGCCCCGACTTCACTACGACGACGGGCTTCACGCGCGCGGCGGCACGCGCTGCCGACATGAACTTGCGCGCGTCCTTGATGGATTCGATGTAGAGCAGGATCGCGCGAGTCTTGTGATCCATCGCGAAATAGTCGAGCAGATCGGCGATATCGACGTCGATCTGATCGCCGATGGAGACGATGCCGGAAAAGCCGACGCCGCGCTGTGCAGCCCAGTCGACCATGCCGGCAGCAATCGCGCCCGATTGCGAGATCAGCGCGAGGCTGCCCGCCCCCGGCATGTGCGCGGCAAAGCTGGCATTCAGGCTGACCCCGGGCATCATGATGCCGAGGCAATTCGGTCCGATCAGCCGCATGCCGTATTTGCGGGCCGCCGCGATTGCAGCCTCGTGCAGAGAGCCCGGTCCGTGGCCGAGCCCGGCCGAGACGATCAGCGCGCCCGCCGATCCGCGACGCCCGGCCTGGTCGATGATACCGGGAATCTCGCGCGCCGGCGCGGTGATGACCACGAGCTCGGGCACGAAGTCCAAGCTGTCCAGGCTCTTCACCGCCGCGACGCCGCCGATTTCGGCATGGCGTGGATTGACCAGGCCGAACCGCCCCTTGAATTCGGCCTTGTGAATGTTCTCCAGAACGGCGCGTCCGACTGAGACCGGACGGGCGCTCGCTCCAACGAGCGCAACTGAACGCGGCGCCAGCAGATTGTTGAGACGATAGGTTGACATGAAAGCAAATGCGCCGGGTCAACGGCGGTTCCGATGGTTGACGATCAGGCCGGGAAAAATGGCGAGCCTAGTGCGAGATCATAACCCAGCATGGTGGCTGGCCAATGACGGTCTTTGTCACACCGCCCCACACGATCTCGTTCAGGCGTGAATGATGGTAGGCGCCCATCACGATCGCATCCATGCCATGGGAATTCGCCCAACTTCCCAGTGCCTTGCCGATCGAGCTGCCGTTGCCGGTCACCGTTTCGAAGGAGGCATAGACCCCGTGTTCTCTCAGATGGTCGACGAGAGCCGCGCCGGATTGCGCGACCGCGTCAGCCTTGTCCTCTGCGACCGTCACCACGCGGACCACGGTGGCAGCCTGAAGAATGGGCAAAGCGTCGCCGACCGCACGCGCAGCGCGGGCAGAATGATCCCAGGCGATCATGACGTTCTCGAATTCCGGCCGCAGCTGCTCCGCACGCTGCTCCGGGCAGAGCAGCAGCGGCCGCCCGGATTCGAACAGGAGAGTTTCGATGATGTGCTCCGATCGGCTGTCGTGCGGCTTCACGGGAAACAGCGTGAGATCGCTGAAACGGGCATGCTCGGCCAGGATCGCCGCGATCTGGTCCGCCGGTACCTTGCCCGTTCGGCTCTGGGCGCGAATGTCGGCGCGGGACGCCGCGTTGGTGAAGGCATCGAGGAGCTGCTGCGTCTCGTTCGCCTCACGCGAAACGCCGGCCTCCGCGGAATCGCGATCATGAGACAGCATCACCTTCGGCCGCTCGAAAATGTCTTCCTCGAGCGCGAGCCCCGTGATCCTGGCGCCGAGGTCGGCGGCGACGGCCACGCATTTCTCGATCGCAATCAGGGCCGATCCGCGGGGCTGGCCGACAAGCGGCAGAAAGACATCCTTGATGGGCATCGGGATTCTCCTTGGTCGTCAGAATACGCCCGCGTTCGCCCGGATGCTTGATCCTGGTCAAGCCAAGGGAACCTCGTCCAGTTCACCAGTAACAGGGGTTAACCGACGTCAAGGACTGGCCGCGATCTGCTTCTAAGGGTTACCTTGGTCGGCGGACGGGCCGCCTTCCGACGCATCTGGATGTGCCAGCGGGAATGACAGACGATTCTGCGACCCAGGACCGGATCTTTGCGGCGCTCTCCGATTCTGGCAGGCATCCGGGCGTGAAGCGGGTCGACACGCACGCAGCTTCGGTCTTTCTCGAAGGCAAGCGAGCGCTGAAGATCAAGCGGGCTGTGCAGTTTCCCTTCCTCGACTATTCGACGCTCGAGAAACGTAAGGCGGCCTGCGAGGAGGAAATCCGGATCAACCGGCCGCTGGCGCCACAGATCTACCACCGGGTCGTCGCGATCACCGAAGAGGCGGACGGATCGTTGAAGGTCGACGGACAGGGCCTGCCGGTGGAATATGCGGTGGAGATGGCGCGCTTCGACGAAAACCGGACGCTCGATCATCTGGCAAAGGCCGGCCCGCTGGATGCGACCCTTGCCGCGGCTGCCGCCGACGCGATCGTGGCTTCCCACGGCGCGGCGACACGCGCGGACGGCGAAGCATGGGTCGCCTCCATCCCCGCCCTGATCGACGGCAACAGTCACGGTCTGCGGGCCGGCGGCCATTTCATCGCGGAAGACATCGAAAAGCTCGGCAAAGCCTCCCACGAGGCATTCCTGCGTGTTCGTCCGCTGCTCGCGGAGCGCGGCCGGATGGGCTTCGTACGCCGCTGCCATGGCGATCTGCATCTCGCAAACATCGTCCTGCTCGACGACCGGCCCGTGCTGTTCGATGCCATCGAGTTCGATGCGCAGATGGCAACCGTCGACGTGCTCTACGATCTCGCATTCACGATGATGGACCTGTTGCACCACGATCAGCCCCGCGCCGCCAACATCGTCCTGAACCGCTATCTCGCCGCAACGCCAGCCGACAATCTCGACGCGCTCTCGGCCCTGCCGCTGTTGATGTCCATCCGGGCGGCGATCCGCGCCCAGGTGGCCCTGGCACGGCTGAAGCCGCCGCATTCCGATGACCCCAGCATCCTTGACCAGGCACAGCATTATTTTGACCTTGCCAGGACGCTGATCCATCCCCCTGCTCCGCGCCTGGTTGCGGTCGGCGGCCTGTCAGGCACCGGCAAGACCGTCCTGGCGAATGCGCTCGCGCCCGTCGTCGCGCCGCCCCCGGGAGCCGTCGTGCTGCGCAGCGACCTCGTTCGCAAGCAGATGTTCGGGGTCGAGGACACGCACCGCCTGCCGCCGTCCGCCTACACGCCAGAGCACGCGGCCCGCGTCTACGACACGCTGGCTCAGCACGCCCGGCGGGTGTTGGCGCAGGGCCATTCGGCGATCATCGACGGCGTATTCGCCCGCGAGGACGAACGGGATGCGATCGCCGCATTGGCGCGAGAGCGCAATGTGCCGCTGAACGGCCTGTTCCTGGTTGCGGACCTCGCGACCCGGCAGATGCGGATCGGAAGCCGCCGGGGAGACGCATCCGACGCCACGCAGGAGGTTGCTGCGCAGCAAGAGCACTATAATATCGGTCACGTCGGCTGGGCGACCATCGATGCATCCGGGACACAAGAGCAGACGCTCCAGAACTGTCGGGACGCGATCGCTGAAGGCAAATAGGGCAATCTGATTGGCGCGGGCAAAGATGGCGCGACCCACCACGACCTCGACGACCGTTCGCACCACGCCGGCGGCGCGGCGCAATGCCCTGCCCGGCCGCCTCAGCCCCGGCATGGCCTGCGATACGGCTTTCCGCATCATCGCGCGCCGTCACCTCGATGCCGTGCTCGCCCAGCATGACGGCACCTGCCGCGGCGATCCCGACGCGCTACACCAGATCCGGATCGCGTTGACCCATCTGCGAACTGCCATCCGCTTCTTCTCGCCGATGGTCGACGACGCCCTGCGCCCGAACGTCTGGGCCGAACTGAAATGGCTGAACGGCCAGCTCGGCATGGTGCGGGATCTCGACGTGGCGATCGAGCGGATCGTCGCGGAGAGTGGCAAAGAGCTTGCGGTGGTCGCCGAGCTTCAGCATTGGGACGAAAAGCGCACCGAGAGCCACCGCCTGCTGGCTCGCGCGCTGCAATCCGCGCGGTATCGCCGCCTTGTCGAGCAGACCTCGATCTGGATCGAGAGCGGCCCCTGGTCAACCCGGCGCAGCAAGGAAGCCATGCGATTGCGCCGCTGCACGCTCGCCGAACACGCAACGGAGCGGCTGGCCGAGTGGGAGACGACGCTGCTCAAGAAGGCGCGCAAACTCCGCAAGCTCGACGTCGAGAAACGACACAAGCTGCGGATTCTCAACAAGCGGCTGACCTATTCGATCGAGTCGCTCCAGGACCTGTTCGCCGAGGAATCGCTGACCAAACAGAAATCGATCCTCAAGAAATTGCGCAAGGCGCAACGGTCGCTCGGACGGTTGAACGATGATGCGCGGGGACATGCGCTGGCCGCGTCGTTGAACGGCGCCGGCCTCGAAGCCAGCAATCGATTCCGCAACCGCAAGCGTGAAAAGAAGCTGTTGCGGACGGCGTCAACGGCTTACCGCAAACTGGACAAGACGAAGCCCTTCCGCTCCTCGGATCTCGCACCGAGTTCCGAGCCGGAGGTTTAAGTGTGGACGTAGTCCCCCGGCGCATCGGGCAGGCCGGGAGCGTCTCCAAGCCCGATCGGCGGCGGATCGCAGGGCGCGCCGGAGCGCGCCGCCAGCCATTTGGTCCATTCCGGCCACCACGACCCTTCAATGCGCGGAGCCAGCTTCAGCCATTCGTCCGCACCGACATAGGGCGCGTCCTCGGCCTTGCTCAGCACTTGATAGCTGTGGCCGGGCTCGTCGGGAGGCGCGACGACGCCGGCATTGTGGCCACCACTGGTCAACAGGAACGTCACGTCGGCATCGACCTGATAGTGGATCTTGTAGACGGATCGCCACGGCGCGACGTGATCGGCCAGCGTGCCGACCACGAACATCGGGGCGTGAATATCGGACAGCGAAACGTTCCTGCCGCCGACGCGATAGCGCCCCCCGGCCAGATCGTTGTCGAGGAACAGCTTTCGCAGATATTCCGAATGCATGCGATAGGGCAGCCGCGTTGCGTCCGCGTTCCACGCCATCAGGTCGTTCAGCGGCGCGCCCTCGCCCATCAGATAGTCGTGTGACAGACGCGACCAGATCAGTTCGTTGGAGCGCAGCAGCTGGAAGGCGCCGGCCATCTGGGTCGTATCGAGATAGCCGCGCTGCCACATCATGTCTTCGAGAAAGGCGACCTGGCTCTCGTTGATGAAGAGCGTCAGCTCCCCGGCCTCGGTGAAGTCGGTCTGGGCCGCAAGGAGAGTAACGGTGCCAAAGCGGTTATCACCGTCGCGCTCCATCGCAGCGGCAGCGATCGACAGCAATGTCCCTCCCAGACAATAGCCGAGCGCATGGGCCCTCCGACCCGGCATGATCCGGCCGATCATGTCCAGCGCCGCCATGACCCCCAGCTTGCGATAGTCGTCGAAGGCGAGATCCCGATCTGTCGCATCCGGGTTGCGCCAGGAGATCGCGAACACCGTGAAACCCTGACCGGTCAGATATTTGACCAGCGAGTTCTGCGGCGAGAGATCGAGGATGTAGTACTTCATGATCCAGGCCGGCACGATCAGGATCGGCTCTGGTCGCACCTGCGCCGTGGTCGGTTGGTACTGGATCAGCTCGATCAGCTCATTACGGTAGACGACCTTGCCGGGCGAAGCCGCCACCGATTTGCCGACCACAAACTGCTCACTGCCCGCCAATTTTGAGGCGGAGAGCAGGCGCATCAGGTCGCTGCACCAGTTTTGCCAGCCGAAGACGAAGTTTTCCCCGCCACTCTGGAACGCCTTTTCCAGCACCTTCGGATTGGTCGCCGCGAAATTCGACGGCGCCAGCATGTCGAGCATCTGGCGCATCGAGAATTCGACGATGGCTTCATTAGCGTGCGACACGCCGCGCACGCCGGTCGTGGCATCGTGCCACCAGCGCTCTCCGAGCAGGAATGCCTGCGCCAGCAGATTGAACGGCGCGGTCTCCCATTGCGGTCCACTAAAGCGGCGATCCCGCCCCTGCGGCTGGATCACGGACCACGGCTTTTGGCCCGGTGACGCCGCGTGCGCGGCGGCTTCCGCCAACCGGCCGGCGTCACGCAGGACATTGCGGGAGATCTCCATCTGGCGCTGCGGCGCCGTAGCGAGATGCGAACTCCAGTCGAGCCACGCCAGCGACAAGGCCAGTGGCGAAATCCCGCCCGTAAACCGCGCAAGCATCGCGTGAAACGCGCGATCGAGAGGATATGGCTCCGATGCAGGCGCAGGATCGGCAGCGGCAGGCGCTCCTGCGGGTGTTTCGGGGCTCACCGTCGCGGCTTCGGGACCAGCGGCTGGACTGATGGGGAGAGCCTGGACCGCCGGCTCTTCGGCCCGTGGAAAGATCTGCACGACGCTCATGGCTCAATGTTCCCGAGGGCTGCTGTTTGACGTCGGCGGCAGGATATGGCGAGGCTTCGCAGAGGCGTTGAGCTGCATCAAATCCGGGGCGCGGATCACGATTGCTTAATCAGGACGGACGGGCTTCGTCCGATTGACCTGAGTCAAACCGCACCCTGACACCCGAGCTAGTTTTCGCGCATCGAAATTCGACAAGCGGAGTTGTCCATGCGCGCCCACCAGATCATGACCCGGTCGGTCATCTCGGTTACCCCCGACACAAGCATCGTCGAGGCGGCAAATATCATGCTGAAGCGGCACGTCAGCGGTCTCACCGTGGTCGACGATACCGGCAAGCTGGTCGGCGTCGTCTCGGAAGGGGATTTCATCCGCCGCAGCGAAATCGGCACCGGGCGCAAGCGCGGGCGCTGGCTGCGGTTCATCCTGGGGCCGGGCAAGTCTGCCAGCGACTTCGTCCACGAGCACGGCCGCAAGGTTGCGGAGGTGATGACCGACTCGCCCGTAACCATCACGGAGGACATGGCGCTCGCAGAGATCGTCGACCTGATGGAGCGGAACAACGTGAAGCGGCTTCCGGTGGTGCGCGGCGACAAGGTCGTCGGGATCGTATCCCGCGCCAATCTGCTGCAGGCGGTGGCGGGTCTCGCCCGTGAAGTGCGTGATCCGACGGCGGATGACGACCACATTCGCAACCGCATCATCGACACCATGGAGAAGAACGACTGGTGCCCGTTCGGGCTGAACGTCATCGTCCGCGACGGCATCGTCCACCTCAGCGGCGTCATCACCGAAGAGCGCACGCGGCAGGCCGCGATCGTCGCAGCGGAGAACGTCGACGGCGTGAAGAAGGTGCACGACCATCTGTGTTGGGTCGACACCATGTCGGGCGTCTATCTGAACTCGCCCGAGGACGACGAGCTCGCCAAGGCAAGCTGATAAGGCAAGCTGACAAGGCGAGCTAAGGCAAGCTGAACCAGACGCGATTCAGCGCGGAATGACGGCGGTGGCCTCGATCTCGACGCGCGCCGCCTTCTCCACGAGGCGCACCACCTGCACCAGCGCCATCGCCGGGTAATTTGCGCCGAAGATGGCACGGTAGATCTTACCGAGCTCCTTCAGGTTGGACAGGTACTCGTCCATGTCGACGACGTACCAAGTCAGCCGCACGAGGTGCTCGGGCCTCGCGCCTGCCTCAGCCAGGATCGCGGCGATGTTGCTCAAGGTCTGCCCCACCTGCGCGACAAAGCCGTCGGCAAGACGCTCTTCGGCATCCCAGCCGATCACCCCGCCGGTGACGACGATGAGGCCCTCAGCGGCCATGCCATTGGCATAGCCCTTCGGCATCGGCCACCCCGACGGCTGGAGCACCTGCACCCGCGAACGGGCGTCATCCTCGGCTGCTGTCGGCAGCACCGCGAGCTGCGGGCCTTTCGGCGTCGTCACAGACAATTCTTCATCCCTCTCTCATTCCGCCGCGACGCCTGAGGACGTTGCCGCGGCCTGCGCCAGTTGCCGCAAGGCAAAGCGCTTCAATTTTCCGGTCTCGGTCTTGGGTAGTTGCTTCACGAATTCGATGGCACGCGGATATTTGTACGGCGCGATCTCGCGTTTGACATGTTCCTGCAACTCGGTCACGAGCTGAGCGTCCGGCGTCACGCCGGGCGTCGCGACGACATAGGCCTTCACGATCATGCCGCGCGCCTCGTCGGGGGCGCCGACCACGCCGCACTCGGCGACCGCCGGATGCGTGAGCAGCGCCGCCTCGACATCCGTGCCCGCGATATTGTAGCCGGCCGACACGATCATGTCGTCGGAGCGCGACTGGTACCAGAAATAGCCGTCATTATCCATCAGGTAGGTGTCGCCGGTGATGTTCCAGCCGTTCCTGACGTATTTGCGCTGCCGCTCGTCGGCGAGATAGCGGCATCCGGTCGGCCCGCGCACCGCGAGGTTCCCCATCGTGCCCGGCGGCAAATCATGGCCGTCATCGTCGACGATCTTGGCCTCATAGCCCGGCACGGGCTTGCCCGTTGCGCCGGGACGGATTTCGTCCTCGGTCGCGCTGATGAAGATGTGCAGCAATTCAGTCGAGCCGATGCCGTCCATCAGCTTGATCCCCGTCGCCTTGAGCCAGGCGTCGAAGGTCGGCTTGGGCAGCGTCTCGCCCGCGGAAACACATTTGCGAAGCGAGGAGATGTCGCGGCCAGCCAGCTTGCCGATCATCGCCCGGTAAGCGGTCGGCGCCGTGAAGCAGACCGTGGTCTTGTATTGCTCGATCGCCGTCAGGATATCGTCCGGCGTCGTCTTCTCCAGCACCACGAAAGAGGCGCCGATATGCATCGGAAACAGCACACCGCCGAAGCCGAAGGTGAACGCGAGCGGCGCCGAGCCGACGAAGCGATCCTTCTGTTCGGCTCGCAGGATGTTGCGCGCATAGCCGTCGCAGACCGCGAGCATGTCGCGGTGGAAATGCATGGTGCCCTTGGGATCGCCTGTCGTGCCGGACGTAAAGGCGATCAGACAGACGTCGTCGGAGGCGGTATCGATGGCCTTGAACTCCGGACTCGCGTCCGCGCTGAGCGCTTCGAGCGAGTCCGTCGCGCCATTGCCCCAATAAACGACTCGCTTGAGATTCGGCGCCGCAGCTTTCGCCTTCTCCATTTCCTCGGCGAGCTTTCCGTCGCACAGCGCCAGCGTGATCTCCGCCTTCTGGATCGGATATGACAGCTCCTTGGCGCGCAAGAGCGGCATCGTGGCCACGACAATGCCGCCGGCCTTGATGACCGCGAGATAGGTCGCGACCATCATCGGATTGTTGGCGGAGCGTAGCAGCACGCGTCCGCCGGGAACGAGACCAAGCTTGCCGACCAGCACGTTGGCGATGCGGTTCACCAGCGCTTGCAGCTCGCGATAGGTGTAACTGACGGCGGGACTGATGACGCAGGGCGCCTCGCCATGTCCCTGCTCGACCCAGCGATCGAGGAAATAACTGACGCAGTTCAATCGCGGCGGATAGCGCAGCTCCGGCCGTGTGAAGATAAACTCGGGCCAGAGCTCGCGTGGCGGCAGATGCTGCCGCGCAAACGTATCGACATGGGCCGTCGCAGCGTTGCCGTCATGCGAGCCCGACACTTGAATCTTGGCGGCGTTGGCCATCGCACGCTCCTTTCAGCATGGATTGCACCCGGCAGCACGATCTGGGAAACATTTTAGGCTTAAAACAATTCGGCGCAATAGCGGATTTTGGGCGACCCGTGCTTTTTCCTGCGGCAAAAGGGGTTGGGCGGCGGTTCTTACGGCCGGCGGCGCGCGGCCGATTTCTGCGCCGACGCCTTGGTCTTGGCAAGCAGCCGCATTAACTCGCGCACATCCTTCGGCGAGAGGTCGGCGAAGAGATCGGCGATCCAGGTCTCGTGCTCCGCAGCCATCTTGCGGAACTCGGCGCGACCGAGTTTCGTGAGGCGGATCACCTGGACACGGCGGTCCGTCTCCGAGGTCCGACGATCGAGATGGCCGGATTCCACGAGGCGCTCGACGAGGCCGGTGACATTGCCGTTGGATACCATCATCCGCTTGGAGACATCGGATAGCGTCATGCCGTCAGGCGCCTTGTCGAGCTGAGCCATCAGATCGAAGCGGGGCAGCGTGACGTCGAACCGCTGCCGCAGCCGGCCGCGAACCTCGCCCTCGATCAGGGTGGTGCAGGTCAGAAGGCGCAGCCACAGCCGAAGCTCGTCGGCATGGTCCTCCGGCGTTTCGACGGCCTTGGTCTCGGAATCGAGCATCTCGGTGCGTTCACTCTCGGCGGGCATTGGCGCCGGCACGGATTCCCCAACATTTTGAGCTTCAAATAAATCGACGCCGGCCGCAAGTCCAAAGCTGCAACAATCGACCGCACGCGACTTTCTTTAGGCTTCAAATAATTGGCGCGCCGCTTGCATGCGCCGCTGCCGCGGGATGGCGACACTTTGAGCGCTCCTTGCCGCGGCCACCATCATCGGCATAAGCTTGGATTAAAGTACGTGGCTTGCAGCGCAAGCCCTGATGTCACGGGGGACAGATCATGAAGACGCAATTGACCTTGGCCGCAACTGCCCTGCTGGTCGGCACCGCAATGACCCCTGCCCTCGCCCAGGAGAAGATCAAGCTCGGGGTGATCGTGACTCTGTCGGGACCAGCCGCAGCGCTTGGCCAGCAAGTTCGCGACGGCTTTGCGCTCGCCGTAAAGGACCTCGGCAGCAAGATGGGCGGCCGTGACGTCGAGGTCGTGGTGGTCGATGACGAACTGAAGCCGGACGCGGCGGTGACCAAGGTCAAGGGTCTGCTCGAACGCGACAAGGTCGACTTCGTGATCGGCCCGATCTTCTCCAACATCCTGCAGGCGATCCACCGGCCCGTGACGGAGTCGAAGACCTTCCTGATCAGCCCCAACGCGGGCCCGTCGACCTTTGCCGGCAAGGACTGCAACCCGTTCTTCTATGTGACCTCGTACCAGAACGATCAGGTGCACGAGATCCTCGGCAAGGTCGCGCAGGATCGCGGCTACAAGCGCATGTACCTGATGGTCCCGAACTATCAGGCCGGCAAGGATTCGGTGGCGGGGTTCAAGCTCGACTACAAGGGCGAGATCGTCGAGGAATCCTACATGCCGCTGAACACGCTGGACTTCCAGCCGGAGCTTTCCAAGATCTCCTCGCAGAAGCCCGATGCCCTGTTCACGTTCATGCCGGGCGGCCTCGGCGTCAATCTCGTCAAGCAATACCGGCAGGCGGGCCTTGCTGACAGCATTCCGGTGCTCTCGGCGTTCACGGTGGATGAATCGACCTTGCCGGCACAGCAGGACGCCGCTGTCGGCATGTTTGGCGGCGCCAACTGGGCGCCCAATCTGGACAATCCCCCGAACAAGAAGTTCGTCGCGTCCTACGAGGCCGCCTATAACGTCGTGCCTGGCACCTACGCCTTCCAGGCGTATGACGCCGCGATGCTGATCGACAGCGCGGTCAAGGCCGTGAAGGGCGATCTGTCGAACAAGGACGCGGTCCAGGCCGCGCTGAAGAAAGCCGACTTCACCTCGCTGCGCGGCACCTTCAAGTTCAACACCAACGGCTATCCGATCCAGGATTTCTATCTGACCAAGGTTGCCAAGCGTCCGGACGGCAAGTTCCAGACGGAGATCGTGCAGAAGGTCTTCGAGAATTACGGCGACCGCTACGCCAAGGACTGTAAGGCGGCGAACTGAAGCCGCGACGGGTTACGGGAGGACTTCAATGAGCAGCGAAATCACCGGCATCACGCGCGCCAATGAGGGGATCCAGGGTATTTCCTGGAACATCCTCGGTCAAACCTACGTGCCGAAGAGCAAGACCGAGCACAGCTTCTCCTGGCATGCGACCTTGCCGCCGGGCACGTTCGTGCCGCCGCACATTCACCCCGACCAGGACGAATATCTCTACATGCTTGAGGGCAAGCTCGATTTCATGCTCGGCAATTCGGAGTCGCAGGCCACCGCCGGCGACCTGATCCGCCTCGGCATGGGCGTGCCGCACGGCATCTTCAACAAGTCGGAGCAGACCGCAAAGGTGCTGTTCTGGGTGTCTCCGACCAAAAGGCTGTTCGACCTGTTCTGGGGCCTTCACAACATGAAGGAACAGAAGCCGGAGGACGTGGTGGCGATGGCGGCCGAGTTCAACATCCACTTCCTGCCGCCGCCTCCCGGTGGCTAAGGCGCGATGAGATCACGATGAACCGTCATCGCGCTTTAGATTATTGTTTGAGCATGATCCTTTCGGAAAACCGCCTCGCACTTTTCCGGATCATGCTCTAGCCGCGAGTCTTAGGCGCGCACCGCCGCGAGCCCCGGCACTGCGGCGAAGCCCGCCTTGGTCGCATAGCCGCGCACGATGGCCTCGCGCTGGGAATAGCTCAGGACGTTGTCGACATTGTCGAAGCCGTCGGGCGCGAGCTGCTCGACGGCGTCGATGACGCCCTCGGGGCCGCCCCGGCGATTGGAGCGCACGATATCCGCCGTCATCGGCAGGCGCTTCTTCTCGTATTCGAGTAGCGCCTGGCGCGGATGCTCGGCGCGCACCAGCGCGTCGGCAAGGCAACGCGCGTCGAGGATCGCCTGCGAGGCGCCATTCGAGCCGACCGGATACATGGGGTGCGCGGCGTCGCCGAGTAGCGTGACGCGTCCCGACGACCAATAGGGCAAGGGATCGCGGTCGCAGGTCGGATATTCGTAGAATTCGGGCGTCGCCGAGATCAGGCTCTTCACGTCGACATAGGGCACCGAGAAGCGGGCGACGTGCGGCATCAGCTCCTCGCGGCGGCCCGGCCGCGACCAGTCTTCCTTCCGCGGTGGTGGCGCATTGCCCTCGCCCACCTTCACCAGCACGGCCCAGTTGGTCAGGCGGCTCGCCGGGCTCGATCCCTCCGCGATCGGATAGATCACCACCTTGGCATTGAGGCCGCCGGCCACGATCATCGATTTGCCGGTGAGGAACAGCGGCCAGTCGCGCGCACCGCGCCACAGCATCAGGCCGTTCCAGCACGGCGGTCCCTCGTTCGGGAACAACGTCTCTCGGACGCGGGAATGAATGCCGTCGGCGCCGATCAGGATATCGCCGCGCGCCGTGTGGACATGCGCGCCGGCACGATCGAAAAAGTAAGCGGTGACGCCGCCCTCGTCCTGCGTGAAAGCGCCGAGCCTGCAGCCGGTGTGGATCGCCTCGTGCCCGAGCCGCTCCTCGACGGCGCGATGGATGACGCCTTGAAGGCGGCCGCGATGGATCGAGAATTGCGGCACGTCGTGACCGGCGTCGATGCCGCGGGCTTCGCGCCAGACCTCCTGGCCATGGCGGTTGAGATAATAGAGCTGGTCGGTGCGAACAGCGACATCGTCGAGTTTCTGAAGCAGGCCGAGTCCGGCGAGCTCGCGCATGGCATGCGGCAGCGTATTGATGCCGACGCCGAGCTCACGAATGGTGTCGGCTTGCTCGAAAATCTCGCATCCGATGCCACGAGAACGCAGCATCAGCGCCGTGGTGAGGCCACCGATACCGCCACCGACGATAATCGCCTTCATCGCCCTTACTCCACTCGAAACATGCCAGGCAATGAGGTTAACGTCGCACGGGCGGTTACTCCGCCGCAAGCGGCTTTGTCGTCTCCGCCTTGAGCTCGGCCCGGGTCTTGGGCTTAGCCTTAATGCGCAGCTCCTCCAGATCCTGCCGGTCGCGGACGCTGTTGCGGAAAATCTGATCCATTCCGGGCAGATATTGCGGCGGGCAGAACGCGTCCTTTGCCCCGTACCAGGCCGCCGCCCTCATGGTGAAGAACGGATCGACCAGATGCGGCCGGCCAAGCGCGACGAGATCCGCCCTTCCAGCGGCCAGGATGGTATTGGCCTGGTCCGCCGTCGTGATGTTGCCGACGCACATCGTGGCGACGCGCGCCTCGTTGCGGACCTGATCCGAGAACGGCGTCTGGAACATGCGGCCGTAGATCGGCTGCGCATCGCGGACGGTCTGCCCGGTCGAGACATCGACCAGATCGACGCCGGCTTCGGCGAAAGCGCGCGCAACCGCCACCGCGTCGTCGCCGGTGATGCCTCCATCGGCCCAGTCAGTCGCGGAGATGCGTACCGACATCGGCTTGTGCGACGGCCAGACCGCGCGGAGCGCCTCGAAGATCTCGCGCGGGAAGCGCAGACGGTTGTCGAGCGAGCCGCCGTATTCGTCCGTCCTGGTGTTCGTCAGCGGCGAGATGAAGCTGGCGAGCAGATAGCCGTGGGCACAATGCAGCTCCAGCATGTCGAAGCCGCAGCGCTCGCCGCGCTCAGCCGACGCAACGAAAGCGTCCCTCACCGCGTTCATGCCGGCGCGATCGAGCTCGCGCGGCACCTGACTGTCGGGAAAATAGGGGAGCGGCGATGCGGAGAACACGTCCCAGCCGCCTTCGTCCAGCGGGCGATCCATGCCGTCCCACATCAGCTTGGTCGCGCCCTTGCGGCCGGCGTGGCCCAACTGGAGGCAGATCTTTGCGGCCGAATTGCCGTGGACGAAGTCCACGATGCGCCGCCACGCCGCCTCCTGCTCGTCGTTCCACAGGCCGGTGCAGCCCGGCGTGATCCGGGCGTCGCGGCTGACGCAGGTCATCTCCGTGAAGATCAGGCCGGCGCCACCGATCGCACGCGATCCGTAGTGCACGAGGTGGAAGTCGGTCGGCACGCCCTCCTTGGCCGAGTACATGCACATCGGCGACATCACCGCGCGATTGGCGATCTCCATCTCGCGCAGCCGGAACGGCTGGAACAACGGCACCGCCGGCTTTTTGGTGTCGACGTCAAAGCCGCTGTCGCGAACCTGTCTGGCAAATGACTTCTCGACTTCGGCCACGAAATCGGGCGCCCGGAGCTTGAGATTGTCATAGGTGATCGCCTTCGAGCGCGTCATCACGCCGAAGGCAAACTGCACGGGATCAAAATCCCAGAAGCGGTCGACATGCTCGAACCAGACCAGCGAGACGTCGGCGGCATGCTGCGTCTTCTCGACCTCCTCACGGCGGCCCTGCTCGTAGACATCAAGCGTCGCCTCGATGCTGGGAGCTTTCTCCATCGCCTCGGCCAGCGCAATCGCGTCTTCCATCGCGAGCTTGGTACCGGAGCCGATCGAAAAATGCGCGCTCGCCTTGGCATCGCCGAGCAGCACCATGTTGTCCTTGACCCAGCGCTTGCTGCGGATCATCGGGAAATTGCGCCACATCGAACGGTTGATGAGCAGCTTGTGTCCATCGAGGAACCAGCCAAAAATCTCGGCCATCCGCGCGGCGGACTGCGTCTCGTCCAGCCCCGTGAGGCCAGCCCGCTCGAACGTCTCGGGATCGGTCTCGAAGATCCAGGTCGAGTGTCCGGCCTCATATTGATAGGCGTGGGCGATGAACGGCCCCCACTCGGTCTCCTGGAAGATGAAGGTGAAGGCATCGAGCGGCTTGGTCGAGCCCATCCAGGCGAACTTGTTGGAGCGGAGGTCGACCTCCGGCTGGAAATGATCGATGTATTTCTCGCGGAAGCGGCTGTTGATGCCGTCGGCGATCAGGACGAGATCGGCGTCGGCGAACCGGGTTTCGTCGTCGATGTCCACCTCGAAGTGCAGGACGACGCCAAGCTCGCGGGCCCGTTCCTGAAGGATCAGGAGCAGCTTGCTTCGGGAGCAGCCGCAAAAGCCGTTACCGCCGACCCGGTGGACCGTGCCGCGGAAATGCACGGCGATGTCGTCCCAGTATGCGAACTCCTGGGTGATGCGGCGGTAGCTCGGCAGATCGTGTTTTTCGAAATTGTCCAGCGTGGCATCGGAGAAGACCACGCCGAAGCCGAAGGTGTCGTCGGCCCGATTGCGCTCATACACCGTGATGTCGGCGCCCGGGCGCTGCTTCTTGAGCAGGATCGCAGCGTAGAGACCCGCAGGTCCGCCACCGATGATCGCGACTTTCATGGGAGCCTCGCCAATTCACCCGGCCATGAAACTATTTTAAGCCTAAAATAATTTCGCGCAAGTCCCCCTTGCTGGCCGGCTCGGACAGAGACGCCGTTTAGTCGCCCCTGAATACCGGCTTGACCTTGTTGGCGAAGGCCTCGAAGGCGCGCTCGAAATCGGCTGTGGTCATGCACAGGGCCTGGGCAACGGCTTCCGCCTCGATCGCCTCCTCCACCGACATTGCCCATTCCATCGCCAGCATTCGCTTGGTCATGGTGTTGGCGAAGGTCGGCCCTTCCGCGATCTGCTTGGCCAGGACCTGCGCCTGGGGCAGCACCTGCACCGGCGTCACGATGCGGCTGAAGAAGCCCCAGCGCTCGCCCTCCTCCGCGGTCATGAACCGGCCGGTGTAGAGCAGTTCGGAGGCGCGGGACTGCCCGATGATCCGCGGCAGGATCGCGCAGGCGCCCATGTCGCAACCGGCAAGGCCCACCTTGTTGAACAGGAAAGCAACCTTGGTCCCGCTTGCCGCGAGGCGCATGTCCGATGCCATGGCGACGATCGCACCGGCCCCGGCACAGATTCCCTCGACCGCGGCTATGATCGGCTGCGGGCAGGCCCGCATCGCCTTGACGAGGTCGCCGGTCATCCGCGTGAAGGCCGTCAGCCCCTTGGTGTCCATCTTCACCAGCGGGCCGATGATCTCGAACACGTCACCACCGGACGAGAAATTGCCGCCCGCGCCGGTGACTACGATGGATTTGACCTCGTCGTCGAAGGCGCAAGCGCGGAAGAAATCGGTCAGTTCCCGGTAGCTTTCGAACGTCAGCGGATTCTTTCGTTCGGGCCGGTTGAGCGTGACCGTCGCGACGCCGTCGACCACCGCCAGCACGAAGTGCTGCGGCGAATAGTCCGCGAGCGGAATGGTGACGGGATTTGCTGGTCTGCTCATGCGATCTCCTTGGTGTGTTCGTTCCGCGCCTGCGGCATTCACGCTAGACCTCGCCCCCGGCCACGGCAATCGCCTGCCCGGTGATCGCGCCGGCGCCCTCGCCACACAACCAGAGAACCGCGTCTGCCACTTCCCGAGGCGCGATCAGGCGCCCTTGCGGATTGTGCTTGGCGAGTTCGGCGATCGCCTGCTCGCGGCTTCGTCCCGTCTTGGTCATGATGTTCTCGATGCTGCCGGCTACGAGGTCGGTGTCGGTGAAGCCCGGGCAAACCGCATTCACGGTCACATTGCTACCGGCCAGCTCGAGCGCAAGCGAACGAACGAGACCGACCGCGGCGTGCTTGGCCGCAGTGTATGCGCTGACATAGGCATAGCCCTTGAGCCCCGCGGTCGACGCAATCACGACGATGCGGCCAAACGGGCGATCCTTCATGCCCGGCAGCACGCCGTGAATGGCATGGACGACGCCCATGAAATTGATGTCCATCATGCGCGCAAACAGGGCACTGTCCGATTTCACGAATGGTGCGGATTCGGCGCCGCCCGCATTGGCGATCAGGATATCGATCGGCTTTCGCGCGCTGGCCTCGCTAATGGCGGCCTTCAACGACGCTTCGTCCGAAACATCGGCGACGGCCGCAAAATGCGCGGCGCCTGCATTGACCGCCTCTTCGAGGACCGCGGAGTTCCGACCGACTATCGTCACAGTGGCGCCGGCGCCGACGAGGGCCGCCGCGATCGCACGGCCGATGCCGCGGCCACCACCGGTCACCAGTGCGTGCGGCGAGTGCGGCAATCCGGACATGCGCTGGCTCCCTCGGATCCGATGATCGTTCCTCCGATATATTTTAACCTTCAAATTTTTGCAACGAAAGCGGCGCCTCGCGGCCGCGAACGTCGGGGCACGAGAGGGCGGCCCGAAAATTGCTTTAAGTATAAAATTATCGCTTCCCATCCCCCACAGGCCTGTTAGCATCAAGGGCCAAGCAAAAGGATGTCGCGTGTCGCAGCCTGCGCCAATGATAACAAAGGACGGACGCTTCGCCTACGAAGCCGCGGGCGATCCGGATGCGATACCTCTGATCTTCCTTCATGGCATCGGCGGCGCAGCGCGGGCCTGGCGGCGGCAACTTGCCACGTTCGGCGGCCGCTTCCGCGCGATCGCATGGGATATGCCGGGTTACGGCAGATCGGCACCGCTCGCCAGCGTCAGCATTGCTACCCTGGCGGAGGCGCTCCAGCAGTTCATTGAGCAACTCGATGCAACCAGACCCATTCTGGTCGGTCACTCGATTGGCGGCATGATCGTGCAGAAATGGCTGGTGCAATCGCCAAAGCTGGCGCGCGCGGTCGTACTGGCGCAGACCAGCCCGGCCTTCGGCAAGGCCGACGGCGACTGGCAGAAATCGTTCATCGCGGCGCGGCTCGGGCCGCTCGATCGCGGAGAGACGATGAAGTCGCTGGCGCCCTCGCTGGTGAAGGAGCTTGTCGGGGACGATCCCGATCCGAACGGAATGGTGCTTGCACGCGAATGCATGGGGAGCGTGCCCGAGGCAAGCTATCGTGCCATGATGCTGGCTCTCATCGGCTTCGACCAGCGCAGCACGCTTGCGAATATTTCCGTCCCAACGCTGCTGCTGTCGGGTTCCAAGGACAACAATGCGCCCGCGCCGATGATGGCAAAGACTGCGAACTACATCCCTGGTGCTGAATATGTCGAGCTCGCTGGCGTCGGCCATCTCGCCAACCTCGAGCGCCCCGAGGCCTTTGACGAGGCCCTCGGCCGGTTCCTGAACTCTCTCGCGACCAAAGCGTAAGGTGACCGCGCAATGACCATGCAAGTCAGCAAGACGATCGGCACGACTGACAAGGTGGCGCTGGATGCGCCGATCTTCGATCCCGTTGCATTCCGCCTCAGCGACGAGCAGGCTGGCATCGTTACGCGGGCAAGAGAGATCGGTCAGAGCGTGTTCGCCGCTCGCGCCGCCACCTACGATCGCGAGGCGACCTTTCCGATCGAGAATTATCGCGACCTGCACCGCGTCGGTCTGCTCGGCATTGCCGTTCCCAAGAAACACGGTGGGCTCGGCGCGAACTACCAGACCTATGCTTTGGCGGCCGCCGAGATCGGCCGCTATTGCGGCGCGACCGCGCTGACCTGGAACATGCACGTGTGCTCGACCCTCTGGTCGGGGCCCCTCGCCGACGATCTCGACATGGACGCCGGGACCCGGGCCGAGCACGAGCGGCGTCGCGCAGTCCACTACAAGCGCATCGTCGAGGATGGTGCGATCTATTCGCAACCCTTCTCCGAGGGTGGAGCGGCCGCCGCAGGCGGCGTCGCCTTCGGCACGGAAGCAAGGCCGGTCGAGGGCGGCTGGATCGTCAACGGCAAGAAGATTTTTGCATCGCTCTCCGGCCATGCCGACTATTACGGCGTGCTCTGCACTGAGATCGAGGAAGGCGAGAAGGCCTCGCGCCGCAACACGCTTTACCTCGCGATCTCCGCCAAATCGGAAGGCGTCTCTGTCGTCGGTGACTGGGACCCGCTCGGCATGCGCGGAACGGTTTCGCGGACGCTCCTGTTCAAGGACGTGTTCGTGCCGGCCGACTCTGCACTGATGCCGCGCGGCGTCTATTTCCAGGCCGCGATGCGCTGGCCTCACATGTTCCTCACGTTGTCGCCGACCTATATGGGCCTGGCCCAAGCGGCCTATGATTTCACCGTGCGTTATCTGCGCGGCGAAGTGCCGGGCATGCCGCCGGTCAAGCGCCGGATGTATCCGACCAAGCAGATCGCGGTCGCGCAGATGCAGATCAAGCTCGAGCAGGTCAAGGCGATCTGGTTCCAGGCCGTCACCGAAGCCTGCGCCAATCCGAGCAAGGAGCAGGTGTTGCGGGCCTATGCCGCGCAATATTCGGTGATGGAAGGCGCCAATGAGCTTGCCGCGCTCGCGATCCGCACCTGCGGCGGTCAGGCCATGCTTCGCTCGCTGCCGCTGGAACGGATCTACCGCGACAGCCGCTGCGGCTCGCTGATGCTGCCCTGGACCGCCGAGCTCTGCCTCGACCGGATCGGACGCGAGGCGCTGTATGAGACCGGCGAGACGGACGACTGACGGTGGACCTCTGCAGTCTGATCGATCGCAACGCGGCGTTCGCGCCAGACAAGACAGCCATTGCCTTCGAAGGGGAACGGCTGAGCTATGCGGCGTTCGCCGCGCGCATCGAACGCACCGCGACGGCATTGAAACAGGAGCTCGGCGTCGGCCGCGGCGACCGCGTCGCTATCCTCAGCCTGAACCGACCCGACTATCTTATTCTGCTCTACGCCTGCGCGCGGCTGGGTGCGATGCTCGTGCCGCTGAACTGGCGGCTGGCGGTCGCCGAGCAACTCTTCATTCTCGCCGATGCGAGCGCCAAGGTGCTGGTGCTCGAGCGGGCCTTCGAGGGAGTTCTCCCCGAGCTTGCGCCGGGGACGTCCGTTGTCGGCCTCGACTTCACGCCACCTCGCGGCACGACATTCGAAAGCCTGCTCGCGCGCAGCGACGGCGCCGGCCGAAATCCGCACACCGATCTCTCCTGCCCCCTGCTTATCGTCTACACATCGGGGACAACCGGGCGGCCGAAAGGCGCGGTGCTGCGCCAGGAGGCGCTGTTCTGGAACGGCGTCATGAGCCAGCACATGCACAACATGACGTCCGACGATCATGTGCTGACCGTGCTGCCGTTCTTCCACGTCGGCGGCCTCAACATCCAGACCACGCCGGCTCTGCAGCTCGGCGCGACCGTCACGGTCCATGCACGCTTCGCGCCGGAGACCGCGCTTGCGGCCATCGAACAGGAGCGGCCGACACTCACGGTCATGGTGCCTGCGATCATCCAGGCGGTGAGCGAGCATCCCGCCTGGGCCGCCACCGATCTTTCGTCACTCAAAGCCGTCGCCACCGGCTCGACCATCGTGCCTCCCCATCTGATCGAGCGTTTCGTCGCCCGCGATGTGCCGGTGCTTCAGGTCTACGGCTCGACGGAAACCTGCCCGATCGCCGTCTACACGCGGCTTGGCGGCGACCTCTCGCGTGCGGGATCGACCGGACTTGCCGGCCTGTGCTGCGAAGCGAAGGTGGTCGATCATTCCGGCAACGAGGTGCCGGCAGGCACGCCGGGCGAGATCGCGGTACGCGGACCCAATGTGTTCTTCGAATATTGGGGCAACGAGGCGGCAACGCGCGACGCATTGCACGACGGCTGGTATCGCACCGGCGACATCGGCCTGTGCGACGCCGACGGCTATTTCTGGGTCCGCGACCGCAAGAAGAACATGATCATTTCGGGGGGAGAGAACGTCTACCCGGCCGAGGTCGAGCGCGTCCTGCTCGAACATCCCGATGTCAGCGAATGCGCCGTGATCGGCCGGCCGGACCCGCGCTGGGACGAGGTGCCGATCGCTTATGTCATCCCCCGATCCGGCTGCCGGCCCGAAGCGAACGAGCTGAGAGCCCATCTCCAGGCGCAACTCGCCCGCTACAAGGTGCCACGCGATATCGTCTTCGTCGCCGACCTGCCGCGCACCGCACTGGGGAAGGTCCAGCATTTCCTGCTGAAGCAGCTTGATGCGCAGTCCCGCGCGCAAGGAGAAGCATCTTGAAGATTGCAGTTCTCGGTGGGGGAAACGGCTCCTTCGCGGCCGCCGGCGATTTTGCGCTGTCGGGGCATGAGGTGCGGCTCTGGCGCCGCGATGCCGGTCAGGTCGCGGCACATCGCGCCGCCGGCTCGCGCATCCTGGTCAAGGATCACAACGGCCGCCACGACGTGACGCTCGCGCTGGTCACGACGGATATCGCCGAGGCCGTCAACGGCACGGAGCTGATCCTGTGCCCCGCTCCTGCCTTCGCACAGACTGATATCGCTCGCCTGCTCGCCCCGCATCTGCGGGACGGTCAGGTCGTATTCTTGCCGCCGGCGACATTCGGCTCGATGATCTTCGCAGAGGCTGCGCGGGAAGCTGGGAACCAGGCCAGGGCAAGCTTTGCCGAAACCGGTACACTGCCGTGGCTCACCCGCAAGCACGGACCGTTCGAGGTCGCGATCACCATCCGCGCCAAGCGGCTTCCAGTCGGCGTGTTCCCGCTCGAACGGGCACCGCATGCGCTCGAAGTCATCGGACGCGCTTTCCCCGATACGATCGAGCCGTGCGGAGACGCGCTGTCCGGGGCGCTGATGAATGCAGGACCCATCATCCATCCGCCGCTGATCGTGATGAATGCCGGTCCAATCGAACATTTCGAGCGCTGGGACATCCATAAGGAAGGCACACAAGCCGCGATTCGGCGGGTGACCGACGCGCTCGACGCGGAACGCATCGCGGTGCGCGAGGCGCTTGGTTACGGTGCACCGCATTTCCCGCTCGCTCATCACTATGCGAAAGAGGGCGAGATCTGGATGTATGGCCGCGGCTCGCACGACCGGCTGACGGATTCAGGGGACTGGCGCGAGCGGATCGTGCTGACGGAGCATCGCTATATGCGCGAGGACCTGCGGCTTGGGCTGTCGCTGCTGGTCTCCGTCGCAGGCCTGGCGGGCGTGGCCACGCCGCTGGCCAAAGCGTTCCTGTCAATCGGCGGCGCGGTCTGCGGCGAGGATTTTGCGCAAGGTGGCCGAACGCTCGAGACGCTGGGGCTCGACAATCTCAGCAAGGCTGAATTGCAGACGCTGCTTCGCAATGGATTTTGACCGATGACCAATCGCGCCAATATCGTCTGTCTGGGGGCGGGCCGCATGGGACGCGGCATCGCGGTCGCGTTTGCCTACGCTGGCCATCAGGTCACAATGATCGACGTCAAGGCCCGTAGCGCAGAAGACTTCGCCAAGCTTGAGGCCGACGCGCTCGGCGAGGTCACGAAGACCTTTGCCAGCCTGTCCAAGCTGGGGCTGCTGACGGAGGCCGATGTCGATCCGCTCATCGCGCGCGTCTCGGTGGTGCCCGCCAGCCAGAGCGGGGCAGCGCTATCCGAGGCCGGAATGGTTTTCGAAGGGGTTCCAGAGGTCGTCGAGCTCAAGCGCGAGGTGCTTGGGTCAGCCTCACGGCAGGTCCGACCCGACACGATCATGGCATCGACGACGTCGACCATCCTGGTCGATGATCTTTCCGGCGCGATCGTGAATCCTCGCCGCTTCCTCAACGTGCATTGGCTCAACCCAGCCTACCTGATCCCGCTGGTCGAGGTTTCGCCCGGCAGAGCCACCGACCCCGCCATCGTCGACGAGGTCAAGGGACTGCTCGAAGGCATCGGCAAGGTCCCGGTCGTCTGCGCGGCGACGCCCGGCTTCATCGTTCCGCGCATCCAGGCGCTGGCGATGAACGAGGCCGCACGCATGGTCGAGGAAGGCGTGGCCAGTGCCGAGGAGATCGACAAGGCGATCCGCTACGGTTTTGGGTTCCGCTACGCCGTGCTCGGACTGCTCGAGTTCATCGACTGGGGTGGCGGCGATATCTTGTACTACGCCAGTCGCTATCTCGAAGGCGCGCTCGGCAGCGACCGCTACCGCGCGCCGGACGTCATCTCACGCAACATGCATGAAGGCAGGATCGGCTTGCGCACGGGTGCCGGCTTCCTCGACTATTCGGGTATGGACGTTGACGCCTATCGCGTAAAACGGCTTCAGGCCATGGTGGATCTGCTCCGCCACTTCGACCTGGCTCGCCCACCCGTGCTCGACCGCAACTAGCCGAAGACGTCCTGCAACACGCCTTCGCGAACGACCGCGACGCCATCGAGCTCGATGGTCGTTCCCATCATCGGCAGGTCGAAATGCCCCGCCGTGTAGCGGCCGGCGAATTCGTTGGCGCCGGTCGAGAACAGGAAATTGCCGGAGACGGCCCGAATCTCGGTGCCATTGGTGTCGCGCTGGTCGTACATCGACAGCGCTTCATAGCGCGCACCGGGGTTCATGCCGAAACCGACATGCGAGACGGCATAAGCCTCGCGATCGCCCCAGGCAGCAAGATAGGCGCGCATCATCGCGGCATCCGTGCCCTCGCCTTCCAGCTCGACGACATAGTCATCTTTCAAGGTCATCTTCACGGGTGACGTGAGGTAGCGTTTGAAAGTGAGATTGATGTCGCCCGGCGCCATCACCAGCGTGCCGTTGATCGTCCCGCTCTTGGGGAAGCTGACGACGATTCCACCGGGCCAATGCGCCAGCGTGCCGGGCTTGTCGGTCCAGCCCCACACACCGACCGTGGACGCGCCGACCATGTCGACATCCAGCGCCGTGCCGGCCTTCGACGTCACCCGCATCCGCTTGGTCCCCCGCAACATCTTGGCCGCCGCACGAACGCGCTTCTCGAGCGCGGGATCCGGCACCATCCGCTCCAGCGCCTCGGGATGCTCGTTGGAGATCACCAGGATCCGCGCGCCGGCCTTGAGGATCTCCGGCGTCTCCACCGCATGCATCAGGCCCTCGATGGTGCAATCCACCACGAAGCCGGCCTGCTGAAGCGCGGTAATGACCGGACCAAGCTTCTGGATCGCCTCGCTCGCCCCTGTCGAGCGAACCGGAACGATATTCCGATTGCGCGGTGTCGGCATGACCACGTGAAACGGCCGCGCACCCATGCGCAGCAGCGCGAGCTCCGCCAGATGCACATTCAACGCACGCGACTGGGTTTCCGACAGGATCGCCGCGGTATCGCCGGCCTTGACGGCGCAACGTTCAAAGATCTCGCAGAATGCGTCGATCCATTTTGCCTCGATGCGATCAGCCAGCATGGTTCACTCCCGGTCTTCTGTTCTTCTTGGTCAGTTCACGCCTCGGGAAAGCCCCGCAGCAGGTACGAGCGTAGCGCCCCGAGCAGGCCATTCAGGATCAGGCCCAGCAGCGAGATCGTGATCAGCGGTACGAACATATCGACGGCCTGGAAAGTTCGCGCCGCTGTCACGAGCGCATGCCCCAATCCGTCCGTCGACGTGATCATCTCGGCCAGAAACACCACGATGCAGGAAATGACAAGCCCGATCCGGCATCCGGTCAGGATCGACGGCATCGCCGCCGGCAGCACCACCTTGAAGAGGATTTCGTAGCGCGGCGTTCCCGCCGCCATCGCCGACCAGATCAGCTTCTGCTCGACGGTCGATGCACCGTAATAGGTCGAGAGCAGAATGGGAAAGAGCGCGTCCGCGGCCACCAATGTGATCTTCGACCCGTGGCCGAATCCGAGCAAAAGCAGGAGTGCCGGATAGAGCGCGACCTTGGGCAGCGGGGCCAATACGCGCACGATCGGCCGAACCACGGCGTTGATCGCCGGATTGGCGGCGGCGGCAATGCCGATACTGACACCCAGCACGACCGCAATCGCGAACCCTGCAAACAGCCGGATCAGAGTTGCCGCGATCTCCTGCTGAAACGTCCACGTCACGAGCTGCTGGAGCAGCCGGCCGAAGACGAAGCCCGGCGGCGGCAGCAAGACCGCGGGCGCGAAGCCGAACGACACCAGGCCTTGCCACAACGCAATGACCAGCACGATCGGGGCAATCCCAAGAAGGACGTTTGCGGAGAGAATGCGCGACATCACGAAAAGCTCAGCGGCATGTCGAACTGAGGCTCGGACCAACGCACGAGCCTGGCACGAACCCTTTCAAAAATCGCGTCGAGGCAGATTCCCATCGCGCCCACGATGATGATCATCGCAAAGACGGTGTCGTACTGACCCATGTCGAGCGCATTGAACAGGATGTTGCCGGCGCCGGACTGGCGGGCGATCATCTCGCTGGTGATCATCGTGATCAACGCCAGCACCAGTCCCGTGCGGCAGCCGGTCAGGATCTCCGGCAGCGCCGCGGGCAACACGATCCGCACCAGGCGTTGCGCCGGCGAAAGCCCCATCGCGGCACCCGACCACAGCATCTTCTCTTCGACAGCCTTGGCACCCTCGAAGCTGTGATAGATCACGGGGAGGCTGACGCCCAGAAAGATCACCAATGTCTTGGTGACGTCGCCGACGCCCAGCCAAAGCATGATGATCGGCATCAAGGCGGCCTTCGGCACCGGATAAATCACCATCAGGAGCGGATTGAAAAAGGCCGCGACGCCGCGGCTGCGTCCCATCAACAGGCCCAGCGGAATCGAAACCAGCACCGCCACACCGAACCCGATCGCCATGCGGCGAAGCGAGGCCAGGATGTTGATGAGGGATTCCTTGTCGCCGAGAATATCCGGAATTGCCCGGATCGCCTCGGTTGCCGTCGGGAAGCTGTCGTTCTTCAGCGCAAGCGACGCAACCTGCCACACGGCCAGCAACCCGATGCAGGCCAGCACCGGAGCGGCCCGTCTGATCAAGGTGGCTGACGACATCATGAGGCAGGCCCGGCTTCGTCGCTTTCATCGAACATGCGCTCGATATCGACGACGTATTTCTGATAGCGCGGGTCGAGCAACAGCTCGTTGCGGCGGCGCGGTCGCGGCAGATCGATGTCGATGACCTCGCGGATGCGGCCGGGCGATTTCGACATCATCACGACTTTATCCGAGAGAAAGACGGCTTCGTCTACCGAATGGGTGACGAACAGCACCGTCTTGCGGTCGCGCTCCCAGATGTTGAGAAGGTCGTTCTGCAGGCGCGTCCTTGTGTGCGCGTCGAGCGCGCCGAACGGCTCGTCCATCAGCAGAACTTCGGGATGGTAGGCGAGCGTCCGCGCCAGCGCCACGCGCTGCTTCATGCCGCCCGACAATTCCTTGGGGTAGAAACTCTCATAGCCCTTGAGGCCAACCATCTCGATCAGGGCCCGGCTCTGCGCTTCCGCCTCGGCGGCGCGCACACCTTGCTGACGCGGGCCGTACATCACATTGCCCAGCACGGTCTTCCAGGGGAACAGCGCAAATTCCTGGAACACCGGTCCGCGATCCGGACCGGGCCCCGTGATCGCATGTCCCTTGATCTTCGCCGAGCCGCTGGTCGGGCTGACAAAACCACCGACGATATAAAGCAGTGTCGACTTGCCGCAGCCGGACGGCCCGAGGATGGAGACGAAGGCGCCCTCCTCGATCGTCAGCGAGATGTCGGAAAGCGCCACATGATCCTTGCGCGCCGAGGTCTGAAAGACCTGCGAGACGCGGTCGATCTCGATGATCGCAGAAGCCGGCTCTTGTGATCTCACCGGTCTCACCCATTCGCTCGATCTCGCAGGCACTACCGTCATCCCGTCTCTCGCCTCACTCGCGCGAACATTTCTCGACGAACCCGCTGAACGTTCTCGGTCAGCGGCACGAGCTTAGCAAGAAACCTGCCAGACAGGCGGTCGTTTTCGGTCCCGTGCGGTGCGTCATTCGAACCACGGCCATTCTGCCGGGCCTTCATGCGTCACGGCTCCACCCGGCGCCTGCCCAACCAGCCGCGCATACTTTGCAAGCGCGCCTGCCCGGTGACGCGGCGGACGTTGCTTCCAATCTCGTCGCCGCGCTGTGAGTTCCTGCTCATCGAGCAGCACATCCATCCGCCGGTTTGCGGCATCGATCCGGATCCTGTCACCATCGCGAACGAGTGCAAGCGGACCACCAACAAATGCTTCGGGGGCTACGTAGCCGATGCACATGCCGCGGGTCGCGCCAGAGAACCGGCCATCGGTGATCAGCGCGACCTTTTCACCCATGCCCTGCCCGTAGATCAGCGCAGTGACGCCAAGCATCTCGCGCATGCCCGGACCGCCGACCGGCCCCTCATTGCGGATGACCAGGACCTCGCCTGCCTTGTAGCTGCGGTCACGAACCGACGCGACGCAGGCTTCCTCATCCTCGAAAACGCGCGCCACGCCTTCGAAGAATTGACTCTTCAAACCTGCGACCTTGATCACCGCACCGTCGGGACAGAGATTTCCCTTCAGCACCGCTACGCCGCCGTCAGGCATGATCGGCGCGCGGGCCGCATACACAACTTCTCCATCGGGTGCGTTGGCGGCGCCATACTCTTCGGCAAGTGTGCGGCCGGTGATGGACAAGCAGCTGCCATCGACATGCCCGCTCTGGATCAGCTCACGGATCACGACCGCCGCACCGCCGATGTCGTAGACATCCTTTGCCGTGTATTTGCCCCCGGGCCGCAGATTTCCGATCAACGGCGTCCTGGCGAAGACCTCGCCCACATCATCGATCGTGAATGCAATGCCGGCCTCGTTGGCGATTGCGGGCAGATGCAGCGCGGCGTTGGTCGAGCCACCCGTCGCGGCAACGATCGCCGCACCGTTCTCCAGGGACTTGCGCGTCACGATGTCGCGCGGCAACGGTCCGCCGCGTTCCACCATCTCCATGATCAGGCGTCCGGCGCGCCGCGATATCTGCGCACGCTCGGCATAGACACCGGGCACCATCGAGACGTTGGGAATGGTCAGGCCCATCGCCTCCGAGACCATTCCCATGGTGTTGGCGGTGAACTGGCCGGCGCAGGCGCCGATCGTCGGCAAGCAGGCACGCTCGATCCGCTCCAGCGCGGCGCCGTCGATCTCACCAGTCATGAAGCTGCCGACGGCCTCATAGGAATCGAGCACCGTCAGCGTGCGCCCATCCACGCGGCCCGGCAGCGCGCTGCCGCCATAGATGAAGATTGAGGGCACGTTGCAGCGAACCATGCCCATCATCACGCCGGGAAGCGTCTTGTCACATCCGCCGTATCCGATCAGCGCGTCGTAGGCCAGACCGTGGACGACGGCCTCGATCGAGTCGGCGATCAGTTCACGCGAAAACAACGAGAACTTCATTCCCTCATGGTTCATGCTGATGCCGTCAGAGACCGACACCGTGGAGAATTCGCGCGGCGTGCCGCCAGCCTCTTCGATACCCGTCTTGGCCGCCGTCACCTGAAAATCGTGTGTCATGTTGCAGGGCGTCTGCTCGCCCTTCATGCTGACGACGCCCACCATCGGCTTGGCAAGCGCAGCGTCGTCGAGCCCCATCGCGCGCATGAATGCGCGATGCGGAGCCCGGTCGAGGCCGTCTGTGGTGACGCGTGATCGCAACTTCTTCATACGTGCATCTTCTTCGTGCTTCGTCCCGGATCATCCAGGACGCCGCACGCTCCTCGTTAGGATCGTTCGCTCGCCTATTGCAGCGGCGCGACGATCGTCGGATGCTTGAACTGCGCGACATCCAGTTTCGGCAGCATTCCGGTCTCGGCGTAGATGTCCAGCATCTTCTGGATCGCCGGGAAGTTCGGCGCCGCACCTGGATCACGGCCGAAATCGTTGTCCTTGAGCAGGTATGTCTCGAGCACCGGGATGGGCGCCTTCAGCACCTCATTGACGACCTTGAGAGTCTCCTCGCGGTTCGCCAGCGCCTTCTTCATGCCCGAGGTGATATCGCGGACATAGGCCTTGACCAGTTCCGGGTTCTTGTCGACGAAATCGGCACGGCAAGCTTCCAGGATATGCACGATGTTCGGCATGGCCTGGGACAGCGAGAAGAGCTTCCTTGTGCCGCCCTTTGCCTCTGCCCGCGCGGCGAACGGCTGGTTCATGTTGACCGCATCGACGCGGCCTTGACGCAGCGCATCCTCGGAGACGGCAAAGCCGACCTCGACCAGCTTGATATCCTTGGTTGGATCGACGCCATTCTGCTTCAGGAGCAGGTTGAACGGGCCTTGCGTGCCGCCGCCGATCACGGAAATGCCGACCGTCTTGCCCTTGAGATCAGCGATCGTCTTGATGGGCGAGTCATCCATGACAGCCCAATAGACCGAGAAGCCGCCGGGCTTCTCGAACACGTGCTGCGCCACGATGTAGGCTTTGAGATTGCCGCCGACCACACCATTGGCGAGCGACAGCGGCGCCTGCGTCGCGCAGTCCAGCGCGCCGGCTGCCAAGGCCTGCGTCATCGGTGCGGTGCCCTGGAATTGGGTCCATTCGATATTGTAGGTCTTGCCGAGATTGGGAAATTCAGCCGGGCGGCGCATCATCCAGTACTTTGATTCCTCGGCCGGGATCGTCCAACCGACGCGGATCGTCTGCTGCGCCCATGACGGGCTTGCCCCCGCGCTCACGGCGGCCGCCGCCCCCAAAGCCAGGATCCATTTCGAAACGGTTCGCATCGTGCCCACTCCGCTGCTCCGGCGCCGACCGGCGCCACCCAACCCCGACCGGGCTCAAATCTTTCATGGTTCAAACAATCAGGCAAGCCATGCGAGCCCGGCGGTTTTGCCGTCCGACGCGCAATGTATGGTAAAGCCACGTCGCGCTGCGGCAGAAGGAGGCAACCTATGGCTGATGCGAGCGAGGCAAACCCGCAAGGCGTCGAGAGGCTCGGCTATCTCGGCCTTGGCCTGATGGGAACGCCGATGACCCGACGCCTGCTCAAGGCCGGCTATCAGGTCACTGTCTGGAACCGTTCGGAGGGCAAGGTGGCTCCGCTCGCCGAGGCCGGAGCCGGGCGCGCAGCCACGCCTCGTGATCTCCTGACGAACGCCGATATCGCCTTCATGTGCGTGACGGATGCCGCGGCCGTCGAGGAGGTGATCTTCGGGCCTGACGGGCTCGCGGCAGCGCCCGGCGCAGGCAAGCTTGTCGTCGACTTCTCGTCGATACATCCCGACGCCGCCCGCGATCTGGCAAAGCGACTGAAGGCCGCCAATGGCGCCGGCTGGATCGATGCACCGGTTTCCGGCGGAACGAAAGGCGCCGAGGAGGGTACCCTTGCGATCATGGCCGGCGGAGAAGCAGACGAGATCGAGAGGGTACGCCCTTACGTGCTGGCCATGGCGCGCAGGTTCACCCACATGGGCCCGACCGGAGCCGGCCAGACCACGAAACTCTGCAATCAGGTGATCGTGGGATGCCCGATGGCCGTCCTCGCGGAAGCCACGCGCCTGGCCGTCAACGCCGGTATTGACGCCAATCGCCTGCCCGAAGCGCTCGCCGGCGGCTTTGCGGACTCGATCCCGCTCCAGCTTTTCGTGCCCAGAATGGTGCAAGGCATTCACTCGCCACCGCTCGGTCACATTGCCACGATGCTCAAGGATCTCGATACGGTCGCCGACGTCGCGCAGGCGACATCGACACCGGTGCCGATGGCCTCTCTTGCGGGACAACTTTTCAGGCTCGCCAAGGCCGCGCGCGGCGCGGGAGCGGACGCACTGGAGATTTACAAACTTTCAGCGGCAGAGCGCTAAGCCGTCGAGCGAGATCTGAAGCACGTCAAGGCGACGTCTTGCGCTCGTCGTCTGCGAGGAATCGGCCGAACGTCCCCCGCGCGAAGAGCAGCGGCTCCTTCGCACCGTAGGTATAGGCCTCGACCGCGCCGAGAAAGATCACGTGGTCGCCGCCATAATAGCGATTCACGGAGCGGCATTGAAAGTTGGCGACGCTCTCCGCAAGCACCGGCGCTCCGCCGAGGCCCGGCGCCCAGTCTACACCTGTGAACTTGTCGTCCGACGACTTGGCGAATTTTGTCGCAAGCGCCTGCTGCGAAGCACCAAGCACGTTGACGGTGAAATGGCTGGCATTCTGGAAGATGGTCAGACTGGAGGAATAGACGACCAGGCTCCATAGCACCAGCGGAGGGTTCAGCGAGACGGAGGCGAACGAATTACAAGTCAGCCCGTAGGGCTTGCCGTCAGGCGCTGCGGCCGTGATGATCGTCACGCCCGTTGCATAGGTTCCGAGCGCGTTGCGAAAGTCGCGAGGATCGATCGACGAGCTGTCGCTCGCGAACTCGTTGGCGGGATCGGGAGCGCCGGGCTGCTGCGGCAGATCATTCATCGGCCGGCCTCACAGCGTGAGATTTTCGGACGGCAGGCCCAGCGCCACCCGTCCATAGTTGGTCCCGGCCGCATCGAAGTTGAATGCGAGATGCGAGTTGATCGCGTGCGCATCGCGAAATTGCCGCTGCAACACGCCTGTCGTGAACAGACCGCGCGCGCCGCTCGCGGCAAACAGCATCGAGACCGCGTCCGTGCACAGGTTCACCGAAAAAGATCCGTCGCGCCGATAACGGGTCTTGGTCGCCATGCCGGGGATGTGACCAAGCCGCGCGTCCTCCATGGCATCGAGACACGCCGAGCGCATGATCAGGCGCGCGGCATCGATCTTCGCCGAGGCCTCCGCGATCTTGATCTGGGTGCTTTGAAAATCGCTCAATTTGGCCCGGTTGTAGGTTGAAATACGATGACGTGCGACCTCCGTATAATCGTCGAGGCACGCTTGCGCATTCCCCAGCGCGACACCGGAGAGGACGTATGGGAACAGCGAGAACACGGGCAGCGCATAAAGCGGATTTGGATTGACCGTGCTCCCCGGCGTCGGGCCGCCTGAGAGGTCGCCGACGGCGACTGTCATATGGTCAGCCACGAAGACATCCCTGACCTCCACGTCGCAGGACCCGGTCCCGCGCAATCCCGCGACGTTCCATGTGTCCAGCACGTTGTAGTCGCCTTTTGGCAGCAGGAAGATGCGATACTCGATGCCGTCGGCCTCGTCGTCGGAGTAGACCACGCTTGCAAGCATGTTCCATTCGCAGGAGGCAACCCCGGAGGAGAATGGCCAGCTGCCGCGCAGCTGATAACCGCCCTCGACCCGCGTGGCGCGTCCGGCGGGAAAAATGAATGAGGATGCGATCAGCGCATCCGGATCACGGCCCCAGACCAGATCCTGCGCCTTCTGCTCGAACATGCCGAGCATCCAGTGGTGGCTCGCCAGATTGGCGAGATTCCAGGCCACCGATGCATCCGCCTGTCCGAGCAGCTCAGCGCAGTCGACAAGAGCGACATAGTCGAGCTCGGCGCCGCCGATCCGTGCCGGTTGAAGCATCCGGAACAGGCCGGCTTCATGGAGGTCCATCTCGGTTTCCGACGGGAGATGCCGCAGCTCCTCCGTCCGCACCGCCCGCTCTCGTAGTCGCGGCATGAGGGCCCGGGCCTTCGCGATCATCGCCGCATAGGCGCGTTCGCCGGCTTCCGGCCCGGTGGGCTGACCCATGCTCGGCTTTCGACCAGGCGCCATTCGCTTCCCTCACTTTGGCGTATTTATGCGGCCGGCCCCTTACCAAATCAAGCCAATGCAGCAGGCATCACGAAGCATCGATTCACATACCGCGCGACGCCTGTTGCCAGGGACTGACGGCTCCGGCTTAAACCGGAGTAGAGGGCTTGCCCGAGCCAAAGACGCCCTTCCGGGTAAACTCCGCGATCCGACGCTCGTCATAACCGAGCATGCTGCGCAAGACGTCCTCGGTATGCTCACCTAACAGCGGGGCCGCAACGGGATCGATCGCGGCGGTCAGGCTCATGGTAATCGGCGGCTCGATGTTGGGCACCCATTCCGCTGTACGGTGCGGAATGCGGCTCAAGCGATGGCGCTCGCGAGCCTCTGGCGCATTGAACCCCTCCTCGACCGTCCGGAGATAGCCGACCGGAATATTGGCCAGCTTCATTTTCGCCATCCAGTTCTCGAGCGTATCGCTGGCAAAGACCTCCGCAATGGCTGCCCGCAAAAGCTCCTTGTTCTCGGAACGGGCCTTGCGCGAGGCAAACTGCGGATCGGTGATGAGATCAGGCCGGTTCAGCACCTCGACCACGAGCCGGCGATACAGCCGATCGTTGGCGCAGGCCATGTAGAGCGGCCCATCGGAGGCCTCATAGACGCCGACGGTGGGAGACCCGCTCGGCGAATTGCCGAACCGGCCGGGGTTTTCGCCATTGATGAGATACGCCATGCCGTAAAAGCCGGTCATCCCCATCGCAACGTCGAACAAGGCGACTTCGACATGCTGCCCGCGGCCAAGCCGGTCCCGGGCCAACAGCGCGAGCAGGATGGCGTTACAGGCAGACATCCCCGTCGCCATGTCCACGATCGGAGGGCCGGTACGAACCGCCGGACCGTCGGCAAATCCGTTGAGCGACATGAAGCCGCTCTCCGCCTGCGTGATGGGATCGAAGCCGGGGCGGGAGGCGAACGGTCCGGAGCGTCCGTAGGCGGAGATCGAGCAATAGACCAGCCGGGGATTGAGCGGGGCGACCGCGTCATAGTCGAGCCCGAACTTCTTCATGACCCCGCTCGAAAAATTCTCCACGACCACATCCGCCTTGCGGATCAGATCCAGCGCGATCTCGCGGGCCTCTGGCACGGCAAGGTCGAGCGCAATGCCGCGCTTGTTGCGGTTCAGGCTGAGATAGGCGGCGCTTTCGCCGCCAATTTCGGCGTGTTCATAGGCGCGTGTGTCGTCGCCGCCGTCGGGATTTTCGATCTTGATGACCTGCGCGCCAAAATCGGCAAGCGTCTGCGTGCAGGCCGGGCCGGCGACGACACGCGTGAAATCGATGACCAGCAGACCGTCGAGCGCACTCGGCCCTTCCATCGCTCGCGACGAACGTTCCGGCAATTGAGGCTTGGTCGGCATCGATAGCGCTCCCTTACATCGGCTTATGGCCGCCGAATTTCCTGCAAGAGCAAACTTAAAGCCCGGCGCCGCCAACTTCGCAAGGGCCTCGCTCGCTTCACCTGAAACGCAAAAACGGCCCGGCAGCGTCAAGCTGCCGGGCCGTCAGATATTTGAGCGTATGGAGGCTGCGCGCATCCTGCGCAGCAAATCTAGTCCGAGAAGGTCACGTTCCGCATCACGGGAAACCACTCCAATTGCTCAGCGCAGCCACTTTCGCCAATAAAGCGTATGCGACCAGGCCCAGGGCGATTCGGGCTCGTACAGCCGATAACCCGCATGGATGAAATTATTGGCAGATACGGGATTGTCCGTCGTATCGGAGACGATGCTGTCCCATCCCAGACGCCGCCCTCGCGCCTCGATCGCTCGCATCAGCCTGAGTTGAAGTCCCCGTCCCCAATGCCGCTGCAAGACGCCGACCCGACAAAAATATCCACTTCTTCGCGCATGCGTCGACGGCACGACGCCGGCGAAGGCAACCGCGTCATCATCGTGATAGGCGAGCCACCACGACCCCGATTCGAACTGCGGCAGGGCCGCCCCACCGAAGAATGTCAGCCGGTGCAAATCGCCGAGAATCTCGGCAGTCTCATCATCGTCCGCATCGACGATACGAATTCTGTACATGGAATACCTATTGGCGGGGTAATCGGGAGTGCGCGACCTGCGACTCCGTAGCGGTCGAGGCTCACTTGCCCAGCACGACCTTGACACCGAGCCAGACCGCACCCATCAGCCCGGTCGCAATGACTGTGATCACCGCCTTGAAGGTGTAGCTCTGCGCTTGTTCCACGCTCATTCGCCAGCGCCGCAGGTGCTGGAAGTCAGCTCTGAGCTCTTTCCGGTCATCGTCTTCGATCCCGAACGAGGCCAGGACCGATGCCACCGCCTTCAATACGATGGCATCGACGCTCTCCTGCTGAACTCGGTGCTGCTCGGCCAGTGTCTCCGCGACAATCGCCCGAATCTCCTCGTCTTGAATCCTCACCGCTTGATGATCCTCGCAACATTCTCGAAACCGCGCTTGGCGAAATAGAAAGAGACGACCAGATTGGCCGTGATCGCCGCAAATCCCGCCAAAGCGTCAGTCGAGCCAAGTCCAAGGACCTTGTCCCAGACCAGCAGCTTTGCGAAGTAGAGCGCCACGCAATAGCCCATCAGCTTGTCGGGCTCGTAAGCGCGAGCGATATCAGATAGGCAGTCATCGATCCTCCCAGCGAAGAAAATGCGCGGCAGATCGCGCCAGGCGAGGCGCGATCGTTTCGGGCGCGAACCCTATCTCCGTGTCTTCCGGAGACCGCAGCGGCGCGGGCAATTGGCCCCAGCGCCGCGGGCCGGCACGTTCGCGCGTGCACGGCCGGCAATGGTACGGACGACGGCGCGCCGATCGGCGCTCCAGGTTTGACGAGTGCGTGGCCGTAATGCGCCGCCGCCGTCCGATCTCGAAAACCGAGACGAAAAAACCCGCGGCGGATGTGCTCCGCGCGGGTGAACCAAACTCGTCTCGATGATGTCACTATGCCGGTGTTTTGCCCGACGTGTCAAAGCCCCGTTGAAATGAAACAGCCCGCTGCGGATATTCTCCGCGCGGGCTGAACCAAACTTCTTTCGATGATGCCAACATACCGGTGTTTTGCCCGACGCGTCAAACGAACTTACCGGCCCGGCGAAAGTTAGCCGATCAGGAGGATCGGTGAGATGACATTTGAGATGACGTCACCAGAGACATCGCGAGAATTGCCCGGAGCCAAGCCGCGCATCGACAAGGAGCGCGAGCCGCAGGAGGCGATCATCGAAGACGCCGGCGAGACAAAGCAGAGCAATCGCGATCTCGTGCACGGCGATGGCGGCACCATCGACATTCCCGCCAAACCGGGCGATTTGTCGAAGGACGATTAGGCGGACCGGCGCCCGGCGGGCGTTTCGATAATGCCGTTCTGCCGATGTTTTGCCCGAAGTCTCGACATCCGTTTACGCGGCCGGGCCTTTGCTGGAACTTATCCGGCGAGAGGCGCGTTGAATGCTTCGTCAGAAGGAATGTTCCTGCGATGAGCCACACTGTCCTGGTTGTTGACGACGATCCCGCCGTCCTCGACGTGATCGTGGGCATGCTGGAAGATCTCGGCTGCGAGGTGATCAGCGCCCAAAGCGGCCCGGATGCACTCGGCCGGCTCGAGCAGAACCAGGACATCTCCATCCTCATCACCGATATCAACATGCCCGGCATGGATGGTCATGAACTGGCCGAGCTGGCCAAGCGCGTCCGCCCGGAGCTGAAGATGCTGCAATTGTCGGGTCGCGAGCCCCGGCGCGGCGGCCTTCCGATGATCAGGAAGCCGTTTTCGTTCGAGGAGCTCGCCGACATCATGCAGCGGACCACCGGCGTTTGCTGACCGTCCAATCCCGCAAAACAAAACCCGCCGCAGATCGCTCTGCGCGGGCTGAACCAAACTCTTTCGATGATGCCATCATGCCGGTGTTTTGCCCGACGTGTCAACGCGGCGAACGCGGAAGAGGAAGCCCCTCCTCCCAACTCAATATGTGGTGCGCAACGGGCTTGCTTCAAGTCCCCGCCTCTGCCGTAGAACCCCCGACCCAGCAAACATCCAAAGCAACCAGCCGAGGGGTCACGACATGCCTGCATTGCTTCCGACGTCCCGTTCACGCCGTCAGCCACAGGGAGCCGACGCGCGGAACCAGATGCCGCCCGACCATGCCGTGGTGATCGCCGGCGGCGGCCCGACCGGGCTGATGCTGGCTGCCGAGCTCGCGCTCGCAAAGGTCGATGTCGCCATCCTCGAGCGGCGCGCGAGCCAGGATCTCGTCGGCACGCGCGCCGGCGGGTTGCATGCCCGCAGCATCGAGATCCTCGATCAGCGCGGCGTTGCGGATCGCTTCCTGCGCGAGGGACAGATCGTCCAGCTCGCGGGCTTTGCCTGGACGCGGCTCGACATCAGCGATCTCCCCACAAGGCACGCTTACGGGCTGGCGCTGCGGCAGAGCCACATCGAGCGCATCCTGGCGGACTGGGTCGAAGAGCTCAAAGTGCCGATCTATCGCAATGTCGAGCTCACGGGCTTCGCACAGGACGAAACCGGCATCGACGTGACGCTCGCCGGCGGCGAGACCTTGCGCGCAGACTATCTCGTCGGCTGCGACGGCGGTCGCAGCCTGGTGCGCAAGGCCGCCGGCATCGATTTTGCCGGCACCTCACCGACGCTGAGCAACCTCATGGCCGAGGTCGAGATGCGCGAGGCGCCGGCATGGGGCCTGCGTCATGATGCGCTCGGCTTTCACGGCCTCAGCAAGACCGAGAGCGGACGCGTGCTGGTCGTCGTGACGGAAGCAACGCTCACGCGCACCGGCGAGCCCTCCTTGCGCGATCTCAGCGATGCCCTCGTCGCGGCCTATGGCACCGACTTCGGACTGCAAAATCCCGCCTGGATCTCCCGTTTCACCGATGCGGCACGGCAGGCCACCACCTATCGCAAAGGACGCGTGCTGCTCGCCGGCGATGCCGCGCATATCCATCACTCCGTCGGCGGGCAAGGCCTCAACATCGGCGTGCAGGACGCCGTCAATCTCGGCTGGAAGCTGGCGCAGGTGGTCCATCGCATCTCGCCGGACAGCCTGCTCGACAGCTACCACGCCGAGCGCCATCCCGTTGGCGCGCGCGTGCTGAAGAACACCAGGGCGCAGATCGCCCTGCTCCGCCGCGGCGAGGACGGCCTCAAGGCCGCACGCGACACCGTCTCCGAACTGCTCGGCATGGACGAGCCGCGCAAACGTTTTGGCGCCATGATGAGCGGGCTCGACATCGCTTACGATCTCGGCGGAGGCCACGCGCTGCTGGGGCGGCGCATGCCGGATCTCGATCTGACGGTCGAAGGACGGAAGCTGAAATTGTTCACGCTGCTGCACGGCGCGCGGGGCGTGCTGCTCAATTTCGGCAAGCGAGGCGGCATTGCCGCAACGCCCTGGGTGGATTGCATCAATGTCGTCGACGCCGGCACCGATGGCGTGTGGGAGCTTCCGGTCATCGGGCAGGTCGCTGCGCCAGACGCAGTGCTGGTGCGGCCCGACGGCCACGTGGCCTGGGTCGGAAACGAGAACCAACACGCGCTCGAGGAGACATTGCTGCGGTGGTTCGGGCCGCCTGCGGCGGCGTAGCGCCCGTACTCCTGAATTGGGCGCCTGGTTCGGCGGCCCCTGATGTCCGCTCGTCTCTCCAGAGGAGCACAAACAGCGGACATCATTTGAAGGTCGCCGATGGGCCAGTTCACCCTCCTTACTCGCGCGGAACTGCAGCAGCTTGATCGACGAGATTGGTATTGGCCGCAAGTTTATGCGAGCGCGCAAAAACGATCCGAGACGTGGCAGGTATCTCGGCTTCGGCTCTACCGTCTTGGCCGATGAGGATCAATCCGGCGCCGCCATTTGCTACATTCAGAATAATCGGGTCCCCGCTCCAGGTCATGATCGGCTCCATTCCGATGATGAGGAACTCGCCCACGGGCTGGTCGAAATATTGGATGCGCAATTGTGGTCCGACCTCTGCCGGTGCGAGTTCAAGGCCGAGTTTTCGAGCCCGTGAGTAAAGGTCAGCTAACGTCACACTATCGCTCGTGAACCCAAGTTGCGTCGGGGAGACGAGTGCAAGCTCCATGTCTGTCTTCTGAGAAGCAGTAATAAAGGACGGTCGGGCAAGGATCTCGCCCGCTTGGCTGCCCACACTGCATCGCATGCTGTCCAGTGCATCGCGCAGCTTAAGTGAGTCGGCGAACGTGCCTATTGCAATTGTCTTCCATATCGCAATGTCACGCTCGGATTCAATAAGCCGTTGAGGCGCTTCGGACGCGCGTGTCTTGAATTTCAGCTGTCTCTCCAAAACATCGCGAGCTGCGCACTGGGTCTGCGCCGTACTGCTTGCGAGCTGAAGGATGCAAACTGAAAGCATTAAAACAACTAAGTAGTGGCACGCCGTGCTTCTGTTGTGGCGATTGACTGAAGTGCATTGGGTTATGTTTTTTGGAATGGACATGGCGGAATCACTTTTTCGATCAAGCTGACAGAAAAAGCCCGCCTCCGAGTCAAGGGGAAGAACGGAGGGAAATGACGTCCATGAACATTCCCCGGCCGATTTTGAAATGCGTCCGGAGGCGGGGCCTATGGCTTCAAGAATTCCAATTTCCAAATTGCAGGCTGCAGTCCGTAAGCCTGATCAAGCCTGCCCATCAGACCTAAGGCACGATGTGAACGAAGCATAGCAATGTGGCTGCATCCGCTCAATATGCCAAAAGTCTGCTACGGGTCACTGGCGCTGCTTGGAAGGTCGGCCGGTTGCTTCCGGTCTACCCAACGAGCCGACAACGGAGGACGCCGCCCGAACCTCGCCTTCGGGCCAAAAGGCCAATTACTCCGGTGATAAGCGCAGGGATTCCGGCCAGGCATTATATGCGCCGGGCCGCTTTGTTCTACGAGTTCTCACTTGAGAAGCATATTCCCGCCGATCACCTGCTCAGGTCGATCGACAGGTTTGTCGACTTTTCAAGAGATCAAGCGGGACCTGGCACCTTTCTACAGCAACATCGGTCGGCCTTCGATCGATCCGGAGCTGATGATCCGGATGCTGCTGATTGGTTACTGCTTCGGCATCCGGTCAGAGCGGCGCCTGTGCGATGAGGTTCACCTCAACGGAATCGGTCAGAAGCAGTAATGCTCTGGCCGACTAGAAGATTTCCGGTTGGCCCTCATGAACAGACACTCTTTAATGAATATACGGCCTACTGCTCAGCCAAAAGAAAGCCTGCGGCATCCCGCGGGCTCGATCCGAACTCTTCCGATGATGCTATTCTGCCGGTGTTTTGCCCGACGTGTCAAACGAACGATCCGACGGGCATACTCGCCGCTCCGCAACCTTTACTCTGGTCAAAGCAACGGCCGTATCCACCGCGAAAACCACTCCTCAGCGTCACTATGCGGATTGCCTGGACCGTCCACTCCGAAGATCGGGGGTGGAATGACGTAGCTCGGCTCGTCGGCAAATAGACCGATTGGCTTGCTGGGTTGCGGTTGCGCGCTGCCAGTGGTCGGCACGGTCCAGTTGCCGAACCGCTCGTTGAATTCCGTGGAAGGCAGCAGATGCGGGACCGGCGCACTGCCGGACGTGAACACGCTGCCCGCGTTGGACTCATTGACGCGGGCGAGGCGCCGAACGTTTTCGGGCGCGACCGATCCGCCTGCAGGAGCGTCTGGTAATCTATCCACGTTTGCCGGCTCGGCAGGTGCAGTGCCGTCTGGCGTGCCGGCCCAGCTGCCAAAGCGATCTGCAAAAGTGCTAGCGCGAGTCTCTGGATCGATCGAGGAAGCTCCGCCCACCTGCCGCCCAAATGTCGATGAAGCCGAAGAGCCGCGGCCACTGGCCGCGCTGTCGACGTTAAGTCCATTGCCGATGATGTTGAGCGGCGACGCTCCTGTCGAGAACACTCCTCCGCCAGGAGTAGCCGCGCCCATCGTGCCGCCGGAACTACTCTCCTGCGCGTTGGCAGTTCGCGTGACCGCCAAGATGCCTCCAATACCGAACAGCCATGGGAGGATAGAAGGCGCCGCTAAGCCGAGGGCGGCCCCTCCGGCCAACAAAGGAAGAACATCACGCTCCGGAGATGCGCCTCCAGCCAACGGATTCTCGTAGTACGGATACGTCACTCCGGAGTGCGGATCGGACTGGAGCACAAGCGGATCTGATGGAGCGGCCGTTGTCGGAGGCAATTGACCGATCCGTTCATTGGGATCTAGCGTGGGAAACGGTGGCAGCGCACGTGTGAAGCGGGGATCACTTCGCGCAAACCCTTCCTGTTCGTTCAGACCGGCACGCGGAGGTGAGCTGTAGCCCGGCAGCGGCGGAAAGTCGCTCGGGTTGGCCGATGTTGAGCCGGGTACGCGAAAAGGGTCCGAAGAGGGATCCAACGCTTCGAACTTGGACCAATTCGTTCCGCGCAGGTCGCGATTGCCAGCGGTGATGTTGACGTCAGGATTGCGAGCAATTGCCTCATCTATCAGTTTCTGCCGCTCCGGATCGTCCAGGTAGAGCAGCCATTTGATCAGGTGGTCCTGACCGGCGTCCGCTCCCCTTCGCTCGACATCTCTGATGGTCCTCAATTGATCCGGGTATTGATCGCGGTAAGCCTTGGGGTCCGTCAAAACTTTCTCGACCCCTTGGTAGACTTCCTCTTGTGTTTTACCGATAGGCACATTGGTGTAGAGATGGCCGTTAAGGAAGCCAACGCGCATAGCATCGATAAGAGTCTTGATCTCCACAAGTCGCTCGGCCGGACTCCCGATCGTTGCGATCTCTTTGAGCCTCTTACAAATGAGGTCGCCATACGGCCCCACGTGTCTGCTCGGATGGGGCGACACCTCCAACTTTGCAGCGAGTTCCCGATTTGCTGGCAAATAGATTCGGTTTGCGGGCGCGTCGATATCGAACGTCTTCTTGTCGATACCGCGAAACGCGGGGTAGTCTCTAAAGCGCTCTGGAATGATGTGGTGATCGAAAAAAATCGACATGCACCCTCACAAAGGGGTTTCATTGAGTATGGGAGCTGGCAAGGTGAGTGGATTAGGCGCGCAAGCGCTGCCGCGGCGGGAACGCCCGCGCGTTCGTCAAACAAGGTTGCAATTTTCCTGAAGTACTATGGCGTGCAGGCGATCGCTCGATCAGACCGCCCGCAGTCGACGCCCATGGAGCGCGAATTGATTACCGGCCCCAAAGCGTGGGCTTTATTTCGTTCTATTTTATCGGGAAGAAGTACTGGCGCGCCCCGCCGCCATCCGCTCGCAGGCGCCAGCCTTGTCCGCTAGCAGAAATCGCTAAGTCTGAACTGGTCATCGTTGAAGCCAAGGCGGCCGGCGTTTCTCACCTGTTCCGAGTATGCACTGCCGCCCACCAGCGAACAGACTTCATTTCTCAGGATGGCGCGAATCAATATCGGCTTTTTGAGGGATCGCGAAACCGAATTCTCCTCAGCCCCGCCGACTTGCAAGCGTCCTTGAACTCTTGATCGCATATGACAGTCGCCTCGTCGTAGGCCATGCGGAAGATGTGCGCGTTACCGATCGCGGCCTCTCTGAAGACCAGTTTGTAGCCGGGAATGAACCCGTAGTATTTCTGACCGTGGTCTATGTAGCGAACATCGTCCCGGACACCGATGCGCAAGCAGGACTCCGTTTCGTCCAGCGCGTCGAGGACGCGAACAACATCGCAGAGCCAATAGTCCGGTCCATGATAGCGACCTTGCGGCACTCGCACGTCGCACCGCACAAACACAAATGCCTCCGGATCAACCCGCTCGAAGACAGCCTTTGTCCGGTCCGAAACGAGCCACCAGCGAAAGCAGACCTCCAGGTCATAGGGCAAACTGCCATCGGATTTATCAAACATGTAAGGCACGGGCGGTGTAGAAGCGGGCAGACGATATACTCTGTGGGGGGGAAGGACGCTCTCGTCCGCAACCCAAAAGCCCGGTCGCCCTCCGTTAAAATCGGGACCCATTTCGTAGAAGCGGCGTTTTCGCGCTCTGGGCCGCTTTGCAGCAGAAATTGCTTTATCGTCACTCATGACTTGAACCCATTGAAAAGCGTGCCCGCAATGACGCGCGGCGGAGACCACGATCGACTGCTCAACAAAAAAGCCCGCGGCTTCCCGCGAGCTATCGGACTCTTCCGATGATGCCATTCTGCATGTGTTTTGCCCGACGTGTCAAACCTTCGGTCTCGGGCAACGAATCTGGCGGCAAGTACCGATGGTAAGTCGCTCATCTACATCAGTGCTTGAACTCATCCACACAGTAAAACACCGGCAGCCCGCCAAACGCGTCGGAATTCCTGTGACGCACCTGGATCCGTTCGCTCGCACTTGCGCCGATCGTGTCGCCGTCCTTCACCACGCTGCCATGCTCGATCAGATACACGGCAAGCCCAGCCACCTTGTCGAACAACGCCGAAAGCGTGAGCTTGCCGGTCACGAACTCGATCTCACGACCGACGAAGGCGGACAGTCCCATCGTGACCGCGGCGATCTTCGCGCCTGTCCGGAACGGAAGAATGTCGACCCATAGCCTAAAGGGGTAATTAGGATATGGTGCGAATGAATCGCGAGACGTTTCGCGCCAGAGATCGGCAGGCCGCGCGACCCGGCCCGCCCAGACCACGCCGCAACACTCAGGCATCGTCGCAATCAACGCACCGATGACAGCGGTCGTGATGCGCGCGGCGACCAGCGGCTGTTCGCTCTTACCGAGCATCGATACGATCACATGACCTCGATGCCGGAGGGCCACCGCCTTGCTCTCCGGCCATGTCGTGGCGGCGCGCGCCCAAAGTCCCTCGTCGTCCGGGATGGGCGCCGGCATCGACATGACGGCGACGAGCTCGTTGCCGCAGCGAATGAGCGGCGAGTCTGCTTGAGCCTGCTGAGCACGCCCGTCGTCCATCGTCTCCGTTGCCAACTCCGGATGTCGGGCGTGAAGGACCTTTGCAACCGCTGACATGTCCGGCGTCACCGGATTATTCAATAAGACCAAAGCGAGAAGGGAGCTACTCATCGACGACCCGCGGAAATTTTTGGACGAGATGCGATCCTCTGCCTAGCTCGCCCAACAGTTGAAGTATTTTGAAATCTAGAACAAAACGGGAACGTTGTCAACCAGCGCTTCTGTGCTTCATATTGTGCGGGCGCAATCCGAGTGCCGACATAGCTCCCAAACGGTCCCCCATGTTCTCAATCCACCCCGACGATCTCACCTCTGAACCGACCCGCCGCCTGCTCGCGCTGCATCTCGCCGGCATGCATGCGAGCTCGCCGCCGGGCCATGTGTTCGCGCTCGACCTGTCGGGGCTGCAGGTGCCTGATGTCACCGTGTGGTCGGTGCGCGAGGGCGACGACGTCGTCGGGATCGGCGCGCTGAAAGAGCTGGGCGACGGCGGCGCCGAGGTGAAGTCGATGCGGACCCACCCCGATCACCTGCGCCGCGGCGTCGCGGCGCTGCTGCTGGACCACATCGTGCGCGAGGCCGAGGCGCGCGGGCTGACCCGGCTGAGCCTGGAGACCGGAAGCGGCCCGGCGTTCGAGCCGGCGCTGGCGCTGTACCGCAAGCGAGGCTTCGTCAACGGCGAGGCGTTCGCCGATTACCAGGCGAGCGCCTTCAACCAATTCCTGCACCTTGCGCTTCGCGCCTGAGCCGCGCGCGGACGCCACGCCGCAACGCATCAGCCGGCTCCTTCGGAGGCGCTTCTTGAGACAAAGCCTTGAAACAAGCCTTGGTGGTGTCTTGCAACGACCCGAGGGGCGGCTTTGGTCCGAAAGTGACCTGGGTTTCGTGTCGCACTCAAATTGAGTAAGTGGCTCAAGCGTCTGAATTTTCTCCCGAAAATTTAATTTGCGAGCGTACCAAATGATACAGACTCGGCGCCGACGGCGGCGTAGGGTCACTCATCATCGCGAGGCCCTTGGCATTTATCGGTGATGAGAACGCCAAGTCGCGCTCCCGCCTCCTCGAACAGGGAGAAGCGCCATGCTGACGCGCCGTCGTTTCAAACAGACCAAGACTCTCACCGAAAGACTCGCCGACGAAGCCACGCGCTGTCGCGAGGAAGCGCGCGCGCTCTCGCCGGGGCGCCGCCGCGAAATGCTGCTGCGCCGGGCCCGGCAGGACGAAACGGCCATGCAGATCGAGGCCTGGCTGCGCTCCCCCGGCCTGAGGGCACCGACATGATGCAGCAATATCGCGCTTATCTGATCGGCGAGAACGGAATCTTCCGCTCCGCCGAAGCGTTCGAGGCGCCGTCGGATTCCTCCGCCCTCAGCTTCGCGCGGCAGTTCACACGCCACGGCAAGGTCGAGGTATGGCAGCTTGGCCGGAAGATCGCCGTGCTGGATCCCGAAGAGTCGCTGCCGAGGTCGTTGACGCGTCAATGATCGCCTGATTGCGATCGCGATGCCGGAGTCTCGATCTCGAACCAGAATGTCAGCTGCATGACGGGGCCGCTGGCGTCGCGAACGTCGATCGCCATCGTCTGCCTGCCGCCCGTGGGCGGCGCCGAGAGGACGGCATCGCGTGCCATATCGGCAAGCGACTTGGCGGCCTCGGCCCGAACGGCGCGCGGGCTTGCCAATTCCAGCCCCTCCTCGTCGAGGGCAATTCCGTTGTCGTCGCGAAGGTCGAAGTAGTAACGCGGCATTGTTGCATCCTTTGCCGTATTAGGCCCGAGAACGGCAAAGGTTTCCAATAAGACGAAAATTCGCTGGGGATCAACGGGTTCCGGGAACACCGTCCAAGGAACGCTGGCAAGGATCGATCCGGCAAGACACGGACCATGCCTGCTTGCGCAGCGCCCTACTCTTCCGCAAGCTTGTGCTCGATATAGGCATCCACCGTCTCGGCGAACGAGCGCTGCACGCCGACCGCCACATCGTGCTGGTCGAGTGCGTCGCGCTGGAGCACGCGCAGGCCGCGGCCGCGGGCGCTGAGCGGCGCCGTGTTCAAATACTGATCGATGGCGCCTTTGGCGAGCGGGATGGACTTGGGATCGCCCCTGGCGATCAGGAGCCTGAGCAGGCTCTGGCATTCGGCCAAACCTGGCATGGGTTCAGCCTCTCACCTTTTCTGCGATTTCGGCTTCGGCCGCTTCACCGGCTGGGTGTGGGTGCCGAACAGCGCCAGCAGGAACGCGACTTCTTCCTTCGAACCGATCTGGATCATGATTGTCTCTCCTCTTCGCTCCGTTGGTCGGCACGAGCGGGCGCGGAGTTCAGGACGATCTGGTTTCAGCAATGTTTCAGCCGTGTTTCGTCGGGGGCTCTCGGAGAGCGGTTCATATACAATCAGCCCGCGCGGATCGCTCCACGCGGGCTTTGCTTGACGCTTGCGCAACTTCACTCGCAAGAGGGGCCGTGGGCGCGCCAGGCACCCTCGGCATCAAGGTTCAGTGCATGTGGCCAATCAGATAAACGCCGCCACCGATCACGATCACGGCAGGGACGGCCCAAAGCAGAAGTACAGGCATCTGTCCTTCTCCTCAGTTCGACGTGCAGACCTTGACGGTCTTCATGCCGGCCTCGGCTTCAGTCCTGGTCTTGTACACGGTGTCGCCGCTGACGACGGTGGTTTCCGTGCTCGTCGGCTTCGCTTCGGTGATCGTGCACTTCTTGGTCTTGACGTCCTGCACCACGTAGAACGACTGCGCGAACGCGGGAGCCGCAAATGACGTCAACAGGGCAGCGGCAATGATGGTCTTGATGTTCATCGTGTCCTCCTCCAGCAGTCCGGTCATCCGGATCTGTCTTCTTCAAACCTACAAAATTACCACTTGTTCCCGAATTCGTCTGAACCAAGTCCCGCAGGCTGCGTTGACGCGGAAACGGAGGCTTCGATGCTGGATGTGAGACTTGTGACGACCTCGCTGGCCATGCTGGTCGCACTGCTGTCCGTGGCTTCGGCCGAGCCTGCCAGGGAGCAAGCCCGGCCCGCTGGTCAAGGCACCACTGAAGCGCGTCCGATCCGCGTCATCCTTCCCGCGCCTTGGGAGCCCGCCAGGACGCAAGCCGACGCACCATCGTCGAAGTGACGCGGCCGCTTTCCCAATGACTTCCGCGTGCCGTTGTTCGGCACGCGCGACGAGCCTGCGACAACGCGATGCTCGACCGTCTCGGAAGCAACCCTCGACAACTTCCAGCCGTCCGCGGACGGCACGGTCATCTCCTATCTTGCGCAGGGCGGCGTCGTGAGTGGATCCTGAGCTTCGACGCATCCGGGTAGATCGCCTCGCTCACATGCGGGCCTTCGAACCAGCCGTTTTCAACGGCTTGCGCCTCTGAATGACAAGCCGCAAGGCGATGCCGTGCTGCCAGGCACGCACCCTCACCGCCGCTTCGCTTCGATCGAGCTCGCTCGCAATCTCGTCCGGCCGCCGGCCTGCTGCGGCCAATGCCTTCAATCGCTCGTGGTCTTGCGCCGTCCATTTCTTCAACAGCGGGTAGCGGGATTGCATGATGGGAGCTGTCTCGCCTGTTCAATGATTCCGGCGACAATGGACCGGCGCAGTTGAAGTTCCGAAATCGAAAAACCAGCCGAGCAGCACGGGAGCGACCCCAGGCACCTCCGGGGCTGGACGTGGGGAGCGAAAATGCCGGGGCCGCCAGCGCGCCAACTCAACGCGCACGCTCCGGCCATCATCCGCCCCTCGCGCCTTCGTGCCGTATCAATTGATGCGTCGGCTGGAATAAATCTGCCAACGGCATCCGCAAGGCGCGCATAAACGGGACAAACCGGCAGACGTTCCTAAACTGGTTCGATGCACCCGCGCGTTTTGGCGCGAGACAGGCTGCGGCACTCGGCAGCTTCAAACGTAAGCAACCAATTCGAATCTCACTTGTTGTCGCCGGCACATTCACCTGCTGGAGGACAAAAAAATGCGACGTCTCACTCTACTTGCCACGACCATGTTGCTGCTCGGAGCGGTACCCGCTGGCGCGCAGTCACAGCCTGCTCAGAGCGGGCCGGGCAACAACGCCGTCAACAGCTCGGACCAGAACAACTCGAACAAGCCGGTCGCCGGCCGCAACAGCTTCACCGAGGGACAGGCAAAATCGAAGATCGAAGAAGCGGGATATTCCAACGTCTCCGGCCTGCAAAAGGACAACGAGGGCGTCTGGCGCGGCAAGGCCGACAAGGCCGGCACCAAAACCGACGTCAGCCTGGACTTCCAGGGCAACGTGAACCCCACCAAGTAACAAGCAATCACCAGGAGACCTCACAATGACCGTCACCATCTCACGCCTTTACGACAATTACTCCGATGCCGAACGCGCCGTGACCCGGCTCGAAGGCGCCGGCGTGGCGCATTCCGATATCAGCATCGTCGCCAACAATTCGGACAATTGGTACGGCTCGCGGTCCGGTAAGGTCGACCGTGATCGCGACGGCGTCGACGATCGCGCTGAAGGCGCCGGGACCGGAGCCGGCATCGGCGCCGGCCTCGGCGGCGCGGCGGGCCTGCTCGCAGGCCTCGGCCTGCTGGCGATCCCCGGCCTCGGACCGGTCGTCGCGGCGGGCTGGCTCGCCTCGACCGCCGTCGGCGCCGCTGCCGGCGCGGCCACCGGCGGCATCGTCGGCGCCCTGACGCAGGCCGGCGTCTCCAAGGAAGATGCCTCGCGTTATGCCGAGGGCATTCGCCGCGGCGGCACGCTGGTGTCCGCGAGGGTGCCCGACCAGGACCGCGCGCGCCTCGATGCGCTTCTCCACGAGAAGTCAGTGAACCTGCAGGATCGCAGCGCGGCCTGGCAGAAAGCCGGCTGGAGCGACTTCGATGCCGCAAGCCCGCCATTGTCTCCCGAGGACATCGGCCGCGAGCGCGAGCTCTACGGCGTGGGCACGCGGCGATAGGCCATCCCACACCCGCCACGACAAAGGCCCCGCGACGCGGGGCCTTTTTTGATGGGAATGCGCCGTCAGCGCAGCGCTATCACGTCCCGATTCTCTCATCCTGCGGATGCTTTGCCCGACAGATCAAACTTTAACTCAAATGCAGCAAAGCGGATTTGGCGAAATGAAATCTCTTCGCGCCATGCTGGGACATGTGCTTGCGCGAATGCAATCGGGAAAGCGTCGGAGAGATTGCCATGTACTACGTCGCCGCTGCATTGCTGGTACTGTCGGGATTGTTCTACTCCGCGAGCCATCACGAGATCGGCTCGTTCGGCGTCACCATGTGCAGCTATGGCAGCGCATTCTGCGATAATCCGCTGATCGTCTTTTCCGGCGCCGCACTGGCCGCCGCCTGGGGCATGTTCGTCAGCGTCAAGTAGCGCGGCCGACTTCCTTCATCCCCGACGTTCAAAGGCCCGCCGCCGGCGGCAAGCAGCCTCGCGGGCTGACTTGAGCTTGCGAGAATTTGGGCTGCGGGAATTTTTGCGATGATGGCAATCTACACCTGTTTTGCCCGACAGTCAAGTCGATTTAGCATTATCAGAAATAGATAGGACGCCTGCGCGGCGAGGAACTTTCGTTCCCTGATTAGCATTTGCTGTGAAAGCATCTGCCCCGACGAGGACCCCGTTCATGAGCGACCGCGCTCTCACGCCGACGAAATCCGCGCCGACGTTGCTGCAAAGGCTGGGGCCGGGCCTCATCACCGGAGCTGCCGACGACGATCCCTCGGGCATCGCCACCTATTCGCAAGCCGGCGCGCAATTCGGCTACGGGCTGCTATGGACGGTATTTCTGACCACACCGTTCATGATCGCGATCCAGCTCGTCAGCGCGCAGATCGGCCGGGTCACCGGCAAGGGACTTGCCGCCAACGTCATGAAGCTCGCGCCGCGCTGGGCGGTGCTGAGCCTGGTCGCCATGCTCGTTGCCGCCAACACGTTCAACATCGCCGCCGACATCGCCGCGATGGCCGAGGCGCTCTCGCTCGTCATCGGCGGCCTCAACCACGAGCACGCGCTGATCTTCGCGGCGGGCTCGACCCTGCTCCAGGTGTTCCTGCCCTATCGCCGCTATTCGCCGGTGCTGAAATTCCTCACCTTGGCGCTGTTCGCCTATGTCGCGACCGCCTTCACCGTCAAGATCCCGTGGAGCACGGCGCTGCTCGCCGCGGTGTGGCCCAAGGCCGATGTCAGCGCCGATTATCTGATGATGGTCGTGGCCGTGCTCGGCACCACCATCAGCCCCTATCTGTTCTTCTGGCAGGCCTCGCAGGAGGTCGAGGAGATGAATCAGGGCGAGCGCGACAAGCCGCTGCGCGAGCTCAAGCGCGGAGGCACCCACGAGCTCGACCGCATCAAGATCGACACCTTGTCGGGCATGCTGCTGTCCAACGGCATCGCCTTCTTCATCATCCTCACCACCGCGTCGGTCCTGCATGCCAACGGCGTCACCAAGATCAATTCGGCAACGGAGGCGGCCGAAGCGCTGCGGCCGCTGGCCGGCGATTTCACCTTCGCGCTGTTCGCGATCGGCATCATCGGCACGGGCCTGCTCGCGATCCCGGTGCTGGCGGGCTCGGCCGCCTACGGCGTCGCGGAGATCTTCGGCTGGCGTGCCACGCTGGAGGCCAAGCCCGACGAAGCCGCCGGCTTCTACACCATCATCGCCGCGGCAACCATCATCGGCTTCGGCCTCGGCTTCACGGGCATCGACTCCATCCACATGCTGGTGTGGAGCGCAGTGCTGAACGGCATCGTCGCTGTGCCCATCATGGCGATGATGATGCTGATCGTTTCGAGCCGCGCGATCATGGGCCGCTTCAGGGCCCGGTCATGGCTGATCGCGCTGGGCTGGCTCGGCACCGCGCTGATGGCGCTGGCCGTGCTCGCCTTGCTCGGCTCGTCGGTGATCGGCTGAGGTTAGAGCGGCGACAACGCCGCCGAGATCTGCGAGGCGGCTCCACTCATCGTGAGCAGCGAAGCTACGGCGTCACGGGGTTGACGGTCGGCGACGTCTTGGGTCCCGGCCGTGACGGCTCGATCGGTGATTTCGGGTTGGTCGGGAGCACCGCGGCACCGGCGGCCCGTGCCGCTTCTCCCGTGGTCGCATACATCGCAATATGGGCCGGCTGGGTCTTGGCGCGGCTCCAGGGGCCGTGATCGACAATCAGCATTGCCGCAATCGTCACGCCAGCGACGATCAGCGCGATCACACCGGGATGGCGGAGGGCGGCAGAGATGGAGCTCGCGAAACGAGTGTTTGTCATCGAAAGATCCGCTGTTGTCCTCATGCAGGGTTAATTCAATGGCGCCCCTCCCGGTTCCCCGCCTCCTTCGGGACGGGCGGTTCCAGCCTGCAGAGGCCACGATCCTGCGGTCGGGAAATCGACCCGGCCCGGCACCGCATTGCCGAACCGAGTGAATAGCTTCAATACACGTGGCTGAGTGTTAAGCGCCGCTGCAAGCGGCTCCGGTGTGGGTCGGCATGAAAAGGGCCTCCAAATGGAGGCCCTCGATCTCGATAACGTTTCGTCCTGTCAGTTGTAGTCCGAATATTTGAACTGCGGGAGCGCCTTCAACTGCTCCTTGTTTCCGCTCATGACGGCGTGATCGGGGACCCAATCATTGGTGTTGCGGGTCGTGGCGTTGGTCGAAGCCGCGCCGGTCGTCGTCTCGCGGGAGGTGGTCGAAGTGCTGGTCGAGCTGGTCCGCACAGGCTCTTCCACGAACTTCAGCTTGTCCATCGAGACGGCGATGTCGTGCTCGCCCATTCCCAGGAAGCCGCCGATGCCGATCACCACCGCGTTGATCTTGCCGCTCTTGTCGACGAGCAGTTCGTTGATGTCGCCGAGCTTCTCGTTGGCTTCGTTGTAGACGTTCAGGCCCATGAGCTTCGAAGCGCGCCAATTGTCCTTCAGCATCATCTTATCGGCCGGCTGTGCGGTAGCAGCAGGAGCCGCTCGGTCAGCAGGCGGGGTGGATTGCGCCAACGCAGCGCCGCTGATCAGCGTGCTGGTGATCAGAGCTGCGGCAAAAATTGTCTTCATCGATCGTCTCCTCCAGTGAACCAGCATCCAGATGGGATGCCCGCCCGCCAACGCGTGAATGTTCCACTTGTTCCCGGTTGGGCACTGGGGCGGCGGCTCACAGCGCCTGTTTCCTGCGGCTATCGCTATCGCCGCATCGCGCGCCCCGCCTACGCCTATTACGGCGGATCTTATCCGGTCGTTCGGCGCCACTGGCATCGGCACCACCGCCATTATGGGCGCGGCCTTTTCCTTTACATCACTTGCGAAGTTTTCCGCTCACCACCATCCGCCGGACAACGGGTCGTGCCGCTCGAAGGCAAGCCGTCGCTCGGATGCCCTTTTCGATGATTTGGCCGAGCGCTTCGGATGCGAACGGGCCTCTGCGGAGATTCGCGCGGGCGGTTCTTTCTTAATCTGGTCGAACGGTGCTGCAGGCATGGCGGCCATGGCTTCACGCATTTGCTGCCGAGGTTCTTCAGGAGTTGGATCGGCCTGGGCGATCTTCGGCACATCGGCGCTCAGACGCGTATCGAATACGATCTTCTCCGGTAATCTTCTTGCCGACGTGATCCGGATGATGGTTCTGTCAGGATCTGCCATCGCTGCAGGCTCGCCGGGAGCCGGCAAGTACCGGTCGGCAGCGAACAGCAAGGTCAGCAGGAGCCCGCCGACGAAGACGAAATATCGAATGATCGGCATGACCGCTCGCAAACAAGAATAAGAAATAAGAATAAGGGTGAGGTATTGGGCGGGGCCGGGCTGGCGGGAGGCGGGCCGCCTGCTCAGCGACCCGCCTCCCGGGACTTAGTCGATCTCTTGGACGACCGTGCGCGTCGACGGATCGACCAGCATCACGCGTTCGCCCGAGTAGACGTAACGGTACCTGGTGAGCGAGGGGCCCCAATCGGCGGGCACGGCCTCGAGCTCGACCTCGCGCGGCACCGGCTGGCCGACCACGATTTTCTCTCGGGTCTGCACCGGGCGCACCTTGTGTTCGGTCACGTAGGTACGAATCTTTGTGCGGTATTCCGGCTCGATCTGCACGGCGGCGGCATGGCCGGTGCCGGTGGTGGTGACGACGGTCGACTGCGCCAGCGCGCCGGTCGAGATCAGCGCAGCAGCCGCGCACGTCAGCATCAGCTTCTTCATGGGTATCTCCTCACCGCAGGATGCGGCTTGCGAGAACCCAGGGACCGATGACAAGGTTCCAAAGATGTTGCCACTTTTTCCCGACGTCGCAGGACCCAATTTGGCCGAAGGGCCCGCGCGGCGTTCGCTAAGGTCGCGGTGTCGGCTGCGGCGGCGCAGCGGGTTGCTGCGAAGGTGCGGCGGGCGGCTTGGGCTGCTCCGCCGGCGCAACAGAATCTCCCCCGCCGTGTGGCACACAGGTGCCCACGTTGCTCAGCAGTTTTTTCGCCTCGAGATCGCGGGCCTTCCTGTAGTCGCTACGCCGGTCGATTCTTGCGGCGGCCACACGGTCCCAGGCATCGAACGCATCGGAGTAGTGCTGTCGCATTTGCGCTTCGGCGGACAGGCAGTCACTGAACTTGTCGAATACGAGATCGGTATTGACGGGGGCGACGCCACCCACGAGGACCACAAGCATCCATTTCATGGTGTCCGCCTACGTTCGCGCCCGCACATCGGGAACGGTGTTATGTCGGCAAAGTTCCGGCCGGGTCACCAGCCGATCTCTCTGACGAACATACTGAAGCGCCCCGAACGAGAGAGACCTGCGTGCACCATCGATATCCAATCTGCCGGAGCAGAAAAAAGGCCCCAGCTCGCGGGGATATCGGGGGCGTTCGAGCTGAGGCCATACGGGGTCGCCCTTGGGGAAGGGCATCGGGAAAACTTGGCAACCGAGGGAATGTTCCTGCCTAATTTTGAAGGCGACGGCATCACTCGCCCGGAGCGATCGCGTTGCTCGGCGTCGGTCGGTCGGTGATCTGCTGGCCGAACAGGCTGCCGATCAGTTCGACCGCCGTGCGCGCGGTCCGGCCGCGCTCGTCCAGGAACGGATTGAGTTCGACGATGTCGACCGATCCCACCACGCCGGAATCGTGCAACAGCTCCATGATCAGGTGTGCCTCGCGATAGGTCGCTCCACCCGGCACCGTGGTGCCGACGCCCGGCGCCACGCACGGGTCGAGGAAATCGACGTCGAAGCTGACATGCAGCACGCCGTTGCTCGCCTTGACCCGCTCGATGACGCGCCGGATCAAGACGGCGACGCCGAACTCGTCGATCTGACGCATGTCGACGACCCTGATCCGGCGCGCGCGCATCAATTCGTTCTCGAGCTTGTCGATCGAGCGCGCACCGAACAAATCGAGCCTGTCAGGGGTGATCGAAGCGCGCGGATCGTCGCCGAGCAGGCCCTCGAGGCCGGGCTCACCACACAGGAACGCGGCCGACATGCCGTGCATGTTCGCCGTGATCGTCGTCTGCGGCGTGTTGTAGTCGGCATGGGCATCGAGCCAGAGCACGAACAGCTCGCGTCCACGCTCCTGCCAATGACGCGCCATGGCATTGACCGAACCCATGGACAGTGTGTGATCGCCGCCGAGAAAGATCGGCAGCGCGCCGGTTCTCGCGATCTCATGGCCTCGTTGGCTCAGAACGCGCGTCCAGCGCTGGATCTCGCGGTAGTGATTGGCCCTTTCCGGCGGCCTGTCGGTGAGGTCCCCGACTTCGGCCACGGAAAGATCGCCGTAGTCGACGACCTCGAAATCCAGGCTTTCGAGCAGTGTCGCAAGGCCTGCGGTGCGCAGCGCCGCGGGGCCCATCAAGGTGCCGCGCTGCGAAGCCCCCATGTCGATGGGAGCGCCGAGCAAGGCGATGCGCCGGCCTCGATCCGTCACGGTCCGATCGGTCACGGCTGTCTCCTGACATCAACGAGCCACCGCCAGCCTAACAGAGATTCGCACCCGTCGTTTCCCGGGGTAGGTCCGCCGTGGACGTCCTATCGTTCGGAACAAAATCCCGCGCGCTGAATTGCCCATCCAAGGCCGGCACCCGCCGTAAACCACGGCGCCTGTCGCGGATAGCCAAAGGTCATCAAGACCCGCTGTTCAGAACGAGCGCTCGCGCGGATAGCCAAAGGTGCCGGCCCATCGTCAGGTCTGGAGGTCGCGCAGTTGAGCACGGAGATACCGAAATCCACCTCGCAACCCGGCATGGCCGAACGTGCCATCGATACCGCGGCGGACGTCTCCCGCACGGTGGGTGAAGTCGCCGGAGGCCTGCACGCAGCGGTTGATCGTCTGACCTCCGCAGTCGAGGAATCGCGCAAGCCCGGCGGGGCACTCGCGACGGTCGCAGCGATCACGCGCGAGGCGCCGCTTGCGAGCCTGTTCGTCGCTTTCCTCTTCGGGGTCGCGGTCGCGCGGCGGCGATAGCTTTTCTGCAACCGCCCGTTCGGTGAGACCGTCCACCATCGGGACTGGCTCGGCGCTGCGGTTCGGCCCCGGAGCCGATGTGCTGAAGGCACTATTCGTCGCATTGCCGCGGTGGCACCTGCCAACGGCAATTTTCACCTTGAAGGGTCGAATGCTGAACCCGGTCGCTCAAGCCAATTGCGTTCGCGACGTCGCCAAGCCGCTTGCTTAAGCAAGGCGGCACAGCCACATGCCGAGCGAACAGCCTATCGTCTGCTGTGGGGTCACAACCGGTGGTCGAAGTGAGCACGGCCCGCGCCCGCTCTACCACCGATAGCGGACACCATAATGCCCCCGGCCTTGTTCGGCTAAGGGTCCAATAACGGACACGCGTTGAGAGCGAAAGAGGCCGCCAACTGAGGCAATCCCTGATCTCCCGCTGGTCGGCGCCCCGTGCGCTAATTGTCCTTCGATGCTGGCCCGACCGCTGCCCGCTTCGCATCGTGCGCTTCCCTGGAAGGTCGCGCGCCGAGTGCCGCGCGACGATCTTGTATCAGGTTCTCGAGCCGATGTGCGGCAACATTTAGTGTGGCCGTATCGAGGGTGGATACGTCCTCGTTTGCTCTGGTGCGCTGCGCGCTCAGTACCTCGTCGATCTCAGTCTCGATCTCCAACAAATTCGCTTCGTTCTCGGCGTGTCTTATTCGTCTCCCCAATGCATAGAGCAAATCAAGCGCGGGTTCTCTTGGCTTGAGGTCGCCGAATCTAAGAAACTGCCATGCCGCCGCAAGGATCGTGGCAAGCGCGCCGAGCGCCATTGGCGCCAAGAAGATGGCGTTGCTCCACTTGTCCAAGAAGGTCAGTTGGCTACCGTTGTAGAACTCTGCGGCGCCGGGGTGAACGGGGAGATAGGCGCCGGCGTCCGTATCGGGCGCCTTGAATTGCGCGAGAACCGGCAATTCGGCCAAAACGTCTCTGCGAGCGCGGGCAATGGCTTGCGTGAAGCCGGCGATCATATCGTTGTCCAGGCTCTTCTTGCCGACGATGTAGAAAGAAGCCTTCAAAGTGGTCACGTCGTCCTCAGGAACGGGAGGAGATCCGCGTAGTGTTCCCTTTGGGATGTCGAAGCTCTCGTAAGCGCGCTCCTTCTCGGCAATCGCACCGGCATTCTCGATTGGAATCAGGACCGGTGCGCTCTTCGGAGTCTGCGGGAATAAACCTCGCACCAATGATACGTACTTCTCGCTCAGCGGCGCTACGAGAAGGACGGCACGTATTTCCTTTGTGTCGAGAGTGCGGCGAACCTGGTCGAGCGCGACACTTTTGAAAGCAACGTTGGCGCGGTCGAGGTCATATGCCTTTGTCAATACGCTGACGATCTTCTCATTAGTGTCGCCCGCAACCACCCCTACTGTTGTACGCTTTAGGCCAGCCATGTCCTTGATCGGCGATCCCGGCGGTGCAAACAGCAGCGCAACGGCTTCGGCGAGGACGACGATGGCTTGCGCTTGTGAAAGGTCGCCGACATCTCCGCGGACCACAGCAAGGTCCGTCTTGCCAGAGGAAAACGCTTCCGCGGATTCAATTGGGCCGGTAGTCTCCACCACCTTCAGCCGGACCGGCGCGTTGTTGAGGACAAGCCTGCTCGCGAGCGCCGACACGATTTTGGGGGCGTCGCCATCCAATGACCCAACTGCGATCGACAGCGTCACCGGTCGGACGTGCCAGCGATACGCGAACAGGCTTGCACCCGCGGCCAGCAGTGCTAGCGCCAGGACGACGACGATGCGAAGCCAACTCGGCAGTTTGGCACCGTCAATGCGAATTCTCGACAGATCATCCATGGTACCCGGCTGGCCTTTCGTCCCAACGGCAGACCCTGCAGACTTCCGAGCACCGCCGATTGGTCAAGGTTAGCTACTCGAACAGCGGGACGAACTCTCCAAATTCGCTCGAGTTGTATTTCTGCCACCAGGAGGCGGCTCTTGAGCCGCCTCCTCCTCATCCGCGCTCAAGCTTTACTGGCAGACATGCATCAGGCCATCAGGGCCTTTGATCATGGTGCCGGGATCGCAGACAATGCCGGCGCGAGCCTTGTAGTCGGCCCATCCGCTAAAGCCATGCCAGGGACCATTCGCCGGGTAGGCCTTTTGGAGATAGTAGGGACTGGTTTCAATCGGACCGCCATAATAGGCGTTGGCCGCCAACGCGCCGCCACCCACGTATGGCCTGCCATAGTAACCGGTACCACCCCAGTTCCAGGGTTGGGTGGCCGCGACCGCCGCGGCGGTGCCAACCGCTGCCGCGCCAATGCCGGCGCCGACGACGCCCGCCCCGTATCCATATGCAGCCCGCCGGTTTTGTCGGCGTGCAACACCCGCAACGCTCACTGGTGTCAGGGGACGACCGACCCGTGCTTGTGCGCTATCGGTAGAAAGCGAAGCGCCGCCTTGCTCGGACCAACTGAAGGAGAGCAGCATCGCACAAGTGAACGTCGAGGCTGCTAATGCAACGTTTCGTACATTCATCTGCATCATGGACCTTACTCCACGGTTTCCTGCCCGCTCGATGATGCACCCTCCCGTGCTAGGCGGGCGTTGCGCTAGATCAACGGTTCCTCCGCCGGGGAGCGGCTGTTGACCGCGGAAATTTTCAATGCGGAACTGGTGCTGATGGTCGTTACCTCCGTTCTCAGTACGATCCTGACGGAGGTGTTTGCCCGCCGGATGGTGAAGGTCTGGGCGGCAACGGATCGACCTTCCCCAGCTTTGGAGCGAGAGTTGGCCAGAGCTAAGTGGATGAGCCTGCCGCCCCTGTCAGAACCGTGCACGTACGGATCGATGGGGTGACTTCCCAATCATTGGCTTTCCAAGAGCCCCATCACGTAGACGTTGGCCCGGGGATGTCGGCTTTGGCAAAGGGGACATCGCCCAGGCCTAAGTCAGTTAGCCGCGCATGTTCAGACCATCACGCGGCAGGTATGAATCAAACTCAGTCTTCGTCGTCGGCCTGCGCACGACGTCGCTCCACGACATCACTCATGTCGTGAAGTACAAGGACCGCGATGGCCCCCATGCGCTGCCTCTGTTCGGGATTGAGGGTCTTGTAAAGTGGCTGCCACGCCTCGGCGAGTTTATCCAAATCGGCTGATCGTTGAGCCAATGCCTCCGAGCGTCGTTGCAGGAAGGCGATGGGGTCACGATTGCGGATGGTTTCGACGGCATTTTGGTCGGTCCGTCTGCCCACTGTTTCCGAAATCTTTGCAACCCGGGCCTTCCGATCCTCCGCCCTGGCACGAATGGCGCTCTCGACAGGCGGCCAGAGTTTTTCCTGGTCAGGTGTCAGCTGCAAGGCGGCCTTGGTCAAATCGATCCGCATGTCCATCAGTGTATTTCGGTCTACTGCGTTTAGCCGTTCTGGCGTTGCAGCGGAGTTAGCTTGCGCCCTGGCAATCGACGGTGCGACAAGAAGGAGTGCTACTGTTCCGATCGCTACTATCTTCATCATCGGCGACCTCCTCGGTTAGTGACCCCCAGGCACCGCGCAAACAATCGTCGGCAGGACGAAGTCGCGTTGATTCAAATCAAGAGACTTGGAGAAAGAATTGCGGCGCACAGGCCAGGCGGTAACTCCGACATGTCCGTTCTTGCGCCCCCATTCGGACGCGCGGCCCTCAACCTTTCATCGCAGCACAGCGCGACGCGGCGTTCGTCGGACGAGCAACAGAAGGCCCCGGGGGGAAACCCGGGGCCAGCTGCTGAGTCCCACTAGTGGACTAGTAACGTGCTGCGACCGGGGCCGTGTAACCGCCGAAGCGATAATTGAGGCGTAGGGTGATCATATCGACGTCCTGGCTGACCCCGCTGCCCGTAAGCGTCAAGCCTCCGGGCGTGACCACGCCGGCGAAGGTACCGCTGTCGCGCCCCATCCAGAGATGGTCGTATTCAACGCCGAACGACCAGTTCGGCGCGAAGCCATATTCCCAGCCGACACCAAGGGCACCGCCCCAGCGCGTGTGGCCAGCCGAGGCGAGGCCTACACCGGTGACGTTGTTGAAGATGTCAAAGCGATTGTGAGTGACGGCCGCGCCCCCCTTCACGTAGAACAGGGACGCATCCCACGCCCAACCAAGCTGGGCAGTGAATAGGCCGATGCCATCGGTTTTGCCCGTGGTCGAAATAAGCGGATCGACCAGGCTCACACGCGTTCTCTTGATGTCGGCCCAATCGCCCTGTGCTTCGAGGCCGAAGACGAACTGATTGGTCTGCCAGCGATAGCCGATCTGACCGCCGATCAGACCACCGTTGCGATCAGCACAACCGGCCGCCACTGTCCCGGCGAGCGTCACGAAATCCACGCAGCTTTCGGCTCGTCCCCAACCGCCGTTAGCGCCGATGTAGAACCCGCTCCAGTTGTAGATCGTCACGACCGGTGCTGGTGGCGGGGCCTTGACGGCCATGTCGGCAGCCGTTGCAGGGGCCGCCAGGCCCATGGATGCGACGCTGACAGCGGCAAGCAGGAGTTTCCTCATGAGATTGTCTCCGTATCCAAGCTTATTGTTGATCGACAACTCTTGTGCACGTAATCGTGCATAAGTACTTCATAACAATTGGGAGTTTAGTCGCGACCGTCTCATGCCCATGTAACAGAATGGCAACACCCAAGCGCAATCCGACGCGCACGCGTGCGAGCCGCAGCGCTCATTCGTTGTCAGGAAGAGGCAAGGGGTAGCGCCATCGCAGAGCGCGACAGCCAGCGCCAAAATATCTGCTAGAGGCTAAAACAAGATCGTCGGCGCCGACAACGCGATGCACGGGTGGATCAGGTGAATGACGCGTCAGCGCAGCGATCTGTCTTCCTTGCCGGTCGCCCTGATTGATGTCTCATAGCGCGACGCTCGATCTTGATTTGGATCAACCCGCTACCCGACAGCACACCACAATGAGGGCCAAAATCGGGGCTGGATGATCAAGTGGTGCCTGCAATGACGCCGACTTGGTACGTCACCTTCGAGATTCGCAAACGCGGCACGCTGCCGAAGCAGCGGAGCCCTCGAGAAACAAGGACTTTCACCACGGAAGCAGAAGCCAAGGCCTTCGCTCGTGCAAAGCTAGACGAAGGCCTTGCTATCTTCGCGGGAACGATAAATCCCCACCTTCCCCGGCGGCTCATTCCAACATCCGGCATTACCGCTTGGCTTGCCGAGGAGCAGGACAGCGCCGCGGGGTCTTCGTAATGGAAGTAGCCTCGGCTGCTCAGTGTGCACCGATGGGACAATATTTGTGTCTTTCTTTTCGCGAGTCTCCGACATTCGCAAATCGGCCTTAGGGCTTGACCTAGGTCAAAGGCGGCTATGCGTCGGCAGCCCACCAATGTCAGGCGCTGATCGCACCCGACGGCATGCGATCAAGCCTACATGAGATCAGGAGGCGCCTATGCTGCAGTTTCCCTCTCTTACAAAACTTACATTCGCGGGTTTCGCATGCAGCGCGTTGCTGGGAATTGCGGGCGCAACGTTCAGCAGCGAGCCGGCAGGTGCGGTCGTGTACTGCACGTACGTCGGCTATCCAGCCGGTTGCGTTGCGCGCGCGGGAGTGGTGCTGAGGCCCCGACCGGTGGCTCGCGCTGCGGTCCGTCATAATGTCGGTGGCAATGCCAATGGCGGCGTCAATCGCATTGGGGCTGGTCGCTAAGGTGAGGCAGGATGGTTGAGCGCAACTCGCGCTCAGGCCGAAGAAAGCCGGGTCTGGCGACGAGCAACCTGCTCCCGGAAGGGCCCGGCCTTTGTCAACGTGCGTCGCGCATTGGGCCCGAGTAGTTTGGGGGCGCGGAGCGACAGATGCCTTTGTTGGCCTACTTCCGCAGCGTCGGCGCGGTGTTGCTCGCGCTGCTGTTGATTGCGGGCTTCTATCTGCCAACCTCGCCCATCGCCCAAAGAGCGGCAGCTAATCCGCCTGTCATACGCATCCACTCGGAGCGGAAATTACCCGCGCTCGTCGTCTTCGACACAACACAGGCGATCCTTGCGGCGCCTACACCGGCGCCATGGGACACGAACCCTCCGGCTCCGCCTGGCACTATACCGGCCGGTCCTATCGATGATGCCAGAGTGCGCGGCGCATTTGCGCGGCTGCCTCTGCCCGGATCGCATCGCGCAGCATCGCTTGAACAGCGGAAGCGACAACCGAGCAGGAAATATGCTGGAAGACGGCATGCAGAGCCGCCGATCGTTCTGGCGGCGCGGCAAGGACCGGTTGCTTGGTTTGGCTTTAGATATTGGTGACGATCTGTCGCCGAGTCCGCTTCGGGTCAAAAGCTGCCCTTGAGCAGCTTCAAGAGGCCTTTCCGCTCAGCTTTCGAAAGCAGACAATGCGAGGCCAATCCCCGTGGAGCATTTCCGCGCTCAAATTGCGCTGCGACCTCGCAGGAAGCAAGGAATGTGCGCACCGTCGCTGGACGCCGAATACCAGATCGATGGTGACCCGCGGACGCCGCTCGCCAAAACACCAAACCTCCATTCGGAATGCTGGTGTCAACGCGCAGGCGAAAGCCGCTCGCTCAGGCGGCGCTGACAGTCTGGAGTTCAGCCGCCAGGAACTGTTTTTCGAACGCCTCGGCAGGCATCGGACGGCCGAAGAAATAACCCTGTCCTTCCGCGCATCCCATGCTGACCAGGAAGTCGGCAGTCGCGCGGTTCTCGATGCCTTCGGCCACGACCGTGAGGCCGAGCTGCTTGCTGAGGCCGATGGTCGAGCCGACGATCGCGGCATCGTCGGAATCGGCGAGCAGATCGAGCACGAACGAGCGGTCGATCTTGAGCCCGTCGAGCGGAAACTTCTTCAGATAGCTGAGGCTCGCATAACCGGTGCCGAAATCGTCGAACAGGACGCGCACCCCGAGCTCCTGAATTCGCTTGAACATGTCGAGCACGCGGCGTTCGTCCTGGATCAGGATGTCTTCGGTCACCTCGATTTCGAGCAGTGACGGGGTAAGCCCCGTCGCTTCGAGCAACGCCGCAACCGAATGCGCGAGATCGCCGGAGTGAAGCTGCGAGGGCGACAGGTTGATCGCAACACGCACGCCGTTGCCGGATATTTCCCAGTCACGCGCCTGACGGCAGGCGGTCTCCATCACCCAGTTCGCGATCCGCTCTGACAGTGCCGAGGTGTTGACCACCGGCATGAATTCTCCGGGCGAGACGTAGCCGCGCACCGGATGCCGCCAACGGATCAGCGCTTCGGCCCCGATAAGGCTGCCGTCGATCAGACGAACCTGGGGCTGGTAGAACAGTTCGAACTCGCCGCGATCCGCCGCAAGCGCCAACTCGCTCTCCAGCGTCAGCCGGTTCTCCAGCTCCTGCCTGATCGCAGCCTCGAAGATCACATGGCTGCCGCGCCGCGTCATCTTGGCCTTGCTCAACGCCAGATGAGCATTGCTGAGGAGTTCGTCGGCGCTCTGTCCGCCTTCGCCGTAGACCGCGACGCCGATGCTGATCCTGACACGATGCTGGCGCGTGCCCGTCGCAAGCGGCGTTTCGAATGCACGCGCGATCCGCTCGGCGAACTTCGCGATCGGCTCACCGCCATCTGCGGCTTCGCGCACAATGGCGAATTCATCTCCGCCGAGCCGGGCGACGATCGCCCGATCTCCGGCCTGACCCTCCAGGCGAATGGCGACCGCCTGCAGCACCAGATCTCCCGCCGAATGCCCCAACCTGTCGTTGATGCCCTGGAAGCCGTCGAGCCCGATGACGAGCAACGCGACTTCGCGAGGCCGTCGCTCTGCATTCGCAATCATGCCGGCCAGTCCGGCATGCAGCGTGTTGCGATTGGCAAGACCGGTCAGCGCGTCGTGTTCGGCAAGATATTTGACGCGTTCGGCTTCCCGCTTGCGGACCGAGATGTCGCGCAGGATCGCGCCGTACTGAAAGCCGTCCGTTCCCTGCCAGCCCGAGAAGCTCGCCTCGACGGCGAAGGTTTCGCCATTCTTGCGCCGGCCCTCGAACTCGACGACGACCGCCCCGCCCGGAACCAGCAGCGCCTGGCGCGCGGCGTCGTGCATGGACGGCCTTGCATCGCCGTCCACCGGCACGGCGCATAGCGTTTCGAACGGACGGCCGATCATCTCCGCCGGCGCGTAGCCGAAGATCGTGCTCGCGCCGGGATTCCAGACCGTGATCCGGTGATCCTCGTCGGTGCAGACGAGACCATCGCCAAGCGACATCGCGATGCGGTGAAAGCGGCTCTCGGCGATGCGTCCCAGGAGACTGCGGAAATCGATTTCGTCCAGCGCAATCGCGGCCAGATAGGCGACGATCGCGATGTGAAATAGCGATGTGTCGATGACGAGGGGCCATCTTGCCTGCACGAGGGCCGCGACCAGCTCGATAGCCAACCCGGAGGCGATCAGGACCGCGACGCGAATTCCTGGCGCGAGGCGACGCCACGCATACATCATCAGCAGGCAGATCACGCCCAGACCCAGGATCATGCCGATATCGGATGTCCAGTGCAGCATCCGGCCCTGGAGGATCGATTCTGCGGCCAGCGCCTGGAGGACCGGCCCCGAGACGATCCTGCCGTTGGGAACGCTGAACCGGTCACCGAGCTCGAGCGCGGTGGCGCCGACGATGATCTTCTTGCCTCTCACCTTGTCGAGAGCCGCGGCATCGCCGCGCAGCGCGTCGACATAGGAGACGCTCGGAATGGAGGTTGCACGAAGGCTGAAGTCGATCAGGAAGGGCGGCCGCCGGTTGGCATCCTGCCCGGCCAGCACGACGGCCATCGACGGCATCAAGGCATCGCCGAGCTTCTCGCCGAACGGATAACGACGAACGAGCCCGTCGGGTTCGACCGCGACGTTGACGACGGCCGGCCACGACTGGTTGCTGAAACCCTTCAGGGGGCGATTGATGTGCGCCGTGCCGCCATTCGGCGTCGGCTGCTTGAAGGACGGCAGGATCGTCGAGCCGCCGACATCGCGGAGCGCCTTGACGAAGGCCTCGTCGGACGCCGGATCGGACGGCGTGCTGAAATCGACGTCGAACGCGATGTCCCCCGCGCCCGCCGCCTCGAGCCTGCGCAACAGCTCCGCGTGGAGCCGGCGCGGCCACGGCCACACCCCGATCTGATCGATGGACGGTGCGTCGATGGCCACCACGACGACATTGCCGCTGGCCGCACGCGATTGCCAGCTGAACCGCAGATCGGTGAGCGCGTTGCGAAGCGCACCATGCCATCCCGTGGACAGCACGATCGCAAGCGCGATCACGACGAGAATATGCGGCCGATAACGTTTCACCCGATCCTCCCGCGCACCCGCTTCAACGGATGCGCCCCCTCATCCCCTGGGAAACCGCCTCAGCGCCTGTTGTGGCCGTAGGCATTGCCATGGCCGTTGCCGCCGCCGTTCCCACTGCCGTTGCCGTTGTTGCCCCTGCCGTTGCCGGTGGCACCATGGTTGCCGTTGCCGTTGTTCCCGCTATTTCCGTTGCCGTTGTTGCCGGAATTGCCGTTGCCGCCGGAGTTTCCGTTGTTGGCGCCGGGGCTGTCGCTGGATGCACCGGCTGCCGCTGCCGCGATCGCCGCACTCGCAGCCGAGGCGCTGTTGCCAGCAGCTGCCGCACCGCTCGTCGTTGCCGCAGTCTGGACGGAGCTGTTGGATGCCGGCGTATTGGATTTGCCGTCGCTCCACACCGTGTCAGGACCGGCGTTGGCGTTCGCGTTGCGCACCTGTCCGGGAGCAACCGCGCCGTGGGCGAGCCCATTCGTGACCTTGTGGACATTCAGCCTGACTTCGCCGAGCGAGCTCGAGATGCGCACGACGCCGGCCTTGGAAACATGACCTCCAGCCGCCTGATGCGACGGCTTCGGCACGCCAGCCGCCTTGGCCCCCTTGTCGATGGGACCGAGCGCATGGATCGCATGGCCGCTCGCGGCATTGCGCGGCGCCGACAGGCCCGATTTCGGGACGGGGACACGCTCGATCGTCGAGGCGCGCGGCTTGCCATGCTCGATCGGATTGAACGTCCCCGCGCCGCTCAAGCTGAGTCCAGGCTTGCCGTGCTCAAACACGGTGGCCGCTTGTCCCGGCATGACCTGGGCAATCTGTCCCGTCTTGAAGTCGGAGACTTCGACCTGGCCGCGGAGCACGCCGACCTTGGTGCTGCCAGCTCCCACCGTGACGCTGAACTGCGTTCCCTTGACCACGGCGGCGAGATAGGGCGTCTCGACCTCGAAATGCTTGACGTTGCGCTTCTCGACCTCGAGCAGGATCGATCCCGCCCGCTGGATGATGGTGGTCGAGAGCCCCTCCTTCTTCTCCGAGGGCAAGCCGATCACGGAGTTGGGAGAGATCAGAATGGTCTCCTCGCCGCGGACGAGCAGCACCCGGCCGTTGCGTCCGGTGCGGATGGTATTGCCGGGCTTGAGCGTCGCTTCCTGGTTCAGCGAGACCTGTTGCGCGCCGTCGGTCGCGACCCACACCTCGCCGGTGGCCTTGCTGACCGACCAGACGCCATCCTCCGCGGTAAACGCAGCGGAAGCCGTTCCAAGGGTCAGCGCCGCCACGAGGGCACACCGCATTCCAATTCTGCCAAGCATCACGATCCTCAGTCCGCGTTACAGCCGGAGCTGAGGGGTATCCGGAAATCACTCAAGAGAGGATTAGCGGGAAGCGGCCCGTGCAGTGGCAGCATTAACCAATCATTGACCATAAAAAACTATGAAAAATCATGCGGATAACGAACCCTTACCGCCCCATCGCAAAGTCTCCGTCAAACTACGGAGAGAGATTCGCGACGTACGTTGAGCAGCGGCATCTCATTACCGCGTTGGTGATGGTGGTACCGATCTTTGCGGGAATTTCCCAGGCGTTCGCACAACAGGCGAACCAGCCGGGTTTCGATCCGCGCCAGCCCGAGAAATATTTCGATAACCAAACCGAGCGGGAATCGCTGAGCCGGCCTCCGGTCCGGCTCCCGGGTGTCGGACAGCCCAACACCGGCGGCGATACCAAACCGCAATTCGTGCTGCGCGGCGTCAACGTCAGCGGCGCACACACCGTATCCCAAGATCGGATCGCCGCGATCTATCAGCCCTATCTCGGCAAGCAGGTCTCGCAGGCGGATCTCGCCGCGATCGCCGGCGCGATCAGCGATCTCTACCGCGCCGAGGGGTTCCATCTGAGCCGGGCCATCGTGCCGCCGCAGGACATTGCCGACGGCCGGGTACGGATCCAGGTGATCGAAGGCGCCATCGTACAGGCCGAGCTGAAAGGCGACGGCGCCGAGCAGTTCGGCGTAAGGCCGATGCTCGGGCCGGTTCTGGCCGAGCAGCCGTCGCGCCTTGCAACACTCGAACGCCAGCTCTTCCTCATCAACGGCAGGCCGGGCGTCCGGATCACCGATACCGCGCTGGAGGAGATCGGTGGCACGACCGGCCGCTTCCGTCTCACAGTCGTTTTGAAGACCTGGCACGCCTTCTCCTCGTTCGGTCTGGACAATCTCGGATCATCTTCCGTTGGCCCGTGGCAGAGCTACGCCACCGGCGCGTTCAACTCCTACCTCACGCCCGGCGACACGCTGGCAGTCAACCTGTCGACGATTGCCAACGATCCTCGCCAGCTCGGCTTTGCGCGGCTGTCCTACGACACGCCCGTCGGCGTCGACGGCGTGCGCCTCGGCGCTTCCGCCCTGTACAGCGCGGTCCGGCCGGGCGATGCCCGCCGCCTCGACAGCGATATCACGACGACCGAGGCGTTCGAGCTGCGCGCCAGCGTCGTCCCGCTGCAATCGCAATCCTCCACGCTCACGCTGACTGCGGCGACGACCTTCAGCAATGTGTCCGAGCACGACCGTTACGGTCCCTGGTACAACGATCATATCAGGACCGCGAGCCTGACCGCCGACTACCGGCTACAGGATCGCTTCGGTGGCACCAATCTTGCGACGCTGACCTACCGCCAGGGCCTCGACATCTTCGGCGCCTCGCATTTCGACGACGACCTGTTGTCGCGCGACGGCGCATCTTCGAACTTCTCGGTGCTGAACCTCTGGTTCACGCGCTACCAGACGCTCAACGATACCTGGTCGCTCAGGCTCTCCGCGGCGAGCCAGACCGCATCGCGGCCACTGTTCACCTCGCAGCAATTCTATCTCGGCGGCGTGGCCTTCGGCCGGGGCTATGGCGCAGCCGAGATCAGCGGCGACAACGGCCTTGCCGGCTCGCTCGAACTGCGCTTCGACCAGAAGCTCAATTTCCGCTACTGGACCGGCTATCAGCTCTACGCCTTTGGCGACGGCGGCGCCGTCTGGAACGACGGTTACCGCCTGAGTGACGGCCTGTCGCTCGCATCGGCCGGGGCCGGTGTGCGCTTCTTCCTGCCAGAGGATATCCAGGCCGATCTCGGCGTAGCGGTGCCCTTGAGCTACCGGGCACCGGACAACGAGCGCCGCAGCCCCCGCTTCCTGTTCACCCTGTCGAGCGCGTTCCGGCTCTGCCCCGAACGCGGCAAGTCCGGCTGTTCGTAGCCACCCCGCGGTCCTTTTTGCGGGCTTGCTCACAGACTTGCCTAAATTTAATCCCGTAAGCTGCTCACGATCGCTCGATCCGGGAGTTCCCAATGACCATGTTCAGTCAAATGTGATTTGAGATGAAACCATGAAGAGGGTGTTTGCAATCCTGGCGTTTCTCTGCGTCCTCGGCGTCGGGGAATATTTCGTCGTTAGTCGGTTCGCGATCCGCCATGAGACTTTGGCGCTGTTCGACGCCTCGCGGCAGCGGCCGATCTCGGTCGACGTGGCGGTGCGGCGCGATTACGAGACCAAGGCGAATCTCGGCCTCTGGAAACTCCCGCTCGCCATCATCAGCAACGGCAACACCGTCAAGGCCACCGAATACTCCTTCCTTGCCAACGTGCTTGCCGCGCGCGGCTATCTGGTTGCCAGCATCCAGCAGGACCTGCCGAGCGATCCGCCGCTGATGACCCATGTCGGTCAGCAATATGTCGGCCGGCGCGAGGTTTATATCCGCTGCGAAGCCAACATTCTGTTCGCGCTGGACAAGCTGAAGAAGCAGCACGAAAACGTCGATTACGACCACATCACCCTCGTCGGTCACTCCAACGGCGGCGATGTCTCCATGTATGTTGCCCATCAGCACCCGGAGCTGGTGTCGAAGGTGATCACGCTCGACAATCTGCGGGTGCCCTTCGTGGTCAGCGACGGCATGAAGATCCTGTCGTTCCGGTCAAAGGATCCGCATTTCCTGACCGATCCCGGCGTGCTGCCGACGCCGGAAGAAGCCAAGGCGCGCGGTATCGATATCGTCCACACTGGCGCGCAGCACACGGAAATGAGCGATCGCGGTCCCAACTCGGTCAAGGAGAAGATCCAGGAAACGCTCGACCGTTTCCTGCGCGACAGCGCCAGCAGCGCGCTTGCGCCGGCTGATACGAAAACCCCGATGATCATGAATCCGGGCGACTATTAGCCCGGAACGCTTTGCGGCAGATCAAGGCGGCTCCGAGGCGCCGGGATAAAAGGGCGATATAGCCTCGGAGAGTCACGTGTCGCACTACATTGAAAGTCTGGATACGAGAAATCTCGATACGAGAAGTCTCACGAGAAGTCTTGGCCTGCCCGCGGCGAGGATGCCGGCTTTCCTACGGCATCTCTATCGTTCGGCCCGCAAGCTGCTGCGGTCGATCATCGCCCGGATTGATCTCTCGCAATTTCCGGGATCGTGCTGCGGATAAGCATGGCGGCCGCTAATCGATGCATGAAAGTTACCCTATGCACCAGCATTTGAGACGAATTTGCCTGCTGCTTGCCGTAACCTCGAGCTTCGGCACATCGTCGGCTCTCGCGGCCAATGCCGAACACGGTGCGGACCTCGCCAAACGCTGGTGCGCAAGCTGCCATGTCGTCGCGAACGGCCAAACCCAGGCGAGCGCTGACGTCCCCTCCTTTGCCTCCGTCGCGCGCAGGCCGGACTTCAGTCCGGAGAGGCTCGCCTTCTTCCTGCTTGATCCCCACCCGAAGATGCCGAATTTTCCCCTGAGCCGAACCGAAGCCGGCGACATCGCGGCCTACATCGCTTCGCTGCGCTAGTGGCACGCCGAGCACGACGCTCGCCACACATGCAAATCCCCGCCGGAGGACCGGCAGGGATCAGCAGAAGGACGACAGACGGCGAATGTGGTCATTCGGTGGCCCGTCATAGATCTGAGCCGGCATCGAGGTTCGGATCGCCACGCCGCGCAAGTTCAATTGTGGGCATGCTGCGCGCGCGGAGAATCAGGACTTCCCTTTGCCCTGTTGCATGAGACTGCCGGTCATCTGGCGCATGTGATCTCCGGCGCTGGTGAATTGGCTGCGCAGGAAATCGGACTGGATTCGCATCGCTTCCTGAAGGTCGGTGGCATGAACCAGCTTGCGCGCATGCTCGAAGGCCGACTTCATGTTCTGCTCAGTGAAAACCAGCGCCTGCTTCGACACCTCCGTCCCCGGTCCTGGAACGGACGACATCGATTTGGTGGCGGCGTCGAAAAACATGCCGAATGCCTTCTCCGCCTGATCAATTGTCTTCTCGGCCAGGTCGCGCAGTTCGGCCGGAACTTCGAGCTTCGGTTCGATCATGGTCGCACTCCTCCCGTTTTCCCAATTGAATACCACACTTGCCGGATCGCCTTCCAGCGGCCAGCCCGCGTGGAAACGTCGCCGGCGGTCCGGCTCCGGCGGGAAAACGAACGGGAAAACGAGAGAGACGGCGTAAGGCCGGCGCTCGGCCGGGCTCAGGACAAGGGGTGCTCGGGCAGAATTTCTTCGGTGGCGAGGTCTTCGACCAGCTTGATGACCTCGAAACGCTGTCGAGGCGCGAGCTTCAGGAACGCGCGGAGCAGGCGCAGGCTTTCGACCGTGCCGCTCGCCGGCGCGCCGAGCTTGAGGTGCAGTTCAGCCGCGAAATTGAGGTTTTTCATCTCGCACCTATGACAAGCATCGGCTTCGTGACCCGCTCAAGAACCGAACGCCATAACAAGACGCCATACAGGACCCATGGCGACGAACTCTCGGCCGGGTGGCCCCGGCGGGTTGGCACGCCGAATGACATGTCCAAACGACAGGCTCAACCATCTGGTTGCAATTATGTCAAGGAACAACCCGTCCGGCAAGCCCAACAGTGCCTAAAGCGATGCTTCGTCTGCATCGCACCACGGCAATTCCGGATAACAGGTATATCGACCGCCGTCACCCACCTGCGTCAAGAAGCGTCATCAATCACGCACGCAGCTCCAATCGCCGTCGATCGGCACAACGTTTCTGCTTGTTTCCGATATGAACGGACATTCGGCTGCGAATGAGCCCTTCTCAGTGCCTACACGTAATTGTTGAGTGCGACCTCGGCGGTTGTATTAACGGCAGAATAACGATCGATCTCGCAAGCCGGATATGTTTCCGCCGGTGAACCGTTGTCCATGAACGAACGACCAAGCCGTTGCGACACGGCCACGCAGACAACGGGCGCCATGGCTGAAAACTCTTCGATTCGGGCGCGCCTCAGCACCAAAGGACGACGGCATGCTTTCTCGCTGCGATCTCATCAAGGGCGCCGCGGTCGCGCTTTTCACCCTCTCGATACAAGGCGCATGGGCGCAGGAGACCAAGATGAACCTGTTCAAGATCGTCACCATCAAGGACGAGATCGTCGTCGGGTTGTCGGCGGAGGAGCTTCAGGCGCTCGGCGGCAATGATGCGAGCGCGGTTGCGCACGCGCTGGCGCAGAAGGGCGATCTCACGGTCTGGCAATATAACGTGCATCGCGGCCCGAACGGTGAATTGCAGCAGGCGCCGACCGCCAGGATCGGGCTTTTGGCCAACGCCTCGCTCCGCGTCGAACCCTATTCGACGCCCTACCAGATCGTCCCGCATCCGTGAGCGGCAAACTGGCGCGCCCGCGGCCCAAACCGCAGGCGTGCCGTTGTCATCTGCGCCGCCCTGCCTGCCGTGTCCCCGTTTCCGTCGCAAAACCGTAGATCAGCGCCAGCCGGTCGAGGCACTCGCGAAAGCGTCGCGCAAAATAGTCGTTCCAGCGCTGCGTACGGACAGCACGACGCTGCCCGATCTGATCCATGGTCAGGCCCAGCACCAGCACGTCGTGCACCAGCGCAGCGCCGTCGGTCCCGAGTTCGCGCTCGACCTGGTTCAGCCGCAGCACCGCCTGGCGCTGGCTCTCGGTGACCGGCTCGCGCGTGCGCGCGCCATCGACATATTCGCGGGTCGGGTCCATCGCCTGAGGGCCCCGCTCCGCTCTCTCCCAATCGTTCTGGAAGGCGCGCCCGCCGAGAAATTGCGCCTCATCGATCTGGTGGTGTGCATGCAGCCGTCCCAGCGGATCGCCACGGATCGACCGGATGGCCACGATCTTCTCACCAGCATCGAGCGCCAGCGGATTGTCGACCTCGACCTCCGCCACTTCGGCATTGAATGGCACGTCGCGGGACCGCCGGTCGTGGATCTGCGCCAATTTGTAGGACTTGTTGCGTCGGACACGAGCCACTTGGATACTCCTTGCGAAATCGACGATGAAACGGGTGAGAGTTCAGGCCGCGAAGACCAGCTTCAGCACGACGGGACCGGGGACACGGGCGGACGCAGCCCCGGAGCGACGCGTCAGGCCCGCATGCGGGGCGCAATAGCTGGAGCCCGGCTGGCGCGGATGGCCGCAGAAGGCGATCTCCTCCCCGTCCTTGTCGCCGCCATAGGGATAGCGGCAGTCGGCCGGATCGAGGTCCACCAGTTGGATCAGGCGCGGCTGAACGCCGACGCAGCGCAGCTTCACCCGCACCGCAGGCTTCATTGCGGACTTCGGCGGCACGTTCAGATTCGGTAGCACCGCGCGGCGCGGCGAAACCGGGGCCTCACCCGGCAAATATGGCGCGACCGATGGGCTCACGATCCATTCCGGCATGACGAGCCCGAGCCGCTTGGCGCGGCCGATCACCGCATTGCGCGTGTAAGCCGTTCCAAACCTTGCGTTAATCTGCCTTCCGATTTCCGCATAAGACATGCCTTTGAGAAAATAGTCGCGAAGCGCGTCGGAGTGCTCCGACGGCCAATGACCCGGTTCCATGCTGCTGTCCTGTGATGCGTCTCCTCCGATCGCACGACCGGGGCGAAACAGACATTCCGGTATTCCGAAGCACAAGTCAAGCGATAATTCTGATATTCATAATTGCAATAATTCCGAATTTCGGATTACAAGAGCGAGACGATGGGTAATCGAGGGAATCACCATGTTGGACGTTGCAATGATCGAGCGGGGCCTGGAAAAGACAGGCAAGAGCAAGGGCGGCCTCGCGGCGGCCATGGGCGTGCGGCCCGGCGCGGTCTCGGAGATCCTCGGCGGCGAACGCCTGGTGAAGGCCTCGGAAATCATTCCGATCATGGAATATCTCGAGCTCAATCTCGCGCCGATCATGGGCCGCGTCGGTGCCGGCGCCGTGATCGAGCCCGATTACGAGCAGGTCCCCCCGGAGGGTCTCGGCGACATCGCGCTGCCCTTCCCGATCATGGAAGAGACTGTCGCCTTCGAGATCGTGGGTGATTCGATGCTGCCCAAATACGAGAGCGGCGACGTGATCGTGGTCTACAAGGATCAGCGCCATCCGCTGTCGAGCTTCTACGGCGAGGAGGCCGTGGTCCGGCTCAAGACCGGCGAGCGTTATTTGAAAACGATCGAGCGGGGGAAAAGCCCGTCCGTCGTCAATCTCACCAGCTTCAACGCCAAGCCGATCGTCGGCGTGAAGCTCGATTGGGTGGGTGAGATCTGCCTGTCCATGCCCAAGGGCCAACTCGAGCGGCTGCGCGCCAAGTCGGCGCGCCCCCGCAAGAAGGGCAAGTAGGGCATCGGCACGGCCGCCGATTTCGCTTTTTCGAAATCGGCCTTGACTTGATTCTGTTTTTCGGAAATAATCTGCCGCGCGCCCGCAATAGGGGGCGCGGCAGAGTCGTTTTGATGCAATATTTCGTCGTGATGATCGACTATGGACGGCGGGGCCGCGAGGCGGTCGTCGACCCCGAAATCACAAGGCGTGAGGTCATCTCCCGCATCGCCTCGGGCGAATACCGGAATGTCTCGTTCATACACGAGATCGCCGGGAGTTCGGTCGAGGACGTCACCGAGGCGATCCTGACCGAGGCCGCCCTGCCCCGGATCCCGCCCGAAGACGTCGACCTCCAAGCAATTCACCTCGATCACGCCCGCGATGTGCGCAAGCATGAACGGACGTGACGCAGGCCCGGACATCACACCAGAAGGACGGTCGATCCCGTGGTCTTGCGTGCGGCGAGATCGGCATGCGCCTTGGCGGCGTCCTTCAACGGATAGGTCTGGTGCACCTCGATCTTGACCGCACCGGACTTGACGACGTCGAACAGCTCGTTCGCCATCGCGACCAGATTTTCGCGCTTGGCGGCGTAGGTGAACAATGTCGGCCGCGTGACGTAGAGCGAGCCCTTCTGGGCCAGCAGGCCGAGATTGAGCGGCTCGACCGCGCCGGAGGACTGACCGAACAGCGCGGCGACGCCGAGCGGCGCGAGGCAATCCAGCGATTTCAGGAATGTGTCCTTGCCGACGGAGTCATAAACCACCGGGACCTTCTTGCCGCCCGTGATCTCGTCGACCCGCTTCACGAAATCCTCGCGGGTGTAGATGATGACGTGGTCGCAGCCATGCGCCTTCGCGAGCTTGGCCTTCTCGTCGTTGCTGACGGTGCCGATCACGGTCGCGCCGAGGTGCTTGGCCCACTGGCTCAGGATCAGACCGACGCCACCGGCCGCGGCATGCAGCAGGATTGTATCGCCCGCCTTCACCCGATAGGTCTGCCGGATCAGATATTGCGTGGTGAGACCCTTCAGCATCATCGCCGCCGCGGTCCTGTCGTCGACCCCCTCAGGCAGCTTCAGCAGGCGGTCCGCGGGGATCAGCCGCGCCTCGGAATAGGCGCCGAGCGGCGAGGCGCCATAAGCGACACGGTCGCCCGGCTTTAGATCGGTGACACCGGGCCCGACCTCCTCGACGACACCGGCGGCCTCGCTGCCGAGCCCGCTCGGCAGTTGCGCCGGATACAGGCCGGAGCGGTTGTAGATGTCGACGAAATTGAGGCCGACGGCGGTGTGGCGGATGCGCGCTTCGCCCGGTCCGGGCTTGCCGACGCTGACCTCCTCCCAGACCAGGACTTCCGGACCGCCGGTCTTGTGAAAACGAATGGCATGCGTCATGGGCGTTACTCCCTTATCGTTGGTTGAGGCTCCGAAAACCGGATCGGCCGCAGAAATAGGCACTCAGTCCGCCCGTTACAGTACAGACACGTAACAAGAATGTCACAGCGCGCGACAAACGTCCGCCGTTCCATCTCCGTTCGATAGAGTTGATGACGTGCCTGGAGCGACCGGCAGTAGCTTCTGCGCGGGGTTTGGTTGTCGCCTGCGAAGGAGAGCCGAGATGCCAGCTTATGTACAGCATCATCAGGACATCGAGATCGCGCCTGTGAATTGCCCGGCATGCATGGGGTTCCTGCCGATGTATGTGCGCGAGGTCGAGCCGCATTGGAGCCTTGCCAAGATCGACTTTGTCTATGAATGCGCCGATTGCGGCGCCGAGGTCAGACAGACGATCCGCAAGCCGGAGCTGCTGCGGCACTGATCGCGCGAACGGCGAGCCGCGCAAATATCCGCGCCGACACGTATTTGCGTCGAGCGGAAAAAGCGCCGTCCGTGCGGGTCTGATGCCTCCCAAACGAGGCTTGTTCTTTGCCGGGAACGCAGGCAGAACAAGCCCCAAGCAAGACCTTTGGGAGCGCCCTTTCGTGGCTGATCAGAAGGCCTCGACCTCGATCGAGGCAGTGGAGAGCGGCCTCGCCGCGCAGGGCTACATCGCGAGCCGGCAGATCGCGACCGCCGTCTATTTGTCGCAGCAGATCGAGAAGCCGATCCTCGTCGAGGGCCCCGCGGGCGTCGGCAAGACCGAGCTTGCCAAGGCGATCGCGGCCTGGCGCGGCATGAAGATGATCCGCCTGCAATGCTACGAGGGTCTCGACGAGGCCAAGGCGCTCTACGAGTGGAAATACGCCAAGCAGCTCCTCTATACGCAGATCCTCAAGGACAAGCTCGGCGAAGTCCTCGGCGGCGCGCAGACGCTGCACGCCGCGCTCGACCAGTTGCACGATTTCGGCGACGTGTTCTTCTCCAAGGAATTCGTCGAGCCGCGCCCCTTGCTCCAGGCGCTGGAGCAGCCGGGCGGCTGCGTGCTCCTGATCGACGAGATCGACAAGTCGGACGCCGAATTCGAATCGCTGCTGCTGGAGATCCTGTCCGATTTCCAGGTCACGATCCCCGAGCTCGGCACCGTCTCGGCGATCACGCCGCCGACGGTGATCCTCACCTCCAACAGCGAGCGCGACCTCGGCGACGCCCTGAAGCGTCGCTGCCTGCATCTGCATATCGGCTTCCCCGAGCAGCGGCTCGAGGAGCGCATCGTCGAAAGCCGGGTGCCCGGCATCTCGCAGGCACTGCGCCGGCAGATGGTCGGCTTCATTCACGAGATCCGCTCGCTGGATCTGAAGAAGCTGCCCTCGGTCAGCGAGACCATCGACTGGGCGCGTGTCCTGGTGCTGCTCCAGGCCACGGAGCTCGATACCGAGGTCGTCAAGGACACGCTCAACGTGCTGCTGAAATACGAAGCCGACATCGAGGCAGCAGCGCCGCAGGTGACGACCTTCATTGCCAAGGCGGCACGGTCCAACGTCTTCGGTTGACGCCGATGCGCGAGAACCTCCATCGTTTCTTTCGGGCAGCACGCGGCGTCGGCGTTCATGTCTCGCCTGCCGAGAGCATCGATGCGATGCGCGCGGTCGCGCAGGTCGGCCTCTCCGATCGAACCATCCTGCGCGACGCGCTGCTTCTGACGCTCGCCAAATCGCAGGACGAGAAGCTCGCGCTCGCCGACTGCTTTGATCTGTTCTTCAGCCAGCCGGAGCCGCGACAGGATCAGACCGAAGCGGGCAGCGAGGAGACCGCCTCGCAGGATCCGGATCAGTCCCCCTCCTCCGGCTCGGCCAGCGAAGCGGGCGAAGGACAGCCTCCCGAGGGCTTGGGCCCGCTCGCGCAGATGCTGCTGTCGCAGGACCGCAACACGATCGCAGCGGCGATTGCCAGCGCTTCCGGCACGGCCTCCCTGTCGGATATCCGCTATTCCACCCAGCGCGGGATCTTTTCCAGCCGCATCCTCGATGCCATGGGCCTCCAGCGCCTGCGCGACGATCTCGACGCGCTGACCGCGACCAACCCGGCACTGGCCGAGCGTCTGCGCGCCGCGCTCGACGCCTTGCGCGAAGCGGTGCGCGACACCGTCTCGCAGGGGCTCGCGCTCTACGCCCGCGAGGAGGCCGAAAATCTCCGCAACGAGATCCTTCGCAACGCGCCGCTCGCCCGCATCGAGCGGCGCCAGGTCGCGGAGATGCGCGCCCTCATCCGCCAGATCGCGCGCCGCCTGCGCGAGCGCTATTCGAAGCCGCGCAAGCGCCAGCGCCGCGGTCATCTCGACGTCCGCCGCACACTCCGCCGCAATGCGGCCTGGGGCGGCGTGCCCTTCCTCACCGCATGGAAGCGCAAGCATCGCGACCGGCCGAAGATCGTGGCGCTCTGCGACGTCTCAGGATCGGTCGCGCAAGTCTCCGATTTCTTCCTGCTGCTGATCCACTCGCTGCACGAGGTGGTCGACGACGTCCGCTCCTTTGCCTTCTCCTCGCACATGATCGAGGTCAGCGAGATCCTGGAAAAGAAATCGCCGGAAGAGGCGATGGCCGAGATCATGTCCAAGGTCGGCTTCGGCTCGTCCGATTACGGCTCTTCGCTGGTCGATTTCGAGAAGGACTTCATGAGCACGCTGACGCCGCAGACCACGGTGATCGTGCTCGGCGATGCCCGCAGCAACAACCTCGACCCGCGTGCCGACATCCTGCGCCGCATCTCCGAACGCTCGAAGCGGCTGGTCTGGCTCAATCCCGAAGGACGGCTCGCCTGGGGCTTTGGCGATTCCGAGATGCCGCGCTATGCGACCTTCTGTACGGTCGTGCGCCAATGCGCCACCGCGCAGCAGCTTGAGCGCGCGGTGTCAGATATCGTGGCGACTTATCAGTAGGTCTTGCTCGCGGCCAGCGTCAGTTCCGTGCAAGCTCCGCCTGGCCGATATTGCACTCCCGGAAGTGATAGGCAATTTCGTCGAGCGCGCGCTGCTCCCATTCCTCGGCTTGCGCGAGCCAGAAAACCCGGCGATCGAAATCGAGCGCGGCGCGCTCCCGGCACAGGGATTCCTGACTGCGAATTTTGACCAGCCTGTTCATGCACTCCACTCCTGCAGCGTGAAGTCATTCCCCGGGGATCACCGTAACAGAATCCTCAACCTTTCGCTTCACGATTTCTGTGCCTATTGCGACGCAGAATGGGACAGCAGCGCTTCCCGTGCACCGCGACAACTTGCAGTGCAGCATCAAACCGAATTCATCAATATGTGATCGAAGCTCGGGACAATATTCGCCAACGAGCGATCTTTACTCTTGTGGCGCAATGAAGTGCGGCAATTCGTGAAGAGACGTTCTAAACAGCGCACCGAATTCCCGACTCATTGTCGTCGCATGGTCTTCATGCAGCCCCGCTAACAGAGGCGCGCGAATGGTACTATCGCTTGAGGCAACATGAGCAACGACGTCGACTTCGATCTCTCGCCGGACCAGTGGGAAGCCCTGCGCACACTTCGCAACCCGGTGTCGGGCGGTCGCCTCTCGAAGGCCTATCTTATCGAAAGTCTCGTCAAGTTCGGTCTCGTTGTCGTCAATGACGGCATACCTGTGATGACGCCCACGGGACGCAAGGCGCTCGTGCGCGGATCATGCCGGCTGCTGGATCTTGCGGCATGAGGTTGCCTTTCGTTTCGGCGTAGGCATAACGACTGACGGGTCCCGCGGCTTCCTCCCCACGCGACTGTTCGGCGAGATAGCGAAGGCGTGGAGTGATGGGTTCCGCGCCCCCCGACACAGCGCTCCTGAAGCGTTGCGTCGCGCCGCCCGGGATAACAGGGCGACCTCCAGGCCGCTTTCCGGAAATACCGCGACAATCTGGCACGGTTGTTGCTCCTTTTTGACGTCCAAGTCGCGTCAAACCGGGGAAATCCACCATGTCGACCATCACCGCGGCGCCCGCCGCCGAGCCGAAGCCGCTCTACACCTCGCTGTTCGTCCAGGTCCTGGCCGCGCTGGTGCTTGGCGTCATCCTGGGCATGGCCGTCCCGGACTTCGCGATCGGGCTCAAGATCCTCAGCGACGCTTTCCTGAAGCTGATCTCGATGATCGTGGCGCCGATCGTGTTCTGCGTCGTCGTGCACGGGATTGCCGGCGCCGGCGACCTCAAGAAGGTCGGCCGGGTCGGCGTCAAGGCGCTGGTCTATTTCGAGATCATGACGACCGTCGCGCTCGTCGTCGGCCTGTTGCTTGCTTACCTCTTCGGGCCCGGCCACGGCATGAACATCGATCCCTCCACGCTGGATGCCAAAGCGCTCAACACCTACGCCGACAACGCCCACAAGCTGTCAGGCGGCGGCATCGGCGCCTTTCTGATGAACGTGATCCCGACCACCTCCTTCGATGCGCTGTCGCGCAACGACGTGCTCCAGGTGCTGTTCTTCGCGGTCCTGTTCGGCGTCGGGCTCGCGCTCGTCGGCGGCGAAAAGGGCAAGCTCGTCACCAGCATGATCGATGCCGCCTCCACCGTGCTGTTCCGCGTCATGGGCCTGATTGTCCGCGTTGCCCCGCTCGGCGTGCTCGGCGCGGTCGCCTACACCGTCGGCAAATACGGGGTCGGCTCGCTCAAGCAGCTCGTGTCGCTGGTGATGCTGTTCTACATCTCGGTCGCCATCTTCGTGCTGGGCGTGCTCGGCGGCGTGATGGCGCTCGCCGGGATCAACATCCTCAAATTCCTCGCCTACCTGCGCGAAGAGCTGACCATCGTGCTCGCGACCGCCTCCTCCGATGCCGTGCTGCCGCAGATCATGAAGAAGCTGGAGCGGATGGGCGTGAAGGATTCCGTGGTCGGTCTCGTGATTCCGACCGGCTATTCCTTCAACCTCGACGCCTTCTCGATCTATCTGACGCTCGCCGTCGTCTTCATCGCGCAGGCGACCAACACGCCGCTGTCCTTCGGCGATCTCCTGCTGGTTCTCGGCGTCTCCCTGATCACCTCGAAGGGCGCGCATGGCGTGCCGGGTTCGGCCATCGTGATCCTGGCGGCGACGCTCAATGCGGTGCCGAGCATTCCCGCGATCGGCCTCGTGCTGGTGCTGTCGGTCGACTGGTTCATCGGCATGGCCCGCGCGCTCGGCAACCTCGTCGGCAACTGCGTCGCGACGGTCGTGGTCGCGGCCTGGGAAGGCGATCTCGACCGCGCCAAGGCGGCCAAGGTGCTGGAGGGCGGTGAGCTGGTGGACGTGACGGCGGGATAGCGCCCCCGCGGATCAGTCATTCCATTGCAGGAGCGGCGTTCCATACGCCCTCCTCCAGACCGACAGGAAGCGCGGAAACCAGGAATGGGCCACGGCGCCCTTGTAGGCCCAGGTGCGATACTTCAGCCCCTGTTCCGAGATCAGCTCCTGATATCCGCCGTGCACTTCGGTCGCGGTGCGAATGTCCTTCAATATCCCTTGCGCGCAGGCCCGGTAGTGATCGCCGCCGGAGACCTCGTCGTAGTCGAGCATCCGGTCCGCGAACTCGACGTTGAACGTCGGCCAGGACGAGCGCCCTTGATAGGCGGGAGCCGCAATCTTGTGGATCATCTTGTTCCGCGGATTATCCGCGGACACCAGGAAGTGGAACGTAGAGGGTATGCGAAAGCGCGGCTCCGCGATGATCAGATCCGCCGTCGCCGCGAACAGCGCCCGCTCGCTCGCATCGTTCATTTCCCAGAAGCCGCGATGCACGCTGACGAAATCCAGCGCGACCGAGGACACCGGCAATCCCTTCGGACCATCCAGCGAATGCCTGATGTAGCCGTCCCTGCCGAACAGACGGAGCAGGGCCTTCTTGTACTGCGCAAGGCCGCGTCCGAGCAGCCGCTTCAGCTCGTTCTCGTCCACGATGCCGAGCTGCACGCTCCACAGGAAGGTTGTGTAGACGCAGGCATTGGTGACAAAGCGCCTGCGTTCCGCACGGGTATCCGTTGCAGCGGAGCGAGGGCCACGGGCATCGCACAGCAAATACCTGGTGCCGTCATCGTCGAACGGCTCGAGCTCGCTTGCGAGCTGCAGGACCACACGCTTCAGGTCACCGCCATATTCGGCCAGCAGCAGCCGGCCGGCATGCGCGCATTGTGCCATCGCCAGATAGGACGGCGCCCTCTGATCGGCCGAGATCATCTGCTGCAGGCCGGCCAGAATGCCGAGCAGCGTATCCGACGGGCGCGAAAAATAGTTCACGCCGAGGTACCGACCGCGTCCCGCCGGGACGATGGTGGTCGTGACGACATCGGCGCGAACCGCCTCGAGCAACAGACGGATACTCTTGTCGAGCAGCCGGGCCCGCCGCACCGCGTCCTGCGCATCCATGATGGTCTCGGGGTCGAGGACATCAGAATAGAACCAGGCGAAGTCACGGGGATAATAGGCGGATGCGTGCGGCGCGCCGGTGACGAGGAAGGCCTCGGTCACCGAAAAGGCGCTGTCCATCGAGTGCCGGTAAAGGTCCTCGATGGCCGACAACGAATGGTGCGACTTTCTCAGGAATCGATCACCGAGAAAATTGACCGCCTGGAGGGCGTTGGCGAAAAAGGTTGCGGCCACGCCTTGGTAAAATCGGTTTCCGCGATCTGAGGGCAACGAGATATCGCTATTCATATGTGGCTAGGGTAACTCCGACGGTGCGGCCACCACCCAAAGCATGGCTGATTCGTATTTCGTCCAGATGACGCACCGGCTTCCAGCGGGGCTCCTTCAGCCTACCCTTCCCGGGGCCTGAAATTCTCGATCACCCGCAGCAGCACCCGCGCACCGGCGTCGGCATCGGCGAGCTCCACATGCTCGTCCGGGTGGTGGCTGATGCCGCCGCGGCAGCGGACGAAGACCATGCCGACATCGGCGATGTCGATCATGGCCATGCCGTCGTGCCCTGCCCCGCTCGGCAGCTCGAACACCGAGAACCCCTCCGCTTCGATCGCCTGCGCGATCTGGCCCTTGAGCCACGGCGCGCAAGGCGCGGTGCGGTTCTCGTGAGTGACGTCGAGCTGGAGGGCCAAGTGCCGGCGCCTGGCGATCGCCTCGATCTGGCGGACGACGTCAGCCACCGCGCGCTTGCGGTGCATATCGGTCGGCGCGCGCATGTCGATGGTGAAGGACACCTCACCCGGAATGACATTGGTCGCCCCGGGCCTCGCCTGGATGTAGCCGACCGTGCCGACAAGCCCACTCGCGTCGGTGCGGCAAAACTGCTCGATCGCCCCGATGCATTCGGCCGCGCCCGCGAGCGCATCACGCCGAAGCGCCATTGGCACCGTGCCGGCGTGCCCGGCCATGCCGGTCAGCCGCGCGGCAAGCCGCGTGGCACCGGCAATCGCGGTGACGACCCCGACAGGCAGGTCCTGCGCTTCCAGCACCGGCCCTTGCTCGATGTGCAATTCGAGATAGGCAAGCAGCTCGCGCCGCGTCCGCGCGGCCGCTCCGATATGATCGGGGTCGAGGCCGAACTGCACGAGCGCATCGCGCATCGACACACCGTCGCGGTCGCGCGCATTCAAGACACTCTCGTCGAAGGTGCCGGCCACCGCACGGCTGCCCAGCAAGGTCGAAGCAAACCGCACGCCCTCCTCGTCGGCGAAGCCGACGATCTCGATCGCGAACGGCAGGCGCTTGCCACGGCGATTGAGATCGGCAACGCAGGCAATGGCCGTGATCACGCCCAACGGCCCGTCCCATTTGCCGGCATCGCGTACGGTGTCGTAGTGCGAGCCGAGCATCAGGCAGGGCGCACCCGGCCGCTCGCCTTCGTAGCGGCCGCAGACATTGCCGATCGCGTCAAGACGCGCGCTCATGCCGGCATCGCGCATCCAGCTCAGCAGGAGGTCCGCCGCCTTGCGCAACTCCTTGGTGAGATAGATGCGGGTGAGGTTGTCGCCTGCTTCCGAGATCGCAGCCAGATCGTTGATCCCTCGCACGATCTCTTCGCCGAGCGATGCATTTTGAACGGCGTTGACGGCACTCATCTCGACGAGCTTTCTCTTCTCTGGACCGCGGCAGCGGCTGTCTGGCGACCATCGGTACACGTTCGGCGGCCAGTCACGCACCGGCGCCCGTCCCAACCTGCGCGTGGTTAGCATGAATGCGCGTACGCGGCAGGCTGCGTCACGCCGGTCATGCACAGGCGCACCAATAGTTTCACCTTTATCAGGACCCGAACGGCCCGCATAATCAATATTTTCAATCGGTTATCCGGAAGGTACCGTCAATGAACCCAGCCGGCTGGTGGAGATGTTCCACGGCGAATTCGTGTATGAAGGACGGGCCAGCGAAGCTGGTCATGCGACGATCGGCCGGCGCATGGCGGGGCACTGACGGCGGAGGATCGATGGCCAACGCATCCGAGCGTGACGAGCATTTTCTGCGTTTGTCCTTCGCGGTCGCCCGCCGCTCCCTCACCCATGGCAACCACCCGTTCGGCTGCATCGTCGTCGATGCGAGCGGCAAGGTTCTGATCGAGACCGAGAACGGCTACATGCCGGATCATGACGGCACCGCGCATGCCGAACGTCTCGCGGCCACCCAGGCCTGCCGCACACTCGGCCGCGAAGTGCTGGCGACAGCGACGCTCTATTCCTCGGCAGAGCCCTGCGCGATGTGCGCCGGCGCGATCTACTGGGCCGGCATCGGCCGCGTCGTCTACGGCCTCAGCGAGCATCGCCTGCGCGGCGTCACCGGCAACCATCCGGAGAACCCGACCCTCGACCTGCCGTGCCGCGAGGTCTTTGCCAGCGGCCAGCGGCTGACCGAAGTCGTTGGTCCGCTGCTCGAGGACGAAGCCGCAGCGCTGCACGACGGTGTCTGGACGAAGTAGGCGTAACCACAAGCTTGAAATCGTAGGGTGGGCAAAGGCGCGCCTGCGCCGTGCCCACCATCGGAGTCCTACGGAAGCAGAAGTGGTGGGCACGCTTCCGCCTTCGCTCTTCGAGCCACGTCGGACAAGTCGCTTTGCCCACCCTACAGCTGCCGAGCGTCAGGCAGCTAGAACTTCACGGTGATGCCGGAGTAGAGCGAGGACTCGGTGCACGATCCCGTGCTCACCGTCCGGCCACCGACCGCCGTGGTGCAGCCGACGGCAAGGTTGTGATCGAGACCGAACTTGTTCTGCCAGTAGCGGTAAGCCACCCAGACGTCCACGAAGTGCGAATACTTGTCACCCCAGGCGGCCTTCGAGGCATCGAAGGTCAGGCGGATGGGCTCCGAATTCAACTCGACCGCCGTGTTGTAGACGCCGTTCGCCGGGCTGTAGGGAAGCGGTTGGGTGTCGGTGCCCTTCTTGCCGTACCAGCCGGCGCGGCCGCTGATCGAGAAATATTGCATGTTCGGCGGCAGGAAGCCGAGATCCATATAGTAATTGACCTCGACCGCCCAGGTCGGCTTGAACGAGGTATTGCCGTCTGCAAGACAGGTCACGCCGGGAACGCCGGCACCGAACAGTCCGCACTGGCTGAACGAGTTGTGGTTGGCGAACTCCCAGTACACCAGCGGTGCGACGTTGATGTAACCCTTGTAGGGCAGATCGAACGCAAACTGCAGACCGCCGACGACGTCGCGCTTGGCGGCGCCGAAATACCGGTTCTCCGTGTTGGCATCCATGCCAACCTCGAACGAGATGTTGTGAAGCGGCCCCGCGGTGAAGGCCTTGGTGTCGAAGAGCTCATTCCAACCGAACGTCGAGCGGAACAGTCCGTAGATCTCCGTTGCACCGGCGCAAATTGCCGGCGCGCCGAAGATCGTGCCCGCGTTGGTGCAGGGCCCGGACGGATCATTGTGATCGGACTTGAACATCGAGATGGTGAAGAAGTTCGTGCCGTATGCCCAGAGATCGAAATGCGTGAACGAGTAGACCTGCTTGGTGGTCTTGCTGTCGATCGATCCATCCGGCCGGAACGACCATGCACCGGGCTGCGAGGCGTTGAAGATGTAGGAGAAGGTGACGCGGTTATCGATCACCAGGAAGAACGGGAGATCCGCCGCCTTCTTGGCAGCCTTGACCGGCAGATCCGCCGCGAAAGCCAAGCCACCGGTGGCGAGCGTAGCAAGTGACAGCGCCGCTGCTGCAATTGCCCTGAAACGAAACGACATCCTGAATACCCCCAAGTGTGGACACGTCAATGAACGCCCTTGGGTGCGAGACTTGCGCCGATCTCCCGGAGGGAGAAGCCTCAACTTTTTTCAAGGCATGCCGCTTGTTTCGGCAAGGGGCGGCGTCTCTTCGTAGGATTTAGCAGGCTTTCTGCAGCCGGCATGCGGCCGGCGACGCCGGCTGTTGCCGGCGACGCCGGCTGTTGCCGGACATTCCCGTTTGATTTCGCTCTTCTTTCATGCCGAGCGGATATTGCAGGCGCGATGGTCGGGAGCCAATGTTGCGTCGATCCGCATTGCATAAGCGCGATGGCGCAACTTTGCTCACTGCGACGTCAGGTCTGCATAGCGGGTTCCGATTTGGCTTGGACCGTCACAAATCTGCAACAGGCGCCGGCGACAGCCAAGCCGGCATGGCCGAGCGTGGGCGTTTGAGCAGGGGGGCTTCGTCTCGGCCGGCGCAGGCGCACCGACACAAGGTGCCTGCCACAGCGTTGAGCAAGGGATGACGCATTTTCACACCTTACGCCGGGGCTCAAACTGGCCCACTATCGCGGCATTTCACCATGCAAGCGCATCAGCGAATGTTGGATTCGACACCTGACGACCTGAATTCCGGCGAGCCCCCGCTGCTGCGGACGATCGGACTCACCAAACGCTATGGCGATTTCCTCGCCAACGATTCCATCGACATCGATATTTGGCCCGGCGAAATCCACGCGCTGCTCGGCGAGAACGGTGCCGGCAAGTCGACGCTGGTCAAGGCGATCTACGGGCTGATCCAGCCCAGCGCCGGCGAGATTCGCTGGCAGGGCCAACAGGTCGTGCTGTCCGGTCCCTCCGAAGCCCGCAGCCGCGGCATCGGCATGGTGTTCCAGCACTTCTCGCTGTTCGACAATCTCACCGTCGCCGAGAACGTCGCGCTCGGCCTCGACGGACGGGAGTCCTTCAGGGACATGTCGGCGCGACTGGAGCAGATGTCGAAGACTTACGGCCTTCCGCTCGATCCCAAACGCGAGGTCTGGCAATTGTCGGTCGGCGAGCGCCAGCGCATCGAGATCGTCCGCGCGCTGATGCAGGATCCGAAATTCCTGATCCTGGACGAGCCCACCGCCGTCCTGACGCCGCAGGAAGCCGATCAACTGTTCGTCGTGCTGGAGCGGCTCAAGGCCGAAGGCCGCGCCATCCTCTACATCAGCCACAAGCTCGAGGAGGTGAAGCGGCTCTGCGACACCGCCACGATCCTGCGCGGCGGCAGGAAGGTCGAGACCTGCGATCCCCGGCGCGAGACCGCGGCCTCGCTCGCCCGCATGATGGTCGGCGGCGAGATCAAGCAACTGAAGGCGGCATCCGGCCGGAAGACCACCGTTCCGCGGCTCGTCGTCAACGATCTTTCGCTCGCACCAGGCGAAGCGCACGGCGTACGGCTCGAGCACATCTCGTTCGAGCTGAAGGGCGGCGAGATCCTCGGCATCGCGGGCGTCGCCGGCAACGGCCAGGACGAACTGTTCGCCGCGCTGTCCGGCGAGCGCCTGTCGAAGGACCCGGGCACGGTGGTGATCGAAGGCATTGCCGCCGGCCATCTCTCCATCACGCAGCGGCGCAAGCTGGGTGCTGCGTTCGTTCCCGAGGAGCGGCTCGGTCATGGCACCGCACCGCGCATGAAGCTCTCGGAGAACGCGCTGCTCACCGGACACGCCGCCAGCGGCATGGTCCATCGCGGCTTCATCAATACGGCGGCCACGCTGAAGACCGTCGACCGTGCGACCGAGACGTTCGACGTCCGCAAGGCCAAGCGCGATCCGGAAGCCGCATCCCTCTCCGGCGGCAATTTGCAGAAGTTCATCGTGGGACGCGAAATCCTGCGCAACCCCGCGGTGCTGGTGGTGAGCCAGCCGACCTGGGGCGTCGATGCCGGCGCCGCCGCCGTCATTCGCCAGGCGCTGCTGGATCTGGCAACCGCGGGCGCCGCCGTTCTCGTGACCAGCCAGGATCTCGACGAGCTCGCTGAGATCGCCGACCGCATCGCCGTGATGTTCCACGGCAAGCTGTCAGCACCGCTCGCGACCCGCGAGGCGACGCGCGAAAAGCTCGGCCTTCTCATGGGCGGCAGCAGCCTCGAGCCAAGGGAGGCCGCGCATGCAATTGGTGCTTGAGAAGCGCGCCGAACGCTCGGGCACGATCGCGCTGGTCTCGCCGCTGATCGCGATCGGCCTGACGGTCGTCACCATGGTCATCCTGTTCGCGATCCTCGGCAAGAATCCGCTGCTCGCCTTGCACGCCTATTTCATTGCGCCCTTGACCGACGGCTATTCGCTCCAGGAGATCGCGGTGAAGGCGACGCCGCTGGTGATGATCGCGATCGGGCTGTCGCTCTGCTATCTCGCCAATGCCTGGAACATCGGCGCAGAGGGCCAATTCCTGATCGGCGCAGTTGCCGGAAGCTGGATCGCGGTGAAGACGCAGGGCACCGATGCCGGCGCCTGGGTGCTGCCGGCGATGCTCTGCTCGCAGCCGCCGCGGGCGCGCTCTATGCGCTGATCCCGGCGATCTGCAAGGTGAAGTTCGGCGCCAGCGAGATCCTGACCAGCCTGATGCTGGTCTATGTCGCCGACCTCTTTCTCGACTATCTCGTGCGCGGGCCCTGGCGCGACCCCAACGGCTTCAACTTCCCGACCACGGCCGAGTTCGATCCGGTGGCGACTGTCCCGTTGCTGATCGAGGGCGGGCGGCTGCATCTCGGCTCGATCATTGCGCTTCTTGTCGTCGCGGCGGCCGCAATCCTGCTCGGGCGAACCATCAAGGGTTTCGAGATCCGCGTCGTGGGCGCAGCCCCCCGTGCCGCGCGGTTCGGCGGCTTCAACGCCAATCAGCTGATCATCCTGACCTTCGCGGTATCAGGCGCGCTCGCAGGTCTCGCCGGCATCATCGAGGTCGCAGGTCCAATCGGACATCTCCAGCCTGGCATCTCCCCGGGCTACGGTTTTACTGCGATCATCGTCGCCTTCCTCGGCCGGCTGAATCCGCTTGGAATATTAATTGCAGGCCTGTTCCTTGCACTGACCTTTATCGGCGGCGAGCAGGCGCAGATCGCGATGAAGATTCCATTGGATGTCACCAAGGTCTTTCAGGGCATTCTGCTGTTCTACGTGCTCGCCTGCGATTCCCTGATCCTCTACCGCTTCAAGTTGAGCTTCCCGAACCGTCAGGTGGCCCGTGGAACTCATTGAAGCCATCATCCTCTCGGTGCTCGCCGCGTCAACGCCGCTGCTGATCGCCGCGACCGGAGAGCTCGTGACCGAGCGCTCCGGCGTGCTCAATCTCGGCGTCGAGGGCATGATGATCGTTGGCGCGGCCTGCGGCTTTGCCGGCGCATGGCTCACCGGATCGATCTTCATTGGCGCGCTGTTCGGCATCATCGCGGGAACGATGATGTCGCTGATCTTCGCATTGATGGCCCTCGGGTTCGCCGTCAACCAGGTCGCGACGGGTCTTGCGCTCACCATCCTCGGCGTCGGGCTGTCCGGGCTGATCGGCGCCGGCTTCGTCGGCGAGCGCATCACGCCGGCAGTCCATCTCGCCATTCCGGGCCTCACTGACATCCCGCTGGTCGGGCGCGTGCTGTTCGGCGAGGACGGCTTCGTCTACTTCTCGATTGCACTCGTCGTCGGCGTCTGGTGGTTCCTGTACCGCACGCGGGCGGGATTGATCCTGCGCGCCTGCGGCGACAACCACGCCTCTGCGCACGCCCTCGGCTATCCCGTGCTGCGCATCCGCACCTTCGCCGTGATGTTTGGCGGTGCCTGCGCAGGCCTTGCCGGCTCTTATCTGCCGCTCGCCTATACGCCGTTCTTCATACCCGGCATGACCGCGGGCCGCGGCTGGATCGCGCTGGCGCTGGTGGTGTTCTCGTCCTGGCGGCCGGGCCGGCTCGTGGTCGGCGCCTATCTCTTCGGGGCAGTGACGATCCTGCAATTGCACGCGCAAGGCTGGGGCATCGGCATTCCCTCGCAATTCATGTCGGCGCTGCCTTATCTTGCGACCGTCATCGTGCTGGTCCTGCTCTCCCGCGCGCGCAGCGGCGGCTCGACCGCCCCGGCCGCGCTCGGCACCGTGTTCGTACCTGACCGCTGAATTTCATTTCCGCGGCGCGCGCGATGGGGCGCGCGCGTTGCGCATCGTGGCTTTCCCCTGATGTTTGGAGATCGATGATGAGGAAATCCCTTCTTGCGCTGGCTGCCGGGCTTTTGCTGGCCGGAAGCGTCAGTGCAACCTCCGCCGCCGACAAGCTCAAGGTCGGCTTCATCTATCTGGGTCCGATCGGAGATTTGGGCTGGACCTATCAGCACGATCTCGCCCGGCAGGCGCTGGTCAAGGAGCTGGGCGACCAGATCGAGACCACCTATCTGGAGAACGTGCCTGAAGGCCCCGACGCCGAGCGCTCCATCGAGCAGCTCGTCCGCGCCGGCAACAAGCTGATCTTCACGACGTCGTTCGGCTACATGGATCCGACGCTGAAGGTCGCGAAAAAATATCCGAACGTGCATTTCGAGCACGCCACCGGCTACAAGCGCAACCCGAACATGTCGACCTATTCGGCCAGATGGTGGCAGGGCCGCTACATCCAGGGCTTGATCGCGGCCAAGATGACGAAGTCCGGCGTGCTCGGCTATATCGGCTCGTTCCCGATTCCGGAGGTCGTCTCCGGCATCAACGCGACGATGCTGGCCGCGCAGACCATCAAGCCTGACATCAAGGTCAAGATCATCTGGGCCAACACCTGGTTCGACCCGGGCAAGGAGGCCGACGCCGCCAAGGCGCTGATCGACCAGGGCGCCGACGTGATCATGCAGCACACGGATTCGCCCGCCGCGATGCAGATCGCCAGCGAACGCGGCAAGCTCGCCTTCGGCCAGGATTCCGAGATGATCAAGTTCGGGCCCAAGACCCAGCTGACCTCGATCCTCGACACCTGGGGCCCCTACTACATCGAGCGGGTCAAGGCCGAGCTTGCCGGCACCTGGAAGTCCCAGGACAGCTGGGGCGGCCTCGACAGTCACATGTTCGCGATGGCGCCCTATACCAACATGCCTGACGACGTGAAAAAATTGGCTGAGGATGCCCAAGCCGCGATCACTGCAGGCAAGCTGCATCCGTTCAAATGCCCGATCGTTGGGCAGGACGGCAAGCCGGTCGAGTGCAAGGGCGGCGATCACCTCGACGACGGCCAGATCCTCGGCATGAATTTCTACGTCAAGGGCATCGACGACAAGCTGCCGGGCAAGTAGCACGCTTCTTGCTTAGGCTAGATCACCTGCTCCTCCCGGAGGAGGTTCGGAGGGGGTGGCCAGAAGCACCCGGCACTTGTGGTCGCCCCCTCTTTCTATCCTGCCTTGGCGTTATCCGGCCCGCATGGCCTGCGCCGCCGAACTGTGGCGGCTGATGAGGTCTGCCACGTCGAGGCCCGGGATCGCACCGTCGATCACGGCCCATTTTCCCGCCACCATCACCCGGTCGGCCCGATGCGCTCCGCACAGCACCAATGCGGCCAAGGGGTCGCCATGACCGGAGAAGCGCAATTCGTCGAGCCTGAACAGCCCGAGGTCCGCAGCCTTGCCGACGGCGATCTCGCCGAGTTCCGGCCGGCCGACGCAGGCTGCCGACCCCTTGGTCGCCCAGCGCAAAGCATCCTTGTGGCTGACCTTGGACACCCCGTAACGCGCCCGTTGCAGCAGGAAGGCGGCGCGGACCTCCTGCATCAGGTTGGAGCCGTCGTTCGAGGCTGAGCCGTCGACACCGATCCCGATCCCGACGCCGGCCTCCTCCATCTCGCAGACAGGACAGCAGCCGGACGCCAGCAGCTGGTTGCTGCACGCGCAATGGCTGATGGTCGTCTTCGCCTTGCCGAGCCGCTTCATCTCATCGGCGTTGAAAAATATGCCGTGGGCGAGCCAGGTCCGCGCATTGAGCCAGCCGCATTGCTCGAGATAGTCGAGCGGACGGCAGCCATACATCTGCTGGCAGAATCTGTTTTCGTCCTCTGTTTCGGCGAGATGGGTGTGCAGGCGCACGTCGAGCTTATCAGCGAGATCGGAGGTGGCGCGCATCAGCGACGTCGTCACCGAGAACGGCGAGCACGGCGCCAGCGCGATCTGCACCATCGCGTCCAGGCCGCGCTGGTGGTGCCTGGCAACCACGCGCGCGCTGTCTGCGAGAATCGTGTCCTCGTCCTGCACCACGCTGTCAGGCGGCAGGCCGCCGTCGCGCTGCGACAGGTTCATCGAGCCGCGCGTCAGCAGCACCCGCACGCCCAGACGCTTCGCCACGGCGACCTCGATATCGACGGCGTCTTCGAGGCCCGCGGGGAAGACGTAGTGATGATCGGTCGTGGTGGTGCAGCCCGACAGCAGCAGCTCGGACATCGCCACGGTGACGCCGAGCTCGAGCGCCTCGGGCGTCAGCCTCGCCCACACCGGGTAGAGCGCCTGGAGCCAGGGGAACAGCTCCCGATCCATCGCCGCCGGCAGCGCCCGGGTCAGCGTCTGGTAAAAATGATGATGGGTGTTGATCAGGCCCGGCAGCACGACATGTTCGCTCGCATCGAACACCACGACATCAGCGGTCGCTGGCGCGGCGCCAGCCGGCACGAGCTCAACGATGCGGCCGTCCTTTACCACGATCCCGCGCTCGGCACCGTCGGCGAGGATGGCCAGGGGATCCCTGATCCAGATCGGCTTTGCGTCGCTCATGATCCCGCTTCTCCTTTACATCCGCTGACAGGCCAGCCAGGTAAAACGCTGGCCCAGCCACCTTCGCGCCAGGACTTGTTTTATTGCGACTTGTTTGTTGCCACTTGGCTCCGGTCTTGCAAGACTCATCGGCACGATTCACCGGCGGAAGCTTTGGCGCAGCCATGGATTTGAACACCATCACGACGGTCGCCCATCCGCAAACGCGAGCGCAATTGCCGGCCTGGACGGCAGGCGACGCCTGGCTCGCGGGCGGCACGTGGTTGTTCTCGGAGCCGCAGGTGCATCTGAAGCGGCTGATCGATCTGACCGACCTGAAATGGCCGGCGCTGACGATCACGGACAAACATCTCTCCATCGCCGCCACCTGCACGGTCGCGCAGCTCGATGGACTTGCCTGCCCGCCCGACTGGCTCGCCGCGCCGCTGATCAACCAGTGTTGCCGCGCCTTCCTTGCGTCCTTCAAGATCTGGAAGTCCGCGACTGTCGGCGGCAATCTCTGCATGTCGCTGCCGGCCGGACCGATGATCTCGCTCACTGCAGCGCTGGGCGGCGTCTGCACCATCTGGAAGGCCGGCGGCGGCGAGCAGAGGATTCCTGTCGTCGACTTCGTCACCGGCAACCAGCGAAATCGCCTGACACCGGGCGACCTGCTTCGCCAGATCGATATTGGGATTGCCGCGCTGAAACGCCGCACGGCATATCGCCAGATCTCGCTGGCGCCGGTCGGCCGCTCGGCGGCGCTCCTGATCGGCAGCCTCGATGCCGACGGCACGCTGACGCTCACGGTCACCGCGTCGACGGTGCGGCCGATCCAGCTGTCCTTTCGCCGGGCCCCGGACGCGAGCGCGCTGGGCGACGCGATCGCCCAGCAGATCACGGACGATCTGTACCACACCGACATCCACGGCCGGCCGCTCTGGCGCAAGCACATGACATTGCGGCTCGCCGAAGAGGTTCGCCGCGAGCTGCTGGGGGCAATGCCGTCATGAGCTTCGAGGTCAACGGCAAACCGTTTGCGCAGGAGCCGCGCGCCGGCCAGTGCCTGCGCACATTCCTGCGCGAGCTCGGCCATTTCGGCGTGAAGAAGGGCTGCGACGCCGGTGACTGCGGCGCCTGCACCGTGCTGCTCGACGGGGAGCCGGTGCACAGCTGCCTGATCCCGGCGTTCCGCGTCGAGGGACGCAGTGTGACCACGATCGAAGGTCTGGGCGGAGACCACGGCACGCATCCGATGCAGCAGGCTTTCCTTGACGCGCAGGGCTTTCAATGCGGCTTCTGCACCGCCGGCATGATCCTGACCTGCGCCTCGCTGAACCAGGCGCAGCGGACCGATCTCGGCGCGGCGCTGAAGGGCAATATCTGCCGCTGCACCGGCTATCGCTCGATCGAGGATGCATTGCTCGGCAAGACCAATGTCGAGGCGAGCGTCGAGCCCGGAGCCGCGTTTGGCCGCAGCCTGCCGGCGCCGGCAGGCCCCGACATCGTGCGCGGCGACGCGCGCTACACCTTCGACACCGCCATCGAGGGCCTGCTTCACGTCAAGCTGGTGCGTTCGCCTCATGCCCACACCAGGATCGTCGCAATCGACAAGTCGGAGGCGCTGAAGGTTCCCGGCGTGCACGCGGTGCTGACGCATGAAGACGCACCTTCGATGCTGATCTCGACCGCGCGGCACGAGATGGACTGGATGGACCCCGAGGACACCCGCGTTCTCGACGACGTCGTCCGCTTCATTGGCCAGAGGGTTGCCGCCATCGTTGCCGAAAGCGAAACCGCCGCCGAGGAGGCCTGCCGCCGGCTGAAGCTCGATTATGAGATTTTGCCTGCGCTGATCGATCCGGAGCAGGCGATGGCGCCCGGTGCGCCCGTCATTCATCCCGACCGCACCACCGCGAACCGCATCGCCGACGCTCAGCGCAACCTCGCTGCGGAGACGCATGGCGAGTTCGGCGACGTCGCGGCGGCGCTCGCGATAGCTGCCGTCACCTTCGAGGGCACCTTCCACAGTCATCGCGTGCAGCACGCGGCACTGGAGACCCATGGCGGCCTCGCCTGGCTCGATGCCTCGGGCGTGCTCAATGTCCGCACCTCGACCCAGGTGCCGTTCCTGACCCGGCGCGCGCTGTCCGACATCTTCAAGCTTCCTCCCGACAAGGTCCGCGTGTTCTGCGAGCGCGTTGGCGGCGGCTTTGGCGGCAAGCAGGAGATGTTCGTCGAGGACATTCTGGCGCTCGCTGCGCTCAAGACGGGACGTCCGGTGAAGCTGGAGCTCACCCGCGAGGAGCAGTTCATCGCGACCTCGACGCGGCACCCGATGCGGGTCCACATCAAGGCCGGAGCGGATGCCGACGGCAAGCTCACCGCGCTCCAGCTCGACGTGCTCTCCAACACCGGAGCTTACGGCAATCACGCCGGCCCGGTGATGTTCCATTCGCTGTCGGAGTCCATCGCGGTCTACAATTGCCCGAACAAGCGGGTCGACGGTTACGCGGTCTACACCAACACGGTGCCGGCGGGCGCGTTTCGCGGCTATGGCCTGCCGCAGACACTGATCGCGATCGAGGCCGCGATTGACGAGCTGGGCCGGCAGCTCGGCATCAACCCCTACGAGATGCGCCGGCGCAACATCGTGAGGGATGGCGATCCCATGCTGTCGCCGCCGCCGTCCGAATTTCACGACGTGCTCTACGGCTCCTACGGGCTCGACCAGTGCCTCGACCTCGTCGAGCGCGCGATGCAGGCCGATAGCCCGCAGCCGGACCTGTCGCCGGACTGGCTGATCGGTGACGGCGTCGCGCTGACCATGATCGACACCGCGCCGCCGGCGGGCCACCTCGCCGACGCGACGATTACGCTCAACGATGACGGCGGTTTCGATCTCACCGTCGGCACCGCCGAATTCGGCAACGGCACCAGCACCGTGCACCGGCAGATCGCCGCGACCACGCTCGCGACCACCGTCGACAGAATCCGACTGCGCCAGTCCGACACCGCCCATGGCGGCCACGACACCGGCGCCTATGGCAGCGCGGGCATGTTCGTCGCCGGCAAGGCGACCCATGCGGCTTCCCTGCAGCTTGCGACCGAATTGAAGGCGGCCGCCGCCGGCGCGTGGCTGTGTGACATCGGGAGCTGCGCGCTCGAGGACAACGCCGTCGTCAGCGGCGTCCGGCGCATGTCTTTTGCGGAGCTGGTGAAGCTCGCGCGCGAGCGCGGGCAGCCGTTCGCAGGCAGCGGCAATTCCGAGGGAACACCGCGTTCGGTCGGCTTCAACATCCAGGGTTTTCGTATCGCCGTGAACAAGGCCACCGGCGAGCTCAGGATTCTCAGGAGCGTGCACGCCGCGGACGCTGGAGTGGTCGCCAATCCCATGCAGTGCCGCGGTCAGGTCGAAGGCGGCGTGGCGCAGGCGCTCGGCGCCGCGCTCTACGAGGAGATGGTGATCGACGCCGAGGGGCGCGTCACCAACCCGAAATTCCGCGACTACCACCTGCCCTCCTTCGCGGACGTGCCCCGCACCGAGGTGTTCTTCGCCGAGACGTCCGACACGATCGGACCGTTAGGGGCGAAGTCGATGAGCGAGAGTCCGTACAATCCGGTCGCGGCCGCACTCGGCAACGCGATCGCGAACGCCACCGGCATCCGCTTCACCGCGCCGCCGTTCAAGCCGGACCGGCTGTTTCCGGCGCTGCACGCGAAGTTCGGCAACTCCACTGGGACGCGATAGCTCGACCACGGCGACGCTGTTCTCACTCGCCCCGCTTGCGGGGAGAGGGTTGGGGTGAGGGGAAGTCTCCGCAAGGACGGTGACAGTTGGACGCGTCGAGAGTCCCCCTCACCCGAATTCGATCTACGATCGAATTCGACCTCTCCCCGCAAGCGGGGCGAGGTGAAGAGCGCGCCTTGCATTTAGCTGCCGCGATAGGTCGAATAGCTCCATGGCGTGACCAACAGCGGCACGTGATAGTGCCCCTCTGGCTCGCTGACGGCGAAGCGCAGCGGGATCTCGTCGAGGAACGGCGGATCCGACAGCGGTACGTTGCGCTCGGCGTAGTATCTGGCAACGCTGAATTTGAGCTCATAGCGGCCGATCGGCAGCGGGCGACCGCCGATCAACGGCTGATCGGTGCGACCGTCCGCATTGGTCACCGCGCGCGCGATCACACGGCTCTCGCCGAGGCTTGCGAGCTCCACGAGCTCGACCGGGATGCCGGACGCGGGCTTGCCGGCGTGGTTGTCCAGCACATGGGTCGAGAGCCGGCCGTGCACCTTCAGCCTGTCGTCGGCCATGACGAGCTGATCCAGCCGCAGCGCGGAGATCCGGCCGATCTCCTCGATCGCGCGCCGCGTCTCGGTCTTGGCGATATTGCGTAACCGCGTCTCGAAGTCGCGCAGCACGGAATCCCGGGTGTGGCGGCGCACGCAGACGATATAGGGGAAGCCGAACTTGTCCCGATAGGCGCTGTTGACGCGCTCGAACGCCGCGTATTCGGCATCCGACAACCTATCGAGGCCGGCGCTGTTCTGCTCGTCGGTCGATTCCACTGTCAGCCCCGCCGCGCGCTGGGTCTTGCTGGCGAGATCCGGATGCGCCCGGATCAACGCCAATTGCACGTCGGGCTCGGCGCTCTGGATCGCCGCCATCAGCGCCGTGTGCAACTGATTGATGCCGGCAAACGGTCGCTTGTCGGCGAGCTGCTCGGCGATCCACGGCGAATATTCGACGACATTGGCGAGCGCCGCGACGAAGTCGGCCTTGCTTGCGGCATTGAGGTCGGACAGCGATATCTGCGACATCGTCCTCAACCGATCTCGAACGCAGTGGCCGCGAGATGCGCATGCTTGTCGTGCCAGTGCTGGGCGATCTGCAATCGCGTCGGCACCCAGACGCGTTCGTGCTTGCCGATATAATCGAGGAAGCGCATCAGCCCCGCAGCGCGTCCGGGCCGGCCTGCGAGGCGGCAATGAAGGCCAACCGACATCATCTTCGGCGCAGTTTCGCCTTCCGCATAGAGCACGTCGAAGGCGTCCTTCAGATAGGTGAAGAACTGCTCGCCCTCGGCAAAGCCTTGCGGGTTGATGAAGCGCATGTCGTTGGCGTCTAGCGTATAGGGAATGACGAGCTGCTTGCCGCCCGCGCTCTTGACCCAATAGGGCAGATCGTCGGCATAGGAGTCGCAGAGATAGAGGAAGCCGCCCTCCTCCATCAGCAGACGGTTGGTGTTGATCGAGGAGCGCCCGGTGTACCAGCCGAGCGGCCGCGATCCGGTGGCCTCAGTGTGGACGCGGATCGCTTCCGCGATCTCGGCGCGCTCCTGTGCCTCGGTCATGTCCTTGTGCTCGATCCATTTCAGGCTGTGGCTGGCGATATCCCAGCCCGCCTCCTTCATGGCGGCGACGATCTCGGGGTTGCGCTTCAGCGCGGTGGCGACGCCGAACACGGTGGTCGGCCAGTTGCGCGCGGTGAACATCCGCCACAGCCGCCAGAAGCCGGCCCGCGAGCCATATTCGAACATCGATTCGATATTGGCGTGGCGCTGGCCCGGCCAGGGCTGCGCGCCGAGCACGTCGGACAGGAACGCTTCCGAGGCGCGATCGCCGTGCAGGATGTTGTTTTCGCCGCCTTCTTCGAAATTGACGACGAACTGCACCGCGACCCGCGCGTTGCCGGGCCACTCGGGGTGCGGCGGGTTGCGGCCGTAACCGCGGAGATCGCGCGGGTAGCGTGTGTCAGCCACTCAGACTTCCTCGAAGCGGATCGGCAGCGCGCCCTTCCACAGCACGCTCTTGCCCAGCGTCGCCAGATTCTCCAGGCCCGAGGTCAGCGTGATGAAGTGGTTGCCGGCGAGCTGGCCCATCTTGCTGGCGAAGTGAACGCCGCCATAGGCCAGCAGGATCTCGGTCTCGCTGATGCCGCCGGGATAGAGGATGATCTGGCCCGGCGCGGGATAGCTGGTGTGGTTCTCGTAGCCGACGCCGAAATCGAGATCGCCGAGCGGCATCCACACGCCCTCGCCGCTCCAGCGCACATGGATGATGTGGCTTTCGAACGGCAATGCCTTGCGGAAGGCGGCGACGGTCTTGGGTGCCAGCTGCTCCTCGAAGCGGGCATCGAAGGTGAAGTCGCCGGCACGGATAACGAGTTTGCTCATCTCATCTCTCTGGATCGGGGCCGGTGGCCCCACGGATAATTTTCAAGCAAAGAGCACTCCCGACAGTTTCGCGCAAGGGGCGCGGACGCGTCACCTGCGGTCGTAGGACCAGCCGAAAATGCCGCTCCGCCGCGTCTCCGGTTCCGGCTCGGCGGCCGGCGGAGGGGCTTCCTTCAGTTCCGCCCGCGGCGGCGGGGGCGGTGCCGGCAGGATCTCGCATGTCATGGAGTAGACCAGCTTGCCGTCGGCGGTACGCCCGATCGGGACACAGGGATCGGGATGTCCGGCCGCGGTCTTCGGCGCCAACTTGACTTGCGCGGCCGCCGGTGACGCCAACAGCAGCAGGACCAGCAGATATCTCGACATCGTTGTCGCCTGAAAGCTCGATTGGCCCATTGAACTGGATTGCCGCGGGCAAGTCCATCGGCACCGGAGGGCGCGATTGCCGAATATTTAGCCGGGCTGGGCCGGGCGACTTCGCAAGGGACTGCCGGCGCGCAAAGACGGGGCAAGCTCCATCGCTTCCCTCTCGTGTCCCGGACGCGATGCAGCGCGAAGCGCTGCTTCGCAGAGCCGGGACCCAGAAGGCGATAGGGCGCGATGCGGATGGATGTGCCCCGGCTCTGCGTGGGCACGCTGCGCTTTGCCCACCCTTGTATTAGCGCGCCGGATTAGAATGGCCTGGTTCCGTGAGGAATGGCCCAGCCCGGGTGGCCGCCCGAGCTGGGCCGCCGATCGATCGGATCGATGCCCACCGAAGCCTTGAGGGCTGCGTTTTGTAGCAAGATCGCGGTCGGCACTTCATCGGGACCCGCATGGTTGAACGAACTTCAGGTTCGCATCACAAGGGAGGGTCGAGGAAGATGGCCAAACGTAACACGATCTGTGCTGGAATCGATACCAGCAAAGATAAGCTCGACGTGGCGCTCGATGGCAGTTCGGAGGAGCTGCAGGTCAAGAACACGGCGGAAGGCCACCAGGAGCTGGTGGAGTGGCTGAAGCGCCACAAGGTCAAGCGGGTTGGGATCGAGGCAAGCGGTGGTTACGAGCAGGCGGCGGTCGCCGAACTGCGACGCCAGCGGTTTGTCGTCATCGTGTTTCAGCCGATCCAGGTCCGCGCCTATGCCACGTTCCATTTGCAACGGGCCAAGAACGACAAAATGGATGCCGCATTGATTGCGGCCTGCACCGCCGCGGTCAAGAAGATCCATCCCGCTCCAGACCCCCGGCTGCAGCCTTTTGCCGTGCATCTGACGATGATCGACCAGATCAAGGAGGACATCGCAAAGCTCAAGAATCGGCTGGAGAGCTGCCCTGACGAACGTATCCAGAAGTTCTGGAAGGAGCAGATCGCTCTGTTGGCCAAGCACAGACGAGCCGAGTTCAAGGCCCTGGTGGCAGCGATCCGCAAGCATCGCGATCTCGCCGCACGGCTCGATCTGATCTACAGCGTTGGCGGCAGCGGCTTGCCGACCGCGGTTGCCATCTTGATCAGGATGCCCGAGATCGGTCAGATCACCCGCGAGCAAGCCGCAGCCCTCACCGGGCTTGCGCCGTACGATGACGACAGCGGCAAGCATGTCGGCGCCCGCAGGATTGACGGCGGACGCCAGCGCTTGCGTCAGGCGCTCTACACCGCAGCTCTTCCGGCATCCTTCCGCTGGAATCCGCAGCTCATGGCCCTGTACAGCCGGCTGATCGCCGCCGGCAAGGGCCACAAGCGCGCGCTGGTCGCCTGTGCCAGGAAGCTGATCGTCATCATCAACGCCGTCGTCGCCCGCGGAACACCGTGGGTCGCCGAACCGCCCAGAACCGCGAGTGTGTCCGTCACCTGATCTCGTTTCTTTGTTCGATCAGGCGACCGTTTCTTCGTCCCGACCTGCCGTCAAGACGACGCCGCGCGCCGCGGCCGTCAAGGATGGCCGTCGCGCTCGTCTCACCTCACGTCGACTGCCGCCAGGCCACGCCTTGACGGCCGCAAGCACGGCGTCATGCTCGCGGAAATCGGGCGTGCTTTAATGGTTGCTACGAGATCGAGCTTGTGGCACGTAGCTCAGCTCGCAGACACGCCTCTTCGGCCTCGCGGCGCATTTCGCCCGAGCTTTGCTTCAACTCTCCACCCTCTAATCCAAGAGGGCGCAGGGAAGGCCGGGTGCCAGCTCGCACCCGCGGTCCGCTGCGCGAAAAGCACACGCAGAAAGAACCGCACAGCAGCATACAGGTGGCGCCGATCACTCGGCCTTCCCTGCGCGATGGTTGGACGGCTTATGCCGTGATCTCCCGGGAGCCGACCATTCCTTCTGGCCTCCCTCACCCCGCGAATTGGATGATGCCGTCCGCCCGGTTGGGCTCGCTCGCACCTTCGCAGGACTTGACCGTAGCAACGACGGCCAGGACCACACGGTTTTGCCGTACGCGCGGCCCGCCATTTCGCCGCAGTTTTCCCGGGCCCCGTCGACGAAGCCGGAAACTTACAGACGAGACGAAGCCTAGCAGCGCCGCTCGTCTGCACGAAGCCTCGGACTCACAGGGACTACCCGCCCTGCCCGCGCCTCTCGTGCCGACGCTGCCGCGTCCACCGCAAGCCCGGCTCGCGATGCGTGACGACACATGATCGCCCCTCTTGGTGAGCCGGGATGGGCAACACATACGCCGAAACCGAATTTCGGTAAAGTGGAATATTTTCGGCGACGAGGATTGACAGAGGGCGACACAGGCGCGGTCCCGTAGTGCGGATGGCGCCAACGGGTCGGCGCGAAGCGCCGCCCGATGACAGGCTCCGCGCAATCCGGGACGGTGCGAGACGCCGGGCGAGCGGCCCCGGATTACGCTTTCGCTCCACCGGGCTACAAGGATACCGACGCATCAAAAAAAGGGCGGCGCAAAGCGCCACCCTTTTCGCGCAACCCATTCCGGGCCGCGTTGAAAACAGCCGCTCAGTAGCCCGGATCGTAATAGAACGGACTGCCGCCGCCGTAATAACCCTGACCGCCATAATAGCCCTGACCGCCATAGTAGGGACGCGACCCATAATAATAGCGGTTCTCGTAGTAGTCGCGGCGCCGCTGCTCGGCGATCACCCCGCCGATGATACCCGCCGCGGCGCCCATGAAGGCGAGGCCTGCGGCGTTCGACCCGCGCCGATAATAGTGGCGACGCCGGGCTGCGCTGAAATCGGTGACGTCGGAGGAGCCCTGCCCTGCCGTGACGGGCTTCGCTGACACCGCCCCGGGGGACGCCGCAGCCGAGGGCGATGCGGAGGTTGCGACCAATGCCAGGCTTGCGAACGCGGCCAGCACTATGTTGCGGCCGGCTGCGGAAATCATGGGTCTCACCGTCATTTTGACCTTCCTATAATCCTGCCGATGCTCTTGCCAAACGTAGGGATCTGCAAACCGGATTCAATGCGCAAACCGTTGAGATGGTTTCATGTTCGCGGCAATCTGCCACGCTTTGAACGATTGTAAACCGAACGACCAACTCGCAGCTTGAACCATCGAACCTGAGCGGATAATGAACAGCCGCGCCGTTTTCCGGTCGCCGTAAGCGTTTCACGTGAACCAACGCATCAACCGACGCCGTCGGGATCGATGCCATTTGCAGGGTTCAACGTGACCGACGCGTCCTTTTCCAAGAGAAATCAGATGATTGTGGTTCGCAAACTGCCGGCGCGCTATGCGCCGATCGTGATGCCGTTCGTGCTGTCCATCCTCATGACGGCCGTGGTGTCGGTCATTTCGACGCTCCGGAGCTTGGGGGCGACGCCGGCGTTCCTTGCGACCTGGCCGGGCGCCTGGGCGCTGTCCTGGCTAGTCGCCTTTCCGACGCTGCTGGTGGTGCTGCCGATGGTGCGGCGGATCGTGACGCTCCTGGTCGCGGCCCCGCCTCAACCCGGTCGATAGAAGGCGCCTACGACAGCGCGCCCAGCACACCCCTCGTCGCCTTGTCGATCTCCTCGACATAGCGGCGGCGGGCGAAGTTTTCGGTGAGGAAGCCGACCACCTTGCGGCTGTCGGTGGAATCCACCACCGCCAGCATCTCGGCTTCGGCCTCGTCGAACACCGCCATCGCCGACTTCACGTTCATTTCCGGGATCAGCACAATGTCGATCAGGCGGGCGAGCTCGATCACCTGAATGTCGTCGGCGATGGTGTCGAGGTCGCTGGAGAACAGGTCCGGCAGCAGGACCAAGCCTACATATTCGTCGGAATTGTTGACGATGACGATACCGGGCCGCGATCCCAGCGCGAACTCGCGGCGGACGGCGGCGATCGTCGTGGTCGAGGGCACCTTGCCGACGTCGGAGCGCATGAGCCGCTCGACGGTGAGATTGCGCAGCCAGCCGACGTCATTGGCGCTGCGGATGGTCTCGCCGCGCAGATGCAGGCGCCAGGTCGAGAAGGAGTGGCCGAACATGAAGCGAACGCAGATCGAGGTGACGATGCAGCCGGCGAGCACCACGGCGGTGACGTCGACATTGCGGGTCATCTCGAGCACCAGGAACGACATGGTCAGGGGGCCGCCGACGATGGCGACACCGAGCGTCGCCATGCCCGTCAGCATCGCAACCAATGGATCGATGGCGAAGTTCGGGCTGATCAAGAGCAGCACCGCGGCAAAGAACTTTCCGATCAGGCTGCCGACGAACAGCGAGGCGAAGAACAGACCGCCGCGGAAGCCCGAGGCGAGCGAGACCAGGCAGGCTGTCACCTTTAGGGCGATGATCAGCGCGATCAGGCCGATCGTCATGTCGTGAAAGAGATCGAGCACCATGGCGCCATGGCCGGCCGCCAGCACCTGCGGCGTCACGATGGCGAAGCCGCCGACGATGAGGCCGCCGATCACCGGCCGGAGCCAGATCGGCAGCCAGGCGAACAGGCGCTCGAACATCGGCGAGGAGCGCATCACGGCGATGCCGACGCCGCTGGTGATGAGCGCAAGCCCGATCAGGGCCAGATATTGCTCGACGCCGACGGCGCTGACCTTGGGTATCTCCAGCGAGTATGGCGCGCCGCCGAGCCATTGCGCGGTGAGCGCGCCGGCGAGCGAGGCTGCCAGGATCGGGGCCGCGCTGCCGACCGAATAGACGCCGACGATCAACTCACAGGCGTAGAAGGCACCGGTGATCGGCGCGCCGAATGCCGCCGCGATCGCAGCCGCAGCGCCGCAGCCGACCATCAGGCGCAGATCGTTGCGGCGCAGATTGAAGAACTTGCCGAACAGCGAGGCGATCCCCGAGCCGATCTGGGTATAGCCGGCCTCGAGGCCGACCGAGGCGCCGCAGCCGTTGGAGATCAGCGTCTGGCTCGACACGATGACGCTGTCCCGCATCGACAGATTGCCGCCGCGCAGCGCGTTCGCCTCGATCGGGTCGACCGCGTTCGAAATCTTCATCCGACGCCGCGACCACTCCATGATGCCAAGCGAAAGCCCACCCAGCGCCGGCGCGATCAGTGCCGCCCACGGGCTGACGCTCGCGTGGGCCGACAAGTGGACATCGACGGGAATTCCATAGATCACCACGTGCGCGATCTGCGCGATATGCGCCATCAGCGTCACCACCGCCCCGGCCAGCGTGCCGATCACCAGCGCCAGCGGGATCAGATAGAACTCGTTGCTGCGCAACAGCGCGCGCAGCCGAACCATGACGCGGTTAGATCCCTTGCGATCGGTGAGATGTCTGATCCGCGCGAACACCGCCCGCCCTAACCTTCCGACAGGCCGTAGCCGGCCATGCGCTGGCGGACCCGTTCGATCTCCTCGCTGGGGAGCAGCGGCGGTTTCCCGATCTGGAGGCAGCCGTGATATTGCCGCGCCAGCGTTTCGACCTCGACGGCGAGCCACATCGCCTTGTCCAGCGTCTTGCCGATCGCGATCATGCCATGATGGTCCAGCAGGCAGGCAAGCCGCCCCTCCAGCGCCCGCACCGCATGTTCGGACAGCTCCACGGTTCCGAACGTCGCATAGGGCGCGCAGCGGATGCTGTCGCCGCCGGCCGCCGCGATCATGTAGTGCACCGGCGGAATCTCCATGCCCATGATCGCCAGGATGGTGCAATAGGTCGGATGGGCGTGCACGACGGCGTTGACGTCACCCCGTGACTTCAGGATGTCGCGATGAAAGCGCCATTCGCTCGACGGCTTCTGATCGGGCGCATGTGTGCCGTCCATGGCCATGAAGACGATCTGGTCCGGCGTCATGGCCTCATAGGGCACGCTGGTCGGCGTGACCAGGAGCCCGTCCACATGCCGGACAGAGATATTGCCCGAGGTGCCCTGGTTGATACCGAGCGCGTTCATGCGCCGGCAGGCGTCGATGATGGCCTGTCTCTTGGCGAGCTCTTCCGCTGTCGTCGACATCCCGATTTCCTGACGATGGGCTTGTTAGACCCGAAGTACGTCAAAGCAATATGGCAGTGCAAGCGAAAGCGGCCCGGATCCGGTGCCACCTTGTCGCCCCTCCTGCCAAATCACCAAATGGACGGCAAAATCAACGAATTCACAGATTGTCGCAGCCCTATGGCAGGCTGGTCCTGACTGCCGCAATCCCGTTGATCACGAACTGCACGGAATAGGCGGCGAGCAGCATGCCGAGGACGCGCGAGAGCACGGCATTTCCAGTGCGGCCGAGGGTTTTCGCGATCAGGTGAGCCGAGACGAAGCACAGCATGCAGAGCAGGCAGACCGAGAGCACGACCGCGATGATCACCGCGAGCCTCGCCCCATAGCCGGCATCGCCCGAAAGCAGCAACGTGGTCGCAATCGCGCCGGGGCCGGACATCATGGGAATGGCCAGGGGAAACACCGCGACATCGGAGGCGTGCTCGAACGTCGCCTTGTCGGCCTCGCGGGCCTCGCGATGCGGACGATCGCCGAAGATCATCTGGTAGGACACGCCGAACAGCAGCAGCCCGCCGGCGATCTGGAAGGCGGGGATGCCGATCCCGAGCTGGCGCAGCAGCCAGTTTCCGACCAGCGCGATCACCATCAGGATCGAGGCTGCGATCAGCGGCGCGCGCAATGCGATGGTTCGTTTGACCTTGTCGGGCATGCCGGCGGTCGCAGCGAGGAAGGCCGGCGCAAGGCCGACCGGATCGACAACCAGCAGCAGCGTCACGAAGGCGGACAGGGCGAAGTCGAGCATGTGCCGGTGTGGTCCTTGGACGCTGGAACGATGGCTTCCGGGCTGACTTAGCCCAGCAAAGCCGCTTTGGAAATCACTGGAGGCGACAATGAGCGACAGTGGAATCGGAATGCTTCTCGGCCAGCTCTCGGCCAACCTGCTCTGGCTCTGGTTCATCGGGGCCTTCGTGCTCGGCGGGGTCCTCGTCTATGGCGTGATGAAGGCCGGCCACCTCAGGCGCAGCGAGCGGGCGCAGCTCGATCGCAACACCGAGGCCCGACAGCGCCAGGAAGATCCCTACAAGCGCCCGACCTGAACGGTCGCCGCGCGCGCCGGTTGCAGTTTGGAACTTTCGTTCTCCAAACGGCTTTGATGGGCTGAGGATTGGGGAAGGAGATGCCTTCCCGTGTCACCTCAAGAGGAGGACATATGGCTAAACGAGCGAAGAAACGCGCACCCAAGAAGACCACAGCGCGCCGACCGCGTCAGGCGCCGAAGATGCTCAGCGACCTGTTTCTGGAGACGCTGAAGGACATCTATTTCGCCGAGAACAAGATCATCAAGACCCTGCCCAAAATGGCCAAGGCTGCAAACTCGAAAGAGCTCGCGGCCGCCTTCAACAAGCACCTGCGCGAGACCCAGGGCCAGGTCAAGCGTCTGGACCAGATCTTCAAGATGCTGGGCAAGCCTGCACGCGGCAAGCCCTGCGAGGCGATCAACGGCATTACCGATGAGGGCGCCGAGATCATGAAGGAGTTCAAGGGAGCGCCGGCGCTCGATGCGGGACTGCTCGCCGCCGCGCAGGCGGTCGAGCACTACGAGATCTCCCGCTATGGCACCTTGCGCACCTGGGCCGAGGAGCTCGGCATGCAGGACGCAGCAAGGCTGCTTCAGGCGACGCTGGACGAGGAAGAGGCGACCGATCATACGCTGACCGAGCTGGCCACCTCGGTGATCAACCTCGAGGCGGAAGAAGATTACCGCGCCGCGGCCTGACCCGCGCGCCAGCCGATGACGAAACGCCGCGGCCAGAGCCGCGGCGTTTGCTTTTTGGGCCAGAGCCGCGGCGTTTGCTTTTTGGGCCGTAGCCGCGGCGCTTGCTTTTGCGATCGCACGATGGCGCATGGCACGTCAGCGCCACCGCACTGGATTTCCCGGGAACCAGCCCCATATGCAGGCTTTCCCACCCCTGAGCCCGCATCATGCAACCCAAAAATCCCCTCGACTGGATGCTGTCCGAAGCCCTGGACCAGCTGACGCGCGCCGAGCGGCTGCGCCAGCAGTTCGGCCGCCAGGAAGCCTGCTGGGAGCCGCCGATCGACGTGCTCGAAACCGAGCATGAGCTGCTGATCCTGGTCGCGCTTCCCGGCGTCAATCCGGACAATGTCGAGACGGTCATTCATGACGGCGTGCTCGTCGTCTCCGGCCAGCGCACGCTTCCGCCGGAGCTTCGCAACGCCCGTATCCACCGGCTCGAACTGCCGCAGGGGCGTTTTGAGCGCCGCATTGCATTGCCCCTCGGCCGCTACGCCATCAGCCGCTTCGTGATGGACGGCTGCGTCGCGCTGCGCCTCGCCAAATCCTGAGGTCGATCATGGCCACCGAACAGATGAACAACGAACAGACCAATAACGACGTGAAGATCCCCGAAGACGCGCTGATCATCGTCGCCGTACGCGACATGGTGCTGTTTCCCGGCGCGATCGGGCCGATCGCGATCGCGCGGCCGAAATCGATCGCGGCGGCGCAGCAGGCGCTGCGCGAGCAGCGGCCGATCGGCATCGTCCTGCAGCGCAATCCCGAAGTCGATGATCCCACGCCGGACGACCTCTACCGGGTCGCGACCATCGCCAACATCGTGCGCTACATCACCGCGCCCGACGGCACCCATCACATCGTCTGCCAGGGCGTGCAGCGCGCGCGCATCCTCGACTTCCTGCCGGGGACGCCGTTCCCGGCTGCGCGCATCCAGCAGATTCCGGAGCCCACCACGACTTCGCCGGAGATCGAGGCGCGCGCGCTGAATCTGCAGCGCCAGGCGATCGAGGCGATCGAGCTGCTGCCGCAGGCGCCGCCCGAGCTCGCCGCGATGTTCCAGGGCACCACCGCGCCCGGCGCGCTGGCGGATCTGGCGACCTCGTTCATGGACATCAAGCCGCAGGACAAGCAGGAGGTGCTGGAGACCATCGACCTCGCCTTGCGCGTCGAGAAGGTGTCCAAGCATCTGGCCGAGCGGCTGGAGGTGCTGCGCATCAGCAATGAGATCGGCCAGAAGACACGCGCCAGCTTCGACGAGCGGCAGCGCGAGGCGATCCTGCGCGAGCAGATGGCGACCATCCAGCGCCAGCTTGGCGAAGGCGACGGCAAGGCGGCCGAGGTCGCCGAGCTGACGTCTGCCATCACCAAGGCCAACATGCCGCCGGAGGCGGACGCGCACGCCAGGAAGGAGCTGCGCCGCTACGAGCGCATGCCGGAGGCCGCCGGCGAAGCCGGCATGGTCCGTACCTATCTCGACTGGCTGATCGAGCTGCCCTGGGCGCTGCCTGCGGAGAAGCCGATCGACATCAAGGAGGCGCGAGCCATCCTCGACGCCGATCATTTCGGCCTGGAGAAGATCAAGGGCCGGATCATCGAATATCTGGCGGTGCGCAAGCTCGCCCCGCAGGGCAAGGCGCCGATCCTGTGCTTCGTCGGCCCGCCCGGCGTCGGCAAGACCTCGCTCGGCCAGTCCATCGCGCGTGCGATGGATCGCCCCTTCGTGCGCGTCAGCCTTGGCGGCGTGCATGACGAAGCCGAGATCCGCGGTCACCGCCGCACCTATATCGGCGCGCTGCCCGGCAACATCATCCAGGGCATCAAGAAGGCTGGCAGCCGCAACTGCGTCATGATGCTGGACGAGATCGACAAGATGGGCCGTGGCGTGCAGGGCGATCCGTCAGCGGCCATGCTGGAGGTGCTCGACCCCGAGCAGAACGGGACGTTCCGGGACAATTACCTCGGCGTGCCCTTCGACCTGTCGCGCGTGGTGTTCATCGCGACCGCCAACATGCTGGACCAGATCCCGGGTCCGCTCCTGGACCGCATGGAGCTGATCAGCCTTGGCGGCTACACCGAAGAGGAGAAGCTGGAGATCGCGAAGCGCTATCTGGTGCGGCGGCAGCTCGAGGCCAACGGTTTGACCGCCGAGCAGGCCGAGATCGAGCCGGAGGCGCTGAAGCTGGTGGTCAAGGGCTACACCCGCGAGGCCGGCGTGCGTAACCTCGAGCGCGAGATCGGCAAGCTGTTCCGGCATGCCGCGGTGCAGGTCGCCGAAGGCACGACTGCGAAGGTGGTGGTGACGCCGAAGGACATCGCCACCGTGCTCGGCCAGCCGCGCTTCGAAGGCGAGATCGCGCAGCGCACCAGCGTTCCGGGCGTGGCAACCGGCCTTGCCTGGACGCCTGTCGGCGGCGACATCCTGTTCATCGAGGCGTCCCGTGTGCCCGGCCGCGGCGGCATGATCCTGACCGGCCAGCTCGGCGAGGTCATGCGCGAGAGCGTGCAGGCTGCGCTGACGCTGGTGAAGAGCAAGGCCACGCAGCTCGGCATCGATCAGTCGGTGTTCGAGAAGAGCGACATCCACGTTCACGTTCCGGCGGGCGCAACCCCGAAGGACGGACCGAGCGCGGGCGTTGCAATGTTCACGGCGCTGACGTCCCTGCTCACCAACCGCACGGTGCGCAGCGACACCGCGATGACCGGCGAGATCTCGCTGCGCGGCCTGGTGCTGCCGGTCGGCGGCATCAAGGAGAAGGTGGTGGCGGCCGCGGCGGCGGGCCTGAAGCGGGTGATGCTGCCGGCGCGCAACAAGCGGGACTATGACGACATCCCGAAGAGCGCGCGGGACAACCTCGACTTCATCTGGCTGGAGCGCGTCGACGAAGCCATCGCCGCGGCCCTCGAGCCGGTCGATGCGAAGGTCGAAGCGGCGGAGTGAATGCGATGAAGAAACTGCTGGAGAAAGCGAAGAGTTCGCGGACAACGCAGCGGCTGCGCCAGTTGCTCGATCGCGCGATCGACCGAGTTCGCGATGGGCTGGCGGCGCCAGGACTAGGTTCAAGACCGCGGCTTCAACCCATTCCGGTCCGGGTGAAGCGCCGCAAGGGTTGAGCCCTCCGTCTCAGGCCCTCGCGGCTGCCCCAATCAAAAGGCCCCCTCCGACCGAGGGGGCCTTTGCGTTGTTAGCCCACGGCGTCCTTGGCCGCCTTGACCGGGCGGGCGCGGACGATCTTGCGGGCCGGCTTGGCCTTGAACATCATCTCTTCACCCGTGAACGGGTTGGTGCCCTTGCGCGCCTTGGTCGCGGGCTTCTTGATGACCACGAACTTGGCGAAGCCCGGCACCAGGAACAGGCCGTTCTTCTTGAGCTCCTTGTGACCGACGTCGGTCAGCGTCTCCATGACGTTCTTGACGTCGCGCTTGGAAAGCTCGGTGGCGGTCGCAATCTTTTCGATCAACTGCGATTTGGACATTTGGGTTGGCATCGTGTCTCCTCTGATTCGTTGCCGGTTGCATATTAGACCAACCGGCGAAGGCCTATAGCCTTCTGCACAGTTTTGTCGCGGTTTTACGGGCTTTTTTGGCCCTCAGCGGCAAAAAACCCTGCTTTTTAGCGACTTCCGGAGCGGGAGAAGCCTCAGGCAGCGGATTTTACCTTGTTTCAAAGGCCCGCACGCAACCTTGCTAAAGCTGATTCGCCGCTTTCGACAAGCGACGAGGTGCCTCTTTGTGCGCGGAGGAGTGCGTTTCGCCCTGGAAAATAAGGCTGGATCGTCGCGTTGTGGCGTCTCACCTGCTCCCTCACCCTATTGCCACAGGGGCGCGGCGAGCTTCGCTCGCGCTAGATGCGCTCGATGATGATGGCCGGCGCCATCCCGCCGGCGGCGCACATGGTGACGAGACCACGCTTGAGGTCGCGCCGTTCGAGCTCGTCGAGCACGGTGCCGATCAGGATCGAGCCGGTGGCACCGATGGGATGGCCGAGCGCGATCGAGCCGCCGTTGACGTTGACCTTGGCGCGATCGAGCTTGAGGTCGCGGATGTATTTTTCCGCCACCACCGCGAACGCCTCGTTGATCTCGAACAGGTCGATGTCGTCGACGGTCAGCCCCGCCTTCGCCAGCACCTTGCGCGTCGCCGGCACCGGCGCGTTCAGCATCAGGGTCGGGGAGTCCCCCATGTTGGCCATCGCGACGACACGGGCGCGGGCTTTGAGGCCGTGCGCCCTGGCGTAGGCGGGCGAGGCCAGCAGGATCGCGGCGGCGCCGTCGACGACACCGGAGGAGTTGCCGGCGTGGTGCATGAAGTCGATTTCGAGATCAGGATATTTCTGCAGGATCAGGCCGCGATAGGTCGTGCCCTTGTCGTCGAGCGCATAGTCGGCAATCGCCGGAAAGGCCGGCTTCAGGCTGCCGAGGCCTTCCATCGTCGTCTGCGGCCGCGGATATTCCTCGTGGTCGAGCGCAAGGCTGCCGTCCTCGCGGTGAACAGGCACGAGGCTCTTCTTGAAGTGGCCGTTCGCGATTGCGTGCGCGGCGCGCTTCTGGCTCTCGAGCCCGAGCGCGTCGACGTCCCTTCGCGTGATGCCTTCGAGCGTCGCGATCGCATCCGCGCAGACGCCCTGATGCGATTGCGGATGCCGCGCGCGCAGGCGCAGATTGCCGCCGTCCATCATCATCGGGCCGCCGCCGCGGCGTCCTTCCATCGACATCATCTCGCAACCGCCGGCGATGACGAGGTCTTCCGCGCCCGCCATGATCGAGGATGCCGCCATGCTGACGCTGGTGATGCCGCTTCCGCAGAACCGGTCCAGCGTCACGGCGCTGGCGCGCACGTCATAGCCGGCATCGAGCGCCGACATCCGCCCGAGATCGCCGCTTTGGGTCGCGACCTGCGCGCTGCAGCCCCAGACGATGTCATCGACATCGGCGGTGTCGATGCCGGTGCGATCCGCAAGCGCGCGCAGCACGGTGGCACCGAGCTGCTGCGGATGAATGCCCGAAAGCGCGCCCTTGCCGGCCTTGCCGACGCCGCGCGGGGTCCGGCAGGCATCGATGATGAGTGCATCGGTCATTGGCGTTGTCCTCTTGTTGTGGGTTGTTGAGAGGCGTTTTCAATCAGGGGGAGATGGGAGTCAATGCACGGCATTCCTTCGCCCCTCCCCGCGTGCGGGGAGAGATCGGATTTTACGCGCAGCGGAAAATTCGGGTGAGGGGGAGCTTCAACAAGGACGATGGCAGATGGACTCGCGGATAGAGCCCCTCACCCCTGCCCTCTCAGCGCGAGCGAAGCTCGTCGCGCCCCGTGAGAACGGGGAGAGCAAGAAGAGCTACGCACCCGCCGCGTTCTTCGCGATCACGTTGCGATAGAAGCTGGCGCTGAGTTTCGGCGTGCGGACCTGGGTGTCGAAATTGACGTGGTACAGCCCGAAGCGCTTGTTGAGGCCGTACACCCACTCGAAATTGTCCATCAGGCTCCAGAGGAAATAGCCGCGGACCGGCACGCCCTCGGCGGTGGCGCGCTGGAGCTGGGCGAGATAGTTGCGCAGGTACATGATGCGGTCGGTGTCGTAGATCTTGCCGTCCGGCGTGACGACGTCGTCGCCGGAGGCGCCGTTCTCGCTGATGTAGATCGCATCCGTCTTCCAGATCTTTGCCGCCAGCTTCGGCACCCAATAGAGCGTCTCCGGCCCGACGCGCAGCCAGTCCGAGTTCATGCGCGGGAACGATTTCGGGATCGGCAGCGGCATGAAGCCCGCGCCCTGGTCGGAGGCCACCACATAGTTCTGCGGCGCGTAGATGTTGAGGCCGAGGAAATCGACCGGCGAGGAGATGATCTTCAGCTCCGCATCGGTGTATTTCGGCGCGTTGGGGCCGGCGGATTTCAGGAAGGCGTCGGTGTAGCGGCCCGTCATGATGACGTTGAGATAGCCGGCATTCATCTCGCGCAGTGCGATCTCCGCGGCACGGACGTTCTCCGGCGTGTCGATCGCGGGCGCGCAGGCATCGATGTTCTCGGCCGGCCCCACTCGGGTGCCGCGGCGGCCATGGGCGCGCACCGCCTGCACCGCGAGCCCGTGCGCTAGCGCGCTGTTGTGCCTGATCTGGTTGACCTCGGCCTGCGGCAGCGTCACGCCCGGCGCGTCGATGCCGATGCCGTAGCCGAAATACACGAAGCGGCCGCTCTCGTTCAGCGTGAACACGTTTTTGACACGGTCAGTCAGATGCTCGGCGACATAGGCGGCGTAGTCGCCGAAGATCTTGCAGGTTTCCGTCGAACGCCAGCCGCCGAAGCGATCCTGCAGCGATTGCGGCAGATCCCAGTGATACAGCGTCAGCCACGGCTCGATGCCGTTCTTCAGGAGCTCGTCGACGAGACGATTGTAGAAGTCGAGCCCCTTCGGGTTGGGCTTGCCGTCGCCGTCCGGAAACAGCCGCGGCCAGGCCACCGAGAAGCGATAGGCCTTGCAGCCGAGCGCCTTGATGAGCGCGATATCCTCCTTGTAGCGGTGATAATGCTCATTGGCGCGGTCACCATTGGTGCCGTCCTCGATCTTGCCGGGGATGCGCACGAACTTGTCCCAGATCGAGGCCCCTCGCCCGTCCTCGTTGACCGCACCCTCGACCTGATAGGACGAGGTCGCCGTGCCCCAGACGAAGCCCGCCGGAAAACCGCTGCCGCCGCGCGGCGGCGATGCCGGCCTGGCCTCGGCGAGATCAAGCGGATTTGTCACCCCGGCTGCGGACAACCCCGCGAGCTTCGCAAACCGGCGACGCGAGACCTTGTCCGACATTGATGCTGCTCCGCTTCTCTTGGTTTTCGGCCCGGCACAATGAACAGTTCGAGGCCATTTGAGAAGCGCGTCCGGGAGGACCCAGATCCAGCAAACGTAGACGGTGCGGCAGGCACAATGCCGTCACTTTTCGGCGTCGGATGAATATTTTTCGGCTTCAGAGGGGCGGCTTTAGGGCCGACCTGCTCCGATTGCGCTGACCACGACCTGCATGAGCCACGCGATGCCGGCGTCTCTCATCGCCGCCTTGGTTGCGATCGCCCGGATCGCATCCGGTTTACGCGCAAAAGGCAGCTCGACGAACACCAAGCCGAAACGGCCGGCGTGGTGCTCCACCAATCGGCGCGGCAATGCTGCGATCAGATCAGATCCTGAAAGCTGGACGAGCGCCATCATGAAATTCGGGACGGTCAAGGCGATGCGGCGCTCGAGGCCGCGCTTTGCCAACATCTGATCGACGAAACCGCGCGCTTCACCACTGAGAGACACCAGCAGATGCTGTGACTGCGAGAATGCAGCACGGGTGGGCGCTTTCGCGAGGGGATGTCCCTTGCGCATGGCCAGCACGAAATCCTCGTCGTAGAGCCTGCGCGCCTCGAATCGCGGCGATACCGTCGGCAGCGGCAGCATTGCGACGTCGAGCTCGCGTCTTTCGAGCATATCGAGGCTTTGGTGCCAGGGCTCCCCGATCGCGCCGCCGCGCGGCGCAGGCATCAGGTGGATCAGGGCGAGGTCGATATGGGGGGCCGCAGTCGCGATCGATCGCAGGAGCTGAACGGATGTCGAGACCAGGACGGCATCGGGGGCGCCAATCGTGAACCGGCGGCGGCTCTTCGCGGGGTCGAACGGTGCAGCCGAGCCGATCAGCTGTTCGATGCGCGCGATGATCTCGGTCACGGGCTCCTCGAGCTCCAAGGCCCGCGCCGTTGGAACGACGCCCTTCGGCGTCCGCAGAAACAGCGGATCGTTCAGCAAGAGGCGGAGCCGGCCAAGCGCATGGCTGACAGCCGACGGCGTCAGGCTCAGCCGGCCTGCAGCACGCGCGACATGATGTTCTTCCAGAACCACACGGAAGAGCACGAGGAGATTCAGGTCGATCCTGGATAGATCAATTTGGTTCAGCATGATGCTGAAATCATATCGCTGGATTCATCAAGATCAAGGTCTCATGGATGGGGTCATTCGTCGTTCGATCAGGAGACGTGAAATGACCAAGAGAGCGCCCGGTGTGAACAATTGGCCAGACCGGCAGGAGAAAATGTCGCGGCGCTCGATGATGGCCGCCACGGCTGCAATTCCGCTGTCCGTTCAGCTTTCAGCTGATGAGGCCGTCGCAAACGACGCGATCGCCAACCTCGTCGAACGCGCTCGCGCGAAAAATGCCGCGTTCATGCGTGGCGACATGGATCGCTGGCTCCAGCTCGTCCGCATCGCGCCGGATTTCACGTTGATGCAGCCGTTCGGCGGGCCTGCCAGTCGCGGATTCGACGCCAGCCCCAAGCGCCTGGCCGACCTATCGCGATACTTCAGGGAAGGCGAAACCGAGCTCGAGGTCTTGCAAACCCATGCATCGGACGCGCTCGTCGTTCTCGCAATGATCGAACACCAGCGGGCCGAAGTGGGCGGATTGCCGGCCCAAGACTGGTCGTTGCGCGTAACCGAGGTCTACCGCAAGGATGGCACGGATTGGCAACTCGTGCACCGTCATGCGGATCCCCTGGTCCGAAGCATCACCCTGCAACAAGCCGCGATACTCGCCCGGGGCTGGCCGGAGGACAAATGATGTCCCTCGCCTCGCTGGAGCAGCCGGTCAGCTGGCCCCTGACGTCACGCATCGCGATACAAAATTTTCAGCGGCGCTTCGGCAGCTTTGGCAGCTTGTCGGGATTGAATGCCGGGAACTGCTCGGTTCGCTCACTTGCCTGCGGCTGCTGTTCGGTCAGAATGAGCGTGCCCTTGAGGATCATTCCCGGCACTTGTTGTGCCGTCGCGGTGTAAGTCGCGATCTTGCCGGGACAGTTTCCCTCGATATCCAGGGTGAGCTCGTCTTCCACGCCGAAGACCGTTGCACGTCCGTCGGTATGACGCTTCGTTGATACGGTGGCGGTGAAGCGATCTCCATCGACCTGGCACGAGCCATGATACGTCATCAGGCTGTCGCGGCCCCAGATCTGTCCGTCTGCGACATGGACGATCCCGGTCCCCTGGTCGAGCGGCGTCTTGTACCACGCCGCATATGTCCCGTCCTTCAACATGGGAGCAGTCTCCCTGGCATTCCCGCACAACAATCCGCATGATAGCGCTAAGAAACCGTTAATCACGCGGCCCGTGCCAATCCGGCCTTTCCTTGCGCAGCTCGGCTTCAAGCTCCTCGACGATGCCGTGAAGCAGGCACGCGGCAAGTGGATCCGTCACCTCCCGTTCCAAGCGCCGATAACGCGCGATCTGGCATTCCTGCTCTCTCAACTGGTGCTCTGTCATCAGACGGGCCCTCCAGTGAATCGACGCGCAGACAGCCGAGCAGTTTCGTTAAAATTTTCGGATCATTTGCCATGGTTTCTAAACGGTAAAGGACAATCGGGCGGTCTGTCCGCGCAGGCCTCGAGAGAAAGCCCGGTCATGCACCCTTCCCCGCTCGACCTTCCATCGCGCGACTGACGAGTCTGTCGGAGGCCCCCATCAGCGCGGCCGCATAGGACGGCTCCGTGGACGACGGGCTCGCCAGGATCGCCTCCGCCTTGTTATTGAACATCGCACCGCTGCGGCCGTTGAGATCGCGCGACACCAGGAGCGGAACCAACCGCTCGGCATAAGCATCCGGCTCGACCATCATGAAGCTGGTCAGCCATTCCACGACGGCGAACAGCGCGCGCGACCCGAGCAGATTGGCGCGGATGTTGGTCTTGACGAAACCGGGGTTGAGGCCGAACACGTCGACGTCGGGAAAGCGGCTGGCCGCCTCGATGACGAGCACTTCGTTTCCGGCCACGGTGTTCGAATGTGCGGCGAACCGCTTGTAGCTTCGTTCCGAGTTCAGGTCGTCGACATTCGCCCTCTGCTCCGTCCCCGGAAATCCCATGACGAACATGCGGGGCCTCAGGTCGGCCCGGGCGCGGTCCTTGCCAAGTCGCGGAGCAATCTCGTTGAGGATGACGCGGCGGCTCAGATAGCTGACGGCAAGGTCGCGCTCGATGCCTTCGCCCGTCACCTCGCGTTTGGGGCCTGCCATGATGCCGGTCGTGAAGACAACGATGTCCATCTTGCCGGCGGGCAGCGCGCTGCCGATGCGGCGCGCATCCCGCATCGAGCTCAGATCTGCCTTCATGAACGTGATGCGCGGCATGTCCTGGTCGCGGAAGGTCTGACCGACGACCAGGACATTCGCGCCCCTGGCTGCGAGTTGATGGCTGAATGCCCGACCGATCCCGCCGGTGCCGCCGATCACGGCGACATTCAGTCCATCGAGCCGGAGGCTTTCGAGCGACGGTAGAGTCACGTTCAGGCTCTTGTCCAGTTCCACGCGTTTCACTTCAGGTGCCTTCCGCAAGCATTGATGAAAATGAGCGCTCTGCGCCGCGGTCGCGGTGCAGAGCCGATGAATGTGATGACCGCCCGTCCTCAGACGGCGGCAGCCGCGTCCCATGCGGGATAGTCGGTGTACCCGCTTGCATCACCGCCGAAGAACGTCCTGCGGTCGGCCTCGTTCAGCGGCGCACCGGATTTCAGGCGGGTCGGAAAATCGGGATTCGCCAGGATCATCTGGCCGTATGCTTCCAGATCGGCCAGCCCCGCGGCGACGTCGGAACCGATACGATCGCGCGGACGGCCCGGCCTGTTCACGATCAGCTTGCCGCGCCACAGTCTGCGGAGGTCGGCGAGCAGGTGATCGTCGCCCTGATGCATGATGTGAAGGTAGGCGAGCGAAAGCTTGTCGAGCTCAGCGACCAGATGGCGATAGAGGTCCGGTCCTTCGGCGCCTTCGTCGATGCCCCACATCGTGATGCCTGGAGACAGGCGGATCGCCGTCTTGTCCGCGCCGATCTCCGCGGCGATGGCCGCCGCAACCTCGACGGCGAAACGCGCGCGATTTTCGATCGAGCCGCCATAGGCGTCGGTCCGGGTGTTCGCGCTCGGCGCAATGAACTGCTGGACCAGATAGCCGTTCGCGCCATGGATCTCGACGCCGTCCGCGCCCGCCGCGATGGCGTGACGCGCGGCATCGCGGAAGTCGCCGACGGTCCGGCGCACTTCATCGATCGCGAGCGACCGGGGCTGCGGGATATCCTGCATGCCCTTCGGCGTGAACATCGGCGTATCGGGCGCGATCGCGGACGGGGCCACGCCCGACCGGTGATGCGGCGTGTTGTCGGGATGCGACATGCGTCCGGCATGCATGAGTTGGATGAAGATATGGCCCCCCTTGGCGTGCACGGCGTCGGTGACCTTGCGCCAACCGGCGACATGCGCGGGCGTGTAGATGCCCGGCGTGGTCATGTAGCCCTGCCCGTCATCGGACGGCTGGGTGCCCTCGGTGACGATCAGGCCGACGCCGGCGCGCTGCGCGTAATATTCGGCGGCGAGGCCGCCGGGAACGCCGTTGGCATCGGCGCGCGAGCGCGTCATGGGCGCCATGACCAGGCGGTTCGGAAGTTCAAGTCCGCCGACGCGGACGGGACTGAAGAGTGAATTCACGGCGAGTTCCTTCTCGGTGATGCAGAGAAGGGAGATGGAGCTTCCAGCCAATGGAATAAATGCCATATAATGGAACAGATTGATCCACATATGGGATAATTCGATGGAGCTGTTGAACGACATGGCGCTCTTCGTCGAGGTCGTGAAGGCCAGGAGCTTCCGGGGCGCCGCGGCGATCCTCGACATGCCCAACTCCACCCTGTCGCGACGGATCGGCCTCCTGGAGAAGGAAATCGGGCTTCGCCTGCTGAACCGGACGACGCGCAGGATCGAATTGACCGAAGCCGGCCAGCTTTATTTCGAGCGCTGCAAGCGCATCGTCGACGAAGCGCGCCTGGCGCACGAGCAACTCGGCGAGATGCTGGCGCGGCCGAGCGGACTGCTGCGCGTCTCACTGCCGGTGGATTTCGCCAACACCTATCTGGCGCCGTTGATCACCGAATTCGCACGGCAATATCCCGGCATCGATTTCGAGTTCGACCTGACGCCGCGGCGCGTCGATCTGGTCTCCGAGCCCTACGACCTGGCGATCCGCGTCGGAGAATCCGAGGCCTCCCATATGATCGCGCGGCCGCTCGCTCGCCTGCACGGCCATCTCTACGCCTCGCCGCGCTATCTCGAAGAGAACGGCGAGCCGAACGAACCGGCGGACCTCGCGCACCATCAATGTCTCTGCCAGACCAGGGTGGGCAGCTGGACGCTGCAAAACGGAACGCAAACGGTCGAAGCCGGCGTCAGCGGCCGTTTCCACCTCAACAGCATCGGCATGCTCCGCCGCCTGGCGACGCTCGACATGGGCATCACGTTCATGCCGCAAGAGATCGTCGCCGATGAAGTCGCAGCCGGCCGACTACGCCGTATCATGCCGCAATGGCAGGGCTTGCCGATGACCATCTACGCGGTCACCGAAACCCGGCTGCTCCCCGCCAAGACGCAACGCTTCATCGAATTCCTGAGAGAACGGCTGAGCCGGGACTAAGATCCGGTTCGCGCCAACTCCCGGTTTGTCAGTCGCAGAGCGCGGCCTGCAAGCTGTCGGCGCTTCCCAAGCCGAAGGATTGGCAGCGAAAACGGCTTGCCTTTAGGAGACCAGACGAAGCCAGACGTCTCTGCTTGCCAGCGTGCCATTCGGCGTGGCGATTTCCATGTCCACGACGTGCAGGGAGCCGGGCTCGTCTGCGTAGATGTACCTGAGGTGCCACATGAGACCGAGGTCTGGTGAAATGACAAAATCGTCCAATCCGTCGGTGATATCTCGAACGGCCTCGCGATGCGTCAATGGCGCAGAAAACATCGCATCGATCAGGTCGGCCAGGCTCATGCCCTCGACGAGCATGAGGCGGGCGACCTCATCGCCGTAAACATGTCGGAGCGCTGAAACGATAGCAGCGACGGCACCCGGATTTTTCAACGACACGGCAAAGCGAGCCTCCGGGCGCATGATGCCGGAGGCAGGACATTCTACGCAAGCCGTCCGCCCGAGGCGGCGGGGAACTCTCTGCCCCGGCGCGGCCGGCTGCGCCTTCGCGCCTAGAACGTCACCCGCATGCCCGCGTAGAACGCGCGTGGCCTCGCCGGGCTCAGCGAGTGCGGATCGGTGAAGTCGTTGCCGCCGTTGGTGAAGTTGGGCAAGGCTCCCGTGTCGAAGAACTGGCCGTAGGTCGCGTAGCGCTTGTCGAAGATGTTGTCGACCTTGCCATAGAGCTGGATGTTCTTCGCCACCTGGTAGGAGGTGTGGAGATTGAACACGGTATAGGACGGCAGTTTCGCGAACTGGTTCGACTCGTCGCCGACCAGGTACTGGCTGGAGACGAACAGCGCGTTGCCGCCGACCTTCCAGACGTCGGTCACGGCATAGTCGATGCCGACCTTGATGCGGTGGCGCGGGATCGCGGGGAGCTGGTTGCCGGGCCTGACCTGGATGGTCTCGCTGGCCGGGTCGGCCAACGGGCTTTCGGAGCCGAGTTCCAGCGGATCGAGGAAGCGCGCGTCGACGAAGGCGTAGCTTGCCTGGAACTGGAGCGTCGGCGACTTGATGTTGACCTCGGCCTCGAGGCCCTGCCGGCGGGTCCGGCCGACATTGGAGAAATAGCCGAAGCCGGTCCGTCCGACCACGGGCACCGCGACGATGTCGTCATAATTGGTGGCGCGGAAGCCGCCGATCTTCCAGCCGAGGGTGCCGATGTTCAGCTCCTTGGTGCCGCGCAGGCCTGCCTCCACGGTCTTGGACACGACCTGCTTGAGCGGCGGATCGGAAACCAGAAACGCCGCGATCAAACAGGGACGGGCCGGATCGGAACAGCCGAGCTCGAGCGGCGTCGGCACGCGGTTGGCCTCGGAATAGCCGGCATAGGCAGTCAGCCCCGGCGTGATCTTGTAGGTGCCGCCGATCACTGGGTTGAAGCGGGTGAAGGTATGATCGCCGTTGAGATCAGTCCCGAGCTGATCCTCCAGGCTGATGCGCGCCACGTTGAAGCGGCCGCCGCCGGTGACGGCGAAGGCATCCGTGACGTTGAACGTGTCCATCGCATACAGGCCGTTATATTGGTTGACGGTCCGCAGCGAGACGGGACCGGCAATTGTTTCCGGCTGACCGGTCGGCCCCAGGAATAGGCCGCTACCGCTGACGACGTAATTTTCTCCGATCGAGCCGATCTCGGCGGTGGCGTTGTAGCGTGTGACGCTGGCGTCATAGGTCGTGCCCATCACGAAGCGGTTGTCGTGCCCGAACAGTTGATCGGTGTTGGTGGCCTGCCCTGATACGCCGAAGGTGGTCGAACGGATCGTGCTCCGGTCGATCTCGCCGAGGATGGTTCCGAGCGGATAGGGATTTACGAGCTGCGCGCCATTGGTGCCGTTGGCCGGCGTCGCATCGTCACCGAAGCACAACAGGCCCAGAACGGCGCATTCCTGCACATCGGTCGGATTGCCGTCGACGAGCTTCTGCTCGTACCTGCGCACATGCGCGGTGCCTTCGAGCGTCCAGGTCGGCGTCGGATCGGCCTTTCCGGTCAGGTTGAGATAGCCGACGCGGTTGGACGTGGTCTGCGGCGTGGTGTAGGTCGCGCCCCAATATTTGTCGAGCAGTTCGGCCGGAACGGTGGCGCTGGCGCCGAAATCGTTCTTGGCGACGCCCATATTGGCGTGGAATTCGCTGTCGCCGGCCTTGTAGCCGACATCGCCGTAGAAACGCCGCACCGTTGATTGCGAGAAGTTGCGGAAGCCATTGTCGCGCAGGCCTTCGAGCGCGGCATAGACGCCGTAGTTCTTGTCGACCTGCTTGCCCCATTGCGCCGAGCCCTGGACGCGGCCGAACGAGCCGCCCATGACGTCGATCTCGGCGCCCTGATAGGTGAAGCCGTCCTTCATTTGCAGGTTGATGGCGCCGCCGAGCGCGTTGAGGCCGAAGGCGGGATTGTTGGTCACCAGCGTCACCGACCTGATCGCGGCGGTGGGGATCAGGTCCCAATTGACCGCGTCCGAGAAGGCCTCGTTGATGCGGACGCCGTTCTGATACACCGCAAGGCCTTGCGGCGTGCCGGTCACGGGCGAAGCGACAAAGCCACGGAATTCGACATCCGGCTGGAACGGATTGCCGGTGACCTCGGTGATGTTGACGCCGGCGATGTTGTCGCGCAGCGCGTCGGTGACGTTCAGCGAACCGGTGCGCTTGATCTGGCTGGCATCGACGGCGTTGATCGCCGACGGGACCTTGTCGACATCGAGGCCTCTGCCGATGCCCGGCGAGGTCGGGTAGACATAAAGCCGTGTCTTCGGCGCGGCGGACGACGCTGCCCCGATGCGCGCGACGGGTCGCGTCGGCGCGGTACGCCTCGCCACCGACGGCGGCGGTGCCGCCACTTCGACCGGCGGCAGATTCTGGACGTTGGTCTCCTCGTCTTGCGCGGCCCCGGCGGGGCCCGCCAAAACCACCCCGGACACCAGACCGGTCGACACCGAGGCCATCAACAAACGACGCTTGAACGAAAGAACCTTGCCCATCCCCGCCTTCCCATCCGTGACCACCGGCTGTTTTGATTTTCGCCGATTGGTTGAGACGAAGTGTAATCGGCAGCCGGTCGCGCGCCAGCCACAAAAGATCGGGCGCTATCCGCTCCCGTTTTCCCGACTAAATCGGGAATTTTTCCCGATCACCTCGGGAGAGCGATCAGGCGGCCGCGGTCGGAACCAGCGCTTCCACGGTCAAACCGCCATCGCCGGAGACGACGTTGAGCGTGCCGCCCAGCGCCAGAATCCGCTCACGCATGCCGACGAGGCCGAAGCCGAGCTTCTGGCCCGGCTCCATGCCGCGGCCATTGTCGCTGACCCGCACCCGCGCGCAGCAGCGGCCGTCCTGCGCCATCTGCTGCGCCGGCTCGATGACGACATTGACCGAGGTCGCGCCGGCGTGGCGGAACACGTTGGTGAGCGCCTCCTGCACGATGCGATAGATGGTGAGATCGGCGGTCTCGCCGGTGACCCCGAGCGACGGCGAGATCACGGTCTCGATCGCGACATCCGGATGCGACTCCCGCCACAGCCGCGACAGCGACTCGAGCGCCTGGCGCAGCCCGAGCTCGGCAAGGCCGACGGGGCGGAGGCGCTCCAGCACGCGGCGGTTGAACTGCTGCAGCGCGTTGATCTGCTCCAGCATGGCGCTGCCATGTTTTCGCACCGCCTCCGCATTCGGGACGCGTCCATCCGCCTGCTTCGCCAGGGCGCCGGCATGCGCCCGCAGCGAGAACAGATACGGCCCGAACTCGTCGTGGAGCTCGCGCGCGATCTCCTTGCGCTCGATGTCCTGGAGCGACACCGCCCGCTCGGCGAGGCGCCGCTTGTCCTCGACCGCCTCACCGAGGGTTGCGGCAAGGTGGTTGAGCTTGGTGCAGATTGCGGCGAGCTCCGGCGCGCCGCCCGGCGCGACGCGGGCCTCGTAATGTCCGCCTTCGAGCTTCCCCATTGCCTCCGCCAGAGACTGGAGCGGGGCCAGCGCCCGGCCGACCACTTTCATCATCAGGAAAAACAGCGCCAGCGCGATCGCCGTGCCGACCTCGAGCTGGGTCACGATGCCGTCCCAGATCTCCGCGATCTCGTCATCGGGATGCGAGGTGATCAGGAGCGATCCGGGCTTGCCATGGATCGAGACCGGCACGCTCACCGCGGTCTGCTCGGGATGGACCAGGCTGACGAACCAGGCCGGCGGCCCGCGCATGTCGGCGTCAGTGTCAAGCCGGGGCGGCGTCTGCGGATTGCCGCCGGTGTCCCGAAGCGTGATGCTGACATGGCGCAGGCGGCTGAGATCGCGCGCGATCTGGTTCAGCCTGGCATCCGGATCGGGCGCCTCGTTGAGATCGGCCACGATCATCTCGATGAATTCGCGCGCGAGCCGGATCACGCTCTGGTCCTCGGCCTGCACGCGGGGACCTGCCTCGGCGACCTGGCGGCCGATATTCACGGCGAGCCCCAGCGCCAGCAGCAGCGCCAGCAAGAGGTTGATGCGCCCGCGCAAGGATAGATTTTGCCACATTGGTGTCGCCCGTGCCTCGCGAAGCCTCGCCCGCCGCTGTCCGATGACGTTGACAGCGGCGAAGCGGCGGATATCTAATCGGAAGCGTACAGCAATCCCGGCCGGGCGCGAAACAGGCCGACGCTGTCACAAGGAAACGCCTATGCGCATTCTGATCGTCGACGATCATCCCATTGTCGCCTCCGGCTGCCGTGCCGTGCTGGCCGACGAGGGCGAGATCGAGATTTTGGAGGCCGCCGACGCCGAGGACGGCGAGTGCGTCTTCATCGTCGAACGCCCCGACCTCTGCATCATCGACATCAATCTGCCGACCGTCTCCGGCTTCGAGCTCGCGCGCCGCATCCTCGAGCGCGCGCCCGAGGCCCGCATCATCATGTTCAGCATGAACGACGACCCGGCCTTTGCCGCGCGCGCGATCGAATGCGGCGCCAAGGGCTACGTCTCCAAGACCGGCGATCCTGATGACCTCGTCGAGGCGATTCGCGCCGTCGGCGGCGGCGCCACGTACCTGCCGAGCGCGATCGCGCGCAGCATCGCCTTTGCGGGGCCGACGCTGGCGCAAAGCCCGCTGTCCAAGCTGAATGCGCGCGAGATGGAGATCCTGCGGCTGCTCAGCGCCGGCAAGAGCCTGTCCGAGATCGCCTGGCTGGTGCAATCGTCCTACAAGACGGTCGCCAACACCTCGTCGATCATGCGCCAGAAGCTCGGGGTGAAGACCTCGGTCGAGCTGGTGCGGCTGGCGATCGACAGCGGTGTTGCCTGACGCGGGCAGCTGCCACAAATTCGGTCACACAAGCGTTGCAATATTGATGTGGTGAGATGCCACGGAGTGAAGGCATGACGATTCAGACTGTCTCGACCAACAAATCCTACGGCGGCGTGCAGGGCGTGTATCGCCATGCCAGCCAGGCGACCGGAACCGACATGGTGTTCTCGGTCTATGTTCCCCCGCATGCCGACGGCGCCAAGCTGCCCGTGGTCTGGTATCTGTCCGGGCTCACCTGCACCCATGCCAACGTCACCGAGAAGGGCGAATTCCGCAAAGCCTGCGCCGAGCTCGGCCTGATCTTCGTCGCGCCCGACACCTCACCGCGCGGCGCCGACGTGCCGGGCGACGCCAACAATGCCTATGATTTCGGCTTAGGGGCCGGCTTCTATGTCGACGCCACGCAGGAGCCGTTCGCGCGCAATTATCGGATGTGGAGCTATGTCACGGACGAATTGCCCAAGCTCATCGCGGGAAATTTTCCCGTCGACGCCAAACGGCAATCGATCATGGGCCATTCGATGGGCGGCCACGGCGCGCTGACGGTGGCGCTGCGCAACCCGCACCGCTATCGCGCCGCGAGCGCCTTCGCGCCGATCGTGGCGCCCTCGCTCGTGCCCTGGGGCACCAAGGCGCTGACCGGCTATCTCGGGCCGAACAAGGACGCCTGGCGCGGCCACGACACGGTGGCGCTGATCGAGGATGGCGCGAAGTTTTCGGGCTTCCTGGTCGACGTCGGCGAGGCCGACAATTTCCTCAAAGAACAGCTGAAGCCCGAGCTGCTCGAAGCCGCCTGCAGCAAGGCGGGCATCCCGCTGACGCTGCGGCGTCAGGCGGGCTACGACCACAGCTATTATTTCATCTCGACCTTCATGGGCGATCATCTGCACTGGCATGCGGAGAAGCTGAAGGGGTGATGTCTTTCTTCCTTCTCCCCTTGCGATGAGGGGTATCTCTCCGCGAGCGCAGTATCGTAGGGTGGGCAAAGCGAAGCGTGCCCACGATTTCTCTCGAATCATTGATTGATCGTGGGCACGGCGCAAGTGCGCCTTTGCCCACCCTACGATTCTGGAGGGTAAAGAGCGCCCCTACTCCCGCTTGCCGTAATTCGGCGCCAATAGCCGGTTGCGGATCAGGTAGCTCATCGTGCGGGTCCAGGCTTCATCCGTGTTGCCGCGCATGTCGGCGCTCGCGGCGGCGATCATGTTGCCGGTCTTCACGTCGCGCAAATAGATGTTGAGATTGATGATCAGGTTCGAGACCTTCTGCACCATGCCGGTGATCTCGAGGTCAGCGCCCAATTCGCCCGCGAGCTTGAGATCGCAGCCGCCGCAGGCCTGTAAGTTGGCGTGACGGGCGGCATCCCTGACCGGCGCGATGTCGAGCACCTGGAACCTGCCGGACTCCGTCAATTCCTTGCGCAGCTGCTCGCTGATGAGCACGAGCCGCGCCTCTTCGGGCCTGGAGCCGTAGAACTCCCCGGGCAGGCTGGTGTCGATCAGCTCGAAATCGAACACGGCAAGCTTCGGTGGATCGGCGCGCGCGAGCGAAGGCGTCAACAGCAAAGCGGCGATCATCATCAATGCTCGCATGATCGTGATTCCAGGCCTCGCACGCGCGGGGACGAAATGCGGGGTTGCATGCCCTGACAAATTGGTCATGCTTGAAGCAGAGACAATTCTCTACCGGCGGTCAAGCGGGGGAGAACGCTTGGAGGAAACATGATCCGATGGTTGGCCGGCCTGATTGGCTTAGGTCTTGCTGCGACGAGCGCGCTCGCGGCGGAGCCTGCCCTGATCGGCGTCGGCTATCTCGGCGTCGCCGGCACCAGATCCACACTGTCGCTGGTCGAGCAGCCCGCGGAGAATGACGGCGTCGCCGGCGCGCGGCTCGCGATCGAGGACAACAATACCACCGGCAAATTCCTGGGCCAGCGGTTCGCGCTGGAAGAGCGCCGCATCAAGGAAGGCGAGGACGTCGTCCAGGCCGCGACCGCGCTCGCGGAGAAGAACGGCTTCATCATCGCCGACCTGCCCGCCGATGCGCTGCTGAAAGTCTCGGACGCCTTGCGCGACCGCGGCACGCTGCTGTTCAACGCGGGGGCGATCGACGAGCGGCTGCGCGAGGTCGATTGCCGCGCCAACGTGATCCACACCGCGCCGACACGGGCGATGCTGGCGGATGCGCTCGGGCAATATCTGGTTTGGAAAAAGTGGTCGCGCTGGCTGCTCGTGGTCGGCTCGCATGATGAAGATAAGCTGTTCGCCGATGCACTCCGGCGCACCGCCACGCGGTTCGGCGCCAAGATCGTTCAGGAGAAAACGTTCGAGGACAAGGGCGGCGCGCGCCGCACCGATAGCGGCGTGACGCTGATCCAGCGCCAGATGCCAGTGTTCACGCAAGGCGCGCCCGCTTACGACGTACTGGTCGCCGCCGACGAGAGCGAGGTGTTCGGCGCGTATTTGCCCTATCGCACCTGGGATCCCCGCCCCGTTGCGGGCTCGGCCGGCCTGGTGCCGCGCAGCTGGGACGCATCGCAGGACCAGTGGGGCGCGATCCAGATGCAGAACCGCTTCGTCAAGCTGAACGCGCGGCGCATGACCGCGCTCGACATGCAGGCCTGGACCGCGGCCCGCATGATCGGCGAAGCGACCTCGCGCACCAATTCGGGCGACGTCAAGAAGGTGACTGATTTCATCAAGGGCCCGGATTTTTCGGTCGCCGCCTTCAAGGGCACGCGGCTGACCCTGCGCGACTGGAATCTGCAGCTGCGCCAGCCCATCCTCCTTGTCGATGGCCGCATGGTGGTGTCGGTCTCGCCGCAGGAGGGTTTCCTGCACCAGGTCTCCGAGCTCGACACGCTCGGCTACGATCGTCCGGAGAGCAAATGCAAGCTGAAGTGAGAACGCAAATGTTGCGCATGTGGCGTGTGGGGCTTCTGTCCGGACTGGCGCTGGCGGCGGCACCTGCGCATGCGTTCATCGCCTATGTCTCGAACGAGAAGAGCAATACGGTCACGGTGATCGACACCGAGAGTTGGACCGTGACCAAGACCATCAAGGTCGGCCAGCGCCCGCGCGGCATCGATTTCACGCGCGACGGCAAATTCGTGATGGTCGCGGTCGGCGACGACGACACCATCCAGGTGATCGACGCCAAGACGCAAGCCGTGGTGGACAGCCTGCCCTCCGGACCCGATCCGGAATTGTTCGCGCAGGATGCCGCCGGCAAGATCCTCTACGTCGCCAACGAGAACGACAACACGGTGACCGTGATCGACCTCGAGAAGCGCGCCAGGCTCGGCGACATCCAGGTCGGCGTCGAGCCCGAGGGCATGACCATCAGTCCCGACGGCAAGACGCTGATCAACACGTCGGAAACGACCAACATGGCGCATTTCATCGACACGGCGTCGCGCCAGATCGTCGCCAACGTGCTGGTCGATGCGCGGCCGCGCTTTGCCGAGTTCAAGCACGATGCTTCCGAAGTGTGGGTCTCCTCCGAGATCGGCGGCACCGTCTCGGTGATCGACCCGAAGAAGCACGAGGTGATCGGCAAGGTCAATTTCGAGATCCCGGGCCTGCGGAAAGAGGCGATCCAGCCGGTCGGCATCGGCATGACCAAGGACGACAAGACCGCCTTCGTCGCCCTCGGTCCCGCCAACCGCATCGCCGTGGTCGATGTCGCCTCGCGCAAGGTGACGAAATACCTGTTGGTCGGGCAGCGGGTCTGGCACATGGCGTTCACGCCCGACGAAAAATATCTGCTCACCACCAACGGCGTGTCGAACGACGTTTCCGTCATCGACGTCGCCGCGCAAAAGGTGATCAAGACGATTCAGGTGGGCGAACTGCCCTGGGGCATCACGATCGCGCCATGACCAGCCCCGCTCCGATTCCCGAGCCACAGGAGGCGCCGAAGCTAGAAGCGGCGGCGGTGCCGGCGCTGTCGATCGACGGCGTCAGTCATGCCTATGGGCAGCGGCGTGCGTTGATCAACGTCTCCTTCAACGTGCAGCCGGCGAGCTTTACCGCCCTGCTCGGCCTCAACGGCGCCGGCAAGAGCACGCTGTTCTCGCTGATCACGCGCCTGTTCGGCATCCAGAGCGGCCGGGTCGGCATTTTCGGCCACGACATCAGCAAGAGCCCCGGCGAGGCGCTGCGGCTGCTCGGCGTCGTGTTCCAGCCACGTACGCTCGATCTCGACCTGTCGCTGACGCAGAACCTGCTCTATCACGCAGCCCTCCACGGCATCAGCCGGAGCGAGGCCGCCGCACGCAGCGCCGAGCTGCTCGGCCGCATCGGGCTCGCTGACCGCGCCGGCAGCAAGGTGCGCGATCTCTCGGGTGGCCAGATGCGGCGGCTGGAGATCGCGCGGGCGCTGCTGCACCGGCCGCGGCTGCTGTTGCTGGACGAGCCGACCGTCGGCCTGGATGTCAAGGCGCGCGCCGACATCATCAGCCAGGTCCGCCAGCTCGTGACGGAGCAAGGCATCGGCGTGCTCTGGGCCACGCATCTGTTCGACGAGATCATGGCGAGTGACGACCTCGTGGTGCTGCACCAGGGCAAGGTGCTGGCGCAGGGGCCGATGAGCCGCGTCGTCACCGAGGCCGGCGCGCAGGACGTCAACACCGCCTTCATGCGCCTGACCGGTGCGCAAACCATGCCGGGAGGCGGCGCATGAGCAGCATCACCACGCGCGAGGTGCCGCGCGGCTTCTCGGTCCAGGAGTACCTCACCTGCCTTACCGGCATCGTCTGGCGCGAGGGGTTGCGCTTCCTGCATCAGCGCGAACGCTTCGTCTCGGCGCTGGTGCGGCCCCTGGTGTGGCTGTTCATCTTCGCCGCCGGCTTCCGTCAGGTGCTCGGCATCTCCATCATCCCGCCCTACGAGACCTACATCCTCTACGAGGTCTATATCGCGCCCGGGCTGATGGCGATGATCCAGCTCTTCAACGGCATGCAATCCTCGCTCTCGATGGTCTACGACCGCGAGATGGGCAACATGCGCACGCTGCTGGTGAGCCCGCTGCCGCGCGGGTTCCTGCTGTTCTGCAAGCTGCTGGCGGGCACGGCGGTGTCGCTGCTCCAGGTCTATGCGTTCCTGCTGATCGCCTGGTTCTGGGACATCACCCCGCCGTCGTCAGGCTATCTCACCGTGCTGCCGGCGCTGATCCTGTCCGGGCTGATGCTCGGCTCGCTCGGTATGCTGATCTCCTCCGGCATCAAGCAACTCGAGAACTTCGCAGGCGTCATGAACTTCGTCATTTTCCCGATGTTCTTCGCCTCGTCCGCGCTCTACCCGCTGTGGCGGGTGCAGGAGGGCAGCCCCTATCTGTACTACCTCTGCGAGGCCAATCCGTTCACCCATGCGGTCGAGCTGATCCGTTTTGCGCTCTACGGGCAAATCAACTGGATCTCGCTGGCAGTGGTCGCGGCTTGCACAATCGTCTTCATGATCGGCGCGATTCTGGCCTATGATCCCTCGCGTGGGCTGGCGCGACGGGGGCCCGCAGGAGGCGAAGGATGAAGGTTCTGGCGATGGCTGTTGTGGCGCTGGCGCTGTCGGGCACGGCCGCGCGCGCGGCCGATCCACGCTATCCCGACTGGCCCTGCACCCAGGCCAAGGTGCCGGAGATTTCGCTTGCCGCCGTCTGGGCCGGCCCGGCGCTCGACGACGTCCAGAACACATGGAAAGACGACGCCAAGGTCAGCGCACTGGTCGCAAAACTATCGGCGCGCAAAACGCCGCTCGATGAGGCCGAAAAGTCCGTGAAGGAATTTCTGGCCGCCTCCGCCACTGACAAGACCGCGAAGGCGAAGCTCCTGTTCGCCGGCCTGTTCGACACGCTCAATGCCCAGCGCTCCCAGGTGATGGCCGGGCTCGAACGCGTCAGCCGCAAGCAGCGCGAGGCCGCCGACAAGATTCGCGAGGAGGCGATCGCCCTTCAGGCGCTGCAGGGCGCGACGCCGCGCGACGAGGCCAAGGTCGAAACGCTCAGCAACGAACTGATCTGGAAGACCCGCATTTTCGAGGACCGCAACAAGGTCGTGCGATTCGTCTGCGAGGTTCCCACCACGATCGACCAGCGCCTGTTCGCACTTGGCCGCGTGATCCAGCAGGAAATGGAATAGCGCCCGCCTCGCTGGAGGCCACGACAAGGTTCCCGGATCGGCCCGGTTAACCTTTGCCCGGCTATCTGCCGGAACCAAATCGATCTAGGATGGCTTGTCGAAGTGAACTCCAAGACGTCGGGAGGCCTCGATGGGAACCACCAGATTCATCTTTGCGGGCGCTGCGGCCCTCAGCATGCTCGCAACCAGCGCTCTTGCCGACGACATGACCGGAATGGTCATGCGGATCGATCGGCTCAACGGCACGATCTCGATCCAGCAGACGCAGAAGGGCACCGTCGGTGGTAGCGCTGGCGGCGCCGGCGCGCTCCAGGAGTACAAAACCAAGGACGCCGCGATGCTGGAGGCCGTTCATGCCGGCGACAGGGTGAACTATTCTGCGACCGACAACAACGGCACGGGCACGCTGACGAAGCTGCAGAAGCAGTAGGCGCTTGCTTCGCCTCTCCCCGTTCGCACCGCCGTCGTGGCCGGGCTTGTCCCGGCCATCCACGCTTGGCCACGCAGCGTGAAGAACGTGGATGCCCGGGACAAGCCCGGGCATGACGACGTCTACTGCTCGGGCCGCGGCTCCGGCTGCACCTCCTCTGTCGGAAGCTTGGCGCGCTCCCAGCCGTCGGTGCCGTCGGGGTACCAGGCGATGTTGGAATAGCCATACGCCAGCGCGCGCTTGGCGGCGTTCCAGGACATCCAGCAATCGGCGAGGCAATAGATCACCAGCAGCGCGGCCTTGTCGCCACGCGAGGCCTGTGCGAGGCCGCGCTGGAGATAATCGTCCATGGCTGGCGGCAAACTGCCGTAGCCGGTATCCGGCAGCCAGATGCTGCCCGGAATGTTCTTGCGCGGCGCATCACGCCATACCGTGCCTGCGGGAAGGTTCTTCGGCTTCGGCGGGCGCGGCAGCACGTCGACGAACGCGCCGCTCCTGGCGCGCCAGATCGCTTCGGCTTCCACCGTGTTGAGCACGCGCGCGCCCGCAAGCGTCGCCGGCACCGGTGCGCGATAATTGTCGGCGCGATAACCCTCGGGCTCGAACGGCTCCTGCTGCTGCGCGGATCCCGGCACCGCCAACGCGGCAACGACGAGCGCAGCGGCAAGAGGCCGCCTCATTGCGACTTCTTGGCCGTCTCCGCGCTGAGCGGCCGATTGCTCTCGTCGAGCAGCGGTATACCGAAGTCGACCAGGATCTTGTTGATCTCGCCCTGGTTCTCCTGGATCAGCTTGTTGAGCTGTCGCTTCCAGTTCTGGTCGGCGGGACGCACGCCCATGCCGATGCGATAGACCAGCTTCGGCCCCGTGGTTTCCTTCACCAGCGGCGTGACGTGAAGCGAGCCGATCTTCTTCGCATAATAGCCGGCCATGGGTCCCCACAGCACCCCGGCGTCGATCTTGCCGGCGGCGAGGTCGTCGATCATCGCCTGCGCCGAATTGTCGTAGCGCGTGTCGATCATCAGCGGATAGGGTTTTGCATCGCTCATCAGGCCGGCAATGGCCATGTTGGTCGCCGGCGGCGTTCCGGCGACGATGCCGACATGCTTGCCCTTCAGCTTCGGGTCCTCGAGCGTATCGACCTCCTCGAGCCCGCTGCCGGCCTTGGCGACCAGCGCGTACGACGTGCGGTAATAGGGATTGGTGCCCTGCACGACGTCATCGCCTTGCGGAAAACCCATGATGACATCGCAGCGATGCGCGCCCAGCGTCATCCGCACGAAGCCGGTGGCCTGCGGGAAGAAGACGTAGTCGAGTTTCTTCTTGAGCTTGTCGGCAAACAGCTCGGCCAGCTTGTTCTCGAACCCCTCGCCCTTCTCGTTCGAGAACGGCAGATTGCGCGGATCGGCGCAGACGCGCAGCACGTTCGGGTCGACCAGCTCGAACGAGAGGTCGCCGCTGTCATTGGTCTGCGCGATGGCGACATCGCCGAACGCACAGGACGCAACCAGGACCCCCAGTGAAAACAACCAGCGACGATGTCGTCCGGCCTCCGTCATCGCGCTTCCTCCTCGTTTTGTTTGAATGCTATCCATGCAACGCATGACGCGCCATGTTTTGCCAGACTTCGCTGGCTTTGCTTTGTTGCAGTGCAATGCAGCAACCCTTTGAACTGAGGCGGAAAAGTGTCTCGCATCGCTCGAGTGATCGCAGCCTTGTCCCTGCTGGGGATCGTAACGCTAGCACGGGCCGGGGCGGCCGAATTGCCTGTGAGCGAAGTCGCAGCGGGAATCTTCGTACACTCCGGGGCCATTGCCCTGATGACCCGCGAGAACGAGGGTGACATTGCCAATGTCGGCTTCATCGTCGGCGATGATGCGGTGGCCGTCATCGACACCGGCGGCAGCCTCCGCGAAGGCGAGGCCCTGCTGGCCGCCGTGCGGGCCCGCACGCCCAAGCCGATTCGCTATGTCATCAACACCCACGGCCATCCCGACCATGTCTTCGGCAACGCGGCCTTCGCCGCCGGTGGCACCAGCTTCGTCGGTCACAGCAAGCTGCCGCAGGCGCTCGCGACGCGCGGCCCCTACTATCTCGACAATTTTCGCCGCATCATGGGCAGCGCGTTGATCGATCCCGTGAAGATCATTGCCCCGACCCTCTTGGTTCCGGACACGATGACGCTCGATCTCGGGTCGCGCCGCCTCATCTTGCGCGCCTGGCGGACCGGGCACAGCGACAGCGACGTCACCGTGTACGACGAGTCGACAAAAACCTTGTTCGCGGGCGACCTCGTCTTTCTCCGCCACATTCCGGTCATGGACGGCAGCATCCGCGGCTGGCTCGACACGTTGAAGGAATTGGAGACCATCCCGGCGCAACGCGTCGTTCCCGGTCACGGCCCCGTGAGCGACTGGCCTGCCGCGCTGGCCGATGAGCGGCGCTACCTGTCAACGCTGTTGTCCGACGTGCGCACGCTGAACAAGAATGGCGAGCCGATCCGAGCCGCCGCCGACAAGGCGGCTGCACAGGAGCGGCCGCGCTGGGAGTTGTTCGGCGATTACAACGCCCGGAACGCAACTGCAGCATTTTCGGAAATTGAATGGGAGTAGCAGGCGCGCTACGATAGGCGCAGGAGATCAGCTTCGCTGACTCCGGAACGAGATCAGCTTCGCTGACTCGGAGGATCATGACCATGACCCGATGGACACGCCACCTGCCCTTGATCGCTGCACTGCTCGGCATCGCCTTCGCCGTGCCGGCGCAGGCTGAAGAGGCCGACGATCCCTGGCCGGGCCTGGTGCAGGACATCTTCAATAGCCGTGCGATGAACGACGGCAGCGGCGTGATCGGCATCGAGATGCCGTATCGCGCAGAGGACGCGGCGATCGTGCCGGTGACCCTGCGCAGCAAGCTGTCGCCCGCAGACAGTCGCCGTATCCGTTCGATCACGCTCGTGATCGACCGTAACCCGGCGCCGATGGCCGCGAAGTTCGAGCTCGGCTCCGATGCCAATGTCACCGAGATCTCGACGCGCGTGCGTGTCAACAATTACACCGATGTGCACGCGGTGGCCGAGCTCAGCGACGGCCAGCTCTATGTCTCGAAAGTCTATGTGAAAGCCTCCGGCGGCTGCTCGGCACCGGCAGGAAAGAACGCCGAGGAGGCGCAAAACCGGCTCGGCCAGATGCGCTACAGGCAATTTGTGCGCGAGGAAGCGCCCGCGAGCCGCATCCGCGAAGCGCAGATCATGATCGGCCATCCCAACAATTCCGGCCTGCAGATGGACCAGGTCACGCAGCTCTACATTCCCGCCTTCTTCGTCAACCAGCTGAAGCTGACGCAGGACGACAGCCCGGTGCTGTCGATGGAAGGCGGCATCTCGATCTCGGAAGATCCCAATCTGCGCTTCACCTATGTCTCCAACGGCGCCAAGCGTTTCCGCGCGGAAGCAAAGGACACGGATGGGCACGTGTTCCGGAATGAGTGGGATGTGGAGAAGCCGGGGACGTAGCTAGCACCGCTTATGCTAATTCCCCTCTCCCCTTGTGGGAGAGGGTGGCTCGCCGCATAGCGGCGAGACGGGTGAGGGGTCTTTCTCCTCAGATGAGCGCGCGGTGAGATACCCCTCATCCGGCGCTCCGCGCCACCTTCTCCCACAAGGGGAGAAGGGATTGCACCGTTTCCGCGGCTATAGCTAGAAACACCTCACCTCGGCTTCCGCCTGCGCCCGCCGCAAATCGTTCACTGCCGTGTTCGCCTGCTCGGAGGTGCGGAACTGGACGCCGAGATTGCCGCGGACCTGGGACATGCTGAGCGCGGTCTCGGCGGTCACGTAGCGCTCATAGGTGACGATCGAGGCCACCACGTCGATCGAGCAGGAACATTGCTCGATCGACTGCCGACTCTCGCCATTGGCCTTCATGCAGCCATAGACGTACTCCGCGCGCGCCGACGTCGGATAATCATTGGCCTCCTCGGCCCGCGCCACGCACGCGGTCGCCGCCAGCACCGTCAATGCGGCGACAATCGGTCGTAGCTGTCCGGCCAGTTTCATGCGCATCCTCCCGCGGGTTGCGAGCAAAGCTATGCTATGCGTATTGTCCTGAAAAGCACTCTATCAGAGGAAACGGCTCACAAGGTGATGAGAGCACTTGGCGTGATAAGGGCACTTGGCGTGATAAGGGCACTTGGCGTGATAAGGGCACTTGGTCGAACATTGGCGCTCGCGACGACGCTGGCGCTATCGCTGGCCGCACCCGGCCGCGCCGCGGATTCGATCCGCCTTGCGGTGCAGAAAACCGGAACATTCTCCTGGGAGCTGGCCGCGATCCGCGCGAGCGGCCTCGACAAGGAGGCGGGCCTTTCGCTCGAGGTCACCGAGCTCGCGAGCACCGAGGCCGGCAAGATCGCGATGCGCGCAGGCAGCGCCGACATCATCCTGTCAGACTGGCTGTGGGTGTCGCGCGAGCGCGCGCTCGGTGCCAAGCTCACCTTCTATCCCTATTCCAGCGCGCTCGGCGCAGTGATGGTACCCGCATCCTCTCCGATCAAGACGCTCGCCGACCTGAAGGGGCGCAAGCTGGCGGTCGCCGGCGGGGCGATCGACAAGAGCTGGCTGCTGCTCCAGGCGAGCATGAAGCAGGACGGCATCGACCTGAAGTCGGAGGCGACCATCGCCTACGGCGCCCCGCCCCTGATCGCCGCCAAGGCGCTCGACGGCGAGATGGAGGCGAGCCTCAATTTCTGGAATTTCTGTGCCCAGCTCGAGGCCAAGGGATTTCGCCGCCTCGCCGGCATCGAGGACATTCTGCCGAAGCTCGGTGCCAAAGGCGCGGTCTCCGCCGTCGGCTATGTCTTCGACGAGAATTGGGCCGCGAGCCATCGCGACGCCGTGGCGCGATTCATCGCGATGACGCGCAAGGCCAAGCAGCTGCTGGTGACCTCGGATGCAGCCTGGGACAAGATCGCGCCGCTCACCGGCACGTCCGACGCAGCCATGCTCAAGACCTATCGCGACCGCTATCGCGACGGTATTCCGCGCCGGAGCATCGACGACGAGGAGAAAGACGCGCGCGTGCTTTACCGCGTGCTGGCCGAGATCGGCGGCCGCGACCTCGTCGGCCCGGCGGCCGAGCTCGATCCGGGCACGTTCTATCACGCGGTCCCCGGAGATTGAGGTGCTGCGTCTTCTGTCGTTCGCCCTGTTTCTCGCGATCTGGTGGATTGCCGCGCTGTTCGTCGGCGGCGCGAAGCTGCCCTCCCCGCCGGCCGTGCTCGAGGTGATGATCGCGGAAGCCTCATCTGGCGCGCTGTTCCTGCATCTCGGCGCCACGCTGGCGCGCGTGACCCTCGCCTTCGTGCTGGCGATGTCGCTCGGCAGCGCCATCGGCTACCTGATGGGACGGGTCAGGCTCGCGGATAAGCTCGGCGATCCCTGGTTGATCCTGCTACTCAATTTGCCCGCGCTGGTCGTGATCGTGCTGGCCTATATCTGGGCCGGCCTGACCGAGGCCGCCGCGATCGCGGCGATCGCCATCAACAAGCTGCCGACCGCGGTCGTCACCCTGCGCGAGGGCACCCGCGCGCTCGACCGCTCGCTCGACGAGATGGCGAGCGTGTTCGCGATGCCGCGCTGGCGCGCGTTCCGCCATGTCGTGCTGCCTCAGCTTGCGCCTTACATCGCAGCCTCGGCCCGTTCCGGACTGTCGCTGGTGTGGAAGATCGTGCTGGTCGCCGAGCTCTTGGGACGTCCGAACGGCGTCGGCTTCGAGATCGGCGTCGCTTTCCAGCTGTTCGACACGCCGCGGCTGCTCGCCTATTCGCTGACCTTTGCCGCGGTCGTGCTCGTCATCGAGACCTTGCTGGTGCAGCCGTTCGAAGCCCGCGCAAACAGGTGGCGCCCCCGTGCGGCTTGAGCTCGAGATCACAGGCAAGACGTTCAGGAGTGCCGCGGGCGGAACGCACGAGGTGCTGGCGCCGCTCAAATTCGCGCTTCAATCCGGCGAGGTCGGCGTGCTCATCGGTCCCTCCGGTTGCGGCAAGAGCACGATGCTGCGCATCATCCTGGGGCTCGATAGCGATTTCAGGGGCCACGTTGCGCGTCCACCGCAGGCGCGGATCGGCATGGTGTTTCAGGAGCCGCGGCTGCTGCCGTGGCGTTCGGTGGAGCAGAATGTGCGGCTGGCGGCGCCCGACGTGACCGAGGCGAAGCTGTCCGAGCTGTTCAGGATTCTGGAGCTGGAAGCGCATCGCAGCCACTTTCCCGGCGAGTTGTCGCTCGGCCTTGCCCGGCGCGTCGCGCTTGCCCGCGCTTTCGCAGTCGAGCCCGATCTCCTCGTGCTCGACGAGCCCCTCGCCTCGCTCGACGACGCGCTCGCCGGCCGCTTGCGCGACGAGATCGCGACGCTGGTGGCCAGCCGTCCGGTGATGACGCTGCTTGTCACCCACAGTTTCGATGACGCGGTTCGCCTCGGCGACCGCCTGTTCTTCTTGTCGCCGCGCCCCGCGCGTATCGTGGCCGAGGTGCCTATCGGCATCCCGCGCGACAGACGCGGCGAAGCCGAGATTGCGGCGATCAAGGCCGGCCTCGCCCAACGAACTCAAGGCGACCGCACTGAGCGAGATGTCTCATAGCCGGTCGCCTGGCGGACGTGCTAGACTGGGCCGGCGGCGGAGTCGATGATGACGCGGACGGTCGCCCTCTCAACGCTGGCAACGCTTGGTCTTGCACTCGTCACGATGACGGCGGGCGCGCAGGACATGATGCGCGACGTCGACCTCACCTCCCCCGCGATGGTCTCGTCCGAAATGACCAGGCCAGAGGTCGAGGCCGTGCTGGCCAAAGCGAGCGCCGCGCAGCCTGCCGATTTCACCGGCAAACGCCTGTCGGGCCTCGATCTCTCGGGGCTGGACCTGTCCAACGCGGTCTTCCGCGCCGCGCGGCTCAACAAGACAATACTCCGAGACGCCAGGCTTGACCGTGCAATCCTCGATCAGGCGTGGCTGCTGGATGCGGATCTTACCGGCGCAAGCCTGAAGGGCGCCAATCTGTTCGCCTCGCAAATGGCCCGCGCGCGTCTCGACGGCGCGAACCTGTCAGGAGCGCGCATCGCTGCCGATCTCACCGGCGCAAGCCTGGTCGGCGCTTCGATCGCGGACGCGAATCTGGGCGCCGATATGCGCAACCAGTCGATGGGGCTGATGCGCGCGGTGCTGAGATCCGCCAATCTGGAACGGCTGAACGCGCGCAACGCCGATTTGTCGCGCGTCGACCTCGAATTCGCAGTCCTCAGGAGCGCCGATCTGAGCGGCGCATCACTGAAGAACGCCCAACTCGGCGGAGCCGATCTGACGGGCGCGATCGTCATCGACGCCGATTTCGACGGCGCCGATCTCGTCTCGGCGAAGCTGATTGCACTGAACGGCCTTGACCGCGCCAAAAATTTCGACAAGGCAAGGAACCGCGAGCGCCTGATCAGGGAATGATGGCCCGCCTTTGGGAGGACTGGCTGATGCGTTGGGTTCTAGCTTTGATCGCGTCGTTGACGCTTGCCGGCGAAGCCGCCGCGCAGGCCAAGGGCAAGGGCATTAGGCTCTGGAACCTGACGACGGAGACGATCTCCGGCTTCCAGCTCTCGCCCGCCGGCAAGACCGACTGGGGCCCGAACCAGTGCTTGAACGACAAGGACAAGGAGGTCGACCACGACGAGCGGCTGCGCATCACCGGCGTCGAGCCGGGCCGCTACGACGCCAAGGTCAGCTATCCCAGTGCGCGGCAGTGCGTCGTTCGCGACATCGAGATCAGGGCGGATGCGGTGTTCTCGATCGCCGACAAGGATCTGAAGGACTGCAGCAAGTAGCGAGACGCCTCACGCCTTGTCGTTCGGGTGCGGATATTCGCAGCGCCACCGCACCGCCTGCCATTTCGGATGGTCGCCGACCCATTGCGCGATATAGGGGGGCGCGGCCATCGCGCATTGCCGCGGCGACCCACCATAGTTGAACATCAAATGCTGTTCCTCGCAGGTCGCAGGCGAGAGCACCGCACACACAGTCACCACCAGGTCAATCGGGTTCATGCCGGGATCCTCTCGCAAGTGGCGGTCAAGATTAGCACGAAAGGTTACGTACCACGGAAGCGGAAGTTTCAGATCCGGGCGAGAAATGGGGCGGGAACTGGCTCTTCCCGGGCTCCCAGGCAAGGCAAAGCCCGGGCATGACGACGCTCTCTGCTAAAAATTGACGCCGAACACCATCCGGGCCTGGTGGCGCTCGAAATTGACGAGGTCGAGATTGCCGCCCGCTCCGGCCGGCCGGCCCCAGGCCTGCATGCTCCAGCTCAAGGTCAGCCGCGAGCGCTCGGAGAGCTGGAAATAGGCGGTCGGGCCGACGAACAGGGCCTGGCCTGAAAACTCGCCGAGGCCGATGCCTTCATATTGCCGGAAGTAGCGCAGCTCCCCGCCGAGCAGCATGTTGGGCCGCACGCGCACCAGGCCGGCGAACGCCGCACCGATCGTCGAACTCTTCTCGGACTGCCCCGCCACCTCGAAGCGCGCCCATTCCGGTTGATAGATCAGGTTGAGGGCGCCGATGGCAAAGTTCGGGATGAGCTCGCGGTCGATGGCGAGGGTGAATTCCGTGCCGTACATCCGCCCCTTCGCGCCGCTGGTCTCGTCGATGCGGTCGCCGTGGAGCTCGGCGGCGATGGTGAGGCCGAACGGCGCGCGCTCGCGGTCGAGCAGGCGATAACGCAGGTCGAGCGAGGCGCCCTGGAAGTTGATCTGACGGCGGTCGTCGATGTCGGGGACGCCGGTGATATCGTGCAAGCTGGCGGCGGCGCCGACCTCGATGCGGAAGTTCGGCAGCGGCACGATCTCGATCTCGACCTCTTTCTCAAGAGCGCGATAGGTGCCGCCGCCCTTGCCGAAGCGCCCCGTCGTCTGGCTCTGGAATTCGCGCTCGCCGGGATTGCCGACATCGGTGCCGATCATGAAGCCGAAGATGTGCTCGGTATCGAAGCCCTCCTCGGCGTGCCCATGCGTCGGTATCAGCGCGACCGCGCAGGCAATCACCATCAGAAATCTGCGAGCTCCGCCGCGCATCCCCGTACCCCGAAGGCGCGCGCCGCTTTGATGCGGCAGCAGCGCTGACCGGCCATCAGCGTAACACACTGCAGCAAGAGCGTGGTCTAGATTTTGAAAGAAGATGATTGCAGCCTGCGCAGGCGTTTCATCGCAGGCGTATCATCGCGTCGGTGGCAAGAAGCACAATGATGCCAGGCTCGGGATCCGACACTGCCACGGCTTCGACGGCGTTCACCGTCAAAGCCGCGGCAGGTCGTCAGTCTTACTTGCGCGCAGCGCAGGCGTACATGTTGATTTCCATGCCGACCGGCACTTCCACGATCTTCGGAGCTTTCCAAGCCATTCGGGGTCTCCCCAAGGTATTGAGCGCGACATCGCGCGGCGCAAAACCTAGGGCTGCGTCAGTTGCAGTTCAAGCCTCGATTCGCCTGCCGAGCGCGTCCGTGTCGATTCTTCGCGGCTGCGTTTCTCTCTCGGACAAAGCCAGTTCCCTCTTGGTCAAGCACGACCTGCGAGACACCGTCTTGTGCGACGCACCGCACGTCGAATCGACACGAATGGCACGTCGCCGTCAGCAGCCCTTGTCGGCCATTGCGGCGTCCGGCTTGGCACCTTCGGCCCGCTGAGCCGCCGTCGGCTGGCTCTGCATCTGCCGCTGCGCATCTTCGGATGAAGCCGGCGTTTCGCCACTTGCACGGTTCATCGTGCTGGTCGGCGGATGCTGGCTGGTGTCGCCCGCTGAACTGGACGAGGGCGACTGCGCTGCGCCCACCGTCACGGGACCAGAACCGGCATCCTTGTCAGTGCTGGCGCTGCCCGTGTTGCACGGGCCGGCGACCGCGACGCCGGCGCTCAACGCCAGGATCGCGCAGGCAGCAAGAACGGAACGTTTCGTGTTCATCTGCATCTCCTCTTCTCCCGCGGCGCTGCCCCGGCGCCGAGCAGGACATCGCGAAGAGAACAGGCCGAACAGCCTGATGTTCCGAGTTTCGGAGCGGAAATGCTCCCAAACACCACCGCGTCACGTCTGTTCCGATTGCACCGCTCACCGCAACAATCGCAGCAGCGCGCGGCCGGCGCGCGAGTTCAGCTCCTTCGCATCCAGCGTTCCGTCCTTGTCGGGATTGGCCGCGTTGAAGCGCTGCTCGACCACGGACAGATATTCGTCGAGCGTCAGGGTCCCGTCACGATCGGGATCGGCCGCGGCGAGCTCTTTCGCCGTCAACCGTCCGCGCAATTCGCGCGCATCGAGCGTGCCGTCATGATCGGGATCGAGCTTTGCGAATAATGCCGCGGCCGCCTTCTTCACCTCGGCAAGATCGAGCGTGCCGTCATTGTCGGTGTCGAACAACTTGACCGCGTTGCCGGAGGCCGACCACGCCGGACCGGACAACAATGCAATGGTGAGCGCAAGTGCAACTGAGCGACGCGAAATCATCAAGACCTCCAGATGAAGAGCCCCGATTCGGGCGGGGACACGACGACATAAATCCACAAGCAGTCCCAGGTTCAAGTCCGTAACTGCAACTTGCGCGCGCGACAACCCCGGGGAACCTGGCTTCCGCCCCGACAACCTACGCCGAAGCTGCTTCGCGTTGCGGAATTTTTTCAGCGTCTCCACGCAAGTGGAAGTCTACGGCCGTCAGGTTTCCGTAAGGTGACCGGCGCCTGTTCAACGATATCGACACGACACTTACGACTTTCGTATTGACGCGTTTTGGTTTCCGACGGAGTGTTGCTCCCGCAGCGTCAAAAGGCGCGCATATTGGGAGGAACGGATGAAACGCTTTGCGATGGCTGCGAGCCTCGTCATGCTTGCATCGACTTGTGCAAGCGCACAGACCACCGAGCAACTGGTCAAGGGCGCGACTGATACATCGAACGTTCTCAATTACGGGATGGGCTACAATCTGCAGCGCTTCTCGACGCTGAACCAGATCAACAAGGACAGCGTCAAGAACCTCGTCCCGGTCTGGAATTACTCTTTCAACGACGATCGCAGCGAGGAATCGCAACCGCTGGTGTACCAGGGCGTGATCTACGTGACCTCGCACAACGCGACCATGGCGGTCGACGCCAAGACCGGCAAGCAGATCTGGAAGACCAAGGTCGAATATCCCGCCGAGACGCCGCGCATCGTCTGCTGCGGCATCATCAACCGCGGTGCGGCGCTCTATGACGGCAAGGTGTTTCGCACCACGCTCGACGCCAACGTGATCGCGCTCGACGCCAAGAACGGCAAGGAGCTGTGGCGGCAGAAGGCGGCCGACATCAAGGAAGGCTATTCGATGACGGTGGCGCCGCTGGTTGCCGACGGCGTCGTCATCACCGGCATCTCCGGCGCCGAGTTCGGCACCAGGGGATTCATCGACGGCTGGGATCCCGCGACGGGCAAGCATCTCTGGCGCACCCATTCGATCCCCTCGCCGGAAGAGCCCGGCGGCGATACCTGGAAGGGCGATACCTGGAAGCTCGGCGGCGGCTCGACCTGGATCACGGGGTCTTATGACCCCGAGCTGAACACGATCTATTGGGGCATCGGCAATCCCGGCCCGTTCAACTCGGCGGTGCGTCCCGGCGACAATCTCTACACCTGCTCCGTGCTGGCGATGGATCCCAAGACCGGCAAGATCAAGTGGCACTACCAGTTCTCGCCGAACAACCCGTTCGACTATGACAGCGTGGCCGAGATGGTCCTCGCCGACATGAATGTCGAGGGCAAGCCGACCAAGGTGCTGATGGACGCCAACCGCAACGGCTTCTTCTACGTGCTCGACCGCACCAACGGCAAGCTGCTCGCGGCCAATCCTTACGTGAAGGTCAACTGGGCGACCGGCATCGACATGAAGACGGGACGTCCGATCGAGACCGACGTGTCTAAGGACGCGCGCGAGGGCAAGAAGGTCACGGTCTATCCGTCGATCCTCGGCGGCAAGAACTGGGAGCCGATGTCCTTCAACCCGCAGACCGGCCTTGCCTATGCCAACACGCTCGCCTTCGGTGGCAGGTACAAGACGGAGCCCGTCACCTTCAAGCAGGGTGAATGGTATCTCGGGATGGACCTGACCGACCTCTGGGAGTACGGCGACGGGCCGCGCGGTCATCTCAAGGCGATCGATCCCATGACCGGCAAGTCGAAATGGGAAGCGCCGAGCGACATTCCACGCTTCTCGGGCGTGCTGTCGACCGCGGGCGGCGTCGTGTTCTCGGGTGCCCTAACCGGCGAGTTCGAGGCCTTCGATGCCGACACCGGCAAGAAGCTCTGGCAGTTCCAGACCGGGTCCGGCATCGAGGGCCAGCCGGTGACCTGGCAGCAGGATGGCGTGCAGTATGTCGCGGTGACCAGCGGCTATGGCGGCGTCTACTCGCTGTTCTCCGGCGACGAGCGGCTTGCCAACGTGCCGCCCGGCGGCTCGCTGTGGGTCTTTGCGGTCAAGCAGTAATCCACGGCATGATGCTGAGAAAGCCATCTCACAGGACGGCGGCGGTCCTCGCCGCCGTCGCGGGGCTGACGGTCGCGCTTGCGGCGACCGTTCGCGCCGCGGACGACGCAACCGGCAATCCCATGCAGGCACAGATCGACCACGGCAAGTCGACCTATGCTTCGAAATGCTCGCACTGCCATGGCCCCAATCTGATGAACTCCGGCACGATCACGCCGGACCTGCGTGCCATCCCCGACGACAAGACCCGCTTCATCACCACAGTGAAGAACGGCAAGAACAACAAGATGCCGCCGTGGGGCGATATCCTCAACGACGAGGAGATCGGCTCCCTCTGGGCCTTCATCTCCAGCCGGAGGAAGCCATGAGGGGCCGGCGTGCTGCATGGAGCATTGCGGCCGTTCTTTCGACGATGGCGTCGGTCGCTGTTGCGGCCGACGATCCCCTGAAGATCTGTCTCGACGAGGACCGGCCGCCGTTCTCGATGCACCACCGCGGCAAGCCGGATGCCGGCTTCGACGTGCTGCTTGCGCAGGCAATGGCTGAGCGGCTCGGACGGAAGCTGACGATCCAGTGGTTCGAGAGCAAGCTGGACGAGGATTCGAGCCCCCAGCTCGAGGCCAACGCGTTGCTCTCGGATCGCCGCTGCTCGCTCGTCGGCGGCTACGCGCTGACGCAGGATTCGCTCGTCGCCCCCGGGATGAAGACGGCGCGCTTGCCTGACTTCGCCGGGGCCACGCGCGACGATCGGAGGCGCCGCGTCGCACTCGGCGTGCTCGCGCCGAGCCAGCCTTACGTCTATTCGCCGATGACGGTCGTGCTCGGGCCGAAGGCAAGCGGGCGCAAGATCGGCGACATCGGCGATCTCGCAGGCCTTCGTCTCGTCATCGAAAGCGGCTCGCTCGGCGACGCCATCCTGATGACCTTCGACAAGGGACGGCTGATCGACAACATCACCCATCTCGTCCCCGGCCGCGACGATCTGCTGGGCGCACTCCAGCGCGGCGACCATGACGCGACGCTGATCGACCTCGGCCGCTTCGACGCCCATCGCGCCGCGCATCCGGACACGGCGATCACGGCGTCCGGATACTATTATCCGATCGGCGCCAATCGCGGCTATGTCGGACTGGCCAGCGATGGCGTGCTGATCGACGCCGTCAACAAGGCGCTGACGGGGCTCGCGGCCGAAGGCAAGATCGCAGAATTCGGCAGGCAGGCTGGGCTCACCTACCTGCCACCGCGCGAGCCTGCGATCCTGGGCGATGTCTGGATGAAGATCATTCAGCGGTGATTGGAAAGGCTCTGGTGTCCCGGACGCGCTGCAATGCCCCTCAGCGTTGCGGCGCAGAGCCGGGACCCATGCGGCATAGCTTGCGGTCGAGGCATAGGACCCGGCTCAGCAGCGCACCGCTGAAGGAGCACTGCGCTGCGTCCGGGGCACAACGCCGCGCCCACCATGCCCCACTCTGTCCGACGGAATGCGCCAATCTGTCTCGCTCGCCGGCCATGGCGGCGCCAGCCTGATGCAGTAGGTTCGGCCAAAATCAGGAGGGAATCATGACCGCCAAATTCGATCGCCGCCACTTCGTCGCCGCCGGTACCACCGCACTTGCGATGCCCTTCGTCATGCGCGGCGCCTCGGCGCAGGCCGCGTGGCCGTCGCGGCAGATTCGCATGATTTGCAGCTATCCCGCCGGCGGGCAGACCGACCTGCTCGCGCGCGCCTACGGTGAGTTCATCTCAAAGCAGGTCGGCAAGACCGTCGTCGTCGAGAACAAGCCCGGCGCCTCCGGTGCGATCGGCACGGCCGAGGTCGCTCGCGCCGAGCCCGACGGCCACACCATGCTGTGCTCGATCTCGACCACCTACATCATGAACCGGGTGGTGATGAAGAATCCCGGCTACGACATGGACAAGGATTTGGCGCTCGTCAGCGTCATTCCGGGCGCCGGCCTGTTGCTGGTCGCGAACCCCAAGACCGGCGTCAAGACGCTGGAGGATTTCGTCGCGTTCGCACGCAAGAGCGGCAAGGTGAATTTCGGCACCTATAGCGCGGGCTCGGCCCCGCACATGACGATCAACGAGCTCAACAAGCAGTATGGCCTGTCCATCGAGCCGGTCCATTACCGCGGCGAGGCCCCGATGTGGACGGGGATGCTCGAAGGCACGCTGGATGCCGCGATGGGCAGCTACACGGCGGCGCAGTCGGTCCTGCAAAGCGACCGCGGCACCGTGTTCGCGGTGCATTCAAAGAAGGTCGACGCGATCCCTGCTATCAAGACCCTTCCGGAGCAGGGCGCGACCTCGAAATTCTTCACCGTGAGCGGCTTCTCCGGTTGGGCCGTGCCGAAGGCGACGCCGCAAGCGGTCGTCGACCGCCTGGCAGAGCTCTGCGTTGCCGCCAACAACGATCCGAAGGTGAAGGAAGTTCTCACGACCTTCGTGCTCGAACCCGCAATCGGCTTCAAGGAGAGCAACGCCCTGTATCAGCGCGAACTGCCGATCTGGATCGAGAGCGCGAAGTCTCTCGGCCTCGAGCCGGCTTGAGGCCTGGCACGGCGTGCACGGCCCGTAGACCAAAGCCTAGTGTCGGAACGGCATTTTCCCGCTATGATTGTGCGTCGCTGTCGAAGGATAGCAACCGCACGAGCTAGAAAGGCCGATCGCATGACGCCGGATTCGCTCGCCGTGGCCGCCATGATCATCCTGCTCTTTCCGATGGGTTATTTCACGCTGGCTTCGCCCGCCTTTCTGCTGGTGAAGCTCGATGTCCGGCCCGTCGCACTGTTGCTGCGCGGAATGTTCAATGCCCATTTCCTGGTGATGGGCGCAGCCGGGATTATCGGGACCGTGGCCTTCCTGCTCGCTGGCCAGCTCGTCTTCGCGACGGTCGTCGGCCTGCTTGCAGCTCTGGCGATCGGCGGCCGCCGCCGGTTCATGGCGCGGATGGACAATCAGCTCAGCGCCGGCGATGCCGGCGACACCGAGGCCCCCCGTCGGCTGCGACGGCTGCATTGGAGCGGGATGCTGTGCAACGCGGTCCTGCTTGCCGCGCTGCTGGCCAGCATTCCCTACATTTCGACGGCTGCTTGATCGGCAATTGCTGCGTGAGCGGCACTGCAACCGCCGGAGCTGCCTCGGCGCCCGCCTAAAGCATGATCCGGAAAAGTCGCATCGCGCTTTAGTGCTCGCCCGAACTCGCGGTGGCCTGCTGCGCCTTGTGGATCGAGGACGGCACCACGCCGAAATATTTCCGGAACACCCGGCTGAAATGCGATGAGCTGGAGAAGCCCCAGGAGAACGCGACGTCGGTGATGGTCTTGCCGGCGTGGGCCTCGAGCTCCTGGCGGCAGTTCTGCAGGCGCGCCTGCCAGATGTAGTCGCTCACCGTGGTGCCGCGCTCCGAGAACAGCATATGCAGATAGCGCTTGGAGCAGCCGAGCTCGGTCGAGATCTGGTCGATGCACAGATCCGGGTCGCGCAGGTGCTCGCGGATGAAGAACTGCGCGCGCACATACATCGCTTCCGGCCCGACACGGTCGAACATCGTGTCGGCTTCGCGCAGCGGCAGCAGCAACAGGTCGATCAGCGAATCGGCGACGCCGACCGCGCTGTTTGCCGACAGCTTTGCCGCCTCGTCGAAGGTCGCATGAACGAAATCGTGGGCGATCCGCCCCGTCCCTGTCTTCGACGACAGCTTGCAGGCGGGCATCCGCTGCGACGGGAATCCGCGGTCGCGCAGCAGCGCCTTCGGCACGATCACGACGTCGTGACGGGTGAAGGCCGGGCTGATGATCGAATGCGGGCAGGAGACGTCATAGGCGATGATGTCGCCCGGGTTGATCTCGATGTGGCGGCCTTCTTGCTCGAAATAGGACACGCCGTAAGTCTGGAAGTGAATCTTGATGTACGGATGCTCGTTGGCCTTGGCGCGCGCCAGCGTGTGGGCAATGCGATGCTGACTCACTTCGATCTGGCAGAGCTTCAGGCGCGAGACGCTGGTGTAGTCGATGCGGCCCTCGAGCGAGGACGCCTCCAGCGGATCGACGTCGAAATGCCCACACAGGCTCGTCAGCCCGTCGATCCAGCTCTGGATCTGGCGCTTCGGCGTCATGCCGGTCGTCGAGAGCGTGTGAATGGTGTCGGACATTAATCCAGCCACTGGTTTGATCCGGAGAGACGCGAATCGCGACCAGCGCTGCCGGAGCCCTCAGCCGTGATTGCGTGACGTTTACCTCGAATTTGAGCGGTCTTTTGGCACGAGCGCCATCGTTCCATTGCCACCCTTGAAACTTAATCCTCCGCCTTAGTTGCAGCGCCGTCAAGGGGAACCTGAGCGTTGAAGGCACTGCAAAAGCGATGCGGAAGCCGCTGAATTCGCTACTGCAAAATCAAAATCTTCGCGTCCGTGCGCTATGAAGCAAACCGGCTTCTCTCTTGGGCAAGTTTCCCGATGACGAAGTCGTTAGGGATTGCGGCAGGAACAACAAGAACGGGCCGCTCCTGCACGTGGACCCGTGGCTCTCATCAGGAGGAGGAAACAGCACAGCATCGTTTCTGGTCCCAATCGTGACCGCCCTGCACGAGCAGACGCCGGACGAGAAGCCCGGTGAATCAGTATTGCTTCGGAAACAATAAACGAGACCAACGGAGGAATAACTATGCGCAAGGTGCTACTGGCGACCTTTCTTGGCTCCGCGGCGGCGCTCGCCGTCGGGGGCGCCTCAGCCAATGACGAGCTGGTCAAGATGTCGCAGAACCCGAAAGACTGGGTGATGCCGACCGGCGACTACGCCAATTCCCGCTATTCCAAGCTCAACCAGATCAACGCACAGAACGTAGGCAAGCTCCAGGTGGCCTGGACCTTCTCGACCGGCGTGCTGCGTGGCCATGAAGGCGGCCCGCTGATCATCGGCAACATGATGTACGTCCACACGCCGTTTCCGAACAAGGTCTATGCCATTGACCTTTCCAACGAGAACAAGATCGTCTGGAAGTACGAGCCGAAGCAGGATCCGAACGTCATTCCGGTGATGTGCTGCGATACGGTCAATCGCGGCCTGGCCTTCGGCGACGGCAAGATCTTCCTGCATCAGGCCGACACCACCCTCGTCGCGCTCGATGTCAAGACCGGTCAAGTTGCATGGACCGTCAAGAATGGCGATCCGAGCAAGGGCGAGACCGGCACGTCGGCCCCCATGGTCGTCAAGGACAAGGTGCTGATCGGCATCTCCGGCGGCGAGTTCGGCGTCCAGGCCCATATGTCGGCTTACGATATCAAGACCGGCAAGCTGGCATGGCGCGGATATTCGGAAGGACCGGACAACCAGCTCCTGGTCGACGACAAGACCACCGCGCTCGGCAAGCCGATCGGCAAGGATTCCAGCCTGAAGACCTGGCAGGGCGATCAGTGGAAGATCGGCGGCGGTGCCACCTGGGGCTGGATCTCCTACGATCCCGAGCTGAACCTCGTCTACTACGGATCGGGCAACCCCTCGACCTGGAATCCGAAGCAGCGTCCCGGCGACAACAAATGGTCGATGACGATCTGGGCGCGTAACCCGGATACCGGCGTCGCCAAGTGGGTCTATCAGATGACGCCCCACGACGAATGGGACTATGACGGCGTCAACGAGATGATCCTCTCGGACCAGTCGATCAACGGCCAGCCGCGCAAGCTGCTGACGCACTTCGACCGTAACGGCCTCGCCTACACCATGGACCGCACCAACGGCGAACTGCTGGTCGCCGAAAAGTACGATCCGAAGGTGAACTGGACCTCCGGCGTCGACATGGACAAGAACTCGCCGACCTACGGCCGTCCGAAGGTGCTCGACGCAGCTTCGACCGACAAGGCGGGCGAGGACGTCAACGTGAAGGGCATCTGCCCGGCCGCGCTCGGCACCAAGGACGAGCAGCCGGCAGCCTACTCGCCGGACACGCAGTTGTTCTACGTTCCGACCAACCACGTCTGCATGGACTACGAGCCGTTCAAGGTGAGCTACACCGCGGGCCAGCCCTATGTGGGTGCGACGCTCTCGATGTATCCGCCGGCGGGTGAAACCCACATGGGCAACTTCATCGCCTGGGACGGCAAGACCGGCAAGATCGTCTGGTCGAACAAGGAGCAGTTCTCGGTCTGGTCGGGTGCGCTCGCAACCGCCGGTGGCGTGGTGTTCTACGGCACGCTCGAAGGCTACCTGAAGGCGGTCGACGCCAAGTCCGGCAAGGAGCTCTACAAGTTCAAGACTCCCTCCGGCATCATCGGCAACGTCACCACCTATGAGAACGGCGGCAAGCAGTATGTCGCAGTGCTCTCCGGCGTCGGCGGCTGGGCCGGCATCGGTCTGGCGGCAGGCCTGACCGATCCGACCGCAGGTCTCGGCGCGGTCGGTGGCTACGCGGCTCTCAGCAACTACACGGCACTCGGCGGTACGCTGACCGTGTTCGCGCTGCCGAACTAGGCCCATCAGCATCGCTCCGGCGCGTGGAATCAACCCCACGCGCCGGCTCGTCTCCCCCGGGCTCCTTCGAGGATGAATCTCTTGCGTAAAATCTGCTCTGTCATTGCTGCGATGATCTTGGTTGCGTCCGGAGGAATTGCGGTCGCGGACGGTCCGGGCGATCCGACCGCCGTGAAGAAGGAAGACGACGGAAAGTGGCTCGATAAGGACGGCACTCCGACCTACAAGATTTCCGACGGCACCGTGGACTGGTTCACCTATTCCGGATACCGCCGCTATCACTCCGACTGCCACGTCTGCCATGGGCCTGACGGCATGGGCTCCACCTACGCGCCGGCGCTCAAGGATTCCGTGAAGACCATGAGCTATGGCGACTTCCTCGGCGTCGTCGCCTCCGGTCGCAAGAACATCTCGACCGCGCAGGAGAACGTCATGCCCGCCTTCGGCGATAATCCGAACGTCGCCTGCTACATGGACGATCTGTACGTCTATCTGCGCGCCCGCTCCACCGAAGCATGGGGCCGGCAGCGTCCCTCCAAGAAGGAGGAGAAACCGGAGGCCTACACCAAGGCGGAAGAGGCCTGCATGGGCCATAAATGAACGTTGCCGAGGCTGCCGAGACCACCTCTTGGCATCTTGCGAGAATTTGAGGAGCTACCAATGAAGACACGTGCCGCCGTCGCTTTCGAAGCCAAGAAGCCGCTCGAGATCGTCGAGCTCGATCTGGAAGGACCGAAGGCCGGCGAAGTCCTGGTCGAGATCAAGGCAACGGGCATCTGCCATACCGACGCCTATACGCTCGACGGCTTCGACAGCGAGGGAATTTTCCCGTCGGTCCTGGGGCATGAGGGCGCAGGCATCATCCGCGAGATCGGTCCTGGCGTGACCTCGGTGAAGCCGGGTGACCACGTCATCCCGCTCTACACGCCGGAATGCCGGCAGTGCAAAAGCTGCCTCAGCCAGAAGACCAATCTCTGCACCGCGATCCGCGCGACGCAAGGCAAGGGCGTGATGCCCGACGGCACCAGCCGCTTTTCCTACAAGGGCAAGCCGGTCTACCACTACATGGGCTGCTCGACCTTCTCGAACTTCACCGTGTTGCCGGAGATCGCGGTCGCCAAGATCCGCGAGGACGCCCCGTTCGACAAGAGCTGCTACATCGGCTGCGGTGTCACCACCGGCGTCGGCGCCGTCGTCAACACCGCGAAGGTCACGCCGGGCTCCAACGTAGTCGTGTTCGGCCTCGGCGGCATCGGCCTCAACGTGATCCAGGGCGCCAAGATGGCCGGCGCCGACAAGATCATCGGCGTCGACATCAACGACTCCAAGGAGGATTGGGGCCGCAGGTTCGGCATGACCGAGTTCGTCAACCCCAAGAAGATCACCGGCGACATCGTCCAGCACCTCGTCGGCCTCACCGATGGCGGCGCCGACTACACTTTCGATTGCACCGGCAACACCACGGTGATGCGCCAGGCACTGGAAGCCTGCCATCGCGGCTGGGGCACCTCGATCATCATCGGCGTTGCCGAATCCGGCAAGGAGATCGCCACCCGCCCGTTCCAGCTCGTCACCGGGCGCAACTGGCGCGGCACGGCCTTCGGCGGCGCCCGCGGCCGCACCGACGTGCCGAAGATCGTCGACTGGTACATGAACGGAAAGATCCAGATCGATCCGATGATCACCCACGTGCTCAAGCTCGAAGAGATCAACAAGGGCTTCGACCTCATGCACGAGGGCAAATCCATCCGTTCAGTCGTCGTCTACTAGCTCGAAAGCGTCACCCCAAGGAGGATCGACCCATGACTGTTGCACTCCATCCATCGATCGACAACGGCCTCAAACAGGGCAGCGGCAGCTTTGCCGGCGGCACGCTGGCCTGCAAATGCAAGGACCATCAGGTCAAGGTCGGCATCAAGGGCGACGTCGCCCACAATCACGCCTGCGGCTGCACCAAATGCTGGAAGCCGCAGGGCGCGACGTTCTCCGTCGTCGCCGTGGTGCCGCGCCAGAACGTCACCGTGCTCGAGAACGGTGACAAGCTCCAGATCGTCGATCCCTCCGCAGTGATCCAGCGCTACGCCTGCAAGGCGTGCGGCACCCACATGTACGGCCGCATCGAGAACAAGGGCCACCCGTTCTACGGTCTCGACTTCATTCATCCCGAGCTGTTCCAGGAGCAGGGCTCGCAGGCGCCGCAATTCGCCGCCTTCGTCTCCTCGGTGATCGAAGCGGGCGTGAAGCCGGAGCAGATGGCGGGCATCCGTTCGCGGCTGAAGGAAATCGGGCTCGAGCCCTATGATTGCCTGTCACCGGCGCTGATGGACGCGATCGCGACCCACGTCGCCAAAGCCAAAGCGGCCTGAGCAAGGCCGCCTAACAAGGCCGCCTGAGCAAGGCGGTCGGACGTTCACCAGCCCTATCCGCTCGCTGGCCTCGATCAGTGCCAGCGAGCCGGACGGGCCCGGCTCCGGGACAGTCGCGGCGATGCCGCCGTCCCTGCAAGCTACGCGTATGCGAGCGTGACTGGCTCCCTCAGTCCTGGTCTCTGAATGACTGCGCAGCGCCGCCAACTTCCGTCTTGAAGTTCCCGGCCCCTGCGTTTCTCCCTCCCTCGACTGAGGCACCTTGCTTCGTCCGCGCAGTCTTTCTGGCGAACGAAGCTTTTTTTCATCGCAACCCCTGTTTGCGAACGCCCGGTCCACGCGGCGCGATGACGCGCCCTGCTTTTGACAAACCGTCGATGCAATCTTTTCCCGGTGAGAACACCCGGCTGTGAACGCCGGGCCGGCGCGACCTCTGCTACGATCGCGTCGTCACGATGCCGCACAACGTTCAATCAATTAAGAACAAAAACGGGAGGTATCGAGCACATCCAGACATCGCCATCGGCGTTCCTGCCTCCCTCCGGGATTTGCCCGCGCGGGACGACGGCGGGCTGTGGCGCGACTAGGCACGAACCGGCGCCGACCGGCGTCGACGAGTTTTGAATTTGGCATGCTTATGAAGAGCGAGGGACGATCATGATCAAGGTGAAGATCAACGGCCAGGAACAGAGCTGGGACGGCGACCCGGATCTCCCGCTACTCTGGTTCCTGCGTGACGAAGCCGGGCTGACCGGCAGCAAGTACGGCTGCGGCCAGGCCCTGTGCGGCGCCTGCACCGTCATCGTCGACAAGCAAGCCGTGCGCGCCTGTATCACGTCGGTCAACGACGTCGCCGGACGAGAGGTCACCACAATCGAGGGCCTGCACCCGACCGGTGATCACCCGGTGCAGAAGGCGTGGCGCCAGGTCAACGTGCCCCAATGCGGCTTCTGCCAGGCCGGTCAGATCATGCAGGCCGCGGCGCTTCTGATGGACAATCCAAAGCCGTCGCACGACCAGATCCGCCAGTCGATGTCGGGCAACATCTGCCGCTGCGGCTGCTACCAGCGCATCGAGAACGCGGTCCATCTCGCATCGACGGGGGTGTGACATGAATTTCATCGACAATCCCGGCAAGCTCCGTGGCTTCGAAAAGAACATCAAGATCGAGAAGGTCTCGCGCCGCAGCATCCTGAAAGGGCTCGGCATCACCGGCGGCTTCGTGCTCGCCGCACCCGTGATGTCGCGCCGGGCATTGGCCTACGAGACCGGCGCCGGAAAGATGCCACACGGCGTCGTGGTGGATCCGCGCGTGTTCGTTTCGGTCGCGCCCGACGGCATCGTGACCATCGTGGGTCACCGTTCGGAAATGGGCACCGGCGTCCGCACCTCCCTGCCGCTGATCGTGGCCGAGGAGATGGAGGCCGACTGGTCCAGGGTCAAGGTGCAGCAGGCCCATGGCGACGAGGTCAAGTTCGGCAACCAGGACACCGACGGCTCGCGCAGCACGCGGCATTACCTGATCCCGATGCGCCAGATCGGCGCCTCCGCCCGCACCATGCTGGAGCAGGCCGCGGCGAAGCGCTGGGGCGTGCCGGCGACCGAGGTCAAGGCCGTCAATCACGAGGTCGTCCACAGCACCAGCGGCCGCAAGCTCGGTTTCGGCGAGCTCGCCGCCGACGCCGCCAAGGAATCGGTGCCTGCCATCGAAGGCCTCAAGCTGAAGGATCCCCGGGATTTCCGGTATCTCGGCAAGGGCCAGGTCGGCATCGTCGATCTCCACGACATCACCACCGGCAAGGCGATTTACGGCGCCGATGTGCGGCTGCCGGGCATGAAATATGCCGTGATCGCCCGCCCGCCGGTAACCGGCGGCAAGCTGGTCTCGTTCGATCCCGATGCGGCGCTGAAGGTCGCCGGCGTCGAGAAGGTGCTGAAGGTTCAAGGCTGGCCGTGGCCGTCCAAATTCCAGCCGCTCGGCGGCGTCGCGGTGATCGCCCGCAACACCGGCGCGGCGATCAAGGGCCGCGACGCGCTGAAGCTGGTCTGGGACGACGGCGCCAATGGCAAATACGACTCCGTCGCCTACCGCAAGGAGCTCGAGGAGGCCTCGCGCAAGCCCGGCCTCGTCCTGCGCAAGGAGGGCGATGCGGACGCTGCCCTGAAGGGCGCCGACAAGGTGATCGTCGGCGAGTACTACGTCCCGCATCTCGCCCATGTCGCCATGGAGCCGCCGGTGGCGGTCGCCGACGTCAAGGGCGACAAGGCGGAGATCTGGGCGCCGGTGCAGAGCCCCGGCGGCACCCGCGAGGACGTCGCCAAGACGCTCGGCATTCCCGAGGCCAACGTCACGGTCAACGTCACGCTGCTCGGCGGCGGATTCGGGCGCAAGTCGAAATGCGACTTTGCGCTCGAGGCCGCGCTGCTCTCGAAAGAGCTCGGCGCACCGGTGAAGGTGCAGTGGACGCGCGAGGACGACATCCATAACGGCTTCCTGCATACCGTCTCGGTCGAGCGGATCGAGGCCGGCCTCGACAAGAGCGGCAAGGTTGTTGCCTGGCGCCATCGCAGCGTGGCCCCCAGCATCGCCTCGACGTTCGCTGCCGGGACCGTGCACCAGGCCCCGTTCGAGATCGGCATGGGCCTCGTCGACATGCCGTTCGAGATCGCCAACATCTCGTGCGAGAACCCGGAAGCCGCGGCGTTTACCCGCATCGGCTGGTTCCGCTCGGTCTCGAACATCCCGCGCGCCTTCGCGGTGCAATCAATGGTCGGCGAGATCGCGCAAGCGACCGGCCGCGACCAGAAGGAGACGCTGCTCGCGCTGATCGGAAGCCCGCGCATCGTCAAACCGGAGGTGAAAGACCTCTGGAACTACGGCGAGCCCCAGGAGAGCTACCCGATCGACACCGCGCGCCTGCGCAAGGTGGTCGAACTGGTCGCCGAGAAGGGTGAGTGGGGACGCAAGGTACCGAAGGGCCATGGCCTTGGCATCGCAGTGCACCGCAGCTTCGTCAGCTACATCGCGACCATCGTCGAGGTCGCCGTCGACGACAAGGGCAAGCTGACGGTGCCACGGGTCGACACGGCGATCGATTGCGGCACCTATGTCAACCCCGAGCGCATCGCCTCGCAGATCGAAGGCGCGGCGATCATGGGGCTGAGCCTCGCCAAATACGGCGAGATCACCTTCAAGGATGGCAAGGTGCAGCAGAAGAACTTTGACGACTTCCAGGTCGTCAGGATGGATGAATCTCCCGTGGTGACCAACGTCTACATCGTGCCGCCCGGACCCGACACGCCGCCGAGCGGCGTCGGCGAGCCCGGTGTTCCGCCATTCGCACCGGCGCTGATCAATGCGATCTTCGCGGCGACCGGAAAACGCATCCGCTCGCTTCCGATCGGCAAGCAATTGGAGGCGTGAGACGGAACACAAGCGGTCTCGCGCCGTTTCCATCGATCTGACAGGAGCAGATCGATGACAAATATCTCAAAGGCGCTCGCAGTCTCGTTGCTGTCGGGCGCCTTTCTTGTGACCGCCTCCGGCGCATTCGCCCAGAGCAACACGACGCCACCGGCTACCGCGACGCGCCCCACCACGCCGGACCAGAACTCGCTGCCCAACGCCAACGCCCCGCCTCCCTCGACCACCCAGACCACCGGACAACACAACCCGGATCCCAAGGTTCGCGAGATGAACCAGAAGGAAAAGGACAAGGTGGAGCGTTTGGGGAAGTAGTGCTGCTCTGAGGTGTTGCATACTGACGTGCCACACCGTCAGGGCCGGGCTTGTCCCGGCCATCCACGACCTTTACCGCGGCACAGAGAACGTGGATGCCCGGGACAAGCCGGGGCATGACGATCGTGTGCGGCAAGGGCGCGTCATCATACACGCAAAAATGCGGCGGACGTTGCCGTCCGCCGCATTCGCCACCCCCCTGCTGCTCCGCTTCTTTCGATCCGCCGCGGAGCTACTTCTTCAGCGCGAACACCCAGATCACGCCGCCTTGCGGCACATTGGCTTCGATGCCGATGTTGTTGGTCACCAGCGCGTCCTGGATGCGTTGCGCGTCGACGCCCCATCCCGACTGGATCGCGATGTATTGGGTGCCGTCGATCTCATAGGACACCGGCATGCCCATGATGCCGGAGTTGGTCTTCTGCTCCCACAGGAGCTCGCCGGTCTTGGCGTTGAAGGCTCGGAAGTTGCGGTCATTGGTGCCGCCGACGAAGATGAGATCGCCCGCGGTCGCCGTCACCGAGCCGAACAGCTGCGACTTCGGGAAGTTGTGTTGCCACACCTTCTTGCCCGTGGTGGGATCCCAGGCCTGCAGCTCGCCGAAATGATCCGCGCCCGGCTTCGTCTTCAGGCCGATGTCTTCCGGCTTGGTGCCGAGCCAGAGCTCGCCCGGCTTGAGCGCGACTTTCTCGCCGGTGAACCCGCCGCAGAAGTTCTCGTTGGCGGGCACGTAGACGAGGCCGGTCTTCTGGCTGTAGGCCGCCGACGGCCAGTCCTTGCCGCCCCACAGCGACGGACAGAACTCGACGCGCTTGCCGATCACCGGCTTGTGCGCGGGGTCGACGATCGGCTTGCCGCTCTCGGGCTCGATGCCCTTCCAGACGTCGGTCGAGACGAACGGCCAGCCGGCGACATAGTTGATCTTGGTCGGCGTGCGCTCGAGCACCCAGAAGATCGCGTCGCGGCCCGGATGGACCAGGCTCTTGATGTTGCGGCCATCGCGCTGCAGGTCGATCAGCATCGGCGCATCGACCTCGTCCCAGTCCCAGGAATCGTTCTGGTGGTACTGGTGATAGGTCTTGATCTTGCCGGTGCTCGGATCCAGCGCAAGTACCGAGGAGGTGTAGAGATTGTCGCCGGGATGGGTCTCGCCGGGCCATGGCGCGGCGTTGCCGACGCCCCAATAGATCGTCTTGGTCTCCTTGTCGTAATTGCCGGTCATCCAGGCCGAGCCGCCGCCGTTCTTCCAGTCGTCGCCCTGCCAGGTGTCATGGCCCGGCTCGCCTTCGCCCGGAATGGTGAAGGTCCGCCACAGCTCCTTGCCGTCCTTGGCATCATAGGCCGCGATATAGCCGCGCACGCCGAACTCGCCGCCGGAGCCGCCGACAATGACCTTGCCGTCGACGATCAGCGGCATCAGGGTCATGTACTGGCCCTTCTTGTAGTCCTGCACCTTGGTGTCCCACACCACCTTGCCGGTCTTGGCATCGAGCGCGACGACATGGTCGTCCGTGGTGGCGAGGTAGAGCTTGTCCTCCCAGAGGCCGACGCCGCGGCTGGTCGGGTGCAGCTGGAACAGATCGTCGGGGAGCTGCCGCTTGTAGCGCCAGTATTCGTCGCCGGTCTTGGCGTTGAGCGCGATCACCTGCCCCATCGGGGTCGCCACGAACATCACGCCGTTGTTGACGATCGGCGGCGCCTCGTGACCTTCGACGACGCCGGTGGCAAAGGTCCAGACCGGCGTGAGGTTCTTCACGTTGGAGGTGTTGATCTGATCGAGCGGGCTATAGCCGTGCCCGTCATAGGTGCGCCGATAGAGCATCCAGTTGCTTGGCTCTGGATTTTCCAGCCGCTGCGCTGTGACCGGCGCGTAATTCTCGATCGGACCTGACACGGCGGCGGTCGAGGCGAGGCAGGTGAAGGCGACGAAGCCGGACAGGTACCATTGCTTCCTGGTCATGGACGTTCCCCTTTTCATCCGTTTGAATTCTTGTGTTGAATTCTTGTCGTTCGTCCCGCCGTCCGCCCAACGGCGGATACGGCCTCTCGTGACGCGGGCGCGGGCCCGCACCGTTCATCATCCTGGCTGCGCGCCACCTACCTTTCCGATGAAATTTCCGGCGACGCTGAGCGAGCCGTCAGCGAGCGCCACCGGCAGCGCCGCGAGCCGTCGCGGCGCCGGGCCGAACACGACCTGTGCGCCCGCACGAGGATCGTATTCGGAGTTGTGACACATGCACTTGAACACCTCCTTGTCGCCGACATCGCTCTTCACCCAGGCGGTCACGGGACAACCGGCATGCGAGCAGATCGCCGAATAGGCGATGATGCCGTCGACGGCACGCGCGGCCGTCTTCTCGTCGAGCTCGGCGGGATCGAGCTTGATGATCAGGATCTCGTTGAGCCGGGAGGCGCTGCGCACCACCGATGTCTTGGGATCCTTCGGCCAGGCATGCACCGGCGGTCCGCCGGCCGGCAGGTCGGCCGCGGTGATCAGCTTTCCCTCCTTGTCGCCTTCGGAGAAGACGAGCACATCGCCTTTCTGGGGCCGTTCGTCGGAGCCGGGCGGATCCTCATCTGCGCGCGCGTGCCCGGAACAACCGAGGCAAGCGGTGGTGGCGAGCGCACCGAGCAGGACCGTGCGCCGCGTTTGGTCGGCGCAAGCGTCGGCTTCGGGCTCCCCGGAGTTTTCGGACGATGTGGAATTGGCGGTCAGGGATGCGCGGGACATGTCCACAAGCAGGCGCTGGAACTCTGCCGAAAACAAGGCGAAGAATTGGCACCGCAGTGCATCAATATGGCTTTGCTCGCGTTGATTGAGCGACGATGAACGCATTCAAGCGCGTTTTCACAATTTCAACGTCGCGCCGCGCGAGCGGCATGATGATTTTGCAGATCAGACCGATGATGTTGGTATTGGTGCGGCGCGCTATTCGTCGCGCTGCGCAAACGCAGCGCGACGCCCCCTGCATGTTTTGCAGGCAGCCGGGTCGTCGTCAGGACCTGAGCACGTGGCGCGGCGCGGCGATAGAACCGGCGACGGTGGCCGATGCCATCTCAAAACTGTCGGCGATGCGGCGCGCCTTGTCGATGAAGAGTGCAGCCGCCGGCGGCGGGCAGACCTCGCGCGCGGTCTGCTCGAACAGATCGAGCCAGCGGTCGAAATGATCGCCCACCAGGCTCAGCGGCAAATGCGCCCGCATCGGCGAGCCGTGATAGCGGCCGCTCATCAGCACGACCGAGGACCAGAAATCCCTGAGCTTGGCGAGATGTTCGTCCCAATTCTGCACGATCCCGAACACCGGCCCCAGCCGTGCATCTTCGCGCACGCGCCCATAGAAGCGGGTGACGAGTTCCCCGATCATCTCTTCGGTAATCCCGGTGCGCTCGATCGCATCCTGGGTCAACAGGTTCCGCCGCGCGGCCGCCGCCTCGCGCTCGGCCTTCAGTCGATCCGACATCTTTGCTTCGTCCGTTTCGTCTTTCCCTCTCCCCCTGTGGGAGAGGGTGGCTCGCCGCACAGCGGCGAGACGGGTGAGGGGTCTGCCTCCGCGTGCTCCTCAGCGAGTGAGTCTACGGCAACAACCCCTCATCCGGCGCTTCGCGCCACCTTCTCCCACAAGGGGAGAAGGGAACGCCCGCATCCATGCTGGCGCAATTCGCGACGTCCGTCTTTGTCGCAGCGCAAATTGCGAGGATCAGGCGCTATAGATGTAGAAGCCCTGCCCGGTCTTGCGGCCGAGATGGCCTGCATCGACCATCTCTTTGAGCAGCGGCGCCGGCCTGTATTTAGGATCGTTGAAGCCCTTGTAAAAGACCTCCATCACCGAAAGCATGGTGTCGAGCCCGACGAGATCGGCCAGAGCCAGCGGCCCGATCGGATGGTTGCAACCGAGCTTCATGCCGGCGTCGATCTCTTCCGCCGTCGCGATCCCCTCCTGGAGCGCGAAGATCGCCTCGTTGATCATCGGGCACAGGATGCGATTGACGGCAAAGCCCGGGCTGTTCTTGGCGGTGATCGCCACCTTGCCGACGCGCTTGGCGAAATCGAGGGCCTTGGCGTGGGTGTCGTCGGAGGTCTGCAGGCCGCGGATCAGCTCCAGCAGCGCCATCACCGGCACCGGGTTGAAGAAGTGCATGCCGATGAAGCGGTCGGGACGATCGGTCGCCGCAGCGAGCTTCGTGATCGAGATCGACGAGGTGTTGGTCGCAAGCAGCGTGCGCGGCGACAACGTCGCGCAGAGATCCTTCAGGATCTTGACCTTGAGCTCCTCGTTCTCGGTTGCTGCCTCGATGACGAGATCGCAATCGGCAAGCTTCGCCCGGTCGGTGGTGCCGGTGATGCGCTTGAGCGCCGCCTCGCGATCGGCCGCCGACATCTTCTCCTTCTTCACCAGACGCTCGAGGCTGCCGCCGACGGTCGACAGCCCGCGGTTCACCGCCGCATCGGAAATGTCGACCATCACGACCGAGAGCCCGGCCGCCGCGCAGACCTGCGCGATACCATTCCCCATGGTGCCTGCCCCGATGATGCCAACCGTCTGGATCATTGCCTCGTATCCTTCATCCTTGCGGGCGAGCCAATCCCGGCCGGCCCATTGTTCCTGCATCAGGCTCTAGCACCGCCGGCGGGCGCCTGCGACCCTGATCCTGCCCCTTCCTTAAAGCATCCATGGCGGGAATAAAGCCGCTGCCGGTCGCGAAAGGGCACGATTTGGCCGCCTGGCGCGCAATTTGCCTCAAATTGCGTCCCTGCCCGGCCGGGCCAGCGATCTCCCTCAATCGGACGACGCGGCGGAGCTGACGGCGTGGTGTAGTCGGCGCGCAATGGCCGCCGCGAATGCCTCGCGACGCAATTGTGAGATCGAACACATCGGCTTCGTGCCCCACCTGTTAGCGTCGCGCAAATGAAGAACCACATCGGGCTATCAATCATCCTCACCGCTCTGCTCGTCGCCACACAAGGCATGGCAGCCGAAACCAAAGGCGCCGGCTCAACCTTCGTTTCCCCCGTGATGGCGAGATGGACCGACGCGTACAAGGCCAAGACCGGAAACGTCGTCAGCTATCAAGCCGTCGGCTCCGGCATCGGCCTCGGCCTGATCAAGAAAGAAGCCGTCGATTTCGGCGCCAGCGACATGCCGCTCGACCCCAGGGAGTTGGACAGGCTCGGCCTGATGCAATTCCCGATCGTGATCGGAGGCGTCGTTCCCGTGGTCAATATCGACGGCGTCAAGCCCGGCCAGATCCGCTTTACCGGGCAAGTGCTCGCCGACATCTATCTCGGCAGGCTCAAATCCTGGAACGATCCCGCGATCGCCGAGATCAACCCCGACGTCAGATTGCCGAACGCTGCGATCACGGTGGTCCATCGCATCGACGGCTCCGGCACGACGTTCAACTGGTCGAACTACCTCGCGAAGGTCAGCCCGCAGTGGAAAGCCAGCGTGGGCGAAGGCACCTCCGTCGAGTGGCCGCTTGGCCTCGGCGGCCGGGGCAATGATGGTGTCGCCTCGCTCGTCGGTCTCATTCCCGGCGCGATCGGCTATCTCGAATACACTTACGCGCTGCAACGTCTCGACCGGATTTCCTTCGGAATCGTGCAGAACAGCGCCGGCAATTACGTCGTGCCCGACGCCGCATCTTTCCAGGCGGCCGCATCAAGCGCGGACTGGAAGGCGGAAAAGGATTTCCATCTCGTGCTCACCAACGCGCCCGGTGACGACGCCTACCCGATCACAGCGACGACCTTCGTGCTGATGCCGAAGGCGCCGAAATCACCGGAACGATCGGCAGCCGCCATCGATTTCGTCCGCTGGTCGCTGGAAAACGGAAAGTCCGAGGCCCAGACGCTCAACTACGTCCCGCTGCCGCCTGCCTTGATCGACCAGATCGAACGCTATTGGCAGCAGAGCATCGACGCTGCCCCCAGGATTTCGGCGTCGGCCACCGTCAAACGCTGAGGCTGCAACCGCGGGCGGCCGAGCCGATCCCGGATACCTCGCTCGATGAACCGCTTCCGACAGGGTCGGGAGCGGTTCGCCGCTTCCGGTTCGGGCCAGCCACGCCGATCCTTCTGGAAATTCCGCAGTGAATCGTGATCTAGTCGGCAGGAGGCCTGTTGCCGGCTCGCCACGGTGAGAATACGCGGGGGTCCATGAGAGCGGCCGAACCGCTGCAGAGCCCCGGGGACTTTCGAATGGACGTGATCATCTACCACAATCCCGAATGCGGCACGTCGCGCACGACGCTGGCGACGATCCGGAACGCCGGCATCGAGCCGCATGTGGTCGAGTATCTGAAGACACCGCCATCGCGAGCCCTGCTGCAGCAGCTCATCGCACGCATGGGAATTTCGGTGCGCGAGGCAGTCCGCGAGAAGGCTGCCCCCTATGCGGAGCTCGGGCTCGCCAACCCCGCGCTGACCGACGATCAGCTGCTCGATACGATGATGGCGCATCCGATCCTGATCAACAGGCCGATTGTCGTGACGCCGAAGGGCGTCAGGCTCTGCCGTCCCTCCGAACTGGTGCTCGATCTGCTGCCGGCGCAACAGCGTCAGGCCGGATGAACGACTTCGCACGATCCATTGGCGCGGCGCTCTCGCTGATCGGCGAAGCCGACGCCGAGCTGCTCGGCATCGTCGCATTGTCGGTGCGCGTCAGCCTGACCGCGAGCATCCTTGCCCTGCTGATCGGCGCGCCGATCGGGGCCTTGCTCGCGATCACGCGTTTCCGCGGGCGGCAGGTGATCATCGTGCTGACCAACGCGCTGCTCGGCCTTCCGCCGGTCGTGGTCGGGCTCGCGCTCTATCTTCTGCTCTCGCGGTCCGGCCCGCTCGGGGTGGCCGGACTGTTGTTCACGCCGGCCGCCATGGTGATCGCGCAGACGCTGCTCGCCACCCCGATCGTGGTGGCGCTGGTGCACCGGCCTGCGAGCCTGCTGTGGGCGGAATATGGCGACCTCGCACGGATCGACGGGCTGTCGGTCTTCCGCTGCATGGCGCTGCTGTTCGCGCTCGGCCGGACCTCGCTGCTGACGGCCTTTCTCGCCGCCTTCGGGCGCGCCATCGCCGAGGTCGGCGCCATCATCATCGTCGGCGGCAACATCCGCGGCTTCACGCGCACGATGACGACCGCGATCGCGCTGGAGACCAGCAAGGGCGACCTGCCGCTGGCACTCGGACTCGGACTGATCCTGCTCGCGCTCAGCGTCGCGGTGTCGACCGTCGCCTTCCTGCTAGTGGGACGCGTTGGGGAAAAATAGCTGCTCACCGCCCACCTTGTAGCCGGCGATCGCCTGCTGCCCCTTCGGCGAGACCAGCCAGTCGATGAAGGCTTGCCCATCCTTCGCCTTCACGTTCGCATGCTTTGCCGGATCGACCAGCATGACGCCGTACTGGTTGAACAGCCGCTTGTCGCCCTCGGTCAGGATGGCGAGCTCGCCGCGATTCTTGAAGGACAGCCAGGTGCCGCGGTCCGACAGAACATAAGCGTTCGACGACGACGCCATGTTCAGCGCCGGGCCCATGCCCTGGCCGATCTCACGATACCAGCTGTCCTTGCCGGCACTGATGTCGACGCCCGCCTCCTTCCACAGCCGGAGCTCGGCCGCGTGCGTGCCGGACTTGTCGCCGCGCGAGATGAACTGTGCCTTCGCTGCCGCGACCTTGCGCAGCGCATCGGTGACATCCTTGCCTCCGGCGATCTTTGCGGGATCGCTCTTGGGCCCGACGACAACGAAGTCGTTGTACATGACGTCGAAGCGCTTCACGCCCTGCCCTTCGGACATGAACTTGTCCTCGGCAGCCCGGTCGTGGACGAACACCACGTCGGCATCGCCGCGCCGCCCGATATCCAGCGCCTGGCCGGTGCCGACGGCAACAACCCTCACGCTGATGCCCTCGGCCTTCTCGAACAACGGCAGCAGATGGCCGAACAGGCCCGACTGTTCCGTCGAGGTGGTCGAGGCCACGGTGATGGTGCGCTCCTGCGCGAACGCGATGGTGGACCAGAGCATAACCGCTCCGATGGTGACAATCTTCCTCATGCGTCGTCCCCCAACAAACAATGACGATCCTGAATAACCTCTGGCGATGGCGACGGGAACCCCGACATTCGGCCGCAGAGAGTTGAAGCGGTGGCGTCAAATCGGCAGGAACGGCGTTGGCGCGGGCGGATTGTATGGGGATGTAACGTCAAGGAGAATCCCATGAAAAAGATCATCTTGGCATCGGCGTGCATCATGGCGCTCGCGGCTGGTGGTGCCTTCGCGCAGACACAACCCGCTCCAGGCGCCTCCGGTCAGGGCGACGTCGGCCCCTCCTCGCGCGGCCCCGCGACCAAGGGAATGACGACCGGCAAGTCGTCGAACATGCAGAACGAGGCCAGCGACAGCAAGGGCGCGCAGCAGCCATCGGCGGGCGGCACCAACACGAATAACATGGGCAGCCAGGCCGGAGGCAGCGCGGGCGGCGGCAGCGCCGGCGCCGGCAAGTAGCCGAAGATCGAAAAATCCCGGAGGGGATCACCGTCCCCTCCCGCAGGCCGACCGGCGTCGATCAACGGCCGGGGCAATATCTCATCACGCTGCGGATCCCCTGTGGCTCCGGTTCCTTCATCCATCCGATTTCCCTGGCCAGCCAAAGCTTGTCGTCGCCGATGACATAGGCGAACGTCATGGTGTCGAAGCCTCTGGGATTGCGGACCGTGACCTCGCCGCAGGCCACCTCGATCGAGCGGCCCTGCGGGTCGGATGCGGGGCTGGTCCAGGAAATGTGGATTTCCGCATTCGGCGGGATCAAATGAGCGGCGATCTTTGGCGTGAGATCATTTGCCAAGGCAGGTGCGCAGATCAATGCGGCGAGGACCGCAGCCGGATATATCTTGCTGATCACGTCTTCTCTCCTTCGCTTTCGAAGGAAGCGTATCCGTGATCGGCGCCGCAGCTCTGTGGAAGCGATCACATTGGCAGCCGGTGCACGGCGGCCTGATGACAACCGCACTTTCTCGATGATGCCTGACACATCATGCAGCCGCCCGCGCGCGGGATGCGTGGATGTTCTGCAATTGGTCCCGTCTACATTGACAGGGGTGTGACGGCCGGGGCAGTTTTTCACATTGCTGGCGAATCAGCGATTGCCTCACGCCGAGTACCTCTTGGACAACTCCCAGTGCTTTCGAGACTGATATCGTTGCTGCGCCGCATCCCCGCGGTGAAATGGGCGTTCACCCGGCTTCGGCCCTTGCCGCATGGCGGCAGCATCGACGGTGCGGCGGTGGTCGCCGAACAGCCTGTCATCGTTGCCGACAACGCTGAAGCTCTTCCGGCTCTCGACACCGGCATCGGCACTGATCCGCTGCGCAGCGACGCCGCGGTCGCCGAGAACGGCAGCGCCCACCCTGTCATCGCGGAAGCAGCGGCCGATGTCGCCGGCAGCGACGATTCCCTGCAGCAGGCTCCGACAGAATTCGAGCCGGTCTTGGTCGCAGAGGTTTTGGTCGCGGACGAGGCCGCCGGCGAGACGGTCGACGGTCCCAAACCAGTCGATGTTCCTGAACCCGTCATCGCCAATGATCCGCCTGTGGAGCTTTCGACGAAGCCCGAGTCCGACGCCATTGAAGCGGTCGGGGCCATCGACGTCGAGGACGAGCCGGCCAAAGCGGCCGAGCCCGTCATCAGCAGCGATCCACCTCCCGAGTTCGCGGCAGGCGTTGAGCCTGATGTGGCCGAGGAGACCTCGTCCAATCTCCAGGTCGCTTCGGTTGATGTCGCTCCGGTTGATGTCGCTTCGGTTGACGCCCCCGCGCTCGTCGTTGCCGACGATCCCTCCACCGTTGCCGTCGTGGATGTCGAGCCTGTTCTAGACGATACCCATGTCACGCTTGCCGATCGCGACGTCCCGGCGGAGCCTGTCGCTGAAGACAAGATCGACAGCGATTCCGCCTCCGGCACTGCGGTGGCAACCGAGCCGGTCGCAAGCGATCCTGCCCCTGTCGCCGCGGAGGACTCTTCCGCCGACGCCCTCGTGGTCACGCATGATGAGCCGGCTCCGGCTCTCGCGGCTCCACGTGAAGAGATTCGCAGTGCGCCGAAACTTCGCGCGAAGGCCACGGAACCTGCCGATCGCACCGCGCTGATCCGGCAGCGCTGGGCGGAAACCGGAATCAGGATGTGGAATCCCCGCCTTCACGGCACCGGCGAAGCCACGCTGAACATCCAGGGCAGCGTTGGGCTGCTGCCGCCTGCGCCCGGCGAGACGATGCCGCGCTACGACAAGCTGGAATTCAAGATGCTCGGCGGACAGATCGTCTGCGAAGGCGTCATCGTCGAGGCCCCCGCGCAGGCGAGCCATCGCAGCTTCACCCGGCTCGCCGAGCCAGGGAAGCTCGACCGGGTTCGCGAACCGGTGCGGGAACGCCAGGCCGCTCTGGCCTGATCCTTTCCGCTGCAAGCGTCGTCACGCCGTGCTAGGCTGAGGTTTCCCGGACATGGGAGATCACATGCCTGCGAAGCTGTTGCGACTGATCGTGATCGCCGCCCTCTGCGTCTCGCAAGGAGCCTTTGCGGCGTCCGGCAAACGGCCTCACCACACGCCCGCCACCGATCCCGCCGCGCCCTACAAGGCCGACCGGCTCTCCTCATCGCGCGGCGAGACCCTCCTCAACACGCCCGGGCAGACCACCGTGCTGACGCGAGAAGTCCTCGACGACATGAACGCGCGGAGCCTCCGGGATGCGATGCGCTCGACCGCAGGGGTCACGATCGGACGCTAGAGCATGATCCGGAAAAGTGTGCAGCGGTTTTCCGAGAAGATCATGCTCAAACAATAAACCAAAGACCTAATCTCATCGCGCTTTGGGCTGCTCCTCGCTCAGGGGATGGATAGCCCTTCCAGATCCACTCGAGCGCCGACGGCAGCGTCTGTGCGATCGTCGACCGATCGACGTGCTTGGCGTTGCGCACGAACAGGTACTGATAGTGGTAGCCCTTCTCCGCCAGGACCTTGGCTCCCCCGCTGGGCAGCGCAATCGCATTTGGGAGGGTCTCTCCGTGTCCATCCTTCGAGGCAAGACGTTGCGGCGAAGCGCATGGTTAGCAGAGCGTAACGGCGGTTTTTGCAGGACTTCGCCGCGATACGCCTGCTGCCGCAGCCCCGTATCGTTAACACAGCCTCACCATTGCACGCTTCCGGAAATGCAGCGGTAGCGCGCAACCTGCGCTGGTCTTTCGCGCAGGACCCGATCTAACGGGCCCTTTACCCACGCTATGCAAGATCGCCGGCGTTTTCAGGATCCGGGGCTCGTATTTCAATGCCTGTTGCCGATTTGAAGTCTTACTTCGCCGCCGCAATGCGGCTGTTTCGCGTGCCGGCCGACAATCCCGAGCTGACGCGCGCGCAGTTCGACGCCTTCTCCAAGCAGATCCCGCTGCTCTACTTCATCCTGATCACCAACACGATCGCGGTCGCATATACCTATGTGCCGCTGGCGCCGGCCTCACTCAGCATGATCGTGCCCGGCGTATTGATCGCGGTGGCGGGCTATCGGACCTTCTGGTGGCTGCGGCAGCGCCACGTCGTCCGCAGCGACGCCGACATCCTGCGCAATCTGCGTCTCACCAACTGGATCGCGGCACCGATCGCGGCGGGCTTCACCGTCTGGTCGTTCGCCCTCTATCCCTATGGCGATCCCTTTGCCAAGAGCCAGGTGGCCTTCTACATGGCGGTGACCGTGATCGGCTGCATTTTCTCGCTGATGCATCTGCGTTCGGCCGCGCTGATCGTGACTCTCGTCGTCGACGTGCCCTACGTCGTGTTCTACTTCGCCACGGGCGAGCCGACGCTGGAGGCGATGGCCGTCAACAATTTGCTGGTCACCGGCGCGATGGTGACGGTGCTGACCATCTACTACCGGGACTTCGCCGATCTCGTCGCCAGCCGCAAGTCGCTGCTGGCACAGCAGGCGGCGACCCAGGCACTCTCGGACGAGAACTTCCGCCTCGCCAATCTCGATTCCCTCACCGAGCTGCCGAACCGCCGCCGCTTCTTCGCCGAACTGTCGAGCGCCTTTGCCGACGCCGAGCGCAGAAACGTTCGCGTCGCGGTCGGCATCATCGACCTCGACGGCTTCAAGCCGATCAACGACAATTACGGCCACAGCGTCGGCGACCGCGTCCTGATCGAGGCGGGCCGCCGCATCCGCGAGGTCTGCGAGGGCTTCGGCCCGCAACGCGTGGAATTCGCCCGGCTCGGCGGCGACGAGTTTGGCCTCGTCGTCTGCGGCGATCCCGACGATGCCGATCTGGCACGGCTCGGCGAACGTATCGGCGGGCAGGTCAAGCTGCCTTACCAGCTCGACACCGCCCACACCGGCCTGTCCTGCTCGATCGGATTTGCGCTGTTTCCGGACTCCGCGACGACATCGGAAGCTCTCTATGAATGCGCCGACTATTCGCTCTATCATGCCAAGCGCCAACTGCGCGGACGCACCGTGATCTTCTCGGGCGAGCTCGAGGCCGAGATCCGCAGCCGCGGCGTGATCGAGAATTTGCTGCGCACCTCCGATTTTGGCGCCGAGATGGAGCTGGTGTTCCAGCCGATCGTCGATGCCATGAGCGAGCACGCTGCGGGTTTCGAGACGCTGGCGCGCTGGCACAGCCCCCGTCTCGGCTGGGTTTCCCCCGCCGACTTCATTCCGGCGGCCGAGCGCATCGGCCTGATCCGCCCACTGACGCAGACGCTGTGGCGCGGGCGCTCGCGACGGCCAAGACCTGGCCCGACGACATCCGCCTGTCGTTCAACCTGTCCGCTCACGACGTCTGTGCCGCCGAAGGCATCCTGCCGCTGATCTCCATCATCGAGAAGAGCGGCCTGTCGCCGCGTCGGATCGACTTCGAGATCACCGAGACCGCCGTCACCTTCGATTTCGTGCGCGCGCAGCAGTCCATCTCGACGCTGAAGGCGATGGGCTGCGGCATCTCGCTGGACGATTTCGGCACCGGCTATTCCTCGTTGAGCCACGTGCACCGGCTGCCGCTCGACAAGATCAAGGTCGACCGCAGCTTCGTCGCCGACATCAACGAGAACCCGGTCAGTCACAAGATCATCAAGTCTTTGACGGGCCTCTGCGACGACATGGAGATCGCCTGCGTCGTCGAGGGCGTCGAGACCCGCGCCCAGCTCGACACCCTGCGCCGGCTCGGCTGCGACTTCATCCAGGGCTATTATTTCGCAAGACCCATGTCAGCCGATGCGATCGGCGACTATCTCGCGAACGAACGCCAGCGCCTCGACGGCGCCAAGGTCGTGGCCTAGCGGGCTAAACGTCAGACCGCGCAGTAGCGTTCCTGGATGTCCTTGTCCGCGAGCAGCGCCGCAGCGCTGCTCTCGTGCACGACCTCGCCCTGGTCGATGATCACGGCGCGGTCGGCCAGCCGCAGCGCCCATTCGACGTTCTGCTCGACCAACAGCAGCGTCTTGCCCTCGTCACGCAGGCGGCGGAACAGCACGCCCATCTCCTCGACGAGGACGGGCATGATGCCCTCCGAGGGTTCATCGAGCAGGATCATCTTGGGCTTGCCGATCAGTGCGCGCGCGATCGCCAGCATCTGCTGCTCTCCACCGGAGAGCGTCACGCCCTCCTGCTCGAGGCGCTCCTTCAGGCGCGGAAAGGTCGCGGCGATTTCGTCGATCGCGGCCCGCTCCTCGATGCCGCTGCCGGCCGCGACGAGACCGAGCCGGAGGTTCTCGCGCACCGACAGCCCGGGAACGATGCGCCGCTCCTCGGGCACGTAAGCGAGGCCAAGGTGGAAGCGCTGATGGGCGCGCAACGGCAGGAGCTCCATGCCAGCAAAGCGCACGCGGCCGGTCGCCTTCGGCATCAGGCCCATCATGGTTCGCAAGGTCGTGGTCTTGCCGGCGCCGTTGCGACCGACGAGGGCAACCACCTCGCCCTCCTTCACGTGCAGCGAAATGCCGTGGAGGATGTGGCTCGCGCCATACCAGGCGTGGAGATCTTCGATTTCGAGCAGCGCTGTCTCAGCCATAACCTTCACTCTGTCCGAGATAGACCCGGCGGACTTCCGGATTGCTCCTGATCTCGTCCGGCGCGCCGTCCGCGAGCAGGCGGCCGTGGTGCAGCACCACGACGCGCTTGGACAGGCCCAGCACCATCTTCATCTTGTGCTCCACCAGCAGTACCGTGCGCTTGTCGGCGAGCCGTTCCAGCAGCGCGACCATGTCCTTGGTCTCTTCGGGACCCATGCCGGCGGTCGGCTCGTCGAGCAGCAGCAACTCGGGCTCGGAGACCAGCGCGATCGCGATCTCCAGCGCGCGCTGCTGGCCGTGCGAGAGGAACTTTGCAAATTCGCTTCGCCTGCCGAGAAGCCCCACCGCGTCGAGTGCCGCATCGGCACGCGCATGCAATTCGGTCAGCCGCGCGCGATTCCGCCAGATGTCATAGCTCACGGTCAGCGCCTGGGCGGCGACGCGGACGTTTTCGTGCACCGACAGGTCCGGAAAGATGTTGGTGATCTGGTAGGACCGTGAAATGCCCTGGTGCACGAAGCGGTGCTGCGGCAGGCCGTTCAGCTCACGCCCCCGGAAATGGAGCTTGCCGGAGGTCGGCGTCAGTGCACCTGAGAGGATGTTGAAGAACGTGCTCTTGCCGGCACCGTTCGGCCCGATGATCGAGGTGAGCTGCCCCGCCGCAAAGGACAAGGTAATATCCTCGAGCGCGACAAAGCCGCCGAAGCGCTTGCCGATTCCCTCGGCGCGAAGCAGTTCGCCGCTCATCGCCGCGCCTTTCCGATGCGAAGGGCATCCAGCAGCGTGCCCCAGATGCCCTTGGGCAGGAACAGCACGAACAGCACGAAGATTGCGCCGACGAAGATCTGCCAATGCGGCGTCCAGAGCGAGATGACATCCTCCAGGATCAGGAAGCTCGCCGCGCCGACGAAGGGTCCGAAAAAGCTGCGGGCACCGCCGAGCAGCACCATCATCACGATCATACCCGAGGTCTGGTAGTGCAGGATGTCGAGCGGCACGATCGACAGATGCAGCGCCAGCATGCAACCGCCGAGCGAGGAGATCGCGCCCGACAGCATGAACACGACCAGCTTGCTGCGCTCGACGTCGTAGCCGCAGGCCCGCGCGCGCTGCTCGTTCTCGCGGATCGCCTCGATGACGGCCCCGAACGGCGAGTTCAGGATGCGCGACTGGAACCACATCGCCAGCGCCGCGAAGGCCATCAGCACGTAATATTTGTTGATGGGATCGAGGAAATTGACCTGGAGGCCGAACAGGCTGATGCGGTCGACGGTGAAGCCGCGCAGGCCGTTCTCGCCGCCGGTGAAGGAGGACGCCTGGAGCGCGACGTAGTAGACGAGCTGCGCCAAAGCGAGCGTCACCATGGAGAAATAGATGCCGCGGGTGCGCGTCGAGACAATGCCGATCAGGGCCGCCAGGCAGGTGCTGAGACCCACGGCGAGCGCGACCGCGGCAAACCACGGCACGCCATAGCGGCCGATCGCAATGCCGGTAAAGTATGCACCCGCCCCGAAGAACGCGGCCTGCCCGAACGACAACAGCCCGGTGTAGCCGAACAGCAGATTGTAGCCCATCACCACGACGCCGTAGATCAGGACGTTGACGGCCAGCGCCTTGGACGGCAGCAGCCAGGGCAATATCGCCAGCACGGCGATGGAGAGCAGCACGCGGTGGTCGAGAAGCCGGCCGAGCCCGCTCGGCGCAGGCTTGGCGAGAGCCTCGCCGCTCGAAGGGTGCGTCACGCCGTCCTCCCTCTCACGCCGAACAGGCCTTGCGGGCGGATCAGCAGCACCACCGCCATCAGCGCGAACATGACGATGGTCGCCATTTCAGGCGCGAACAGCGCCACCAGGCTGATGGAAATGCCGACCATGAGGCCGGCCACGACCGCGCCGACGATCGAGCCGAGACCGCCAATCACCGTGACGACAAAGGCTTCGGCCAGTACCAGCGAGCCCATCTCCGGATTGACGCTGCGCATGGGCCCGGCGAGCACGCCACCCAGCGCGGCGAGACCGACACCGAGACCGAAGATCGCGAGCCACACCCGGCCGATGTCGACGCCGAGCACCTGCATGATGGTGGGATCGCGCGCACCTGCGCGCACGATCAGGCCGACACGGGTCTTCTCCAGCGCCAGCCAGAGCGCCAGCAGCACCACCGCCACCAGCGCGATGACGAACAGGCGGTAGCGCGGGAAGAAGCCGATGCCGAGATCGAGCACGCCGATCAGCTGGGGCGGGGTCGGAAACGGAATGCCGTCGCTGCCGAACACGATGCGCACGCCCTCGACCAGGACGTAGCTGAGGCCGAAGGTGAGCAGCAGCGGATCGTCGATCGAGCGTCCATACAGCCTGCGGATCAGCACGAACTCGATCAGCATGCCGAAGGCGCCGATCAGGATGGGCGCGAGCAGCAGCCCCCACCAGAAGCTTCCGGTGAGCGAGGCCAGATACAGCCCGGCATAGGCCCCGATCATGAACAGCGCGCCATGGGCGAAATTGACCACCCCGAGCATGCCGAACACGATCGTCAGTCCAAGCGCAGTGATCACCAGGACCGCCCCAAGGGCGATCCCGGAGAGAAGCTGCATGATGATCAGCGACAGGTCCATCGTCACAGGCTTCAGGTGGCGTGGCCGAGCTCGCTGCAGCTGCGCAGCATGTCGTCCGAGCCGGTGTCGTTGGCGAGAATGGCGAACAGATCGTTGTCGCCCGCCATGGCGGACTTCTTCTTGGACTCCAGCACCAGCACCGACTGAACCGACTGATGGTCGCATTTGCGGTAATGCTGCGGCCCCTTGGTCAGATCATATTGCAGCTTCTCCAGCGCATCGACCACCTTATCGGTGTCGGTGCCGCCGGCGGCCTGCATCGCAGCCAGCAACGATCCGACGCCGGAATAGCCATAGGCGCCGTAGTCGGTCGGGATCGCGCCGCCATTGGCAGCCTTGAACGCGGCATTGAAGGCGGCCGCCGACTTGCTCTGCGTCTCCAGGCCCCAATAGTAGTTGGCGCCGCCGACGACGCCCTCGAACACGTCGGGGCCGACCGCGAGGCGCTGGTTGTGCAGGATGACGGGGACGACGATCTTCATCTGCTGCTTGACGCCGAAATCCACGGCCTGCTTGATCGCATTGGCCTGGTCGCGGCCGAAATTGGAGATGCAGAGCACGTCCGGCCGCATCGACATCAGGCGCGGCATGAAGGTCGAATAGTCGGCAGCACCGAACGGATGCAGGATCTCGCCGACATTGTCCGCACCGATCGCCGCCTGCGCGCGCTTGAAGCCGCGCAGCATCTCATGGCCATACGCATAATCGGCGACGAGATGGGCGACTTTCATACCCTTCTTCAGCGTCTGCCGCGCCACCGCGGCTGTCGTCATGTGTGGGTTCAGCGCTTCATGGAAGGTGTATTTGCTGAAATCCTTGGCTTCGTTGATGGTGTCCGACTGGCTGATCGAGACGTAGATCACGCCGCGGGCGCGGGTAACCTCGTTGACCGCGAGCTGCACGGCGCTGGAGAGCGCGCCGACCACGGCATGAACCTTGTCCTTCTCGATCAGCTCGAGCGTACGCGTCGCGGCCTCACCGGCGTTGAGCTTGTCGTCGCGCACCAGCAGCTCGACCTTGCGGCCGCCGATGCCGCCCTTGTCGTTGACGAGCTTCACCGCGAGCTCGGCGCATTTGACCTGATCGCGCGCTTCCGCCGCGAACGGGCCGGTCAGCGGCGTCGGAAAGCCGATGCGGATCGTCTCGTCCGCGGCGCGGCCGAGCCGGGGCATGGCAAGTAGCGCCGCGCCGGCCGAGAGGCCGGCGAGTGCGGTACGGCGAGTTATCTTCGACGTCGAACCGGATTTGGGCATGATTTCCTCCAATTGTCTTTTTTCTAGAAACGCTTCAGGGCTTTCAGGACTTTGGCAGGCGTGATCGGGATCGAATTGATCGTGGCACCAAACGGCGCGAGCGCGTCGTTGACCGCATTGAGCACGCAAGCCGACGCCGCCGCCGTGCCGGCCTCGCCGACCCCCTTGGCGCCGAGCTCGGTGTCGGCGGTCGGCGTCTCGACGTGGGCGATGACGATATCGGGCATCTCCATCGGCATCGGCACGAGGTAATCGGCGAGCGAGCCGTTCATGAGCTGACCGGTGTCGCTGTAGCGGCATTCCTCGAACAGCGCAGCACCCAGCCCCTGCACGATGCCGCCGCGGAGCTGTTCGTCGACCAGCATCGGATTGATGACGCGTCCGCAATCCTCGACGATAAAATGCTTCAGGAGCTTGATGAAACCGGTCTCGACATCGACCTCCAGCGAGCAGCCCTGGATGCCGTTGGTGAAGGCAAAGGGATAGCCCTGCGGCGCGAAATGATGGCTCACCGTGAGCTGCGCCTGCGTGCCCGGCGGCAGCGTATCGGAACGGAAATAGGCAATGCGTGCGATCTCGGAGATCGGCATCCGTTGGTTCCGCGTGCCTGCGTCGACGATTTCGCCATCGACGATGTCGAGCGCCGACGGTTGCTCCTGGAGGATCAGCGCGGCGATCTCCAGGATGTTGCGCTTGAGCGCGCGCGTCGCCTGCAGCGCGGTCTCGCCGCCGATGCCGGCGCCGCGGCAGGCCCAGGTCGCCCCGCCATGCGGCGTCACCTCGGTATCCCCGGTGATGACCTTGACGTGCTCCTGGGCAAGGCCGAGCTGGTCGGCCACGATCTGGCTGATGATCGCCTCGGTGCCCTGCCCCTGCTCGGTGACCGAGATCAGGCAGCGCACCTCCCCAGACGGCGTCAGGCTGAGAGTGGCGCCGTCCTGCGAGGAGATGCGCGCACCGCCGACGCCATAGAACGCCGGACTGGGATTGGTGATCTCGACGAAGGCGGCGATGCCGATGCCGCGATAGACGCCGCGCTTGTGCAAATCCGCCTGCTCGGCACGCAAGCCGTCATAGTCCATCATCTCGTGCAGGCGCTTCAGGCACGCCTGATGCGACAGCGCCTCGAAGCGGTAGCCGGTAGGTGAGGTCTGCGGATAGGCATTATCGGGGATGACGTTCCGCGCACGGATGGCGAAGGGATCGAGGCCGATCTTGCTTGCTGCCATATCGACCAGCCGCTCCGTGACGGCGCAGGCGATGGGATGGCCGACGGCGCGATACTGGCTGGTCTGCACCTTGTTCTGGAAGATCACCTCCAGCGTGGCGCGGTAATTCTTGAAGCGATAGGGCGCGCCGATCAGGCGAATGACCTGGTTGCCCTCGACCACGCTGGTGCGCGGATAGGTCGAGAACGCGCCGATCGCGGTCAGATCCAGCACGTCCATCGCCAGGATCTCGCCCCTGGCATCGAGCGCCATGCGGGCGCGGACGCGGTGGTCGCGCGCGTGGATGTCGGAGACGAAGGACTCCATGCGATCGGCAACGTACTTCACGGGACGGCCGAGCAGGATCGAGAGACCGACCACCGCCATGTCCTCGTGATAGACATGCAGCTTCATCCCGAAGGAGCCGCCGATGTCCGTCGCGATGACGCGGACGCCCGCCTCCGGGATCCCGTAGTGGCGGGAGTAGAGATCCTGGAACTGGTACGGCGTCTGCGTGCCGTGATGCACGGTGAGCGTGCCCGCGGACGGATCGTAATCCGCAACGATGGCACGCGGCTCCAGCGTCACTGCGGTATGGCGGCCGAAGGAGAACTCCTCCTCCACCACATGGGCCGCATGCACAAAGGCGTCATCGACGGCGCCGTTGTCGAGCTGGCTGCGGAAGCAGGTGTTGTTGGCGCTGCCGGGATTAATCACCGGCCCGCCGGCCTCGCGTGCGCCGTCGATGTCGACGACGACGGGAAGGTCCTCGTAGTCGACCTCGATCAGCTCCAGCGCATCTTCGGCGATCGTCCGGCTCTCGGCAACGACGGCGACCACCGCCTGTCCGGCCCAGACCACGCGATCGAGCGGCAGCGGCAATTGCGGTGCGGAGGTCATGCCCTTGAAATGATCGAGCGTGCCAGTCCAGGGCGTGCAGATCCTGGCGAGATCGGCGCCGGTGGCGACGAGATGCACGCCTTCGATTGCACGCGCCTGCTCGGTCTTGATCGCGACGATCTTCGCATGCGCATGCGGGCTACGCAGGAACGCGGCGAAGAGCATACGCGGCAGACGGAGGTCGCTGACATAACGTCCCCGCCCGGCCAACAGCCGCTTGGCGTTCGGCCGCGGCACGGAACGGCCGATATAGGAGTTGGGCCGATCGAGCGAGGTCAGCGGCGCGCTCATGCTGCGCCTCCGCGTGCGCTGCGCGCTTTGGCCACCGCGTCGATGGCATCGACGATCGCTTCATAGCCGGTGCAGCGGCAGTAATTGCCCGACAGCGCGTCGCGGATCTCGTCGCGGCTCGGCTGCGCACTCTGCGAGAGCAGCTCGTGAGCGTTGATCAGCATGCCCGAGGTGCAGAAGCCACATTGCAGCGCATTGCGACGGTGGAATTCGGCCTGGAGATCGGCGAGCAGGCCGCTCTCGCTGAGCCCCTCGATCGTGTCGATCCTGCCGCCATCGGCCTGCACCGCAAACATCAGGCAGGAATGCACGGCGCGGCCGTCGAGCTGCACCAGGCAGGCACCGCAAGCGCCCATCTCGCAGCCGGCATGCGTGCCCGTCAGCTCGAGCCTGTCGCGCAGACAATCGACCAGCGTGTCACGCGGCGCGACCTCGCAGGCGACCTTGCGGCCGTTGACAATGAGGCGAACCCGCACCGTCTCGTCCACCTCGTTCAGCAGGCTGTCGTCGAAGCCGCTCATGCTCCCTCACCGAGACGTCCGAGCAGGCGGCCAAGCAGCACGCGGGCGAGATGCAACCGCATCGCCGGCGGCACCTCGTCGCTCTCGGGCGGCGCGAGATCGCCTTCGAGCGCGCCTTGCGCGGCAGCGATGCGTGCCGCATCCAGGCTCGCGCCGATCAAAATTGTTTCCGCCCCTTTGACCCGTGTCGGCGTGTTACCGACGGAGAAGAAGGAGATGCGGATGTCGTCAATGCGCTCCCCGGTGCAGGTCGCGAGGATGCCGCAACCGACCAGCGCGTAATCCCCGCGCCGCCGCGCCAGCTCGTCGAACGCAAAGCGCTGATCGACCCTGAACAGCGGAACGTAGATTGCCGTGATCAGCTCGCCGGGCTGTAGCGCCGTCTCGAACAGGTCGATGAAGAAGTCGTCGGCCTTGACGCGCCGCCGGCATGACGGCCCGGCGATCTCGATCTCGGCGTCCAGCGCCAAGGTCATCGCCGGAAATTCGGAGGCCGGGTCGGCCAGTGCGACGCTGCCGCCGAGCGTGCCGCGGTTGCGGATCGCGGGATGGGCGACGAACGGTGCCGCAGCGTGCAGCAGCGGCGCGAACTCGGCGATCAGCGGCTCGCTCAGCATTTCGCAGTGGCGCGTCAGCGCACCGATGCGCAAGCTGTCACCTTCACGCCTGACGCCGCACAGTTCGTCGATATGCGTAATGTCGATCAGCAGCCGCGGCGCCTGCAGCCGCAGCGACAGCGCCGGCACCAGGCTCTGGCCGCCGGCGATGAAACGCGCATCGTCCCCGGCGCGTGCGTGAGCATCCAGCGCCTGGTCGATCGTCGCAGCCCGAAAATAGCTGAAAGCCCGCGCCTTCACTGCCGTTTCCTCGATATCCATCGGCTCATCAGCCGGGATGCCAGATTTGTAACCATCTGGTCTCAAAATCCTGACACGGCTCCCGAGATCGGTCAACAGGAAATGACCATTTGGTCACAAAAGCACGTTGGGTTATGAAGACAGGGTTACGTTGATTCAGCGACGAGATGGCCCGAAAAGCGCAGAAAACTTTGAGGCGACCGGTCCGCAAGCGGACCGAGACAGGCAGCAAGTCCGCGCCAAAGCGTCGCAACATGCGCGCGGCCGACCGCGAGCGCGCGATCGTGGACGAGGCCATCCGCTTCTTCGCCGAGCGCGGCTTCGAGGGTCAGACCCGCGAGCTCGCCAAGCGCATGGGCATCACGCATTCGGCGATCTACCGCCACTTCCCGAGCAAGGAAGCGCTGATCGAGCGGGTCTACCAGGAGGTCTATCTCAGCCGCTGGTCGCCTGATTGGGGACCGATGATCCGCGACCGTTCGTTGTCACTCGAAGCAAGGCTCACGCGCTTTTATCTCGACTATGTCGAACGCGTGTTCGAATACAATTGGGTACGGATCTTCGTGTTCTCCGGCATGAAGTCATTCGGCATCACCAGCCGCTATCTCGACATCGTCCGCCGCGAGATCATCGAACCGGCGGCGGCCGAACTGCGCCACGAGCTCAAACTGCCCGACTCGAAAGCTCACTCATTGGGTGAGCGCGAGACCGAGCTGTTCTGGGGCCTGCACGGCCGCATCTTCTATCTCGCCATCCGAAAATTCATCTACGAGACGCCGATCCCGCCCGATCTCGACGCCATCGTCCGTGACGCCGTCCAGACCTTCATGGACGGCGCGAAGACGACGATGCCGAGGCTCTTGGTCAGCGGCTGAATCGGCGACGCTGCCCCGAAGCAGGTGCGCTCCCTCTCCCGCTTGCGGGGGAGGGCTGGGGTGGGGGTGCCTCCGCAGAGAGACTCCCTGATTGGAGAGAGCCCCCACCCGGCGCTCCGCGCCGACCTCCCCCGCAAGCGGGAGAGGTTGATCGAGCCCGCGGCTAGCTACTTCGCAAGGCTCGGCAGATCGAGCCCCTTGTCACGGGCGCAGTCGATCGCGGTCTCGTAACCCGCGTCGGCATGGCGCATGACGCCGGTGGCGGGATCGTTCCAGAGCACGCGCTCGATCCGCTTGGCCGCTTCCGGCGTGCCGTCGGCCACGATCACCATGCCGGCATGCTGGGAATAGCCGATGCCGACGCCGCCGCCATGATGCAGCGACACCCAGGTCGCGCCACTGGCGCAATTGAGCAGCGCGTTCAGCAGAGGCCAGTCGGACACCGCGTCCGAGCCGTCCTTCATCGCTTCGGTCTCGCGGTTGGGGCTTGCCACCGAGCCGCTGTCGAGATGATCGCGGCCGATCACGATCGGCGCCTTGAGCTCGCCGCGTGCCACCATCTCGTTGAACGCAAGGCCGAGGCGATGGCGGTCACCGAGGCCAACCCAGCAGATCCGAGCCGGCAGACCCTGGAACTTGATGCGCTCCTTGGCCATGTCGAGCCAATTGTGCAGATGCTTGTCGTCGGGCATCAGCTCCTTCACCTTGGCGTCGGTCTTGAAGATGTCCTCGGGATCGCCCGAGAGCGCGGCCCAGCGGAACGGCCCGACACCGCGGCAGAACAAGGGACGGATATAGGCGGGAACGAAGCCGGGGAAATCGAAGGCGTTCTTCAGGCCCATGTCCTGCGCCATCTGGCGGATGTTGTTGCCGTAATCGAGCGTCGGAATGCCCTGCGCATGGAAATCCAGCATCGCCTGGACATGCTCGACCATCGACGTCTTCGATGCACGCTCGACCCCCTTCGGATCGGAGCCGCGCTTGGCTTCCCACTCGGCGAGCGTCCAGCCCTTCGGCAAATACCCGTTGATCGGATCATGCGCGCTGGTCTGGTCGGTGACGATGTCGGGCTTGACGCCGCGGCGCACCAGCTCCGGGAAGATCTCCGCGGCATTGCCGAGCAGGCCGACCGAGATCGCCTTCTTCGTCTTGGCGGCCTCTGCCATGATCGCCAGCGCCTCGTCGAGCGTTGCGGCCTGGCGATCGAGATAGCCGGTGCGCAGCCGCATCTCGATGCGGCTCGGCTGGCATTCCACCGCGAGCATCGAAGCGCCGGCCATGGTCGCGGCCAGCGGCTGCGCACCGCCCATGCCACCGAGGCCAGCGGTGAGAATCCATTTGCCGGCAAGGCTGCCGCCATAATGGCGCCGGCCGACCTCGACGAAGGTCTCGTAGGTGCCCTGCACGATGCCCTGGCTGCCGATATAGATCCAGGACCCCGCGGTCATCTGGCCGTACATCATCAGGCCCTGGCGATCGAGCTCGTTGAAATGGTCGAGCGTTGCCCAATGCGGCACGATGTTGGAGTTCGCAATCAGCACGCGCGGCGCATCGGCATGGGTGCGGAACACGCCGACCGGCTTGCCGGACTGGACCAGCAGCGTCTGGTCGGCTTCGAGCTTGCGCAAGGCCGCAACGATCCGGTCAAAGCTCTCCCAGTCGCGCGCGGCGCGGCCGATGCCGCCATAGACCACGAGCTCGCTCGGGCGCTCCGCGACATCAGGATCGAGATTGTTCATGAGCATGCGCAGCGGCGCTTCCGTCAGCCAGCTCTTGGCGCTGATGTCGCTGCCGCGGGGCGCACGGATGGTGCGGTCATTGTCCAGTCGGCGGTTCATGCGGGCACCTCTTTAGGCAAGTCGCGGAAATGGGTCAGTTGGAAGCATGGTGAGCGCCACGCTCGGCAGCGCATCGGCCTCGACCAGCGCAGCGGCCTTGGCGAGATCGCCGGCCATGTAGCGGTCCGCACCGAGCGCCGGCACCTGCTCGCGCAATGCGGCGATGACGGCAACGAGCGGCGCGCTGGTCGCATGCGGCGCGCGCAGCGTGATGCCTTGGGCGGCAACCAGGAGCTCGATGCCGAGGATGGCGGCGAGATTGTCGGCCATGTCGCACAGCCGCCGCGCGGCGTGTGCGGCCATCGAGACGTGATCTTCCTGGTTGGCGCTGGTCGGCGTCGAATCGATCGAGCAGGCTGCCGCGCGCTGCTTGTTCTCGGCATAGAGCGCGGCGGCCGTCACCTCGGCGATCATGAAGCCGGAATTGATGCCGGGATCTGGCGTCAGGAACGGCGGCAGGCCGAAATTCAGGGCGGGATCGACCAGCGTCGCAATGCGCCGCTCGCTGATCGCGCCGATTTCCGACAGCGCCAGCGCGAGCGCGTCGGCGGCAAAGGCCACAGGCTCGGCGTGAAAATTGCCGCCGGAAACGATCTCGCCGGTTTCGACCAGCACCAGCGGATTGTCGGTGACGGCGTTGGCTTCGACAATCAATGTGCGCGCGGCCTGCGTGATCAGGTCGAGTGCGGCGCCTGCAACCTGCGGCTGGCAGCGCAGGCAATAGGGGTCCTGCACGCGCTCGTCGCCTTCGAGATGCGACAGACGAATGTCGCTGCCATCCAGCAGCGCCATCAACGTTGCGGCCGCGGCGATCTGCCCGGCATGACCGCGCAGCGCCTGGATTTCGGGACGGAACGGCGCCGTCGAGGCCATCGCCGCATCGACCGACAATGCGCCGGTGACGAGCGCAGCGCGAGCCAGACCGAAGGCGCGCAGCACGCCGGCAATCGCGTAGGCGGTCGAGAATTGCGTGCCGTTGATCAGCGCGAGCCCCTCCTTGGGGCCGAGCGTCAGCGGCGCGAGGCCGGCCGCGGCGAGCGCTTCACCGCCGGACACGGTTTTCCCGTCGACGATCGCCTGCCCCTCACCGATCATCACCGCCGTCATGTGCGCGAGCGGCGCAAGATCGCCGGAGGCGCCGACCGAGCCCTGCTGCGGCACCAGCGGCGTGACGCCCCGCGCCAGCATGGCCTGCAACTGCTCGATTACCGCGCGGCGCACGCCGGAAGCGCCGCGCCCGAGCGAGACGATCTTCAACGCCATCATCAGCCGCACGATCGGCTCGGGCGTGGCCGGGCCGACGCCGCAGCAATGCGACACGATCAGATTGCGCTGGAGCAGCGCGGTCTGATCGGGCGGAATGCGCTTCGAGGCGAGCTTCCCGAAGCCGGTGTTGATGCCATAGACGGGAGCGTCGGCTTGCGCGGCCCTTGCAACGATTTCGGCTGCCGCCTCGACGCGTGGCCAGAACGACGGATCGAGCACGACGGAAGCGCCTTCCAGCACGCGCGCGAGATCGTCGAGGCTGACCGCTCCCGGCTTGACGACGATCGCGGTGCCCTGCTCCGTCACTGGCCCCTCCACACCCGGCGATGCAGCGGATTGAAGCCGATGCGATAAACAAGCTCGGCGGGACGCTCGATGTCCCAGATCGCGAGGTCGCACCATTTCCCGGCTTCCAGCGTGCCGGTTTCATCGAGCACGCCCAGCGCCCGCGCGCCCTCACGGGTGATTCCGGCGAGGCATTCGGCGACCGTCATCCGGAACAGGGTCGCGCCCATGTTCATCGTGAGCAGGAGCGAGGTCAGCGGTGAGCTGCCGGGATTGCAATCGGTCGCGAGCGCCATGGAAACGCCGTGGCTGCGGAACGCCTCGACCGGCGGCTTCTGCGTCTCGCGGATGAAGTAGAATGCGCCGGGCAGCAGCACCGCCACCGTGCCGGCCTTCGCCATCGCGGCGGCGCCGGCTTCGTCGGTATGCTCGAGATGATCGGCCGACAGCGCCGAGAATCTTGCAGCGAGCGCAGCACCGCCGAGGTTCGACAGCTGGTCGGCATGAAGCTTGACCGGCAGCCCCAGCTCCCTCGCCGTCTCGAACACCCGCGCAGTCTGCTCCGCCGAGAACGCGATGCCCTCCATGAAGGCATCGACGGCGTCGGCAAGACCGGCCTTCGCAACGGCCGGCAGCATCTCCTTGCAGACGAGATCGATATAGCGATCCTTGTCACCCTCCGCCTCCACCGGCAGGGCATGCGCCCCGAGGAAGGAGGTGCGGATCGCAACCGGCCGCTGGCGACTGATGCTGCGCGCGGCCGCGAGCTGTCGCATCTCGGTCTCGGTGTCGAGGCCGTAGCCCGACTTGACCTCGACCGTGGTTGCGCCCTCGCCGATCAGCGCATCGAGCCGCGGCAACGCACTCGCGACGAGATCGGCCTCGCTCGCCTTGCGGGTCGCCGCCACCGTGGAGACGATGCCGCCGCCGGCGCGCGCGATCTCCTCGTAGCTCGCGCCCTTCAGGCGCAGCTCGAACTCGTGCGCGCGGTTGCCGCCATAGACGAGATGGGTGTGGCAGTCGACGAGGCCGGGCGTGATCCAGCGTCCCTCGCAATCGGTCCGTTCCGCCGCATCGGCATCCGCCGGAAAATCGGCCTGCGCACCGGCATAGACGATACGTCCGCCGCGCGCGGCGATCAGGCCCCGCCGGATCTCGCCGAGATCGGGCCGGTCGGCCCGCATCGTGGCAAGCCGGGCATTGTGCCAGATCCGGTCGAAGCGCTCTGCCATGCAACGGTCCCTTCGCGTGGGATGCTTGACTTATATGTCTAGACATATAATCGTGGGACCGTTCTGTCCAGCCGGCGTGTAATCATGACCCGACTGCATTTCGCCTCCGCGCTCCTGCCCTCGGGCTGGGCCAATGACGTGCAGGTGGTGATCACCGCCGGCGCGATCGCGGCGGTGTCCGCGGGTGTGCAGCCGGCCGCCGGCGACGAGCGCCACGCCATCGCGCTTCCGGGACTTGCGAGCCTGCACAGCCACGCGTTCCAGCGCGGCATGGCGGGCCTTGCTGAGCTGCGCGGCAATTCCACCGACACGTTCTGGACCTGGCGCAAGACGATGTATCGCTTCGCCCTCGCAATGACGCCCGATGACGTCGCCGCCGTTGCGACTCTCCTCTATGTCGAGATGCTCGAACAGGGATTTACCCGCGTCGGCGAATTCCATTATCTGCACCACGATCGCGACGGCTCGCACTATGCCGATCCCGCCGAGACGGCCGCGCGCATCGCGCAGGCAGCCGAAGCCTCCGGCATTGCCCTGACGCTGCTGCCGAGTTTCTATGCGCACGGCTCCTTCGGCGGCGCAGCGCCTCATGACGGCCAACGCCGCTTCATCTGCTCGGTCGATCAGTTCGCGGCATTGATGGCTGCGTCGCGCAAGGCGATCAGCGCATTGCCCGACGCCAATATCGGCATCGCGCCGCACAGCCTGCGCGCGGTGACGCCACACGAGCTTGCGGCGATCATTCCGCTTGCCGACGGCGGGCCGGTGCATATCCACGCCGCCGAGCAGGTGAAGGAAGTCGAGGACTGCCTCGCCTGGTCGGGACGGCGCCCGGTGCAATGGCTGCTGGAGCACGCGCCCCTCGACCGGCGCTGGTGCCTTATCCACGCGACTCACACGACGGACGAGGAAGTCGCCGCGTTCGCGAAGACCGGGGCGGTGGCGGGCCTCTGCCCTGTCACCGAAGCGAGTCTCGGCGATGGCACCTTCCCGGCGCGCGAATTTCTCGGCGCCGGCGGTGCGTTCGGCGTGGGCACTGATTCCAACGTCCTGGTCGGGGTCGCCGACGAATTGCGCCAGCTCGAATATGGCCAGCGGCTGAAGCATCGCGAGCGCAACGTGCTCTCCAGCGGCGCGGGCCGTTCCACCGGTCGCACATTATTCGACCATGCTCTTGCGGGCGGCGCGCAAGCGCTGGCACAGCCGACAGTCGGCCTCGCCGCGGGCGCGCGGGCCGACATCGTCACGCTCGACACGGCGCATCCTTCGCTATCGGGGCGCGCCGGCGACGCAGCCATCGACGGCTGGATCTTTGCCGCGAGCAGTGGCGCGATCGATTGCGTCTGGGCCGGCGGCCACAAGGTCGTCGAAGGCGGCCGGCACAAATTGCGTCAGGGGGCGCGCGAACGCTTCAACGCGACGGTGCGGAGGCTCCTCGCATGAGCCTTGCGACCGATGCCGCCGACAAGCCGACGCTCTATAAGCGCATCCGCGCCGACATCGAGACGCGCATCCTGACCGGCGAATGGCCGCCGGGGCATCGCATTCCGTTCGAGCATGAACTGGTGGCCCGTTACGGCTGCTCGCGCATGACCGTCAACAAGGCGCTGTCGGAGCTCGCGCAGGCCGATTTGATCGAGCGGCGGCGGCGGGCCGGCTCTTTCGTGCGCCGGCCGCAGCATCAGTCGGCGGTGCTCAAGATCGCCGACATCCGCGCCGAGATCACCGCACTGGGGCGCGGCTACGGCTACGAGTTGATCGGTCGCAAGCTGCGGGCTGCGACTGCCGCCGACCGTGACCGTCTCGGCGTGAAAAAGGCCGGCAAGGTGGTCGCGATTACCTGCCGGCACAGCGCCGACAAAGTGCCTTTTGCGGTCGAGGACAGGCTGATTGATCTGTCCTCGGTGCCGGAGGCCGCAACCGCGGATTTCGCACGCGAACCGCCGGGGTCGTGGCTGCTTCACCATGTCCCGTGGACGGAGGCCGAGCACACCATCAGCGCCATCGTCGCCGACGATCGCACGGCGGATGCGCTCGCGATCGCCGTCGGCGCGCCCTGCCTCGTGATCGACCGCTACACTTGGCGCAGCGCTCGCACCATCACTGCCGTGCGCCTGCTCTATCCCGGTGACTCTCACCGCCTTGTCGCGCGATTCAAGGGAGGCTGAGAGGATATGTCGGCACAAATCGTGCAACGCTTCGGGCAACGGTCCATCTGGACCGACAATGATCAACAGGACGTCAATCCATCGATCGGCAAGAGGACGACAATCATGCGTAGTTCGACGATATTTGCGACAATCATTGCTCTTTCGGCCTCCACTCCCGTGCTCGCCGACGACGTCAAGGTCGGAATCGGCATCTCCGGGTGGACCGGCTTCGCGCCGCTGACGCTGGCGAAGGAGGCTGGCATCTTCAAGAAGAATGGTCTCGACGTCACCATCAAGAAGATTCCGCAGAAGGACCGCCACCTCGCGATCGCGTCCGGCGACATCCAGTGTGCGGCGACCACGGTCGAGACCTGGATCTCCTGGAACGCCAACGGCGTTGCGACCAAGCAGATCTTCCAGCTCGACAAGAGCTTTGGCGCCGACGGCATGGCCGTGCGCAACGACGTCGCCGCGATCAAGGACCTGAAGGGCAAGACCGTCGCCGCCTCGGCGCCCGGCACCTCGCCTTATTTCGCGCTGGCCTGGATGCTCAAGAAGAACGGCCTCACCGTGAAGGACGTCACCGTCGTCAACCTCGAGCCGGCCGCCGCCGCGCAGGCTTTCGTCTCCGGCCAGAACGATGCTGCGATGACCTATGAGCCTTACCTCTCGACCGTGCGCGCCGCGCCCGACAAGGGCAAGATCATCGCCACCACGCTGGACTATCCGATGGTCATGGACACCTTCGGCTGCACGCCGAAATTCCTGACCGAGAATCCCAAGGCCGCCAAGGCGCTCGCCGACAGCTATTTCGAGGCGCTCGACATGATCGCCAAGGACCAGGCCAAGGCCTACGAGATCATGGGCGCGGACGTGAAGCAGAGCGGCGAGCAATTCGGCAACTCGGCGAAATATCTGCGCTGGCAGGACAAGGCCGCGAACCAGAAGTTCTTCGCCGGCGACTTCCTGACCTTCAACAAGGAGGCTGCCGAGCTGCTGCTCGAGATCGGCATCATCAAGGCCGCACCAAAGGTCGAGGATCTCTTCGACGCCAGCTTCATCAAGTAACTTCTTCTAGCGCTGCCGGTCCCGTCTTGCGGCGGGGCCGGCATTTCTCTTCATCGCCCGGATAGACAGTTTGATGCGTCCCCTGGACCCTGTTACATCGAAGCAGCGCATGGCCTACGGCCTTGCGTTCTTCGTGGTGTTCGTCGCCCTCTGGTCGTGGGCGACCTTCGGCGGCTATGTGTCGAAGACCTTTCTCGCCAACCCGCTGACCATGGTGCAGGAAGGCTATGACCTCTTGGCCAAGCAGGGGTTTGTGTTCGACATCGGCATGACGATCTGGCGCGTCGTCGGCGGCTTTGCGCTCGCAGCGATCATCGCAGTGCCGCTCGGCGTTCTCATGGGCGCCTACAAGCCGGTCGAAGCCTTCCTCGAACCGTTCGTCTCCTTCGCGCGCTATCTGCCCGCCTCCGCGTTTATTCCGCTTCTGATCCTGTGGGCCGGCATCGGCGAACTGCAGAAGCTCCTCGTCATCTTCATCGGCTCGGTATTCCAGGTCATCCTGATGGTCGCCGTGACCGTCGGCGCAACGCGGCGCGATCTGGTCGAGGCGGCCTATACGTTGGGAGCCCGCGACCGCGGCATCATCCGCCGCGTGCTGCTGCCCTCCTCCGCACCCGAGATCGCAGAGATCCTGCGGCTGGTGCTCGGCTGGGCCTGGACCTATGTCATCGTCGCCGAGCTGATCGGCTCGTCTTCGGGCATCGGTCACATGATCACCGACAGCCAGGCGCTGCTCAACACCGGACAGATCATCTTCGGCATCATCGTGATCGGGCTGATCGGCCTGCTCTCGGACTTCATGTTCAAGGCGTTCAACGCCTGGCTGTTTCCGTGGAGGCTCGCATGACGATCCTCAAGGTCGAACAGGTCTCGCGCACCTTCCCCGCGCGCCACGGCAACGCGCCGACCAGGGCGCTGGAGCCGACCGATCTCGTCATCGGCAACAACGATTTCGTCACCATCCTCGGCCCTTCCGGCTGCGGCAAGTCCACGCTGCTGCGCATCGTCGCGGGCCTCGACCGTCCGACCAGCGGCCGCGTCACGCTCGACGGGCGCGAGGTCACCGGCCCCGGCGCGGATCGGGGCATGGTGTTCCAATCCTACACGCTGTTTCCCTGGCTCACCGTGCGCGAGAACATCGCCTTCGGCCTGCGCGAGCGCGGCGTGTCGCAGGACGAACGCTACAGGATCGCCGACGCCTTCATCCGCCAGGTCGGATTGTCCGGCTTCGAGAATCACTGGCCCAAGCAACTCTCCGGCGGCATGCAGCAGCGCACGGCGATTGCCCGCGCGCTTGCCAACGATCCCAAGATCCTGCTGCTCGACGAGCCCTTCGGCGCGCTGGACAACCAGACCCGCGCATTGATGCAGGAGATGCTGCTCGGGATCTGGGAGCGCGACCAGAAGACCGTGTTGTTCGTGACCCACGACATCGAGGAAGCCATCTTCCTCGGCAGCCGCGTCATCGTCATGAGCGCGCGCCCCGGCCGTATCAAGGTCGAGATCACAGTGGACCTGCCCCATCCGCGCTCCTACAAGATCAAGACCACGCCGGAATTCGTCCAGCTCAAGGAACGGCTGGTCGAGGAGATCCGCACCGAGGCGCTGAAGGTTACTGAGCATGCCTGACACCAAGCCGCGCGCCGATGGCCAGCGCGTCCTCGCCGACCTCAACGCACTCCGTGCCATCGGCACCTACAAGACCGGCGTGCACAAGCCGACCTTCTCCGAGCCGCATAAGGAGTCGCTGGATTGGCTGGTTCAGAAGCTGCCCGGCGCCGGTCTTACCGCTGCGATCGACGGCATCGGCAATGTGTTCGGCACCAGCGCCAAGTCCGGGCCGAAACTGCTGGCTGGCTCGCATCTGGAGAGCCAGAACTACGCCGGCTGGCTCGATGGCCCGCTCGGCGTCGTCTATGCGCTCGAGGCGGCGCGCGTGCTCAATGCCGATCCGACCGTCAAAGGCGCCGTCGAAGTCGTCGCCTGGTGCGACGAGGAAGGGCATTTCGGCAGCTTCCTCGGCTCGCGTTCCTATGTCGGCCAGGTGACTGAAGCCGAGATCGACGCCGCGCGCGACCGCACCAGCGGCCGCACCATGCGCGATGCCCTCGCCGAGATCGGGCTCTCCGGTCGCGAGCGCCTCGGCGTCGAGCCGGGCCGCCACGTCGGATATCTCGAGGCCCATATCGAACAGGGCGACACGCTCGAAAGCGGCAAGCTCGCGATCGGCGTCGTCACCTCCATCGTCGGCATCTGGCAATACCGTATCAATTTCACCGGTGAACAGAATCACGCCGGGACCACGCGCATGGCCGTGCGCAAGGATGCCGGGCTGGCGCTGGCCAAATTCTGCGTCGCGATCGACCAGCGTTTTCCTGACACCTGCGGTCCGCGCACGGTCTGGACCACCGGGCGCATCACGCTCGATCCCGGCGCGCCGAGCATCATTCCGGGTGGAGCGGAGATGCTGTTCCAGATTCGCGATGACGATCCGGCCGTCATTGCCCGGCTGGAGCAGTTGCTGCGAACAATGGCGGACGAGGCCAGCGCGAACGGTCCCTGCACCGTGACCGTCGAGAAGATTCGCACCGGTGCGCCTGCCATGATGAATCCCAGCTTTCAGGACGCAATCGACGCCGCGAGCAAGGCGCTGGCCGGTGGACGATCCATTCGCATGCCCAGCGGCGCCGGCCACGACGCGCAGATGCTGGCAACCGTCATGCCCGCCGCCATGCTGTTCGTGCCTTCGATCGGCGGCATCAGCCATCACTGGACTGAAGACACCGCCGACGCCGATATCGTCACCGGCGCGGAGGTGTACGTCGAAGCCTGCCGGCGGATTCTTGCGGGCTGACGCCCTTTTTTGGGCATGATCTTTCGGAAAACCGCGCCACACTTTTCCGGATCATGCTCTAGAACGACGTCCCTCCTCCGAACCTGAACTCCTGGACGACGTCATATTTGCCCTTCGTGATCGGCACGGCGTAGTCGAAGCGCAGCGGCCCGAACGGGGAGGCCCAGATCAGGCCGACGCCGACCGACGACCGCACCGTGTTGCCGTCGTCATATTGCAATCCGCAGGTCGGGCACGCCTTGGTGTTGACTTCGCCCGTGGCCGACCACGAGGTCGGCCCCTGATAGCCCCAGAGCGATCCGGCGTCGGCATAGACCGCGCCCTTCAGGCCGACCTCCTTCGGCAGGAACCAGAACGGCATCTGCAATTCCGCGGACGCGCCCCAATATTTCGTGCCACCGAGCGCATCGCCACTGGCGCCGAGGCTCCAATAGGTGATGTCGCGTGGACCGATACCGTTCGAAGCGAAGCCGCGCACCAGGCTCGGGCCCATCTGGAAGTGATCCAGCATGCGCAGGTCCTGATCGCCGAGCTTGCCGAGGAGGCCGCCCTGGAGATGGATCACGCTGACGATCTCGGAGACGAGCGGCGTGTAGTATTTGGCGTCCAGCGCGGTCTTCAAATAGGTGACGTCGCCGCCGACCCCGGCGAAATCCTGCCGGAAGTCGACCAGCAATCCGTCCGTCGGGTTCTTGGTGTTGTCGAGTGTGTTGTAGCTCAACGTGTAGCCGAGCGCGGAGGTCCAGGTCGCGCCGTTCGCCAGTTCTTTCCGGACCGGCAGGCTCGACTCGCCGTCGCCGTAGCAGCCGTAGCCATAGACCCCCGAGCTCGTGGAGTTGGTCGGGTCGACGCCGCCCAGGACGTTCTGGATGTAGGACGGCGTCGGGTTGTAGGCCAGCGAGGCGTTGGACGCGTTGTTGTTGCAATTGTTGTAGGCGCTGGCGAGCGTGATGCTCTGCTGATAGAGCGAATAGCGGAGCTGGAGCGAAAGGTCCTCGCGCAATGCAAGGCCAATGCGCGGAGAGAAGCCGAGCGTGGTCACGCCGTAGCTCGTATAGCTGTTCGACTTCTGCTGCTTCCAATATGTGTCGAACCCCAGCGCCATCCGGTAGTCGAGCAGATAGGGCTCGACGAAGGACAGCGATATGCCGCGTGAATACTGGCCATAGCTGACCGAGGCCTTGCCGTAGAGACCGCGGCCGAGCAGGTTGCGCTCGGAGATCGAGACTTCGGCGAGTGCTCCGTCGGTGGTGGAGTAGCCGCCCGAGATCGAGAAGTCGCCGGTCGATTTCTCCTCCATGTCGACGATCAGGACCACGCGGTCGCTGGAGGAGCCGGGCTCGGTGACGATCTTGACGCTCTTGAAGTAGTCGAGGTTCTTCAGCCGCCGCTCGGCGCGGTCGACCAGCGCGCGGTTGTAGGCATCGCCCTCGGAGAGATCGAATTCGCGGCGGATCACGTAATCGCGCGTGCGGGTGTTGCCGCGCAGGTTGATGCGCTCGATATAGCTCCGCGGGCCTTCGTCGACGTTGAACACGACGGAGACGGTGTGCGCCTCGAAATTGCGGTCGCCGCCGGGCCGGACCACGGCAAAGGCATAGCCGCGGCGCGAGGCCTCGATCTGCATCTCTTCGGTCGACTTCTCGACCAATTCGACGTTGTAGAGCGAGCCGGCACTGACGCGCGAATAGCTGCGGAGCGAGCCCGCGTCGAAATTGGGAATGCCGGAGCGGAAATCGACGGAGCCGATGCGATATTGGGCACCTTCCTCGATCTTGAAGGTGACCAGAAAGCCCTTCTTATCCGGATCGTATTCGGTGAGCGCGGCCACGACCTGGACGTCGGCGAATCCGTTCTTGAGGTAGAAGCGGCGAATCAGGTCGCGGTCGGCCTCGACGCGATCGGGGTCGTAGATGTCGTTGCTGCCGAGGAAGCTGAGCAAATTGCTCTCGCGCGTCTTGATGACGTCGCGCAGGCGGGAGGCCGAGAAGGCGCTGTTGCCGACGAACTCGACCGACTTCACCGAGGTCTTGGCGCCCTCCTCGACCGTGAAGACGAGATCGACACGGTTGTTCGGCAGCTCGATGATTTCAGGGGTAACGCGGACGTCGTAGCGGCCGGAGCGCCGGTAGATTTCGGCAATGCGCAGGGTGTCGGATTGCACCAGCGCGCGCGAGAACGTCCCGCGCGGCTTGGACTGGATTTCCGCCGAGAGCTGCTCGTCCTTGATCTTCTTGTTGCCCTCGAAGGCGATGCGGCCGATCACGGCATTCTCCACCACCGACACCACGATGCGGCCGCCCGCCTGGCTGATCTTCACATCCTGAAACAGGCCCGTCGTGATGAGCGCCTTGAGCCCGTCGTCGATGGCGGATTGATCGAGACGCCCGCCGGGGCCCGGCCTGAAGTAGGAGCGGACCGTCTCGGCCTCCACCCGGCGATTGCCTTCGACGACGATCGTCTCCGCCGCCTGCGCGGCCGCCGGCTGCGGCAGCAGTGCAAGCGGAAGCGAACTCGCAATCGATACAGCACTCATCGCCACGGCGATCAGCCAGGTCCGCAAAAACGGCATTCCACACCTCAGCAGCACTTCACATGCCCTGAAGACGGGAGCCCTGTGGCCGCGGTGTGGCTTTGAGATTTCCGCATTGTTTCTACGCGTTGAATTTCGTGCGGGCGGCCGGTCGCGCCGCGGCGTTCATGTCCCGGACAAGCTGCAACGCGCAGCGTTGCGGCGCAGCGCCGGGACCCAGGGCAACACGGCGAGACGCGGCGAGATGGGCCCCGGCTCTGCAGCGCACCGCACCGGACGATGCTTCGCATCGCCGGGAGCGCTGCGCTGCAGAGCCGGGGCACGAGAGCGGAGTGCGGCGCCCGGTCTCTCCACCGTCATTGCGATGCTCCAATGCACATCCCAGCGTGCAGTGTCGTAGGGTGGGCAAAGGCGCACAGCGCCGTGCCCACCAATTCAATTGCGGTGCGAGGATGGTGGGCACGCTGCGCTTTGCCCACCCTACGATATCGAGTTTGTGGCACGCAGCTCAGCTCGCAAACACACCTTCGCGGCCTCGCGGCGGATTTCGCCCGAGCTTTGCTTCAACTCTCCACCCTCCAATCCAAGAGGGCGCAGGGAAGGCCGGGTGCCAGCTCGCACCCGCGGTCCGCTGCGCGAAATGCACACGCAGAAAGAACCGCACAGCAGCATACAGGTGGTGCCGAACACTCGGCCTTCCCTGCGCGGTGGTCGGACGGCTTATGCCGTGCTCTCCCGGGAGCCGAACTTTCCTTCTGGCCTCCCTCGCCCCGCGAATTGGATGATGCAGTCTGCCCGGTTGGGCTCGCTCGCACCTCCGCGGAAGCTTGACCGTAGCAACGACGGCCAGGACCACACGGTTTTGCCGTACGCGTTCAGCGTCGCTCGTCCGCACGCGGTTTCGGGCTCACAGGGACGACCCGCCCTGCCCGCTACCTTTTCGTGCCGACGCTGCCGCGTCCACCGCAACCCGGCTCGCGAAACGTGACGACGCGCGATCGCCCCTCAAGGTCAAGCCGGGATGGACGACACATACGTCGAAACCGAATTTCGGTAAAGTGGAATATTTTTAACGGAGCGGATTGACACGCGGCGACACAGGCGGGTCGCGTAACCCGGATGGAGCGCTAGCGGAATCCGGGACGGTGCAAAATGCCGGGCGAGCAGTCCGGATTTACGCTTTCGCTCCATCCGGGCTGCGGGACATCACCGCTTCGGCAGCGCCGAGACGTCCTGCAATACCTGTTTACATTCAGCAACATTCCCGCTGCCGAAAGGCCACGATCGGCCGGCTAGTGGCGGCTGCCTCGTCCTGCCCCTGAGGGCCATGAGCTCCCTCCGAGCCGAGGTCAGTGGATTTCAGCCGATTTGATGCCGTCGTACTCGTTCGCCGCAAGTCCCCTGCCAACGGCCAAGGAGACGCATCGTCCGAAGCCCGCCCCGTTGCGCAGCCCCATGTCGCGCGCCGGATCAGCCTGCGTTGCGCTGATGCTGGGCAGCGCCCTGGCCGGCTGCGCGGTCGGCCCGGATTATGCCGGCCCGCCCAAGCTCGCCTTGCCCTCGCACTGGAGCACCAACACCGCCCCGCATCGGGACGCCGGCAAGCTCGACCGCTGGTGGCTGCGCTTGCGCGATCCCCTGCTCAGCCGGCTGATCGAGGAGGCCATCGAAGCCAACCCTGATGTCGCGAAGGCGAAAGCGGCCGTGCGCGAGGCGCGCGCCACGCTGCAACAGACGACGGCAGGCCTGTTTCCGTCCGTGAGCGGCACGGCCTCGGTGACCAGCAACAAGTCCAGTGCCGGCTCCTCGTCCGTCCTCGTCGACAGTGCGCCCTACTCACTTCACCAGGCAAGCTTCGATTCGAGCTGGGAGCTCGACCTGTTCGGCGGCACGCAGCGGAGCATCGAGGCCGCGGCGCATGGTGCGCAATCCGCCGAGGAGGATCTACGCGACAGCCTCGTCACGCTGCTCGGCGACGTCGCCGCCTATTACGTCGAGGCGCGCGGCTATCAGGCCCGGATCGCGCTGGCGCAGCGGACCGCGGTCTCGCAGCGCGACACCGAAAAGCTCACCCGCAGCAAATACGAGGCCGGCAGCGGCAACGCCGTCGATCTCGCCAAGGCCACCGCGCAGGCCGCAAGCACAGAAGCCAACGTTCCGACCTATCAGGCGGCGCTTGCGGCCGACGTTCACCGGCTCGGAATCCTGCTCGGGCGGCCGCCCGGCGGCGTCGCCTCGTCGATGGCGCAGTCCGCGCCCGTGCCGGCGCCGCGTATGCCGCTTCCCATGGGACTGCCCGCCGATCTCCTCATGAGCCGTCCCGATATTGCCAGTGCCGAGCGCAAGCTGGCGCAGGCGACCGCCAAGATCGGCGCCGCGGAGGCCGACCGCTATCCGGCGGTGTCGTTGACCGGCTCGGTCGGCACCTCTGCGCTGCGGGCCGGCGATCTCGCCAAATATTCGAGCGTCAGCTGGTCGGTCGGCCCCTCGATCACCGTACCGGTGTTCGACGCGGGCAAGCGCCTGGCCACGGTCAGGATTGCGGAGGCGCAACGCGACCAGGCGTTCGCCACGTTCCATTCGACCCTGCTCACCGCGCTCGAGGACGTCGAGAATGCCCTGGTCTCGTTGTCGCGCGAACGCGTGCGCGCCACCAAGCTGACGGAGGCGGCCAGGAACTACCGCGAAGCCGCACGGCTGTCGCGATCGCTGTTCGAGACCGGCAGCGCCAGCTTCATCGACGTGCTGGACGCCGAACGTTCGCTCTATTCGGCCGAGGATTCGCTGATCCAGAGCAAGGTGTCGGCTGCCAAGGATTACATCGCGCTGGCAAAGGCGCTCGGCGGCGGCTGGTCCGATCCGGTCGACGTATCGACGCCTGTTATCGTGGACACCAACACGGGACCTCACTTCCGGGAGGCGCAGAAGTGACCGAGATCATCACCGCCAGACGCCTGAAGATCGCCGCAGCGATTATTGCCGTCGTGGCGACCGGCGTGGTCGCGGCCACGCGCTTTCCGGGAACGTCGAGCAAGGCGCAGTCCTACATCACGGCGCCGGTCACCGTCAGCGATTTGCGCGAGGAGGTGCTCGCCAGCGGCACGCTGAAGCCGGCGCGGCTGACCGCGGTCGGCGCGCAGGTGTCAGGCCGGATCACCGCCCTCAACGTCCGCGTCGGCGACACGGTGAAGGCCGGCGACGTCATCGCTCAGATCGATCCCGTCACCAGGCAGAACGATCTGCGCAGCTCCGAGGCGTCGCTGAAGAACTACCGGGCGCAGAAGGTCGAGAAGGAGGCCGCGCTGGTGCTGGCCGAGGCCAATCTCGCGCGCCAGCAGGCGACCCTGGCGCAACGCGCGACGTCGCGAAGCGACTTCGACAGCGCGGATTCGACCGTGCGGCAGACCCGCGCCCAGATCGCCGCCCTCGAAGCCCTGATCGTGGGGGCGGAAGCCAGCGTCGAGACGTCACGCGTGAACCTCGAATACACCCGCATCACCGCGCCGATCGACGGCACGGTCCTCGCCACCGTGGTGCAGGAAGGACAGACGGTCAACGCGGTGCAGTCCGCGCCGACCATCGTCGTGCTCGGCCAACTCGCGACGATGACGGTGCGGGCGGAGATCTCCGAGGCCGACATCGTCAAGGTCAGACCGGGGCAATCGCTCTACTTCACCATCCTCGGCGACCAGGACCATCGCTATGAGGCCCGGCTCGAGCAGATCGAGCCGGCGCCCGAATCGATCAAGAACGACGCCAGCTTCTCCTCGACCACCACCAGCTCGACTTCGAGCACGAGCTCGTCGAGCTCGACCAGCACGGCGATCTACTACATCGGCGTCTTCAACGTGCCGAACAAGGAGCTCTCGCTGCGGACCTACATGACCGCGGAGGTGCACATCGTCACCGGCGAGGCCAAGCGCGTGAAGGTGATCCCGGCGCTCGCGGTGATGCGAAAGTCCGACGGCCGCAGCACGGTGCGCACGCTCGCCGCGTCCGGTGACATCCGCGAGCGCGAGGTCAAGACCGGCCTCAACGATCGCACCATTGTCGAGATCAAGTCCGGCCTCGACGAGGGCGAACGTGTCGTGACCGGCGAGGCGAACGAGCAGACCGCATCACGCGGCATGCCCGGCGGCCCGCCGGGAGGCGGAGGTCCCTGACATGATCCCTCATTTGGCCGATCCGATCATCGCGATCGAGAAGGTTCGGCGGGAGTTCATGGCCGGCGACACCAGCGTGGTCGCGCTCGACGATTTCTCGCTGAGCATCCAGCCCGGCGAGATGGTGGCGATCATCGGCTCGTCCGGATCGGGCAAATCGACGCTGCTCAACATCCTCGGCTGTCTCGACCGCCCGACCTCCGGCACCTATCGCGTCGCCGGCAAGAACGTCTCCGAGCTCGATGCCGATGCGCTGGCGGCGCTGCGCCGCGAGCATTTCGGCTTCATCTTCCAGCGCTATCATCTGCTCGGCGACCTCTCGGCCGGCGAGAATGTCGAGATCCCCGCGATCTATGCCGGGATGAAGGCCCGCGAGCGCCGCACGCGCGCAGAGCAGCTTCTCGCAAGGCTCGGCGTCAACGACCGGCGCGGCCATCGCCCGAACCAGCTATCGGGCGGCCAGCAGCAGCGTGTCTCGATCGCACGCGCGCTGATCAACGGCGCCGAGGTCATCCTGGCGGACGAGCCCACCGGCGCGCTCGACCGGCGCAGCGGCGAGGAGGTCCTGAAGATCCTGAAAGAGCTGCACCGCGAGGGGCGGACGATCATCATCGTCACCCACGATGCCGATGTCGCCGCGCGGGCCGAACGCATCATCGAGCTGCGCGACGGCAGGATCGCCTCCGATCGCCGCGCGGAGACGACAAGCGCGTCGGAGCCGGCGGTTCCGGTGTCGCGGACGTCATGGAGCAGCGGCACCGGCTGGTCCGGCGCCTTGCGGCGCCTGCGGGAGGCCTCGCGGATGGCGCTGGTTGCGATGGCCGCGCACCGGCTGCGCGCCTTCCTGACCATGCTCGGCATCATCATCGGCATCGCCGCGGTGTCGTCGGTGGTCGCGCTCGGCAACGCGTCCCAGCGCAAGGTGCTGTCCGACATTTCGAGCCTCGGCACCAACACGATCGAGGTATTTCCGGGCAAGGACTTTGGCGACGCCCGCGCCGGCAAGATCAAGACGCTGGTACTGGGCGACGCCCGCGCGCTCGGCCGGCAGGATTTCATTGCCGGGGTCACTCCGACGGTGTCGACCAGCACGACGGTGCGATATCGCGGCAACGAGTCCAACGTGCTGGTGAACGGCGTCGGCGAGAGCTATTTCCAGGTCAAGGGCGCCAAGCTCGCGAAAGGACGCCTGTTCGATACCGATGCGATCCGCAACATCGAGCGGCAGGCCGTCATCGACGACAATACCCGCAAGACCTTCTTCGCCGACGACCAGACCTCCGGGATCGGCCGCGTGATCTGGCTCGGCAAGGTGCCCTGTCGCATCGTCGGCGTCATCGCCCAGCAGCAGGGCGGGTTCGGCTCGAACCAGAACCTGTCGGTCTACCTGCCCTACACCACCGTGCAGGCCCAGTTCACGGGCGATCGCGCGCTGCGCAGCATCCTGCTGCGGATCAGCGACGACGTTTCGACTGCGCTGGCGCAGGACGCGGTGACCACGCTACTGACACAGCGGCACAACAGCCGGGATTTCGTCATCCTCAACACCGACGATATCCGCCGCACCATCACCAGCACGACACAGACGCTGGCGTTCCTGGTGGCGGCGATCGCGGTGATCTCGCTGGTCGTCGGCGGCATCGGTGTCATGAACATCATGCTGGTGTCCGTATCGGAGCGGATCAGTGAGATCGGCGTGCGCATGGCGGTCGGCGCCAGGCGCAGCGACATCCTCCAGCAATTCCTGGTGGAAGCGACCCTGATCTCGTCGATCGGCGGCATCGCCGGCATTCTCGTCGCGATGCTGCTCGGCGTCGCCATCAACGTCGCGGTGCCCGGATTCGAGGTCAGCTATTCGACGTTCTCGATCGGCGCGGCGTTCCTGACCTCGACCGGGATCGGGGTTGCCTTCGGCTTCTTCCCCGCCCGCCGCGCCGCCTTCCTCGACCCCGTGGTGGCACTGAGCCGCGACTGACCTTAGGATTGCACGATGACCGTAGTTCTTCGGGCGAGACATTCGTCCGCAAATCGACCAACGATCGGCAACCCCGATGCGATTTCAATCATGACCAGCGGCCCCCAGAACATCCTGATCGTCGAGGACGACAAGCAGACCCGCGACCTCATCTCGCGTTATCTGCTTGATCACAACTTCTCGGTCGACGCGGTCGCGAACGGCAGGGAGATGGACCGCCATCTCTCCCGCGAGCGGGTCGACCTGATCGTGCTCGACCTGATGCTGCCGGGCGAGGACGGCCTCAGCCTCTGCCGCCGGCTGCGGATGGAGTCCACGACGCCGATCATCATCCTCACCGCGAAGGGCGAGGATCTCGACCGTATCCTCGGCCTCGAGATGGGCGCCGACGACTATCTGCCAAAGCCGTTCAACCCGCGCGAGCTCCTCGCCAGGATCAACGCCGTGCTGCGGCGGCGATCGAGCAGCCTCACGGGCCCCACCGCGGCGCGTCTCAAGTTCCAGGGCTGGACCATCGATCTTCGCCTGCGCGAATTGCGCGATCCCGAGGGCGCGCAGGTGCCCCTGACCAGTGCCGAGTTCGATCTGCTGCAGGCCTTCTGCGAGCGGGCCGGCCGCATCCTCACCCGCGACAACCTCCTGAGCATGACGCGCGGTCGTGCCGGAGCAAGCTTCGGCCGCAGCATCGACGTGCTGGTCAGCCGGCTGCGCCGCAAGCTCGACCGGGCGGAAGGCGCATCCGTGATCAAGACCGTCCGCATCGGCGGGTATGTCTTCACCCCAAGGGTGGAGGAAGCATGAGCCGCACCGCCGACCTCGTCGCGCTCTTCAGCTTCAGGCGGATCAGCGGCCAGATCGCCGCCTTGATCCTGGGATCGCTGGTCCTGATCCATGTCCTGATCGCCGGCTATTTTCTCCTCAACCAGCCGAAGCTGCTGGCGGACACGCCGCTGGAGCAGATCGAGCTGATCGTGCGGATCATCGCCAACACGCCGAAGGCCGAGCGCGCCATCGTCCTCGACAGCGTCAGCCGGACCTTTCCGCCGCTCAAGCTCCAATTGCGGGACAGCGTATCCGCCGCCGCCACGCCGCAGTCGATGCGGACCTCACTGACCATCCCCTCTGCGCTTGGTGTCAGGGCCGAGCTCGTTCGCGGCAGCGGCGCGGACGGCGAGCGCGTCTGGTTCTACCTTCCGGGCGACGACGTGCTCGAAGCCACGATCGGATCGCCCAAGATGCCGGCCTTCGTCAGCGGCCTCTGGACCTCGACGCTGCTGTTCCTCGTGGCAAGCCTGACGCTGCTCGGCGTCTGGGCCGGCCGCGCGCTCTCCTCGCCGCTGTCGGCCTTCGCGCGCGCGGCGGAGGATTTCAGCCTGAGCCGGTCCTCCGCGCCGCTGCCGGAAAACGGACCGGAGGAGATCAGGTCCGCGGCAAGGGCGCTGAACCGGATGCGCGATCGCATCACCACGCTGATGAACGACAGAACCCGCATGCTCGCGGCCATCAGTCATGACCTGCGCACGCCGATCACGCGTCTGCGGCTGCGTTCGGAATATATCGAGGATCCGGCACAACGCACGCAGACCGTGCGCGACCTCGACCAGATGCAGTCGATGCTCGAATCGGTGCTGTCGCTCCTGCGCAGCGAAAGCCCGGTCAAGCCGACGCTGGTGGACGTCGCGGCGCTGCTTCAGATGGTTTGCGAGCAGTTTTCGGATTCCGGATTTGCCGTGACCTATTCCGGCCCCGACAGGGCCGCCTTCGTCCTGCGGCCCGACGAAATCATTCGCGCGGTCACCAACCTCATCGAGAACGCAACGCGATTCGGAACCCAAATCGACGTCGCGCTGTTGACCGCCGAGGACCGGCTCGTCATCGACGTCTGCGACGACGGGCCGGGCATTCCCGACGAAAGCAAGGCCGCGATGCTGGAGCCCTTTGTGCGCGGAGAGGAAGCCCGCACCATGGACGAGACATCAGGATTTGGTCTCGGTCTGTCGATCGCGCAGGCGATCGTGACCGCGCATGACGGAACGCTTCAGCTGCTCGACAACGCGCCACAGGGCCTGCGCGTCCGCTTGCAGCTCGCGCGGGCTGCCCGCGACGATTTGGGAGCGCCTCGGACATAAAGCCGCGGCATTTCTCGGGCTTGTCGATCGCCCTGCCTCTGCTTCTCCGGAGTTCCCATGTCTTCCGCCGACCGGCCTGCGACGCGCCTTGCGACCCGGCTTGCCTTCCTCGTCGCGGGTTTCGGCATCTCGTGCTGGGCGCCGCTGGTGCCGTTCGCGAAGACGCGGCTCGGCGTCGATGACGGCGTGCTCGGACTGCTGCTGCTCAGCCTCGGCATCGGCTCGGTCATCGCGATGCTGGTGACCGGAATCGTGAGCGCGCGCTACGGCAGCAGGCCGATCATCATTGCCGGCGGGTTCGGCCTGGCGCTGGTCCTGCCCCTGCTCGCCATTGCGGCTTCGCCCGCAACGCTGGCGCTGGCGCTTTTCGCATTCGGCGCCGCGCTCGGCTCGATCGACGTCGCCATGAACATCCACGCCGTGGAGGTGGAGCGCGCCGCGCACCGCCCGCTGATGTCCGGCTTCCACGCCCTGTTCAGCATCGGGGGTTTTGCCGGATCCGCGCTGATGACGGCGCTGCTCTCGCTGCAATTCGGAACGCTCGCCTGCACGCTGGTCTGCTCCGCCCTGATGCTGCTCGCGATGGCCCTGACCTCGCCGCGCCTGCTTCGCTCGGTGCAGGTGCAGGAGGGCCCGCTGTTCGTGCTGCCGCACGGATCGGTGCTGCTACTCGCGCTGCTCGGCGCCATCACCTTCCTGGTCGAAGGTGCGATGCTCGATTGGGGCGCCCTGCTCGTCATCGGTGCAGGTCTCGTCACCGAGGCGCAAGGCGGCGCCGGCTATATCGTGTTCTCGATCGCGATGACTGCGGGTCGGCTCGGCGGCGACGCCGTCGTCGCGCGGATCGGCGACCGCACGACATTGCTCTGGGGCAGCCTGATTGCGATCGCCGGTTTCGTGGTCCTGCTCACGGCGCCCATTGCAGCGGTCGCCATCGGCGGATTCCTGCTGATCGGGCTCGGCGCGTCGAATCTCGTGCCGGTGCTGTTCCGTCGGGCGGCGCGGCAGACGGTGATGCCCACGGGGCTTGCGGTTGCGGCGATCACGACCGCGGGCTACGCAGGAATCCTCATCGGCCCCGCCGGCGTCGGCTTCGTCGCGCGTTTTGGCGGATTGCCCATGGCGTTCTGGCTGCTGGCTGCGCTGATGGGTCTGGTCACGCTGTCGGCACACATCGTCACAAAGGACAAGGGTAAGACCACGGCGACCTAACCCCTTCCATTTCCAGCATGATTCAGGCGGGGCCGAAGCCGACCGAAGCCATCTGCGGCGGTCTGCCAGCCATGCTGCTTTCGGCCAGTTTACTGGACGCCTCGTTCTGCTAGACCACAACAAAATACTTTTTGACTCCCGTTGCGGGGGGCAATGGCACGTGCCAGCTCACAATAACAACCAAGACTCGGCCATTTCATTCGGACCATTTCGGCTGTTTCCCAAGTCCCGGCTCCTGGAAAAGGAAGGGGAGCCGCTTCACGTCGGCGGCCGCGCGCTCGATATTCTCATCCTGCTTGCCGAGCGCCCCGGAGAAGTCGTCGACAAGAGAGAGCTGGTCAAGCGCATCTGGGCCGAGGTGAATGTCGACGAGGGCAGTCTGCGCTTCCATGTCGCAGCGCTCCGCAAGGTGCTCGGCGATACCGGAAAATCGGCCCGTTATGTCCTCAATGTACCCGGCCGTGGCTATTGCTTTGTCGCCCCGTTCGCTCAAGCGCCCTCGCAGGTCGCGCCAGCCGCCGCCGAAATCATTCCTTCCCGCTCCCTGCCCGCCCAGCTTGCGAAGATGGTCGGACGCGAGGAGGTCATCGAGAAGATTTCGAACGGCCTGACGCTCTATCGCTTCATGACCCTGGTCGGTCCCGGCGGCATCGGCAAGACCGCCGTCGCCGTCACGGTCGGGCATCGCCGCTCGGCGGATTTCGACGGCCGCGTCTTCTTCGTCGATTTCGGTCCGCTGCGGGATGCGAGCCATGTCCCAACCAGCATCGCCGCCGTCCTCGGACTGACCGTCAGCGCGGAGGATCCGACGCCGGCCCTGCTGACGTTTCTGAAGACCGGGCCGGCCCTGCTGATCTTCGACAGCTGCGAGCATGTGCTGGATAATCTGGCGCCTCTCGTCGAGCGCATCGTTCGCGAAGCGCCGCAGCTTCGTGTTCTCGCCACCAGCCGCGAGTCGTTCCGAAGCGAAGGCGAGCGGATCTTCCGGCTGTTTCCGCTGGATTGTCCGCCCGAGCGCGACGGCCTCGACGTCGCCGAGGTTCTCGCCTACCCCGCGGCCCAGCTCTTCGTCGAGCGCATCGCGCAGAGCTCCGGGCCGTTCCAGCTCAGCGCCGAAGAGGCGCCGCTTGTCGCCAGCATCTGCCGGCGCCTCGACGGCATTGCGCTGGCGATCGAGCTTGCGGCAGGCCGTGTCAATGCGTATGGCATCGCCGGCACCGCCTCCCTGCTCGACAGCCGCTTCTCGCTGCAATGGCGGGGACGGCGCACGGCCGTCCCGCGGCACCAGACGCTCGCCGCCGCCCTCGACTGGAGCTACGACCTGCTGCCTCCGGCGGAAAGCGCCACCTTGCGGCGATTGTCGGTGTTCGCAGGACCCTTCGCGCCGGAGGCGGCTGCCGCGGTCGCGTCCGGCGATGGCCTCAGCACCTCGGAGACGCTGGAGGCGATCGACAGCCTGGTCACCAAATCGCTGATCTCGCCATCCGGCTCGCGGACGCTGCGCTATCGCCTGCTCGACACCACGCGCACCTACGCGCTCGGGAAACTGAACGAGCTCGGCGAAGCCAGGCAGTTCGCGCGGCGTCATGCGGAGCATTTTCGCGATTTCTTCGAGCGCGCGGGGGCCGACGCGTCGACGCCGCTGCCCGAATGGCTCAGCACCTATGGTGGGGAGCTCGACAATGTGCGCGCGGCGCTGGACTGGGCCTTCGCGCCCGACGGCGACACCCGGCTCGGCGTTGCGCTGACGGCGGCCGCGGTCACCCTGTGGGTGCGTCTGTCGCTGTTCGCCGAATGCCGCGAGCGCAGCAGAACGGCACTGGCGGCGCTCGGAGACGACGGCGACAACGACCGCGTCCGCATGCAGCTCCTGTCGGCACTCGGCTGGTCGCTGATGTATGGCGAGGGCCGCGCGCGCGAGGCGCGCCCGATCCTCGAGACGACGCTGGAGCTGGCCGAGAGCCTCGACGACAAGGACTTCCGGCTGCGGGCGCTCTGGGGCCTGTGCATCGACCAGTTCAACAACGGGCAGTTCGGCAAGGCCCGCGTGCTCGCCGAGCGCTTTGCGAACGCGGCTGCGAATTCGCCTGACAGCACCGATCTCATGCTGGGCGACCGCCTGATGGCCGTCGCGTTGCATTATCTGGGTGATCAGAACGACGCGCGGCAACGCATCGACCGGGTGAACGCCTCGCTGCATGTGCTGGTGGCGAAGCCGAAAATCTTCCCGCTCGATCTCAGGATATCGACGCAATATTTCCGGGCCCGCATCCTGTGGCTTCAGGGGCTCGCCGATCAGGCCCAGGCGCTCGCCGCCACGAACATCGAGGAAGGCCGCGCCAACGGCCATGCGCTGACCTTCTGCAGCGTGCTGGGACAGGCCGCCTGCCCGATCGCGTTCTGGTCCGGCGATTTCGATGCCGCCGAGCGCCACGGCACCGAACTGCTCGAACACACCGAGCGCCACGGGATCCGGCTGTGGGGCCTATGGGCACGCGCCTTCAACGCCGCGGTCGTGGCCAGGCGCGGCGACATCGCCACCGGCCTGCCGCTTTTGCGGGAAGAGCTCAACCGCGCCGGCGATGCGCGCTTCCTGCCGCGCTTTCTGCCGCTGCTCGGCGAGCTCGCCGCGTGCTTCCTCGAAGCCGACCAGGTCGACCGTGGCCTCGACGTGATCGAAGACGTCCTGACCCGTTGCAACGACCGGCAGGAGCGCTGGTATCTGCCGGAGCTGCTCCGCATCAAGGGAGAATTGATGCTCAGGAGCGCGCGGCATGCGGAGCAGGCCGAGGTGCACTTTCGCGAGGCCATCGACATTGCCGCCCAGCAGGGCGCGCGCTTCTGGGAGCTCCGCTGCGCGACCAGCCTCGCGCGGGCCATGATCGGAGCCGGCCGGGGCGCGGAAGCCCGGGTGGTTCTCGACAACGTCTGCGGGACGTTTGCCGAAGGCTCCGATATCGCCGACATGCGCATGGCCCGCGATCTGATCGCGCGATCGCGGGCCTGACGGCACGGCGTCTTGATCTAGCCTCCGACGGCAGCAGCGCGGCGCGGCAGCTTCCAGCCGGGCCGGATGAAGTGGCAGGTGTAGCCGTCGGGATAACGTTCGAGATAGTCCTGATGCTCGGGCTCGGCCTGCCAGAACTCGCCTGCGGGCGCGACCTCGGTCACCACCTTGCCGGGCCACAGGCCGGACGCCTCGACGTCGGCAATGGTGTCTTCGGCGATCTTCTTCTGCTCGTCGCTCGCGTAGAAGATCGCGGAGCGATAGCTGGTGCCCCGATCATTGCCCTGGCGATCGAGCGTGGTGGGATCGTGGATCTGGAAGAAGAACTCGAGCATGGTCCGGTAGCTGGTCTTGGCGGGATCGAACATGATCTCGATCGCCTCGGCGTGGCCTTCGTGGTTGCGGTAGGTCGCGTTCTTCACCTTACCGCCGGTGTAGCCGACGCGTGTCGAGATCACGCCCGGTTGCTTGCGGATCAGATCCTGCATGCCCCAGAAGCAGCCTCCGGCCAAAACTGCGCGCTCCGTCGTCATTTGATGCTCCCTTGGTTTCGTCGAGATGCTTACCTTTGCTCTGCAACTGCACGCAAGCGCGGGTCATCCTTGTCGTCGTGATATTCGAGGCCCAGCGGCCCGATCGCACTCACCTGCGTGACATACTCGCCGGCCTTCGCCCAATGGAAATGCCAGGTCTCGCCAGGCAGCACGATAACACTCCCCGGCGGATAGGCGCTGACTTTATCGCCGTCAAAACTCTCGCCGAGCCCGATGTAGAACACGCCCGACATGACCGTGTAGATGCGGTCCTCCGGATGCTTGTGCGGCATCAACCTCGTGCCGCCGGGCACCTTGACCCGGACCACGTAAGGTCCGGGCTCGGCGGGATGTCCGACCATGACGGCCAATCGCGCACCCGGCGGAAATGCCGGGAAGGGCTGCCATGCGATATCCTCGGGCAGGATTGCCCGGAACCTGTCCTCATCCGGCTGATGTTGGCGAGACGGATTTTGGCGAGACATGGCAACACTCCCTGCGTTCAGTCAGCCCAGCTTGGCGTCGAGCGTGATCGCGGCGTTGAGCACCTTCGAGACCGGGCAGTTCTTCTCGGCCTCGCCGGCGATCTTGGCAAAACCTGCGTCGTCGAGGTTCGGCACCTTGGCACGCAAGGTCAGCGCGGACTTGCTGATCTTGAAGCCCTTGCCTTCGGGCTCGAGCGTGACGGCGGCTTCGGTCGAGAGCTCGTCCGGCGTGAAACCGGCCATCTGAAGGCCAAAGGCCAGCGCCATCGTAAAACAGCCGGCATGGGCCGCCGCGATCAACTCCTCGGGATTGGTACCCTTCTCGTTCTCGAAGCGGGTCTTGAACGAATAGGGTGTCTGCGCGAGCACGCCGGATTCGCTCGTCAGATGACCGGTCCCATCGCGACCGGTGCCTTTCCAGACTGCCGTTGCCTTGCGGATCATCTCAATTCTCCTTGTTTGATTTCAGCACCGCTACTCCGTACCGGTGGAAGGCGGCATCGGCGTGACCGCCTGCCGCCGCTCCAACCGGCCGCGCGTCGCAACGGTTCCGTTAGCTGCCGATCTGTCCGACGTGGAAGCCGAGCCGGTTCTCGACGTCCCCGGAGCGGTGGAAGCCGCGCGCCATCAGCGCCTTGATCCTGGTCTGGCTCGCGGGGCGGCCGAGCGAGGCCAGGAACGCGTCCCACTCCGGCTTGATTTCGGCGTCCGGCGGCAGGCTTGCGACATCGACAAGACGCTTGGTCTCGGCGATCGCCTCCTTGTCGAATGAGGCGATGCGCATGGCGAGTGCCTCGACGAAACCATCGAGCTCGGCGTCCGGCAACGACCGGTTGACGTAACCGTAGCGTTCGGCGAGATCGCCATGGATGTCGTCGGCGCCGAGCAGCACTTCGAGCGCACGGCCGCGGCCCATCAGGCGCGGCAATCGCGCCATCGGCCCGCCACCGGGCACGAGGCCCGCCCCGACCTCCCATTGCGACAGGATCGCCTTCTCGCGGCTGGCAAAGCGCATGTCGCTCGCGAGCGCGAGCTCGCTGCCGACACCGGTCGCGCGGCCCCGGATCGAGGCGATGGAGACGACCGGCGCGCGGCTGAGGCGCACCAGCATGTCGGGCAGCGCCTCGAGGCCGGTCGGCCCCGGCGGAATACGAAGCGAATCCTCCAGCGGCGCGAGGAAGTCGTAATGGGTGATGAAGAAGCCTTCGACGGCACTGTCGAACACCACGACCTTCACGTCCGGATCGGTCTCGATCCTGGTGACGATGTCGCCCAGCAGCGGCAGCTGCTTCGGGCCGAAAATATTCACCGGCGGCATGTCGAAGGTGACACGCCAGTAGGACGGCAGGCGGCGCTCGAGGTGGATCTGTTCGGTCGTGAAGGTGGGTTCGGGACGGTTCATGTCTTGCACTCCTGATGTGTGGGTTCGCATCTCAGATCGATTGCCGCAGCGGGCGGAACGCGGTGCGCACTTCCGCGGAGAACAGCGCCGGCTGCTCCCAGGCCGCGAAGTGTCCGCCCTTGTCGAGACGGTTGTAGTGGATCAGCTTGGGGTAGGCCCTCTCGGCCCAGCTCCGCGGCGCGGCGTAGATCTCGTCCGGAAAGACGCTGACGGCGACCGGAATCGTCACGTGCTTGGGCGCGAAGAACACCAGCTTGTTCTCCCAGTACAGGCGGGCCGAGGAGACCGCGGTGTTGGTGAGCCAATAGAGCGTGATATTGTCGACCACGTCGTCGCGCGACAGCCCTTCCGTCCGACCGTCGAACACGCGCGCGATCATCGCGGCGCTGCGCGCATCGTGATCGAGCATCCAGGACGCGAGGCCCGCGGGCGAATCCACGAGGCCATTGAGCGTCTGCGGCCGGTTCGACATCTCGATCGCGTAGCCGAGACCGTGCTTGTAGAAATCATCGAGCTGGTCGTAGGCAAGGCGCTCGTCGGCCGAAAGGTTCGCCGGGCGCGTTCCGCCGGGTTGAAGCGCCTTGGCGATGTCGTCGGGGACGGTCGCGGGCATGTTGGTGTGGATGCCGAGCAATTCCGGCGGCGCGATCAGCGCCATCTGCTCCGTCACGGCATTACCCCAATCGCCGCCTTGCGCGACGTAGCGGCTGTAGCCGAGCCGCTTCATCAACACGACCCAGGCCCGCGCGATGCGCTGGGGATCCCAGCCGAGAACCGCCGGCTTGCCCGAGAAGCCGTGGCCGGGGAGCGAGGGAATCACAAGGTCGAACGCGTCCGCGGCCTTGGCACCGTGTGCGGTCGGATCGGTGAGCGGACCGACGATCTTCATCTGCTCGATGATCGAGCCGGGCCAGCCATGCGTGACGATCATCGGCAGTGCATTCTCGTGCCGCGAGCGGACGTGAATGAAGTGAATGTCGACGCCGTCGATTTCGGTGACGAATTGCGGCAAGGCGTTCAACCGCGCTTCCAGCTTGCGCCAGTCGTAGTCGCTCTGCCAGTAGCGCACGAGCTGTTGCACCGTCGTCAGCTGCACGCCCTGCGACTGATCATTGACGATCTCGCGATCCGGCCAGCGCGTGGCAGCCAGGCGCCGGCGCAGGTCGAGCAGATCCTGCTCGGGCACGTTGATCTGGAAGGGGCGGATGGCGCCGCCTGCGGCGGCCCTGGCCGGATGCAGCGGCAACAGGCTCGATACGCTGGCGGCAACCGCGGTCATCGCGGCCTGGCTCAGCAATTGACGGCGATCGGGATTGAGGCTCTCGGTTCGTGCTTGCGCGGTCATGTTGGATCTCCCTTGCTTTGGTCGGTGACGCTGACCGAGTTCGAAATCAACGCGTCGGTTAGTGTGCAGAGAGATTGGCGCGGGCCCCGGAAATTTGCTCGTTATGGATTGTTAGCCTGCGTTAGCCGTTGCGAGTCCGCGCACCGCAAGAGGACGATGACATGCGCGCGATGCGACACGGCGCGCGATGACCATGTCATCGCGCGCCGTGTCGGCTAAAGTCGGAGATGCCTTTCGCGGCAGCTCAAGTCGGCAACGGCTGGCCGGCCTGCTCGCGGACGATGTAGTCGGCGTACCATTCCGCCCAGTTCTCGTCGTGCCCGCCGGTCCGCGCCTCATGCTCGCCATGCGCCAGCGCCGCGCGACGCAGCGCTGCGGCCAGATCGGTCGCTGAGGCGAATGCCGTACCGTCGCCTGCGATGCGTCCGGGCAATCGTGTCGTGACTTCCTGGAACAGCCAGCCATTGCCGTCGGGATCGCTGAACGCGGCGAATGAAGCATAGCTGCCGCGCTTCGGGTCAGCACCACTGACTCGAACGCTGCCGAACAGATAGGGCTCGTCAGGCCCGGCATGAACGTCGCCGGCACCGTGGAACGGCGCGCTGACTTCGACGCCGCGGTCGAGCAGATCCTGTCGTGCCGCCTCGAGATCGGAGACGACCAGATACAGGCCGCGCGCCGAGCCGGGCGCTGCCGCCGTGACGTTCCTGCCGAAGATCACCGAACAGGCCGAGCCCGGCGGCGTGAACTGGATCACGCGCCAGTCGTCGCCTGACGTGAAATCGGCATCCAGTCGCCAGCCGAGTCGCGCATAGAACGCCTTGGCGCGGTCGACATCGGACACCGGGATCACGAGGACCTCGAGCTTCATATCGACGCCGCGAGATGTCGAGGGCTTGGTTTCAGCTTCGCGATTGATCTCGATCACAGCCATGTCCAACTCCTTGTTTCAAGCCGCGGGCCCGGAATCGACACCCGCTCTGAACGTCAGGACTGTCGCGCAAACGACAGACCTTTGCCCGTTATGGAGTGTTAGGGTCCGCTAGCCGTTGTGAGGCAGGGGGAAGCTTCCCCCGCGGTCACGCCGCAGCAATCGGCATCACGATCGTGACCCGGGTGCCGCCCTCCCCCGCCTCGCCCTGCAGCCGCGCATGGATGCTGCGTGCGAGCCCTTCGAGAATCCGGCTACCGGTGCCCTGGAGCGGACCGGTCGCGCCGATGCCGTTGTCGGCCACCGTGCAGAGCCAGGCGCCGCCGCGCCGGGCCAGGCCGATGCGGATCAACGCACCATTCTTGCTCGGGAAAGCATGCTTTGCCGCATTCGTGACCAGCTCCGTCAGCATCAGCGCGAGCCGATGACGCTGCGCCGCCGGCAATGAGCCGCTTTCGATCGCAGCCTCGCAGCGGATACCTGCCGGTTCCAGCACAGCCTCGGAGATCGCCTCGCACAGGCTTTCGAAGAAGGCCGCTGTGGAGACGACCGGCAGATCGTCATGATCAGACAAGAGTTGATAGAGCCTGCCGAAGGCGACGATGCGCCGCTCGAGCCGGTCCACCGCCAGCGACATATCGCCCCTGCCCGCGCGCGTGAAATCGCGACGGACTGACGCACCCAGCAGCGTCAGCGTGTTCTTCATGCGATGGTGGGATTCCCGCAGCACGAGCTCCCAATCACGCGACTGATCATCGAGACCAGGTACAAATTGAGATCGAACGACGTGGTCGTTCGGCCGAGCGCCGATCGCGGACATCATAGCCTCCCGTTGAAAATTGCGTCTAACTCGAAGGCCATACTGGATGCTGTTTGCGCCCGTTGCTCGTTAGACGTTGCAAGATTCTGTTATGATCACCGTCGCGACGACCGAGATCCAGATCCGCCATCGCGGTCCAGCGCATTGCCGGATTGTCCCGATCGCTCGCTAGACCATTCGCGTTTAAGTTAGATTTGCGACGCTCCTCGCGCATCGGCCGATTGCGATGATCGCCACGCGATTTCGCCACTTTCAGCCAGTTTACTGGACGTCTCGTTCTGTTAGACCAAGACTGCACTTCAGCATTTTCACTGGAATTATTGGCCCGTGCCGGACACTAACGAGCAAGATTCGGTCATTGCCTTCGGACCATTCCGCTTGTTCGCGAAGTCGCGGCTGCTCGAGAAGGACGGCGTCCCGCTTCACCTCGGCGGCCGTGCGCTCGACATCCTCATTTTTCTCGCCGAGCGTGCGGGTGAGGTCGTTGACAAGCGGGAGCTGATCAAGCGCATCTGGGCCGACGTGAATGTCGACGAAGGCAGCCTGCGTTTCCACATCACGACGTTGCGCAAGGCCTTGAACGACAAGGCCTTGAACGATGCCGGCGAAGGCTCCCGCTACGTGATCAACGTCCCCGGACGCGGCTATTGCTTCGCGGCCCCGCTGCTCCGGGCTGCGCCTTCGGAGAGCCGGACCAGCCCGCCCGACGCTTCGCTCCGCTCGCTGCCCGCGCCGCTCGCGAAGATGATCGGGCGGGACGATGCGGTCGAGAAGATCTCGGCCGAGCTTGCCCAGCATCGCTTCGTCACAATCGTCGGCCCGGGCGGGATCGGCAAGACGTCGGTGGCACTTGCCGTCGCGCATCGCGAGCTTGCCGGCTTCGATGACCAGGTGTGCTTCGTCGATTTCGGCGCGTTGACGGATGTCCGGCTGGTTCCCGGCACGATTGCGGCCGCACTGGGCCTGACCGTCAACGCCGACGATCCCGTGCCGAGCCTGCTGACGGTCCTGCGCAGCCGGCGCATGCTGCTGGTGTTCGACAGTTGCGAGCATATCCTCGATGAGCTCGCCCCTCTGGCCGAGCGCATGGTCCGCGAGGCGCCGAAGCTGCATATTCTGGCCACCAGCCGCGAATCCTTTCGCACCGAAGGTGAGCGCGTCCACCGGCTGTTTCCGCTGGATTGCCCGCCGCAGCGCGAAGGCCTCGGCATCGCCGACATCCTTGCCTATCCCGCAAGCCAGCTCTTCGTGGAACGCATTGCCGAGAGCCTGAGCGAATTCGAGCTCACCGAGGAGGATGCGCCGCTCGTTGCCGAGATCTGCCGGCGGCTGGACGGCATTGCCCTGGCAATCGAGCTCGCGGCCGGACGCGTCAACGCCTATGGCATTGCCGGGACCGCATCGCTGCTGGACAGCCGCTTCTCGCTGCTGTGGCGGGGACGGCGCACCGCGATTCCGCGGCACCAGACCCTGAGCGCAGCGCTTGCCTGGAGCTACGATTTGCTGCCGCCGGCCGAGAGCGCGACCCTGCGCGGCTTGTCGGTATTCGTCGGGCCGTTCACGCTGGAAGCCGCGCTTGCGGTCGCATCCTGCCAGGGCATCAGCGAGGGCGAAGGTGTGGAAGCCATTTCGAACCTGCTCTCTAAATCCCTGATCGCGACCTCGCCGGCGGAGCGGCGGTTGCGCTATCGCCTGCTCGACACCACCCGGGCCTTCATGGCGGACAAGCTCGTCGAGAATGGCGAAGCGGACCGCGTCGCGCGCGCCCACGCCGAATATTTCCGCGATTTCCTGCGCGACATTGCGCTGAAATCCACGGGCATGCAGAGCGCGGGCGGCTTCCTTCCCTATGCCGACCATGTGCCCAATGTCCGGGCCGCGCTGACCTTCAGCTTTTCGGACGGCGGCGACCGGACGATCGGCGTGGATCTGGCGGCCTCGGCGGCGCAGTTCTTCCTCGAACTGACATTGCTGACGGAATGCTACCGATGGACCCAGCAGGCGCTGGCGTCCCTCGACACCAGCGCGGTGGACAGCCGTCAGGAAATGACCTTGCAGGCCGCGCTCGGCGTCTCCGTGATGTTCACGCGAGGCAATACGGAAGCGGTCCGGTCGGCCTTCACGCGCAGTCTCGAGCTCGCCCGGCAGCTCAATGACCTGCACTGGCAGCTCTGGCTGCTGCGCGGATTGCACATCTACCTGACCAGGGTCGGAGATTTCCACGGTGCGCTCGGGACCGGCGAACAGGGCGAGGACGTTGCGCGCAAACTGAATGATTCCGCCGCCACGCTGAACGTGGATTGGATGCTCGGCGTCGCGCATCATCTGATCGGCAACCAGGACAAGGCGGTTCGGTTCTGCGAAAGCGCGATGGTGCACAATCCCGGCTCGCAACGGCTGAATATCGGGCATCTCGGCTATGACGACCGCATCGTCGCGCTGGTTGCGCTGGCGCGCGGGCTCTGGCTCACGGGCCGGCCCGAGCGAGCGGTCGAGGTGGCCAGATACACCGTTCGCGAGGCCGAGTTGCTCGAGCAGCCGCTCACCCTCGGCATCTCCCTGATCTGGACGATCTATGTGTTCCTCTGGGTCGGCGACTGGGCCAGTGCCGAAATCCTGATCGAGCGGCTGATCGACCATTCCGCGCGGCACTTCCTCGGCCCCTATCACGCGGTCGGCATCGGCCAGAAGGGCGAGCTGCTGCTGCGCCGGGGCGACGTCGCGGGGGGTATCGAGCACCTCCGCCGCAGTCAGGCTACGTTGTACGCCACACGGCACCGCATCATGACAACGGTGTTCGCGACGGCGCTCGCGGAGGGTCTCGCCTCCCAGAACCAGCCCGACGAGGCCTTGCAGACGATCAACGAGGCGATCGCCCAGATTCCCGATCATGGCGAATCCTTCGACATGCCAGAGATGCTCAGGATCAAGGGTGACATCCTCGCCGGGTCGGGCAACGCTGTGGAGGCCGAGAGTACCTTGCGCAGATCGCTCGATCTGTCCCGGCGTCAATCCGCGGTCGGCTGGGAGCTTCGCGGGGCGATCAGCCTCGCCCGCATCTGGGAGCAGGCCGGCAAGGCCGCTGACGTCCGCGCTTTGCTCAACCCCCTCGTTGCGCGCTACCAGGAGGGCCTCCAGACCCGCGATCTGATCGCTGCCAGGGAGCTGCTGGGCACCCTGAATTGAGAGTATCTTCAACGAGATACTGCCATGCTGCCCGCTCGCAACTCCTAACAACTTCTAACACGCCAAGCCGCATGCGCCCCGCCATGGTGGAGACACTGCACGGTGGATGTGGCGGGACATGGCGCTTCTTGACGATGTAATCGATGCCAGCGGCGGAATGGCCCGCTGGAACAGCTTGAGCCGGTTCACGCTCCACCTTTCCGTTGGCGGGACGCTGTTCTCCAGTGCCGGCCATGCCCGGGAATTCAAGGATGTGACCGCTGAAGGCTCGACCCGGACGCAATCGGTGCGCTTCACCGGCATCACCGGGGGTGAGCACTCCGGCTCCTTTCAACCGGATGCGATCACGATCGAGAGCCTGGATGGTGAGGTCCTGCGGTCCTGGCGTGACCCGAGCCTTGCATTCTCCGAGGTCGATCCACCTGCGCTTGCCGATGAACTGCATCTCGTCTTCTTCTGCGGCGTCGCGATCTGGAGTTATCTGACGATTCCATTCCTGCTTGCCCACCCCGATGTCGTGATCGAGGAGCTGTCGCCCTGGCAGGAGAATGCCGAAACCTGGCGGCGGCTGCGGGCACGATTCCCGGCTCACCTGATGACGCTCGCGCCCGAGCAGATATTCTATTTCGACGAGAGCGCCCTGCAGCGGCGGACAGATCACGATCTCTTCGGGATGAAGGTCGCACATTCTTCCTGGGCTCATGACAACTTCGGCGGCATCCTGGTGCCGACACTTCGGCGCGCGCAGACATTGCGGCCCGATGGAACCGTGATTGCCAAGCCGGTGCTGATGGACGTCGAGATCTTCGACGCCGTCTTCGAATAGCGGCGACACCTGATATCGCCGCTCTCAACGTCTAACATTACATAACGAGCCAACGGCCCGCCTCGAGCGCAGATTGGGTTCGCGAGCAACGCACGACGTGCTCGAACGAAACCCGGGCGACGCATCCACAAGCGTGGAATGCGTCGCAGCACTTTCCGCAAACCCTCGCGCCACGTGCAAGAGCAATGACATGAGCATTCCAGCCACACTCGCCCTCTCGGCCGCAATGGCCTGCGCCGTCGTGCAAGCCTCAGCGCAGGAATTGCGCTCGAGCCGGCGCTCGATCAGCTATCACAGCGTCGATGTTCGTGACCTCAAGATATTCTACCGCGAAGCTGGGCCAGCCGACGCCCCGACCGTGCTGCTGCTGCACGGCTTTCCGTCCTCGTCGCGGATGTGGGAGCCCCTGCTGCCGCTGCTCGCCGACAAATATCACGTGATCGCACCGGACTATCCCGGCTTCGGCAACAGCAGCGCGCCGCCGCCGTCCGATTTCACCTATACGTTCGACAACATCGCCGGCGTGATGAACGAGCTTACGGTGAAGCTCGGTCTTGGCAACTACGTCCTGTTCATGCAGGACTATGGCGGCCCGGTCGGCTTCCGCATGGCGCTGGCGCATCCCGAACGTGTCCGCGGGATCATCATCCAGAATGCCGTGTCGCACGAGCAGGGCTTGAGCCCGCTCTGGGAGGCGCGTCGCAGATATTGGGCCGATCCGGCCCACGAGCTCGAGGCGCTCAAGGCCAATTTCACCTCGCTGGCGGCAACGCGCCAGCGGCATCTCGGCTCCAGCCCGCACCCCGAACGCTACGACCCCGATAGCTGGACCGACGAATACGCCTTCCTGACCCGTCCGGGACAGGCCGAGATCCAGACCACGCTGTTCCTGGATTACCGGACCAACGTCGCCTCCTATCCGGAATGGCAGGAATGGTTGCGCAAGACCCGGCCGCCAACGCTGGTGGTCTGGGGCAAATACGATCCGTCCTTCGCGGTCGCCGGCGCGTCGGCCTATCGCGACGACGTTCCGGATGCGCAGGTTCACATCCTGGAAGCGGGCCATTTCGCGCTGGATGAAGCCACCGACGAAATCGCTGCGCTCGTTCGCGGCTTCCTTGCGCGACTGGACGGGCACAAGGGCTGACAGCAACCCGCGGGGCGGATCGCTACGGAGGCGCCGCCGCTGTTCGGCTTGATCAGGGGGAAGGCGGATTCAGCATGAGCCGTGCGGCCTTGAGATCGGCGGTCTCGAACCCTTCGGAGAACCGCGTGTACGTCTTGGCGAGCTGTTCGCGCGGATCTCGTACACCCTGCCGCTCGCGTAGCCGCGCCAGCGACATCTCGGTGCGCAGCCGCCAGGACAGCGCGCCCTGTTGCTCGGCGAGCTCTGCCGACGCAACAAGGCTAGCCTCGGCCGCGTCGAGCTTTCCGCTCTGCGCCTCGAGCTCTCCGCGCAGACGGAGCAGCTCCGGCATGTCGAAGGCGCCGCCTTCCTGCTCGACGCGGTCGATGGTTTCGTGAAGGACCTGAGCGCCTTCCGCCAAGCGCCCCAACGAGACCAGTCCGGAAGACAGATCCGCGGCGAACGCCGACATATAGAGCTCGTAGCGATCCGCGTGCAGACGCGGAAGCGCGCTCCGCAACAGGTCGATGCCGCCAATGGCCTCGCCGTGGGCAATCATGGTCTGCGCCCGAAAGCCGGTCGCAACGGCTTCGTAGGGGACGAGCCCGTGCATGCCCGCATGCGTGGCCAGCCGAGCGCTCATGGTCTCGACGGCGGACCAGTCGCCGACCCAACCGAACACCGAGGCGGACCAGCACAGCGCGATACAATGCATGACCACGTCGCGCGGCGCTGATGCGCCGACGAGCGGGAGGACGCATTCGAGCGCGCGATCGGGATAGCCGCGCAGCCACAACACGCGCGCGAGCGGAATTTGCGGCGTACGCGAATAGGCGAAATGTCCCGGTTGGGTGCCCCGCAGCGCGGCGTCGTCGCGCATGCCCTCGTCGAGATGAGCTTGCGCCTCGGCCTGGTCGCCGGCGAGGTGATAGGACACGCCGAGAAGCGCCTTGCTGCCCGCAATGCCCGCGGTATCGCCGATCAGGCGCGCGATCCGCTCGGCGTGACGCGCTGTCGGCACCAGATGCCGGTAGCCGCCGGTCCGGCGGTAGAACATGTTCAGTCGCGACAGCAGCCTGAACGTGTTGGCATGGTCGCCGAGCGCCTGCGCGATCTCCAGCCCGCGCCTGAGCGCCGCTTCCGCCTGCTCGCTGTTGCGCTCGGTGAACATGAAGGCGTGGCCGAGCGTCGACTGGAGCTCGAGCTCCCATCGGCCGCCACGATCGGCGTCGTCGAGCATCGCGAGTGCGCGATCGGACCAGATGCGCGCCTCGTTCAGCAAATTGAGCTCGACGAACAGCCCCGTGCAACTGCCGGCAAGCGGCACGCGCAAATCGGCGCCGTCATCATGGGCGTAGCTCCAGGCCAGCGCCGCGCGGGAATCGGCGAGCAGACCCGCGCGCTCCTGCGAGCGGGACACCTGGCCGCTGCCGCCCTGCGCCCTCAGGCCGGCTTCGAGCGTGCGTTGAACGTAACAGGCGTGACGGCGCGCGATAGTGTTGGCCTCACCGCCATCCGCCAGCTTCTGCATGGCATAGGCACGCGTGGCATCCAGCAGGCGATAGCGCCGCGATGCGCCGTCCGGCTGCGAGGACACCAGCGACTTGGCCACGAGCTGCTCCAGCGCCTCGATGACGCGATCCTCCGGCGTTGCCTCCTCGGCCGCCACCGCTATGGCGCCCTTCAGGGTGAAGTGACCTGCGAAGACGGCGAGCCGCAGAAACACGATGCGCTCGTTCTCGCCGATCAGGCCGAAACTCCAGTCGAGCGTGGCACCGAGCGTCTGCTGCCGCGGCGGCGCCGTTCGCCGCCCGCGCCATTCGAGCTGCAGACGGCTGTCGAGCAGCGCCGCCATCTCGCGCAGCCCGTAGAGACCGACGCGCGCGGCGGCAAGTTCGATCGCGAGCGCGATGCCATCGAGCTTGCGGCAGATCTGCACCAGGATTTCCGCATCCTCGTCCGTGAGGTCGTCGCGATGCCCCGCCGCACTGGCGCGGTCGACGAACAGACGCGCCGCGGGATAACCCAGCACCTCGCCGGCGCTGAGGCGCGCGCCCTGCGGCGGGCCCGGCAGCGGAGCGAGCTCGAAAATCTGCTCGCCAGCCACCGACAGCTGCTCGCGGCTGGTGGCGAGGATGGCGACGCCGGGCGCCTCGCGGTGGATGTCTTCCGCGAGACGTGCGACTGCGTCGATGACGTGCTCGCAGCTATCGAGAACGAGAAGCAGCCGCCGCCCGCGCAGGAAATTGACGATGCTGCCACTCGGATCGTTGTGATGCACGACGAGGCCAAGCGCGGCGGCAACCGTGCTCGCTACCAATGCGGCATCCTTGAGCGGACCGAATTCGAGGAAATGAACCTTGCCCTCGAACCTGTCGCACAGGTCATGCGCGAGCGCGACCGCAATGGTGGTCTTGCCGATGCCGCCTGGCCCGCGCAGCGTGATGAAACGATCGCGGAGCAAGCGCGGCGCCAATTCGGCCACGATTTCGTCCCGTCCGACCATCCGGTCCAGGCGATGCGGCAGAGACGGTGACAGCGTCACCTTTCCGGCCGGCCGCGACGTGAGTGCGGGCGGCTCGGCGCGCGTGCCACGCTGCACCGGCGCGACGAAGCAATAACCCCGGCTCGGGATGTTGGTGATGTAGCGGACACCGTCCTTGCCGTCGCCGAGCGCCTTGCGCAGCTCCGCGACATGAACCCGCAAGGAGATCTCCTCGACCGAGAGGCCGGACCACGCGTAGCTGAGAATCTCGTTCTTTGGCACCACCTCGCCGGCACGGCTGACGAGCAGGCGCAGAATATCCGTCGCGCGGCTGCCGAGCTTGACCGGCACACCGTCCTTCTCCAGCAGCCGCGACCGCAGCGAGAACGGCCCGAACGTGACGGCATCGAGATCGAGGATCGTTCCGGCGCCGCCGCTGCGGGGGCCATGTCCTGCCGAGAGGTCGGTCACATCTTGCTCATCTTGACGGCGGCTTCCTCGAAACGCGCAGGGACTATACCCGGCACCGACGCGAGGTCCAGCGAAGGCCCTGTGTGGATCTCACACCGGCACGTCGATCGCCACGCGATGCTCCGTGAGGTCCCCTCAAACAGGGCAGCCGGGTAAATCTCCGACAAATTGGACTTAATCAAACGTCTGCGGCGGGCTGTCGCACCCGATGCACACGCACAAAATCTAACAGATCCTAATCACCACTAACGGGCGTCCTGGCCAGCTCACGCCTATCCTCCGAGCATGGAAAGCATTGGGTTTGCGCGTTTGCCGGTCACCAGCAAACAGCGGCAGAGCCAGGAGAGGACGAACGATGTCGAACAATTTGCACGCGGCGCATGCCTGGATCGATTTTCCAGCCGGCTCGCGGGATCACGAGGTTATTCGCCCCACGCAGGTGATCGCCCGGGAGAGCCAATGGCGTCAGATCGATCGCACTCCGGACGGCGCGACCGAGGACATCACGATCTCGCGATGGGAGGACTCGCGGAGCAGCTCGTCGCACGAAACGACGACGCCGGACGATCGCTATTTCATCGGCATCGCCCTGAAGACCACGCGCGCGAAGCTGACACGGGACCGTCAGATCATTTTCGACGGCACCATGCCTGCAGGGACGCTCTATGTCACCGCTCCGTCGAAATCTCTCGGCGTGCAGTTCCAGTCGCCATGCGCCTTCCTGCACGTCCACATCTCCACGGATCATCTTCCGGCGCATGTCGTTGCGGCCGACGGGCTCAATGACCTCGTGCTGCTCCGCGATCCGCTCGCCGCCGAGCTTGCCAAGGCGCTGATCGAGCAGAATGATGCCAGAGACCGGCATTTCACGCAGTGCATCGGCCAGACCCTGGCGATGCATCTCACCCGGATGGAGCTGCCGCGCGTCAGGGTCAATGCCTTGCCGAAATGGCGGCTGCGGCGTGTCGAGCAATATATCGCCGATCATTTCCACCGCTGCATCAGCCTGTCCGAGCTCGCCAACGTCGCCGGCCTGTCCCGGATGCATTTCGCGGCACAATTCCGCGCCGCGACCGGTTACCGTCCGCGCGAATATCTGCTCAATCACCGGACCGAGCAGGCGAAGACGCTGCTTGCAACCACCGAGCGGCCATTGGCGGAGATCGCGCTTGCCGTGGGCTTCAGCACACAGGCGCATTTCTCGACCGTGTTCAAGCGCATCAGCGGCGAATCACCGGCACGCTGGCGTCTCGCCAGCAGGGGCGAGCGGCTCGAGGTCGAAGCGCCGCTGCGGCGGCGTCCTTCCCCGCAGATCGGCTGGATCGCCAGCGCCGCGGCGTAGTGCAGCGTCGGGCGCACGTGAGGGCTACACCGGATCGAATGCGCGGATCGGCGGCAGATTGCCGGTGAACTTCTCCACCTCGACCACCGTCAGCTGCCCGGTGCAGCCTTGCGCGAACGACGAGGTCCCGATGTCGCGGGTGAGCACGTTCGGATTGCCGTGAACGCAGAGCGGCGCCTCGTCTTTGGGGTCCATCGGATCGTACCAGGCGCCGGTCGGAAGCTGCACCACGCCGGGCGCGATGCCGTCGGTGACGTGGACCGCGGCGAGGCACGCACCGCGATCGTTGAACAGGCGGATGATGTCGCCGTCCTTGATGCCACGCGCGTTCGCATCGCGCGGGTTCATCCGCGCGACCTCGCGGCCGCGATGTTTGGCGGCAAGCGAGTGCCCGCCGAAATCGAGCTGGCTGTGCAGGCGCGTCACCGGCTGGTTGGCGACGAGGAAGCACGGCGCCCCTGGCTTGGGCATGTCGGTCTTGTCGAGCCACACCGGATGTCCCGGACAATCCGCATCGTTGTGCCCGGCGATCTTGGCCGAAAATATCTCGATGCGCCCGCTCGGCGTCGGCAGCGCGTGATTGACGGGATCCTCATGGAAGCGGCGCAGCCGGCCGCCGTCATCGGGCTGCTGCGGCACGACCAGGCTGCCGCGCGCCCAGAACTCGTCGAAGCGAGGGGCCTCCAGGCCGCGCTTGGCGAGCGAGGCGCGGGTCGGCTCGTAGAGATGCTCCAGCCATTGCCGCGAGGTGCGGCCCTCGGTGAAGGGTTCGCGGGCCCCCAAACGGTCGGCGAGATCGGCGAAGATATCGTAATCGTCGCGCGCAAGGCCGAACGGCTCGGCGATCTGGTGCATGGCGACCATCAAGGGATCGTTGGTGGAATAGCCGATGTCCTCGCGCTCGAGCGTCATCGTCGACGGCAGCACGATGTCGGCATGCCGGGCGGTGGCGGTCCAGGCAAGCTCATGCACGACGAACGTATCGAGTTTCGCAAAAGCCTTGCGCAGGCGGTTGATATCCTGGTGGTGATGGAAGGGATTACCGCCGGCCCAGTAGACCATGCGGATGTCCGGATAGGTCCGCGTCTCGCCATTGTAGCGATAGGTGCTGCCCGGCTTGAGCAGCATGTCGGCGATGCGCGCCACGGGAATGAAATCGGCGACGCCGTTGCGGCCCTGGCCCAGCGTCGGCCCCGGCACGTCGTTGACGCGGCGGCCGTAATAGCCGATCGCTCCGAGCGAATAGGCGTATCCGCCGCCGGGAAGGCCGATCTGGCCGAGCGCCGCCGCCAGCACCATGCCCATCCACACCGGCTGCTCGCCATGCTCGGCGCGCTGCAGCGAATGCGAGACGGTGATCAGCGCGCGCTTTCCGGCGAGCCGGCGCGCGAGCTTGCGGATCATATCCGCCTCGACGCCTGAGATCGCGGCGGCCCAGTCGGCATGCTTGGCCTGCCCGTCGCTCTCGCCAGTGAGGTAGCGCAGGAAGACCGGCCAACCCTCGGTGTAACGATCGAGGAAGGCCTGATCGTGCAGACCTTCGCTGACCAGCGTGTGAACGATGCCGAGCATCAGCGCGGTATCGGTGCCGGGCACGCAGCTCATCCATTCGGCACCGGCTTCCACCGGCAGATCGTCACGCAGCGGGCTGACCAGGATGAAGTCGCAGCCGCGCCGGCTCGCCGCTGCCATCGCGCCGCGCTCGACGTGCTTGCTGATGGAGCCGCCGGCCACCATTGAGTTCTTCAGCGCCATGCCGCCGAAGGCCAGCACGATGTCGGTGGTCTCGGCGATCTGCTCCCAGGTGACATTGCGCTTGGTGATGTCCTCGTAACCCGCCAGAATCTGCGGCAGCAGCACCGAGGACGCGCCGGAGGAATAGGTGTTGACCGAGCGCACATAGCCGCCCATCGCGATGTTGAGGAAGCGATGCACCTGGCTCTGGGCGTGATGAAAGCGGCCGGCGCTCGACCAGCCATAGGAGCCGCCGAACACGGCGCCAGGCCCGCGCGTATCGCGGATGCGCGACAGCTCGTCGCCGAGGAGGTCAAGCGCCTTCTCCCAGCTCACGGAGACGAATTCGTCGCGGCCGCGGCGATCGTCGGGGCCCGGCCCGCGCTCGAGCCAGCCGCGGCGGATCGCCGGCTGGGAAATGCGCGCCTGATGGCGGAGCGCGCCGGGGAAATTGTCGATGATGCCGTTCGGATCGGGGTCGCCCGCATAGGCCCTGACCTCCAGCCCGGCCGCGCCCTGACGCGCGGAAAACACGCCCCAATGCGAGGTGTGCGGCTTGAAGCCGTCCGACAGGTCGAGCCCGGGATCGGGGAAGCCAATCGTATCGTCCATCATCTGATCCTTGTTCCGGTACGTGGCGGCAGTATACCGATCCCAGCCGGGATGTCGCCGAGATCAGCGCCGACAGAAACGCCGGGCTGTCGTGCGCAAGCCCGGGCTGGCAACCGTCGCCAGACCATGCGGCGGCGATTCACAGGACAATGCGCCGAAAATTTGCGATATGCCGCTCCTCTCACAGCGACAACGGACACCTCATGATCAAACGCCATTTGCCGTACGAAGGTCTGCTCCACGAAGTGGTCGAGCACAATGGCGTGCTTTACATCGGCGGCATCGTCCCGGAGGACACCAGCCTCGATATGTCGGGCCAGGCCAAGGACGTCCTCACTCAACTGACGCAGCTCTTGAAGACGCTCGGATCCGACCCAGCCAACGTCTTGCAGGTGACGATCTACATGACAGATCTCAAGGAGAAGGCTGAGTTCAACGCGGTCTGGAAATCGCACTTCGCAGAAGTTCATCTGCCGGCTCGCGCCGCAATCGGCGTGGCCGATCTCGGTCCGGGTGTCAAACTCGAGATGACCGCCATAGCTGCCGCGCAATAGTGCGGCCAAGGGATTCGCTGCTTGCTGCGTCGACGACGCGAGAGGATCCCGTCATCTCCAATCGCCAGTGCTTCGCGGTCCGTCATCGCGCCATGACTCCGTCATCGCACGATGACACAATGCGCGGTCACGGGGCGCGTCCGATTTGGAACGGCATCACTCACCTGCGCAGCAATCCACCAACAGCTGCCAGATCCGCTGCGCCTCGCGTCTCTCGTGGCTCTCCGTCACCTTATCGGCGCCGGACTGACCATAGCCGGCGATGGTGCGCGCTTCACGCGGCGCGATCCACCGTTCCGAGATCGGGTCGTACCATTTTCCGATGTTCATCTCAGTCACGGCGATCGACTCACAAATTTTCCAACCGTCGAGCGATGCACCTCCCGCGGCCTCATGCGGACCATTCGGCGGCGCGTCGCTCAATTTACCAATCGGCGGCGCGTGTGTTGGTTCCAGTCGCTGCATCATCCCGGCCGGGCCGGATGAAGCGTACGCGGGTGCCGCTCGTGCAACAGCCGCGCGAGCTCCTCGCGCTCGGGCTCGCGCCCCTTCATAGCCGTCTCGAACAGTGCTTCCTGGATGTCGCGAGGCATGTCGCCCCACACGTCCATCGCCGCGCGGCCGAGCAAGCCCGCAAGATGATCAATTCCGTCGCTCATTCGGCCCTCCTGGTCTGCACACAGGAATGGAACAGCTGCGGCCGCGCAGCGTTCCAGTGTCATCATTGTGAAAAGGAGGCGTCTTTTATGGGATTCTTCACCAAGGACATCAAATCGATGGAAGACCTGCTGCTGCACGGGCTGCAGGACATCTATTACGCGGAGCAGCAGATCCTGAAGGCGCTGCCGAAGATGATCGACAAGGCGACCAACAGGGATCTCGTCGCCGGCCTGAAGGCTCATCTGGACGAGACCAACAAGCAGGTGGAACGGCTCAACAAGGTGTTCGCCAAGCTCGACAAGGAGCCCAGCGGCACGCAGTGCCCCGCCATCGACGGCCTCATCGAGGAAGCCGACGCGACCGCCGGCGAGATCGAGGACAAGGCCGTGCTCGATGCCGCGATCGTGGCCAACGCGCAGGCCGTCGAGCACTACGAGATGTGCCGCTACGGCACGCTGATCGCCTGGGCGCAGGAGCTCGGCCACGACGACATCGTGCGCTTCCTCACGACCAATTTGAACGAAGAGAAGGCCGCCAACACCAAGCTGAACACGGTGGCGCTCCGCAAGGGCGTCAACGCCAAGGCGTCCAACGCCGCCTGATCGATCTGCTGGCCAGGACGTGGCAGCCCGGCCTCCGGCGCCGCCACGATCCTCGTGCTCTCAAGACGCTGACGAGGCACCTTCAATCAGATGAACGGCTTCCCGCCGGTGACGGCCAAGGTGGCCCCCGAGGTGAAGCTCGAGAGCGGATCGGCCAGCATGACATAGGCGGTCGCGAGCTCGGCCGGCTGGCCGGCGCGCTGCATCGGGACCTGCTTGCCGAAATTCTTGACCCTTTCCTCCGACATCGTCGACGGGATCAGCGGCGTCCAGATCGGCCCCGGAGCCACGGCGTTGACCCGAATGCCTTTCTCGGCCAGCATCTGCGCCAGCCCACCCGTGAAATTCTGGATGGCGCCCTTGGTCGTGGCGTAAGCCAGCAAGGTCGGGTTCGGCATGTCGGAGTTCACCGACGCCGTGTTGATGATCGCAGCGCCCGGCCGCATGTGAGGCACGGCGGCCTTGGTCAGATAGAACATGGCGTGGATGTTGGTCTCGAACGTGCGCTGCCACTCCTCGTCGCTGATGTCGGCGATGTCCTTGAACGTGGCCTGGTGGGCGGCATTGTTGACGAGGATATCGATCCCACCGAGCTCCTCGACGGTGCGACGCACGATGGACCGGCAGTGCTCGGGATTGCTGATGTCGCCGGGAATCAGGATCGCCTTGCGTCCCGCTTGCTCCACCAGCGCCTTGACCTCGGCTGCATCCTCGTCCTCGTTCAGATAGGAGATGACGATGTCCGCGCCCTCACGGGCATAGGCGATCGCGACCGCTCGGCCGATGCCGCTGTCACCACCGGTGATGAGCGCCTTCTTTCCGGCCAAACGTCCTGAGCCTCTGTAGCTCTCCTCGCCATGATCGGGGCGTGGATTCATCGCACCCGTCGAACCAGGCATCGGCTGCTGTTGCGAAGGATAAGGCGGCTTGGGGTATTCGATCATGGACAGCTCCAGCAATTCGCTCCGCTAACGGAGCCCCGCCCGAAGCGTTCCTGTGACAGCCTGTTGCACCGCGGAACCATTTGCGCCGCACCATTCAAAAATGAGACTGCCCGTCAAACCAAAGGAGGCGCTAACGGATGCACCGCATCCGACTTCGGTTAGCTTTCCCATCAAAGTCGCGGGCCTTTCGAGAGCCACGCGGCGACAAAAGACGACACACAGGGAGGAGCACAATGTCGAAATGCAGTGTGGGACTGCTCGCGCTGAGCAGCTTGTTTCTTTCAAGCGCAGCGATCGCCCAGGAAAAGATCAAGGTGGGCGTGACCGCAACCCTCGAAGGCACCTACACGGTGCTCGGCGAGGACGGCATGCGCGGCCACCAGACGGCACTCAACGTCCTCGGCAAGAAGGTCGGCGACAAGGAGCTCGAATTCATCGTCGCCTCGACCGACGCAACGCCGGACAGCGCGGTGCGCGCCGTGCGCAAGCTGATCGAGCAGGACAAGGTGCAGATCCTGCTGTCGCCGCTCTCCGGCGACGAAGGCATCGCGGTGAAGAACTTCGCAAAGACCCATCCGGAGCTGACCTTCATCAACGCAGCCTCCGGCGCGCAGGAAACCACTTATGTCGATCCTGCCCCGAACTTCTTCCGCTACAACATGGACGGCGCGCAGTGGCAGGTCGGCCTCGGCAAATACGCCTTTGAGGACAAGAAGTATCGCAAGATCGCGACCGTCGGCGAGGACTATTCCTTCATCTACACCCAGGTGTTCGGCCTCGTGCTCGAGTTCTGCGGCGCCGGCGGACAGGTCACCAACCGGCAATGGGTGCCGCTCGGCACCAAGGATTTCGCCTCGGTCATCGCCGCACTGCCCGACGACGTCGACGCGATCTATCTCGGGCTTGGCGGCGCCGATGCCGTCAACTTCCTCAACCAGTACCAGCAGGCCGGCGGCAAGGCGCATCTGATGGGCGGTTCCATCATGATCGACCAGACCATCCTGTCGTCGAAGGGCAACGCCAAGAACGCCCTGGTCGGCACCATCGCGGCGAGCGGCCAGGCCGATACCTGGGAGGATCCGGGCTGGCAGAAATTCGTGAAGGCCTATCAGGACGCCTTCCCGCCGAACAAGCGCTTCCCGAGCCCGTCACTGCTCGCCACCAACTATTACGGCTCGACCATGGCCCTGATCCTGGCGCTGCGTGAGGTCAATGGCGATCTCTCCAACAACCAGGCCAAGTACAAGGAAGCCCTCGCCAAAATCGAAATCGATGCGCCGAACGGCAAGATCAAGCTCGACTCCAACCGGCAGGCGATCGGCACCAACTTCGTCACCGAAGTCGTCGATGACGGCAAGGGCGCGCTGTTCAGCAAGGTCGTGAAGGTGATCCCGAACGTGAACCAGACGCTCGGCTACGATCCGGCCGTCTTCTCCAAGATCGGGCTGCCGAGCCGCACCGTGCCGGAATGTAAGAAATACTGACGCATCACCTCCGCGATGCACAACCCGGGGAGCGACTTGCTGACGCGGTCGCTCTCCGCTCTTGCAATCTCGTCGGCGTTGTTGAACGCTGAGCGAAAAGACAAGAACATTCGGGAGGGGAAGGCATGAGCCGTGCGCTCGCCGTCTTCCACGGCCGGTTCGGCCGGGCGACGGTTTATCAGTTGAACCGCCCTTTCAATATCCACGCCCATCGTGAAGGTCATCTGATCTTCCATGTTGGCGGCATGCCGGCATGCATCGACGTCTCCGAGGGACACCACGATCTCAACGAGACGTCCGTCGTCGCGGTCAATCCCTGGGAGCCGCATAATTTCCTGCCCGCCGATCTCGACGGCGGCGCGATCTTCTTCGTGCTCTATGTCAATGCCGAATGGTTTGCACCCGATGCCTCCGGCACCCACCGGATGCGTTTCGGCCGCACCCAGTTCCGGCGCACGCCGGCGCTGGACAAGCACATCAGGCGGACGGCCGCGCTCGTGTGCGGCGCACCATCGCTCTCCAGCCTCGATTCCGAGCTGCGGCGGCTGATCGACATCTGCTACGACGAAAGCTGGCAGCAGGCCGAGATCGCGCGCGATCCACGCGCAAACGGCTCCGTCACCGATTTCCGCGTGCGCAAATGCATCAAGATGATGTCGGAGAGCCCCGGCGCCGAGATCGAGCTCGATACGATCGCGCGGGAATCCGGACTGTCGCGACCGCATTTCTACCGGCTGTTCCGCGTCCAGACCGGCGTGACGCCGAACCTCTATCTCAACACGCTGATCATGGAACATGCGCTCGAAGCGCTGGTGGCAAGCGAGACTCCGATCGCCGATATCGGCTTCGATCTCGGCTTCTCCTCGCAGAGCGGCTTCACCCGCTTCTTCGCCGCCAATGTGGGAATGGCCCCGACCGATTATCGACGCGCAGCCAAGATTTTGCGCGCCTGAGAGCGGGCCACGAAAAGATACTCACGATCAAACGTCGCCCTCGCAGCCCCGCTAGGATGCGGGCAACGCGATCCCGAAAGAGGGTCGCGAGTCCAGGGAGGACGTGCGTCCATGGCAGGGCCAGCAGCAGCCGGCAACGGCTTGCATGCCCCCTCGCCCCGCTTGCAGGGAGAGGGTTGGGGTGAACCCGCGTGCTCGGCGCGACCTCTCTCCGCACGCGCGAGCGCAATCGCACACGATCTCCTGGAGCCGCCTGAACAAGCGCCTCCTCCTTCGAGACGATCGCTGCGCGGTCTCCTCAGGATGAGGCTAATCGGCATCGACCCCGCTGAAATTGCTGCCGCATACTCTGCCCTCATCCTGAGGAGCCCGCCAAAGCGGGCGTCTCGAAGGATGGGCCGCGGAAAATCCGCTTACGATATGCCATTGCCCCGCCGCAAGCGATACGAGGCGAGAGCATGAGCCGCTTCGTCGAACGCCATCCGGCCTGGGCGCTGATCTCGATCATTGCCATTGCCGTCGGGCTGTGGCTGGTCTTCGCGGTCTGGCCGCCGGGCCTGGAAGAGGCCATCGGCCGCAAGCGCGTCTTCCTCAACGCGGTCTTCAACGGCATCACGCTCGGCGGACTCTACTTCCTCGTCGCCAGCGGCTTCACGCTGATCTTCGGCCTGATGCGCAACGTCAACCTCGCGCACGGCTCGCTCTATCTGTTCGGCGGCTATGTCGGCTACGCCGTCAGCACGGCGACCGGCTCCTGGCTGCTCAGCTTCATCGTCGCCTTCATCCTCACCGCCCTGGTCGGCGTCCTGCTCCAGTTGATCGTGTTCCGCCGGATGGAGGGACAGGACCTCAGGCAGACCATGGTGACGATCGGGCTTTCGATCGTGTTCGCCGATCTCATGCTGTGGGCCTGTGGCGGCGACTTCTACCAGATCCAGACGCCGAACTGGCTGATCGGCCCCATCGAGCTGCCGCTGGTCACGGCGATCAAATCCTCGGGCGAGCCGGTCTATCTCCGATATCCCCTGGTGCGGCTGGTGATCTTCGCCGCCTCCGTCGTGATCGGCGTGGCGATGTGGCTCGCGCTCAATCGCACCCGCGCCGGCATGATCATCCGCGCCGGCGTCGACGACCGCGATATCCTCGCCGCGACCGGGGTGCGCATCCAGCTCGTCTTCGTGGCGGTGTTCGCGTTCGGCGCAGGACTTGCCGGCATCGCCGGCGTCGTCGGCGGCACCTTCCAGTCATTATCCCCGGGCGAGGACATCCGCTTCCTGCTCGCCTCCCTCGTCGTCGTGATCGTGGGCGGCATGGGCTCGATCCCCGGCGCGGCGCTCGGCGCGCTGATCATCGGCCTCGCCGAACAGCTCGGCTCGGTCTACATCCCGACCTATGCCATCGTCGTGACCTTCCTGATCATGGTGCTGGTGTTGGCGATCCGGCCGCAAGGCCTGTTGGCGAGGCGCTGACATGTCGCTCGCCCACGATGCCCGCGTTACCGTTCGCCCCGCCGATGTTGCGCAGCGCCCGGCGCGGACATGGCCGGAGATCAACAATCCCGCCGCCTGGATCGTCGCGATCATTCTCCTGATCATGCCGTTGATCGCGAGCGGCTTCTTCCTGATCGAGATCTTCGCGACCACGCTGATTCTCGGCATCATGGCGCTCAGCCTGATGTTCCTTGCCGGCTATGGCGGCATGGTCAGCCTGATGCAGCTCACCATCGCGGGCTTCTCCGCCTACATGGTCGCCGTGTTCGGCGTCAGCGGCAACGCCAATATCAGCCTGGGCTGGCCGTGGTGGCTCGCGGTCCCCATGGCGCTGGCGCTGGCGACCGCCTTCGGCACGCTCGGCGGCGCGCTCGCGGTGCGCACCGAAGGCATCTACACCATCATGATCACGCTCGCGATCGGAGCGGCCTTCTACTATTTCACCAACCAGAACTGGGCGATTTTCAACGGCCATACCGGCATCAACACCGTGGCGACGCCGCACTTCTGGGGCGTGAACTGGCGCGCCGACATTCCCTTCTACTATATCGTGCTCGCGGTTGCCGCGCTGTGCTATTTCGCCGTCGAATATCTTTCGCGCGCCCCGTTCGGCCTCGCCCTTCAGGGCGTGCGCGACAATCCCAGGCGCATGGCGGCGCTCGGCTTCAACGTCAATGCGCACCGCGTCGCCGCCTATGCCTTCGCCTCCTTCGTGGCCGCCCTCGCCGGCGTCCTCCAGGTCTGGAACTACCGCCAGATCTCGCCGGGCTCGGTCAGCGTCGGGGCCTGCATCGACGTGCTGATCATCGCCGTCGTCGGCGGCATCACGCGTCCGATCGGTCCCTTCATCGGCGCGCTGATCTTCGTGCTGCTGCGCACCTTCGCGCTCGACTTCCTTGTCAGGCTCGGCCTCGACGGCAACCGCTTCCGCCTGCTGATCGGTCTCGGTTTCCTCGCCATCGTGTTCTGGTCCTCGGACGGCGTCATCGGCCTGTGGCAGCGCTGGCGCCAGAGCCGGCGTCCTGCCGCAAATCGACCGGGCGGAGGACGCGGCCATGGATAGCGTCGCCCAACGCCTCTCGGCCGTCGGCGCCGGCGCCGCGCTGGAGCTGCGCGGCGTGACGCGGTTGTTCGGCGCGCTCGCGGCGCTGACCGACGTCACCATCACCGTGCGGCCCGGCGAACGCCGCGCCGTGCTCGGCTCCAACGGCGCCGGCAAGACCACGTTGTTCAACTGCATCACCGGCGACTTCGCGCCCTCCTCCGGCACGATCCGCTTCTTCGGCGAGGACGTCACGCATTTCCCGCCCTATGAACGCATCCGCCGCGGGCTGCGCCGGACCTACCAGATCTCGGCCTTGTTTCCCGGCCTCACCGTGCAGGACAATGTCTATCTCGCCTGCCGCGGCGTCTCGCGCGGACGCTTCTCGTTGCTGCGGCCGGGACAGAACGATGCCCTGATGCATGCGGCCGACAACCTCGTCCAGGCCGTGCATCTGGCCGCCGTGAAAGACCAGCGCGTGGCGGAGCTCGCGCACGGCCAGCAGCGCCAGCTCGAGATCGCGCTCGCGCTCGCCGGCGCCCCGCGCTTCGTCCTGTTCGACGAGCCGGCCGCGGGCCTGTCGCCGACCGAACGGGCCGAGCTGATCGAGATCCTGACCTCGCTGCCGGCGCATATCGGCTACATCATCATCGAGCACGACATGGACGTCGCCTTGCGCGTCGTCGAGAGCGTCACGATGATGCACAACGGCCGCATCTTCAAGGAGGGCCTGCCGGAGGAGATCCAGTCCGACCCCGAGGTGCAGGAGCTTTATCTCGGAGGCGGCCATGAATGAGGCCCGTCGCTCCGCCGCCGGGCTCGAGGTCCGCGGGCTCGACGTCTATTACGGGCACTCGCACGCGCTGCAAAGCGTCGACCTCACGCTCGAGAGCGGCGTGTTCTCCGTCGTCGGCCGCAACGGCATGGGCAAGACCACGCTGTGCAAGGCGATCATGGGGCTGGTCGGCGTCAGCGGCGGGTCGATCCGTGTCCGCGGCGCGGACATCACAAGGCGGCCGCCCGCCCAGATCGCCCGGCTCGGCGTCGGCTACGTACCGCAGGGGCGCCGCCTGTGGCGCTCGCTCAGCGTCGACGAGCATTTGCGGCTGGCCGGCGGCATGCGCTCCGGCGCCTGGACGGTCGAGCGCATCTACGACACCTTCCCGCGCCTTGCCGAGCGAAGGGATCACGGCGGCGGCCAGCTCTCCGGCGGCGAGCAGCAGATGCTGGCGATCTCGCGCGCGCTGCTCACCAATCCGCATTTGCTGATCATGGACGAGCCGACCGAGGGACTTGCGCCCGTCATCGTGGCGCAGGTCGAGGAGATGCTGCTGCGGCTCGGTGAGGACGGCGACATGTCCGTGCTCGTGATCGAGCAGAATATCGGCGTCGCCACCGCGGTCTCGCGCAACGTCGCCATCATGGTCAACGGCCGCATCAATCGCATCATCGACTCCGCGCGGCTCGCCGCCGACCGCGAGCTCCAGCAACGCCTGCTCGGCGTCGGGCTTCACGCCGAGCTCGAGCCGGATCTCGACATCCCCCCATCCGGCCCGGACGCCAAACCGGCGCCGGCGCCACGCCGCGACGGGCCGATCCGCATCTACGTCTCCAATCCGACACTGCCGACGCGGTGGTCGCAGCCGGTGCCGATCGCCCGCATCGAGGCCGCAGCCCGCACGCTCTCGACGCAAATCGCGCGGCTCGACGAGACGGCAAGGCGCAAGCGCGAGCCGATGGCGGCGCAGACCGCGGGCCCGCCTGTCGTCCTGGTCGTCGGCACGCTCGACACCAAGGGCCTCGAGCTGCGCTTCATCCGCGACATCATCGCCGAAACCGGCCTGCGTACGCGGCTGGTCGACGTCTCGACCAGCGGCAAGCATTCCAGCTGCGATGTCTCCGCGCAGGAGATCGCCCTCAACCACGGCCGCGGCGGTGCCGCGGTATTCGGCCCCGACCGCGGCGCGGCCGTGACCGCGATGGCCGATGCGTTCGCGAGCTGGCTACGGCGCCAGGGCAATGTCGTCGGCGTGATCACGGCGGGCGGGTCGGGCGCGGCGTCGCTGGTTGCCCCCGGGATGCGCGCGCTTCCGGTCGGCGTCCCGAAGCTGATCATCTCCTCCGTCGCATCCGGCGATGTCGGGCCCTATGTCGGCCCGGCCGACATCACCATGATGCACTCGGTCACCGACGTGCAGGGCTTGAACTCGATCTCGCGCGCGGTGCTGGCCAACGGCGCCCATGCGCTTGCCGGCATGGTCAAGGCGCGGCTGGATGCGCGCGCCGCGACGGCACGGGAGGCTGGCGGCCTGCCTTCGGTCGGCATCACCATGTTCGGCGTGACGACGCCGGCGGTGCAGAAGATCGCCGCCGAGCTGCGCGACGATGTCGAGTGCCTGGTCTTCCATGCCACCGGCGTCGGCGGCCGTTCCATGGAGAAACTCGTCGAGTCCGGCCAGCTCGCCGGCATCATCGACCTCACCACGACGGAGGTCTGCGATCTCCTGATGGGCGGCGTGTTTCCCGCAACCGAGGACCGCTTCGGTGCGATCATCCGCACGCGTATCCCCTATGTCGGCTCGGTCGGCGCACTCGACATGGTCAATTTCGGCGCGCCCGACACCATTCCCGAGCGCTACCGCGGCCGCAAATTCCACGTCCACAATCCGCAAGTGACGTTGATGCGGACGAACGTGGAAGAGAACGAGCGCGTCGGCCGCTGGATCGGCGAGCGGCTCAACCAGATGGACGGCCCGGTGCGCTTCTTCCTGCCCGAGGGCGGCGTCTCCGCGCTCGATGCGCGGGGCCAGCCGTTCTGGGATCCGGACGCCGATGCCGCGCTGTTCCGCACGCTGGAGCGCACCGTGCGGCAGACCGGCCATCGCCAGCTCATCCGCACGCCCAAGAACATCAACGATCCCGATTTCGCCGCCGCCATCGTCGGTGCGTTCCGAACCCTGTTCGGCCGCACGGGCACGCGGCGGAGACTAGCGAGGTGAGCGATGCCAAGGTTTGAACGCGCAGCACTTCTGAGGCGGTTCCGCGAGATGGCGAAGCGCGGCGAGCCGATCGTCGGCGGCGGCGCCGGCACCGGCCTGTCAGCCAAATGCGAGGAGGCCGGCGGCGTCGATCTCATCGTGATCTACAATTCCGGACGCTACCGCATGGCCGGACGCGGCTCGCTCGCGGGCCTGATGGCTTACGGCGATGCCAACGCCATCGTGCTGGAGATGGCCGGCGAAGTGCTGCCCGTGGTCACGAGGACGCCGGTGCTCGCGGGCGTCAACGGCACCGATCCGTTCCGCGACATGGACGCGTTTCTCGACCAGCTGAAGGCGCTCGGCTTCGCAGGAGTGCAGAACTTTCCGACCGTCGGCCTGATCGACGGCACCTTCCGCGCCAATCTCGAAGAGACCGGCATGTCCTACGCGCTCGAGATCGACATGATCGCCAAGGCGCACGACAAGGACATGCTGACGACGCCCTATGTGTTCAGCGAGAAGGAAGCCGCCGCGATGGCGATCGCCGGCGCCGACATCGTCGTCTGCCACATGGGCTTGACGACCGGCGGCTCGATCGGCGCGCAGACCGCGTTGAAGCTGAAGGACTGTCCGGCGCAGATCGACACCTGGGCCTCCGCCGCGCTCAGCGTCAATCCCGACATCCTGGTGCTGGCGCATGGCGGCCCGATCGCGGATCCCGCCGACGCCGATTTCATCATGAAGAACACCCGCCATTGCCACGGCTTCTACGGGGCCTCCTCGATGGAACGGCTTCCCGTGGAGCGGGCGTTGACGGAGCAGGTACGTCAATTCAAGGCGATCGGCGCGCGATAACGCCTGAAGGTTCGAGGGAGGAAAAGATGTCGGGGATGCTCGTCGGTGAATTGATCCTCTGGCTGATCGTCGCGATCGTCGTGATCGTGGTCGGCGTCTATATCGTGAACTGGCTCTATCACCGCTCCTCCAAGGAGACATCGTTCGTCCGGACCGGTTTCCTCGGCGAGCGCGTGGTGATCAATGGCGGCGCGTTCGTGCTGCCGTTCATCCACGATTACACGCCGGTCAACATGAACGTGCTGCCGATGGGCATCGTGCGCTCCCGGCAGGACGCCGTCATCACCCGCGACCGCATGCGCGTCGACATCGAGGCCGATTTCTACGTCCGCGTCCAGGCGACCCGCGAAGCGGTGTCCATCGCGGCCGCCACCCTCGGCCGCCGCACCATGGAGCCGGGGCAACTGCATGCCCTCCTCGCCGGCAAGTTCATCTCGGCGATCCGTTCAATCGCCTCCGAAATGACCCTCGAGCAGATGCACGAGCAGCGCGGCGAGTATGTCGCCCGCGTCAAGGCCAACGCGGCGGAGGCCCTCGCTCAGAACGGCCTCGAGCTGGAGTCGGTCGCCATCACCGATCTCGACCAGACCGATCTCGAATTCTTCAACCCCTCGAACCGGTTCGACGCCGAAGGCCTGACCCAGCTGATGCAGGACATCGAGGCCAAGCGGAAGCTGCGCAACGACATCGAGCAGGACTCGATGATCAAGATCCGCGCCCGCAACCTGGAGGCCGAGCGGCAGGCGCTGGAGATCGAGCGCGAGAGCGAGACCGCGCGGCTGGAGCAGGAACGCGACATCGAGATGCGCCGCGCGCTTCAGCGCACGGAAGTCGCCCGCGAACGGGCGCTGCGCGAAACCGAGGCCGAGCAGGCGCAGATCTCCGCGCGCGAAGCCATCGAGCGCGCCCGCATCGCCAACGACCAGGCGATTGCGGAAGCCCGCATCGCCTCCGAGCGCGAAACCCGCCAGAAGGAGATCGAGCGGACCCGCACCATCGAGGAAAAGGAGCTGCTGGCACGCGAGGAGATCGAGAAGACGAGGATCGCCAACCAGCGCTCGATCGACACCACGCGGATCGCATCCGAGCGCGAGGTGCGCCAGCGCGAGATCGAGCGGATGCGCACGGTCGAGGAAGCCGAGATCGCGGCGCGCGAAGCCATCGAGAAGGCGCGGATCCAGCAGGACCGCGTCGTCACCGATGCCCGCATCGCCAACGAGGAGGAAACGCGCCGCCGCGAGATCGAGCGCACCCGCGCGGTCGACGAGGCCGAGATCGCCGCCCGTGAGGCCACCGAGAAGGCCCGCATCGCCCAGACGCTGATCGTCAATGTCGAGCGCATCTCCTCGGACGAGCGCACCCGCGCGCTGGAGATCCAGCAGGTTCGCACCATCCAGGAGGCCGAGATCGAGGCGCAGCGCGCGGTCGAGGCCGCCCGCATCGCCCGCGAGCGGACGCTCGCCGCCGAGCGCATCGCCGCCGAGCAGAACACGCGGCAGCTGGAGATCGAGCGCAACCAGGCACTCGACGTCGCCGGCATTGCGGCGCGCGAGACCACCGAGGCCAGCCGGATCGCCCAGGAGGAGCGCGTGCGCTCGCTGGAGATCGCCCGCAACCGCGCCGTCGAGGAGGCCGACATCGCCTCGCGCGAGGCGATCGAGGCGGCCCGCATCGCCCAGGAGAAGGCGGTCGCGGCCGAGCGCATCCAGGCCGAGCGCGATACGCGTTCGCTCGAGATCGAGCGCACCGGCGTGCTGGAGGCGGCCGAGCTGAAGCGGCGCGACGCCATCGAGCGCCAGCGCATCACGGTCGATCTGGCGCTCGAGGCCGAGCGCATCAATTCCTCCAAGAAGCGCGAGGTGCTCAACATCGAGCAGAAGAAGGCGATCGAGATCGCCGACGAGGACCGCGTCATCGCACTGTCGACCAAGAAGTCCGAGCGGATCGATGCCGATCGCCAGGTCCGGCAGGCCGAGATCGTCGCGCGCAAGGAGGTCGAGACCACGGACGTGTCGCGCGAGCAGGCGCTGGAAGCGGCCCGGATCGAGCGGCGGCGCTCGATCGAGCAGCTCGAAGTCGCCCGGGTGCAGTCGCTGCAGGAGGCCGAGATCGCCTCTCGCGAGGAGGTCGAGCGCGCGCGCATCGCATCCGACCGCGGCCTCGACGAAGCCCGCGTCGGCCGCGAGCGCGAGCTGCGCAAGCTCGAGGTCAACCGCGAGAAGGAGGTCGAGACCGTCCTGATGGAGAAGGCCATCGCCATCCATCTGAAGTCTCTCGAAGAGTCCGCCGCCAAGGCGTCGGCCGAGGAAGCGCGGATGCGCGCGACCGAAGCCACCGAGCGCGTCATTACCGCGCGCGAGAGCGAGATCGCCAAGCGGCGCAAGACGGTCGAGGTGCTGCTCGCCGAGAAACAGGCCGAGGAGACCCGGATCGCCGCGGAAGCCGAGCGCGTGCGCGCCGCCGTCGAGGCCGAAGCGCAGCGGATGCTGAACGAGGCCGAGAACGTGCTGACCGATCAGGCGCGCTACTCGCTGTTCCGCCGCAAGCTGCTCGACCGGATCGAGGGCATCGTCCGCGAGAGCGTCAAGCCGATGGAGAAGATCGAGGGCATCCGCATCCTCCAGGTCGACGGCCTCAACGGCAACGGCCACGGCGGCAATGGCGGCCGCAGCGCCACCGACGAAGTCATCGACTCCGCCCTGCGCTATCGCGTCCAGGCGCCGCTAATCGACTCGATCCTGTCGGACATCGGCGTCGAAGGCGGCAGTCTCTCCAAAATGCCGGGCCTGATCCGCGAAGCCCGTGACATGCAGGGGATCAGGGAGTCCGCGCGCAAGAGCGGCGGAGGCGGAGGTGGCGGCGACAAGCCGGCGGCCTCGCCGGCCCCCTCGGCCGAAGGTGGGGAACCGCCGGCCGAGCGCGGGCCGCGGAAGAAGAGCTGAGGTCGCGCCATGGCTCGCGTCTACGTCTCCACCGTCGTCAATGCCCGCAACGACCGCGTCTGGGCGCGGGTGCGCGATTTCAATGGCTTGCCGAACTGGCATCCGGCGATCGCCGAAAGCCGCATCGAGGGCGGCGAGCCCGCCGACAAGATCGGTTGTGTGCGAGATTTTCGCCTGCGCAACGGCGACCGCATCCGCGAGAAGCTGCTCGGCCTCTCCGACTACGACATGTTCTGCACCTATTCGATCCTGGAATCGCCGATGGGTGTCGAGAACTATGTCGCAACCCTGCGGCTCACCCCCGTCACCGACGGCGACCAGACCTTCATGGAATGGACCGCCGAATTCGACTGCGCGCCGGAGCGGGAGACCGAGCTCGTCAGCAATATCGGCGGCGGCGTGTTCCAGGGCGGATTTGATGCGCTCAAGCGCGTGTTCGGAGGCTGACCGTGCCGCATGTCGTCAAGAGCACGATCCTGGACGCACCGACCGATACGGTGTGGACCGTGCTGCGCGATTTCAACGGGCACGATCGCTGGCATCCGGTTGTCGCGACCTCGTCGATCGAACGCACGCAGTCCTCCGACAGGATCGGCTGCATCAGGCGGTTCAAGCTCAACGACGGCTCCGAGCTGCGCGAGCAATTGCTGGCGCTGTCGGACCTGGAGCAGTCCTTCAGCTATTGCCTGCTCGACACGCCGGTGCCGATGTTCAACTACGTCGCCCATGTCAGGCTGCTGCCGGTCACCGACGGCGACCGCACCTTCTGGCACTGGGAATCCCGTTTCACCACCAAGCCGGAAGATCGGGACCGCATCACCCACATGGTCGCGGAAGACATTTACCAGGCTGGATTCGAGGCAATCCGCCGGCATCTGAGGGAGGCCGCATAGTCATGGCCGTGACAGTGAAGACGTTTGCAAGCGCCAGCGAGGCGGCGGGGGCATTGTCCTCGGACCGCAGCGCGCGCTATCTCGGCGGCGGCACGCTGGTGATGCGGGCATTGAACGAGGGCGATGTCGCGATCTCGATCGTGGTCCGCGCCAACGATCAGGCGCTGACCCGGATCGACGCCTCGGGACCGCGCATCACGCTCGGCGCCGGCGTCACCTTCGCGCGCATCCTTGCTGAGCGGGACCTCGCCTTCCTGCACGCGCCCGCCCGCTCGATCGGCGGTCCCGCCGTGCGCAACATGGGCACGGTCGGCGGCAATCTTTTTGCCAAAGCTCCCTACGGCGATTTCACCGTGGCGCTGCTGGCGCTCGATGCGACCGTCGCCGTCGCGGGCGGCTTTGGTGCCCGCGACATCCCGATCGAGGAGTTCTTGCAGGCGCGCGAACGTCAGGCCGGAACCCTGGTGCTGTCGGTCTCCTGCACCCGGCCGGCGAGCAGCGACGCGTTCCGCTATCGCAAGATCGCCCGCATCAAGCCGAAGGGCGGCTCGGTCGTCACGCTTGCCGCGCATCTGCCGATCAGCGGCGGCCGGATCGCGGGCGCACGGATCGCGCTGGGATCGATGGCGCCGACCCAGATCCGCGCCCGTGCCGCCGAGCGCGCGCTGGAGGGCCGCTCGCTGGACGCTGCAACCATCGCGGCCGCCGCATCGGCGGCGACCGAGGGAACATCGCCATCCGACAACGCGCTCGGCAGCGCGTGGTATCGCCGCGAGATCGTCGGCGTCCATCTGCGGCGCCTGCTGTCAGGCCAGGAATAGAGCATGTCCAAGATACCCCTGCAATTTCGTCACAACGGCCGCGATGTCGCGATCTTCGTCGACGGCGGCACCAATCTGCTGGTGGCGCTGCGCGAGTTGATCGGCGACATGACGCCGAAATTCGGCTGCGGCCAGGGCGGCTGCGGCACGTGCAGTGTGCTTGTTGACGGCGAGCTTCATCTCTCCTGCCTGACGCTGGCGGAGACGGTGGCCGGCCGTTCCATCGAGACGCTCGACGGCATGAAGCAGGGCCCGAACCTGCACCCTCTGCAGCGCGCCTTCGCGGACCATTTCGCGGCCCAGTGCGGCTATTGCACGCCGGGCATGCTGATGGCCGCCAAGGCGCTGCTCGACCGCAATCCCTCGCCGAGCCGCGACGAGGTCATTGAAGCCATCTCCGGCAACATCTGCCGCTGCACCGGCTACGAGCCGATCATCAATGCCATCCTGGCCGCAGCGAGCGGCCGGGTCAGCGCCTGAGGTCAACCATGCTGGAACTGCGCAAGGACATTTTCGCCGACGAGCGCGACGATAACCTCAAGGAAATCGGCAAGGGCACCCAGCGCCAGGACATGCTCGGCCATGTCACGGGCACGTCGAGCTACTTCAACGATCACAAGCTGCAAGGCATGCTGCACCTGAAGGTCGTACGCTCGACCCAGGCCCATGCAAGGATCCGTCGCATCGATACCACCGAGGCCGAACGTTCGGCCGGCGTTCGCCGGATCATCCGTGGCACCGACGTGCCGGTCAATCTCAACACGCTGCTCAGCCTGATCAACTTCGGCAAGGATGACGAGCCGTCGCTGGCGGTCGACAAGGTCCGCTACAAGGGCGAGCCGATCCTCGCCATCGTCGCCGACAGCGAGCGCGAAGCGTTCGAGGCCATCGCGAGGGTCAAGGTCGACTACGAGCCGCTCCCGACTGTGTTCGATGTCGAGGACGCGCTGAAGCCCGGCGCGCCCGTGGTCAACGAGACCTATCCGAAGAACGCCTTCATCTATCACGACGTCTACGATCACCAGCGCCTGCGCTTCGGCGATGCGGACGCGGCGCTCGCCAGCGCCGACCACGTGCTGGAGCAGCGCTACCAGATGTCCCCGATCGAGCACGCGCCGACCGAGACCAACGGCGCCATTGCGGCACCCGACACCAACGGCCGTTACGTCGTCTACACCTCGACCCAGGCGCTGTTCTTCTCCGTCGACACCTGCGCCAAGATTCTGGACGTGCCTTCCAATACGTTCCACTTCATCGGCGGCACCGTTGGCGGCGGCTTCGGCGGCAAGGTGGACACGTTGACCGAGCCACTTGCGATCCTCGGCGCGATGCTGACCGGACGCCCCGTCCGCTACGTGTTCGGGCGCGAGGAGGAGATGCAGTACGGCCCGCCGCGCGGCGCCGAACGCATCTACATCAAGGACGGCGTGATGCGCGACGGCCGCATCGTCGCGCGCAAGATCCGCGCTTTTTTCGACAGCGGCGCCTATACGCGACTCTCCAGCTACGCCGCAGTGAAGTGCGCCGCCCATCTTCCAGGCCCCTACACCATCCCGAACGTCTATGGCGACGTCTATTGCGTCTTCACCAATCGCACGCCCGCGACCGCCATGCGCGGCTTCGGCGTCACCGCGATGGACTTCGCGATCGAATGCCAGATGGACAAGCTCGCAAACCTCGTCGGCATGGACCCGATGGAGTTTCGCATTCTGAACGCCTATCGCGACGGCGACATGAAGGCGCACCGGCGCGAGGCCAAGAACACCGCGCTGATCGAATGCGTTCAGGTCGCGGCCGAGAAGGCCAAATGGCCGATCCGCGACGAGTTCAAGCGCGCCTCCTCGCGCAAGGACGGCGGCGGCAGCCGCGCGGTGATCCCGCCGACCGCAACGGAGTCCCGCGCACGTCCGGCTGCGCCTGCACAGCAGCGCACGAGCTACGACCGTGCACCCGTAACCACGACACGGGAGCCGCCGCGCGATCCACCCCCGCCGGCACCGCCGCCTCCCCCACCACGCCCGGCCGCACCATCGCACGGCGCGACGCGGTTCTCGTCGGTGTTCGGCACCAGGAGACGCTGACATGACCAGGCATCGCGGACGCGGCATGGCGTCGATCAACTACCCCATCGGCATGAACCTTGGCGGCGACCCGAGCCAGGCCCTGGTTCACTCCAATCCCAGCGGCAAGTTCACGGTGGCGCTGTCGTCGATCGACCTCGGCCAGGGCATGAAATCGGTGACGCGGCAGATCTGCGCCGAGACGCTGGGCGTGCCGGTCGAGGACGTCTATGTCGACACGGCGGATTCCGACACCGGCCCGCACTGCATGGGCTCGTTCGCCTCGCGCGGCACCCACCGGGTCGGCAATGCCGTGATGGCCGCGGCGCGCGAGGCCCGCGGCGTGATGATGGAAGCGGCGGCTGAGGAGCTCGAGGTCAATGCCGCCGATCTCGAAACCGACGGCCGCGGCAATATTCACGTCAAGGGCGCGCCGCACCGTTCGATCTCGACCAAGGATGTCGCGATTGCCGCGCAGTTCAAGCAGGGCAAGACCATTTCGGGCCGCGGCATCTTTCTGGTTCCCCTTTCCAACGTCGATCCGGAGACCGGCGAGATGTCGCCGGCGACCTGCTACGCCCATGCCTGCCTCGTCGCCGAGGTCGAGGTCGACGACGAGACCGGCGATGTCGCGATGGTCCGGATGGATTCCGCCTATGAGCTCGGTCGCGCGCTGAACCCGCGTCTGGTCGAGCAGCAACTGGTCGGCGGTGCCTGGATGGGTGTCAGCCACGCGCTCTATGAGACCCCGGAGCCCTATTATCCCGATCCCATTCACGGCCCCCGCGACTTCGTCGAATATCTGATGCCCGGCCCCGGCGACATCTGCCCGCACGATATCGCGGTGCTGGAACGTCCCGCTCCCGATGGCCCCTTTGGTGCCAAGGGCCCCGGCGAGATGTGCGCCAACCCGGTGCTACCGGCCGTCGCCAATGCGATCTTCAATGCCGTCGGCGTGCGCATCGACGACCTGCCGATCACGCCTGAAAAGGTGCTGCGCGCGATCAAGGCCCAGGGCGGCGCGCGGCCGCAGGCACGGCGCTAGAGGATCAGTCGTGGCGGTTCGCAGCAACATCGTCGGCATCGACAGCCCGGAGGCGCTGGAGAAGGCGCTGCGGGCAGCCTATTACCTGGCCGACGAGGGCCTTGCGACATCAGCCTATCTCGGTCTCGCGCTCGGCAAGCCGCTGCTGCTCGAGGGCGCACCCGGCGTCGGCAAGACGGAAGCCGCAAAAGCCATTGCCGCCGTGCTCGGCCGGCGCCTGATCCGCCTGCAATGCTACGAGGGCATCGACGCCTCTGCCGCGCTCTATGAGTGGAACTATCCGCGCCAGATGCTGGCGATCCGCCAGGCCGGCGACGAGAGCATCGACATCTATGGCGAGACCTTCCTGATCGAGCGTCCCATGCTGGCCGCGCTCCGCGCGCCCGATTCCACCGTGCTGCTGATCGACGAAATCGACCGCGCCGACCAGGAGTTCGAGGCGTTTCTGCTCGAATTCCTCTCCGACTTCCAGATCTCGATTCCCGAGCGCGGCACGGTTCGCGCGGCGGAGCGCCCCGTGGTCGTTCTGACGTCGAACCGGACGCGCGATCTGCACGAGGCCTTGCGCCGCCGCTGCGTCTATCACTGGATCGACTATCCGACCGCGGAGCGCGAGGCGCGGATCATCATGATGCGCGCCTCCAGCGTCGCCGAGGCCACGGCCCGCGCCGTCGTCGCAGCCGTGGAGAGGCTGCGGCGCGAGCCGCTGAGCAAGGCGCCCGGCATTGCCGAGGCCGTCGACTGGGCCGAGGCCGCGACGCTGCTGCACAAGGGCGGCGCGCGCTGGCCGGATGCATTCAAGCGCTCGATCGGCGTGGCGCTGAAGGACGAAGAGGATCTGCATTTCATCTCGCCGCGGCTCGACGCCATGCTCGCGGAGGCGACCGCATGAGCGCCGAACTGCAGCTCCCGCGCGCCGCGCGCATCTTCGTCGCCTTCGTCCCGCTGCTGCGCGCGAACGGCTTTGCCGTCGCACCGGAGCAAACCACCACATTCCTCGCCGCGATCGAGCTGCTCGGCCCGCGCGACATCGAGCACGTCAGGCAAGCCGCCCTCGCGACGCTGGCGCCGCCGCCCGAGCGCCGTGTGACCTTCGACCGGCTGTTCGATCTCCACTTCCGCGGCAGCGAGGCCATCGCGCGCGACGACGAGGGCGAGGACGACGAGACAGTCCGCCTCCAGGAAGAGGGCCGCGGCGACGATGCCCCCCTGCTCTCCGACGAGGCCAATGAGTCCGGCCTCACCGCGACCCGAAGCGAGGCGCTGGTCGAGCGTCGCTTTGGGGCGGCCTCGAGCACGGACGCATTGCGCCGCCTGGCGCGGGAGGCGCCGCGACGCCTGCCGCGACGGCGCGGCCATCGCCGCATGCGCGCCCGCCGCGGGCCGTTTGCCGATCTCCGCCGCACCTTGCGCGACAGTGTCCGCAGCGACGGCGAGATTCTGCGGCTCGGTCACATGAAGCGACGCCAGCGTCCGCGCAAGATGCTCCTGCTGATCGACGTCTCCGGCTCGATGAAGAGCCGCACCGAGGAGAACATGAAGCTCGCGCATGCGCTGGTGCAGGCCGCGCCCAGTGTCGAGGTCTTCACCTTCGGCACGCGGCTGACCCGCATCACCCGCCCGCTGCGACTGAAGCGCCGCGAGCAGGCCATGAACGCCGCCGCGCATCTGGTCAGCGATTGGGACGGCGGCACCCGCATCGGCGACGCACTCCAGGCCTTCCTCGCCGTGCCCCGCTTCGGCGGCTATGCGCGCGGCGCCGCCGTGATCATCGTCTCCGATGGACTCGAGCGTGGGGAGACCGATGCGCTTCGCGACGCCGTCGCGAAATTGTCGCGGCGGGCCTGGCGCCTGAGCTGGCTGACGCCGCTGGCGACAAGCCCCGGCTTCCACCCGCAGACCGAGGCGCTCATCGCCATCGAGCGCTTCGTCGACGACCTCGTGGATGGCGGTTCGAGCGCGTCGATCGTCGCGCATATTCTGGCGCTGGGACGAAGGAGAGCGGCGTGACCGACATTGTCGACGGCCATCATCACATCTGGCGGCAGGCCGACCTGCCCTGGCTGACCGGCCCCATGCAGCCGCGCATCTTCGGACCCTATGAGCCGATCCGGCGCGACTATCCGATCCAGGAATATCTCGACGACCTCAAGGATACCGGCGTCACGCGTTCGGTCTATGTGCAAACCAACTGGGCCAACGACCGCTTCGAGGACGAGGCCGCGTGGGTGCAGCAGACTGCGGACGAACACGGCTGGCCGCACGCGATCGTCGCCTATGCCAATTTCGCCGTGGACGACGTGCGTCCGCAGCTCGATCGCCTGAAGCGCTACAAGCTGGTGCGCGGCGTGCGCATGCAGCTGCACTGGCACGAGAACCCGCTCTATCGCTTTGCCGCCCGCCCCGATCTCTGCACCGATCCGATGATCAGCCGCAACGTCGCGCGCCTCGCCGACTATGGTTGGAGCTTCGACCTGCAGGTGTTCACCCCGCAGATGCCGGATGCCGCAGCGCTGGCCGAAGCCTGCCCCGACGTGACCTTCATCCTCCAGCATGCCGGCATGCTGGAGGATCTCTCTCCTGGTGGCCGCGCCGCCTGGCGCAGCGGCATGGCCCGGCTCGCGGCCTGCCCGAACGTGGTCTCAAAGCTCTCCGGGCTCGGCACCTTCATCCATCGCAACGATCCTGCGCACATCGCCGCCGTGCTCATCGACACCGTCGCGATCTTCGGCGCCGAGCGCTGCCTGTTCGGCTCCAATTTCCCCATCGAGAAATTGTGGACCAGCTATCTCGAGCTCGTCGGCGCCTTTCGCACCGCCGCCGCGCCGTTCAGCGCGGAGCAGCAGGACGCTATCTTCAAGACGACGGCGACGCGCGTCTACCGGCTTTGACAGACAAGAAACAGTTGAGGGAGGGCAACGAATGGCGCTGGAGATCAAGATCCTGGACTATGGCGATATCGAGCTGGAATCGAGCTTTCTGGTTCTCGGCCGCGACTGCGGTCGCACCCGCCGCGTCCTCACCCTCGGTTTCCTGATCCTCGGGGGGAAATATCCGGTCGTGGTCGACACCGGCTACCGCTCCAACCAGATCATGGAGACGCTGGGCATGCGCGGGCTGCAGTACCACGAGAACATGATCGAGAACCAGCTCGCGCGCCACGGCGTGCGCATGGGCGACGTCCGCTTCGTCTGCCACACCCATCTGCACATCGACCACGCCGGCAAGGACGATCTGTTCCCGATGAACACGACCGTCGTGCTCAACCGCAAGGAACTCGAGTATTCCGTCTCCGGCCTGATGCATCCGCAATATCCGGCGCCCGACATCAAGCACCTGATCGACCGGCTGCACACCAAGAGCGCGCTGCGCTTCCTCGACTTAGAGATCACCGGCCCGATCGAGCTGATGCCCGGCGTCTATTGCGACGCGGCCAATGCGCATACGGAGGGCTCGATGAACGTCATCGTCGAGACCGCCGACGGGATTGCGACCATCTGCGGCGACGTGATCTACGATTTCAACGACCAGATCGTGACGCCCTTCAACGAGATCCACGATTGGGAGCCGCGCACGACGGGCAATCATGGCACCAGCAAGCGCGCCGAGAAAGCCTCGATCAAGAAGCTGCTGAGCAATTCGCGCTATCTGCTGCCGGTGCACGACCGCCCGGCCAAGATCGAAGGCGGCAACGTCGTCGGGCGCCTGCACGATCAGGTCCCCGGACCGATCGTGCAGTCCTTGCCCGCACGCAACTGGTTCCCGGCTTGAGATGATCTTGGGGATCGACCGATGACGCACGTCACCTTGCGAAGCGAATTCGAAACTTTGATCGACCCCTATGCGCCGGTCGCGCAGGTCGGCACCGGCTTTGACTTCACGGAGGGACCGATCTGGCATCCGGTCGATCACTATCTGCTGTTCTCGGACATGCCGGGTGACGTGCGCCGGCGCTGGGATGCGCGGCGCGGCGTGGCCGAGGTCAAGCGTCCCTCGAACAAGTGCAACGGCATGACCTATGATGCCGAGCTCAATCTGATCGTCTGCGAGCACGCGACCTCGTCGCTGATCCGCGAACGGCCGGACGGGCGGCGCGAGGTGCTGGCTTCGCACTTCCAGGGCCAGGAGCTGAACAGCCCGAACGACGTCTGCGTGCACTCCTCCGGCGCGATCTATTTCTCAGACCCTTGGTACGGCCGGATGCCGGTCTATGGCGTGGAGCGGCCGCGCCAGCTCGGCTTCCAGGGCGTCTATCGCCTCGTGCCCGGCGGCGAACCGAAGCTCGTGGTCGAGCGCAATCTGTTCGACCAGCCGAACGGCCTGTGCTTCTCGCCGGACGAGAAGCTGCTCTATGTCAACGACACCGTGCAGGCGCTGATCCGCGTCTTCGACGTCAACGCCGACGGCTCGCTGTCGAATGCGCGGGTGTTCGCAAGCGGCATCCGCTCCGAGCTCGAAGCCGGCCTGCCCGACGGCATGAAGTGCGATCAGCACGGCAATATCTGGGTCACCGCGCCCGGCGGCGTCTGGGTCTATTCGCCGCGCGGCGAGCTGCTCGGCAAGGTCCGCGCGCCCGAGATGGTCGCCAACCTCGCCTGGGGCGGGCCGGATTTCCGCACGCTGTATCTGACCTCGACACATTCGGTCTATGCCATTCCGACCAAGGTCGGTCCGCGGCACGAGCCCTATATGGCCGGCCGGCGAAGCAGCGGCGGCCAGGCGGCAAGCGCCTCGCCGGCGCCTATCCTCGCTGACGGCGACATGCGGCTTGATCCGCAGCGCTGCGCCATGATCATCCAGGACCTGCAGAACGACGTCATCATGGACGGCGGCGCGTTCGCCGAGTCCGGCGCTCCCGGTCATGCGAAACAGCAACATGTCGTCGAGAATGTCCGCCGTCTCGCGGAGACCGCGCGGGCCCGCGGCGTCGCCATCATCCACGTCTGGTTCGTCGTCGAGCCGGGTGCGCCGGGTGTCACGCTGAACGCACCGCTGTTCGAAGGCCTCGTCGACAGCAAGGCGATGGTGCGTGGAAGCTGGGGCGCGGCGCCCGTCTCCGGCCTCGAGCCCCGGCCCGGCGATTTCGTCGTCGAGAAGATGCGGATGAGCGCGTGGGAGGGCACGCGGCTGGAGACAATCCTCAAGGCGACCGGGCGCGACATGATCATCAACACCGGTGCCTGGACCAACATGTCGGTCGAGCACACCGCCCGCACCGGGGCAGACAAGGGCTACTTCATGATCGTCCCCGAAGATTGCTGCTCGACCATGAACGCCGACTGGCACAATGCGTCGATTAATTTTGCCATGCAGAACGTGGCGATCGTCACGAGGGCGGATGCCGTCATCAGGGCGTTGGGATGAGCGGTGGCAAAGATTTTGCACCTCTCCTGCTCGCCGCGCCCTGACTCCGAGTCGAGTGCCGGCGCGCGCGTCTTTCTTGACGGCTTTCGCCAGGCCCGGCCGGACTGGGACCTCGATGTCGTGGACCTGTGGCGGGAGCGGATGCCGGAATTCTCAGGCCCCATCGCCGAGGCCAAATATGCACGGATGAACGGGCAAGCCTTCAACGACGCGCAACGCGACAGCTTTGCCGAGGCCGAGCGAATGGCGCTGCGGTTTTCGTTGGCCGATCGCGTGCTGATCTCGACGCCGATGTGGAACTTCAGCATTCCCTACAAGCTCAAGCAGTGGTTTGACATCATCGTCCAGCCCGGGCTGACGTTCCGGTTCGACCCGTCACAGGGCTATCTCCCGCTGCTCAAGGATCGGCCGACGCTGGTGATTCTCGCCAGTGGCAGCGACTTCGCCACCGGCATGAACCGCGGCCGCATCGACATGGCAACGCCTTACCTGCGCGACATCCTGCGCTTCATCGGTATCGACAATGTCCGTTTCGTGCCGATCGGGCCAACCACGGGACCGCAACAGCCGATCGAGGCCGCGCGGGACAGGGCCCATCGACGGCTGGCCGCAATGGCCGCGACTTTCTGAGCGCTCGGAGCGTCGCCCCGTTTAGCGAGTCCCGATCTGCGCCGCGCCTTGCGCATCCCCTGATCGGGCCTGACGGTAGACGTGCCCCGGCTCGGCCCACAGGAAGCCATTCGAGAACGGCACGCCCGGATAGGCCGCGGCAAGCCGGCGATTTCCACCCTCGACATCGTCGCGACCGTCCAGCACGTCGCGAAAGGTCCTGGCGACGACGACCATGTCACAATCCTGCGGCGACAGGCGCAGTGATCCGACGTTGCTCTCGTGCAAGAGGCCGGCCTCACCCAGCAGATTGGCACAGGTGTGCGACAGCGTCTGCACGCCGTTGATGGTCAGGAAGTCTTGCTGCTCCAGCGTGTTGAGGAGAAGACCATCCGGGTCCTTCTCGCAGACGAAGCGGCAATTGTCCTTGGTGAGCTTGTGAAGGCGCGCATGATAGCACCGCGCGGAGATGGCCAGCGGCACCCGGCCGAACGCGAACACTTCGATCGTGGCGTCGGGAACAGCCTTCGCGATCGTGGCCACCGAGGCCAGCGGCAATTCCGGCGGCAGGCAGATGCGCCTCGCCCCGCGTGCGGCGTGAAAGGCCGCGCTCGCTTCGTTGTAGATGTTGACGAACGGACCGATGGCGTGCGGCCGGCCTGCAAGCGCCCTGAGACAGGTCAGATCGTTGACCTCGACCACGGCGCCCTCGACCGCCGCGAGCTCCTCGGTCTGGCGGCGCTCGCGGCGCAGCGAGACCAGAATCAGCGAGCCCAGCAGCACCTGCTTGCCCGCGCTCTGCAGCCGTTCGACCACGACCGGAATGAAGTCTGCGAAGAACGGCGAGCGCTTCGAGCAGACGATCTCGCCGACGGATACGACGTCGACCGGCGCTTCGTCGGCGATCCGGAAATAGAAGTCGCGCCAGCGTTCCGGCGCCCAATTGTACAGAACTGGACCGAGGCTGAGTTGCATCTTCCGGACCTCACCTATTCGAAAAGATTAGCGCCAGGTCTTGCGATAGGCGCCGACCGTGGAGGCCTGACCTTCGGTGAACGGCTTCAGGCTCGCGATGTCCGCCTCGCTGCCGCTCTCGAGCGCGGCGAGCGCATGACGGAAATGGCGCACCACGCTCTCGACATAGGCACGGCCGCGCTGGCGGCCCTCGATCTTGAGCGCGGTCACGCCGGCATCGCGCAAGCCTTTGAGCAGCGTCGTGACATCCAGGCTGACCGGGTCCTCGAAAATATAGCCGGAGCCCTGGGAGGTCGAGAAGCGGCCCTTACACAGCGTCGGATAGCCCGCGGGCTCGCTCACAGCGAACCGGTTGATGGCGAAGCCACCGAGACTGGACTTCGTCCCCTCCGCGGTCTGTTCGTAGGTCACATGACTCGGCGGCGAACAGACGCCCTGCATGTTCGGCGACTTGCCGGTCGCATAGGACGATAGCGAGCAGCGCCCTTCGGCCATGACGCAGAGGCCGCCGAACACGAAGACCTCGGTCTCGCAGGCCGACTCCCGGGTGATCTCGGCGATCTCAGGCACGCTCAGGACACGCGGCAGCACGACGCGCCGCGCCCCGAAAGTCTCGGCGTAGAAGGCGATGGCATCGGGATTGGCGGCCGCAGCCTGAACCGAAACGTGCAAACGCTGGTTCGGATGGCGCCTTGCGGCATAGTCCATCAATCCGATGTCGGCGAGGATCAGCGCATCGGCCCCCGCACTCGCCGCATCGTCCACCGCGCGATGCCAGATGTCGACGGCGGAGGCGCGCGGAAAGGTGTTGATGGCCACCAGGATCTTCGCGCCGCGGCCATGCGCCAGCGCGATCCCCTTGCGCAGCTCGTCGCGGCTGAAATTCAGCCCCGGAAAATTGCGCGCGTTGGTCTCGTCGTTGAAGCCGCAATAGATCGCATCGGCGCCGGCATCGATGGCGCTCTTCAACGCCGCCGGCGTGCCGGCAGGACAGATCAGCTCCATCATCTCGATTGCTCGCCATGGCCTGAGGAGCCGATCACGCGGCCACGGGCGGCTTCGAAGGCGCGCCTCGCTGGCGCGCCCAGCGGGCCAAACAGCGAGGACAGCTCTTCGGCCAGATCGAGCTGGGCGTCGTCGATCGCATTGCGCAGCGCCAGCACTGCCTCGACATCGCCCTCGACCACGAGCTCGCGCGAGAACATCAGGGCATCGCCATCGACCTTGCCTTCGAGCAGCGCCAGCAGATTGGCGAGCGAGGCTGAGATCCGCGCATCCAGACCTCGCGACAAGTCGCGCACCACGGACAGGCGCGGCGGCCTGGCCTCGACCACGAAGGCGAACGGCAGATCGATCGGCTTGATACCGAACCGCGCGCGCGCGTGATCACCGAGCCGGTCGAATATTGCGGGGTTGCGCCGGTGGATCCCCTGCAGGACGCCGGCGAGAACGAGCTGCAGCGGCAGCAGAGGCAGGGGACGCATGGCCAATGCGACAAGGGGCGGAATCGTCGGCAACGGGCCGGGCGATGCGGCGGACGGATCATTCATGGCCCCACATCTGGACGGATTGCACGCCGCTGTATTTGAGCGGGAACAATGAAGACCGAAAACAACCCGGCTAGCTCTGATTTTTTGGGAGCTCGTCCAGTTGCAACGTGATGTGCCGCGCTTTCGCGACCTGTCCGACTTCCTGCGCTTCATCGAAAGCCGGGGGCAGTTGCGACGCATTCGCGAGAAGGTCTCCGTCGTCCACGAGATCACGGAAATCCACCGGCGTGTGCTTGAGGCACACGGACCGGCATTATTGTTCGAGCAGCCCGTCAGGGCCGATGGCAACGCGTCGGAGATGCCGCTCCTCACCAACCTGTTTGGAACGGTCGAGCGGATCGCGTGGGGCATGGGCATCACGCCCGACCGTCTCGGAGAGCTCGGCGCGCTGATGGCCGAGCTCCGCGCGCCGCGACCACCGCACGGCATCAGGGATGCTTTCGAGAAGATCCCGCTTGCGCGCGCTGCGCTGGCGACGCGCCCGCGCACACGCCCGGCGGCCCCGGTGCAGGACTGCGTCGCGATGGGGCCCGACGTCGATCTTGCAAGATTGCCGGTCCAGATCTGCTGGCCCGGCGAGCCGGCGCCGCTGATCACCTGGCCACTCGTGATCACCGTGCCGCCGGAATCCGCGACGGCGGACCAGGAGGAGAATGTCGGCGTCTACCGCATGCAGGTGCTCGGCCGCGACCGCGCCATCATCCGCTGGCTCGCGCATCGCGGCGGCGCCAGGCATCACCAGCAATGGAAGGCGATCGGGCGCGACATGCCGGTCGCGATCGTCATCGGCGCCGATCCGGCCACGATCCTTGCCGCCGTGCTGCCGCTGCCCGAGACGCTGTCCGAGCTGCGCTTCTCCGGCATCCTGCGCGGCGAACGGCCTGACCTCGCGCCATGCCTCACGGTCCCGCTCGCGATTCCGGCCGAGGCCGAAATCGTCATCGAGGGCTTCGTCTCCGCGACCGAAACCGCGCCCGAAGGACCCTATGGCGATCACACCGGGTATTATAATTCCGTCGAACAGTTCCCCGTGATGCGCGTGACCGCGATCACGAGCCGGCGCCAGCCCATCTACCTCTCGACCTTCACGGGCCGGCCGCCGGACGAGCCGTCGCGGATCGGCGAGGCGCTCAACCAGCTGTTCGTGCCGTTGATCCGGCAGCAATTCCCTGAGGTGACCGACTGCTGGCTGCCGCCGGAGGCCTGCTCCTACCGCATCGCGATTGCGGCCATTAAAAAGCGCTATCCCGGCCAGGCGCGGCGGCTGATGCTCGGCCTGTGGTCGATGCTTCCGCAGTTCAGCTACATCAAGCTGCTGATCGTGGTCGACGACGACATCGACATCCGCGACTGGCGTGCCGTGATGTGGGCGGTCTCGACGCGCAGCGATTCCTCGCGCGATCTCGTGACGCTCACCGACACGCCGATCGACTATCTCGACTTTGCCTCGCCGAAATCAGGGCTCGGCGGCAAGCTCGGCATCGACGCCACCACGAAGATTCCGCCGGAGACGGATCGGGAATGGGGCGTTCCGCTGGCCATGGATCCCGCCGTGGTCGCGCGTGTCGATGCGATGTGGGCGAACCTCGGCCTGTCCGGCATGCCGGCACCGGTCCTCACATGAGCGGGCGGCAAGGCATCATCGTCGGCATCAGCGGCGCCTCGGGTGCCGCGATCGGCTTGCGCATCGTCGAGCTGCTGGCCGACAATCCACACTACGCGGTGCATCTCGTGGTTTCGCCCGCGGCTGAGCGTACGCTGAGCGAAGAAGTCGGGCACGATGCGCTCGCGCGGCTGCGCGCCCTCGCCTTCCGCCACTATCTTCATTCCGACATCGGCGCCGCGATCGCCAGCGGCTCGTATCCGGTCGCGGGCATGATCGTGGCACCGTGCTCGATCCGTACGCTCTCGGCCATCGCCTGGGGGCAGCTCGACAACCTTCTGACGCGCGCGGCCGATGTGCAGCTCAAGGAACGGCGCCGGCTGGTGTTGCTGGTCCGCGAGAGCCCGCTGCATCTCGGCCATCTCAGAGCGATGCTGCAAGCGACCGAGATCGGCGCGATCATCGCCCCGCCGATGCCGGCCTTCTATCTGAAACCACAGTCGCTGGATGAGGTGATCGACCAGATCGCCGCCCGGGCGATCAACCTGCTCGACCTGACAAAGCTTCGCGCACCCGCAAGGACCTGGTCCGGCCCGGGCGGCGAAGGCGTCTAGCCGGCCGCCTCGCCGGGTCAGTTCACCTCAGCAAAACCGAGCGACGCCTTGACGCCTGGCGAGATCATCCAGGGCTGCCAGGGCGGCTCGAACGTCATGGTGACGTCGACCGATTCCACGCCAGGAACCAGGCACGCGCTGTTGGCGACGCCCTCCTTGAGAAAGGATGCGGCGGGACAACCTGGTGTCGTCGCCGTCATGGTGATGTGCGCGACGCCGTCGTCGATCGACACGTCATAGACGAAGCCGAGGTCGACGATGTTGTGCCCGAGCTCCGGATCGATCACGACCTTCAGCGCCTGCCTTATCTGAGCCACGAGATCGTCGTCGTTGATCGTCATGCGCAAACCCTCACGGTCAGTTGATAGGTGTCGTTCTGCGGTGTGAAGCCGCCGCGCCATTGATGGCCGCGCTTGGTCAGTTCCAGAAACAGGAAGACCGGTTCACGACTGAGCAAGGCGAAGAGGGGCTGCCCGGGGGCGAGCCGCTCCATTGCAGCCAGAATCCGGACCATCGGCTCCGGTGGATCGAGGTCGCGGTTGTCGAGATGAACCACGGGCTCCGGCCAATCGCCACCACTCGCCACCGCGGGCGCCGGTTCAGCCGCATCGGACGAGCCGTCGTCCGGCAGAAACCGGATCTCCCATTCGCCGCCTTCGAGCTCGGCCTCCCGATGCGCAAAGCCCTTGCTCGCCATGACGTCGAACAGGGGAACCGGTTTGAAGGGGGCATAGAGCCGCAGCCCCTCCCCGGGCTCGAGCCGCGCGAGCGCGGCCATGATGATCGAGAACGGCTCGCCGCCTGCACGCAGGATCGGCCGGACATCGACGTCGATGAATTGGGTCATTGCAGTCTCCTTTCAGTTTCGCGAGACCAACAGATGGGGCACGACTGCTCCCGTCGGCAGGCGCAGCGGCTCCGACACGTCCGCAAGCCGCCTTGCCCTGATGAGCTCCTCGCCCAGGCCGAGCGTCGCAAGCGTCACGACCGCGACGGCGACGCGGAAACCGGGTGCCTCGTCGACCAGGAGCATCAACGTTGCCGCCCAGCTTCCGGCAAAGAACAGCATGAACCATTTCAACGCGCGGCGCTCGTCAACGAGATCCTGCACGCGGGGCGTCGGCACTCTGCCCATCACCGGACCGTAGGTCTCGAGCCAGGTCAGGAACGGGACGATCTTGTAGAGATTGGCGAGCACGAGGCCAGTGAGCCAGCCGAACGCGACCAGGAACGCGAGCGCTCCGACATGCGATTGGAGAGAACCGGTCGCAAGGAACACGGCGCCGAGGATTGCGACTGCGACGAGGCTCGCCAGCGCAACGAGGCTCATGCGCGTGTTGAGCTCGAGCGCGCGACGCTTGCGGGCTCTGTACAGGCCGAGCATGTCGCGGCCGTAGGCGATTAGCGACAGCAGCGCCGCGGCTCCTGCCAGCAGAAGCGCCAATTTCACCCCGGTCGCACGCCAGAGTGCGAGCACGCCGCCGACAGCTCCGACGGCCAGCGCGGCAATGCCGGCAAGCCAGGCCAGCCGGCCTAGCCGCGCGTCGCTGTCGGGCGCGAGCATGAACATCGCCAGCAGGCGATAGCTGACCCCCATGGCCGTGAAGGTCAGCCATCCGCCAAGCCCGGCAATGGCGTGGATCGGAACGCCCGACACCAGCAGGTCCGGCCATTGCGCGCCGATAGCGGTTCCGGACAGCACGAGAGAGAACATGCCGCCGAATGCCGCCGTGACGCAGATGCAGCCCAGCCCGGCTGCGACGAACCGCGCCGGCCCCGGCAGCGGACGGGCCGACCAGAGCGTCATGCCGAGATTGGCAACGACCAACGCGAAGCCCGCAATCAGCAGGCTCGCGCCGACCGGAAGCAGCCGGGGCGACCCGTTGAAGTGCCCGCCAAGCGTCAGGAAGCCCGCGAGCAGGATGGTCAGCCCAAGCGTCAGCAGCGCCAGAGCCGGCAGTGTCCAGCGCTCCGCATAGAGCGGCCTTGCGGCCAGCACCGGCACGAACTGGAACAGCGCGCCACACAGGACCGTGCTCAACCAGCCAATGCTAACCATGTGCACGATGACGAGCGTGTCCGGCCCGCCGATGTCGTGGTTCGGAAAGCAGAACCCGGCGACAACAAGCACTTCCGCGAGCAGCAGCCATACGATTGCGACCGCGAAGTAGCTGATGGCCCATTTACAGAGGCTGGTTCCAATCACGGCTTGCTTCCCATCGCGTGCAACACGAAACCCCGTGTCAGCACCCGAAAAGGTAAGCGGTTGCAGTCACGACCACTTTGTCGAGGCGCAAACTCCGGCGCCTTTCGCGACTGCCGACGTCAGCATCTGTTCAGGGCAAGACCAACTTCTTGCGGATCGCGTAGCGGACGAGCTCAGCGGTGGACGACATCCTGAGCTTGCGCATGGCCGAGGCGCGATGGGTCTCGACGGTCTTCACACTCAGTTTCAGGATGGAGCTGATCGACCTGTTGGTATGCCCCTCCGCGATCAGCTGGACCACGCTCTGCTCGCGTGAAGTCAGCAGCATGTCGGCCCGATTCTCCTTGTTGCCCTGGTAGTCGTGCAGCAGCCTCTCCAGCAGGATGCTGGTGAAGTAGGGCCTGCCGTCGAGCAGGGCCTCGATGGCGGAGATGAGGTGCTTGCGCGCGTCTGACTTGAACAGAAAGCCGCGCACCCCGGCCAGAATGGCTTCGGTCAGAAGCTCTTCGCTCTCGTGCATGGTCAGGATCAGGACCTGCGCGCCAAGGTGGAGTGCCTTGAGGCGGCGACTGACCTCCAACCCGTTCATGACGGGCATGGAGTAGTCAACGATCACGATGTCCGGCCTGGTCTCGAGCGCCAGCGCGACCGCCTGCTCGCCATCGGTCGCCACGCCGCTCACGATCCAGCTGGAATGCGCTTCGATGATTGCACGCAGCCCGGAACGCACAACTTCATGATCATCCGCAATCAAGATGCGTTTCACCGTGTCGTTCCCGTTGGCCGACCCTTGCGCTTCCGGGCCGATACCGGCAGCAAACCGGCAGCACAGTCGAACGATCATAGGGAGCGTGGCTGGAATCGTTATCCCACAAAACCCTGATATCTCCCGGCGAAGGTACCGACGCCCGTATTGCTCGCTAATATCGCCGTTTCACGCCTCGACCAGCCCGGTCCGAACGGCGTACCGGACCAGCCCCGCCGTCGAGTTCACCTCCAGCTTGCGCATCGCCGCTGCCCGATGGGCCTCGGTGGTCTTGACGCTGAGGTCGAGGATCGCACTGATGCCCTTGTTGCTGTATCCCTCCGCGACCAGCTTGACGACCAGTTGCTCGCGGGCCGTGAGTTCGTGATGCCGCTCGCCGTTGGTCCGCGGCGCATGGTCGAGTTCGGTCTTCCGGGGCCAGAACGGCCGGTGCAGCAACAAGGCTTCGACAGCTGCGACAAGCAGCTTGTTGGCGTCGGACTTCACCAGGAATGCACGCGCGCCCGCCTCGAATGCTTGCTGGGCAAGCAAGCCCGAATTGTGCACCGTGAAGATCAGCACCTCAGTCTGCAGCGGATACTCTCTGATCCGCCGAGCCACCTCGACACCGGTCATGCGCGGCATCGAGAAATCGACGATGGCGACATGGGGCCGGCTTTCGATCGCGGCTGCTACCGCCATGCCGCCGTCATTCACTTCGGCGACCACCTCCCAATCCACCCGTTGCTCGAGCACCGCCCGCAAGCCCGACCGTACCGCCTCATGATCGTCCGCGATAAGAATTCGCTTCATGGCAGAGCACTCCGAATCCGCATCGGCGATGGGCCGTGACCCCGGCCCGCCGCCCCGCAGTTAGTGTTTTTTCGCTGATTGTGCGCCTGCGCGGGCCCTTGCATTTGTCGTGGCCCCGCGGCGATTGGCCCTGTTCGCCGAGGGAGCATACGGAAATACTGCACACAGCACCGTGCCGGCATGCCGGGGCGCGCGACTGGATTGGATATCGAGCGTACCCCCGATCTCGTGCAGCCGTGCTTGCATCGCCGGAATTCCGACACCAACAGAGACCGCGCTCCTGCCGAAACCCGGCGGGAGCCCACGTCCATTGTCGCTGAGCGTCAGGTGAAACCGGCCGTCCGCGGTGTCGATAACGATGGCCACCTCGGTCGCGTTCGCATGACGGAAGACGTTCGTCAGCGCTTCCTGGACGACCCGTAGCAACGTTCGTTTCGTCTCGTAAGGCAACCGATCCACATCCGGCACGATGTTGACACTCGCGCGCAACGACGTGCGCGCCGCAAATCCCTCCGCGTACCGCTCGATCGCAGCCTTCAGGCCCTCACCGGCGAGGTTCCGGGGATGCAGCAGATAGGCAAAGGCGCGGATTTCCCGGAGGGCTTCATCGATCGATGCATCGATTTCGTCGCAGAGCCGCTCGGCCAAATCCGGTTCGCCGATGCTGCTTCGGATCCGCATGAGACCGAGACTCGCGGCAATCAGGTGCTGGCAGGTCGAATCGTGGAGATCGGACGCTATCCGCTGCTGGATGCCTTCCTGGATCGATACCAGGCCAAGGTTCACGTCGAGCCCGTTGCCCTGTCCGACCCCGCTCTCGAACGCGCGGCTGCGCAGGGCGCGGTGGCTGCCGATCAAGCGAACCGCACCACCACACGAAGATTGAACGACCGGAGTTACTACCGTTTCGACGTTCCGGGGCGAGCCGCCGAACGCGAGACGCTGCCGGATCCTGATTTCCGCTCCTTCCGCAACGCACGCCCCCAGCGCCTGGCAGACGATTCTAGCGTCGTCTGCGTTCATGCAATCGAACACATCCATGTCGTAAACGTCCTCCGGCGAGAGACCGAGCCGGGACCCGAACTCCGGATTGATCGCCTCATAGACGAAGCGCCCTTCAGGAGACGGGCGCACGACGAAGAGGAGATCAGTCGAAAACGTCCAATAGAGCGCTTCGATCGATTGTTCCGAACCTGTCCGCAGCCAGTTCCCGAGGCCGGTTCGATGCGACTCGCTGGCGGGGGAGACATGTACCTTCACGATACGCACTCACTCTTCTCCGGCGACATCGCGACGCTGACAACAGCATCACCTGTGTCCGCTCGCCTGTTCGGGGACATGTCCCCTCGCCGGCCCGCGGCGCCTTGGAGCCGATCCAATTATACACCTTGGAATCGCCCCACAACAAGAGGTAGCATTTTCTTAGGATTAAAATCTCGAATTCGCGACGCGGCGTCTGCGCGGCGAAGCAGTTCGTGTCCTGCGCAAGCGCTCGAATTTGGCGCAACAGAGATTAAAAATGCGGAATTCCGAGACAGCGAACTCCCGCGCCGATAGGCGGCCATGCCTACCAACGTAGCGAGGCGCTAGCGGCTGCCGCCACCATTTGCGCCGGACCTCCTCCTGCGTTCCGTCCTTGCTTTCGGAGCCGTCGGAGGTGGCGCAATCTGCAGGGGATGCGATGGCAGCGTCAAACGGTTCGTCGCAGCATCGTCCCGAAGCGCATCGGTATCAAGACGCTGGCTTCGATCGACGGCATCGCGTGGATCGGCGGCGGCAAGGGATACCGCCGCTATGCCCACAACAATGCCGATCAACAGCGACAAGCCTCTTGCGTGCATCGATCGGATACCTCTCAGAATGCGAAATCCAGACGAGGGCCGATGCGAACGTCCCTGTATCGCCGTAGCGGTACGTTCGACGTTCGAGCCTCGTACAGCACGGTCGTCGTGAGCGACACATTGCTCGCAAAATTATACTTCAGGCCGACGTCTGCCGAATAGAGCTGATCGCGCCGCCCGCTATTGAGCCCATCGGTGAACCAGTAAGCCTCGAACAGTGGCGTGCTGACAATCGACCATTTGGAATCGAGCTTGACCTCGATACCGAGCACGGCGTCGAAGCGCCAGCGGCGCGCCTCCGCCAGGTCGGAAAATCGATAGGTCAGGAGCAGCAACGGCGAAAACGTCGCGTTGTCGAAGCGGAAGTCACGCGCAACCGAGCCCATCACATCGTTCGAGGTGAAGGCCAGGTCGCGGTAGATACCGTCAAAATCGTAGCGATGCTCGTAAATGGCGGAGAAACGCCAGCCGTCCCAGTTTTGGGTCAGGCGCCCGCCCATCCGCGCGACGGCAAAGTTGCCGTCCTTCTCCCGCGAAAACGCTTCATATTGCGCGCGTGCATAGAGGCGGTACGACAGGTCATTGCTGAGGTTCCCGTCCAGCCGGACGCTCACGTCGGGCACGTAGTAAACATCCGACTTGCGGTTGTCCCGGGTAAACAGGGCGTTGTCGGTGAAGGTGGGCGCGATGGAACCGACGACGCTCCAGAATGGTGCGGAGGTGTACGGTACAGGGGCCGCGATCGTCTTGAACTCGGTGACATCAAGGTCGGCTGCGCCTGCCGTGCTTGCGCCGAACAGACCAAAGATCGGCAGAAGAATTCTGGACCTTCGCATGGCGTCCCTCGATGGCTGTCGCGTGCATCGGGATTCGCGTCAGGCTGTGACACGATTGTGGCGTGTTAATGTTATTCGATTAAATCATGGGTTGATGAGATCGATCATCGTTTCGCAAACAGCCGCAAGGGCCGCTGCTGCGGGCCTAATAGTCGACTGCGTCCCTGATGATCGGACAGGTCATGCAATGACCGCCGCCGCGACCACGTCCGAGTTCCGCGCCAACGATGGTGATGACCTCGATGCCCTCCTTGCGCAGCAGCGTGTTGGTGTAGGTGTTGCGGTCATAGGCAAACACGACGCCCGGGGATGCGCAGACGAGATTGGCGCCGCTATCCCACTGGGTTCGCTCGCGCATATAGGCATTTCCGCCTGTCTCGACCACGCGCAGCTTCTTCAGCCCAAGCGCCTCTGCGACGACCTCGACGAAGGGCTTTTCATCCTTGCGCAGTTCGACGCCTGCGGAGCTGTCGGCCGGACGGTAGGAAAATGCCGCGATATTGTTGACGATGTCCGGATAAAGCAGCACGCAATCGCGATCGGCGAACGTGAAGACCGTATCCAGATGCATCGCCGCTCGGAGCTTGGGCATGGCGGCCACGATCACGCGCTCGGCCGCCTTCTTCTTGAACAGGGCGGCGGCGAGCTGGCTGATGGCCTGCCGCGAGGTGCGCTCGCTCAATCCGATCAGCACGTTGCCTTTTCCGATCGGCATCACGTCGCCGCCCTCGAGCGTCGCAAGGCCGTGATCCTGTGTCGGATCGCCCCACCAGACATTGACCTTGCCGGCGAAATCCGGATGGAACTTATAGATCGCGGCGGCGAGGATAGGCTCTTCGTGGCGCGCCGGCCAGAACAGCGAATTCAGCGTAACCCCCCCGTAGATCCAGCAGGTCGTATCGCGCGTGTACAGGGTGTTGGGAAGCGGCGGCAGGAGATACTCGGTCATGCCGGCCGCTTCGCGGATGAGCCTGAGCGTCTCGCCGCCGCGGGCTTCGGGAAAGTCCTGGGTCGACAATCCGCCGATCAGCGTCTCCGCCAGCTCGCGCGGCTTGAGACTTTCCAAATAGCCGCGCAGCTCGTCGATCAGGCCGAGGCCGACCTGATTGGGGATTACCTGGTTGTCGAGAATCCACGTCCTCGCCTCCGGAATGGCGACCGTGTCGGCGAGGAGATTGTGCATCTCGACGACTTCGATACCGCGGTCACGCATCTTCTGCACGAAATCGAAATGATCGCGCTTGGCATTGTCGACCCATAGGACGTCATCGAACAGCAAGGTGTCGCAGTTCGTCGGCGTCAGACGTTGATGAGCCCGCCCCGGCGAACAGACCAGCACCTTGCGCAGCTGGCCGACTTCCGAATGAACACCGAAGGGAATCCCTGCATCCGATGTCTGCTTTGTCATGGGGCCTATCTCCGGAACCGCTCCGTTCAGATCGTGATGTAGCCGGTGGCCAGGCCATGAATGCCGATGACCGCGCCGATCGCAACGACAATGAAGATGATCCACTCGACGAAGGTGAAGACTCTCGCCTTTTGCTCGAGGCGTGCCCACAAATACAGTGCCGTGCCGGGCGCGTAGAGGATGGCCGACAGCAGCAGATATTTCATTCCGGCCGCATAGATCAGGAAGAGCGTGTAGATCAGCGCAATTCCGGTAAAGACCAGCCCGCTTCGACGCTCGTCCGGACGCTTCTCATAGGTCTCGCCCCGCTTGACCAGCAGGAGCCCGTAGGCTGCGACCAGGAAAAACGGGATCAAATTCATGACGCTCGTCAGATTGAGCATCAGCGAGAAAGCGTCCCGCGACCAGTAGGTGCTGATGACGAAGAGCTGGACGACGATGTTGGTCAGCCACAGCGCCGCCGCCGGGACCTTGTTCTCGTTCTCGGTGCCGAACAGGGCCGGCATATCCCTGGTGCGGCCCGCGGCCGAAAGAACTTCGGTGCAGATCAAGCTCCAGGCGAGATAAGCCCCGAGCACCGAAACCAGAAGTCCGATGCTGACGAAGACCGCGCCCCAATGTCCCACCACGGCCTCCAGCACCGCTGCCATGGACGGCTGACGCATGTCGGCGATGTCGGGACGCGGCAGCACGGCGTAGGGCAGCATGGTGACGAGCACCATCAGGCTGGTCACCATCACAAAGCCGATGATCGTCGCCGCGCCGACATGGGATCGCTCCTTGGCATAGCGGGAATAGACGCTGGCGCCCTCGATCCCGAGGAACACGAACACCGTGACCAGCATGGTCGCGCGGATCTGCTCGAAGAGGCCCTTGTCCGGCATGCCCTCGCCGCCCCAGAAATTGTCGCGGAACTGGTCGGCCTTGAAGGCGAAGATCAGGATGACGATAAAGACCAGGATCGGCACGATCTTGGCAATGGTCACGATGGTGTTGATCGCGGCGGCCTGTTGCACGCCACGCAGGATCATGAAGTGGAAAAGCCAGATCCCGATCGAGGCAACGATGATCGCGATGACGGTATTGCCGTCACCAAACACAGGAAAGAACGCGCCCAAGGTCGACTTGATCAGGACCCAATACGACACGTTGCCAATGCAGCTTCCCATCCAATATCCAAGCGCCGACAAGAAGCCGGGATAATCGCCGAAACCTGCTTTCGCATAGGCGTAGACACCAGCATCGAGTTCAGGCTTTCGCTCCGCCAACGACTGAAACACGCGCGCCAGCGTGTACATGCCACCGCCGGCGATGCACCAGGCTAAGATGGCGCCGAATGGACCGGTTGCGATGCCGAATGTGCGCGGCAGTGAGAAGATGCCGGAACCGACCATGGAGCCGACCACCATGGCCGTCAGAGCAAACAGCGAGAGCTTCTGGATCGACGGCGTCGCGCTCATGTGAAGGCCTCGAACCGCGAGTGATGGTTGGCGTTGCGGCCGCTTCGCTCGCTGCGACCCGGACGATGCGCCGTGGGGCACGCATGGCCAATCAGGTGATTACCTAGTCGAGGTCCGGGATTACCCTCACCGCCCACGCGCTCTCAGGCCGCGGACGAAGAGCCGGACGCTTCGGCCTGCTCCTTTCCGCCGAACCAGGCGACATACAGTGTCGGCAGGAAGACCAGGGTCAGACCGGTCGCAACCAGCAGGCCGCCCATGATCGCAAAGGCCATTGGCCCCCAGAACACCGTCGGAGCAATCGGGATCATGCCGAGAACGGTGGAGATGGCCGTCAGCATGATTGGACGAAAGCGGGAACTGCTGGCGTCCACCGCGGCCAGCCAGGGCCCCTTCCCCAGTGAACGCTCCGCCTCGATCTGACCGATCAGGATGACCGCGTTCTTGCTGATCATGCCGAGCAGCGCAAGCACACCGAGAATGGCGACGAAGCCCAACGGCCGGCCCGACAACAGCAGCGCTGCGACGACGCCGATCAGACCGAGCGGCGCAACACTGACGACCATCAACAATCGCGGAAAGCTCTGCAACTGGGCCATCAGGACCGTGAACATGACGAACAGCATCACAGGCACCACCGCCATGACGGACGCCTGCGAATTCCGGCTTTCCTCCACCGTGCCGCCGACCACGACGCGGTATGAAGCCGGCAGCGCCGCCTTCAGCTTTGCCATGGCCGCGGCCTGCCTGTTGACGACCGTCTCCGGCAGCACGCGGTCGGCAATGGCGGCCCGAACCGTGAGCGTGTGCACGCGATCTCGTCGCCAGATCAGAGGAAACTCCTGATCATACTCGAACGATGCAAACTGGCTCAGTGGAACGGTTCGCCTGCCCGCGATCGGCATCTGCAACGTGCGCAAGCTCGCCAGCGAGACGCGCTGTTCGTCGGTTGCGCGGACCACCACATCGACCAGGTAGATATCGTCCCGCACCTGCGTGACCGGCGTGCCGGATATCACGGTGTTCAGAACGGTGGAAATCGTCTGCGAACTGAGGCCGAGAAGGCGGGCCTCGTCCTGGTTGACGCGAATCCGCACCTGGCGATCGGGCTCCATCCAGTCGAAATTCACGCTCTTGGCGGCCGGATCGGCCCCGACGATCCGTGCGACCTCGAGCGCGATGTCGCGCACCCGCTCGACGTCCGGACCGCTGACGCGATACTGCAGTGGCCATCCGACCGGGGGACCGAGGCCGAGCGGAGACACCGACGAGATCGCGTTCGGAAACTCGTCGGCGAGGAATCGTTCCAGCTTGCCGTGGAGCCGCTCACGCGCCCCCATGTCTCTGGCGACGACGACCGCCTGCGTGAAGAAGTCGTTCGGCAATTCGACGCTGAGCGGCAGATAGAACCGGATCGCACCGCGCCCGACATTGGTGCTCCAATGCGCGACATCGGGATCGCCCGTGAGCATCTTGTCCAGACGCTTTGCCGCGGTTTCGCTGGCAAAAATCGATGCATTCTGCGGCAGGCTGAGATCGACCAGCAGTTCCGGCCGATCGGAGGACGGAAAGAACTGTTGCGGAACGAGCGGCAGCGCGAGCACGGAGGCGGCGAACAGCGCGGCCGTCCCACCGAGGGTCAACCACTTGGCGCGGATCGCCGATATCAGGAATCGTCGATACAGCCGGAACACCCGTCCGGGAGTCGTAGCGCCCTTCTGCGTTGGCGGGACAAGGATGGCAACGCCGAGCAGTGGCGCGAAGATCACCGCGACGAACCAGGACGCCAGCAGCGCGATCGCGACCACTGCGAACAGCGAGAACGTGTATTCGCTCGCGGCGCTGGCGGCAAAGCCGACTGGAATGAAGCCCGCGATTGTCACGAGCGTCCCCGCAAGCATGGCAAGCGCGTGGGTCCGAAACGCGTAGCTGGCGGCCTCGACCTTGCTGTCGCCCAACGCCAGGCGAATGAGCGTGGCGTCCGTTGTCGTCATGGCGTCATCGACCAGCAGGGCAAGCGCAATGATCAGGGCTCCGAGCGATATGCGCTGCATGTCGATCTGAAGGACCGCCATGACCGGGAACACGATCGCAAGCGTGAGCGGGATCGCCAGCGCGATGATCAGGCCCGGACGAACGCCGAGGCTGATGAAGCTCACGACCAGAATGATGGCGATCGCCTGCAACAACGAGGTCATGAACTCGCCGACCGCCTTGCCCACGACGACGGCCTGGTCGGCCACCAGGCTCGGCTCGATCCCGATCGGCAGATCAGCGGTGATCCGCACCATCTCCGCCTTGACGTTCCTGCCCAGCGCGAGGATGTCGCCGCCATCGCGCATGGCAATGGCAAGCCCAATCGCCGGACGGCCATTGATCCGGAACAGTGGCTGGGGTGGATCGGCGTAACCCCGCCGCACCATCGCAAGGTCGCTCAGGCGCAGCATGCGACCGCCGGCGGCGAAGTTGATATCGGCAATGTCCTGCTCGGACAGGAAGCTGCCCGACACCCGCAGCGATATCCGCTCGGTGCCGGTCTGAATCGTTCCCGCCGGCATCACGATGTTCTGCGCCCGCAACGCCGCGATCAGGGCCGTGCGATCGACGCCGAGATTTGCAAGCTCCTGCTTGGAGAACTCGACGAAGATCACTTCCTCCTGTGCGCCCAGCAGCTCGATCTTCGCGACATCCGGTACAGCCAGGAGCTGCGAACGGATCGCCTCGACCCGGTCACGCAGCTCGCGTTGCGCAAAGCCGTCGCTGGTGAAGCCGTAGACGATGCCAAAGGTGTCGCCGAAATCGTCGTCGAAGAACGGCCCGACGACACCGGCAGGCAGCGTATGGCGAATGTCGCCGATCGTCTTCCGTACGTGGTACCAGGTATCGGAGACATCCCGCGCATTGGCGCTTCCCTTGAGGTTCACGAAGATGGTCGTGAGGCCCGGCCGGGTGAAGCTGCGCAGGAAATCCAGATGCGGGGTCTCCTGCAATTGGCGCTCGAGGCGCTCCGTCAGCTGCTTCATCGTCTTGTCGGCCGTCGCCCCTGGCCAGACGGCATGAACGACCATGGTCCGGATCGTGAAGGCGGGATCCTCGTTCCGGCCCAGCCGGAAATATGACAGGACGCCGGCGGCCACCGCTATCAGCATGAGGTAGACGACCAGCGAGCGTCGCCCCAGTGCCCATTCCGAAAGGTTGAATCCACTCATCGCCCCGACCCGAGCACGCGCACCTTCTGGCCTGGATGAAGTGCCTGAACGCCTGCAGTCACGACGATCTCGCCGGCATCAAGCCCTTGCGCGACGATCACCTGCGCCTGGTCGAACCGCAGCACGTCGACGTTCCGCGCTGAGACCGTATTGGCCGAGGGATCGAGGACCCAGACGGCCGGCTGTTGATTCATCCTGGTCAGCGCGGTTGCGGGAATGCCGATCATCGGTCCGGAGCTCGCCTCGGCGCGCCCGACCACGGTCGCCCCGAGCCGCATCGCAGCCGGCGGATCGGTAAGGCCCACCTTGACCTCGAAGGTCCGCGTGACCGGGTTGGCCTGGGCGGCGACCTGCCGGACGCGCCCTTGCGCTGTCACTGCCGGATCGTCCGTGAGCGCGACCGTGACCTGCAGATCGGCAGGCGCCGCTCTCACCAGTTGGGCGGGCACATCGAAGATCGCATCGCGACCGTCCTGGCGAGCGATCTTCGCGATCGTCTGTCCGGCCTGGACGACCTCGCCGGCGGCGGGGCCGGTTTCGGTGACCTTGCCCGGCGCATCGGCGCGCAGCTCGGTAAAGCCGACTTGATCGTGGGCGGCGCTCAACTGGGCTTCGGCCATATCGAGCTGCGATTGGGCGGTCTGCTGCGCCTGCGTCGCGGCTTCGAAGTTGGCGCGGGTGGTCCAGCCCTGCGCCAGCAGCGTCTGCTGACGCTCGAAATGATTGCGGGCCTGAATGAGCTGGCCTTGCGCAGCAGCAAGCGCCGCCTGCGCCTGGCGTAGCGCGTTCGCTTCGTTCTGCGATTCCAGTTGCGCCAGAAGCTGGCCGGCCTGGACGCGATCACCAAGCCGGGTGCTGTTCGAAAGCAGCCGCCCGCCGATTCGAAATGCAATGCTTACCTCGTCCTCCGCCTCGATGCGCCCGGTGAACGTGAACGGCGTCAGCTGCTCGCGCTTCTCGACGGTGGTCGTGCGAACCGGACGTGGCGCCGGGGACGTATCCTCCACCGGGTCCCTTTCACAAGCGGCAACCAGCAGCGTGGCGACCGCTGCGACAAGCGCGATATTCAGCGGCCGCATCGGCATGACATGATCATCGGTCAACTGCTCCACCGACGATCTTGTCGATAGATCATCTCCCTTCCATCGGTAAATCTACTGAGCGATCACCGATGCAATCGTGGTCCGGAGAACCTTCCGGCAGCGGTCAGAAGATTCCCAGGGCAACGTCAGGCAATCACCCGATACCGGGGACGCCGCAAGCGGTGCATTAAGGCTGCACCTGCTCCCGCCGCGGCGCTCTCGCCAAAGCAGCAGGTGGCAAGGGAACCGGCCGCTCAGGCTCCGAATGATTCACACGACCTTAGGAGGATCGACATGAGAAAGCTGGCTTTGCTGTCCGCCGCCGTCTTCATTGCGCTCAGCGCGATGGGCCCGTCGACGCCCGTACAAGCGCAGGATCTGGCATGGTGCTCGAAGATCAAGGGAATGCTCAACTGCATGTATGAGACCCGTTCCCAATGCCGCGCATCGGTGAGCGGACGGCAGGGCACCTGCGTGCAAAATCGCCGCCGCTGACGGCAGCGCTCAGTCCGATATCGGCCGGGCGGCGTAAATGACGCGCTGTTGGTTGTCGTACGCCACCCGGATTCGGCCTGAATGCCGCAACCGTCCCTGCCCCATCGGGACATTCCTCCGCCAACGTCCGGGGTTTCCTCCAATCGCGGCAGGTCTCCTTGCACGGTAGCTTCGACTGCTCCGGTTCGCATTTGGATCAACGGGAGGTGTCAATGTCCGATCTTGTCGCGATCGTGTATCCGTCGGAAGCAAAGGCAGAAGAAGTGCGCCAGCAGCTATTCAAGCTGCAGAAGGAATATCTGATCACAATCAGCGACGCCGTGATTGCCGTGAAGACGGACGCGGGCGGCATCAAGCTCAATCAACTCGTCAATACCACTGCGATGGGCGCAATGACGGGAAGCTTCTGGGGCCTTCTCATCGGCGTCCTGTTCCTGAACCCAATCCTCGGAGTCGCGGTGGGCGCCGCGTCCGGCGCGCTCGGCGGCGCGCTCTCGGACTTCGGCATCGACGACGCCTTCATGAAGAGCTTGTCGACCAGCCTCCAGCCCGGCAACGCGGCCTTGTTCGTCCTGATCAAGCACATGACGGCGGACAAGGTGATCAACGAGATCAAGAGCGCTGGCGGCGTCGTGCTCAAGACGTCACTCGACGAGACGAAGGAAAAACTCCTCCGCGATGCGCTGACGAGTGCAGTAGAGCGGCCGGCGGCCTGAAGCCGCCGTTCCTCCCTGTCTCAGCGCCGGCCGCCCGCAAGCCGCAGCAGCATCATGAAGAGGTTGATGAAGTTCAGATAGAGCGACAGCGCCGCGATGACCGACTTGCGACCCGCAGCGGTATGGTCATCCGCGCTGTCGTACATCGCCTTGATACGCTGCGTGTCGTAGGCCGTAAGCCCGGCAAATACGCCGACGCCAACGATCGAGATCAGCCAGTCAAGTGCGCTCGAGGACAGAAAGATGTTGATCAGGCTTGCGATGATGACGCCGATCAACCCCATGAACAGGAACGTGCCCAGCCCGGAGAGATCGCGTCGCGTCGTATACCCGAAGGCGCTGAGCGCTCCGAAACTCGCGGCCGCAATGAAGAAGACCCGGGCAATCGACGAGTTCGTGTAGATGTGGAACAACGTCGAGAGCGATACGCCGACCAAGGCGGCGTAGAGGAAGAACAGCAGCCGCGCCGTCGACACGGACAGCGTATTGATGCGCGAGCCGATGAAGAAAACCAGCCCCAGCGGCGCCAGAATGAAGACCCACATCAATGGGCTCTGCAGCAGCGCCGGGCCGGTGAGCTGATAGGTCAGCCAGGCCACGACGGCGGTCAAGCCGACGCCCGCGGCCATGTGTGCGTAGATGCGCAGCATATATTCATGCAGGCCAGCGTCCACCGCAGACGCGCCGCCAGCCGACTCTGCCGCCGCCAGGTTCTGATCGAAATTTGACACATCCGCCTCCTCTGGACTTCGCCGGGGCGACGACGCTAATCCTCGGGCTTCCGGAAAGGCATCGGACAATCACCCGAATGCCGCCCGTGGAAATTACCCTCTGTCGCAACAGCGGGCATCGCAGAGATGCCGCACATTACCGATGCGAGAGCTTGGAACGACGTCTAAGCCCTTTGGCGTATGCTCCTTACGGCTTTGTCACTTGGAAGCCGGCGCGGGTCGCGATCTAACCCATGCCATGCGCTTCTTCTTTCACATCGCCGACAGATACGGCCTCTTTCCCGACGGGATCGGACAGGACTGCCGAGATCAGGATGCAGCCATCCTGCACGCCAGACGCCTTGCCGCCGAGCTCGCCAAGGCCGGTGAATTCTGCCGCGGCAGCGTCGTGCTTGTGGCCAGCCCGCCGCAGACGGCATGCGGAGCCCCGGGCGGCGGCTGATTTTTCTGCCCGCACCACCTACAGAGAATCCCTGATGTGCGCATGTGGCAGACACTTCTAAGGTCGTCCGCAGGGGGCGGTCGGCAGATGCGACCATCGCCGCGTTGCGGATTGGGAGACCATTCTCCGTCATGGCGTCTTCGTCGAACGAGGCCAATCAAGAGCTTTCGCGCAACGCGTTGATCGCGCTTGTGATCGGATCGATGGTGGGATCCGGCATCTTCGCCCTGCCTGCGGCCTTCGGGCGTGCCACCGGCGCCTTCGGTGCGATCATCGCATGGATCATCGCAGGGACGGGCATGCTCATGCTGGCGCTCGTTTTCCAGTCGCTGTCGCAGCGCAAACCGGAGCTGGATGCCGGCATTTATGCCTACGCCAAGGCCGGATTCGGCGACTACATCGGATTCGCGTCGGCGGCCGGCTACTGGATCGGCTGCTGTCTTGCCGACGTCGCCTGTCTCATTCTGATCAAGGCCACACTCGGGCAGTTCTTTCCGATCTTTGGCGACGGCACGACGCCGACGGCCATTGCATCGGCGACACTGCTTTTGTGGAGTGTGCACTTTCTCGTGCTGCGGGGCATCAGGGGCGCGGCCAGGCTCAACACGATTGCAACCTTCGCAAAGATCGTTCCGATACTCCTGTTCATCGTCGTGGCCGCGTTCGTCCTCGATCGCGACCTGTTGGTGCAGAATTTCTGGGGAACTGAGCCGCCCAATCTCCAGCAGGTGCTGAGCCAGGTGCGCTCTACGATGCTGCTTACCGTATTCGTGTTCGTCGGCGTCGAGGGCGCGAGCGTCTATTCGCGCTACGCCAGGAATCGCGCCGACATCGGCATTGCGACGGTGGTGGGCTTCTTGAGCGTTCTCTGCCTGCTCGTCCTGGTGACGCTGCTGTCCTACGGCGTGTTGCCGCGGAGCGAGCTGGCGGATCTTTCGACGCCGTCGATGGCAGGCGTGATGGAATCAATGGTCGGGCGCTGGGGCAGCGTGTTCATCAGCCTGGCCCTGTTGATCTCGATCCTCGGCAACTATCTGTCCTGGTCGCTGCTCGCCGCGGAGATCCTGCATTCGGCGGCGATGCACCACACGATGCCGTCCTTTCTCGCGCGTGAGAATGCGAACAAGGTTCCTGTCGGTGCGCTCTGGCTGACCAACTGTGTGATCCAGGCGTTTCTGCTCGTCAGCTGGTTCGCCGAATATGCCTTCACGCTCGCACTGAAGATGACGAGCGCGATGACGCTGATTCCCTACGTTCTCGTCGCGGCCTACGGCCTCAAGCTCGCATCGACCGGCGAGACCTATTACGCCGGCGAGCGCGCCCGCACGACCGATTGGATCCGCGCCGCCGTTGCGACGCTCTACGCCGCCGCGATGATCTACGCCGGCGGACCAAAGTTTCTCCTGCTGTCCTCGATCCTCTACGCGCCCGGAACCTTGCTGTTCCTGATGGCCAAACGCGAGCGCAAGGAAAGCACATTCACGAGAACCGAAGCCATCCTGTTTGCGGCGGTCGCAATCGCGGCGGCCGGTGGAGTCTATGGGCTCGCCGTCGGTGCCATTTCGATCTGACCCAGCGTCTTTGATTGTAGGGAAGCGAACATGAACATGACGATCACGCGTTGCAGCTTGCTCCTTGCCGGGTTGCTGGCCGTCGCGGCGCCGCCCACCGTCACGCTCGCGCAATCGAAAGACGACAGCGCGGCGATGGCAAAGCAGATCGGGACCGCCACATCCAAAAAGGAGGCGCCCCCGAACACCAACACCAACCCGACAAAGCACCGGTACTGGCGTCATCGCGGCGGCAGACACCCGCATTATGGCAGCCGCCGCCTTCGCACCTGAGACATCGTAGTGGCCCCTTCAATGGATCAACCTGACAGCGGATCCGGCATGCGCTCCGAAGAATACCGAGAGCTCCCCCGGCATGAGAACGCTGCCGACGAGCCCGGAGAAGCCGGACGGCCAAGCCTGCTAGCCGTCGGTCTCACCCTCCTCGCCGCCGGCGTCGCTTTATTCCTGATCTGGCAAATGGTCTCCAGCCTTCTGATTGTCTTTGCCGGGGTGCTGTTCGCCGCCTTCCTGGACGCATTGGCGCGAGCTTTGGCGCCGGTCCTTCCACTCAAACGAGCCTGGCGGTTGACGCTCGTTGTCTTGCTTCTGTCCGCGCTCTCTTGTTTCGGCCTCGCCTGGGGCGCGCGCAAGTTGCCGGAACAGACACGCCTGCTTCTGAAAGTGATGGATGCGCAGGTTGATCTGCTCCAGGAACACCTGCTGTCGTATGGCGTGGACCTGCTCGGCCCGGAATGGGGCCGCGACTTTGCACAATGGCTGTTCGCCGATCAGGGCCGGTTCTTCAGCCACGCTCAGTTTCTGCTCGGCGGAGCGTCGAGCCTCTTGACCGCCGTGCTGGTGATCCTGTTCCTCGGCATTCTCTTCGCTTTCGATCCCACCGGCCACCGCGAAAGCGTGATCGCGCTGGTCAGGCATTCCCATCGCGCCCGTGCGCGCGCCGTGATGGACGAGATGGGCAACGTCATGCGGCTGTGGTTCGTCGGACAATTGATCCGCATCATGCTGATGACGTTGTGCGTGTGGCTCGCGCTCTATCTCATCGGGCTGCCCGGTCCCTTCGTGCTCGGACTTCAAGCCGGTCTGTCGAACTTCATTCCCTATCTCGGGCCGATCGTTGCCGCGATCCCGATCGCGCTCGTCGCGATGCCGCTCGGCGCATCGCTCCTGATCTGGGCGGTCGCCGTGTACACCATCATCCAGTCGATCGAGGGCTACGTGATCGGCCCACTGATCCAGCGCCAGGCGGTCGAGACCCCTCCGGCGTGGACACTGGTTGCGATCGTCCTTCTCGGCGCTCAGTTCGGCGTCATGGGCGTAGCGGTCGCGATGCCGCTGGTTGCGATCGGTCGGGTTGCGATCGTCAGGTTTTATGTCGAGGACTATCTGGGTGGCGGACCCAAGCCACGATCGATTGCGAGTGAGCAGCCATGAGCGAGTTCGAAGCGCATTCGAATGATGCCCCGGCGCGTTCGACAACGGCCCGTTTCCTGTGGCAGCAACTTCCCTATGTCGTCGCGCTGCTGCTCGCCATCGTCGGCGTTGCCTACACCAACGTCTCGCACCAGCCGTTGACCGGCTATTGGGAGTTCCTGGCGCTCGCCATCGGCGTGGTCTGCGTTGTCACCAAGTGGCCGGAGATAGAGGGCAAGGAGGGCCAGATCCGGCTGATCTGGACGCAGGCCCTGCACTGGATCGCGGTCCTGATCACGATGAACATCATGCTGGTCTCCGGCGTGCAGCAATTGCTTCCGACCCCTGCAACGGGACTCGTCCTGCTGACGTTGCTCGCGCTCGGCACGTTCCTTGCGGGCCTGAGCCTGCTGTCGTTGCAGATCGCCTTCCTTGGCCTTGCGATGGGCGCCGCCGTTCCGGCGATATCCTGGCTGAAGCAATCCATCTTCTTCTTCCTGCTCGGGGCGGTGCTGCTGATTGGCCTCGCCATCTCGTTCTGGTGGCGCCAGGACGGCAGCCCCTCGCAGAGCGCCGCCAGGGACATCACGAGCCAACGGGAGGATTGAATGCAAGCGTTGAGATATCTTGCCGCCATCGGCGCATCCGTCGTTCTTTGCGCCGTCACCTCGCCCGCGCAAGCCGAGAGATTCAGGGTCGGCAGGCTCCTGTGCTCCTCGGAGCCACGCGTCGGACTGGTGCTTGGATCGACGCAGGCGCTGCGTTGCGTGTTCAACGCGCTGCGCCCGCCCCGGCAGTACGTCTACGAGGGACGGATACGGCGCGTCGGCGTTGATATCGGTGTGACCAGCGCCGGCGCTCTATCCTGGGCCGTCTTCGCCAGGAACTCGCGGATAGGCCCCGGCACGTTGCGCGGCAGTTATGTCGGCGCGAGCGGCAATTTTGCATTCGGTCCCGGCCTCGGCGCCAACGTCCTGGTCGGCGGCTCGCGGAGGAGCGTGATGCTGCAGCCGATCTCGGTCGAACGCTCGATCGGGCTCAATCTCGCGGCTGGCGTGACTCATCTGACATTGGGACCGCGAGGCGGTCTCTGATCCCGCCGTCTCGGTCCCGCGGTTCGGTCTGCTCTTGATGCCGGTCCGCGCAGGGAGAGGATGAGAACATTCCCGCCCCGCCGCTCAGGGTTTCGTCCGATGTCGGCGTCGGGTGTTCGACGTTAGGATCCGATGCATGCTCGATCGGGCCGTAACCGCCCAGGAGGATCGCATGACAGTGTATGACAGTCGCGGGAGTCTCGATGCCGTGGTTGCTCCGCCGCTGTGGGTTTGTGCACTCCTCGGCGTCGTCCTGATCGCCGCCGGCCTGCTCGCGCTCGGCGACCTTGCCTTCGCCACCGTCGTCAGTGTCAAGCTCATCGGGCTCATCGCGATCGCCGCCGGCGCATTCGAGATTGCCCACGCCTTCTGGACCAAGGGATGGGGCGGGTTCCTTTGGCAAGTCGTGCTCGGCGCGCTCTACCTCGCCTTCGGTGTCGTGCTGCTCACCCAGCCGGTCTCGGGCGCACTGATCCTGACCTATTTCCTCGGCGCGGTGCTGTTCGCTTCGGGTGTCATTCGATGCGTGCTGAGCTTTGCCTATTGGCGGCAAAACGGATGGATGATGCTGATCTCGGGCGTCTTCGCGGTGATCGCCGGCGTGCTGGTCCTGTTCGGCTTCCCCACCATCAGCGCTTGGGCTCTCGGCTTCTTGTTGGGCGTCGACCTGATTGCCCATGGCCTGGCATGGCTGCTCTATGCGCTGCAATCGGTGCGAACGACCGGATAACAGAGGAGAGAACAACCATGGATGCTCCCAGTCGCCGCGTCTTCCTCAGCCTTGCGATGAACGCTATTGCCGCCGCCGCGATCGGAGCGTCCGGCGCGCACCTCATCGGTGTTGCGGACGCAATGCCGGTCGATCCCGATCTCTCTCGGGCCGGCCGGGCACCGGAAGATCGCGCCATCCCGGTGCAATGGGGACCTCCGCCGCGACCCGGCTGGGGCCCGTCTCGTCCTGGCTGGGGCCCGCGACCGCGCCGACGCCGCCGCTGGGTTTGTTGGTGGCATCGTGGGCGCCGTCATTGCGGATGGCGCTGGTAGTCCGAAGGGGATGAGGAAATGGTACGCAACAAGAACCAATGGCTCCTCGTCGCCGTGCTGGCAGTGCTTTTCCTCGGCGCGAGCTGGTTCTGCGTGTCAGTCTGGAGGGCGACGCCCTCGATGCCGCCATACGGGAACATCGTGCTGGCGGCGGCTGCGATCCTCGTTCTGGTGCTCGGCTGCGGCCTGATCGCGCTGATGTTCTATAGCCATCGCAAGGGCTACGACGAGCCGGCGCGCAGTAACCGAACCGCGCGGGACTAGCTCAGCTGGTCGAATCGCGGAGGCCTGACGCCGGCAGTTCCGAGCCTGGTGCAGGGAGCGGACGATGAACCTTGCTGACGTCCGGCTCGGACTGCTGGCGGCGAGCCTCGTGACATTGTTGGCCGGCGAACCCGCGCGGCCGCAGCCAGCTCCACCCGCACCTGCCGTCGGCGTCGTCGAAGCGGCGCAGCGGCCGATCACCGAGAGCAGTGAGTTTCTCGGCCGGATCGAGGCCATCAACCAGGTAAATATTGCCGCTCGCGTCACCGCTTTTCTGGAGCAGCGGCTGTTCACCGAGGGCGCGGAAATCAGGAAAGGCGAGCAGCTTTACCGGCTCGAACGCGGCCCGTTCGAGGCGGATGTCGCCGCCAAGCAGGCGCAGGTAGCACAGCTCGAAGCGACGCTCGAGAATGCCAAATTGACCACCGAGCGCGCCCGCACCCTGCTTGGCGGACCGGCCGGGCAGCAATCGACCTACGATGCCGCGCTCGCGAGCCAGCGCAGCCTCGAGGCGCAAGTCAAAGCTGCACAGGCGCAGGTCCAGGCCTCGCAGATCAACCTCGACTACACCATCATCAGCGCGCCGATCGACGGCAAGATCGGACGCACGGCCGTGACGGAAGGCAACATCGTCAGTCCGAATTCGGGCGTGCTGACCACGATCGTCAGCCAGGATCCAATGTATGTCACGTTCCCGGTGCCGCTGCGCCAGGGGCTCGAGTTGCGCGAACGCTACGGCCCCCAAGGCGGCCTCGAAGCGGTGACGATCCGATTGCGGCTGCCCGACGGGCGCATGTATGGGCAATCCGGCAAGCTGAATTTCGTCGACAACACCATCGCGCAGAACACCGACACGATCACGGTGCGCGGAGAGATCGCCAACCCGATCCTGCGCGCTCCCTCGGCGGCGGGCGTTACCGTCCACGAGCTCACCAACGGCGAATTCGTCACCGTCGTCCTCGAAGGAGTCCAGCCTATCGAGGTGCTGGCGATCCCGCGCTCAGCAGTGCTGTCCGACCAGCGCGGCGACTACGTTCTCGTCGTCGGCGCAAACGACAAGGCGGAGCAGCGGCGCATTCAGCTCGGGCAATCGACTCCCACGATCGCTGCCGTCATCAGCGGATTGACGGCCGGTGACAAGGTGATCGCGGAAGGTTTGCAGCGTGTTCGCGCCGGACAAACCATCTCTCCAGAGCCGGCAAGTCCACTGATCTTGTCGAGCATGAAGGATTCAACCGGCGAGGCGGCTCCGCAAGGGGCGCGCGCTCCCCTGCCCCGAACCCCCAAGGGCGGCAGCCAATGATATCGAGCGTCTTCGTCGACCGGCCGCGTCTTTCGATGGTGATCGCCTTTGTCATCACCATCGCCGGCGCACTGGCGCTCACGCAGATCCCGGTGGCGCAGTTTCCCGATATCGTGCCGCCGCAAGTCACCGTAGCCGCGAACTTTCCCGGCGCCTCCGCCGAGGTCGTGGAGAGCAGCGTCGCACAGCCGTTGGAGGCGCAGGTGGTCGGCGTCGACCGCGCGCTCTATATGAAGTCGACCAGCGGCAACGACGGCAGCTACACGCTGACGGTTTCGTTCGCGCTCGGCACCAATCCCGACATCAACACGGTCAACGTCAATAATCGCGTCCAGAGCGCATTGTCGCAATTGCCCACGGAAGTGCAACAGCAGGGCGTGACCGTCCAGAAGCGATCCTCTTCGATCCTGCAGTTCCTGGTGCTCTACAGTGCAGATGGTCGGCAGGACCCGCTCTTCATCACCAATTATGCCATCATCAACGTGCTGGACGCGATTGCGAGCACGCCGGGCGTCGGCCAGGCCAATCTGTTCGCCAAGATGAATTATTCGATGCGGATCTGGTTCGATACGCAGCGCCTCACCAGCCTCAACCTGACCCCCTCGGACGTGGTCGCCGCCATTCGCGCACAGAGCGTCCAGGCTCCCGTCGGCCGCATTGGCGCGCGGCCGATCAGCGACGATCAGCAGTTCCAGTTCAACGTGCAGACGATGGGCCGCCTCGCCACCGCCGATCAATTCGCCAACATCGTGCTGCGCGCCGATCGGGACGGATCCTCGCTGCTGGTCAGGGACGTCGCCCGCGTCGAGCTGGGCGCGCAAAATCTCGACAGCGAAGCCCGGATCGACGGGCGAGCTGCCGTTCCGATTGCGATCTACCTCGCCCCCGGCGCCAACGCGGTGACCACCGCGCGCGCGGTCGCGGACACGATGCAGCGGCTGTCCGGCCGGTTTCCGGCAGGGCTCGGTTATCTCGTGCAATACGACTCCACGACCTTCGTCCGGGACACGATCATGGAGGTGCTGTGGACTTTGGGCGAGGCCTTCGTCCTGGTTGTGATCGTGGTCTATCTGTTTCTCGGAAACATGCGGGCCACCGCGATTCCGGCCGTCGCAGTCCCGGTAAGCCTCGTAGGCACCTTCGCCGTTCTGCTCGCGCTCGGCTATTCCGCCAACACCGTATCCCTGCTCGCAATGGTGCTCGCGATCGGCATCGTGGTCGACGACGCCATTGTCGTGGTCGAGAATGTCGAGCGTGTCATGGCGGAGGAGCCTGATCTGTCTTCGGCCGCGGCCAGCAAGAAAGCCATGAGCCAGATCACCGCGCCGATCGTCGCGATCACGCTGGTGCTGCTCTCGGTGTTCGTGCCGATCGCTTTCATTCCCGGCATCTCGGGCACGCTGTTCCGCCAATTCGCGGTGACGATCAGCGCCGCCATGATGATCTCGGCATTGAATGCCCTGACGCTGTCGCCGGCCCTCTGCGCGCTGTTGCTGCGTCACACAGGACGGCGTCGCGGCATCATCGGCCGCATCCTCACCGGCATCGACTGGGTGCGGGATCGTTACAGCGGCGCGGTCCGCCGGCTCGTGCGCATGGCAGCCTTGTCGCTTCTCCTGGTGGCCGCCTTTGCCGCAGCAATCTTCGGCCTGTCGCTGGTGACCCCGACGGGCTTCCTGCCCGAGGAGGACCAGGGCGCCTTCTTCACCTCGGTTCAGCTGCCGGACGGCGCATCGGTAGCTCGGACCAGCGAGATCACCCGGCAGATCGAGGACATCTTGAAACAGATGCCGGCCGTCGATCACGTCCTCGCGGTGATCGGCTTTTCGCTACTCGACGGAGCTTCCGAGCCGAACAGTGCGCTGGTGGTGGCGCGACTGAAGCCGTTCGCCGACCGCAAGACGGCAACGGATTCCGCACAGGCGCTGATCGCCAAGACCTTCGCCGCCGGCGCGCAGATCCGGCAAGCCAACGTGCTGCCGTTCAACCTGCCGCCGATCATCGGGCTCTCCACCGGCGGTGGCTTCGAATATCAATTGCAGGCCCTGGAAGGTCAGGCTCCGGCCGCGATCTCCAGCGTCACGAACGCGTTGATCGGCGCGGCCAATGCCGATCCTCGGCTCGCGCGCGTGTTCTCGACATTCACGGCGACCAATCCATCGCTCTATCTCGATATTGACCGCCGCAAGGCCCAGGCGCTGGGCGTCACGGTCAACGACATCTTCACTGCGCTCCAGGCCACGCTTGGCGGCATCTACGTCAACAACTTCAACCTGTTCGGTCGCACCTGGCAGGTCAATCTGCAGGGTGAAGCACTCGATCGCGGCGATACGTCCGATGTCTGGCGCATCCATGTGCGTAACAGCTCGGGCGAGATGGTGCCGCTGCGATCCCTCGCCGGCCTCAAGATCGTGACCGGGCCGCAGGTCATCACCCGCTACAACAACTATCGTTCGGTGACCGTCAACGGCAGCCCGGCATCGGACATCTCCTCCGGGGCCGCGATCGCCGCCATGACGCAGATCTCGGAGGATGTTCTGCCGTCGGGTTACGGTTTCGCGTGGACCGGCACCGCCTACCAGGAACAGCAGGCGGCCGGCCAGACCGGCATCGTGCTCATGCTCGCCGTCCTCTTCGCCTATCTGTTCCTGGTCGCGCTCTATGAAAGCACCGTGATCCCGATCCCCGTGCTGCTCTCGGTCGTCGTCGGCGTGCTCGGATCCTATCTCGGCATCAAGATCGCTGGCCTCAATCTCGACCTCTACGGCCAGATCGGCCTCGTCGTCCTGATCGCGCTTGCCGCCAAGAACGGCATCCTGATCGTCGAGTTCGCCAAGGAGCAACGCGAGGCCGGTGTGCCGCTCGACGAGGCCGCGATCCAGGGCGCACATATGCGCTTTCGCGCCGTCATGATGACCTCGGCGGCCTTCATCCTGGGCCTCTTGCCGCTCGTGATCGCGACCGGCGCAGCCGCCCTCAGCCGGCGCGCCGTCGGCACGGCCGTCTTCGCCGGCATGCTGGCCGCAAGCTCGATCGGAATATTCATGGTGCCGATGCTCTACGTGGTTTTCCAGCGCCTGCGTGAGCGTGCGAAGGCAGCCTTCAAGTCAAGCCGTCAGCCGAATTCGCCCGACCGCAATGCAGTCTAGGCAGGCTTCGGAGGTGTCCCTTGCATCCGGCAATCCTCGCCTCACCGGCTACCGTCCTCGTGGTCGGCATCCGCGCGGGTGAACCTTGGCATCCAGTTGGTGCCCGATCTCTTGAAGCTACCCTTAGAGCGGCTCACGCCGGGGGCCTGGAGCCTTTTCCGTTCCGATTGATCGAATCCTCGGGTACCCTGTTCTAGCCGCGTCGGCGGAACTGCGTTGATAGATGGCGGCATGGAGAGCGGAGATGGGCCGGCTCGATAAGCAGATGGATCCCTTCCACCCTGCCGCTCATCTGGCTACGGGGGATCGCGTCCCCGAGAATCTAACGTCGTCAGTTGATCCGGACCGAGAGGAAGCCACCTCGCCCGCGCATTTTGGGTCGGGCCAGGCGGCGACCGGCGTAACGGGCTCTACCGATTGGATCGACCGAGGACGTCGCATCTGGCGGCGCCATCTCCAGCGCGATCGACTCCCCCGGACGACCGGAGGGTCGATGGGAAACTTTGAGCGGTGGTTGATCGCACTGCTGAGCGTCGGCTTCGTCGTGAGCTGCGTTTGCGCGATCATTGTCTTCATGCAGGTCAACGCGCGCAAATTGGAGATCGCAGCACTGCAACGTGACATCATCGCGCTCAAGCTACGCGTAGCCAGGCTCGATCAGATCGCAAGCACCAATGAGATACGTGAAAAGGCAAGCAGTGGAACAACCAAGCCGCCGTCGGAGACCCAGCCTGACCAGGCTCCGCTCATCCTGTCACGTGAAGAGATTCAGCTTATCCGAGACTATATCAAGCCTGTACCAGTTGCAGGCCCCGCGACTGAGACGATAAAAGTCGGCGATCCCGTCGCGGGAGAGACCGTTCCCTTTCCCTCTCCGATCACGGAGAAGGTGCGGAAACTGCTCGGCGCGCGATTTACCGTTCGCAATGGCCTTGTTGTCATCATCCGCAGCGGCAGCCGTCACGCTGATGCTGTGATTGGGCCAAATTAACGAGAACTGGTCGCGATCGCGGTAGCCGGTCGAGCACTTATGGCTGGTTGTTGGGTGGTCTTTCAATGAACCGCCGGCTGCCATTGAGAAGCTCGAGGTTATTGGCGATGACCGGATTACCCGGATCGAGCGAATAAGCCTTCTCGAACTTCCGTCGCGCCGCATTCAGATTGCCGCGCAGCATGTACGAATATCCCTGGTCATTCAGGATCTGAACGGTTTCGCCTCCCAGCCGGATCGCTTGGGCATAGGCCTGATCGGCCAGGTCGAAACGACGCAGCTTGTCGTAGCTCGCTGCGAGGCCAATCCAGGCCGTGACGTCCTTGGGTGATTTCTCGACGGCGTCCTTGAAATAGCGCTGCGAGAGTCCGTAACTGCCGCGATTGTAATGCTCCAGGCCCAGCCGCACAGGCTCGTCCGACGGGTAGTACTTGACGTCGGTCGGCTCCTGCACCGGGTCCCCACCCGGTGGCTCGACGGGAGCCACGATGGCAGCCTCCCTCGTGGTATAGTCACATGCCGCAAGGCCTGGCGCCAGCCAGCAACAGGTCAGCAGTAGAATGGCACGTCGCATAATCTTGTCCCCCGCCCGGCCCAGCGGACGCACTGCACCGCACTCAAATGTCCCGTCCCTCAACTCAATTACCCGAAGCCGCTACCTGCCCCCTGCCCCGCCGACCGGCACCGATACTCCCGCCGATGCTCCCGCACCCAATCCAGTTACGTTGACATTCTGCGTGACCGGAGGCCGCTGGCCGATGAGTTTCGTCGGATCGCCCATGTCGGGAAGCTGATCCACCGGCTGTTGCTGGTTGCCGTAACGCGTCACGGCCGAGCCCACACGTCGAGCATCGTATGCGATCCGGCGATCACCGACGTATCGCGGCCATGGATGAATTGTATGAGTCACGGCGTTGACCTGCTTGGCATCGCCGGCGGTCATCGTGATGCTGTCGGAACGCTGAAAGTAGCGGTCCACCTCGTCATGACCGGCGACGCCGTAACATCCCCCGAGCAGTAAGGGCGCAAACAGAGCCAGATACCTGATCGTCATCTCGCGCGTCCTCTAGTTTAGAGTTTTGACGACCGTCTGATCGGCACTCGCGGCCGGGACGACGACGGGGGTCCGGACTTCAGGCGCGATGATGTGGCCATACGGTCCCTTCACCTCGCCTCCGGAATTGACGTAGTCATTGTACCGCTTGCGGACTTCCATCTGACCATTGAGGAAGAAATCGACGTCGTTGGCCGGCAGGCGGGAGTCGAGTGGCGATGCCAGTTGCTGACCGGGTGCCGCCGGCGCGACCAGGCGCGGCGTCACGATGATCACCAGATCGGTTTCCTCCTGCTGATACGATTTGCTGCTGAACAGGCTTCCAATCACCGGCACCGAGCCGATCCAGGGCAACTGCGAGACGTCCTGGCGATTGCGGGTCTGCAACAGGCCGGCGATGGCAAAGCTCTGGCCATCGCGCAACTCAACTGTGGTTCGCGCGTCGCGGCGGGTCAGCGCAGGAACGGTCGTCCCCTGGATCGTCACCGCGTTGGCGAAATCAAGTTCGCTGACCGACGGCTCGACCCGAAGATTGATCACACCGCGCGAGAGCACGGTGGGGACGAAGGCGAGCTCAACACCGAACTTCTTGTAGTCAATTGTGATGGTGGGAAAGCCGTTCTGCGTCTGGGTCGGGATCGGCACTGGAAATTCACCGCCGGCGAGAAAGCGGGCAGCATCGCCGGACAGCGTGGTCAGATTTGGTTCCGCCAGCCGGCGTGCCAATCCTTTGGTTTCCAGCGCCGAGATCAACAGGTCCACCGAGCCCCCGCTGCTGGTCCTGATAATGCTGGTCAACAAGCTTCCGAACGGCGCCGGCGCAATGCCTCCAGCAGTACCGGCCAGCGTCCCAAGAGTTCCGAGTATCGGAAGGCTGCCAGCAGGATTGGCGCCAACAGGAGTACTGCTGGGACTAAGGTTGCTAGTGCCGCCGGTGGTGGGTACCCTCGTGAGACTATTGATGCCACCGATGGGTGCCCGCCCGACGGCCGTCGTCGAACCAAGTCCGCTATTGCCCACATTGGTGCCGTTAGCATTAGCCGCATACAGATTGACGCCCAAGTTGCGTCCAGCCTCCCGGCTCACCTCTAGAAAGCGCACCTCGAGCATCACCTGTTGCGGCGCCGCGACGCTCATCGCGTTGACGACGACGCCTCCTTTCGCGACCGTGCTGGTGGCGATCGCCATGGCCCGCTCGGCCGTAACTGCGTCGGCGGCGACCCCGCTGAGCACCACCTGGCCCTCGGAAGCCGACACGCGGATACCCTGCCCGCCGGTGCTGGTCCGGATGTTCTGCTGCAGATTGCCGGTATCGATCACGACCTCGACGTCGAGGATCCCGATCTGCTTCATCGAGCTGTCGAACAGGATGACGTTGGTGGTGCCGGTCTGCTTGCCCTGCACGTAGATGAGATGATCGCTCAGCGACTTCACGTCGACGATGTCAGACGAACCCGCCACGATCGTCGCAAAGGCCGTGTCGACCTTGAAGGTACGTGACTTGTTGACGACGAGCTTGACCCGCTGGACGTCATTCATCTCGCTGACGATGACGCCGCCGGAGGAGCCGCGCCGGTCTGCAGCCGTCGCACGGTCCGTGACCCCAGAGGAGGCGAGCGCCGCGCCCAGACCCATCACGCCGAAGGCGAGAAGCCTCCCGATCCTGTTACCCGAAACGCGATCGCCACTCATCCGAGTCCCCCCACTGCGATCCACGGAGATCCCCGCAAATCTACGTGCTCGACGTCCTCAACATGTCCCCTCTGCGCACCACGTCGCAGAGTTTACAATCTGTCCCACTACAATTCGTTACTTCGTGTTTCCAAGATCATCCTCCTTCATGCAGGCAGCTTGCAAGACGAGATACTTACCGCAGCGCCGCAAGCAGAAAGAAAACCCTTCGATGTTGCCAGCGCGCATCATTCTCACTGGTTGTGGGGAACTATCCCGCAGCACGACCGCTCTTGGCGCGCGCTCCGGTCGTGGCCTTGCGATGGAACGACAATCGGTCGCACGCTTGGCGATTCGCTTGGCCGAATAATCCCGCACCCGCGCGTCTGGCCCGCACGCCGCGGCGACAAAGAGCTGTCGAGCGAAACATGTCAGGCGTGCTGCCATATTCGCCTTAGAAGGGAATCTGGTTGGAGGCGATCGGCGCATTGAGCGTTGTGCCCCATATGGGCATCAGCATCTTAAAGTTTGCCTGGGAAGCTGTAACACTCAAGCTGTTGCTGTTGGCACCCACGGTCAGCGTTGGCGTGAGACCTCCAAAAAACAGGAAGGGGGCCGCGTTCTGCTTGGCGGCGGTGGACAGGGGATCCCCGATGCAGCCGGCCGGCGACTGCGGCGGGCTTTGAAGCAAGGCAGGCGTATAGCAGCTGATCATGACCGCACGGGCGCCGGCACTCGCGAGCGTCCGCAAGGATTGCATCGTGATGGCATAGCGCCCAAGATCGAAGATGGCGAACATCAACGTGAAAAGCGCCACGGACACCATGATAAATTCAAACGGCGCCATACCGCGATTGTCGAGCTTTCTCATCATTGCACCAAAGCGACAACTTGGGTGTATACGATGGTGGCCGGCGCACAGCCTTCCGTGCTGAGGTAGCCGCCACCGCTCATGTCGATCGTTTTGGCGATCACTTGCGAACAGGTCGTATTCGCACTTGAAGTCGTACCGGCCCAGCTAACGTCGACATTGGGAAAGTAGATAGCCCCGCCCAGGCTAACCTGGCCGCCACCGTTTATGGTGACCTTGTTGCTGGTCTTGCTCGGGGCCTGATCATCAATCAGGACGCCATTTAGATCAGAGGAGAAGGTGTTAGTGGCAGGTGCGGAGAGATCAGCCGTACCCCCGTTGATGGTGAGCTGCGAGTCTCCGAGCAAGACGAGGGTTACGCCTGCGCCTTTCAGTTGTCCGCCGGTCATCTTTATATTTGCTTTGTAGAAGACATATGTTCCCGGGTCCAAAACGTACTTGTCGCCGTTCTGCACCGTGAAACTGCCGTAAGCTCCAGTCCCCGCGCTATTCGGCGCGCAATGCTTCCACCCGTCCGCCTGAAGGGTGCATGGCATATTTGTATTGCCCGTCCTGCTGTTGAACGATGCGGTGTCCAGTTTGCTGAGCGGATTGCTAGCGTACGTCATAAAATAGTTGTGCGGCACGCTAACATTACTGCAGCTGCCTGAGGGGGTGCAGCCACTTACACCATAAACGGCCCATCCCGAGCCGGTGAACGTTGGAGTGCTGGCAAGTTGAACACTGGTATCCGACATCAAGGCGCAGCCAGTTCCGTTGTTGCTGAGGTTACCAGCAAGCTTGAGTGCGCCTAAATCAGGTCCAAGCGCCAGGACGCAGGCCTTGGTCGGCTGCTGGACCACTGCAATGGCTTGGGCGGGGATGTTGATGTTGGTCAAACCCAGCACTGCCGCCAAGTACGCCGGTTGTTGCTGGCTGACCCTGGCGCGAACGGCATTGCCGGTGCCTGCAGGTGGCGTTGTGAACGTGCCGGCATTGTAGTTGCCGATATCGATCTGCACGGCCCGCGAGATTCTGGTCGGTAGGCTCGTCGGACAGTTTCTGCCCGGATAGCCGGTAGCGTCGTTGGGACTTGAGTTGCAAAACCCGTTCTGTGCCGCGAATTCCTTGCCGCGATAATCCACGGACTGCGTGTCGCAGGCCGCACCGGCCATCGTACATGAAAGCCGCAATGCGCCCGAATAGGCCGCCGAGTCGGCGGCGTTCTGCGCATGCTGGCGGGTGACGTACCACGATCCGGCCTCCGCCCCGAGTGCAACTACTCCGATGAGCGGCACGAGAGCGATGACTGTTGCGAATGCGACGGAGCCTCGTTGGGAACGGAGTAGACTACGCATTTAAGCCCCCTACTGGAAGCGTTCTGAGTAAGGCAGCGTGTAGGTACAGGTGGTGGGACACAGCACCCCTCTCCAGACAATTGGAGCCAAGGTGATGGTTGTCGAGAATGTAATGTACTTGGGAGAAGCTAGATTGCCTGGCGAACAGGTGGCCCCTGCGTCTCCGCACAAAACCTGAAGGTTGCTGATCGCATGACCAGCGACTGTCGTCTGTAGCCCTGTCTTCCAGCTCACCGTGCCGTCAGGGGCGAGCGGATTGGCGTACTGCACATACTGCCCGAAGGAGCGCAATGCGCTCCACGCTGAGATAAACTGGAATCCCGCAGCAGCCAGGTCGGCGAGCGGCATGAGCAGGAACGCCACCAAAACTGGGTAGACGATCAATGTCTCAAACGCGACGGCGCCGCCTTGATCCCCGATGAACGACTTCTTGCGGCTCATGAGTTGACCTCGACCAATACTCACCCTTCCGGTCGTCGACCGGAACAGCACTCACCAAACGTAAGGGATCACTCTCCAGCGCGATGCTTCGTAAGCGGAATATTCAGGGCAGTTGCGCCGAAGCAGGTCCTCTTCGTAATGAATCCGGCAAACCTGGATGCCGATATGCAAGACGAGCAACACCGCTGTCAGCGGCGTCGGGCTTCTCAGCACCACGCCCAGCACCGCGATTTCTTCCGCGAGGTAGAGCGGGTGCTTGATCCACCGATACGGCCCCGTTTGCACCACGTTGCGCGCCTGTGGCACCAGACTGAAGGACCTGCCAAGATGTCGGATGGTGACCAGCATCATGATCATGCCGATCAACACGCACGCAGTGGAGGCCAGGTTTGGCAACGCCTTGTCGGTTTCGCCGAAGAAAGCGATCGTCCACGGCATATAGGTGCCGACGAACGCCGCTATCCTTGGGAGACGGCCCTTCGCTTGCGCCTTCGCCGGGGGCCGCGTGACGATCAACAGCGCCAGGAGCACGTAGAAGACAGCGAGGCAAACACTTGACAGGAGCGACGGCCAAGGATCATGAGCCGATGATCCGATCTTGATGGCCACGCCAAGCGCCAGCAACATGAACCACATGCCGCCGAACAGTTGCATTGTTCGATCGTAAGAGGACGTTTTCGACAGGGCAATCGTGCTCATGGCTACTTACCGAAGCTGGCGAACGAACGCACGAGATGCAGAATGGGACTTCCTCCCAAAATGACGAACATGGCTGGAAGCAGGAACAAGACCATCGGAATGGTCAGCTTGGCGCCCAACTTGTGTGCTCTTTCTTCAAGCTTGGTAATTCGTTCGCGCCGGAGGTCGACAGCGATACTCCGCAGCGCCTGGCCCACCGGAGTTCCGTATTGCAGGCTTTGGCCGACCATGATTCCGAATCGGCGAAGCCCATCCGATGTAGCTCCCAGTTTCTCGAATGCGTCGCTGCGGCTTGGCAGGATCCGGAGATCATCAAGAAGTCCGCTCATGACCCTGGCTATGGCGGGATTGGTTTCTTGCATTTCTTGCGCTACGCGTGCGAGCCCGCTTTCCAGTCCCATTCCCGATTCGCTGCACACAACCAGCAAATCGATCATGTCCGGCGTGCCCAGTCGAATGGCGGCATCAAACCGCCGCTTCAGCACCGCCAGTATCAATCGCGGCGCTAAAATTCCGATCGCCACGCCAATAAGTGTGAAGACCAGTACATCAAGCAGCGGCTTCCCGAGAAGCTGAGCGGCACCCCCGGCGATGATCGGGCATAGCGCCATGCTGACGGCTTTGACACCGATCCAGGTCGGCAAGGCTCGATGATGATTGAAACCCGACGATTGAAGGATGGTTCGTAGCTGATCCAGATTTTCCTCGGCATAGAAGCGACGGTAGCGCATGCCGAGTGACGAAAACCAACCGGTCACGTCCTGGAAGGGCGCAGACCGGCCAGCAACGCCCATCACGGCGTTTGATACCCGGGCGTCCAATGTACGAATGTGTATTTCGCGGATGATCAACATGCAGGACGCAGTCGCAGCCACGACTGCAAGGGCCACCAGACTGAGACCAGAAGTCATAGTTCTGTTTCCCTTCTGACCATCCAGCTTATCACCAGGGCTCCGACAAGCACCGAAAGGACTGCGTAAGCCAGCAGCTTGTTTCCAACCGGATCGGTGAACAACAGATCGACCGTTTGCGGATTGGCTGCGTACAGGACCCCACCTGCGATCAAGGGCGAGACTGTCAGCGCCCGTGAGGAAAAGATCACCTCTCCTGCCAGCGCCTTGGCGCGGGCAGCCAGCGCAACACGTTGCCTGACAGTGTCTCCCAGGTTCTGCAAGGTCTCGGCCAGGCTGCCACCGGACTTCAACTGCACGGCAAGTGTCACCGCAAAGATCGCATACTCTGCCACCTGCGTTCGCCGATAGACAGCTTGGACCGCTTCCTCTGCAGGTCTTCCCAGATTCACTTCGCTGCATACGATGGCAAACTGCCCGGCCGTTGGCTGCGGCATATCCCGCGCGAGGGCACGAAATGCCTCGTGCACAGGCAGACCCGATCGCACGGTACTTGTCACCAGCTGGATCGCATCAGGCAGCTGTCGAAAAAGCTGAAGAGCGAAGCGACGTTGCTGCCATCCGAACAGGCCTCGTATCACAATGAGGGCCGCGATTGCCGCGACAATGGACGCGTAGACGATGGAATATCCCAGCTGGCTGTTCGCATAGAGGATCGCCGCTGCTCCGAATGCACCGGCAAGCAGCACGTAGGCGGGACGCAACACGTAAGGTATATCGGGATTGTAGTTGGACAGCCGATTGAGAAACTGATCCTGAGACCCGGCCTCCAAGCGGCGAATGGATGGCAGGTTAGCCGGATGCGACGTTGGCAAAGCAACCGCCAACCGACGATTGATGCGTCTTTCCCGAGCGTCGAGCCACAACGAAACGGCTGCTGCGCACATCGCGAGCGCCAGAACAGTGACGATCACGGACTCCAGCGTCATATTTGCCTCATGGCCTCGGCCCAAGCACCATCCAGCCCGAAATAGACAAGCCGGCTCTTGAACTTCGGGGTTGCAAGGTTGGACTTGTAGCTGCCCGATATCCGCCCGTTCACATCCTCCTCCTGATACTCGAAGGCTGCGATGTCATTGGTGGTGATCACCTCCCCTTCAAGGCCGATCACCTCGCTGATCTGAACGATGCGGCGCTGTCCGTCCCGCATGCGTTCGACCTGCACAATGAGATCCAGCGCAGCGACGATCTGACTTCGAATGGCGCGCGACGGTAGATTGACCTGTCCCATCTGCACCATGTTTTCGATGCGAGTCAGGGCATCCCGGGTACTATTCGCGTGTACCGTGGAGATCGAACCATCATGGCCGGTGTTCATCGCCTGCAGCATGTCGAATGCTTCGGAACTGCGCACCTCGCCGACGACGATCCGGTCGGGACGCATGCGCAGGGCATTCACCAGCAGATCGCGTTGTGTCACCTGCCCTGTGCCTTCGAGGCTGGGAGGCCGGGTCTCCAGGCTGATCACGTGGGGCTGCTGAAGCTGCAGCTCCGCCGCGTCCTCGATCGTGACAATACGTTCGGTGTGATCGATGAACTGACTCATCGCGTTCAGGAGCGTCGTCTTGCCGGATCCGGTGCCGCCGGAGACCAGAACATTGAGCCGCGAGCGGGCGGCGATCTCCAGCAATTGTCCGATGGCCGGGGTCATCGAGCCGTTTTCGATCAATCCGGCGATGTCCAAACGACGGCTTGGAAATTTGCGGATGGAAATGCACGGACTATGGATCGCCAGCGGCGGGAGGATGATGTTGACCCGGCTGCCATCCAGCAGGCGACAATCCACCATCGGACTGGATTCGTCGACGCGCCGACCGACCTGCGCGGCAATCTTCTGAGCGACGGAGGCGATGTGATCATTGTCGCGGAAACGCACCGCCACTCGTTCCAGCCTGCCGCTTCGCTCCACGTAGATATTGCTTGGGCCGTTCACCATGATATCGCTGATCGACTGGTCCAGCAGCAGCGGACGGAGCGGCCCGTAGCCCGTCATGTCGTCGGCAATTTCGTCCGCGAGCTGCAGCTGCTCGCGGCCCGACAGCTCGAGCCGTTCCTGGTTGGCAATATGATGGATGATCTCTTCAATCTGCCGCCGGAGAACCTCCCGCGAGACGGTTGCGGCCACCGCGGGTTCGATCTGCTCAATCACCCGTTCACGCAGCGAAGGTGGAATGATGGGTTGGTGGATCGCAGGTTCGTCGCGCCTTGGCGCAGGTGACGGCACGTTCGGTGCGGCTGCAGTCGCGCCGGCCGACGGCAACGGCAAGCCTATCGCAGATGCAGGGACGCCTGCCGCCAATACGTGAGCTGGTGCGTCGTCTTCGCGCCTACCAAACTTCTTCATCGCAGATGTGCTGTGAGCACCCTCCTCCACCAGCTAACCCGCTCGGCAGCGACACCGCTGATCTCCCGTACGATCGGCGCCAGGTGACGCCGCAATTTCCTGACGTGCTTCAGAGCTGGAATTCCGAGATTGAGCGCCTCAGTCATGCCCTTGCCGAGATCGGGAACGACGATGTCGGGCTCTGCACCCAACGCCTTGACAACCGCCGCCCTCGGAAGGCCCCCGGGACGACCGGCCCGGTTGAGCAAGGTAAAGACCCGGTCCTTGCCCGCGATGTTGATCACGGCGGTGCGTAGCGCATGGGCATTGCGAAGTCCGGTCACCTCGGATTCGAGCAGCACCATCACATGACGGGAAAGCGCAATCACGGGATAGATCGACGGCGGAAACGGGACGGGTACATCGACCACGATGTAGTTGAACCGTTGACGCAGCAGACCAAGCACGTGTCGTACGCCAGCCTCCGTAATTTCAAGCTGCGCATCGAGGTCCTCGTCGGCCGAGACCAGGCAAACCCTTTCGTTGACTTCGATTGCCGCGCGCTCGAGGAAGAGTGTGTCCGCCCGCATCGGATTTTCCAGAGCGATACGCAGCCCTGGCCCGGGACGAACACCCAACATCACGGCGGCCTCGCCGCCCTGCAGATGAAGATCAAGCAGCGCCACCTTGGCCTTGGTCGTCTCGGCAAGTTGCAGCGCCAGATTGATCGCAATGCTCGTGGCGCCGGCGCCGCCCTGCGCCCCGCAGATCGAGACCACGTGCCCGCCACGATCGATCTGGTTGGCTGCGACGTCGCCGAGAAGCTTGGGGCGCAGCTTGTCCAGCACCAGATCGCGCGTGAGCGGCCGCGGCAGATACTCGGTCAAGCCAAGCTCCAGGAGCTCACGGTAGAACGTGATCTCCCTGTTGTCGCCGATCACGGCTACGCGGACATCGGGTGGACAGACGCCGGCCAGCCTTTCCAGTTCAGTAAAGGGATCATCGACGCCACTGATGTCTACCACCAGCGCGAACAGATCCGTGTCGGTTTCGAGCATCCGTATGGCATTGCGGATCGTGCCGCGTCTGATCGAGAGATTGGCGCCTTCGAGCCCCTTGCGCAACGCCGCAGCGCTGAGCTCATCGTTTACGAAACCGACGATGCGGTTACGCGTAACGATTGACGTCGTTTCTTCAGGCGGAGTGGCTATGGCGATGCTCATCAACGTTTCTCCGACAACCTGTTATCGTAACCCGCCGCCGTCGCAGTCGGGCGCACGGCTTCCGATGCACCGTCGCAGCTGACGAGAGCGTCTTCCTCTTGCTTCCTGACCGTGTATTGCTTGACCTCACCGCCTGAATGAACGAACACTGCCGTTCTCTGTGCGGAAATTGCATACTGGCGGGCAAGTTCTGGCGACACGTCACAGCTCGACATCGCGCCGGTGTCTGCCTTGTCCCACTGATCGACTGCTGCGCGTACGGCGAACGAGAGCGTCCCGAGTTGCTTTGCGACGGTGACTTTCTTGACCTGCACCTGCGTAAGCTCCAGTGACACGGTCTGCGTTTGCTTACCTGCCATCCCGCTGATGGGTCGCGCGCCCTGCACGATCTCCTGATCAATCGCGATGACTCGAACGTTACGCAGAACGGTTTCGCTGAGGGCGCGGCGCGCGGTATCGACTTTCTCGAAGACCTGGGTCAACACGACGTCCACGTGATCGCCTGGCCTGATGAGACCCGAGACACCGGCCTCCTCGTCAACCTTGATGCTGATGGCACGGCTGTCTGGCGCCAGGACACTGGCGAGGAAACCCCGATCCCGCGGACGCAGGATATCCTGCAACGTAACGGGACTGCCCGCTTCGACGAAGTTGCGGATGAGTGAACCGGCAAGTCCGGCCTTGGACTCGGGGGTTTCAAGGATAGCCCCTTGGGGAACGCGCTCCGGCGGCACCGAGCGGACGGCGAAATCCTCTTCGCGGGCCAACGTCCCCCTCGGCAATGGCCGTGCCGCGACGAAGTATCCGGCGGTCGCCGGCGCCGCCGGCGCGAGGGGCGCCTCCGTCACCTGTACTGGGACCGGAGGCTGCGCCTTCGGCAGGTTCATGCTGTAGGCGATCAGTCCGAACGCTGTGGTTGCAAGCAAAAGCACCACGATGATCGACAGACGCAGCGCGGATGACATTTCACGATCCTTTGCTCAAAATGGTCCAGATACCGCCGCAGGCGATAGCGGCTCCGTAAGGCAGCGGGGCGTGTCGCAAATGGCGCCACCGCTCGATCGCGTAGATCCGGCGCGCGAGCGACGATCCGGCGGGTGCCAGTCTGGGATATGGCAGGTGACGCATCATCAGATGCACCAAGGCAAGGACGCCGCCGGCCAGCACGGTGACGGTCAGCAACTGCATCACGCCGCTCGGCGGGAGACCAACCGCCAGGGCAACCAGCAGCTTGACATCGCCGCCACCAATTCCTCCGCGCGCGTACAGGACAAAAAGCAGCAGAAAGAGGATCCCGGCTGTGATCAGCGACACAGCGACTTGAATCGGGCTGGGCAATTGACCGGCGATCCCGAGCAGCGCCAGCGCAAGACAAAATTCGTTTCGGATCAAGCGCGTCGCAACGTCCATCGTTGCGACATAGAGCAACAACAGGATTTCCAGGATCGAGGCTGTGGGAGCAATCCAACTCATGAAATGCACGTTTCAAAAAAGGTGGAAGGCAAACTGGCGGGAGCACTTCTGCAGGAGGGGGGCAGCTTGGATTGCCCCCCTCTGGCGCCAAAATGGCGGTATCAACCAGCGATCGCGGTCGTGAAAGCGGTGGTGATTGCGGTGATCCCGGTCGTCAGCGCCGCCCCGATCTGCCCACCGGCTCCGCCACCGAACACGGCACCCACCGCGCCGACGATACAAACCGCGACGATGATGTACTCGAATGACACCACGCCATCCTGGTCAGTTCGCAGACGCTTCAACGTTTCCTTGGTCTCGATGAAATGATGCAACATAGGAAGAATCCCTTCTTTCAAGATGAATTTGCAGACACCTCGGCGACTTCCAGCGGCTGCGGATTTATGTCCGGCCCCGCCAGCGGTAAACTATCCATTAAATGTTTATTACCGTCAACATTTAATATATAATGTATTTTGAATTAACCCTACCGGAACGAGCCCGTGAAAATCAAAGATGGAAATCACAATCAGCGAAAACGTCGTAATAAAAAGACGTTAGCTGACCGCCATAATCGAATCTCAGGCTGAGCTACGCTGGGTCGACCGGAAATCACCGGAATTATACGGGTAAATCAGGCGGTATAATTTTATTTATCGGAGATACAGTAATTATGTGATGGCATTGAACTGCGGTGCTGCGTCGACCGATTAATCCACGCACATATAATCGAGCGGATGCTGCGACCAGGCCGGCGCGCATGGAGCTGCGAACCAAGTACCGACTTCGCAGTCAGCGCCTTTAGCCACCTCCTCGCAGCGCCTCAGACGAGATACTCGTGGTAGCTGATAAGCGTTCCCATGTTCTTGTCTGCCTCAGTCTGGAAGCTCGCGGGATCGTACTGGCCGAACAGGCTGATATTGGCGGTATGAACTCCGTCAGTCACCGAAAGGATTCCTCCAGTGCCGGCCTGATTTGCGACATAACTAGCGGTCGTGCCGTCCCCGAACGCGACGTCGAGGAGATCCAGGTGGTCATCTCCGTCAAACCCGGACACGACTCCGCTGAAGTCGAAGGAGTCATGGAGCACGATTGTCCCGGTCGCTGCGGCATCGAGCGCGACATGCGCAGATGAAGCCGCTCCGAACTCGACCGTAGCCACGCCATCCATCAGCGCGGTGCCGCTGCCGCTTACACTGCCATTGAGAGTGATGTTGGCTCCATGCGCCCACAGCAGCCCTGAATTATCCACGTTGCTGTCGATGACCAGTCCGCCGCTGCCGCTGGCCGCAATCGTTCCGGAATTGACGACGGTGTTGCTACCGGTGTCAATCTCGAGCGCGTTGGTGCCCGTCGCGTTGATTGTACCTTGGTTGACAAGGATCAATGTCCCCCCGCCAAGCTGTCCGGCTCCCGAAATGGTATTGTCGATGTTGGTCAGCGTGACGTCGGAAACAGTTCCACTGACCGTGTTCTCGCTATTGTCGGACAACAGCACCTGACCGCCACCTTCGAGCAAAATTCCGTGCCCGACGAGTTGGAGGTCGGTCTCGGCGCCCGTCGAGTTCAACGAGATCGTGCCCGTATTGTGGATGTTACCGGATAACGGCAGCAATGCGCCGTTGCCGATCGTCATTGTGCCTGAATTGTCGACCACGGGCTTGAAGTCGAATACGAAGTCGTCCGCTGCGAGCGAGCCGGCATCGACGCCATCCAGAGTGATCGTTTGACCGTCGGCCAGCGCAATGACGGCGTTGCCGTCGTTGTCGGCAGACAGATGCGTTTGGACGTCCGCGAAGGTCTTGAAGCCGGCGTAGCCGATCAGGTCGATCTGATCATGCGCAATCTCGAAATTATAGATGACGTCGTGGCCGATCGGCTGCGAGAATACGAGCAGATCGCTGCCACTTGACGCTGTGAGATAGTCGTCGCCGGAAATGGCGATGATGGCGGAGCCCGCTGCAAAAGCTTCAACATTGTCGGCGAATGTCTCGATTACAGCCGAGCCATCCGGCTGCATCCAGGTCACGGTCACGTCGAGATGCAATGCTCCGGCGAAATCGACTGGCGATGTCACCATTAGCGAGCTGACGTCAGTCGTCTCGATCGTCCAGTTGCCATCGGGGAGCAGCATCCCACCATTTAATGTCCAGCCTGCGGGCACGCTGCCGACAGTGACGGTGGCGATTTGACCCTGATGAGCGGGCGAGTCCGTCAGACCGAGATTGATGGGCTCGCCCGACACCCCCGCAGGAGCAAGGGCCGTTCCAAACGCAAAATCCGCCGCGCTGAAAGTACCGGTTATGCTCGCCAGAGTGGTCAGGTTGTCCAAATCGGCGACGAGTGTCGCGCCGCCTGCGACGCTCGGATTGGCATCGTAGTAAACTTGCGCGTGGCCCACCGTCGAATTGTGGAATACAAATAGGGCTCCTGTGGTGATGTTGGAGTAGCTGTTGATCGTTGATTGAACTGTCGCCGTCGTCACGGATGCGTCTGTTTTGATGCCGACCTCCGTGTTGGCGAGATTTAGCGCAGCGTTGTTGCCCGTTCTGACATTTTCAACGGTCGTATCGACATCACCAATGACGAACCGTCCGGCGGTTACCGTAAATTCCAGCTTATCCCCTGAGGTGCTGAAGTCGGTGATGTGGTCACCCGCGTCGGTGACAGCGAGATAGGCGAATGTATCGTTCCCGCCACCACCAGTCAGCGCATCTGCGCCACCACCACCCACGATCCTGTCCGCGCCAGTGCCTGCGCCACCGTTGATGGTGTCGTTACCAGAACCGCCCTTGAGGGTATCATCGCCGCCGTTTCCTGAGCTGCCCATGATGACAAACGATCCAGACGTGACTGCGCTAGCATCTACGACCAGGTCGCCGTTCCCCGTAATGCCGGATCCGTCAATCGTGAGCGTTCCTCCATTTTGGAATGTCGAAAGGAATGTCAGGGTGTCAGTGTGATTTCCGCTGTTGCTGTCACTTAAACTGATCGTTTCGAAGTTTGTCAGGCCAATGCTTCCTGCACCATCGCCGAAGGTGAATGGCCCCAGACCGCCACCACTGACGGCGAGAGTGTCCGTACCGCTTCCCCCAGTCAGCATGTCACCGTTGTTTAGCGTTAGGGGAGATTGGGTACCGGTCACAGTATTGGTGCCCGATGCATAGAAGACCGTATCGGTGCCGGTCGTGAGAGCGAAGGGACTGGGGCTCGTGACCGAAATGGTCACCGTATCCACATCGGTCAATGCGCCACCCGCTCCGCTGTGGCCATTGTCGCTTGTCGTCATGGTCAGAGTGCTGGTTCCGGCAAAATTCGATGTCGGAACGTAGTTGACCGTCGAGGCCAGGGTAGAATTGATGGCGCTGACTGTTCCGGTCAGCGTCACCGTCGACGTTCCGCTGCCGCTGATCCCTGCGGTACCTCCTGAAACGGTCAAGGTGCCGTTGGTTACCGACAACGTGATCGTTTCGCTGGCGCCGTCCGAGTCGGCGTCGAAGATGCCAAGTCCCGTGATCGCCTTTGTCGTGTTGACGTTCGTCGTCTGTGCTCCCGGAACCGTATTCACCGGCGCGTCGTTGACCGGAATGACCGTGACTGTCGCGTTCACGATGTTGCTGGCGTGGCTGGCCGTCTGGCCGTCGTCAACCTGATAGCTGATGGTGCGGGTCGCGCCCGACGGATTGTCACCCGAGTTCAAATACGTCACCGAGCGCAGGGCCGCCTGGTAGTTCGCCACGCTCGACGAACCCGTCAGGGTCAGCACCCCAGTGCTGGCGTTATAGCTGCCGGTGATGCCGTTCTGATTGGTAAAACCGAGCACATCCTGGCCGGAGGCGAAGTTTCCTGTGATCGCGACCGTCGCGCCGGTCAGATTCGTGCTGTCAACGTCCGACAGGATCAGCGCCGTGTCGATCGCGGTCGCGGCCTGACCCTCGGCATAGGACAGTGAACCGCCATTGGCGTTCAGCACCGGCGCATCATTGCTGCCGGTGACGGTCACCGTCACGATGCCGCTCGCGGTGCCGTCCTGGCTGGTGACCGTGAACTGGTCCTGCACCTGCTGGCCCGCAGTGAGCTCGTCATGCGCGCCGCTGCCGGCGTAGCTCCAGGCGCCGTTGGCATCGATCGTGAAGTCGCCATAGGTCCCGTGCGCGTTCGATTGCGCCACGACGTGGGCTTCGCCGCTGTCGGGATCCACAATCGTCAATAGGCCGCTGGTGTTCAGCGCCGCCGCGGTGTCGCCCTCGGTGACGGACTTCGAGTCCGACGAGACCGTCGCCACGTCGTTGCTGCCGGTGATGGTGGCCGTCACGATGCCGGAGGCGGTCCCGTCCTGGCTGGTCACCGTGAAGTGATCCTGGACCTGTTGGCCCGCGGTGAGCTCGTCATGAGCGCCGTTGCCGGTGTAGCTCCAGGCGCCGCTGGCATCGATCGTGAAGTCGCCATAGGTCCCGTGGACGTTCGATTGCGCGACGACGTGGGCTTCGCCCGTATCCGGGTCGGTGACGGTGAGCTGGCCGCTGGTGTTCAGCGCCGCCGCGGTGTCGCCCTCGGTGACGGGCTTCGAGTCGGAAGAGACCGTGGCCGCGTCGTTGCTGCCGGTGATGGTCACCGTCACGGTACCGGTGGCGGTGCCATCCTGGCTGGTGACCGTGAACTGATCCTGGACCTGCTGGCCCGCGATGAGCTCATCGTGGGCGCCGTTGCCGGTGTAGCTCCAGGCGCCGTTGGCATCGATCGTGAAGTCGCCATAGGTCCCGTGCGCGTTCGCCTGAGCGACGACATGGGCTTCGCCGCTGTCGGGATCCACAATCGTCAGCTGGCCGCCGGTATTGAGCGCAGAGGCGGTGTCGCCCTCGGTGACGGACTTCGAGTCCGAGCTGACGGTCGCCGCGTCATTTGTGCCGGTGATGGTCACCGTCACCGTGCCGGTGGCGGTGCCGTCCTGGCTGGTCACCGTGAACTGGTCCTGGACCTGCTGGCCGGCGGTGAGCTCATTGTGGGCACCGTTGCCGGTGTAGCTCCAGGCGCCGTTGGCATCGATCGTGAAGTCGCCATAGGTCCCGTGAGCATTGGTTTGGGCGACGACATGGGCTTCGCCGCTGTCGGGATCCACAATCGTCAGCTGGCCGCTGGTATTGAGCGCCGCCGCGGTGTCGCCCTCGGTGACGGACTTCGAATCCGAAGAGACCGTGGCCGCGTCGTTGCTGCCGGTGATGGTCACCGTGACGATGCCGCTCGCGGTGCCGTCCTGGCTGGTCACCATGAACTGATCCTGCACCTGCTGGCCGGCGGTGAGCTCATCGTGGGCGCCGTTGCCGGCGTAGCTCCAGGCGCCGTTGGCATCGATGCTGAAGTCGCCATAGGTCCCGTGGACATTCGATTGCGCCACGACATGGGCTTCGCCCCTGTCGGGATCCACAATCGTGAGCTGGCCGGAGGCGTTCAATGCGGCGGCAGCATCACCCTCGGTGACGGACTTCGAGTCGGACGAGACCGTGGCCGCGTCGTTGCTGCCGGTGATGGTCACCGTCACGATGCCGGTGGCGGTGCCGTCCTGGCTGGTCACCGTGAACTGGTCCTGGACCTGCTGGCCGGCGGTGAGCTCGTCATGGGCGCCGTTGCCGGTGTAGCTCCAGGCGCCATTGGCATCGATCGTGAAGTCGCCGTAGGTCCCGTGGACGTTTGATTGCGCCACGACATGGGCTTCGCCCGTGTCGGGATCCACAATCGTGAGCTGGCCGGAGGCGTTCAATGCGGCGGCAGCATCACCCTCGGTGACGGACTTCGAGTCGGACGAGACCGTGGCCGCGTCGTTGCTGCCGGTGATGGTCACCGTCACCGTGCCGGTGGCGGTGCCGTCCTGGCTGGTCACCGTGAACTGGTCCTGCACCTGCTGGCCCGCGATGAGCTCGTCATGCGCGCCGTTGCCGGTGTAGCTCCAGGCGCCATTGGCATCGATCGTGAAGTCGCCGTAGGTCCCGTGGACGTTTGATTGCGCCACGACATGGGCTTCGCCGCTGTCGGGATCCACAATCGTCAGCTGGCCGCTGGTGTTGAGCGCCGCCGCGGTGTCGCCCTCGCTGACGGACTTCGAGTCCGAAGAGACCGTGGCCGCATCGTTGCTGCCGGTGATGGTCACCGTGACGATGCCGGTGGCGGTGCCGTCCTGGCTGGTGACCGTGAACTGGTCCTGCACCTGCTGGCCGGCGGTGAGCTCATCGTGGGCGCCGTTGCCGGTGTAGCTCCAGGCGCCGTTGGCATCGATCGTGAAGTCGCCATAGGTCCCGTGAACGTTCGATTGCGCCACGAGATGGGCTTCGCCCGTATCCGGGTCAGTGATGCTGAGCTGGCCGCTGGTGTTCAGCGCCGCCGCGGTGTCGCCCTCGGTGACGGACTTCGAGTCCGATGAGACTGTCGCCGCATCATTGCTGCCGGTGATGGTCACCGTCACCGTGCCGCTCGCGGTGCCGTCCTGGCTGGTGACCGTGAACTGGTCCTGGACCTGCTGGCCCGCAGTGAGCTCGTCATGGGCGCCGTTGCCGGTGAAGCTCCAGGCGCCGCTGGCATCGATCGTGAAGTCGCCGTAGGTCCCGTGGACATTCGATTGCGCGACGACGTGGGCTTCGCCGCTGTCGGGATCGGTGATGGTGAGCTGGCCTGAGGCGTTGAGTGCGGCGGCCGTGTCGCCTTCGGTTACAGACTTCGAATCCGAAGAGACCGTGGCCGCGTCGTTGCTGCCGGTGATGGTCACCGTGACGATGCCGCTCGCGGTGCCATCCTGGCTGGTCACCGTGAACTGGTCCTGCACCAGCTGCCCGGCGGTGAGCTCATTGTGGGCACCGTTACCGGTATAGCTCCAGGCGCCGTTGGCATCGATCGTGAAGTCGCCGTAGGTCCCGTGCGCGTTCGTCTGCGCGACGACATGGGCTTCGCCAGTGTCGGGATCCACAATCGTCAGCTGGCCGCCGGTATTGAGCGCCGCCGCGGTGTCGCCCTCGGTGACAGACTTCGAATCCGATGAGACCGTGGCCGCGTCGTTGCTGCCGGTGATGGTCACCGTCACGATGCCGCTCGCGGTGCCGTCCTGGCTGGTCACCGTGAACTGATCCTGCACCTGCTGCCCGGCGGTGAGCTCGTCATGCGCGCCATTGCCGGTGTAGCTCCAGGCGCCGTTGGCATCGATCGTGAAGTCGCCGTAGGTCCCGTGGACGTTTGATTGCGCCACGACATGGGCTTCGCCGCTGTCGGGATCGGTGATGGTGAGCTGGCCTGAGGTGTTGAGTGCGGCGGCCGTGTCGCCTTCGGTTACCGACTTCGAGTCCGAAGAGACCGTGGCCGCATCGTTGCTGCCGGTGATGGTCACCGTGACGATGCCGGTGGCGGTGCCGTCCTGGCTGGTGACCGTGAACTGGTCCTGCACCTGCTGGCCGGCGGTGAGCTCATCGTGGGCGCCGTTGCCGGTGTAGCTCCAGGCGCCGTTGGCATCGATCGTGAAGTCGCCATAGGTCCCGTGAACGTTCGATTGCGCCACGAGATGGGCTTCGCCCGTATCCGGGTCAGTGATGCTGAGCTGGCCGCTGGTGTTCAGCGCCGCCGCGGTGTCGCCCTCGGTGACGGACTTCGAGTCCGATGAGACTGTCGCCGCATCATTGCTGCCGGTGATGGTCACCGTCACCGTGCCGCTCGCGGTGCCGTCCTGGCTGGTGACCGTGAACTGGTCCTGGACCTGCTGGCCCGCAGTGAGCTCGTCATGGGCGCCGTTGCCGGTGAAGCTCCAGGCGCCGCTGGCATCGATCGTGAAGTCGCCGTAGGTCCCGTGGACATTCGATTGCGCGACGACGTGGGCTTCGCCGCTGTCGGGATCGGTGATGGTGAGCTGGCCTGAGGTGTTAAGTGCGGCGGCCGTGTCGCCTTCGGTGACAGACTTCGAGTCCGACGAGACCGTCGCCGCGTCATTGTTGCCGGTGATGATCACCGTCACGATGCCGCTCGCGGTGCCGTCCTGGCTGGTCACCGTGAACTGGTCCTGGACCTGCTGGCCGGCGATGAGCTCGTCATGGGCGCCGTTGCCGGTGTAGCTCCAGGCGCCGTTGGCATCGATGCTGAAGTCGCCGTAGGTCCCGTGGGCATTGCTCTGCGCCACGAGATGGGCTTCGCCGGTATCCGGGTCAGTGATGCTGAGCTGGCCGCTGGTGTTCAGCGCCGCCGCGGTGTCGCCCTCGGTGACGGACTTCGAGTCCGATGAGACTGTCGCCGCATCATTGCTGCCGGTGATGGTCACCGTCACCGTGCCGCTCGCGGTGCCGTCCTGGCTGGTGACCGTGAACTGGTCCTGGACCTGCTGGCCCGCAGTGAGCTCGTCATGGGCGCCGTTGCCGGTGTAGCTCCAGGCGCCGCTGGCATCGATCGTGAAGTCGCCGTAGGTCCCGTGGACATTCGATTGCGCGACGACGTGGGCTTCGCCGCTGTCGGGATCGGTGATGGTGAGCTGGCCTGAGGTGTTGAGTGCGGCGGCCGTGTCGCCTTCGGTGACAGACTTCGAGTCCGATGAGACTGTGGCCGCATCGTTGCTGCCGGTGATGGTCACTGTCACCGTGCCGCTCGCGGTGCCGTCCTGGCTGGCGACCGTGAACTGGTCCTGGACCTGCTGGCCTGCGATGAGCTCGTCATGCGCGCCGTTGCCGGTGTAGCTCCAGGCGCCGTTGGCATCGATGCTGAAGTCGCCGTAGGTGCCGTGGACGTTCGATTGCGCCACGAGATGGGCTTCGCCGCTGTCGGGATCCACAATCGTGAGCTGGCCCGAGGTGTTGAGCGCCGCCGGGGTGTCGCCCTCGGTGGCGGACTTCGAGTCCGAGCTGACGGTCGCCGCGTCATTCGTGCCGGTGATGGTGACCGTCACCGTTCCGGAGGCGGTCCCGTCCTGGCTGGTCACCGTGAAGTGATCCTGGACCTGTTGGCCCGCAGTGAGCTCGTCATGGGCGCCGTTGCCGGTGAAGCTCCAGGCGCCGCTGGCATCGATCGTGAAGTCGCCGTAGGTCCCGTGGACATTCGATTGCGCGACGACGTGGGCTTCGCCCGTATCCGGGTCGGTGATGCTGAGCTGGCCGCTGGTGTTCAGCGCCGCCGCCGTGCCACCCTCGGTGACAGACTTCGAGTCCGAAGAGACCGTGGCCGCATCGTTGCTGCCGGTGATGGTCACCGTCACCGTGCCGGTGGCGGTGCCGTCCTGGCTGGTGACCATGAACTGGTCCTGGACCTGCTGGCCGGCGGTGAGCTCGTCATGCGCGCCGTTGCCGGTGTAGCTCCAGGCGCCGTTGGCATCGATCGTGAAGTCGCCATAGGTCCCGTGCGCGTTCGTCTGCGCCACGACATGGGCTTCGCCGCTGTCGGGATCCACAATCGTCAGCTGGCCGCTGGCATTGAGCGCGGAGGCGGCATTGCCCTCGCTGACGGACTTCGAGTCCGACGAGACCGTGGCCGCATCATTGCTGCCGGTGATGGTGACCGTCACGATGCCGCTCGCGGTGCCGTCCTGGCTGGTCACCGTGAACTGATCCTGCACCTGCTGGCCGGCGGTGAGCTCGTCATGCGCGCCGTTGCCGGTGTAGCTCCAGGCGCCGTTGGCATCGATGCTGAAGTCGCCGTAGGTCCCGTGGACGTTCGATTGCGCCACGACATGGGCCTGGCCAGTATCCGGGTCGATGATGCTGAGTTGGCCGCTCGTGTTGAGGGCGGCGGCGGCATCACCCTCGGTGACGGACTTCGCCTCGGAAGAGACCGTAGCCGAATCGTTTGTGCCTGTGATCGTGACCGTCACCGTCTGGGTAGCTGTCGAGCCGTGGCCGTCATTGATCGTCACCACGAAGCTCTCGGTGATCGTCTGGCCCGCAGCGAGGTATTGCGCGGCGGCGTTGTTCAGATTGTAATGCCATTGCACCGAGCCGTTGGCGGCATTGGCCGTCTCGTTGACAGAATCAAGCGAGAAGGCGCCGAGCGACGTGGTGTTGGAAGAGGCTGCCGCGAACGAGGCCGAATGCGTGTCGCCGAGATCGGCATCGTTGAAACTGATGGTGCCCGCCGCGCTCTCCGAATCCGAGATATTCGGCGTGGTGTTCGCGTCTTCTACCACCGAGCCGCTCTGCGGACTCGATGTGATGATGACCGAGTCGTTTGCGCCGTTGAACTGGAGTGTCACGGTCGCCCAACTGAGCGTGCCATTGCCCAGCTGGATAGCGTAGGTGAATGTGTCAGTCAGCGTTTGCCCGGTCGCCAGCGCCTGAAGCTGAACGTTGATGTCGCCCTTGTCGTAATGAACGGTGCCGTCCGCTTCAATCCAGATGCGTGCACCGAGGGCGCTGCGGTCACCGGTTGCAGCCATTCCGGCGGCATCACTGCTGTACGCCACATCTTTGACCAGCAGATCTGCAGGTGCGTAGTTCTTGGTGGACGCGGAGGCGCTCGTTCCATTGTCCAGGGAGAACAGCGTCTTGGCCGCGCCCCCAAGGTCATTTGCCAGCACATTCAAGATGAGAATGTTGCTGGCGTCTTCCGTAAACGAGAAAATGTCCGTGTTGGCTTGCGGAGTATTGCCGAACGAAACCGTGCTGCCGCCGCCCGTTGTCTGCGTCGCCATAGCTTAAATCCTCTGGATGATGCGCCTTCCGCATTCACGGACCGGCACAAATTGCACAATGGCGCGGGGATGATCGGCCGTTGCCTTGCCTATGCTGCTGAAGAAAAATGCCGAGCTGCTCAGCATGCCTGCCGTCATGCTCAGCGCTTCGAAAAGGTGTAAACAGAACACGTGCCGCTCAAGCCTGTTTGGGGCTGGAGTCGATCCGGGCTCGCGATCGGATGTCGTGCGCACGGTCGCGCGCCTGACAGCCGCCATGTTCGCAAACCGCAAACTTGGTTGGATCGGAAGATCGCAAATTGACGAAGAATTCGAACTTGCCCGAGCCCAGCCGAACATTGCTACAAAATGCGTGCACGTCATTCGCAACCCTCGTCTGCCAATGCAGAGCAGAGAGCGTCGCCGCAAATCAATTCACGCAATTGGTAGCGCTCGCTCGGACGGCGATAGGTCCGCCAGCCAGCGACAGTCCATCAGACTGCTGCCAAGTTACTCGAAAAGATCTAGAGCGGTATCCCCCTGCCCAACGTGGCCGGTGCTTAGCCGCCCACGTTTTGGCAATTATTTGATCTTGCAATATTCGCGGCTCCAGAAGCGACGACCGTGATCGAGAAGCGCCACGGCCGCCCGCCCCTAATTAAATAAGCCTATTTTAAATTAAAGCATCAGTCCATTTATTTATTTACGCGATCGATTTAATAATTAATACATCGAAATCAATAACAAAGAGGCTCTTGCGTCCCTCCTTGCGAGGCGACACCGGAATTTTACGGCTTGCCTCCCGGATGCACTCGGTTCGCGAGATGATCTTTGCCTCGCGCAGATCGGCAACTCGCAGGGAGCAATTGGAGCCGAAACTCAGCCCCATTCACGAAGACGAGGCATGAAAGCAGCAGTCTCGCAATACTTTGCACCAACCTGTGCTTATTAATTTGCGCATCCGACGATCCAGGCCCACCGTGAAGCGGCGGACGTGGCCTTCAATGTGTTGCTGGTCATCCCATCGGGTCAATGTAGCCGTCCTTGTCGCCCGGGCGTACGTTCCAGAGCGTGAGACCATCGCGGGGGATCCGATGGTGGTGCGCTCTAAGAGCGAGACGCGTAGCCAGAGCGCTGATGCTATCCAATGGCTGGGTTATGGCTCGGTAGCCGGCGCATGTGTCCTGGGGTGCGGCGAGAAGAATCCTCGATGCTCTCGCACGAAGCTTCGCATCTCCTGTTGCTGTCCCGCACGTCTCTCGTTCGCTTTAACGCGCAACAGGGCCTCGGCAAGCCGCGTTCGAAATCCATGTGAAGCTAAAACCGAAACCAGTTCCCGGTTGACGCGCGAACGCGGCCAAATCGACCGCCATTAAATGATATATTTGATTATTGTGTATAATCATGATGACTCCATCGCAAAATTGAAAAATATGTTGGGGAAAAGAAAACAGGGAGGTTGAAATGGAAGCTGCCCGCCGCTTTCGCGCAATGGCGTTACTTTGCCGACAGACTGCCGCACTCCAACCTGAGAGAAGCTGGAAACTGCTTGCAGAGGCAGAGTATTGGGAACATCTGGCGGCTGCGGCCTTAGCTCATTGAGCTTCGGTCGAGCGTTCTTTGTCTTTCGCTTTTCGTCGACTTCTTACTTCAAGTCATTTTCTGAGGCATGTGATGTCGAGTACGCGTCAGATCTTTTCTAGTGCTGTTCTGAGCGAACGGCACCAGGCGCTTCTGGAGGAGCTTAGAGAGGTGGAGAAGCTTCGAAGTAAGCTCCGACATGTAGAGGCAAAAACAATCGGCAGAAGACGGCGTACCAAAGCGAGCGGCAGAGCAAGAGCCGTTTAGAGACCCGCCGGGTCCGAAGGTTGACCGGCGTTGGCTCACTCGCGCGGTTCGATGCACGGATGCCCGCGCTCCTCGCATCTGCCACTACTTTGAGAGGGGACTGGGCGCCTTCATCCCCACAGTAGCGAGCCTCCGCGATGACGTCGCTGCGACATCTCGCCAACCAGCCAGGCCGGGGTGTGAACTAAACTCGGCGGCGAGACCGGCCACCTGTTCAGGATCGCGCCTTAGCTCCGACTTTCATTCGACGTTGCACTTCGGAACACTGCAACGAGTCGATCGCCTTCCCAAAGCTCAACGTCGTGCTCGTCATGCATTTGCTCGGCTCGTCGTCTCGCCGCCTGCTCGTCAATGCAGTCGAGCTTTGCAGCGCAGATCACTTGCCGGCTGCCGTCCACCACGAACACCTTGTACCGCATGATGCAGTCCGATCCAAAAGGGTGACCACCATCGTACCCGATTGTCCGTCTGAGGCAGTGCCAAACCAAGTGCGACGCACCGAACCTTTGTACGTGTAGCAGTTCGGCCGTGCCTGCTCGTTCAATCCCTCGGCCGCGCGGCGGCAGCACCTTATATGTCGCTACCTCAGTGGCGTAATCTCACTGCGTGCCGAAGCGTGCGGCTCGAGCTCAAGAGCGAGAGGCCACCAAGCGTCATCAGCAGCACACCGAACCAGGCCGTCCAGCTGCGCGCTTCGTCGTGCGCCTCTGCAATGCGCGCGCCCAGCGGCATATCCTGAGGTGGGTTGGCGGGCGCGGCGGCGAGAAGCTGCCCAGCGTCGACTTGGCCCGGCACGGAGTGTTCGGGCGTGAGCTGGTTGCTGGGAATATCTACGATGGGGGCCGCCGACATCAGGGTAGAGCCCGTGCCGAGATCGGGAGCGGCATCTGCTACCTGCATTTCGGGTACAGTCGTCCGAGATCGCTCGGGCGGCGCGGAGCGCAGCAACTCCGCGCGCGCATCAACGACCGCGCTCCGCCTGGCCTGCGTGGTCCCGTTTCCGTCCAAACTGGCGCTGCGGTCTTTGGCCACGCGAGCCCGAATGGGCTTCTTCACCGTCGCGATGCCCTCGACCAGGAACCAGCATTTGCGGCGACCGTCCGTTCGGTAGACCCAATGCTGTCCGCCACTGGTCGAGGTACCGGGACGCGGCACGCATTCGGCTTGCGGCGGAGAGGTTACCGTGGGTTGGGACGTAGCAGTATTGAAGAAGTCGGCAACAGGATTGGAGGACGCGGGCGCCGCCGAAAAACCTCCGACAAGGACCAAACTGGCGAAATACAATCGCAATTGACCGGACATCGAAAACTCCCGGGTGCGCCCTACCCCCGCTTGAGCCTTAGCGGCGACAACGGCTCCCATACGGCTTAAATCGGGCGGCGCGATGAATTAATTGTCCTCTTGACCACCTAATTAATGTGCCGGCCCAGCACTCCAGGGGTGCAACACGAGGCAGCGCGATCGATTCATCGATCCATCTGAGTTGCGCCGGCCCTCGCTCCCGCCCACGATCTGCGCCGCGGCCGCCGGTCGATCGCCATCGTTGCGCTCGTCGAAACACGAAAGCGCAACTCGCCGAGGAATGAGTCTGTGGATGTCACGAGACGTGGCTACCTCTCGCAGCGAATTAAATACTTCGCCACGATATTACCACTGTCGCGCCTTTCTCCCTGCCACCTCTCACATTTAAATGTGGATTGCAGGATCAATATTTAACTGACGGCTTGTCTGCTCCCGGATTCCCGACTTGTCTGCCTGGGCCTTCTGCCCAAGATTCGGATGGAGCCATGAACACCGCGCATTTTAATTCGCTCTCCATTGACGAGCTCTGGATACTTCACCAAGAGGTCGCCGCCCAACTCGCTCAGAAAATGTTGGTGCAAAAAGCACATTTGGAGGAAAGGCTCCACAGGATTGGACTGGCCAACGAGGCCACACGGCTCAATCGTAAGCGCCGCCGTCCATACCCGCCTGTCCGTCCCAAATATCGCAATCCGAAGAACCCAGCGGAGACATGGTCGGGTCGCGGCAGGCAGCCGCGATGGCTGCGTCCGCAGCTTCGAAGCGGCCGAGATTTGGACGATTTCCTGATCGATGGGGCTTCAGCTCAAAAGCGGCAGACAAATTGAGCGCCGATTGCGGCATTTGAGACGGCGCCAGTTGCTACCTCCTGGGGCTCTGAGCTCTTCACATCATAGTTTGAACGCGGGGTCATAATCATGCTTGGAGGCATGGCCATAGCGAGCGCACTTGCGATCTGTCTGATGGTCTAGCTGAATCGCTCGGGGGGGCCCGCGGCGCAGTGAAGACATCGACGAGAATCTCAAGCGCGCGATGGTCCGCGTCTAGTCGGGGCGCCCTCTGAAGTGCCGCCTAGCCGCATTCCAC